>NZ_JBKQGY010000001.1:0-1676264 GCF_050487225.1 Paenalcaligenes sp. Me131
GCTAACCAGTACTAATTGCCCGTGCGGCTTGATCCTATAACTCTTAAGGTTATAAGTTTTAAGTGTCGTTCAAACAAATTTAGCAGTACAAAACGCAATCCCAAACATGAAACACTGCATCATACTGTTGATGTGGTTGTGCTAATTCCAGATTTAGTTGACATGCTCGATGAGCATGTGAGCAAGCCAGTTACGCTTGACGACCATAGCAAGGTGGCACCACCCCTTTTCCATTCCGAACAGGACCGTGAAACGCCTTCGCGCCGATGATAGTGCATATTCATGTGTGAAAGTAGGTCATCGTCAGGCTCTTACACCAAAAGCCCCGCATCCAACCGATGCGGGGCTTTTTTACGTCTGGGCAAAACGAAAAAACCGCTGCAAAGAACCGATACAAGCAGAGCCAGAGCTCTGCTAATTACTATCTTCTATTACTACGCTGCCTGCTGAGCCAGTTTCTCTTTAGCATGGGCCACCTGCATACTATTGGGTAAGACTAGGCCATTTTTAATTGCAATGACTTCAGCCATCAAGCTGATGGCAATCTCTGCGGGAGTTTTACTGCCTATGTAGATGCCTATAGGACCGCGTAGCTTATTAAGTTGTTCGGCACTCAGATCAAAATGCTGCATCAGTCTTTCTTGGCGATCTTGATTATTACGCCGTGAGCCTATGGCTCCCACATAGAAGGCTTTAGTGTGCAAGGCTTCCATTAGGGCTAGGTCATCTAATTTAGGATCGTGGGTTAGCGCTATGATGCAGCTACGGCTGTCGGCGTTGAATGCTGTGACCACGTCATCAGGCATATCGGACACTATTGTTACGCCTTCTATAGAGACACTATTACGATACTCTATACGTGGGTCGCAAATGGTGACGCTAAAGCCGCTGAATAAAGCCATGGTGGCTACATATTCTGTGAGTTGGCCTGCACCAATCAGTAGCATTCTATATTCAGGGCCAAAAGAGGTACTTAGGCTGTTTTTGTCGATGCTAAGTGGCGATGGGCTAGTGATGGGCTGCTGAGCTACAGAACCATCTTGTAGACTGACTGAGCGCTGCATGAGCAGGCCTTGGTCCAATGCCGCTACCAATTGCTGTAGTGCTGTAGCCTCTGGGTTGAACTCCAACAGAATTTCTAGTGTGCCGCCACAAGGTAGGCCAAATCTAAATGCCTCTTCAGCACTTAATCCATAGGTGACCAGTCTAGGTATAGAGGCCTCTTCTTGCAAAGCCGCCTTTTCATTTCCTACGGTGTATTGCCGGATAAGGTCGTCCTCTATACACCCTCCGGATACTGAACCTACTACCGCGCCGTCTTCACACAAGGCCATGATAGAACCTAGAGGTCTAGGTGAGGATCCCCAGGTGCGTGTAACGGTAGCTAAGATGGCTTTTTTGCCTTCATTACGCCAAACACTGAGTTTGCGTAGTACTAGAACATCCAAATTTTCCATAAAACTCTCGTCTCGCTGAGGCGTAGCTCGCGCTCATTTATCATTTTTATAAATAACTGATGACAGCATTAGGGCGGCGTTGTGCACGCCCATGTATCGCTTTGGGTATTGATGTGAATGATTATGCCTGCATAGCAGTGGGCAAGACGAGCTAGAGATGAATAATCAGACTCAAAGGTAATTGGGCCGACTGTTAGGTAAAAGGGATAGGGCCTCTCATTCCTATACTGTTTCCAGATGTTTGCACTCTTATTTAACTCATCAAAATAAAGCACATAGTGAGTACAGGTAAGAGCAATACAGAGCCAGACAACAACGAAAACTACTACAGCAAGTTGAGTTGGCTCTGAGCAGGGTATTTTCGGAGACAGTGCATGAGCACAGTGGAAAGTATGCCAACAAACCCTACAAGCAGGTTTGTCGGGCAGAGAGTTGAGCGCTTTGAAAGCATTCCTTTGTTACAAGGCAGAGGGCGTTTTGGCGATGATCTAGCGATCAAGCCAGGCACCTTGCATGCGGCCGTCTATCGCTCAAGCTATGCACACGCACGGATCGTATCTATTAATGTGTCGCGCGCAGAAAAAATGCCTGGTGTACGTGGGGTGCTGACTTCAGCAGATGTGCGCGCATGGTCAAAGCCGTTTATTAACGGTGTGAAAGTGCCTATGGAAATGTGGGCATTGGCCATGGATAAGGTTCGCTATGTGGGTGAGCCAATTGCTGTAGTGATTGCCGAAGATCGGTATTTGGCAGAGGACGCCTTAGATGGCATAGTCATCGAGTTTGAGTCGTTGCCCGCGGTAAGTAGCATTGATACTGCTATCTCTACGGACGCTGCCATTTTGCACGAGGCCGTTGAAAGCAATGTATTGCATGACCGCTCATTTGTGTATGGCAACCCTCAAGCTAGGTTTGAAGAGAGCGATCACAGCTTATCGCTAGATATTGAGTACCCGAGAAACTCCTGTACGCCTATTGAGTGTGGGGTTGTCATCGCGGAGCACTTGCCAGGTGATGAAGGCTACGATGTCTGCTCAAACTTCATGGGGCCTTTCTCCATGCATGCGGTGATGTCGTTGGCACTTAAAGTACCAGGCAATAGATTACGTCACCGCTCTGCGCCAGACTCGGGCGGGAGCTTTGGAGTGAAACAAGCGGTGTTTACCGCCGTTGTGTTGATGTGCTTAGCCTCAAGAAAAGTGGGTGGAGCACCAGTTAAGTGGGTTGAAGACAGGCTAGAGCATCTTAGTGCAGCAACAGCGGCAAATGGCCGTAAGGCGACGATTAGGGCCGCATTTGATAGCGATGGAAAAATTAATGCTATAGACCTAGATCAGTTTGATGATGTGGGAGCTTATTTGCGAGCGCCAGAGCCAGCAACGTTTTATCGTATGCACGGCCTATTAACTGGGGCGTATCGCATTGCTGATCTGCAAGTACGTAATCGCGTGGTGGTCACCAACAAGATGCCCTCGGGTCTAGTGCGAGGCTTTGGTGGCCCGCAGGTGTACTTCGCCTTAGAACGAATGGTTCACCGTATTGCGCAGTATCTAAAGGTAGATCCGTTATCCATATATGAGCGCAACTTTATTCAGCCAGAAGCCTTTCCTTATCGTGCAGCAGCAGGTGCTTTATTGGACTCGGGGGATTATCCGCGAGCCATGAAAGCGGCGATTGAAGAGGGCGGGCTGAAGGAGCTACTACAACGACGGGATCAAGCTAGAGCGGAAGGTAAGCTATATGGCATAGGCTATGCCGCCATTGTAGAACCGTCTATTTCTAACATGGGCTATATCACGATTGCGTTGACGCCCGAGCAGCGTGCCAAAGCAGGCCCAAAAAACGGAGGGATTGCATCTGCTACGGTGAGCATAGACTTGCTGGGTGGTGTGACTGTGATTATTGCTTCAGCCCCAGCAGGGCAAGGCCATGTCACGGTCTGTGCGCAGGTGGTGGCAGATGTGTTTGGGTTACAGCCCAAAGACATTAACGTCAATATTGATTTTGATACCAGCAAAGATGCGTGGTCGGTTGCCGCTGGTAATTACTCCAGTCGTTTTGCGGGAGCCGTGGCAGGCACCGTGCACATTGCCGCGAATAAATTACGGAACAAACTAGCCGCTATCGCCGCACCGCAATTGCACTGTGATGTGGATGAGGTCAGGTTTGAAGCGGGTTATGTATTCCAAGAGAGCAATCCCTCTACCACTATTCCATTTGCTAGGTTGGCAAGCAGTGCGCATTGGTCGCCTGCAGAATTGCCCGAGGGCATGACACCCGCCATGCGCATCACGGAATTTTGGACACCCGAAACCTTAGAGGCACCATCCGAAGACGATAGGGTGAATACCTCAGCGGCCTACGGTTTTGCATTTGATATTTGCGCTGTAGAAATTGACAAGCAAACGGGCCGTGTACGTATCGATAAATACGTTACGGCGCATGATGCGGGGACTCTACTGAACCCTGCGATGGCGGATGGACAAATCCGAGGTGCGTTTGCCCAGGGCCTAGGGGCAGCGCTGTTGGAAGAGTTTAGGTATGGCGATGATGGTGGTTTTCAATCAGGTACCTTTGCTGATTACTTAGTGCCTACTAGCTATGAGGTGCCTGAGCCCGTCATCGTGCACTTAGAAACGCCTAGTCCGTTTACGCCTCTGGGTGCTAAGGGCTTGGGCGAAGGTAACAACATGAGCACGCCCGTGTGCATTGCTAATGCAGTAGCCGATGCATTAAGCCCGTCACATGGTGAGCTGGATATACGTCTACCGTTAACGCCTAACAAAGTATTAGAGCTTATTGGTTTTGACGATCCCGAGCCTTCTGGGGCGGTACAGGTACAAAAAGCAGCGAAGAAAACAGGTAAAGGTCACGCGCTGTCTGCCTCGGGCAGTACACAAATTTCTGCTTCGCCTGAACAGGTATTTGATGTGCTTTTAGACCCTATTGCTTTAGCCGCCGTGATTCCTGGTTGTCGTGAGTTGCAGCGTATAGGCGAAAACAAATACCGCGCAGATGTCACGATCAGTATAGGGATGATTAAAGCCAGATACGAAGCGACTATCGCACTTTCCAATATCCAACGACCACATTCATTGCATTTGCAAGGCACTGGTGTGTCGTCGCTAGGTGGCGCAGAGGGTGGAGGCGATATTGTTCTAGAGGCGAATGAACATGGTACGTTGATGACCTATCACTATGCTGCGGAAGTGCAAGGGAAGGTGGCTGCTGTAGGCGGGCGCATGCTAGAGGGGGCTGCTCGCATGGTGTTGGGGCAATTGTTTGAACAGCTTGGTCGTCAGGCATCCGGAGGCCAAGTGGCGCAGAAATCGGGTGGCTTTTGGTCTCGTTTGATGCGTTGGTTGAGGATAAGAAAATGAAGCCACAAGCCTTTGAGTATAAGCGTGTGGAGTCCACTACCCAAGCCCTAGAGTGGTTACACGAAGCCGGTGAGAATGCTCGCATATTGGCGGGTGGGCAGTCGCTGGTGATTTTGCTGAACATGCGTTTAGCGCAACCGGCATATCTGTTAGATATCTCTCACTGCCAAGAGTTGAACTACATACGACACGATAAAAACATGCTGTGCATAGGAGCTAGCACTACCCAAGCGCAATTGCAGCATTGGTCAGATTTATCGGTAGTGTCGCCCTTGCTAGCAGAAGCTATACCGTTTATTTCGCATTATCAGATTCGTAATAGGGGAACGGTAGCGGGTTCTATTGCCCATGCCGACCCTAGCGCGGAGTTGCCATTATGCCTTGCCACATTAGGCGGTCAGGTTGTGTTGCGTTCTCGAAAAGGTAGCCGAGAGCTACATGCTGCTGATTTTCAGCAGGGGATGCTGACGACCGCCAAGAAAAATAACGAGATGGTGACTGAAGTACGTTTTCCCGTTGCAAAAGATGGGCATGGGTATGCCTTTGATGAGTTTGCGTTACGCCGAGGGGATTTTGCCATTGTGGCGTGTGCCGTTGAAGCGGGGCCTGAGTATATACGCCTAGGAATAGGAGGCGTTGCCGACAAGCCGGTGGTAGTGCAATGGCTACGCAGTCAGCAAGCTCTCTTTCCACAGTATTTGAATGACTTGGCTTGGGAGCTTCAAGCGCAGGATGACCAACATGCATCAGCAGCTTATCGGCGTCATTTAGTACGTGTGTTAGGACAGAAAACTATAGAGACGGCGATATCTCGTTGTTCACGAAAAGAGGGCTAGTCCATGTCGGCATCACAACATAACAAGCATGTAGTAGAGCTTAGGCTCAATGGGGTGGCCCGTAGAGGCTATGCAGAAGATCGTACGTTGTTATCGGACTTTATTCGTCACGAGCTAGGAGCAACAGGTACGCACGTGGGGTGTGAGCATGGCGTGTGTGGGGCCTGTACGGTGCAGATTGATGGTGTGGCAGTACGTTCTTGTTTGTGCTTTGCACGCCAAGTAGAGGGGCGTGATGTCTGCACGGTAGAAGGCTTGGCTGATGACAGCGATACCTTGAGTGCGTTGCAGCAAGCATTCAAAAAACACCATGCCTTGCAATGCGGGTTTTGTACAGCGGGGATTTTGATGTCTAGCGCTGATTTCTTACAGCGTTTCCCACAACCCAGTGAAGAAGAGGTGCGGGACATGTTATCAGGCCACCTGTGTAGATGTACCGGTTACACACCGATAGTAGCGGCGATCCTCGATGTTGCCGATCAATTAAAAGCAGAGAAAACGGAGACTTCGAATGCTTGATTTAGGAAGCACTTTTATACAGAGTGTGGAGCGTAGCCCCAACGCGCTTGCTGTAGTCGCAGATGGACAGCGTCTGACGTACTTGCAGTGGTTTGACAAGATTAGAGCCGTCGCGGGTGGTCTTGAAAAGCTAGGCGTGCAGCATGGCGATCACATTGTCGTGATCATGCAGAATCGCTGGGAAATGGCGACGGTGCATTGGGCGTGTCAGCTTTTGGGCGTCATTATTACACCGCTGAATTGGCGCTCTAAAGCTGAAGATATCGAATACTGTATTGCTGACTCACAAGCCAAATTACTGATTCATGATGATTCATGTCTTGAGGCTATGCGTGAGTTGCGGGTTTCGGCAGACATAGTGAGAGTAACGGTAGGTGATGTGTGCGAACTGAGTGGAGAGCGTTTTGAGGATTTGCTTAATGCCGCCCCTATAGATGCAGTGTCTCGTGCCAATGCTAATGACTACTCATTGATGTTGTATACGTCGGGTACCACAGGCAAACCCAAAGGCGTACCACGTAGGCATAGACACGAGCGTGCGGCCGCTTTGGCGCATGTGGCACAAAATTTGTATGCCAATGGTGAGTGCACATTAGGCGTGATGCCCCTGTATCACACCATGGGCGTGCGTTCTCTATTAGCGATGGCATTGATTGATGGTTGCTTTGTTTGCATGCCCAAATTCGATGTAAGCCAAGCGCTTTCATTGATTGAGTCTGAAGGCATCACTAACTTGTATTTGGTGCCTACGCTTTATCACGATTTGCTGTCGCACCCAGCCTTCGCGGCAACGGATATTAGTCAGGTACGTAAGCTGGGGTTTGCGGGTGCCCCTATGTCAGAGGCGTTACTGAGAAAAATAGATAAAGCCTTTGCCCCGTCCTTGTTTGTGAACCACTACGGCAGTTCCGAGGTTTACACCATGGCAATCAATCAGAAAGCACAGCAGAAGGCAGGCTCTAGTGGTAGAGCTGGGCTGAACTGTAGATTGCGAGTGGTCAAGCTAGGAAGCACGGATCCAAACGATGTGGTGCAGGCCTTAGAAGAGGGGCAAATCATTGCCCACTTAGATGGTGATGAGGCGTTTGAAGGATATTGGAACCGTCCCGATGCAGATGCCAAATCGTTGAATGGTAGTTGGTACTTCACGGGCGATATTGGTTACGTGGACAGAGATGGTGAACTGTTCGTAAGTGGCCGGGTGGACGACATGATCATTAGTGGTGGAGAAAACATCTCGCCAGTTGAAATCGAGTCTGTTATTTCACTGCACCCCGCAGTGGATGAGGTTGCGGTTGCTGGTGTGAAAGATGAGCGTTGGGGGCATAAGGTCGTAGCCTTTGTGAAGCGCCAAGCGGCGGTCAGTGCTGAAGAGCTAGACCAATATTGTCGCTCTACAGACCTCGCCAATTTCAAACGACCACGCGAGTACGTGTTTGTTGCTGCTTTGCCTAAATCACCGGTTGGAAAAATTTTGAGACGTAAGCTGGTTTCAGGGGAGTACGACCTTGAGACCAGTGCAGAGTCTTCGCTTCATGCCACAAATTGAGATCTATTAAGGATAGAAAAAATGAGTCATATTACGCACCCTGCACAAACATTGTTGGATAACCTAGATGGTTTTACGGTAGAAATTTACCCCGAGAAAAAACGTGCAGACATCGTGTTAGGACGTCCACCTTTCAACATCATTTCCATGTTGCAACGTGAGCAGTTACGCCTGGTGTTTGAAGCGCTAGATACGAATGATGATGTGCAAGTGATTGTGCTGCGCGCTGAAGGTGAGCACTTTTCTAGTGGCGGCGACATACGTGGGTTTTTAGAGGCCTCTCCGGAGCATGTGTCTAAGCTCGCATGGAATGTGGCCGCCCCTGAGCGTTGCACCAAACCTGTGATTGCAGCAAATCGTGGTTACTGTTTTGGTGTGGGTTTTGAACTGTCGTTGGCCTGCGATTTTCGTATTGCGACGACTACGTCAGAGTACGCATTACCCGAGCAGAAGCTTGGTCAAATCCCAGGTTCCGGCGGTTCTGCTCGATTGCAAAAAATGGTGGGTGTTGGGCGTACTAAAGATATTGTGATGCGCTCACGTCGTATTCCAGGGCCACAGGCGTATGACTGGGGGCTGGTAGTAGAGTGTGTGGCCGATGATCAATTAGAAGCGGCTACAGACAAGTTAGTTGCTGAGTTAGTGAAGTTCTCTCCGTTGGCTCAGCGCACAGCGAAGAAGTTGTTAAACGACAGTGAAGATGCCTCGTTAAGTGCAGCCATTGAACTTGAAGGGCATTGCTACAGTCGCCTACGTAGTTCGGCAGACTTCCGCGAGGGAGTAGAAGCATTCCACGCAAAACGCCCTGCACATTTCATTGGGAAATAACGGGGAGGGCATCGATAGGGCTAAGTCCTTTCGATGCCTGAAATAATGAAAACAAAAAATATACGGCTTTCAGGAGACAAGCATGGACAGCCAAACAGTTGGGACAGCAAAAAATAGTACCCACAATGATCCAGTAGCCCCAGGTTGGCTATCAGGGTTAAAAGCGTTGCCCTCTGCCTTGAACTTAAACTCGTTCAGTGCAGGTTTAGTAGCAGCCATTTTCGGATGTTCTGGGCCCGCCTTGATTGTGATAGGTGCGGCACAGGCCGGTCAGTTAACCAATGGACAAACGGTTGCATGGTTGCTGGCCATTTATTTGTTGGGTGGCATTATCAGTTTGTTTATGGGCATACGTTATCGCATGCCTATTACAGGGGCCTATTCCATACCCGGGGCAGCCATTATGGTGGCCGCTTTTGCTAGCTTTTCTTATCAAGAAGCGGTGGGGGCGTTTATTATGGCCGGGGTCTTGGTGTTGATCTTAGGCATTACCGGCGTGATAGGAAAGATCATGCGTTGGGTTCCTATGCCCATCGTAATGGCCATGATTGCAGGCGCCATGATCCGTTTTGGTATTGCCGCTGTAGAGGCTGTACGCGCTGCGCCATTGATTGCCGGGCTAGCTGTGATTGCCTTTTTTATCACCGGACGTCTGACTAGAAAAGTACCACCGGTCTTAGCTGCATTAGTGGTGGGGCTGATCGCTACATTTGTGACCGGTGGTTTACAAGAAGGGGCATCCACATTGGCATTTGTCATGCCTGAGTTCACCGCTCCTGTATTCACGGTGGGCGCTTTTTTTGGCATCGCTGTGCCATTAGCGGCATTGGTCATTGGTGCCGAGAATGCTCAGGCGATTGGTGTGTTGATGGCAGAAGGTTATAAGCCGCCTATTAATGCCATGACTATAGTAAGTGGCGTAGGTGGGATTCTGGCTGGCATGATGGGTGGTCATAATGCCAATATTGCCGGTCCAATGACAGCGATTTGTTCTTCAGAGCAAGCGGGTGAAGATAAAGATAAACGCTATGGCGCTACGGTGGTGAACGGTATTTTGTTTGGCGCCTTTGGCTTAGTTGCAGGGTTAGCGGTTCCTGTCGTGATGGCCTTACCCAAAGCATTGATTGGGGTGGTCGCTGGCTTGGCAATGATAGGCGTATTGTTGAGTGCCTTACAGGGGGCGTTTGGGCCTAAGCTTGGGAATCAGGTAGGTTCTTTTGTGGCCTTCGTTGTAGGGATGAGCTCACTTAATTTGCTAAGTATTAGTGCACCATTTTGGGCATTAGTCTTTGGTGTATTAGCGTCATTACTTGCTGATAAGGTGATGAGCGAAAAGCCAGCTAAAGCAGAGCCGTTGGCTAAAGTATCAGGGTAAAAGAGGATACGCTAGACGCCTTGTGTGCTTGAAGTAAATGATAAAATTAGGTCACAAGATTCAGCAGGTTAGTCGAACCTGCTGAAAGACTCTTCGCTGAGGGTGTAGCCAACTCGACACCATGTCTACGGCAATCAAAATTTTCCAAGGAGCTTTTGGCCGCGTCTCGTTGCTTGATATGAGCAAACCGCTGGTCACTCACGCTCACCATCACTGCCACGCCCTGATTAAAGTCAGTGGCGTGGATAGTTCGTTTCTGGTGAAAGGACGCAGTCAGCCACTGACCAAAGATAGTGTGGTGTTGATAAATGCGTGGGAGCCGCATGCCTACGAACATACGCCTAGCGGTGAGGGGCGCTGTATTTTATTGGCGCTGTACTTAGAGACTACATGGCTAAGCCAAGTCTTGCAATCACTGACTGTTAGCGGTCATCCTCAATTTTTTCCTAAACCCTGCGCTGTCTTGCCGCCCGGTGCGCGCAAGCTTGTTAATGCCTTGGCAGCCGAAATGTTGGTGTCTCAAGAAATAGCCGCTGACATTTTAGAGGGGAAAATTTTCGACTTGTTTATGGCAACGGCAGAGAATCATTCTTTGTTGAAAGATGCCTCGCAATTACTGTCTAGCTTACGTACCCAGAGCATGGATCCACGTATTCGTAGAGCCGTAGCCAAAATGCGTGAGAATCTGCATTACGGTGATAACTTTGCCGAGCTAGCGGCTGAGAGCGCATTGTCTCGTGCGCATTTCTTTGAGCTATTTAAGCGCAGCACAAATTTAACGCCGGCCGTGTATGCCAATGCCCTACGAGTAGAAGCCGCTATTGCTGAACTCTGTAAGCCAGAGATCCGTATAGGAGACATCTCCTACAATGTGGGGTTTTCCGCGCCAGGCCATTTCACACGCTTCTTTAGACAGCATTTGGGTATTACCCCGGGTGAGTATAGGCGTGTGGTAGATCTGATGGACAGTGGCCAGTATTTTGATAGGCTGTAAGCCCACTCGCCTCGTGTAGTGCGTTAGCGAATGGGTGTCATATGCCTAGCTATTAAGATCGCTTGCTTCTGTGTACCGATGCCAACGCAATAATGCCGGTCACCACCATAGCACTACCAAATATTTGTCGGCCGTTTAGGCTTTGCTCTAACAGTATCCATGCCAGAATCAGTGAGGCAACGGGTTCAATGTTTAAGGCGGGGGCATTTTGGCTTAGGTTGAGTCGTGGCGTCAGTACGAATAAACCTATAAATGCACAACTGTAGAAAAAGCCTACGGCGATTAAGGCTAGCCATCCAGTGGCATCAATCGGCATAGCTGTACCGCCTTCTAAGGCTCCGGTAAAGCTTAGTCCTAGCATGCTGAAAAACACAATGCCAATGGTATAAAAACTGCGTACTGGGCCATATAAATTGGCAAGACGGTTTTCACTGATCCACAAAATAAAAGCAAAGCAGGTTGCGGCCCCAAAGGCAAAAAGCAATCCTAAAAACCAAGTGCTACTGAGCTGCTCGCTATTGTGAAACCACATGGGGGCGTCTAATACCCAAATCAGCCCAAATAGAATCATCCCCATAATAATGGCAGAGGCTTTAGTGGGACGCTTTCCGCTGACTGCCCAATTCAATAATGCTAAGAGAATAGGGAAAGTGTTTGCCACCAATAAGGCTATACCAACAGGGATACGAGCAACCGCAGAGAAGATGCAGAAACTTTGTAGTGCAACCAATAAGCCTAGTGTTAATTGCCAAGGCCAGAGCTTTCGTTCAAAGCGTAATGAATGGCGTTGCCATAACAGCAATAAGGTAAGGCACACCAAACTGGTGCCTGATCGGAACAAAATGGCGGTTAATAAGCCAGCACCATGATCAAAGGCGATGCGTGCAGAAACGTGATTGGTGGCAAAGCCTGTGCCTAATCCTAGCAATATAGGAATGGCGATATGGCGTTTAAATGGTAGAGGGGAGTTCATGCAGATACAGCCGGCTAGGAAAGAAAACAATCTTAATCATCTTATGACAGAGTGTGTTTTCTACCTAGCAGGGGATGGCTGTATAGAAAGAAAGAGTGGCAGTTGTTGTAATAAAGAGGTTTATTCCATGCAATGTTCATTTAGTGAACCATTTTGTGTAATGCATGGAGTTTTAGAGTGAATTACAGTTCAACCGCGTAGTACGCAATATAGAGTTCTTCGCCCGCTAACCATAAAGCTGTTACCCCCATGATCAATGCCATTGCAGTGTTAAATACGCGAAGATAGTTTGGGCTTTGTAGAAGCTGACGCAATCTATCCCCTAATAAGGCCCATAGCAAAATGCAGGGGAAGTTGGTAACGATGTAGAGCAAAGACACTTGTAGGTTGTGGCTTAGGGCTTGATCGCTGTCCATCGTCCCAAACAAGAGCGCCGTATTAATGGCCATAATCCAGGCTTTGGGGTTAATCCATTGAAAGGCAGCCATTTGCAGGAAACCAAAAGGACGAGCATCTTTTTTGGCTTCGGGTGCGCTGGATTGCAAAATCTTCCACGATAACCACAGTAAGTACATACAGCCGGCTAAGGCTAAGAACAACCGCATTTGTCCTAACCATGACACCATCGCGCCCAAGGCTTGCATGGTGACAAAGCACTGAAAGCCCGCACCCAAACTAATGCCCAAGCTCATAGGCAGGGTACGTTTGAAGCCAAAGTTCACGCCAGAAGTTGCTAACAGCAAGTTGTTGGGGCCGGGTGTAACCGACATAACGGCTACGTAACTGAGAAGGGCGGGGTTAATCATGATGACTGGCTATATGAAAAGGAAGAAAGAACTGTCAGCGTAAAGCAGATATAAAAATAGGTACAGGCTCAGAAATTATCAATTATGATGGGTACAGTTGCTGTGTGCTATTTCCTTTGAGGATGTCATCATGCCTGAGTTGCTGTCTGCTTCGTCACAACCACGTTATCTGCAATTGGCAGAGGGGTTAAAACAGGCCATAGAAAAAGGTGTGTTCAGTGCGGGTGGGGCTTTGCCGTCTATACGTCAGGCAGCGCATACCCATAATCTCAGCATTAATACGGTGATTGCTGCCTACCGTTCACTTGAGGATCAAGGGTTTATAGAGGCCAGGCCGCAATCCGGTTTTGTTGTAAAAAATCAGCTACCTGGTTTAATGCGTACCTTTGAAAAGGGTACAGAGGATAGTACGGCGAGTGCATCGGTGTTGAGCTTAATTGAACAAGCCTTTGCTATGCAGCAAGATCCATCCTTTTTGAATTTGTCGTTGGCTTGCCCCGATAAGCATTCGGATCTATTCCCTAGGGAAAAACTAGGGCGCATTATGAGCCGCTTAGTACGTCAGCAAGCATCGTTGATTTCCAGCTATGCCTTGCCTCCAGGGAGCTTGACGTTACGCAGACAGATCTCGCGTCGTATGCAAAATTTGGGTGTGCTGAGTCATGTGGATGATATTTGTCTGACGCATGGTTGTATGGAGGCTATTAACCTCGCACTGCGAGCAGTGACCAAGCCAGGGGATAGTGTAGGGGTAGAGTCGCCTACGTATTTTTATTTAATCCCGTTATTGAATGACTTGGGATTAAAACTGGTAGAGCTACCTACGCATGCAGAGACAGGTTTATGTGTGGATGACATAGAGCCGCTCTTGGCGGAAAAAAAGTTGCAAGCCTTGATTTGCATGCCCAACTTACACAACCCTTTGGGTTGCAGTATGCCGTTGGAGGCTAAGAAAAAGCTCGCCAAACTGGTGAATCAATACCACGTCCCGCTAATTGAAGATGGCTTATATGCAGAGCTGCAAAGCCACGGTACTTTACCTGCTGTACAGTCCTTGGATGAAAATGGTTGGGTGATTTTTTGTTCTAGCTTTAGCAAAACTTTAGCACCCGATTTCCGTATAGGCTGGGTACACAGCACGCGTTTCAATAGGAAAATACGCCAGCTGAAAAGCCTCTATTCCATTGCGGAGTCGCAGTTTTTATCGGAAACTTTGGGCCAGTTTTTAGAGGCTGGTGGCTATGACTATCACCTACGTAAACTACGTAAGAGCTATGCGAAGAATATGAACGTGGCGCAGGCCTTAATCGCTGATTATTTTCCTGAGGGTACTAAAGCTACTAAGCCTGATGGCGGGTATTTATTTTGGTTGGAGTTGCCCGAGCCCATCGATACTTATGTGCTGTATCAACAGCTAGTGCGTGACAAGATTAGTTTGATACCGGGGCGTTTATATTCAGCCAGTGGTAGGTTTAGCAATGCTGTGCGTATTTCTTGCTGCAATCCCATAGATGAGCGATACAGGGCGGGCTTTGCGAGAGTAGGGGAGAAGGCCAGAGAGTTACTGGCCTCGTCCTAAGTGCGGTGTTTAGACAAAAAGCAGGCTGAGATTGACGCCAAATGCAGCGAACCAGATTAGGCTGCGCAATGATGATAGGTTGCGAATGTACACGTAGATGTACGCCACGCGTAAGAGTACCCATGCTAAGCCCAGCTTCAGGACTAGCTCAGGAGCAACGGGCTGGATGAATAACGCGTAGATAAAGGCAGCGTAGAAAAAAGGTAGGGCTTCAAAGGTATTAGCTTGGGCCGCGTTGGCACGAGCACGCCAGCCTTCTTGCTTGGCTAACCATTCACGCGGGGTATGGTTTTGAAAACCTTTACCACCTACTTTGGCGCTGACTGCCGCCAGAAACGGCAAAAAAGCCGCGATGATCATAATCCACTTTGCACTCATGAGTAGTCTCGTCTAAAAGAGTAAGGGGCGAAATTTACAAGCCCGAATGATGGCATTATAATTTTTGTTGAGTGCAAACGCACTGTGCCGCTTTAGCTCAGTTGGTAGAGCAGTTCATTCGTAATGAAAAGGTCGCCAGTTCGATTCCGGCAAGCGGCACCAAACATAGCAAACATGTACGCCAACTCTACTGGGTTGGCGTTTTTGTTTTTGGTGGCAGGAGTAAGCACACAGTACGGCATTTTCAAAGACTTACTCATCTATGCTGAATGCAAGAAACAGGCGAAAATAAGCTGTTTCTTGAGCAACATAATGGATTGAGTAATGCACATCTCTGTGAACCCTGATTCGGTATTCAATAGCCTTCAGTATGGTTTTAGCCAAGCGGTACTAACCAAAGAGGGGAAGCACCTTTTCTTATCAGGCCAAGTAGCAACAGATAAAGATCAAAATACTATCGCTACTGGTATGAAAGAGCAGACGCGAGTTTGTCTTGAAAATATAGAGAAAGTGCTGTTAGCGACACAAGCTAAAAAAGAGCATATTGCAATGCTGCGCATCTACATCAAAGAAGATGCCAATAACCCAGAGAATCAACTGGAAATCAGCGAGGCACTGAAAACCTTTTTCAACACTAACCCTCCTGCGTCATCCTGGGTAGTGGTTACCGGTCTTGCATTACCAGAGTGGTTAATTGAAATCGAGGCTCAGGCTGTCATTCCAGCGGTTGGATGACCTAAGGAGTTTCGCATCCACGGCATGAGGAATTCAGGGCTCTGTTAGTTAGTTTGAGCTTGGATCGATACTAGGAAGCTTTTCTTAGTATCGACCCATGTATGTTTACTGGCTTGGTTAGGGGGCTCTCAGAGGCAGTAGCAGCTTTCAGCATCAGCCTTATGCCTTATCAGTCCCTATTTCCCCTCACGCATACTGGGCGAGCTGAGCTGCCAATTGCTGCTGATAAAAGCTATTGCCATTGCGTGTATCGAATGCGTTGGCGGCTTCTTGAGCATGTTGTAGCGCTTCGTCTAACCCCATACCTACATCCATAGACAGCCCGCGTTTTTTGGCAGCCTGCAACAGTACGGCGACGGCCGCATAAAGACGGAACTGGCGGAATTTGTTTTCGCTTTTGGGTAGGATTTTAAGTTCTGTAGCAGCAAGATTTTCAGCTTCTTGCCATTGATCACTCGCCATCAAATACAAGATGAAATCAGCATTGGTGTTTAAAAACTCAACCTGGTTTTTGGTGAGTTTGTAGCCTCTTTCAAAACGCTCTTGTGCGGCTTCTTTATTACCCAATGCCCAAAAAGACAAGGCCAACATGCCATTGGTAAGGTGCGGGACTTCACCGCATCGTTGTCTGCCAGACACCAACGGTTTGCCCTTGGTGACGGCGGCTTGATGATCGTTGTGATAGAACTGAAAATGTACTTCATCATTGGTTTCGCAGGCGGCACAATCGTTCATGTGGTCTTGCTTGGCCGATTGCCACTCAGCACGTAGACGCAGCACTTCTTCAGGTTCGCCCATGCTCATTGCCACCATAGTGCGGATTTTGTAATAGGGCTTTAGCGAGTACTGAAAGCCCAGATACTTTTGCTTCATGTCTTCCAGTAGGTTGTCGATTTGTGCTTTAGATATCTCGGGGAAATCGACAATACTTAAGGCCACCCATTTGTATTTCCACATCAGGTCGTCTTCATCAATGTGGATTTCTTTGTCTTCGAACTGTTTGATCATCCACGCAAAGGCCAACAATTGCTTTTTGGGCATACCTAAAGTGTAGGTGGCATCCATCAGCATTTCGCGTGCTTCATAGCCCGCTTCTACGTCGTTGTCAGCATCAGCTGCCTTAATAGCTTGTTCGATTAGGCGCACGCCTTCTACGCTGTTTTCACCTACTTCGTAGGCTTCTTCCATGTACTCGTGAGCATTCATGCTGGTGTTCCTTGTGTTGCTGGTTTGTGGGAGTAGGCCGTCACAAACTCAGGTGTTTTCTGTAGAGTGCCAACCGCACGGTTTGTCGTGAACGTCATGCGGTAGCCAGAGTGTCTTGGTAGGCAAGAATGCCTTATTTCATCGCCTTAATGATGTGCAGCAAGCCGGTGTTCATAAGGGTGACCTCATCTTTTTTCAGAGGGTAGTGCCCCATCAACAAGGCTTGCACATAGAGCACTTCAACCACGTTGCAGATTGCGTCTACGCTTTTTCCAGAGCAAAACACGGATTGCACCACTTCATTATGAAAGTTCAGATACAACTGTGCCAACGGTGCGCTTTCTGCTTCTTCTTGCAAGCTACCTAAAATGCCGCCAAACAAATCGTTGCTGGCTTCAGCTACCCGTCCTAGTTCGCGCTCTGCTTGCTTCTGCTGGTTGCAGATGTACAGCATAGGAATGTCGTGTGGACTAAAGTAGTTGAGCACCACTTCTACTTGGTGGGTTTGTAAGCGGGCGTTTAGTTGGCGTAGTAGATCAGCAAAAGCGCGCTCCTCTTCAGGAAATAGCGGTTGGAATGCAAACTCTACGTCTTCGGCCTGGAATAGCTTGAATACCTCGTGCCCCAGTATGCCGTTTAGGTGTCTGAGGATGGCTGAGTCGTAGGCGTAACCGCCGTTAATCAGAGGCATTTGCTGCGCACGAACGACATCGGCGATTTGGCGGAATTCATCTACAGTCTGGGTGTAGTACACCACTTCGGACCGTGATAGCAGGGTTTGCAGGTTTTCTTCACCATTTAGGGTGCGAAAGTTCAGGTGTGGGTAAATGAACTGCAGCAATTCGCTGTCTTCACATGCTAAGGCTTTGAAGGCCAAGTAGTGTGTGTTGAGTAGGCGCTGCAATTGTTTCTCAGGCATCGCTTTGATTTGTTGTTTTAGCGATGCTCCCAACTCTTGGCTAACACGTTCCAGCGCTTCGTTTTGGTAAAACGCCTCGCGTGATGCGACGGGTTGCAGCTCTTTAGTCCAAATGACCGTACGGGTAAAGAATGCCCACTCAGGCATCACTTCTTCTACCGCGTCGCTCACAAACATGCGGTTCAAATAGGCGCGGTGCAGTTTGCGTGCATGGGTACTGACAGCAAAAGGAATCACATATGCCACAGCAAAAGTGTTGCCACTTTCGTTATGCAAGATGAAGTAATCTTGCAGTGAGCGCATTTCATCGGCCCCAAAAAGGGTACGCCCAAACTGCAAAACCTCGTTGCGGCTCAAGGCTTGTAGGTCCGGCAAGCTGCCTACCTTATTGCTGTGCTCGTTTAGCCATACGCGTGTGCGTTGGTCTTTAAGATAAATAGGTACTTCGAGGCAGGCACCATACTGGAACATGTACTCACGCAGGGTGCTGTGCAGATCCGCATAGGTTTCCGCAGCAATCTCTGCTTTGTACGTTAAGTACACGGTGGTGCCGATTTCAGGGTGGGCTTCAGGTGCAAGCTCGCGGATTTCGTAAGTACCATCGCCTTTACCATTCCACTCTAATACCGTGCCGGTTTTGGCTGAATGGGTCACTAAACGAATCTGCGTGGTCACCACAAAGCAAGACAATAAGCCTATGCCGAAACGTCCAATAAAGCTTTGTTCACTGCTTTCACCAAAGTTTTTCTCGCCTTTGGATGAGCTGGCGATAGTTGCCAAGAACACCTCAACCTCATCAGCCGTTAGACCAATACCATTGTCAGCAAATACTAGGGTTTTGCTGTTAGCGTTTTGGTCTTGCTGTAACTCTACATTGATCTCGCCCGCATCAAATTGGCTGTCCCACAACTTACGGGCACGAATGGCGTCAGTGCCATTTTGCAAGAGTTCACGGATATAGACGTTTTGGTCGCTGTACAAATGGTTGGAGAGGATGTCAATCATGCCCGCAAGGTTGACTTGGAAGCGGCTTTCTTGGCTCATGTGGGGGACTCAAATATGACGAATAAGAAACCTCATCATGCTAGAGAGTCATCATGGAAATAACAAGTACGTTGACGTAATTTGAGATTTTGTAATAGATAGGTGCAATTTCGTAAGCCGCAGGGCGACACCGATGGCTGTTTGTGCGTAGTGAGGGACTAGACCCATGTGTTACTCCTCAACCGTGAGTAGGGGCGTGGTGTCTATTTTGTCATGCTGTGATTGGCGTGTTTGAAGCAAAAAAAGAACGAAGCGTGTAAGGGCGCTTCGTTCTTAGGGGAAATTTGCTTTTAGCGAGCTGTCATAAGAGGCTCTTAATGACAACTCGGGCTACGTTGAAAGGCTTAGCTGGCTTTTTTGAACTTTAATGACATAAACCCTTCAAGGGAGTCATCTTTAATCTCTAACCACGGTCTAGGTAGTTGAGCGGCAACAGTTCCTGTAATTGTAGAAGCATAGGATTTATTTCTGAAACCCATAATGTCTAGTTTCTTATCTTCTAGCCATTTTTTAAATAGTTCTGCTTGTTGATGAACTGGGAAACTTGGGTAGTCAGTAGCGCTAGTGAGGTCATCAATATAGTTAGCTTGGAAATCAATAGACTGGGCATCAGTATTTAATTTTTCATGATTTTGTAGCCAGCTATCTATATCTTTACGTCGTTCACTTTCATTAGGGAGCTGTATTTTCCCCATGATAACGTCACGAACGTACCACGCTTGAGCATCAAACATATTGAACGTGAACCATTGATCTTGCATACCAAGATAAATAAGTTTCGGATTGCTTTGGAAAAATACCCCTTTATATAAATTATCAGGATATAAACAGTTATGTGTTTCCAAACGCAGTTCATCTGGTAAGAACGGGAAGTGGAAGATGTATCCGGTACACATCACAATGGCATCAAAAGCTTGGCTACTACCATCGCTAAAGTGCACCACGTTCCCTTCAATATGTTCTAAACCTGGCTTCTCGTTAACGGCTTCTGGCCAGTTATAGCCAAATGAACCACCACGATGGCTAATCGTGACCGATTTAGCGCCGTACTTATAACACTGTGAGCCTATATCTTCTGCAGAGTAGCTACCGCCTACCAGCAGTATATTTTGTCCTTCAAATTCCAACGCATCACGGAAGTCATGTGCGTGTAAGACACGCCCAGGAAACTGCTCTAAGCCTTTGTAGTAAGGCATATTAGGGGTGGAAAAATGCCCTGTTGCTACGACAACATAGTCAAACTCTTCCGTTTCTTGCTCACCCGTTTTATGGTTCATCACCGTGACACTAAAGCGTTGTGTATCCTGGTCAAAGGTTACCCAACGTACCGGGCATTCAAAGCGCATGTACGTAAACAGGGCGCGTTTGTCTAAACGACCCATGATGTAGTCTTTAAGGACTTCGCGTGGTGGGTAGGACGGGATGGCCTGACCAAAGTGCTGGTCAAAACTATAGTCAGCAAACTCAAGGCACTCTTTAGGGCCGTTAGACCACAAGTAGCGGTACATGCTGCCGTGTACAGGTTCTCCGTTTCTATCTAAGCCTGTACGCCATGTGTAGTTCCACATGCCGCCAATATCGTTTTGTTTCTCATAACAAACAATTTCTGGAAAGTCACTGCTATTAGATTTTTTACGTAATGCTTCAAAAGCACGTAATTGAGCTAGGCCACTAGGACCCGCGCCTAGAATTGCGATTCTTGTTTTTGACAAAATAAAACTCCATTTCTTTTTGGCGCTACCCATGCTGAGAGTTACGCTCTGTTTTTAATAATAATTATTTCAAGAAAAGGTTATTTTTAACTATTTATTGGATTAAATTGAGATAGTTAAATTTTTAAAAACAACCTTTATTGTGTAAATTCTGGCGTTATTATACCACACTCTGTTTTTGCTTGATTTTAAGAGTTTTCTGTAAATTAATTATTGGTTGTTTTTGGTGTTCTCCTTCCTTATGCAAGAACCAGATTTTGTCTGCATGGAGACTAGCTGTTTTGTTGCAATACACGTAAGGAGGGGCAGGAGCTGTTGCCTATTTAATAGACCATGTCAGAAGCAAGCTAGCTGGCAGATAAGAGGCGATGTGGCGGTAAGTCAGACGATTTTGACAAGCCTTCTTCTATAAGGTAAAAAACCTACGCGAGCGGAAACCGTGGCTCGTTTTGCTGTGTGGCACTGTTGCTTGCTTATTTATTACCCGGGGCGGACCGGTGTTTAGCTTTGGTCTGTATGCCAAGGCACGCTGGAGTTTACGTTGATTACCCTGAGTCCTTTTAAACGCCGCTTGGTGTATGTAGGCATTTTTGAAGTTTTTGCGATACTGTTTTCTACCCTTATTTTGATGGTGCTCAGTGAAAGTGGGGCAGACGACTCATTGCCTGTAGCCGTGATGGTGTCAGTTGCTGCCGTGGCGTGGAATTACACATACAACAGTCTT
This sequence comes from Paenalcaligenes sp. Me131, assembly GCF_050487225.1. Lineage (NCBI taxonomy): Bacteria > Pseudomonadati > Pseudomonadota > Betaproteobacteria > Burkholderiales > Alcaligenaceae > Paenalcaligenes > Paenalcaligenes sp. Me131. The sequence goes on from NZ_JBKQGY010000001.1 coordinate 21,015, forward strand.
TTTGAGGCGTGGGAACGCCGTAACCACGTGATGGATAGAACCTTGCGGTTACGCTGTGCACATGCCATAGGTTTTGAGGGCGGGTTGATCCTGATTTGTCTGCCTATTTATATGTTGTGGTATGGCGTTGGGGTGTGGACGGCTTTCATGATGGAAGTTACTTTGTTAGTCTTTTTCTTGGTCTATACATTTTTCTTTACCCTAGGCTTTGACAAGATTTTTGTACTTCCTCATCAGGTACCTCAAGCACCAGCCGAGTGATAGCAGTAGGGCAGTGCGTGGGGAGCCCCTCATCAGGAGCCCGTTCTATGTTGCACAGATTTTCTACACGTACATCGCCCCGCACTTACGGCACTACCTTTTTCGGTTATATGGCTTCTTTGGTGTTGGCCGTTGCTAGCCTCGTCACACAGGGGCAAGCGCAAGCCAGCAACCAGGGGCCTATTGTGCAGAAGGCGGCCACAATAGAAGAGCAACTGCAGGCACGCGTGGGTGTGGCGGTTATTGATACCGCTAGTGGGCAGTCGTGGCTCTATAGAGCTGACGAGCGTTTTCCCATGGCCAGTACGGCTAAGACGTTAGTGTGCGCCGCTTTGCTACAACAAGGTGAGCCGCTGCTGCATAGCCCTGTTTTGCTGCAGCCCGACGACATACAAACTTATGCGCCAGTGACTAAAGAATTGGTAGGACAGACATTGTCGGCCTTTCAATTGTGCGAGATCACGCTACGTAGCAGTGATAATACGGCGGTTAATCTGGTGTTGAATGTAGTGGGCGGCCCTAGTGCTGTAACGTCCTTTTTACGCCGTATTGGTGATGAAACCACGAGACTGGATAGGTTGGAGCCAGAGGTGAATGAGGCTAAGCCGGGGGATGAGCGCGATACCACAACACCTGCGGCTATGGCAGCCACCATGCGCGCTTTGCTGGTAGATTCCGCACTAAACCCAACGATGCAGGCGCAGTTAGTGGATTGGTTGAAGGCGAATGAAGTAGCTGGGCCTTTATTGCGTGCTGGTGTGCCTAACGATTGGTTGGTGGCAGACAGAAGCGGTAGTGCTGAGTACGGCACACGTGGCGTGGCTGCAGTAATGTGGCCGGAGCAGCGTGCGCCTATAGTGACAGCTGTGTATATCACCGAAACGGATGCGCCCATTGAGGCTCGCAACGCCGCGATAGCTTCAATAGGCCAGGCTATAGCCGAAGAACTGTCATCGCTGCCCCCTAAATGAGGGGGGGCGTTACCTATGTAACGCCGCTAGGCTGGCGAGTAGGCCGTAAAATGTCGATATGGTGGTTGTCTTGCGATTCTCAATTTTATAAAACGAATATTCATTCTATAATTACTTCATGATTGAACTAACTGAAAAATCCTGTAGTCTGTTTCCTGAAATGGGCCCTCGTCACGAGGCTATCCTCAGGGCAGCATTACGCTTGTTTAATGAAAAAGGCTATTTCAGTACTTCGGTTCATGAAATCGTGGCAGCGGCGGATGTGTCGGTAGGCTTTGTGTACCATCACTTCACCGATAAGGCCGGTATAGCGCGTGCTTTATTTGACCACTTGTTGTCAGGCATGAATGCATTGCTGGACGACATAGAGGCCAGCCATGAACGCGCGCAAGAGCGTTGCAAGGCTGTCGTGCAAATGCTGTTTGAGCTTACCGATACGGAGCCAGATGCAATGGGTTTTATTATCCATGCACGACACAAAGAGTTTTTACCTACCGAGAAATCTATTTGTTCTGCCTCGGCTTTTGTACGTATGCGCAGGTTTGTACTCAAGGGTATTGAGGAAGGGGAGATCCCCGCCATGGATTCCTCAGTAGCGGGGGCGCTGGTGTATGGTGCCGCCATACGTTTAGTATGCTTGCGGTTGGATGGTTTGGTAGAGCTACCACTAGAGCATTATTTTGATGAATTGTGGTCACGTACGTGGGCCGCAGTACAAAGCGAAAATTAAGTAGTAAGCGCTAAGAAACGGGGTGTAATCACGTCCCGTTTTTTTACCGCAGTAGTTAGAACGAATGTTCGTTCTGAATTTTAATGACAACAGGAGACATCAATGACGCATCATATTTTGATTGTGGGCGGCGGGATTGGCGGTACGATGACAGCGAATCACTTGGTGAATAAGCTGTACCCCGAAATACGCGCTAAAAAAGTCAAGATCACTATGATCTCTAATTCGCCTTGGCATTATTACAAGCCGGCGTTCATGTATGTAGCCTTCAATAGTTTCTTCCGTGATGAGCTGCGTAAGCCGCAACGTAGTTTGCTGCGTCCTGAAATTGATTTTCACGTAGAGGAAGTAACGCAGTTTGATTTCGCCTCCAACCATGTGCTTTGCCGCAGCGGTAAGAAAATCGGCTATGACCATCTGATTGTTTCCACAGGTTGCTTGCCAGCGCCTGAGAAGATTGAAGGCTTGAAAGAAGCGGGCGATCACTTTTATCAGCATGCGCCGGCCAGACAGTTGGCCGATAAGCTGGCTTCTATAGAGAAAGGCCGTATTTTTATTACGGTGACTTTCCCCAAAACGCATAACGTGCCGCACCAGTGCGGGATTGCACCTATAGAAACCACACTCATGCTAGACGACTTGTTGCGTAAACGTGGAGTACGTGACCAGATTGAGATTGTGTATACCTATCCAACGGTAGCGCAGCTATTGCGCAATTGCCTGTTCTTGCAAAAAGACACGTGCGAAGTCTTGCCTACGATTTTTGAACAGCGGGGCATTAAGCACCAGCGTGGCTTTACCTTGGACAAGGTAGACCCATCCAGAAACATTGCGTACTCGGTAGAAGGTCAAGAAGAAAACTTCGATATCTTGATGGCCACTCCTCCTATTCATGCAGTAGAAGCGGTACGCAATGCGGGTATTTCGCAGGCGGCTGATAACGAAGGGTGGTTGCCAACGGATCACGAAAGCATGAAAGTGCTGGGCTTGGAAAACGTGTATGTGTTGGGCGATACGGTAGATTTGCCAGTCAGTAAAGCGGGTGGTTCGTGCCATAGCCAATCGCCAGTGGTGGTCAATAACATAGCATCCGAGATTCGTCATGGACGTATTTGTGATGCATACGACGGCAAGGTCGTGGCGATTGCACAAATGGGGTTAGAAGATGGCATGCCGCTTTGGTATGACTACAACGAGGACGTGAAGCCTACGCCTCCCAATAAGTTGGGTGGATTAATGCGTAAAGGCTTTAACCGTGGTGTGTATTGGGCTGTGGCTCGCGGGTTGGTGTAAGTCATCCATACAGACAAGGAGATAACGACATGACAAATAGTGAAAACACAGGGCACAACATGCTGAATATCACGGCAGAGCAAAGTACCGCCAAACCCTTTGATGCGTTGATGCAAAATGAAGCTGCCATGAAAGGACTTGAAGATCTGCTGGAAAAAGTAGGGCCGTTGTTAGCTGGCGGGCGGTTCAACCGTTTGGTGGATTTAGCTTCCGTGACAGCCGATGCGGTGGATATGACCGACGCCTACATGATAGAGAAAATGGCCAAAGCCTTTGATGATGTGACGGGGGCGGTATGGACAGCAGGTAATGCGGCGCGCATGGCGCAAGCACACGTGGCTGATATGAAAGATCCTCCTTCTATCATGGGCTTGTGGCGCTTGGCTCGTGAGCCTGAAGTACGCCGTGGCTTGGCATTTTTATTCTCGGTGGCTGGTGTGTTAGGCAAAGGTATGTCTACCCCACCATTAGATGGCACGGCAGAGTAAATAGGCGCAGATAAGAAAAAGGCCCTGTATTCACACAGGGCCTTTTTCATGGCGAAGTGAGGACTACGCCTAACTTTTATACAGGTTGTAGCCCAAGGCATTAGCAATAGACGCAACCATTTTTTGACCGCGCACGCTATTGCCTACCTCGTCTAAGGGTGGCGAGAATGCGGCGATACCCATCACACCGGGGACTACGGCTAAAATCCCGCCCCCCACACCGCTTTTTCCTGGTAAACCTACGGTGTAGGCCCAGTCGCCAGAGGTGTCATACAGCCCCTCCATGGTCATATCTGCCAGAATGCGGGGAGTATTGTCGGCACTTAAGACTTGCTCTTGACTCACGGGATTGACCCCGCCTGTTGCGAGCGTAGCGCCCATAGTGGCTAGCTCTACGGTGGTTAACAGGGTGGAACATTGGCGGGTATACACATCACACGCTTCCATAGGGTCGCAGTACAAATAGCCAGCCGAATACAGTAACCAGGCGATGGCACGATTATGGAAGTTGGTGGTTTGTTCGGATTCGTTTAACTGAGCAGATAGCTTAATCTGTGGCGAGCCCAGTTTGCGCTGCATGGCAAGGATGCGGCTCCAGCGGTCTTCGGTGTTTTTGGCTTTGATCAGGCTGGCACTGGCAATGGCACCGGCATTCACCAGTGGGGATAAGGGTTTACCGCTGTGTAGCTCTAAGGCCATGACAGAGTTAAACGGCATACCTGTAGCATCAGCCCCGATTTTTTGCTGCACCGTTTCAGCGCCCCAATCTTCCAGAGCCAAAGCCAAGGTACACACTTTGGAAATGGATTCTATGGCAAATCGGTAGTGAATATCGCCAGCGGAAAGAATGTCTCCTTGTGCGGTCACAATCGCGACGGCAGAGAGGTCGCTGGGGATATTGGCGAGAAAAGGAATGTAATCAGCGTTAGCACCGCCGGGTGCTTGACCAAATTTTTGATGAGCGTCGTCAACGGCTGATTGTAGGGTCTTGAGGTCTAGCACGAGCCTACTCCTGAAAGTGGATCATGAAAGTAACAGAGGAAAAACTGTCATGATACGAACAGCTTTTCCTCTGGATGTGCTGGGTACTACAGCCTCTTAAGAGTTGCTAGGTGCAGCGGTTGTACTAGGGGCTGTAGTTGCTGTGGTGGCCGCCGCTTTGACTTCCCAGGTGAAGGGCTCGAAGTCAGAGTTGGGGTCACGCCAGCTAGGTTTACGTTGTGCGTAAATGATCAGCGGGATAGCCACAAAGATCACGACCAACACTACCAAATACAGGAAGTAGGAGGTTGGGCTACCTACGGCAATTTGGCTAGGTGGTACGAAGCTCAGTGCGAAAGCGAGTAAGGAGCCTACAAAACCCAACGATGCCCATAAATACATGGCGGGGGCGCGGTAGGGGCGAGGGCGATCTGGTTGTGTACGGCGCAGACGAATACCTGCCGCAAACATCAGCAAGTACATCACCAAGTACAAAATCACCGTCAACTGCGACAGGATCTGGAACGCAGCTTGCACAGAAGGCATTACTACGAAGGTAATGGAAAGAATGGATACGATCACCGCTTGCACCAGCATCAGGTTTACACCCATGCCGTGCTTATTGGTTTTTTGGAACCAACGTGGTAGGTAGCCTGCTTTGGCAACGGCCAGTACCCCAGTGTTAGGACCGGCAATCCATGTCACCACTCCACCCAGTACACCAAATGCCAGCATGACAGCGACAATAGAGCCTAGCCATGGTGCTCCCAGCCATTTGAAGAGCAGGTCATAGGCCAACAGCAGACTTTGAGTCAGGTTAATGTCTTGGGCGGGCACAATAAAGGCGATACCCAAGGTACTCAGCAAGAAAATCGCTACTGTACCCAATGATGCAATGGTGATAGCAATGGGGTATTTTTTAGTAGGATTGTCCATGTCCTTCACGTGTACCGCGTTCATTTCCATACCGGCGTAAGCCAAGAAAATGCTGGCGGCGAGTACGACGGTGCTGAAATTGCTGAAGTCGGGCATCAGCGCACCCCACGACAGTTCAATCAATGGTTTATTGCCACTGAACATCAAGTAGGCAAACCCTAGCAAGGTCACAATACCGGCTGGAATGATGGTGCCTACAATACCGCACCATTTGGATACGCTGGCAAAAATGCCTACGCCGCGCAGCGCAATGGCGACAGAGATCCAGTACACAATCAGCACAAAGCTGGTGATATACCATTTATTGGCCGAGATACTTTCCGCCATGCTGACGGTAGGATCAATAAAAGCAATGGAAACAGCACCAAATGTCAGCACTGTGGGGAAGTAGGGGATTACTTCAATCCACACCATCGCCATGGCTAAAAAGCCCAGTCTAGGGCCGAAAGCTTCACTGACCCAGCGGAATACACCGCCTTTTTCGGGGTACGTGGTGGCGAGTTCAGCCGCTACCAGTGCCATAGGAATCAGAAAAACGAGTGCAGCAAAGGCAAAGAAAAATATGGAACCTAATCCATACTCTGCTTCTGATGGTAGAAAGCGCAGGCTAACCACCGCCGTGATGTTCATGATGGCAATGGTAGCAATCGACATCTTCGCCGTAGGCTGATTTTGTGTCGCAGAGCTCATGGTTACCCTCTCATAAAGATGATTGAAAACAGAAACCGGCAGGGATGCAGAAAGAGGCCATTGCTGACCTCTTTCCTATACCTTATGTTTTAGTGGTGGAAGCCACCGGCTTCTTGTTCATCCAACGGCTGCGATACAGGGCGTTTGGCAAAGTAGTCCAACGTGCGTTGGAAATCAGCCAATAGCAAATCGGCCAAGTCGCGGCTCACGCCGTGACGTACCAAAATACGCTGCACCACGAGGTCTTCGCGATTGGCAGGCATGGAGTAGGCGGGAACTTGCCAGCCACGACTACGCAGGCGGTCTGCAAAGTCATACAAAGTGAAATTCACTTTACCTTTGAACTCTTCTTTAATGGTCCATGACAAGGCAGGAATGCCTTTTTTCATGTCGCCATCAAAAATGATTTTGAAGGGGCCGAATTTCTCAATTTCTTGGGACAGGTATTTGGCGGTGTCGTAGCACGCGGTTTGAATGCGTTTGTAACCCTCTTTGCCCAAGCGCAGGAAGTTGTAGTACTGAGCCACAATCTGGCCACCAGGGCGCGAGAAGTTCAGCGCGAACGTAGGCATGTTGCCACCTAGATAGTTCACGTTAAAGATTAGCTCTTCTGGCAGGCTGGCGGCATCACGCCACACTACCCAACCCACCCCCAGTGGTGCCAAACCGAATTTGTGACCCGATGAGTTAATGGATTTCACGCGAGGAAGGCGGAAGTCCCACTCGATTTCGGGGGCGCAAAATGGTGCCAAGAAACCACCGCTAGCACCATCGACGTGGATAGGAATATCTAACCCTGTGTCTTTTTGCAGTTTATCCAACGCATCGCTCACGGCTTTAACGGGCTCGTAATCGCATGTGAAGGTAACGCCCATGGTAGGTACAACACCGATAGTGTTTTCGTCTACGCGTTTTAGTACTTCTTCTGGCGACATGATTAGTCTATCGCCTTCCAGAGGGATCTCGCGCAGTTCTACATCGAAGTAGCGTGCGAACTTGTGCCAGCAAATTTGCACAGGACCGCAAATTAAGTTGGGTTTGTCGGTAGGCTTACCGGCTGCTTGCATCTTTTTGCGCCAGCTCCATTTCAGTGCCAAGCCCCCCAGCATTGCCGCTTCGGATGACCCAGTTGTAGAGCACCCCATGGTGTTAGCCGCATCGGGAGAGTTCCACAAATCAGCAATCATGTGCACGCAACGTGACTCGATTTCAGCCGTTTGTGGGTACTCATCTTTGTCGATCATGTTTTTGTCTATGGACTCATCCATAAGACGGCGGGCTTCATCGTCTACCCATGTCTGGCAAAAGGTCGCTAGGTTTTGGCGCGAATTACCATCCATCATTAATTCGTCATGTACCACTTGGTAGGCGTGACGTGGGTCATGCTCACCCTCAGGCATTTTGTACTTGGGCATGACTACCGATAGATCGTTGGATGCGTATACATCGTCGTACATACGATCACGGATATCATCTTTGGAGTGCAGAGCCATCTCTATAACCTCATTGAATGAAAAGGGTTGAGCCGAATTTCGGCTTGAAACAACATCATTAATACGAGTTAATCGGTAAGTGGCTTATTTGGTTTTATTGGAAATTTTTTTGCTGCAGCAATGACTGGATGATGTGTGGATTCTAGATGGCTTTAATAATTCTATTCTGTAACTAGTTAATTCTAGTATTTCTATATGTTTCTATGGTGGGCATTTATTTGCTAAGAGAGTGAGCTGATTTTTATGCGGTAAAACGTATTTTTGAGGTGCAAAATTGAGTAGAGATAGTATTTTTAGTCTCAAGGAAAACACACTAAGCACCTGATTTTTGGATGTAAAAAAGCAGGCAGTCTACTCAAAAAGGTAGGCTGCTTGCTGTGTATGCCATAACCGTGACACAGATGGCAGTGATGATGTGTCTGGGCAGTTACGACAAGAGCTTACGTAGCTCCATCAGGCCTGTTTGTAACGCTGTTTCTTGGTTTTGTACGGCTTCAGGTAAGCCTATATGGCCGTCATTACGTAAGATTTGTTCAGTAGAGAGGGTGAGTTCGGCATGTTGTTGGGTGACATGCAGTTTAAGCCCCGTTAATACTTGCCGTAATTGCGCTGCACATTTCTCACCCCCATGAGCGCCGTAACTCACAATAAAAGCGGGCTTATGGTGCCATTCACTATATAAATGATCCAGCGCATTTTTTAATGCAGCAGGATAGCCCCAGTTATATTGAGGCGTCACAAAAATAAACGCATCGGCTTGGGATATTTTACTGCTCCAGGCTTGAGCTTGTGGTGTTTGATAACCTGCGCCATGAGCAGGAATGGCTGGTTCATCCATCATGGGCAACGGCCAATTACGTAAATCCACTAATTCGAACACGGCTTCGGGTATGCAGAGTCGTCCTACGGATGCTACCCAGTCTGCTAGTAAAGGGCTAATACGCTGCAAGCGTACGCTGCCCATAATGACGAGAATTTTAGGGGAGGGCTTCATGTGCATTCTCTACGTTAATGTGGCTGATTGATGCAGGCCTAACGACCCCTCTCATCATAATCAGTTATGGCTATGCTGGTTTTGTTTTAAGGCAGAAAGGACACGATTTTTCTGTACGAAAGCTCGCTCTATGCGGGTGTGCGATGGGGTGTTTTGAGCCATTACGTAACTGAATGTTAGTAAATTATGGTTGTGACATGCCTTGCTATAAATAATAGAAAGTAATATGAGTGATATAAATCAAGGTATTAATGTCATGTTCATGCCTTAGTCAATTCAGTGGTATGTGGCAATGAAATATATGGTTACTAAATAGCGGTTAATTCAGTAAAAGCAAATAGGACTGAAAATCGTGAGCAATAGGCCAGCAGTGACGCCAAGCTTAAGTGTCTGTAGAAGCAGACAGAAAACAGGTGTTTTGGGCTTTGGTGGTGCAAGTCATAACGGTTGTGTTGAGGCTTCAAATACAATACATACGTATGTATTGAATGGTGCAAAACATGAGCAAACCGCGCAGCATAGACAGGGATAAAGTGTTGGATCTTGCTGAGGCCATTGTGGACGAACACGGTGCGGCGGCATTGACTATTGATGCTGTGGCGAAAGCGATGGGCATTAGTAAAGGCGGTGTGCAATCGTGTTTCGGTACCAAACAAGGTTTGGTGAATGCCATGTTGGAGCGCTGGGGGCGACGTTATGATGCCTGCTTGGAAAAGGCAGCAGGTGTCTCAATAGAGCAGTTATCCAGCATCGATAAAATCAGTCAGCATATACACATCACAGCAGATGAGCAGGCGCTCATTGCGCGAGCAGCCAGCCATCTTAGTGTGCTCCTAGAGGCTAAAGAACTACGTGAGTGGATCAAGCGATGGCATCACGAGCGATTAGCAGAATTAGACACCTCTACACCTGAAGGCAAAAAGGCGCGTATTGCGTACTTTGCGACAGAAGGGGCGTTTGTATTGCGTTATTTCGGTTTGGCCGAGTTAAGTGATCAAGCGTGGCAAGACACCTTTAACGATATAGCCGGCTTGATGGGCAAGCAGGCAATGTAACCACCTCTTAAGTCAGGGCAGTAGTTTTCATGTTGAGTTGGGTTTTTTTAGTGATATCCAGTGCGCTGGAGGTCTTGTGGGCAGCAGGGCTGAAGTATGCAGCAAGTCCAGAGGATTGGGCTGCAACCGTTCTGTGCATTGTGGGCAGTTTTGTGTTTATGGTGTTGGCGGCACAGCGTATGGGGGCGGCATTTGCCTATGTGGTGTTTGTCACCTTTGGCACGGTAGGTACTTATCTATTAGACGTGCTGTATTTTGGTAAAGAACTGAAATGGGCCGCCATGTTGGCCATCGCTGTGATTTTGTTCTCGGTGATCAAGTTGAAGCAGAACGAGGCATAGGATGAATTGGTTATTTCTGGTTCTGGCTGGCTTGTTAGAGATTTTCGTGGTGGCGGGTATTCGCGATATAGCGAGTAAGCGTTATAGGCGTGGTGCAGTGGTGTACGGCTTAGGCTTATCTAGTTCGCTGTACTTTTTGTACCTTTCTATGCGCAGTATTGATGTGTCTATTGCCTATACCGCTTACACAGGAATAGGGGTAATAGGCACGGTAGTCTCTGGTATTGTGCTGTGGGGCGATAAGGGTGGTGTGCGTAAGTTCTTCTACTTGCTGTTGATCATTGCGTCTATCGTGACATTGAAAATGGTGGGCTGATGACCTTACCCGATGTTGGGCCGCAGGGTATTTTGCTTGAAGTTGTAAGGTAAATTGTTTCTAAAAGTTTTTATTTTTCTTCTATTTTCTTCTAAGTTTAGCTAAAATCGGCGAAATTTGCTTTATTCTTCGTAATAGTCCATGCTATAGCGTGTTATGGGTTTTAGGGAGAATGGTATGCATGCGTATGAAACACGTATACAAACTGTGGAAGTGCGTGAAGCAGGCAATATGCGACTGCGCACTTTGGCCGACACTCAGCAGTTTCACGACTACAAAGGGATGGCGGCACGTTTGGGTGTTTCGTCGGCCACATGGCCGTTATTTGGTCAGCTTTGGCCTTCCAGTGTTCATCTGGCTAACAAAGTAGCCACACGTCCTTTAGATAAAAAACTACGGATACTAGAAATTGGTTGTGGCCTAGGGCTTGCCAGTTTGGTGGCGCATCAACGCGGTTTACAAATCACCGCCAGTGATACGCACCCGTTAAGCAGCGAGTTTTTACGTCGTAATGTGCATTTGAATAAGTTGTTGCCGATGCGCTATAAGTATGGCCGTTGGGGCAAGAACTATAACCAGCAAGCCAAAATCTTAGGGCTAGAGGTGCTAGAAAGCCGCTTTGATTTGATTATGGCGAGCGATGTGCTGTACGAGCCAGATATGCCTAACGATTTGGCTGCTTTTATTGACCAGCACAGTGAGCCTACCGCTGAGTTCTGGCTGGTAGACCCAAACCGAGGTTATGCCGGACGCTTTGGCAAAGAGCTGCAAGAGCACGGGTTTGAGTTGTTGGAAAATACAGAACTAAAAGAAGACCCAAGTGAGCATAATACTAAGGGGTTTTCAGGGCGCTTTTTACGTTATGGGCGTCAGGTTGTGCACCAATAAGTAAAACAGTAGCACGATAAAAAACGGCAGGCGCGCGAGCCTGCCGTTTTTTTGTTCTAGCCTAGAATCTCATCAGTGAGACTGATTGCGTTCTTCTTCTAGGCTGCGGTTGCGTTGCTCGATGGCAGCGGGGAATAGATCCCAGCATGCAATAAAGAGGGCTGCAATCAGCGGGCCAATCACAAAGCCATTCAGGCCAAAGAGCGACAAGCCTCCCAGCGTAGAAATCAAAATGATGTAATCGGGGATTTTTGTGTCTTTACCCACTAAGAGTGGGCGCAGAACGTTGTCTACCAAGCCGATGACGAATAAGCCAAAGGCTGTTAGTACAGTGCCTTCAAATATCTGCCCTGTGGCAAAGAAGTAAATGGCTACAGGCCCCCAGATGAGGGATGCTCCCACTGCTGGCAGTAGAGACAGCACAGCCATCAATACGCCCCAGAATAAGGATGCTTGAATACCGAGAATAAAGAAGATCAATCCCCCCAGTGCACCTTGGGTGGCAGCCACTGCAAGGTTACCTTTAATGGTCGCGCGCACCACGATAGTCAGTTTGCGCAACAGGTGGCTTTTTTGTTCTTCGCTCAGCGGGATCAGGTTGCGGCAGTGGCGACCCAGCATCGTGCCGTCACGCAGCAAGAAGAACAACATGTACAACATAATCCCCAGGCTAACCAAGAACTGGAAGGTGTTAGAACCTATGCTCAGTGCTTGGCGGGTTAGGAACTGCCCAGAGCTGATGGCGAACTCGGAAAAACGTTCGCGCATGCTGTCTAGATCACCGCCTAATAGGCGATTAGCAATGTCATGCACACTTTGTGGCATCACGCGCAAGATTTGGTCTAGGTAGTTACCAAGGTTGAGTTGTCCTCCCTCCATCATCTTGTAGAGCGAGACCATCTCTTGTATTAGTGCACCTGCGACGAGTATGACCGGGATAATGACGATCAGAATGATGATGAGTAGGGCGACTAGGGCAGCCAGTGTTTTTCTACCATTCATGACCGTCAAAATACGGCGTTGCAGTGGGGCAAAAATAATCGCTAAGACTACGCCCCAAAATACAGCGCCGTAAAACGGCAATAGCAGCCAAATAAACGTTAGGCTGACGAAAGCAAGCAACACCAGGAAGCTGCGGAAATAAAGGGCCGTTTCAATTTTCATGGAAAATGTGCGTAATGAGAAATCCGTGAAGTGTGCTAACGATAACCTGAATCCTGGTGTCTGCGCTTGAATTATCTGTAATTAGATATCAGTCATCTTTTCCCCACCAGCCCAGGGTTTTATAGAGTTGCACAACATAGCGTTGAGCCGTGAACTCCTCTTGTCGCAACTGTTGCTCTATGTCGTACAGTGTACGTTGAGTTTCCAGAACGTAAAGGTAGCTGCCTGAACCTGCACCGTGCCGGGTTTTGGCAATCTCAGCGGCACGTTGTATGTGCACGCTGGCTTGTAGCAGGCGCTGTAGTTGCTTTTGGTGCTCAGTGATATTCAGGATGGCACTTTGTACCTCTTGCTGAGCCGTGAGTATGTGCTGTTGGTAGTCCACTAGGGCATAGTCACCATCAGCTTCGGCAGCACGTAATTGTGCTCGCGCCGAAGACACGTTCACCGCTGGCCACTGCAGCATTCCTTGGGCTGAATACGCTTGTGTGGCGGAGTTCAGCCCCTGCGTTCCCAACGAGAAAAAGCCCAAAAAACTACTGATGCTAAGGCGTGGGTACAAGTTGGCTGTCGCAGCGCCAATGTGGGCGGTAGAGGCTTGCAGTTGTGCCTCGGCACGACGCACATCAGGGCGTTGTTGAATCCACTCGTTAACCTGTGCAAGCGGTAGTGTTTTGACCTCAGGGGTAGAGCCTTGTTCAGGTTGTAGCGGTAGCGCTTCATCAGGTGCTATGCCTAGCAAGGTTTTTAGCGTGAGTAGCTGCTGCTGTACATTCAGCGCTAAGGCTTCATGCTCTTGGTATTGATGTTGCAAACGGGCTTGGGCATCTTCGCTGTCCTCAGGTAGTCCAGAGCCAGCGCGTTGTTCGGCTTGCAGTTGGGTGACGGTAGCGGTCCAGCTTTGTATTTGCTGTTCTTTGAGCGCTACCTGTTTTTGCAAATGACGGTACGAGAAGTAGGCATCTGCCACGGTAGCGGCAATAAGTTGCTGCATTTGTGTCACGTCGGCACTGGAGGCTTCTGCATTGGCTGCAGCCGCCTCACTTAAGCGTTGCAGCCTACCAAACAGGTCTATTTCCCATTGCACTTGCATGCCTAGCTGACGTGGTTCACCTACCTCGCGTCGGTTGGGGTCTATGCTGACCTGTTGGCTTTGCCGTGTTTGGCTAGCGCTGCCGGTGATTTGTGGCCAGCGCTCGCTGTCTTGCTGATCTAACAAGGCTCTGGCTTTGCGCAATCTGGCTTCGGCTTTACGTATGTCGTGATTAGACTGTAGCGCTTGTTGTATAAGGCGGTCTAATTGAGGGTCGTTAAACCAGCTCCACCAATGGGTACGAGGAAGCACATCAGAAAAGTCCTGATAAGGCAGTGCGGTTTCGGCCAACTGGTGGGTAACGGGGCGCTCATAATCTGGGCCCACAGCGCAGCCTGCAATCACAAGGCTGCTTGCAATCAGCGAAAGTAAAAAAGGTGTACGCAAAATCATGATTGGGCTGGTCCTTCTTCTAGATCAAACTGCTCCAGTTGCTGTTGTCGGGTGGTCCGACTTTTTTGGGTATGGTCTTTGGCCATCAGCAAGTAGAAAGAGGGCAGAATAAACAAGGTAAATAGCGTACCCAGCGCCATGCCTGTAATCAGTACAGCACCTAAGCCAAAGCGGCTATTGGCACCTGCGCCGCTGGCAAACAGCAACGGCAGTAGACCAAATACCATCGCCACGGTGGTCATGAGCACTGGGCGCAGGCGGATTTCAGCAGCGCGCAAAATAGCACTGCGTTTATCCAGTTGGGATTTGTGCTGTAACTCGTTCGCAAACTCCACCATCAGAATCCCGTGTTTGCTGATCAGGCCTATTAAGGTGACCAGACCAATCTGGGTATAGATGTTGAGCGATCCCAGTCCTAAGGCTAGTGGTAATAGCGCACCACATAACGATAAGGGCACCGTGACCAAAATGATGAGTGGGTCTACAAAGCTGCCATATTGGGCGGCTAATACGAGGTAGATAACAATCAGTGCGCCCATGAATGCAAACACTAGGGTGTTGCCTTCTTGTTTGAACTGTCTGGAGTCAGCAAGCCAGTCGTGGCTAAACTCAGCGGGCAATGCTGCCAGAGTGTCTTCCAAGAAGGACACAGCATCCCCCATGGCCACGCCGGGTGCCAAAATCGCTTGGAAGATGGCGGCGTTTTGCTGGTCAAACTGGCTTAACGAATTGGCAGTAACGCCAGACTCTAACGTCACGATGGTAGACAGCGGAATGGTATCGCCTGCTGCTGTGCGTATGCGGTGCAGCTTTAGGCTGTCGGGGCTTAAACGTTCGGCATGGTTGCCTTGCGGGATGATGTCGTAGGCACGACCTTGCATGGTGAAGCGACTGATGTAGTCTTCGCCCATTAACAAGGAAAGCGATTCACCGATGCTCTGCATGCTAATCCCCAAGCTATTGGCTTTAGCGCGATCTATGCGCAAGCGGGTAACGGGGTTGTTGTAGTCCAGATCGCTGTCTACGACGACAAACAAACCGCTTTTCCATGCTTGTGCCTTGATTTGATCCATGACCTCAAACAACTGTGGGTAATCTAGGGTGCTTTTCAGCACCATTTGCACGGGCAAACCACCGGTAGATCCGGGCAACGCAGGAAGTTGGAAAATGAAAATACTACTACCTTCTACATCGCTGACTTTAGCTTGCAGCTCTTGCTGAATTTCAGCGGCAATACGTTCACGATCCCCCCAAGAGCTGAGTTCTAAACCACCAAAGCTGGCGGCAGGGCCATCGGTACCGTTGATGATCCATGAGCCTCTGCCTTCGGGGATGGTGTTGAACACCTCCGTCAGTTGGCGAGAGAAGTGTTCGGCATAGTTGAGGTTGCTGTATTGCGGGGATTTCACCGCGCTTAACAAGTGAGCTTGATCCTCGGGTGGGGCCAGTTCACGTTGGGGCATGGTGTAGAGAAAGGGTAAGCTAATGAAAATAAGTGCCGCAAAAGCCAGTACTTTTTTGTGATGACGTAGCAAGACTTCGAGGGTGCTGTGATAGCGTCTACCCAGTGACGTAAAGAAGTGCTCAGCGAGTTGTGCGAGTTTGCCTTCTTGTTGCTGGCTGTTCAATAAGTACGAACTCATGACGGGCGACAGCGTTAAGGCCACCACGCCCGACACCAACACTGCACCAGCTAAGGTCAGTGCAAACTCACGGAAAAGTGCGCCTGTTAATCCGTCCATTAACCCAATGGGGGCGTATACAGCAGCCAGGGTTAAGGTCATGGCAATCACAGGCCCAGCCACTTCGCGTGTACCCAGTAAGGCGGCCACCACAGGGGATTTGCCTTCTAGAATATGACGGTGCACGTTTTCTACCACCACAATGGCGTCATCCACGACCAGCCCTACTGCCAGCACAATGGCAAGCAAGGTGAGCAAGTTAATGCTGAAGCCGAATACCAGCATGATGGATGCGGCCCCCAATATAGAGAGAGGGATGGTAGCGAGAGGTACTAGCACCGTACGTAACGAACCCAAGCACAGGTAAATCACGCCAATCACAATCAGCATGGCTTCCAGTAAGGTGCTCATCACCTCATCAATAGAGGCTTGGATGAAACGGGCAGTTTCAAATGCTAGAGCAACGTCGACGCCGGGTGGCAAGGTGTTGCGAATGGTGGGGATGAGTTGGCGTATGCCATCTACAATCACCAATGGGTTGCCGGTAGGGGTGGAAAACAAGCCTAAATATACAGCAGGCTTACTGTTCATGAGGCCGCTGCTATCAGTTGCGTTGGCAGCTAGCTCTACCGTACCTACATCACGTATGCGTATAGGGCCTTCGTCGTCGTGACGGATCACGAGGTCCTGAAACTCTGACACGCTACCTATATCCGTGTTCACCTGAATGTTAGAGAGCACATAGCGGCCCTTCACCTGTCCGGGGGCGGCAATGTAATGGTTGCTGCGTACGGCTTGGGCTACATCGTTGGCAGTAAGGTCACGGGCGGCTAACTTTTGCGTATCCAACCATAAACGCATGGACAACGTTTGCCCGCCATAGACTTGCACGTTTGACACGCCGTCAATGGTGGAAAAGAGCGGTTCTACTACCCTAGATAAATAATCTGTAAGTTCAGGGATAGGAAGCTCTGTACTAGAGAAGCCCACATAGGCTACGGCAGTGGCGTCACCTGAAGAACGCTCAATGACGGGGTCATAGGCTTGTTCGGGGAGTTTGTAGCGGATCTGGCTCACACGTGCCATGACTTCGGTTAGGGCTTTGTTAGAGTCATGGTTGAGGTTTAAGCGTATGGTGACGCGGCTTTGTCCTTGTACGGATGCGGACTGCACATAGTCAATGCCTTCAACAGACGATACGGCTTGTGTGATGGGCTGCGTAATATAGCCTTGCACCACATCAGAGGGCGCGCCTGGGTATTGGGTAGTGACCGTGATAGAGGCGTTTTCTAACAGCGGGTATTGGCGTATAGGCAGTTTGCCCAACGCTTGCAAACCCAGTAAGCAAATCAGCGCACTGACAACCACCGCCAGCACAGGGCGGCGAATAAAGAGATCGGTAAAAGTCATGGTGCTAGCCCTTGGTTATCTGAGAGCGCAAGGGTGTTCTGCGCTTTAACCTGAACGGGGGCTTGATCTTGCAGTTTGATTTGGCCCGATACCACGACGTGGTCTTCGGGTTGCAGGCCATGCAAAATTTCGGCTAAACCTTGCTCGCGTCGGCCTACCTCTACCGAGGTGCGTTTCGCTAAGGTGTCACCCGAATCAGCCGTTTGTATGGTGAAAAGCGTGTTGCCGTAGCTGGCGTAATTGATGGCCGTTTCAGGTACCCAGTAACTATTCCCCTCTTGTGGGATACGTACTTGAATGGTGGCAGAACTACCGGCGCGCGCAGGAGGGTTGGCAGTGGATAGCTCTGCCTGCACAGATACATTGCGTGAGCGATTGGTTAAGGGATCAATTGCGGTGATGGTAGCGTCGAAAATTTGATCGGGATGGGCATCGCTGCGTACGGTTAAGCTTTGGCCTAGGTTCAACTGGGCCGCACTTTTTTCATCTACCTGAAAGTTCACATAGACGGTGTCGTTATTGACGAGCGACACAATGCTATCGCCGGTGTGTAGGTATTGCCCGGGATGCACTTGGCGTACGCCTACTACACCAGCAAACGGCGCTTTGATCTGCTTCTTGGCGATGTGTGATTCCACTAAGCGTAATTCACCAGTACTCATATCCAAGGCTGCTTGGGCTTGTTCCAGTTGCTCGGCTGTGGCAACGCCTTGGCGGTTCAGGGTGCGAGTGCGTTGGTAGTGTTGTCTGGCCTGAGTGAGTTGGGCTTGCAGGCGTTGGCGCTCGGCTTGTTCGCTGGCGTCATTCAGTTGAACTAGGGGTTGGTCGGCTTTGACGCTACTGCCTGATTCCAGTAGCAGTTTAGTGATGCGGCCTTCGGTTTCTGCGGTCAAGATGACCTGTTGTGCGGCCTCAAGTTCTCCGGTGCTCACAATATCTACATACGCAGGTTTGACGGTGACTGATGCCACGGCAACTGGAGTAGGGGGATACTGATGGCCACCCTCAGAGGGCGCGCCGGGAAAATAATAATAGCCAAGTACACCTATAGCTAGCACGGTGATGCCAGCAAAGGGGAAAACTACTTTCTTGGACATTCTGTACTCCAATAAAAGGTAACAAGCGCATGCTGCCTTGTCTCTAGGGTTTAGTTGGAGGTACTATAAGACCTCAAGTTAACTTGAGGTCAAGCGATGAAAACCGCAAAAAAACAGGAAATACAACAGACTAGTGAGCGTTTTCTAACGGTTGGTGAAGTGGCAAATCGTAGTGGTGTTGCCGTCTCGGCTATACACTTTTATGAGAGCAAAGGCCTCGTACACAGCGAGCGTGGTGCGAATAATCACCGGCGCTTTCCTGCCGTCACGTTGCGTTATGTGGCGATTATTAAAGTGGCTCAACGGGCGGGTTTGTCGTTAGAAGAGATCACGCAAGCGTTTGGGCGTTTTCCGCATGGTAGCAAAGTGAAAGCCGAGGAATGGCACCAGTTGTCTGGGCAATGGCGAGAAGGGCTGAATGAGCGCATTGCGCGCTTGACCCGTTTGCGTGATGAGCTAGATAGCTGTATAGGGTGTGGGTGCTTGTCGCTAGAAAGCTGCCCCTTGCGTAACCCTTATGATGAACTGGGTAAGTTGGGGCCAGGCGCTCATATTCTGGAGCGCCCGGTACTAGACAAGCCTCGTGCGTGTTTAAATGCGGGAGATGGCGATCACGCCCAGCAGTAAGGCAGCAAAAAAGTAGGGTACGCTGGGGTTCCAGCTGTACAGCAATGTACCTGCTACGGGGCCTACTACCATGCCAAAGCCTTGGGCTGCCCCAATAGAGCCAGCGGCGGCACCTTGTTCGTGGGGTTCTACTGCATTAGAGGCCAATGCTGCAAAAGCTGGGAAAATGCAACCAGTCCCTACGGAAACCACTAAGAAACTGGTGGCTAACATCCCTGTGGAAAGTGAAACGGCAGCAGAAGCAAAGCCTAGCATGCCAATCACAGCGCCTGTGCGGATGAGTTTCTTGGGTGGCCAGTTCAGTTGGCGTACGGCAATTTGGGTCAAGATCAGGCCAATGCCTACCAAGGTGAGCGACGTGCCAGCGGCTTGCGCGGCTTCGGTAGGGTTTAGTCGTAATTGGTCTATCGCAAAAAAACCAATGGTAATTTGGGCAATGGCTACACATAGCATGGCTACAAACGCTACCGTCATGGGCCCACGTAATCGCGGATCGTGCAAGGCAATGGCGGCACGACTAGCGTGGGCTTGTGCGGCTTGCTTAGGCAGATAACGCCAGAGCATAAAGCTGGCAACTAACGGTAGAACAGCAATCAAGTACAACGGGGCAGCTAAACTGTGATGGGTAAGGCTGGCGGCTAACGCTGGGCCCAGCACTAAACCGGCGGCATTGGCAGCCCCCAATGCCGCTAACGTGGCGGTGCGTTGGGCGGGTTGTACATTATCGGCAACTAGCGCCTGGCCTACGGTGGGGATGGTGGCATAAAACGCCCCCGTGACACTGCGAGCAAGTAGCATGCCCAAGAAAATGAGCACGCTAGATGGCATAAATTGCAGCGACAAAATCAGCAGCGCGCACATGGCTAGGTTGCTCAGCAAAAAGCCATTTACACCTTGTAGTAGCACGGTGCGTCTACCATGGTGGTCGCTGCGTTTACCCCAAAGGCGGGCAGTGGCCATCCAGAGCACCCCCCCTGCGGTAGCGATGGTGCCTGCTTGCCACGGGGCCAAGCCTACTACGCTGGCGATAGGGCCTAGTACAGCGATGAAAGCCATCATGGTCATGCTGCACACCATGTTAGAAATCAACAGTGGTTTGAAATTGAATGCGGGAGAGGAGGGGGTAGAGCTCATGAAACGAGAATTACGAAATGGTAAGGGTGAGCGCAGCAGAAAAAGAGCTGGCCAGTAGGTGGGCAAGAGCAGGGTGTTGCTGAGGAGTTTGGTTGGAAATCAGCGTATCGGCTAAGCCATGCATGCTTTGAAACATCATAATGGCCATTTCTTGCGGGTGATTACAGTGCCATACACCTGCTGTTTGACCATCCAGTATGAGTTGTCGTAACTGATCAACGACCGGGTTGTTCTGCATTAAGGAGCGGCTGGCGGGGTGTATGTCATGAAAGAGCATATCGTGCAGCAGCTCTTGGTGGATTAAGCCGCTCAGGGCCGCGTCAAACCAGTGCAGTAAGCGTTGTGTCCAATCGCTATAAGGCTGTTGTAGTGCGTGCTTGGTGCGCAGGCAAAAGTCATCAATAAAGCGCTGTTGTAGCGCCATGAGCAAAATATCTTTAGAGCCGAAGTGAACGTAGAAGGTCCCTTTGGCGACATCGGCAGCGGCAACAATATCATCCACACTGGTGTGTTGTATGCCTTTTTCCAAGAATAAAGATTGTGCCGCATTCATTAGCTCCAGACGGCGCTCTTTGGGGGCACGGCGTCTGGGGCGTGATGGCGGCGTAGAAGCGAGTGTCATGAACGAACAGCGGTTTGCAAGGCAGTTAGTGTCTGCATGAGTGTGTCAGATTTTGGCAAATGTTGCTGGAATACTTGTTGTTCTAGCCATGCGATAGAGGCAGGCGTATCAGCGAAGGTTTGGGCGGGTACGCCAAACAGTTTCTCGGCATTCATTTTGCTCAGTTTAGGGTATTGCGCCTCAGGCACGACAGTGGCCATCCCCATCATTTTTTCACGGATACTAGCTCCCCATTGCTGCAACCAAAGCTTGGACTGCTGGGCAGAGCCTTCGGGGTGAGTCAGTGAGCCTTCGTCCATAAACACACGCAGTGTGGCAAAGCGCTGATCTTGTTGCAGCCATTCTGCCCATTGTGCAAAGAAGGCTTCATATTCTTCTGTGCTAGCTGGGCCAGAGGCTACGGTGATCACTAAAGGCCAGTGGGACAGATCGTTTTTAAGCATAGTACACTCCTGTTAAATAGTATTGAGAATGATAATGACTAACAGTCGGTAACGCAAGTAGTGTGATGAATCAAAAAATTACTTAATGAGTATCATTCCTGTCTCTAAAGACTGCTTATAATGCTGGGATAAGCCTAAAAAGGAATAATGATGAAAATGAGAACAGTTTCACTGATGATCGGTTTGATGATGGCCTGCTCAGGCGTGCAAGCTGAAGAGGCTGTCAAAATCGGTTTTATGAGTGAATTGTCGGGGCCTCAGGCTGCATTGGGCCAAGACAAACTTGATGCCCTCATGATGCTAATAGAGCAAAATGACGGCAAGCTGGGTGGTGTACCCGTTGAGGTAATCAAGCGTGATACACAGTTGAAGCCAGAGGTTGCAAACCAAATTGCTGATGAGCTGATTGAGAAAGAAAAAGTAGCCATCGTGACCGGTTTTTCGTTTACGAACACCATGATGGCGGTAGCAAAGAAATTCGCCGATGCGGATGTCATTGTGATGAGTGCTAGCGCAGGTCCAGCACCTTTGGCGGGTGAGCAGTGCGATCCCAATGTGTTTGTCATGAGCAAACAGAATGATCAGTTTGCTGAAACCATGGGTGTGTATGCCAAAAACCAAGGCTATGAGCGTGTGATCACGCTGGCACCTAACTATCAAGCAGGTAAAGATTTTGTGCGCGGCTTTAAAGTAGCGTACGCCACTGAACTGCAAGATGAAATCTACACGCCCTTGAATCAGCTGGACTTCTCTACGGAAATCTCTCGCATCATGGCTGAGCAACCCGATGCCGTGTATGTGTTTTATCCCGGCGGTTTAGGGGTGAGCTTTGTACGTGCCTATCAGCAATCGGGCTTACTTGGCCGCATTCCACTGATGAGTGTATCTACTGTGGATGGCACCACCTTGCCAGCATTGAAAGGTTCTGCCGTGGGTGTGCTGAGTGCATCCGACTGGGGCCCAGACTTGGATAACGCCGTTAATCATCAGTTCGTACAAGACTTTACTGAGAAGTATGGCCGTATTCCTTCTGAGTATGCGGCGCAATCTTACGATGCGGCGAGATTGCTGGATTCTGCACTGCGAAAAGTAGAAGGCAATGTAGAAGATACCGAGGCGTTGCAAGCGGCGATCAAAGCAGCTGATTTTGAGTCGGTGCGTGGTAAGTTCAGATTCAACACCAACAACTACCCTATACAAGATTTCTATGTCTTTGAGGTAGTTAATCAAGACGGTGACACAACGCTGAAAACCGTGACCAAAACCTTGACGGATGCCAAGGATAGTTATTACCAGGCGTGCCCGATGCAGTGATGTTTTGGAATCTCTTTTTTTCGCAACTGCTCAACGGCGTACAGTTGGGCATGTTGCTGTTTCTTTTTGCTGCTGGTTTGACCCTAGTGTTGGGGATCATGAATTTCGTGAACCTCAGCCACGGGTCTTTCTACATGATGGGTGCCTACTTTTCGGCCACCACCTTTGCACACACGGACTCATTCGTCTTGGCTGGGTTGGCTGGTGTGGGTGGAACCATGCTGTTGGCGATGGCGCTAGAGTTCGTCGCGCTGCGACGTTTGTATGCGCGTGAGCACTTGGATCAAGTGCTGGCCACGTTGGGGCTAATCCTGTTTTTCAATGAAACCGCTCGCATGATCTGGGGCGCACAGCCCTTTTTTGCTAGCGTGCCAGAGTGGGCCAATGGTGCTGTCAGTATTTTTGGCATGTTCTACCCCATTTATCGCTTGTTGATTATTGCGATGGGGTTGGCGGTAGCGGTACTGATTTACTGGCTTATACACCGCACCAAGGTCGGTATGTTGGTGCGCGCCAGTTCTACGCATGTGGACATTGTTTCAGCGCTGGGTGTGAATGCCAAGCTGTTGAATACGCTGCTATTCAGTGTGGGAGCAGGGTTGGCAGCATTGGCAGGGTGGTTGGTGGGGCCTATTGTGTCCGTGCAATCCGGCATGGGTGATAACGTGCTGATTTTGGCCCTGGTGGTAATTGTGATTGGTGGCATAGGGTCCATACGTGGTGCATTTTATGCAGCCTTGATTATCGGCATTGTGGATACGATGGGTCGTGCTTATATGGCCCAAATCCTGCGTGGTTTCTTAGAACGCAGTGTGGCTGATGCGGCTGGGCCAGCGTTAGCGTCCATGTTGATTTATTTGTTTATGGCTATTGTGCTCGCGTTTAAACCGCATGGCCTGTTTCCGGTCAAGCGTTAAGGGTCTCCATCATGACATCATCTTCGCGAGACAAACCGTGCCAATGCGGCACTCTTTTTGGGTTGTTTCCTGAATCTATACAGTGGCGCTCTGTGCGCACTATTGCTGCGGTGTTGCTGATTGCGTTGTTGTTGGTGGTGCCGGTGTTATCGCAGTGGTTGGGGCAGAGTTTTTACTTGACCTTAGCAACACGTATTGTGATTTTTGCAATTGTGGCCAGTGGGCTAAACCTGATTTTAGGTTTTGGTGGACTGGTGAGCATGGGGCACGGCATGTTCGTGGGTATAGGTGCTTACGTGGTGGGCATCAGTAGTTTCCACGGCATGCAAGACGGCTGGGTGCAACTGGGTTTGGCGGTGCTGATCACCATAGGGGTATCGGCGGTAACGGGGCTAGTGTCTTTGCGCACACGCGGTATAGGGTTCATCATGATTACCCTAGCGTTTGGGCAAATGTTCTATTTCCTCTTTGTCAGCCTTAAGCAGTACGGTGGTGATGATGGGCTGCCTATAGAGCAACGTAGCCAGTTCGCATTCTTGCCTGATTTGAATGACAAAATAACACTGTATTACGTCACCGTCGCCGTGCTGTTGATCGTGATGTGGTTGATTTGGCGTGTGGTACACAGCCGCTTTGGCTATGTGTTGCGAGGTTTTCAAGCCAATGAGCAGCGCATGGTGGCAGCAGGGTATCCGCGTTTGCGCTATCAGTTATCGGCCTATGTGGCATCAGCCGTGATTTGTGCCATAGCTGGAGTGCTGTTGGCCAATTTAACGCTGTTTGCCTCGCCGTCGTATTTGTCGTGGCAAGCGTCGGGTGATTATGTGTTGATGATTGTGTTGGGCGGCATGGGAACGGTTATGGGGCCACTGTTAGGTACGACGGTGTTCTTGTTATTAGAAGAAGCATTATCCGGCATGACGCAGCACTGGATGGCTTGGATAGGATTATTTATCTTCCTGATTGCGCTGTTTTCCCGTAAGGGCTTGTGGGGGGCATTGATAGGGCTGTCCTCTAAAGGGGCAAAGCCATGACTGCGCTACTCACTGTACAAGGTCTGCAGAAACGTTTTGGTGGCTTGGTGGCCACTGATAATGTGTCGTTGGACATTAAGGCGGGCGAGTGCCATGCACTGATAGGCCCTAATGGCGCTGGCAAAACAACCTTGATGGGTCTGTTGGTGGGCGAGCTTAAGCCTGATGCGGGCACTATACATTTCCAAGGTAATGACATTACCGCATTAGCGGTACATCAGCGATCCTTGCAAGGTATTGCACGTTCGTACCAAATTACGCAGTTGCTCAAAGGCTTTAGTGTGCTGGAAAACGTCATGATGATGATTCTGGCGCGTACCGGCTCGGCGTGGCAGGTGTTTAAGCCGGTAAGAACAAATCAGGCAGTGAGCGATGAAGCCATGGTTGCCTTGCAGCAAGTGGGGCTGGCCCAGCGCGCGCATGATGATGTGATGGCCTTAGCGCATGGTGAGCATAGACAGTTAGAGCTAGCAATGGCACTGGCTATGAAACCAACACTATTGCTGTTAGATGAGCCTTTAGCGGGGATGAGCCGTTCAGAATCCCAGCAAATGATCGCCTTGTTGCAAGCGTTAAAAGCGCAGTACAGCATCTTAATGGTAGAGCACGACATGGAAGCGGTATTCCAGTTGGCGGATCGTATTTCTGTATTGGTGTATGGCCGTATTATTGCCTGCGATAGCCCACAAGCCATACGTCAGAACGAGGCGGTGAACCGTGCTTATTTGGGTGATGAGGAGTAACGCATGGCGACATTGTTGACGGTGGATGATGCGCAAGCTAGCTACGGTAGTAGTCAGGTGCTGCACGGTGTGAGCTTGGGCCTAGCAGAGGGTGAGGTGCTTACCTTATTAGGCCGTAATGGCATGGGTAAAAGTACGCTGCTGAAATGCATTATGGGCTTACTGCCGCTGCGAAAGGGGGCTATTCATTTTTTGGGCAAACACACTCACAAACTCGCTGCCTTTGAGGTGGCGCGATTGGGGGTGGGGTATGTGCCAGAAGGCAGGCAGATTTTTCCTACCTTGAATGTTGAAGAAAACCTAGTGGCTACGGCGGCGAATAGGCACGACACACAGCCAGCGTTTGACCTAGAACGTATCTACGATTTTTTTCCACGTTTGAAAGAACGCCGCAGCAACATGGGCAACCAGTTGTCAGGTGGTGAGCAGCAAATGCTGGCGATTGGACGGGCATTGATGACCAATCCTAAGCTCTTGATCTTGGATGAGGCGACCGAGGGCTTAGCCCCGTTGGTGCGTGCTGAGATCTGGCGAGTGTTAGGCGAGTTAAAGCAAACAGGGTTGGCGATGATTATCGTGGATAAGAATCTAAAACCGCTGTTAGAACTGGCGAATCAGCACGTGGTGCTAGAAAAAGGACATGTGGTGTGGTCCGGAAACAGCCAGGCCCTGCAAGAAAACAGGGCCATAGTGGAACAATACTTAGGTGTATAGTGCCAAAAAGATAATAAAAAGCCTGAACTCAGTTCAGGCTTTTTTTGTATGCGTCATGTGAGCGTTACTCGTCAATCTCTTCGCCTAGCAGAGCTATACGTGCTTTTTGGGCTTCGCGAATGTGTAAGGCAGCGGCATCGCTTGCGGCTTGGCTATCGCGAGCAATAATGGCGCTGATGATATTACGGTGCTCTTGGATGACTTGTTGGGCACGGCCCTCTACTTCAAAAGTGGTTTTGCCTAACAAAATCATAGAGTCGCGGATGGAGTTTAGCGATTTCAACAAATAGCGATTGTGTGCGGCATAAGCGAGCGCATGGTGGAAAATGCGGTTGTGACGCGCTTGCTCAGCAGGGGTGGTCGCGGCCTCGTAGCGTTTCATGATCTCGTTGAGGGAATAGATCTCGGCATCGCTGGCATGCTTAGCGGCTAAACCTGCTGCAGTGCTTTCTAACACCACGCGCATATCATAAAGCTCCATCACTTCTTGATAGCCCAAACGGGTGATTTGCATACCGCTATACGGCGCACTGGTAAGTAGGCCAGCTGTTTCTAAGCGCCGTAGTGCCTCGCGTACAGGTGTGCGGCTTATTTTGAGCCACGTAGCAATTTCTAGCTCGGTAATGCGGTGGCCGGGTTTGAGTGCGCCTTCGCGTATACCATCTAGAATTTTTTGATAAGCCCGTTCAGATCTGGAGGTGCGATCATCTGATGGATCGTGTGAATCGGTCATGGGGGAAGCGGCTGACGCAGTCATGTATCAAATAGCCCAGAGGGCTTTATGGTGTAGTCAGGCTATTGTAGGGGGCTTACCCTTAAAAGCAAAAGCGAAGCCTAACGCAACAGCAGCACGACCGCCACAACGGTGCATACGATGGCAAAAAGGCGTTGCCACAGCGAGGCAGGAATACGCGGTGCAATGAGGCGACCGCCCACCATCCCCATAATCGTGCACCAAATAAAGAGCCATTGTGGGGCGGTGATGGATAGCCCGTTGGCGAATGCGGTCACCACAGTGGTGGCAGAAACCAGAGCAATCACCATCAAGGATGTGGGGACGATGTTATCCATCTTGGCGGTGCTGAAGTACGCCAAGGCAGGAACAATAATGAACCCGCCTCCAATACCCAGTAAGCCAGTCAAAAAGCCAGAGACAGCGCCTATGCCAATCAACGTGATTGCAGTGGCGGGTGTCCAGATGAATTTACCGTTGTGGGGCGAGAGCGTACAGGTTTTGTGTGGCAGTGCCCCAGTGTCATTCATGGGTAAGGATTGTTGTTGCGTAGATTGATGCCACATGCGCAACGCCACCAGAAACAGCACGATAGCAAAGCAAAGATTTAACCAGTTTGGGTTCGTGACGTGTGCCGTCTTTAAACCCAAGGGGGAGGTTAACCCTCCGGATACAGCCATGAGTAGGGCTGCTTTGTAGCGTACATTACCTTGACTTAGGGCTTGTAAAGCGCCCACTAATGCTGCAGCACCTACGGCGATTAATGCGATGGGAGCCGCTTGGGGGAGTGTTAAGCCTAGACCAAAAATCAGGGCGGGTACGGCTAAGATGCCACCGCCTGCGCCGGTTAAGCCCAGCGAAAGGCCAATAATCAGCCCTAAAAGAATAGCCCACATATTCTAAATTTCTAAAAGAAATAAACTTATATTAAAAAATAATATGATAAGTGATGGACTGCTGTTTGGCGAGGGCGGATAGCAGTCATTTCAATGCTTTGCGGGATGGCAGGAAAGAAAAACTGCAAAAACAACATTAGGGCCGAAAAGGTCAACATGATTCGTCGTGAGTGGTAACGACAAAAAACAGCTAGGGGTTTGCCCTTGTATTTGGATATTAGGTTCCACAATCGCTGGAATTTTTTTTGACCATATGCTTTCATATAAAAAAGTAACTTTCATTCATAAATCTTTGTTTAGAAGTAAATGAAATTTGCAGCGCGCTTAGAGAAATGGAATGGGTGCTTCAAACAGGCTCTAAGCAGTGGTGGTTGTGGTTCGTATTAATCGTCAGGATGAAGTAAGTAATGACAAAAATTACCTCAATGGAAGTGCGGGATATCCGCTTCCCTACGTCAGACAATCTGGATGGTTCTGATGCCATGAATTTAGATCCAGATTACTCGGCGGCCTATGTGGTACTACATACCGATACGGCTGGATTAGAAGGTCATGGGCTGACCTTTACTATTGGCCGCGGTAACGATATTTGTTGTGCTGCAATCAGGGCTATGGAGCATCTGGTAGTAGGGCTGGATTTAGCATGGGTGGCAGAAGACATGGGGCGCTTTTGGCGTCATATCACCAGCGACAGCCAATTGCGTTGGATTGGCCCGGATAAAGGGGCGATTCATTTGGCGACGGGGGCTGTGGTCAATGCCATGTGGGATCTATGGGCGAAATCCGAAGGCAAGCCTGTATGGCGCTTAGTGGCGGATATGAGCCCCGAAGAAATTGTCAAACTCATTGACTTCCGCTACATCACCGACTGCATTACGCCAGAAGAAGCGCTAGAGCTGTTACGTAGTCGTGGTCAAGGCAAAGCTGAGCGCATTGCTGACTTGGAACAAAATGGTTACCCCTGCTACACCACGTCAGCGGGGTGGTTGGGCTATGACGACGAAAAGTTGCGTCGCTTGGCGCAAGAGGCTGTAGATGCCGGTTTTGACTATGTGAAATTGAAAGTAGGGCGCGATCTGGAGGACGATAAACGTCGTCTGCGTATTGCTCGTGAAGTGCTGGGTGAGCGCAACTTAATGATTGATGCCAATCAGGTGTGGGAAGTGAACCAAGCTATTGATTGGCTGGATCAATTGGCCTTTGCTAAACCGTGGTTCATTGAAGAGCCTACTAGCCCAGATGACATAGCAGGTCATCGAAAAATTCGTGAAGCCATGAAAGGAAAAATGCAGGTGGCGACGGGTGAAATGTGCCAGAACCGCATCATGTTCAAGCAGTTGATTATGGAAGGTGCGATTGATGTGGTGCAAATTGATGCCTGCCGTTTGGGTGGTGTTAACGAGGTGTTAGCCGTGATGTTGATGGCGGCCAAATACAACCTGAAAGTATGTCCGCATGCTGGCGGAGTAGGGTTGTGTGAGTACGTGCAGCACTTGTCCATGATCGACTATGTGTGCATTGCCGGTACCAAAGAGGGACGTGTGATCGAGTTTGTGGATCATTTGCATGAGCATTTTGTGGACCCTTGCCGCATTAAGAATGCTGCCTATGTGGCACCCACCATGCCAGGGTATTCCATTGAAATGAAACGCACTTCTATTGATCAGTATGAGTTTAAAGGCTAAGTAGGAGTTGCAACGTGAGAATAGACGCGCATCAGCATTTTTGGTCTTTTGATCCTGTTCAGTTTCCGTGGATTAGTACAGAGATGACTGTGTTAAGGCGCGACTATCACGTTGCTCAAGCTGTTGCATTACTGGATGCGCATGGTTTTGATAGTGTGGTTGCCGTGCAGGCTCGTGCTGACTGGAAGGAGAATGAGTGGTTGCTTGCAGTTGCTAAGCAGTCCTCACGTGTCGCAGGCGTAGTGGGATGGGCTGACTTGTGCCATGACGCCGCGCATGCCAAGTTGGACGAGTTCTTAAGCCAGCCTGAGAGTGTGGGGGTAAGAGCCATGCTGCAAGACATGGCTGATCCTGCATTGGTGCTTCAGAGCAGTATTTTCAATGATTACGTTAAGCAGATTCAACAGCACAGACAGGTTTATGAGTTGTTGCTGCGTCACGATCAGCTAGAAGGAGCGATCGCTTTTAGCCAAAAAAATGACCGCCATATGTTGGTGGTAGACCATCTGGCTAAACCAGATTATCAAGCTGGCTTAGCGTCAGAGCAAGGCCTTCGGTGGCAGCAATATTTTCACCAGTTGGGTAATTTGCCGCATGTTTATGTGAAGGTCTCCGGCTTGTTGACGGAGGTGGATGCGTCGACGCTTGAACGCACAGAGCATATTGATGCGCTTTTTCATCCGTTTTTGGATGTGGCACTAGAGTGTTTCGGGGCGCAGCGATTGGTGTTTGGTAGTGATTGGCCTGTAGCGCATTTATGTGGTGATTATGACGTTGGACTGGGCGTGATTGAACGCTGGGCGAAAGCGCGGTTGTCTATAACGGAGGCTGAACAGTTGTTTGGCGGCAATGCGCAGCGTCTTTATTCAAGGTAGGGCAAAACGATGGATTTACATTTAACAAACAAAGTGGTGATTGTGACTGGCGGAGCCTCAGGAATCGGTGGTGCGATTTCAGCGCAGTTATTGCGAGAAGGGGCAAAGGTGGTGATTTTTGCGCGCTCGCCAATCAGTGCCGAGATGCAGCAAGTATTTGCTGAAACTGGTGCGTCACCTGTGTTGTATCAGCTTGATTTGCGCGATGAGGCTGCTTGCACCAAGGCGGTGAACGAGGTGATTACTACGCAAGGGCGTATTGACGCCCTGGTGAATAACGCTGGCATTAATGATGGAGTTGGGTTGGATGCAGGCCGTGAGGCCTTTATGGCTTCGCTGGAAAACAACTTAATCCATTGCTATGTAATGGCGCATCTGTGTGTAGAGGAGCTAAAGCGTAATCAGGGTGTCATCCTAAATATTTCCTCTAAAACCGCGGTGACGGGACAGGGTAATACAAGTGGGTATTGCGCCTCTAAAGGAGCGCAACTGGCGTTGACGCGTGAATGGGCTGCCGCGTTGGCACCGTATGGCGTGCGGGTGAATGCAATTTTGCCAGCCGAAGTGATGACACCACTGTATGAACGTTGGTTGCAAAGTTTTGATGATGCAGAGGCTGCCAAGACCAATATCACGCGTCATATTCCCTTGGGTCAACGTATGACCACAGCAGAGGAGATTGCTGACACGGCCGTATTTTTGTTGTCGTCTAGAGCATCGCACACGACGG
The DNA here is from genome assembly GCF_050487225.1 of Paenalcaligenes sp. Me131. Classification (NCBI taxonomy): domain Bacteria; kingdom Pseudomonadati; phylum Pseudomonadota; class Betaproteobacteria; order Burkholderiales; family Alcaligenaceae; genus Paenalcaligenes; species Paenalcaligenes sp. Me131. The sequence goes on from NZ_JBKQGY010000001.1 coordinate 51,758, forward strand.
GGCAGTGGGTAGTTCCAGATGGTGGCTATGTGCATTTAGACCGCTCGCTTACCTAGTCGAGGTGAGTATGAAAATGTGCATGATGCTGGATTTGAAAGACGATGAGCTACTCATACAAGAGTACGAGTGTTGGCACCAACAGGTATGGCCAGAAGTGCAGGCACAGTTTTCTGAGTACGGCGTGGTAAGCATTGATATTTATCGTTTGGGCACTCGTTTGTGCATGGTGATGGAGACAGACGATACGTGTTTTGATGCAGCAGCATTTCAGCATGCACAGCATAGCAACAGCCGAGTACAGGAGTGGGAGCGTTTGATGTGGCGTTTTCAAGTCCCTACACCGTGGACTCCAGAGGGTGAAAAGTGGGTGGAAGCGCACTGCATTTATCAGTTTAACGCTGAGCGCTAAGCACTTACCAAAAGATTATCGTAGAGGTAGACAGTGAGTAATGATCAAGCAGGACAAGGTGTAAACCACGTGCAAGGCGGCTCGTACAGAGTGGCTCTGATTTTAATTACCAGCTTGTTTTTTATGTGGGGCTTGTCATATGGCTTGCTTGATGTGCTGAATAAGCATTTTCAAGAAGCGCTAGAAGTAAGTAAGGCGCAGTCAGGGTTATTGCAGGCGGCGTATTTCGGTGCTTATTTTGTTGTGGCTGTACCTGCCGCGGTTTTTATGGAGCGCTTCGGTTATAAGCCTGGAATTTTATTGGGTTTAGGGTTGTTCGCCGTAGGTGCCTTGCTCTTCATCCCCGCTTCTAGTGCGGCGAGTTTTGCTTTGTTTTTGTTTGCTTTGTTTGTGTTGGCGTCCGGGCTGGGGTGTTTGGAAACAGCGGCCAACCCGTATGCCACGATTTTGGGTAGCGAGGAAGGCGCAGCACGTAGGTTGAATCTGGCGCAGTCGTTTAATGGCTTGGGAAGTTTTGTTGGTCCCTTGATTGGCGGCACATTTTTCTTCAGTACAGCAGCAAACGAGGCAACAGGTGCTGTGGCAGAAGTAGCAGGGTTTGATGGGGTGCGTATCACCTATATTGCGATTGCTGCGGTAGTGGTGATTCTTGCGCTATTGATTGCGCGTATTCCTTTACCGGATATACGCGAGTCAGATGCTAGTACGCAGATGCAATCATTGCCTCTAAGTCAGCAGCGGCATTATGTGAATGGGGTAATTACCTTGTTTTTTTATGTGGCAGCGCAAGTGGGTCTAGGGGCGTTTTTCATTAATTACGCCATGGATCATTGGGGCAGTATGACGGCGTCTAAAGCATCATATTGGTTATCGGTGGCTATGCTTTGCTATATGGTGGGGCGCTTTGTCAGCACTGCTCTGATGAAAGTGATAGCGCCACGAGTGTTGCTGGCATGGTATGCACTCGTGAATGTAGTCTTGATGGGGGTTGTGGTGAGCGGCATCCCTGTGTGGTCAGTCATCGCGCTAGTGTTGGCATTTTTATTTATGTCCATTATGTTCCCCACGATTTTTGCACTGAGTTTAGAGCGACTGGGTAGTCGTACTAAGCGTGGATCATCGTATTTGATCATGGCCATTGTGGGTGGTGCGATTGCGCCATCACTGATGGGGTGGATTGCAGATAACAGTTCAATTGAGCAAGCGTTTTGGTTACCAATGGGGTGTTTTGTCATCGTGTTTTGGTTTGCAAAACGAGGTAGTAGGGTAGTTTAAGTAATGTACAGAAGATAAGAGCAATGACTCTGGAGACAAATAATGAAAGCACTGAAATCTTATACCGTAGCAGCTTTATCAACGTTCGCACTGGCAGCATCTACAGCAGTCTTTGCTGCTCCCACCACCATCAAAGTTGCCTATGAAAATCACCCTGGTGAGCCTGCTGATTTGGTGATGAACTATTGGGCTGATTTGCTCAAAGAACGCAGCAATGGGGAGGTTTTGTTAGAGCTGTACCCCAGTTCGCAGTTGGGTTCTAAAAGCGATGTGATGGATCAGGCGCTGATGGGGATGAACGTGGTGACGATCAGTGATGTGGGCTTTATGGCCGATTACGAGCCAGACTTAGCGGCACTGTATGGTCCATTTTTAACGGAAAACACTGAGAAGCTGTTTGAGTTGTATGACAGCCCGTGGTTTGCCGAGAAAAATAAGTCCTTGCGTGAACAAGGTGTGCATTTGGTCATCACTAACTATAACTATGGTGATCGCCACATCATTGCCAAAAAGCCTATTCGTACACCGGAAGATTTGGCTGGCATGAAAATTCGTGTGCCCAATAACGTCATTCAAATCAAAACCTTTGAGGCCATGGGTGCCACGCCCACACCTATGCCATTAGCGGATGTCTACCCAGCGCTGACGCAAGGTGTGATCGATGGTGCAGAAAACCCGCTTAGTGTGTTGTACGGACAAAAACTGCATGAGCCGGCTAAGTATTTGTCGCTAGTGAATTACCTCACCACAGCAGCAGTGTGGGTGGGAGGTGAGGCTTTCTTTAGTACCTTACCTGAAGAGCAGTTGGCGTTGATTCACGAGACTGGGCGCGAGGCTGGTTTGTATAGCCAGAAATTGGCCAAAGAAAGTGATGCCAAAGTGTTAGAGCTGATGCGCGCCCAAGGTGTGGAGGTTATTGAGCCCGACCGCGAGGCCTTCAAAGCTAAAGCGCTGAAAGTGTATGAGCAGTTCCCAGAGTGGTCTCCTAACCTGTATCAAACCCTGCAAGACCAGTTGAAATAAAACGAAATTTTATGCTTCACAGCTCATCGCTCTAGAGGTGCTGTGGGCAAGCTTAGGCTTGCAGAACCTTAAGAGTGATGAGCATTAGGGTTGGGGGGATGATGAAACAAGTGTTGAATAAGCTGGGCAATGCATTACTTGGCTTGATTCTGGGGGCGTTGGTATGCATCACGGTTGGTGGTGTGTTCATGCGTTACGTGATGCACATGCCGTGGCATTGGGTGGAAGAAATGTCGGGGCTTTTGATGGTGTGGATTATCTTTATGGGCGTGTTTTTTGCGGAACGCGATCATGAAAATTTAACCATCAGCTTTCTGACGGATGCCATGCGTCCGCGTGTACGCCAGATTGTGTATGTGCTCATGGGAGTATTGTCGGTGGCTGTATTGTTAATCGCTGCATGGTGGAGTTGGAATCTGGCGGGGGCTGTACAGGCGCGCATGACACGTATTTTGGGTATTTCGCTGTTCTGGATTTATGTGCCAGTGACTATTGGTTTTACCGCTACAGCGGCGCTGATGTTTAGGCGCTTATTTGTACGGGAATCGGCAAGCGGTAGTGGAGACGAAGTATGAGCTGGATGTGGATATTACCCATAATGTTCGGATTGATGCTGCTGAATATGCGCATTTATCTGGCCATGTTTACGGCGATTGTCGTTTACTTTTTGTTCTTTAATAGCCTACCGTTTGGTGTGGCAGTGCAGCGTCTGGTTGCGCCAGCACAAAATAGTACCTTGCTAGCTATCCCCTTTTTTATTTTGTTGGGGACCTTGTTATCTCACACTGGCGTAGCCGAGCGTATCTTGCATTTGGCTAACCTGCTGGTGGGGAAATTTAGAGGTGGTATGGCAATGGCTAATATCACCATGAGCACCTTGATGGGTGGGGTTAGTGCCTCTAACTTAGCTGACGCGGCCATGTTGTCTAAAATGATGGTTCCAGAAATGGAGCGTCAAGGGTATAGCCGTGCTTTTGCTGCAGCGGTTACTGCCTCGGGCTCATTAGTGACGCCTATTATTCCTCCTGGTATTGCGCTCATTATTTACGGTATGGTGGCCGACGTTTCCATTGGTCGTATGTTTATGGCGGGTATTTTGCCTGGCTTGCTGTGCGCCGTATCCCTGATGGTGGCGGTGTGGTTGGTGTCAGTGAAGCGTGGTTATAAACCCATGCTTAAAGAGTGGCCCAAGCCACGTGAGCTAGGGCGTGCAGGAGTAAGTGCTTGGCCAGCGTTGTTAGTGCTGGTTGGGGTGGTGGGTGGTATACGTGCCAACATCTTTACACCTACAGAAGCAGGTGCTGCGGGTGTGGTAATTGTGGCGTTTATAGGCTTTGTGATCTATAAAAAAATGACCTTGGGCCATGTGGGGCATGCGCTGACCACAACCGCAAAATCGACGGCCTCGATCATGTTGGTCATTATGGCAAGTTCGGCCTTGGCGTGGATATTCTCGTTGGAGCATGCTGGGGTAGCGATGGCGAGTTGGATTAGTAGCCTTACTGATAATAAGTATGTGTTTTTGGCAGCGGTGAATATCTTGCTGTTGCTGTTAGGCATGTTTATTGAAGGTACGGCGCTGATTATTGTGCTGGTGCCATTACTTAAGCCTGTCATGATGCAGATGGGTATAGATCCCATACATTTTGGGCTAATCATGATTCTGAATTTGTCTATAGGTACGCTCACTCCGCCGGTGGGTACGGTGATGTTATTGGTCTGCAACATCACTCGCGTAACGATGAACGAGTTCCTGAAAGAGTCTATGGCATTGCTATTGGCCTTGTTAGTGGCTTTGGCTTTGGTAACATACGTACCTGCAATCTCGTTATTACTAACGTGATCAGTGCAAAGGTGTGGGGCGCTGGCTTAGGTCGGCGTTGCCCATTTTGATTACTGTGTGTGAACACAAAGCCAAGCATCCTGAATGGTTACTGCTAAAAAAACAGCCGATACAACAACAGCACCGCGTTATGCAGCGCCTGCGCTTGAGAAAGGGTTAGATATTCTCGAAGTGTTATCCGACTCGTACGAGGGTTATACCTTGAACGAAATCTCTAAAAAGCTGGACCGCAGCATGAATGAGATCTTTAGAATGGTGATGACGCTAGAGCGTTGTGACTGGGTACAGGTGGATGAAAACGGCAGATATAGTCTCACGTTGCGCATGTTCCAGTTGGCGCATAGGCATAGACCTTTGCGCTCGCTGGTCAGTATTGCTACGCCGCTGATGCGAAAGCTGGTCAATCGTGCAAGACAATCTTGCCACCTTACGGTCTTGCAAGATGCCAAAGTGGTGGTGATTGCACAAATAGATAGCCCTGAGCGTTGGTCTTTTGGTTTGAAAGTGGGAGCATTGGTGGGGTTGCGTGACACGGCATCTGGACACGTGTTGCTCGCTTATCGCGAAGAGGCTGAACGCGAGCGTATTTTAGCCTTACATGGGCCAGTAGAAGGGGAAGGTACCCTGACCAAGGCGCAATTAGATCGGGTGTTGGAGCAAGTGCGTGTAAGCGGTTATGCCGAAACGCCTAGTCAACAAGTTAAAGGTATTGTGAATATTGCGTACCCAGTGTTTGGGCCTAATCAAACTGTGGTGGCCTGTTTAAACGTACCGTATCTGGAACGTGTAGACCTTGGTGTGCCGCCGTCGGTAGACGAGGTAAAAGAAATTGTGGATGGTTACGCTAAAGAGCTGTCTGAAATGATGGGTTACAGCAGTTATAACGCCAATCCCTGAGTGAGTAACATAAACGGAAAACGTCACCAAAAGGGGGCGTTTTTTATGGGAGTGTATAAGGAGTCGCTACCCAGAATATAAGAGCAGAAAAGCAAAAAGCGCTTATGTGTGAACATAAGCGCTTTTTTGAATCTGGCTCCCCGAGCAGGGCTCGAACCTGCGACCTGCGGATTAACAGTCCGTCGCTCTACCGACTGAGCTATCGGGGAATCGGTAAAGAAAGAACTATAGCATAGTTTCAAAAATTAAAACAAGCCCCTTGTGATGAAGATATGAACTATTTGTGCTGGTGGCATGTTTTGGGTTTCTGCGTACTGATCAAAAGCCTAACTTCTATTCTCTTTACTTACATACTTGTTAGTTTTTGGCAGCATTTTTTTATATTTCGGGATTTCCCTAGTTCAACAGGGAAACAAAAATCCAGATACTTACTCCTAACAAAACTGACAAACATGTAAGTTAATTGGAGTGATTGATGGGAAAGCAAGTTTTTGCCTCTGGCTCGTGTCTAGTGCAACCGACGGGCAGCGAGAGTTACTGGCAGCCTGTGCCAGCGAATGGTTTTGTACGTTGCTTGTTTAACAGCAAGGCGCTAGAGGCGAAAGCAGCATTCTCGGCGGGCACGCAAACCATTGATCCTGGTTGCTATGTACGTGAACACATGCACGACACGCATGAGGAAGTCATTTATATCTACGAAGGCGAAGGTTTTGTGGTGCTGGATGGTGTGGAGCATGCGTTAGCGCCAGGGGCCTCGTTGTATTTGGCTTCTAAGAGCACGCATAAGTTTGTGAATACGGGGTCAGGGCCGTTGTCGTTCTTTTGGATGCTGATGCCTGGTGGTTTGGATGACTTTTTCAAACAAATCGGTAGAGAGCGTCAAGCAGGCGATACCCCTCCTGAGCCGTTTCCGCGTCCTGACAATATTGAGGAAATAGAAGCCAACACCGTATTTGGTTGGACTAAGTCGTAAAAGGAGAGGGCTATGTATATAGAAGAGCGTGATTACCGTATTAAACCTGGGTTGGTTAACCAGTTTGTACGTACCTATGAAGAGCATGGGTTGGCATTACAAAAGCAGTATTTGGGCAAATTCCTAGGGTATTTTATCTCTGAGATCGGCGAGCTTAACCACGTGGTGGCGTTGTGGTCCTACGAGAGTTTGGATGAACGCGATAGAGCGCGCAGTCAAATGCTGGCGGATGAAAAGTGGCAAGCGTATTTGGCTAAAGTCATTGATTTGATTGATACGCAGCAGACCCGTATTTTGAAACCGGTATCGTTTTCGCCTATAGGCTAGTGGTGAGCAGTATGAAAAAAGTAGCTGTAATAGGTGGTGGGATTATCGGTAGTTCATGGGCTGTTGTGTTTGCTCGTGCTGGGATACAAACCAGTGTTTACGATCATGATGTGAACAGCGTTGAGCGCATTGCGTCGGCTATCCGCGAGAGTGTGCAAAACTCCACCCCGTTATTGACACAAGGCGATAGCGTAGACGCCGTGATGTCGCGCATCACCATTCAAACCAGTTTGGCAGAAGCGTTATGCGATGCCGATTACATACAGGAAGCAGCCTCAGAAAATCTGGCATTGAAGCAGCAACTCTTTGCGGATATGGCGGCACAGGCAAAAAATACAGCTATTTTTGCAAGTTCTACCTCTACTTATGGCGCGAGTTTGTTTACGCGTGATTTAGCGCAGCGCGAGCGTTGCTTGGTGGTGCACCCTATGACGCCTCCGCATCTGATGCCCATTGTGGAAGTAGTGGGGTCAGAGTGGACGAGTCCAGACGTAGTAAAAACGGCGTGCACTTTTATGGAGCAGTTAGGGCAAAGGCCAGTGGTTCTGCAAAAAGAGGTGTCTGGCTTTGTATTGAACCGTTTGCAGGGCGCGTTGTTGATGGAAATGTTTGAGTTGATTGCAGACGGGGTGATACGCCCTGCCGATGCTGACTTGATCATTAGCCAAGGCTTGGGGTTGCGGTGGTCAGTAGTAGGTCCGCTGGAAGGCATTGATTTGAATGCACCTACGGGCATACAAGGCTACTTGGAGCGTTACGGACATATTTTTAATGAGATGGCAGAAGCCAAAGGGTTACGCCCCCCGGTAGATACGCCATTAATTCAAACCTTGCATCACGCTATGCGAGCGTCATTAGGCTTGGAAAGCCTAGATGCCAAGCGTGCGTGGCGTGATCAAGCTATGGCAGCGGTGCAGTTACAACTCAGAGAGATAGAGGAGCGCGCATGATACGCCTCGTTAAGTTAGTTGATAGTTTGAACGGCGCTATTCGGTGGGTGTTGGCGGCGTGCTTGCTGGGCATGACGTTGTGCACGTTATGGCAAGTGGCAGTACGTTTTTTGTTGGGTACGTTCAGCTTGAATATTGCTGCACCGTGGACAGAAGAGGTGGCACGTTATTTGATGATTTGGGTGATCTTTTTGGGTGCATCTATTGCATGTAGAAAAGCGCAGCTTATTTCATTAGACGTGGTGGTGTTTAGTTTGCCCAAGAAAATCGGGGTGTTCTTACGTTACGTCTCGTTAGTGGTGTGTTTGGCGTTCTTTGTGCTCATGGTGAAGTTGGGGATGGAGTTTCTGGAGTTTGGTGCGATCGAGTCCAGTCCAGTGCTGTCTATGCCTAAAACATGGGTGTATGCCGCTATGCCTTTGGGTTTTAGCCTCATGATCGTGAACACAGTAGCCCTCATTATCGAAACCATTTTCCGTGGTGAAGATATACGGTTTACCAACGGCGAAAATATAGAGTAGGGGACGGTCATGATGGGATTTGGAATTATTCTGCTGTTGGGGTTGTTTTTACTGAGTGTGCCGGTATCACTCAGCTTGGGTATCGCGCCTATTCCGGCTGTATTGGAAAAAGGCTTGCCGCTGATCGTGTTGCCGCAAACCATTTTCGAAGCGATGGATTCATTTGCCTTGATGGCGATTCCATACTTCGTGTTGGCCGGTAGATTGATGCAAAGCGGTGGTATTGCGAAGCGTTTGATCGAGCTGGGGATGGCACTGATTGGTTGGGTTAAAGGTGGTCTGGGAGCCGCTACTGTGTTGACCACCATGTTCTTTTCTACCATTAGCGGCTCGTCATCGGCGACTACAGCGGCCATTGGTGGAGTGATGATTCCTGAGATGGAGCGTAACCGTTATCCACGCGCTTTTTCGGCATCGGTGGTGGCGGCATCAGGTGAGTTGGGGGTGATTTTGCCACCTTCTGTACCGATGATCGTGTATGCCATGCTCACTGGTACGTCGGTTGCGCAAATGTTCTTTGCGGGGATTATTCCTGGTTTGATGATCGGTTTCTCTTTAATGCTGACCATCATCATCTGGTCATCCATTAAAGGCTACGGTGATACCAAACGGGTGTCGTTCAAAGAGTGGTTTGTAGGCGTAATGCGGGCGTTGCGTTCGGCGTTCTTGTCCCTGATGTTGCCTGTCCTGATTTTGGGTGGGATTTACGGCGGGATGTTTACGGCAACGGAAGCCGCCGTGATGGCAGTAGCGTATGCGTTTGTCGTGGGTACTTTTATTTATAAGGAGATCAGCCTTAAAGAGTTGCCTACGATTTTGTGGGAATCCGCGATTACATCCGCCATTGTGATGTTGATTGTGGGCTTTGCTGCCGTGTTTGCGTATGCCTTATCGCTGTATCAAGTTCCTCAGTACATTGCGTCGGCTATTTTGTCGGTTTCCGATAATCCTTATGTGTTCTTGCTGATTGTGAACGTAGCGTTGCTGGTGATTGGTTTGTTTATGGAAACCTTTGCGGCCATTCTGATTTTGGCACCAGTACTCGCACCTGTAGCCGTGAGCTTGGGCATTGATCCTGTGCATTTTGGTTTGATTGTGATCGTTAACTTGGCGGTAGGGATGGTGACTCCTCCGGTTGGTGTGAACTTGTTCTTGGTGTGTGGTATTGCCAAAGTATCAATGGAAAAGTTGATGCGACCACTGTCTGTATTTCTTGGCATCTTGTTTATTAATTTAATGCTGATTACCTATGGGCCATTGTTGTTAAAAACTTGGTTCAATTAAAAATAACGTTGGGAGACCGTAGCATGAAAAAAGTAGTCAAATTTATGGCGGGTATGTCGCTGTTAGCGGTGGCATTGGGTGTAAGCGCAAAACCAATTGAAATTAATATTGGCCATGCGCTGAGCGAAAACAGTTCGTATCAAGCAGCAGCCGAGCATTTCGCCAAGCTGATGAATGAAAAAACCAATGGCGAAGTCACCGTAAAAATTTTTCCGTCTGGCACATTGGGCGGTGAGTTGAAACTGGTACAAGGCTTGCGTACTGGTGTGGTGGACGCGTCCATCATGGGCCAGCCTTCGCTAGAAAACACCGTGCGTGAGTACCGTGTGCTGTCATTGCCGTATTTGTTCGACAACTACGAAGAGGCCAACACCATTATGCAAGGCCCAGTAGGTGATCGTTTGCTGGAAGAGCTGGATAAATACGGCATGGTAGGCCTGGGTTGGGGGGCGATTTATGCACGCAGCATGGCATCCATGAAGCCTATTAATGATGTGGAAGACATGAGCCACCTGAAAGTGCGCGTGATTCAGTCTCCTGGTTATGTAGAGGCATACCGCTCTTTAGGTTCTCAGCCTACACCTACTGCTTACGGTGAGCTGTTCTTGGCGTTGCAAAACGGTGTGGTAGATGCGGCTGAGTTGAGCCCAGATCAAACGGTGGGTGATGGTTTCTCTGAGACCATCAAGTACTACACCGTGAGTGAAGTGCATCAGTTGCCTAGCTTGTTCATTATGTCTAAGGCTAAATACGCCAGCTACCCAGAAGAGGTACAGCAAGCCATCAAAGAAGCCTCGCAATCGGCAATGGAAGTAGCGTTGCAGTATCAGGACCAAAAGATGGCGGATGCGTTTACCACCATGGAAGCCAAAGGCATTACGGTAGTTCGCCCTGACTTGGCCCCATTCAAAGAGAAGGCGCGCGCTGGCTGGCCACGCATTATGCAAGATTCTCCCGGCGGTGAAGACTTCCTGCGTCAAATCGAAGACGCGCGTAAACAGTAGTAGGGGCTAGGGCAATGACGTCTTACTTTACCTCCAGCGTGGATGGCGCAACCTTTGCTGTAGAGCGTGCAGGTGAAGGCCCTGCGGTATTGCTCATTAGCGGTTTGGGCGGTAGCGCCGCCTTCTGGAAAGGTGTGAGTGCCGCGTTAGCGACCCAGCACTATCACGTGATTTGTCTGGATCAACGAGGGATTGGTGGTTCAGAGCGTGGTACAGCCAACGTAAGCATTGCCCAGCTAGCAGAAGATTTTTATCAACTTTTAACGCATTGCGGGGTTGAGCAGGCGCATGTTGTAGGCCACTCAACTGGCGGGTGTATTGCACAGCAGTTGGCCTATGCCCATCCGGAAAAAGTGCGCTCTTTGGTATTGGGGGCAACCTGGGCTGGGCCTAATGCATACATGCAAAACCTGTTTGCATTACGAGCGCAATTATTGCGCTTGGACCCGCAATGCTATGAGCAGCAAGGCGTGTATTTATCGTATCCCGCAGAATGGATATGGAAACACAACGCCTTGGTAGCAACAGGAAAAAAATGGGGGCCAGAGCAGGTCCAGACAGTGCAGGAACGTATAGAGGCATTGTTGCAGTTTGACGGTAGACGTCAGGCGGCAGCCTTGAGTGTTCCTAGTTTGATTTTGAGCGCTGAGGACGATGCGGTGGTTCCGCATGCATTACAAAAAGAGCTACAGACTCTAGTTGCAGACGCCACCTTGACCAGTTGGCCAACGGGTGGACATTTTTTTCCCATCACCTTGTCACATATCTATAACGAAACTTTATTGAGTTGGTTCTCGAGGTTTAAACATGATAAATAGCGTAGCGTTTATCGGCTTCGGTGCCATAGGCCAAGATGTTTTTAAAACATTGCAGCCTATGTTTAGTGCACAACAAACGAAGTTGCTGGTACTCAGACGACCAGACCCTCTTCAAGCGGAATTGCCTGAAGGCGTGATTGAATGTGCGTCGCTAGAAGAGCTTTTAGCGTTTAAGCCGCAATTAGTGATTGAAGCCGCAGCGCAAGCTGCTGTGCGAGAATACTTGCCTGCATGTTTGGGGTTGGGTATTTCGGTGGTGATCACCTCTATTGGTGCGTTAACCGATGCCGCGTTGGTGGATGAGCTGGTCCGCGTTGCAGGAGAAAACGGGTCGCAAATACTCTTGCCTTCGGGTGCTATAGGTGGATTGGATTACCTGCAGTCAGTACGTCATGCGCCTGATTTGCAGGTGGTGTATGAGTCCCGTAAACCGGTGGCGGCCTGGTTGCCTGAATTGGCCGAGCTCAACATAGAGCCAGCGTCAGTTTCTACGGAAATGCTGCTGTTTGAAGGTAATGCAGCAGAAGCAGCACAGCGCTATCCCAAAAATCTGAACGTGGCAGCCACCTTGGCGCTTGCGGGTGTGGGGATGCAGAAAACTAAGGTCAAAGTCGTGGTGGATCCAACGCTTACGCAAAACCAGCACGTTATACACATCACTAGTCAGTTTGGCAGTATGCGTTTGGTGTTGAGTAATACGCCGTCGCCGTCTAACCCTAAGTCGTCGTGGGTGGTGGCGCAAAGTATTGCCAGCGTGGTGCAGCGTGAGTTTTCTATCTTGAAAGTGCGCTAGGAGCCATTGATGAAACTACAGCATAAGGTTGCTGTCATCACCGGAGCGGCCTCAGGTATTGGGGCTGCAACGGCACAGTTGTTTGCGGCTGAAGGTGCAAGTGTGGTGGTGGCAGACAAAGATCTGGTTGCGGCACAAACGCTAGTGCAAAGTTTGGTGATGACGGTTGGGGCATCGGCGTTGGCTGTGCAGGTAGATGTGGCTGATTCTATTTCTGTACAGCAAATGCTGCAGCGTACGCATGATCATTTTGGGCGTGTTGATGTGCTGGTGAACAATGCCGGTTTTGGTCTGGCTAGTACGGTAGAAAATACCTCGGAAGACGATTGGGCACGATTGATGCGTGTGAACGTAGACGGCGTGTTCTATGGCTGTAAGTACGTTATCCCGATGATGCGCCAGCAAGGGGGCGGGGTTATTGTGAATACCGCTTCGGTAGCGGGTCTAGTAGGCTTGCGTGAGCGGGCTGCGTATTGTGCATCTAAAGGTGCTGTGATTGCTCTGACACGAGCAATGGCGTTGGATCATGCAGCCGAAAATATTCGGGTGAATTGTGTAGCGCCAGGAACAGTACAATCGCCGTACTTTACCGACATGCTCGCAAAAGCCGAGGACCCACAAGCCTTATTACAGCAACTTTCCGCAAGACAGCCTGTGATGCGTTTAGGGCAACCGGAAGAGATTGCTAAAGCGATTTTATTTTTGGCCTCGGCGGATTCGTCATTTAGCGTAGGTTCAGTATTGGTGACGGATGGTGGTTTAAGCGCCGCGTAATTTAATGTGGTAGGAATTTATTAATTTATAGGCATGAAAAAAGAATTGAATGAAATGCTCTCAATGAAAGAGCGCATCAAGCAAGAGGCTACGCGTATGTTAATCGCGCACGGTAGTGCGGGGTTTAGATTTCAGCAGATCGCCGAAGAGCTTGATTGTACGCGGGGCAATGTGCACTACCACTACCGACATAAGCATCAGCTTATAGAGGAAGTCACGGTAGAGTACTGCCAACGTACGATAGGGCATTTTGATCAAATTTGGCTGTCCGAGAATGATTTGGGCGAAAAGATACAGCAAAGTATGCAATTTAATCGCTCGCGCTATTTGATCTTCAATCCTTCAGGCAGTACGGGCCATCCGTGGAGTTTGATTGCGCGCATGCGTTCTGAGCGCGATCAAATTACGCCCCTAGCACGTGAAGCGGTGACCCGCTATACCAAAGAGCTGCAAGCCTCGGTGTTTTCTGGCATGCATCAAGCGGTGGCGCGTGGTGAGCTCTGCAAAGATACACCCGTAGAAACCGTATCGTTGTTGTTGGTGGAGATCGCGAATAGTGCCGACCCTATCACCCGTGATGCAGGAAGTTTCACCCGATTGCAGATGATGTATGAAGCCTTTGAGCGGTTGTTACGTGATGCGTATGGCAGAAAAACAGTCGCATCCTAAACCATCTAGATAGCAGGGCGAGTGTGCCTTGGTATGTCAGATAAAGCCCAGTTGACGATAGCTTAGCTGGGCTTTTTTGCGGCTATCAAAATGCGGTAGTTGTTGTACGGTGTCTGGGGTGTTTGGGTATCTGTGTGGCTATTGATAGAAGGCCGAGGGCGTCATGCCGAAGTGGCGTTTAAACATGGCAGTATAGGCGCTTTGGCTGTTATAGCCGTGCTCTAAGGCTACCTGAACAATGGGTGCGCCTTGGGCTAGGCTTTCCAACGAGAGTAGTAAGCGGGCCAACTGACGCCACTGACCAAAGGTAATGCCCGTGTGCTGCCTAAATTGCCGATGAAACGTTTTGGTGCTCATGGCTAATTGGCTGGCCCACTGGTCGGCAGTCGTGGGCGTATCAGGCTGTTTGGCCAGCTGTGTACACACACGCTTTAGACGTTTGTCTTCGGGCCACGGCAGGTAAAAGGGCAGAATGGGCAGGGTTTGTAGCTCATCTAGAATCAGGCGCATCAGTCGGCCATCACGGCTGTCTAGTAGGTAGTCCAGCGGAATTTTTGAGGCCTCTAGCATGAGCTCACGCAGTAATGGTGAGACATTTAACACGCAATCGGTATTGGGTAGGTTGGGGGCGGCATCGGGGTCTATAAACAGTGTGCGCATGCTGACAGCACCGCTCATGCGTACGGTGTGTTTTACGTCAGCCAGCAACCACACGCCCCTAGTGGGTGGCACTACCCAACGACCACTACTGGTTTCTATCACCATGACGCCTTGGGTGGCATAAAGGAATTGTGCTCGAGTGTGGGCATGAGAGGCGATGACATGCGCGTGTGGGTATTCCACCGCCAAGCCTGTGATGGGGCGAGCCGCCGTTTCAGAGGGTAAGTGTACTAAAGGGTCTATGCTCACAATGACTCTTTTGCGATAACAGATGACTCATTATCTTAATACAGTCTTTTGGCTTTGGCTCAACATAACCTTTTTGTGTGTGTAGAGGATGAGCATGAGATTCTGGTTGTTTCCCTTTCTGGCCATCGCCATTTGGGCCGGTAATGTGGTGGTTTCTAAGATGGCATCGGGAGCCATATCGCCGTTGGCCATTACCTTTTATAGATTGGCGTTGGCCATTAGCATCATGAGTTTATTCATTGCTGGGCCGGTATGGAAAAATCGAGCGCAAGTGAAACGGTATTGGCCAAAGCTGATGTTCTTGGGCTTTCTGAGTATGGCGTTTTACCAGTGCTTGTCGTATTGGGCGGCAGATACCTCTACGGCGACTAACATGGCGATTATTACGGCATTAACACCCTTGCTCACCATGTTGGTGAGTTCGTTGGTGTTACGTGAGTACCCCACCACAGGGATGGTGCTGGGTGGTGGCATTGCTTTGTGGGGGACGGCGTACCTGATTAGTGGTGGCGCACCGTTAGAGTTGATCAAAGGAAACTACCGCATAGGCGATGTGTTGATGCTTACGGCAGCGGTCAGCTATGCGTTTTACAGCGTGTTATTGCGTAAGTGGCAGATCGCGTTGCCAGCATGGCAGTCTACCTATATGCAAGCCATCTCGGCCTTGGTGTTTATGTTACCCATGTTTTTATGGGTACCTAAAGGGCAGGCTATGCTGGATACCGCGACGATTCCGTTGATTTTGTATGCAGGTATTTTGGCCTCTGTCGTGCTGCCATTTTTCTGGATCAAGGGCATAGAGTATTTAGGCCCTAACCGTTGCAGCGTTTTTATGAATTTATTGCCGGTGATGACGGCTGGTCTGGCGATTGTGCTGCTGGATGAGCACTTAAAGGCCTATCACGTTATGGGTGGTGGTATAGCTTTGCTAGGGGTGTTTATTGCCCAGACGTGGCGAGGCCGATTTTTTACGCGTAGGTCAGCACCTACCGTGAGCCGTTAAGCGGCCAAATACAGCAGGGCAGTAATTGATGAGTTTCTATTGTTTTGCCCTGTTTTTGGCTTGTGTAATACGTATGGCCGCCGGACAAACAAAAAGCCCAGCTAAAAATAGCTGGGCTTTTAAACTTGGCTCCCCGAGCAGGGCTCGAACCTGCGACCTGCGGATTAACAGTCCGTCGCTCTACCGACTGAGCTATCAGGGAATAGAAAGAAACTATAGCATGTGTTTCAGATATTATGCAAGCACTTTTTAATGGGCCTCCGCTGGAGGTTTGGGTCTATCGGCACTGGGTTTGATGGGTTTGGCAATCCAGACTAAGCCCAACAGCAGCAAGAAAATAATGGAGGATGCCAAGAAAATATCGGTGACCGACATGGTATGCGCTTGTTGCTCAATAATGCGGTTCACCATTTCAGCGCCTTGTTGCTGTGTAAAGCCTTGATTACGCACAGTTTGCATGACGTAATCAAAAGCAGGTTCTCCTGGTCTCGCGATCTCAGTTAAATGAGCATGGTGCATGCTGGCACGGTCATCCCACGCGGTGGTGGTGATGGACGTACCAAAAGCGCCTGCTAATAAACGAGCAAAGTTAGATAAACCCGCCGCACCCGGTACACGCTCTGGGGCTAACCCTGAAAGGGTGATGGTGGTCAACGGAATAAAAAATGTTGCCATAGCAGCCCCTTGAATGAAGGTGGGCAGCATGATGGACAAGATATCCACATCCGTATTAAAGCGTGAACGTATGTAGCTGGTTAACGAGAACACCAAAAACGCAAAGGTGGCCAATACCCTAGGATCGTGTTTGCCAAGTAGCTTACCGACTATAGGGGACAGCACAATGGCCAGTATCCCCACGGGGGCCAAAGCTACCCCTGCCCAGGTGGCCGTATAACCCATGGTGCTTTGCAGCCATAGCGGCATCAGCACTACCGAGCCAAAGAACACACCGTAGGCAATAGATACTGATAACACGCCAGCGGTGAAGTTACGCTCTTTGAATAGTGTTAAATCCACAATAGGGTGTTTGGCGGTGAGCTCCCAGATCAGGAAGTACACAAAGGCCACCACCGAGACTACCGCCAGAATGACGATGAATGGGCTGGCAAACCAATCTAGTTCTTTACCTTTATCCAGCAAGATTTGCAGGGCGCCTACCCAGACTATCAGTAGCGCTAACCCCACGGTATCTATAGGCAACTCACGGCGTCGTGATTCACGCTCATTGTAGACTTGCCAGGCGGCCCAGCCCGCTAACAGCCCAATAGGGACGTTGATATAGAAAATCCACGGCCAAGTGTAGTTGTCCGAGATCCATCCCCCTAATAAGGGGCCAGCAATAGGCCCCACCAAAATGGTCATTGACCACATGGCGAGGGCAAAGCCCGCCTTATCGCGGGGGTAACTTCCTAGCATCAACGCTTGTGATAGCGGGATCATGGGGCCGGCAACAGCACCCTGCAATACCCTGAACAACACCAGCGACTCTAGTGACCAGGCGAAACCGCATAGCCACGAGGTCAGCACAAAGAGCAGTACGGACAAGGTAAACAAGCGCACTTGTCCGAAACGTTGAGTGAGCCACCCGGTTAACGGTACGGTGATGGCGTTGGCCACCGCAAAAGAGGTAATGACCCACGTACCTTGTGTGCTACTTACCCCCAAATCACCAGCAATGGTGGGAATGGACACGTTGGCAATAGAGGAGTCCAGCACGTTCATGAACACCGCTGCAGACAGGGCAATGGTACCCATCACCCGGGCACGGCCTTGCAGCGGCGGGTAGATGATGGGCCCTTCTGCGGGTTTGCTGTCGGTAGTAGCGTCACTCATGATGCAAGATTGGCCTGAGTGATGTCAGCAATGCGTTGGTTCACTGCATCGTCATTTTGTTGGAAGATATCGGTGCTGAGGTGGGCAGGGCCGCCATTCAGCGCTTCAGGTTCGCTATCCAAATCAACAGTGACTTGCATGGATAACCCAATACGCAGTGGGTGTTCTTGCAGTTCTTTAGGGTCTAAGCGTATGCGTACGGGCAAGCGTTGTACGACTTTGATCCAGTTACCGCTAGCATTTTGTGCTGGCAACAGTGAAAAGGCACTACCGGTACCTGCCGCTAAGTTTTCTACAATGCCGTGGTATTCCACGTTAGTGCCGTAGAAGTCGGCGTGCAATGTCACTTTTTGGCCAGCGCGCATGTCTTTAAGCTGGTTCTCTTTGAAGTTGGCTTCTACCCAGAATTGATCCAACGGCACAACAGACATCAGCGTCGTGCCTGCGGCAACGTGCTGACCTACTTGCACCGAGCGTTGTGCCACCATGCCGCTGGTAGGCGCATCTACTCTTGTGCGGGTCGTGGCTAACCATGCATTACGGTAATGGTCGGCAGCCAGTTGTACATCAGGGTGGTTTTCTACTGTGGTGCCTGCGGTCAATGCCAAGTTGGTATTCAAACGCGCTTTAGCGGCTTGTATAGCAGCTTCGGTTTTATTGAGAGCGCTACGTGCGGTTTTAACCGTGGCTTCAGCATGCAGAATTTCTTCACCACTAACCCCACCAATTTTGCGCAGGCTTTGGCGGCGGCGTAAGTCACTTTCCGCTTTTTCTAGCGTGACTTTGGCTTGGCGTGCCTCGGCTTCTTGCACCTGTACCTCAGCTTCTAAGGCATCATTTTGTGCAAACAGAGTACGTGTTTTACGTACGCTTTGCGCCAACTGCGCTTCCGCTTGCTGCATAGCAATGTTGACATCAGTAGGGTCCAGTTCAATCAGTGGCGAGCCTTGTTGCACCATCTCGGTGTCATCCGCCAAAATAGCTTGAACCGTGCCGGTTTGGCGCGCTGAGATTTGCACCATGTTGCCATGTACATAGGCGTCTTCCGTGCTTTCAGTGTTGCCAGCTAAAAATAGTGCCCACACGGCATAGGCAATGCCTATCAGAACAAAAATCGTAGTAATGCTGGTTAGCAAGCGT
Organism: Paenalcaligenes sp. Me131; assembly: GCF_050487225.1. NCBI lineage: Bacteria > Pseudomonadati > Pseudomonadota > Betaproteobacteria > Burkholderiales > Alcaligenaceae > Paenalcaligenes > Paenalcaligenes sp. Me131. Next base: position 70,203 of record NZ_JBKQGY010000001.1, read on the forward strand.
TTGCGTTGCGAAGAGGGTTTTGTAGTCATGATTGTCTGTCTGTGTTTGGGCGATATTATTGATCTTGAAAGCCACCGCCTAGTGCGGTAGCCAATTGGGCATCGGCATTAAAGGCTTGTACGCGTAGATCGGTAGTCAGCAAGGCTTGTTGGGTGACGGTGTTCTGTGCAAGCAGCACTTGTACATAATCACCCAGGCCTGACTTATAGCGTTCTACGGCAATGTCTCTGGCTTTAGAGATGGCCTCGTAGGCTTGCGTTTGCTGTTGCTGCCTAGCTTCTAGTGTGTGGATGGTACTAATGGCATCGGCCACTTCACGTACGCTATCCAAAACCTGTTGGTTGTAGTGCGCAATGGCTTCATCAGTTTCTGCTTGGCGGGCATGCAGTTGCGCATTGAGTGCACCACCGTGGAAAATAGGCAGGCTAATGGCAGGGCCAACACCATATACGCCGCTGTCACCGTGCAGCAGGTTATCGGCTCCCAGCGATAAGAAGCCAGCAAACGCATTCAAATTAATATTGGGGAAGAAGTCGGCTTTAGCGGCTTTGATTTTGGCTTGGCTGGCTTCAATGCCCAGTTTGGCGACCAAAATATCAGGGCGTCTACCCAGTAGTTCTAATGGAATGTTGGCAGGCAACAGTTGGGCCGGTAATTGCAGCGTGACCGCTTGCAGTTTTTCTCCGGCTGCGGGGCCTTCACCCATCAGGCTCGCTAACTGATTACGTAACAGTTGTGCGTTACCTTCAGCTTGCAGTTGTTGGGCTCGTGTGCTGGCTAGGGATGAGCGGGCTTGTTGCAGTTCTACTTCAGTATCTAAGCCTGCATTAATACGTTGCTCGGTAATCGTCTGAATTTCTTGATACTGCTGTTCCAAGGTTTTCAGCATGTCGGCTTGAGCCAATGCATTTTGCAGGTTGAAATAGCTTTGGGTGACAGCACTGATCAGTGCGTTACGTGCAACCTGAATGTCTGCTGAGGCAGCGTCTTCTTGGGATAGTGCACTGGCATACAGTGCACGATTTTTACCCCAAATATCCAAATCAAAGCCTACGTTCAAGCGCAACGATGTGTCGGTGTACATAGAGCCTGCATAGGGAGCAGGGGTGCTGTAGCGTTCTGAGTACCGCTGACGGGTTAGGTTGTAGTTGGCATCCACTTGGGGAAGTTGTACGGCACGGGCACTGCCTACAGCGGCTTGGGCTTTACGTAAGCGGGCTTGTACGAGTTGTAAGCTGGGGCTTTGCTGCAATGCATGTTCTATGACCTCATTGAGCTGCGGGTCGTGATACTTCAACCACCATTGATCCTCTGGCCAGCTGATTTGGCTGGATTGCAGTCCAAGGGTAGAGCCTTCTACTTGAGAGAGTGGCAGTGGCTGTGTGTCGATCGCAGCACAACCGCTAAGAAGGGCAGCCAGTACTAGAGGATAGATTCGCTTCATGCTTACATTTAGCTTAAACATGCTGACTAAGCGCTTACTGCTTAGGCAGCTATTTGTGAAAAAAATACGTAAAGGTTCAAGAGTCGGATTCGTATGAACCTAAGGTTGCTTCGCCATTCTGACGCAAGCGATCCAGAAAAGAGAGTAGTTGATAAATTTCGGTATTGCTAAAACCTGCTAGGTGGGCATTTAACGCTTCGGCGATTTCAGGCAATATTTTGCCTGAAATGTCGCGACCCTCAGGTGTCAGGCTCAACAAAACCACACGTCTATCTTGTTCGCAGCGTTGGCGTGACAACAAGCCTTTGGCTTCAAGTCTGTCTAGTGTGCGCGTCATGGCACCAGTGTCCATACCCATTTGTTTGGCAAGACTGGCTGGCGTATTAATGTGCTCGTGATAGCGCAGCGTAACCAGAGGACGCCACTGCATGGCCGTAAGCCCTAAGTGCGCAATGCGTAATGCAATCACCGCATGTATAGAGCCCAATACATGTTTGGTGAGTAGCCCCAGATTGGACTGGGTTTTCAGAACATCAGTTCCTTCTTTATAGAAAGAAGATTTTGTCATGGCGTCGTGTATATGTAGCACTGCAAGCAAAAAATTGCGTGAAGAATGCATTGTATGGTGTACTTATCTGCCTAGGCAATCTTTTTTTATACCTTTAGCATCACACCCCCATGCATACTGAAGCTCGCGCGGCGTTGCGCTCTAACTCTTTGTACACCGGGCTAGTACTGGCTGGTCTAGGTTCCATTTTATTTTCAGCCAAAGCCATTGTTGCAAAGCTGACATATCACTATGGCGTTAATGCGCTGACAGTATTGGGGTTTAGGATGTTGCTGGCATTGCCAGTGTTTTTGATGATTGCCTTTTGGCAGATGCGCAAAGTCAAAGCAGGGCAGCTAAAACCCCTCACGCTTAAGCAGTTTTTCGAGTTGTTAGTGTTGGGTTTTTTAGGCTACTACTTAGCAAGCTTATTGGACTTCATGGGCTTAGAGCGTATTTCAGCCAGCTTAGAGCGGCTTATCTTGTTCTTGTCGCCTACCTTTGTGCTGCTGTTGTCGGCGGTGTTTTTACGCAAAAAAATCTTGCCCAAGCAATGGCTGGCATTAGCTCTATCGTACTTAGGTGTAGGCTTGGTATTTGTGCAGGATTTATCCTTCTCAGGGGATGACGTACTGCTGGGGGCGTTTTTTGTGCTGGGGTCAGCGCTGTCTTATTCTATTTATTTGATAGCGTCGGGCGAACTCATTAAAAACATAGGCTCTACGCGATTGGTGGCGTACGCCATGAGTATTTCCGCTGTGTACACGCTAATCCACTTGATCTCGGCGCAAGGCTGGGGAGTCTTAATACAGCCTGCACCGGTTTATGGGTTGTCGGTACTGCATGCTGTTTTTCACACGGTATTACCTACTTTTATGACCATGTGGGCTGTAGAGCGCATAGGGGCTCCCATGAGTGCCCAAATGGGGTTGGTGGGGCCCGTCTCTGTACTGTTCTTGGCCAGTTGGTTCTTAGACGAGCCCATTACCGTTGTGCAAATTTTAGGCACGGTATGTGTGTTGGCTGGTGCCCTGGTCTTGGGTAAAAAACGCTAACAGGGCGTTTAAATAAACCACGAAGCAGGGCTGCGATAAATCGCTACGCCTACTATATACGCGAAAATCAGCACCGCAATGATGGCTGCAATGGCACGGATTTGCGGTGTGCGGCCACGTTTGATGGCATACGTACCCACAATAATATAAACCACTAATAAAATGATTTTGGTGTACAGCCATGGGGCAGCGGCGGCAGCTCCAAGCATGCCCGCCATGCCCAACCCACAGGCGAGTAATACGGTATCAATCACATGAGGGGCGATGCGCACAAATTTCTTTTGTAGCAGAGCCGAGCCCGATACCGACCACCAGGCGCGAATAATGAAAAAACAGATGCTGAGTACGGCAGCCGTGACGTGAGAGTGTTTAAGGGCTAAATACATGGAAGTCCTGTTTTAAAAGCAACAAAGTGGCCTCAGTATATGTCACGACTTTGCAGGGTGACTATCAAACCTTACAGTCTTTCACGTCATTGATCTAGCATGCTATTTTTAATATTATAAAAACATAATATATAATTATGTATATTGATTGCTGCTATGTAGAAATACCTGCATAGCGTCACGCAAGCGTAGGGTGTTTAAGGAAAGGCAATGCATATCAATTGGGAAGTGTTTACGCCGTGGGCATCGTTGGCAGGCGGCGTATTAATAGGCGTAGCTGTCAGTATTTTGCTGTTGATGAACGGTAGGGTATTGGGGGTAAGCGGCATCGTGGCAGGGCTGTTTAAGATTCCTCGTGTGGCATGGCGATGGTGGTTTGTAGCCGGAGTCTTTGCGGCGCCGTGGTTGTATGGGGCGGTAGGTGGCGCGTTGCCGCAGCCGTCGGAACAATCAGTGTTGGGTATTGTGGTGGCAGGCGTATTAGTGGGCGTAGGTACCCGCTTAGGTTCTGGTTGTACGAGTGGGCATGGCGTATGTGGGCTAGCACGGTTGTCTACGCGTTCGCTGGCAGCAACGGTGATGTTTATCGTGGCCGGTGGTACGACGGTTTATCTCTTGCGCCATGTATGGGGAGGGCTGTAATCATGGGAGCGCTAGGTGCAGTCGTTGCAGGGCTGCTTTTTGGTGTGGGGTTACTGCTATCGGGCATGGGGCAGCCTACCAAAGTGCAAAATTTCTTGGACTTTTTTGGTCAGTGGGATCCATCATTAGCCTTGGTCATGGTTGGGGCAATTGCTGTCGCATGGTGGCCTTTCAAAGTAGCCAACAATGCCGTGAGCTCGCCGGTTGCGGCAGCAGTTTTTGAGTTACCTACATCAACGAAGATTGATACACGCTTGTTGGTCGGAGGCGCTTTATTTGGCATAGGCTGGGGCTTGGCAGGCTATTGTCCTGGGCCTGCCTTGGTGTCGTGGAGTGCGCTGATCGGTACGGCATGGTGGTTTGTGCCTGCGATGCTGGTGGGCATGTGGTTCAGTGATCGATGCTTGGCTACCTGATGCGTTGATACGCAGGCTCGCAAAGCCGTTAGCTTTAGCCTAGGTGGCTTTTTGAGCTGCGTTCTTCTAGTGGTAACTTGCTGAGGTTTTCCAAAATGCCGCAATCACTAACTTGCCCAGGGTGTTGGCACTGTTGGTACAAATCACGTAACTGCGTTTCCAACGATTGCAGCTCTTGAATGCGTATGGTCACGTGCTGCAAGTGTTCTTGTATGAGGTCGTTGATGGGGCTGCAGTCTGGTGTAGGGCCGGCCTTGCTGTAATCCAGCAGCGTGCGAATCTCTTCGTGCGTCATATCCAAGCTGCGGCAATTGCGTATAAAGCGCAGTTGTTCTACGTGTTTGGTGGTGTAGCGGCGGTAGTTGTTCTCACCGCGAATAGGCGGCGGCAGCAACCCTATGCGTTCGTAATAGCGTATTGTTTCTGTGCCGCAACGGGCTAATTGAGCTAATTCACCAATTTTCATGATGTTTGTCATCCTGACTAGGAAGAGGGCTTGACCTTAAAGCCACTACAAGGTGTGTACTGTTCAAAACATTGTGAGAAAGAGGTTTTGTGTATGACACGCTTACCGCATGAACATAGTCATGATCACAGCAATCATGAACATAATCATGATCATAACCATGATCACAGCAATCATGAACATAATCATAGCGATAGAGCTGAGCAGCAGCCTACATCGTGCTGCGCGCCCTCTGATTTGACCGCTTCAGCGGTTGAGAAGTTCGCTGGTGCGGGTGATAACCAACAACAAACCATTTTGCGTATTGAGCAAATGGATTGCCCTAACGAAGAGGCATTGTTGCGTAAGGCGTTAACACCCCGGGCAGAGGTGGCTGGGTTGGAGTTCAATTTGATGCAGCGACAACTGAGTGTCGTGCATCAGCCGGGTTTTCGTGATGCGCTCATCAAGATTGTCTCTAGCTTGGGGATGAGCCCAGAGTTACTAGAAGGCAAAGGGGCTGCTTTGTCTTCCCGCTCGTCTGTGGAAACTAAACCCTCGTGGTTGGCGGCGTGGGGGCGTATTAGCGCAGGGGTGGGTTTGGCCTTGGCTGCTGAGGTTGCCGCATGGGCTTCTGCACCATTTTGGTTAGTGGTGACGATGTCTATAGCTGCGATCTTACTGTCTGGTTTGAGCGTATACCGCAAAGGTTGGATCGCCATTCGGTATCTGGACCTGAACATCAATGCCTTAATGAGTATTGCCGTAACGGGTGCCGTATTGCTAGGCGAATGGCCAGAAGCCGCAATGGTGATGTCGCTATTTAGTTTGGCAGAAATCATCGAAGCACGCTCGCTAGATAGAGCACGACAAGCGGTAGATAGCCTATTGGCGTTGGCGCCTGAAACCGTAGAGGTATGGGATGACGCCAACGGCTGGGTAGCTGCCCACCCATCAGAAGTGGCCTTGAATACATTGGTCCGCGTAGTGCCGGGTGGCCGATTGGGTTTGGACGGTGTTGTTGAAACGGGCCAGTCCGCCGTGAACCAAGCATCCATTACGGGTGAAAGTTTGCCGGTCAGTAAAGGGGCGGGCGATAGCGTATTTGCAGGCACGATCAATGGGATGGGTGAGCTGCAGTACCGTGTGTCGTCGGCGTATGACCAAAGTTTGTTGGCGCGTATTACCTATGCCGTACAAGATGCCCAGCAAAATAAAGCGCCAGTACAGCGTTTTGTAGACAAGTTCTCGCGTATTTACACGCCTATAGTGGTGTTGTTTGCGATCGCGATCGCGGTGGTCCCTCCGCTGTTCATGGGTGGTGTATGGGCAGATTGGCTGTACCGTGCTTTGGTGTTACTGGTGATTGCGTGCCCATGCGCCTTGGTGATTTCAACGCCTGTCGCAGTAGTGAGTGCCTTAACGTACGCAGCCCGACAAGGGTTGTTGGTAAAAGGCGGGGCGTATCTGGAAAAACTGCGTCAAGTGCGTAACTTGATGGTAGACAAAACCGGTACGTTAACGGAAGGCAGACCGGTATTACGTGATCACTTTATTCGTGAAGACGCTGAGCCCAGCACCACTTTAGCGGTAGCGCATGCCCTGGCGAGTTTGTCTGATCACCCTGCATCGCAAGCACTGGCCGAAGCCAAACTGTCCGACGAGCGTTTGGCCATGGTTGGGTTTGAGGCCATTCCAGGTAAAGGTGTGCAAGCGGTACTGGTAGAAAAAACCTACAGTTTGGGTAGCCGTGCGTGGGCAGAAGCGCAAGGTGCGGTAGATAACTCCACGGCGTTGCAAGCGTGGGAAGAGCGTTGGCAGTCTGAAGGAGCAAGCTTTGTATTCCTGTATGACGGCAAACAAATCGTGGCTGCGTTTGCGATCAGTGATCCCGTGAAAGCGGGAGCGCCAGCCGCACTACAAGCTCTGAAACAGTTGGGGGTGAATGTTTACTTGGCGTCGGGTGACAACCCTTATGCCGTCGGTTCGGTCGCTAACACGTTGGGTATTACGCAGTACCAAGCCGAGATGCTGCCAGAGCAAAAATTGGCGTGGTTGCAGCAATTGCAGCAACAGGCGCCCACCGCGATGGTAGGGGATGGCATCAACGATGCGCCTGCTCTTGCTAAAGCGGATGTGGGCTTTGCCATGGGGGCGATGGGGTCTGATATTGCCATTGAAACGGCCGATATCGCTATTTTGAATGATGACTTGGCTAAGCTACCTGCTAGCTGGAAACTGTCTCAAGAATTACACAAGGTGTTGGTACAAAACATTACAGCGGCATTAGCCATCAAAGCGGTGTTTTTAGTATTGGCGTTGTTTGGTAATGCGGCGATGTGGATGGCGGTATTGGCGGATGTGGGCGCAAGTTTGCTGGTGATTATGAATAGTTTGCGTATCTTAAAGAAGTAAATAGTGCGTTATAAAAAAGCCGCTGTGCTACAGAGTTTTTCTCTGCAGCACAGCGGCTTTTTGTGTCTTAGGGCATTGCATATTATGATAAGAAGATGCATATGCTCACGTTGATTCTTAGTTCTGGGGTTCATACATGATTGCCATTTTAGAAGCCAAACGGGCTGGTTTGCTGGAACGTAAACACTGGTTGCCCAACATTGTGGCGGGGATCATTGTAGGGATCGTGGCACTGCCGCTGGCCATGGCGTTTGCCATTGCCTCGGGTGTGAAGCCAGAGCAGGGGATTTATACCGCGATCATTGCGGGTTTGGCGGTATCGCTATTTGGTGGCAGCCGTGTGCAGATTGCCGGGCCTACGGGCGCCTTCATTGTGATTTTGTCGGGTGTGGTCGCCCAACATGGTATAGATGGTTTGCAAATAGCCACCTTGATGGCAGGTGTCATGTTGCTCATCCTTGGCTTTACGCGCATGGGGGCGGTGATTAAGTTCATTCCGGCTCCTGTGATTGTGGGGTTTACAGCAGGGATTGGGATCATCATTTGGGTGGGGCAGTGGAAAGACTTCTTTGGTTTGCCTACGCCTGATTCCAATGCCATGTTTCATGAGCAACTTTGGTTTCTAGTGCAAAGCCTGCCATCGTTAAGTATCACTACTACGTTACTGGCGCTGTTATCTTTGTTTTTGGTAATAGTGACCCCGCGTATTAAACGAATGGAGCGGGTGCCGGGGCCCTTAGTGGCGCTGATTGTCGCTAGCCTTATACAAGCTATTTTTCAGTTTGACTCAGTGGCAACCATTGGTTCTGCCTTTGGCGAGATTCCTAGAGGCTTACCCAGCTTTCAGTTGCCAGATATTACGCTTAATAGAGTATTGGATTTAGTTGGCCCCGCGTTTGCGATTGCTATGTTGGGGGCAATAGAGTCCTTGCTGTCTGCTGTAGTGGCCGACAACATGAGCCACACACGCCACAACTCTAATCAAGAGCTGGTTGGGCAGGGTATTGCTAACGTGTTGGCCCCCTTGTTTGGCGGTATTGCCGCTACAGGGGCTATTGCTCGTACAGCGACCAATATACGTAATGGTGGGACCAGTCCTATTGCAGGTATCGTGCACGTTTTGGTGTTGGTCTTGGTGTTACTGGTGTTAGCGCCCTTAGCGGTATACATCCCATTAGCCAGTTTGGCAGCCATCTTGTTTATGGTGGCGTGGAATATGAGCCAGCCTAAAACAGTGTACGCATTAGTGCGTGAAGCACCGTGGGCGGATGTGTTTATTCTGGTGGTAACGCTGCTGATTACGGTGTTTGCTAACTTGGTGGTAGCGGTAAACATTGGCGTGGTGCTGGCGATGCTGCATTTCCTTAAACGCATGTCAGATAGCGTATCTGTAGAAAAGATAGAGAAAAAACGGTTACATGGCTTGGTGGGGCCAGAACTGCTGTCTCAATACAATAGCGATGAAGAAATTAAAGTACTGTCGGTTGAGGGGCCATTCTTCTATGCGGGTGTAGATGTATTTGAACGCCGTATAGAGAACCTGAAGCCAGTGCCAAAGGTATTGCTCTTGCGTATGCGGTATGTGCCATTTATGGACGGTACGGCGTTACAGGTGCTAGAAAAAACTATTCTAGATCTGCAGCGTTTAGAGTGCCGCGTGGTGATGTCTGAGTTGAATCCGCATTTGCGTAGGCAAATAGCCAGAGCCGGATTGTTGCGTAAGGTACGACAGCAACTCTTGTTCGAAACGGTAGAGCAAGCATTGCAAGCCGCGCATGAAACCTTGCAGGAAAAAGAAAAAGACAGTGCCGAGGTAGCATCTACATAGCTAATGTAGCGAGCCAAAAGAAAAGGGTAGGCGTTGTGCCTACCCTTTTTTGTGGTTGATGACTCGTTTTGGCTACGAGTTGTTGCTTGTGTAGGCAGTATTCTTTGCCTGCTACCGTGTGTTCTACGGCCGTTTGAACGCTTAGGAAACGCGTCGTGAATAGCGCAGCGTAAAGCTTTGATCCGTCATGCTGAAGTAACGAATGGCATCCATCCAGCCCAGCAGCACAGCAAGCGGTGGGTAGATGGCGCACAGTAAGATGTACAACAAACCACTGCCATACTTGCCTAAGTAAAAACGGTGTACGCCTAACCAACCTAAAAAGAACGCCAATAAAATAGCGGTTTTACGCTGCGAAGGCTGTTGCTCACCTTTTTCTTTGTCGCGGCGGCTTAACCAGTAATACGCCGGTACAGTCAGAATAAGCGCGAGTACCACCTTAAAGGGCTGGGCGCTGACGTACTGGGCGGTGAGTACATAGAGGTCATTAACGTTTTGTACTAATGAGCCTGTTAACCAACTAATCCAGCTAAAGAAAGAAGCTAGAATGCTTTCGCCAAAACTTAGCGCAAGCAGAATCAGTAAAAATAGGGCTAGGGCGACGAGGATTTTCTGCAGCATAAGCAATATATAGTTAGAGGGTTCGCGTACGGCGTACCGCTTGCTCCCAGTGTTCAAAGCGCTGGGCGCGTTCACTGGCTGATGTACGGGGAGAAAAGCGTCTATCAATACGCCAGTGTTGGCTAAGCTCGGCTTGCGAGCTAAAGAGGCCGCAGCCTAATCCAGCCAAATATGCAGCACCTAATGCGGTGGTTTCTATCATGGCGGGGCGTACCACATCGATGCCTAGTAAATCGGCTTGTAGTTGCATCAACATATTGTTGCTGCAAGCACCGCCATCTACCCGTAACTCTTTCAGCACAATAGCATTTTTCTGCGCATCATGAAGCATTGCTTGCAGTAAAGCAGTGCTTTGAAATGCAATACTTTCTAAAGCCGCGTAGGCAATGTGTGCCATCGAGGTATTACGAGTCAACCCTGTGATGCTACCGCGCGCTTCGGGGTCCCAGTAGGGGGCACCTAGTCCAGTAAAAGCGGGCACGAGAATGACGCCATCTGAATCAGAAACAGTTTCGGCTAATGCCTCTACTTCATGGCTGGCAGAAATGGCTTTTAACCCATCTCGTAGCCACTGCACCACAGCGCCACCAATAAATACACTACCTTCTAGCGCGTACTGTGCTGAGCCAGGCGCGGGCTGAGCGGCTTGCGTGCAAAGCAGTCCATGTTCTGAATTCAGTGCATGGTGGCCAGTGTGCATCAACATGAAGCAACCTGTACCGTAAGTGTTTTTTACCATGCCCGCCTCAAACCCTGCTTGTCCAAACAAGGCGGCTTGCTGATCGCCAGCGACGCCTCTAATAGGAATAGCGGCACCGAGTAAGGTAGGGTCGGCATAACCGAAGTCATCACTAGACGCACGTACGCAGGGAAGCAGTGAGGCGGGTATGTTAAAGAGCTGCAATAAGTCTTCATCCCAACGCTGGGTATGTATATTAAACAGCATAGTGCGTGAGGCATTACTCACGTCGCTAAGGTGCTGCTGGCCGCCGGTGAGTTTCCAAATGAGCCAACTATCAACGGTGCCAAAGGCGAGCTCACCCTTTTCTGCTTGCTGGCGAGCGTGCGGCACGTTATCGAGAATCCAACGTAGTTTAGTCGCCGAAAAGTAGGGGTCTAAACGTAATCCTGTGCGAGCCTGAACCTCATCTTCTTTGTCTGCATCCAGCAAGACTTGGCATAAGGGTTGAGTTCGCCGGTCTTGCCAGACAATGGCTGGGTATATAGGTTCGCCCGTGTGTTTATCCCATACCAACGTAGTTTCACGTTGGTTGGCGATGCCTATGGCGGCAATCTGTGAGGCCGAAACTCCACTTTCTTTCAGTACACGGGTAGCCGTGGCTAACTGCGACTCCCAAATGGCTTGTGGGTCATGTTCTACCCAGCCAGAGTGAGGAAAGTGTTGGGCAAACTCTTGCTGCGCTTGAGCAACGCAACGACCTTCTTTATCAAACAAGATACTGCGAGAGCTGGAAGTACCTTGGTCTAGGGCAAGTATATAAGTCATGGTCCAGAGGAGTGCCGCTTCTTGATAAAAGGGTCTTTATCATACGGCTGCGCTGGGTTTTGTGCCATGCGTGTTGATGGTTACCGCTATCCTCATCAGCAGAAAGAGAGGGGGAGGGCTGAAAGCATGCTACCGGGTAAACGTGGTATGTGTGAGGTGATTACGCATAAATCGAATATGAGATGTACGTTCATGCATGGATCACATGAACAAATGTAACAAAACAATGCTTGAATTGCGGTCTGCTCTATAGATGTTTGTAATTTTATGTTGCTTTTATTACATCGAAATGTAAATTTACTGACATTATTTGATTTTTGTCATGCTCTGGAGGAGCTTGCAAGTAGGACTTTTCATTGTCATCTGTTAATATTCGTTAAGAGTTATACGTAAAACGCATAATATGAAGCTCAATTATTAGACTTTTACGTACAAATTCCGAATATTGGCAGTTGAATGTATAGTTTGATTGCTTTTGTTTCGGTTTATTGTTTTTTGTTACGTTTCTGATTATGCTGTTTTTTGTGTCAGAAATGTGTCATTTGTGGTTTTTGCAAGGGAAGGCGCCATGTCCGTCACGGAAAACACGTTGTTAAGCGATATTCAGGAAGTAAATCTGTCTTATCTCATGCTGGCACAGCGCCTCTTGCGTGAAAATTTTGCGGCAGGCATGTATAGATTAGGTTTTGATGCTGATGTGGCCGAGACCGTTTTGCGTTTGTCTCCTGCTCAATTGGTCAAACTGTCTGCCTCCAATACGTTGTTGTGCGCATTCCGACTGAATGACTACGAGTTGTTGTCCACCTTGACCCAAGATGTGTTGGGCGGTGTGTTACAGCAAGCTCACTCTACGATTTTGCTTTCTCAGCGCGCGATGGTTAGCGCCTAATATTTTCAGGTAGTGGTGTATGGCTACGCGCAGTGTTGCTAAAGAGGCTGAAGACATCAGCTTGGCAACAGAAATGATCAAGTTGGGGGCGAGGCTGCAAGTATTGCAAGCAGAAACCTCTTTAAGTTACGACCGGTTGGCGAGGTTATACCGTGAGGTTCGAGGGTGTTCCCCTCCTAAAGGTATGCTGCCATTTTCGGTAGATTGGTTCATGACGTGGCTACCTAACATACATTCCAGTATGTTCTACAGCGTTTATCGCTACATGGATGTGGTCACGCCAGCCCGTAAAGCGCAGGCGTTGGTTGAGGGATACCGCATTTATCTCGAGCAGGCGAATGCCGGTCGTGATGGTGTTAACCCAGACGAAGAGCCTGTGCTTAGCTTTACGCGCGCATGGATGCTGTTGCGGTTTTTTGAAAGTGGCATGGTGCAACTGTCCAGTTGCGAACAATGTGCAGGGCAGTTTGTAGCACATGCCCACGACCCATCGGCAGGTTTTGTGTGTGCGATTTGTAGACCGCCACCACGGGCGGGTAAAACTCAGGCTAAGCGAGCTCGCAAAACGACGGCGAGCAAAAGTACTACTCAATCTACCGCATCACTCTAAGCGATAGTGCTCAAGCGCTTTCTCATGGTTATGAGAAGGCGCTTTTTGCGTCGCTCAGTACGGGGTTCTGAAAAGTTTACTGTGCTGAATGGATGAAATGCCCATAAAAAACCCGTCTTAAAGGCGCTTTCCCGAACAGGGATTAAGGCGATCATAAGAGGGATACACTAATTTAAAGGCGTACCGTGTTCATACTGCTTGGCTATCTTATTGTCTTTTTCTCAGTATTCGGCAGCTATGTGGCGCTGGGTGGGCACTTGGGCGCCCTGTACCAGCCCTTTGAGTTGTTACTGATCGGTGGGGCTGCATTAGGCTCTTATATTGCGGCGGGAAGCGGCAAATCGTTCAAGCTCATGATGGGGGCTATTCCCACAGCCATGAAGCGCACTCCGTATAGCAAAGCCTTGTATATGGAGTTGATGGGGCTGCTATACGTACTGTTGAATAAAGCGCGACGCGACGGCTTGATGTCTATCGAAGGCGATATTGAAGACCCCACACAAAGCGCTATTTTTACGGCGTATCCATCAGTGATGAAAGAAAAAGAGCTGATTGTGTTTGTGTCGGATTACATGCGCTTAATGATCAGCGGCAACATGAGCTCCTTTGAAATTGAAACCTTGATGGATCAAGAAATCGAGGCTTTCATTGCTGAACGCAACACACCTGGGCGCGCTATGCACGTGGTAGCCGATGCATTGCCCGCGTTTGGTATTGTGGCGGCGGTATTGGGGGTGATTAAAGCCTTGGCATCCGTGGATCAACCGCCTGCAGTATTGGCTGATTTAATTTCCAAAGCGATGGTGGGCACATTTCTGGGTATTTTGATGGCCTACGGCTTTGTATCGCCTTTTGCGAGTGTGATTGAGCGTCGTACCGAAGCGGCAGCCAAAGTATTGGAGTGCATCAAAGTAACGCTATTGGCGAACCTGAATGGTTACCCGCCACAATTGGCTGTAGAGTTTGGCCGTAAAGTGTTGTACGCCACAGATAGACCTTCTTTTGCTGAGTTGGAAGAACACGTACGTCAATCGCGTAGTACTGCGAACAAACAAGGCTGATCATGAGTGCGTCCAGACCAGACCGTATTGTTGTACGGCGTAAGAAAGTCGTAGAGGCACCGCATCACGGTGGTAGTTGGAAGATAGCCTATGCCGACTTCGTGACTGCAATGATGGCGTTCTTTTTGGTGATGTGGATTTTGTCGCTAATTCCTCGTGAGGAGCTACAAACCATTGCCGAGTATTTCCGTATGCCATTGGCTGAAGCGGTTTCTGGCGGGATGCGTTCTGATGCGTCGCGCTCGGTAATCCCCGGCGGCAATCCCAGTGTGATTCCTAGTGTGATGCCTTTAAACGGTGCAGACCCTGATAGTCATCGTCGTGATATAGAGCGGTTGGAAGACCTGCGCCAAGAATTATTAGATGTCATCGATAGCGACTCGGTACTGAATGAGTTTAAAGATCAGCTGTTAATCGACATGACGCCTGATGGTTTGCGTATACAGATCATCGATAAACAAAATCGCCCCATGTTCATGCTGGGTAGTGCGACGGTAGAACCCTACATGCGCAGTATTTTGCGTGCGCTAAGTGGGCCGTTAAATGCACTGCCTAATCGTATCCAAGTGGCGGGTCATACCGACTCTTTCCAATATGCTCGCGGCGAGCGGGAATACTCCAACTGGGAGCTTTCCGCAGACAGGGCGAATGCAGCCAGACGTGAGTTGGTGGCGGGTGGATTGGGTGAATCCAAAATCAAACAAATGCTGGGTTTGGCCGATACCATCAGTTTAGTTAAAGATAATCCGGCCGCAGCCGTAAATCGACGCATCAGTATTGTCGTATTGAACCAGAGAGCCGAGCAAAGGCTTGATACTCAAAATCAGTACGAAGACGTAGGACACGATCTGCAAAGTCTGATTAAAGCTGGCGAAACAATGGTGCCAGAAATTGCAGGTCCGTTTTACGACCCCTGATGTAGTTCAAGCAGTGCGATCTACTCTTGTTCGGACCCTATTTCTACGAAGGAATCACGCATGAGCTCCGGCGTTGATTTAAGCCAGTTTTTTGAGACGTTTTTTGATGAAGCAGATGAACTGCTGACAGACATGGAAAGCTTGCTACTGGAGCTCAATCTTGAGAATCCAGACATAGACAAGCTGAACGGCATTTTCCGTGCCGCCCATTCTATCAAAGGGGGAGCCGGTACCTTTGGCTGCTTTGGTCACTTAGCTGAGACCACCCATTTACTAGAAAATTTGCTGGATTTGGTGCGCAACGGTGAAATGTCCTTGCGTAAGGAAATGATTGATTTATTTCTTGAGACTAAGGACGTGTTGACGGATCAAGTAGCTGCCTACCGTCAGGAAGAAGATCCTGATGAAGATGCCTATCAGCGCATTTGTGCTCAGTTGCGTCAACTAGCAGAAGAGCACAAGAAAGGGGCAGCTCAAGCGGCGGCTCCTGCGTCAGCCGCCGCATCAGCACCGCCTGTCACTGCCGCGCCTGCGGTGGCAACCGCTCCAGTCGATCAGAATCTGCCGTTATGCGTGCGTGTGCAACGCAGTAGTGCCAAAGATATTGCGGTACTTAAAGACGAAATGGCCATTATGGGTGATGTGCTGCATGAGCAAAGCACAGACACTGAGTTGGCCGTGTGGCTGCAAACTACGGCGGCGGCGGATGACCTGATTGCCGTATGTTGCTTCGTGGTGAACGAAGACCAAGTGAGCGTGCAGCGCGAGGCCGTGCCGGCGACGACTGCAGCTCCTGCTGTTGAGGTGCACGTTGACGAGCCCACCGCTGCCCCTATCGTAGAAACACCAACTGAAGCTGAGCCCACTGTAGTAGGGCAAGTAGCGCCTACGGCAGACGTTGCAGAAACCAAACCCGCGCCTGCCGCTAAAGCTAAAAGCAGCGCCAGCAATAATGCCCGCAGCGAATCCAGCACTATACGTGTAGGGGTTGAGCGCGTAGATCAAATCATCAACTTGGTGGGCGAGTTGGTCATTACTCAAGCCATGTTGGTGCAAACAGCATCTACCTTGGATCCGGTAGTGCATGACAGGCTCATCAATGGCATCGAGCAGTTAGAGCGTAACGCACGTGACTTACAAGAGTCTGTGATGTCCATACGCATGATGCCCATGGATTACGTATTTAGCCGCTTCCCACGCGTAGTACGCGAGAACGCAGCAAGGTTGGATAAACAAATACGTCTGGTGACCAAAGGGCAAAGTACGGAACTCGATAAAAGTTTGATTGAGCGCATCATTGATCCGCTGACTCACTTAGTGCGTAACAGTATTGACCACGGTATAGAAACCCCAGAAAAACGTGAGGCAGCAGGCAAGAGTCGCGAAGGTACGTTGACGTTGTCTGCGCAACATCAGGGTGGTCACATCATCATTGAAGTGATTGATGATGGTGGTGGTTTGAACCGCGAAAAAATCCTCAAAAAGGCGATGGCCCAAGGCTTAGTCAGCAATGAAAACATTCCTGATGAAGAGTTGTGGCAGTTGTTGTTTGCGCCAGGGTTTTCTACCGCAGAAAAAGTGACCGATATTTCCGGTCGTGGCGTGGGAATGGACGTGGTGCGTAGAAATATCCAAAGCATGGGCGGGCATGTGCAAATGTTCTCGCGCGAAGGCAATGGCACCACAACTCGTATTGTGTTGCCACTGACCTTGGCCATTCTGGATGGTATGTCGGTGCAAGTGGGCAATGAGATCTTCATCTTGCCACTGAGCCACGTGACCGAGTCTATGCAGCCTACCACTGAACAGTTGCGCCAATTGTCCAACGACGACCATGTGATTCATGTACGTGGTGAGTATCTGCCCGTGATTTCTTTGGGGGATATTTTCTCGGTGGAAGGGGCGGAAACCGATATGACCAAAGCCATTGCAGTCATTCTTCAGGCAGAAGACATGCGCTTTGCGTTGTTGGTGGATCACCTTATTGGCCAGCACCAAGTCGTGGTGAAAAACCTAGAAGCCAACTACCGAAAAATACCGGGTATTTCTGCAGCCACCATTTTGGGGGACGGCAGTGTTGCCCTAATCGTAGATGTTTTTGCCTTACACCGACTAACGCGTGACCGTGTTGGTTCGCTGAGCTAAAGAAATTTCAGTACGGAGTACACATGTCGACTATAGAAAGCAAACACGATAATCAGAACGAAGGTGCGGGTAAAGAGTATCTGGTTTTTATCCTCGCGCAGCAAGAGTACGGTATTGATATTTTGAAAGTGCAGGAGATTCGCGGCTATGACGCTCAGAGCGTGACGCGCATTGCGAACGTTCCCTCTTTTATTAAAGGGGTGACCAACCTGCGTGGCGTGATCGTACCTATCGTGGATTTACGCATCAAATTCAATCTGGATGAGGTGAGTTACGACCACCAGACCGTCGTGGTGATTCTGAATTTGGGTTCCAGAGTCGTAGGCGTCGTGGTAGATGGCGTATCAGATGTGCTGGTTTTGCAAAACTCGCAAATCAGCGATGCACCGCAATTTGGTACCGCTTTTTCTACCGAATACTTGACAGGAATAGGCACACTGGATGAGCGCATGCTGATTTTGGTGGACATAGAAAAACTGATGACCAGCGAGGAAATGGCGCTAATGGATAGCGCATTGGTGTAACGCTCACACAAGTTTCTGGATAAAAAGCAAAAAGAGGAGATGTATATGCTGAAAGGGTTAGGGCTAGCTAATTTGAAAGTACGAACCAGTTTATTACTGGTGATGTTTTTCTTTATGGTGATGTTATTGGCCGGTGCGGCATTAGGCATTTTTTCTTTACGTGCTAATAACCAGGCGTTGGACGTGATTGTGACCAATCAAAAGGCCAATGAGTTTCTGAATCGCAGTATAGGTTTTTATAAAGATACGCAGACGGCATTGGGTAGGGCGTCTGCGGCCTATCTTTCTAATCAAAATAACCAAAGCTACACCACGACCAGTGAGTGGGTGAGTGGCACCGATGGTGCGGCTCGCAAGCTGGATGACAACACCATACGGTTATTGAACCGTGTGGACATGGACTATCAGCGCACCAAAATGGCGTTTGATGAGTTCAAAGAGTACTCCAGTGAGTTTGAGGATACGAATAACGCCTATGTGCCGGTATTTGCGAGCTTCGAGAAATTGCTAGAGGCGATTCCACCCTTGTTGGATTTGGTTAAACAAGGACGCATGGAAGAGTTTCGTGTGCATCTGGCCATTTTGGCATCGGGTGCCGAGTCTGATATGTACTACGCCGCTGAACGTTTACAGCAGTTCCAGCAAGCCTACATTGATGAGAGTTATGAGAAAGAAGAAAAGCAGTACGACCTCGTTATTCAGTTAGTGGGTGTGGCGCTGGCGTTGTGTGTGCTGATTTGTTTGGGTGTGTATGTGTTCTTGCGCAGCATGGTGTTAACGCCGTTGCGTACGGCCAAAGAGCATTTTGATCGTATCGCCAGCGGTGATTTAACGCAGCGTATTGAAGTTACGTCCGATAACGAAATCGGTGTGCTGAGCGAAGCAGTGCGTCGTATGCAAGATAGCTTGCGCAAAATGGTGCATGCCATACGTGATGGTGTGCAGGCCATTGAGCAGGGTTCGCAAGAAATCTTTCAGGGCAATACCGATTTGAGTAGCCGTACCGAGCAACAGGCGGCGGCATTGCAAGAAACGGCTGCCAGCATGGAAGAGCTATCTAGCACGGTGCGCCAGAATGCGGATAACGCACAGCAAGCAGACCGTGTCACACACGATGCCGCGGTAGTTGCAGAGCGTGGCGGTCAAGCGGTGTCCAAAGTGGTAGATACCATGAATGATATTGCAGCAAGCTCCAATGAAATTGCCAATATCGTGAATGTGATTGATGGCATTGCATTCCAAACCAATATCTTGGCTCTAAATGCCGCAGTGGAAGCGGCACGAGCAGGTGAGCAAGGTAGAGGCTTTGCCGTGGTGGCGGGTGAAGTACGTTCTTTGGCACAGCGCAGTGCGCAGGCGGCCAGAGAGGTCAAAGTCCTGATCGAGGGCTCATTGCAGAAAGTGAGTGTAGGTGCACGACAGGTAGACGATGCTGGCGGCATCATGCAAGAAGTGGTGGGGTCAGTACGCGGTATTACCGTGTTGATGGACGAAATCTCTTCAGCCTCGCATGAGCAGTCAGAAGGTATTGATCAAGTGAATCAAGCAGTATCGCAAATGGATGCTGTGGTACAGCAAAATGCGGCATTGGTAGAACAAGCTGCGGCGGCGGCAGGTTCGCTACAAAGTCAGGCAGCGCAACTGATGGAAGTAGTGGCCGCATTTAAGATTAATTCGGGCGAAATCATTGAAATGCAGGCAGATGAGCTGGGGTATGACTACGACGAGTACGAAGCCATATCCTCTGTGCGTCCTCAGGTGCTGGCGACTTAGTATTAGAGGCTTATGACTCATCTTACGTCGGAATCTTTTGTCTATTCATTGCCAGTGCTACCACAGGCGACAAGGGATGACTTCATTCGTACGGCCCGCATGCTCAAAGAGCGAGCGGGCATTGTGTTGGGCGAACACAAAGAAGACATGGTGGCCCGTAGTTTAGGGCTAGAGGCCAAGAATTTGGCCGTAGCGGAAGTGCGCCAGTATTTGGATTTTCTGGAACACAATCCTAGAGCTCCTGAGTGGGAGCGTTTTATCAATACCTTCACCATCAACCACACGGCTTTCTTCAGAGAAAGTCATCACTTTGGTACGTTGGCTGAATTTGTGAAAAAACGCAGTAAGCCGTTGTCGGTGTGGTGTGCAGCTGCCTCTACGGGCGAAGAGGTATACACCATTGCCATGGTATTACAGGAAAACGTCAGCAACGCAGACGTGACCTGTAGCGTGTTGGCGTCTGATATTGATACGCAGGCGCTGGTGCGTGCACAAGAGGGGGTGTATTCGCAGGATAGAGTGCAGCCTGTTGAGGATCACTTGCTGAGAAAGTATTTTCAGCGCGGAGTCGGTAAGCGTGCGGGCATGGTGCGAGTCAAGCCTGTGTTACGCAATATGGTGGACTTCAGAATGATTAATCTGGTGTCTGCCGAAAACTGGCCTACCGACCAAAGTTTTGATGTGGTGTTCTGTAGGAACACCATGATTTATTTCGAAAAAGAAACGCAAAGCAAACTGTTAGATAAGTTTGCTCAGGTGATGAAGCCAGGAGCTTTGTTATTTGTTGGGCATTCGGAAAATATTTCTCATTTGAGCAAAGCATTCCGTTTACAGGGGCAAACCGTTTACGTGCGTATTTAATGACAAAGCGCGTGCGGCTCCCCCTTTAACTGATTGAACGTAACATGAAAAAAATTCGAGTGATTTGTGTTGATGACTCGGCGTTAGTACGTAGTTTGATGATGGAAATCATCAATAACCATCCTGACATGGAAGTCGTGGCAACGGCACCTGATCCGTTAGTGGCTAGGGAATTAATCAAACAGCACAACCCAGATGTGTTGACCTTGGACGTGGAAATGCCACGCATGGATGGGTTGGATTTCTTAGAGCGCTTAATGCGGTTGCGCCCTATGCCGGTAGTGATGGTGTCTTCGTTAACGGAGCGTAATTCGGATGTCACCATACGAGCCTTAGAGCTAGGGGCTGTGGATTTCGTGACCAAGCCCAAGTTGGGGTTGCGTGACGGTTTGTTGGAATACTCCGACCTGATCGCAGACAAAATTCGTGCTGCAGCGATGTCCAAGCCTCGTCAAAGTACGGTGGCACCAAGCAGTGAGCCGCGTTCGCGCTTGACTCACCACTTCTCCACGACAGAAAAACTGATATTGATCGGTGCCTCTACGGGGGGGACGGAAGCGATACGTCAGGTGCTAGAGCCTATGCCGGCAAACAGCCCTGCGATCTTGATTACGCAGCACATGCCAGCGGGGTTTACTCGTTCGTTTGTGCAGCGTTTGGATAGTTTGTGCGCGGTACAGGTGCACGAGGCTGAGCATGGTCAGCGTGTCTTGCCAGGCCATGTGTATTTGGCACCAGGCGGTATTGCTCACATGAAACTGGCGCGCTCCGGTGCGAACTACGTGATTGAGTTGGAAGACAGCGAACCCGTCAACCGACACCGTCCCGCCGTGGATGTGCTGTTTCGTTCGGCTGCCGAGGTGGCTGGCAAAAATGCAGTAGGCGTATTGCTAACCGGCATGGGTAAGGATGGTGCACAAGGACTGTTGGCTATGAAGCAAGCGGGCGCCGTGACGTTTGCTCAAGACGAAGCCAGCAGTGTGGTATTTGGTATGCCCCGTGAAGCACTGATGATTGGTGCGGCAGACGAAGCCGTGCCTTTAGGTGAAATCAGCGCAAAGTTGCTGGCGAGTGCAGGATCTTACGGACATAGGGTTTGATTTGGCGAAAGGCCCTCGCCAGTGCTTTATTTATGATGGAGAGCTTTTGATGGCTAATAAAAATATAAAAATTCTTGTAGTAGACGACTTTCCTACGATGCGTCGTATTATCCGTAATCTGCTGAAAGATTTAGGCTACGAGAATGTGGATGAAGCAGAAGATGGCGCAATGGGCCTAGAAAAACTGCGCAATGGCAACTTTGATTTTGTCGTATCAGACTGGAATATGCCCAATCTGGATGGCTTGGAAATGCTTAAACAAATACGAGCAGATGCCAACTTGTCTACCATGCCCGTATTGATGGTGACAGCAGAAGCCAAAAAAGAAAATATCATCGCAGCAGCTCAGGCAGGCGCCAGTGGCTATGTTGTTAAGCCTTTTACCGCCGCTACGCTTGAGGAGAAGCTCAATAAGATTTTCGAAAAAATGGGCTAAAGCGGGAGAGTCGGGATGGATGAAGATCATAGCAGTACAACTACTGTAGAACCATTGGGGCAGATGTCTCTTGATGTCGTGCAGCGTATCGCACAGCTGATGAGGCTGGTGCGTGAGAGCATGCACGAGCTAGGGCTGGACCAAGCGGTTAAGGATGCTGCACATGCCATCCCCGATGCGAGGGATAGGCTACGTTATGTAGGGCGCATGACTGAGCAAGCTGCCAATAAAGTGCTCACGGCAGCGGAAGAAACGGGTCCATTGCAAGAGCAGTTGTTTGCAGGTTCTCAGAATCTGGGACAGCGTTGGCAGCACTGGTTTGATGCGCCCGCCGAGCTACCGGTTGCCCGTGAGCTGGTGGATGACACACGAGATTTCTTAGATCTAGTGGGCAGACACAGCAAATCCACTCAGGAAAACCTGATGGAAATCATCATGGCGCAAGACTTTCAAGACTTAACCGGTCAAGTGATTCAGGGCATGCTGAAAGTCATAGGCACGATAGAAACCGAATTGGTACAAGTGCTGATTGATAGTGTGCCACCTGAAAAGCGCGAAGAAACCGCCGGTTTGTTAAATGGCCCTGTCATCGATACGGCGGCGGCCGATGTAGTAACCGACCAAGACCAAGTGGATGATTTGCTATCCAGTTTGGGTTTTTAAGCGTCGTATAGCTCCTCTGTTTTATATCCGGCTTTATGAATAAAGCCGGTTTATAGCCCTTGCTTAGTCCTTAGCGTGCTGCGGCTTGCCTCTACAATTTTTACGCTTGGATACGTGTGCCAGCACGATAACGATCTGGCGTGATACGTATCCGTAATTTTGTTGGCAACGCATAGCATGGCTGAGGACAGCGATCTAGAAAGAACCGAACCGGCCTCACCCCGACGCCTAGAAAAGGCGCGCGAGGAGGGGCAAGTTGCGCGTTCGCGTGAGCTCAGCACATTTTTGATTTTGGCCGTAGGGGCCGCCACGTTGTGGCTGTCTGGTGGTTTGCTGTACAAGGCGTTGTCTGGCGTTATGCGCAGCAGTATGTGGTTTGATGTGCGCGTAGCCAGAGAAGCAAATGTCATGACAGCGCAAGCGGGAATACAAGCGTTTGAAGCATTGTTAGGCTTGCTGCCGTTGTTCTTGGCGCTGGTAGTGACCGCTATTGCTGGGTCGGCGCTGTTGGGTGGTTTCTTGTTTTCATGGAAATCCTTAGAGCCCAAGTTTGAAAAAATGAATCCGCTGAAGGGAATTAAGCGGATGTTCTCAGCGCAAACCTTGATCGAACTGGTTAAGGCCCTGGCTAAAGCCGGCTTAATAGGCACTGTGGCGGTGATGGTGATCTGGCATTTCAGGGATCAAATGACTGGGCTGATGCATGTGAATCCTACCGAAGCCTTAGTGAAGGGCTTAGGGTTGGTGGCCTTAAGCTGTGCGCTGATTATTTCTAGTTTGATTGTGATTGTATTGATCGATGCGCCGTGGCAACTGTTCAGTTTCTTCAAGAAAATGCGTATGTCCAAGCAGGATCAAAAAGAAGAACACAAAGAAAGCGAAGGTGATCCACACGTGAAAGGGCGCATACGTTCGCAGCAACGTGCGATGGCACAGCGACGCATGATGTCCGAAGTGCCGACGGCCGATGTGGTCATCACCAACCCTACGCATTATGCCGTGGCCTTACGCTACGCCGAAGGTGAAAAAGGTGCGCCACGCGTGGTGGCTAAGGGTACAGGTTTAATTGCACAGCGCATACGTGAGTTGGCGGCAGAGCATCGTATTCCTCGATTGGAAGCACCTCCGTTGGCGCGAGCCTTGCATGGTCATGTGGACTTAAATCACGAAATCCCTGTTGAGTTGTATGCCGTTGTTGCTGAAGTTCTGGCTTGGGTTTTCCAGTTACGTCACTGGAACCAAGGTGTAGGACTAGAACCGCAACAGCCTGTTAATTTGGAAGTCCCCAAAGGGTTTGATCCCCTAGCGACTTCAGCCAATGTTTCTGCTGAATGAATAGCTTTATAACCTTATTGAAAACCAATGGTTCGGCTCACGCCAAGATGCTGGCAGGCCCGGTACTGATCCTGCTGGTGTTGGCGATGATGGTATTGCCATTGCCGCCATTCTTGTTGGACTTGCTGTTTACCTTCAACATTGCGTTGGCGGTGATGATCTTATTGGTGGCCATGTTCACCAAAAAGCCCTTGGATTTTGCGGCATTCCCATCGGTATTGCTGTTTGCGACCTTGCTGCGTTTGGCATTGAACGTAGCCTCTACCCGTGTGGTATTGCTCAATGGCCATAAAGGGCCAGATGCAGCAGGTCAGGTGATTGAGGCTTTTGGCCACTTCTTGGTGGGCGGTAACTTTGCGGTTGGTTTAATCGTCTTTATTATTTTGGTGATCATTAACTTTATTGTGATTACCAAAGGTGCAGGACGTATTGCCGAGGTAGGTGCGCGTTTTACCTTGGACGCGATGCCCGGTAAACAGATGGCGATTGATGCGGATTTAAACGCAGGTCTTATAGGTGAAGAAGAAGCGCGTCGTCGCCGTCAGGAAGTATCGCAAGAGGCTGAGTTCTACGGGGCAATGGATGGGGCCAGTAAGTTCGTGCGTGGTGATGCCGTTGCTGGTCTGCTGATCATGGTCATCAATATTATTGGTGGTCTGATCGTAGGGGTGATGCAGCACGATTTGTCGTTTGGTGAAGCGGGCCACGTGTACACCCTGCTGACCATTGGTGATGGTCTGGTTGCCCAGATCCCTGCATTGGTGATTTCCACCGCAGCGGGTGTGGTGGTGTCTCGTGTCGCTACCGACGAAGACGTGGGTCAACAGATGGTAAGCCAACTGTTCAGTAACCCTCATGTGATGTTTTTGACGGCTGGCATTTTGGGGTTGATGGGCTTAATTCCCGGTATGCCGCATTTGGCGTTCCTCACTTTTGCTGCCATTGTGGGAGCTATTGGTTGGTCACTGCATAAGCGCCAACAGCAAGTAGAGCAGGCGCAAATAGTAGGGCCTAGTGAGGCAGAGAGGGCTGCCGACGCTGCCGCCTCTGAAGCCAGTTGGGATGATGTGGCCATGGTAGACCCCTTGGGTTTAGAGGTGGGCTACAGGCTGATTTCTTTGGTGGACCATGCCCAAAATGGTGAGCTTTTGCATCGCATCCGCAGCTTGCGTAAAAAGTTCGCACAAGATGTGGGCTTTTTGCCGCCGGTGGTGCACATACGTGACAACTTAGAGTTGAAACCCAATGACTACCGTGTGTTGTTGTATGGCGTAGAAGTAGGGCGTGGTGTGGCCATGCCAGGTCAGTGGTTGGCCATTGATCCAGGTGGCGTCACCATGACGCTATCGGGTACACCTACTACCGACCCAGCCTTTGGCTTGCCAGCGGTATGGATTGATGTGTCGTTACGTGAACAGGCGCAAATTGCGGGTTACACCGTGGTTGATGCCAGTACCGTGGTAGCTACGCACTTGAATCACTTGTTGCATCGTCATGGTGCACAGTTGTTGGGTAGACAAGAAGTACAGCAGTTGCTGGATCGCGTGGGCAAAGAGTTGCCACGATTGGTGGAAGACTTTGTGCCCAAAACAGTCAGCTTGGGGCTATTCCATAAAGTGCTGCGTGGGTTGTTGGATGAAGAAGTCTCCATTCGTGATATGCGCACCATTATTGAGGTGGTGTCCGAGAACATTACACGTTTGCAAGCCCAAAATCAGTTGGGGGCAAACTTGGATGAAGCGGCAGAGTTGCTGGCAATGGTGCGTACAGCATTGGGTAGAGCCATTACACAGCAGTGGTTCCCCGGTGAAGGCGAATTGCATGTCATTGGGTTAGATGCGCGTCTTGAACGCGTACTCACACAAGCCTTGACCAGCAGTGGGGCACTAGAGCCAGGCTTGGCTGAAACACTATTGGCAGAGGCGCAGCGAGCCACCATGCAGCAAGAACAGCGCGGCGATGCCGCTGTTTTGGTCGTGCCTGCATTGCTACGTCCGTCGCTGTCTCGCTTCTTGCGTCACCATTTACCGCAGTTGGGTGTGTTGTCTAACCAAGAAATTCCAGATGAACGAGTCATGAAAGTGACTGCAGTGATAGGTAATCAGGCATGAGTGTAAGTCGTTTTTTTGGTAGTACCAGTAGGGAAGCCATGCGTCAGGTGCGCTTGGCCTTAGGGCCTGATGCCCTAATCGTGTCCAATAGACGTGTCAACGGTGGTGTGGAAATTCTGGCCACAGATGCTACGGCAAGTGCTACACCGGCTCCTGTCAGTATGCCTGTGCCAGAGCAAAGCCAAGCGACTGCGAGTATCGCTGACAGTGCACCGACTCCAACCGCTGCGCCGTATGCCGGTATCAATCAGCAGCAGCAACCTGCAGAGTTAATGAGTGCCATTGGTG
Organism: Paenalcaligenes sp. Me131; assembly: GCF_050487225.1. Classification (NCBI taxonomy): domain Bacteria; kingdom Pseudomonadati; phylum Pseudomonadota; class Betaproteobacteria; order Burkholderiales; family Alcaligenaceae; genus Paenalcaligenes; species Paenalcaligenes sp. Me131. The sequence continues at coordinate 96,222 of NZ_JBKQGY010000001.1, forward strand.
CTATGCGTGGTGCGCTGGAAAACCGTATTGACGAGCTGTTGTGGAGCAACCAACTGCAACGAGCGCCCGAAACCTTGTCGTTATTCCAAAGCTTGCTGGGCTATGGCTTTAGTACGGCTTTGCTGCGTGCCATGCTGAAGCGTATGCCGGCGCACCTTAATGACAGGGCGGCGTTTGAGTGGGCTAGACACGAGTTGGACACCCATTTACCCGTGCTGGCCAGTGAAGACAGGCTATGGCAGCCAGGTTTGGCGCTGGCGTTAGTAGGCCCTACCGGTGTAGGTAAAACCACCACTATTGCCAAATTGGCGGCACGATGTGTGAAGCGTTTTGGGCCGGATAAGTTGGTATTGATTACTACCGATACATACCGTATTGGGGCTCACGAGCAACTGAAAATTTATGCAGATATTTTGCGTGTGCCGGTACATGTGGTGCAAGACTCCGCAGGGTTACGACAGTTGTTGTTAAGCATTAGGCCAGACCAAATTATCTTAATTGATAACGTGGGGATTAGTCAGCGTGATTGCTTTGTGGCGGATCAAGCGGCCTTGTTGGCTAGTGCTGGTCGACGCATACAGCGCTTGTTGGCCTTGAATGCCTCCAGTCACGGTGACACCCTCGATGAAGTGGCGAGAGTGTACAAAACCGATGGTGGCACACCGCTGTCTGGCTGCATTATTACGAAGGTAGATGAGGCGAGCCGCTTAGGGCCTGCATTAGATACGGCAATACGCTACCAATTGCCCGTGCACTATGTATCAGACGGTCAGAAAGTCCCAGAAAATCTGCGTTTTATGACGGCCAAACAGTTAGTGGATATGGCGTTCACACGCACGTCTTACAACAGCAAAGCATTGTATGCCCCTACGGCGGGTGATTTAGCTGCGTTGTTATCGGTAGCAGAACAAAAAGAACCGGTGAATGATGCGGATGAGCAAGCGCGTAAGCAGAAGCTAACGGCGTTGGTGATGAGTGGTGCAGGTATGCGTAAGGTGGATGTGGATGGCTTACGTCAGCACACATCGGCCATTGAGCACTCGTTAGCATTGTCAGCCGCTTTTGATGGCTGGCGAGACCTTTCTGTAGGCCCGCAAGATGCTACTTATCTGGCTGAGCAGGCAGAAGACTTAATGCGTTCTGCCTTGCATGAGGTGAGTGAGTCACCAGAGTCCATGCTGTTAAGCAGCTATCAGTCAGTCAATCTTGCGCTAGAGAATGAGCAAGGAAAAAGCAAAATTTTGCTGACTACGCTTTGTACAGAACGTGGCGAAGCGTTGGCAGCACCGTTGCAGCAGTTGGCGGGCCCTATGGGCTGGTTAAACACGGTGGGTGAGCATGTATTGCACGAGCCGCAGTGGGCGGATCAGTTATTGCAGGCCGTGCAATGGGTGGAACAGCGTCGTAATGCTACCCCTATTATGCATATGCTGGAGGGCTTTACGCCAGCGGTGTGGCAGGTATTAGCGGCAGAAGGGACAGCCTTTATGGCGAGTGTGCCGTTGGGTAGCCGCTTCTGGCACGAAAATGGGACTACCAGTGCAGCCGCCAGAATTAAACAAATGCAGTTTCATGCCGTGTCAGATCTATCACGAAAGTTGCAGTTACAGCAGTTGGCGGGGCAGAGCATACCTAGTTTGACGTTGTGGGTGGCTAAAGAGCGTGTCGCCATACGTCAGCGAGGTGTGGCAGAGTTGCCGTTGGAGCTGATTGCGGTACGTCTGACCGATCGTTACAGCGGTGCGGTATTGCGAGACTCAGTGGTGTTGGTAAACGCGGGAGCATTCACACAGCTATCAGATGCCGATGTGGCAATGTGGGCAGTGTTACAGCACGAGCAACGTCTAGTAGGGCGTTTAGTAGCGCCGGCATGGCGTGCGGTGCAAGAGGAAGCGTCAACACAGGGGTTATCAGTCGCGCAGCAATTACGTACGTCGGCGCTATTGGCGTTGGCGGGCAGTGATGTGCAGTACTCGTCGCAACGGCAAGGTTTGTATGGGCAGTTGCAGACATTACTGCAGCAGCGCGGTGCATTGACCGCACCTAAGCTGATTGAAGCGTTATTGCGCTGCTTTGCATTGAAAGAAGCGCTGCAAGAGGCCTAAGTATTAGGCCTTAATGGCGGAGTGTTGTAGTTTGTGTGGGCGGGTTTTACCTTGGGCGGTATAAACCTGTTCCGAACGCTGCATCATGCTAGTGATGGCTTGTAGGGCTTGTTGGTTATGCTCCAGATAGGTCTGGATGATAATGCCGTTCTGGTTGTTTTGATGCTGAGCAGTTTCTGCTAGCTCAAAGAAACGTTGCACGATAGTTGCTAACTCTGCATCGTTTTCGGCTGCAGTGAGTAAGCCTTCGTGCGAGTTTTCTAATCCCAATGCGCGTAGCGCGTGACCACATGCTTCATGTTGTGCTTCTAGTTCTGCCAAGAACTGGTTTTTTTGCTGCGTAAAAGCCAGCAAGTCGGAATCATCATGCGTTGTGAGCAGCAGGTCGTTTTCTTGTGACAGTGTCTGGTTAAACGACTCCAAGACGGTAATGGCTTGGTTCAGACAGAATGATAGGGACGGTGTGCTCATGATGATGTGACTCGCGCTATTTCAGAAGCTCTCTGGCGCTGGCAATTAATGAGTCCGCAATGCGGCTAGTATCAATTTCCAATTTGCCAGAGGCAATGGCGTCCTTGATGGACTGGATTTTTTCAATATTCAGGTCGTGCTCGGACGATTGCAGATTTTGCAATTGTCTGGCGGTGGTGCTCAGATCAACCTGGCTGGATGAGGGGGTGTTACTTGCCTGATAGGCATCCGTCATGGCACGTTTGTTTTGACCAACGCTAAGCCGGTCAGTAGCGGGCTGTTTGTTGGAGCTGATATTAATTTTCATGGCAGTGAACGTAAAAGGTCAGAAGCGGGGTTCCAACAGTAACGGCAGTTACTGCTGTTTCTTTAATGGTGCCGTGTAGCGCTGTAAAGAATAGGATCATTTTACGTTAAAGCGGCACTTGAACCGTAGAGGAATCAAGCACTGTGCCAGTAATCACTTGCCCGGAAGCAACACGTACTTGTACTTGGCTGCCAGGCGCTGCGGTTTGTAGCGCCTGACCTTCGTTGCTGATCACAAACCCGTTGCCTCTGGCAATAGTGCGTACGCTTTGTCCGCGTTGTACGGATTGTGGGTTTTGCAGCAACGTGGATTTAATCGTGCTACCGGTGTTGACGCGCTGGCCAGCCATGTAGCCCACAATCAAACTAGGGTCTGTGACCACATTAGGTGGAAGGCGTAGTAAGTCACCTTCGCGAGTAATCAAGTCATCAAGCGAAATCAATTCGCCTTTGTTGATGGTTTTATTGCTGACGTAATAAAAGCCTTGAACGCTAAGGGCTACTTGTACCGGCACGGTCCACGTTTCGGGAGCCAAACAACTGACGATTACACGCATGCGAGAACGTAGTGTGGCATTGCCTGGTACGGCGTAGCGTAAATTGTCACACGCCGATTGCTGTTGCAAGCGGGGTGGCGTCACCGTGATGGTGGCGGTGCCAGCTAACGATTCGGCCTGTTCCATGAGGTAATTGCTCACGCCCTCTACGATTTCATCTGCTGATTGCAGTGGTGATGCGTAAAGAGATTGGCTGCCCAATAGGGCCATGAAAACGAAAGCAGAAACGTGTCGCATGACAGCATTGTAGTCAGTGCAATCCCAGAGCAAGAACTGAACTAGCAAAGAAATACTGTCTTATTTCCTACTTTGTAGAGGAGGGCGCGCGGCTACCATTATGGCATTCGGTGGCAAATGGCTGCTGCCTATGGGTTTCCTCCAGGAAACGCAAGACAAAGGTATACAACATGATCGACCGTATCGGTGAAGATTTCAGTTTTTACAAAACGGCAGTAAGTTTGCGCCAACAGCGTCAAGAAGTCTTGGCGGCCAATATCGCGAACGCTGACACGCCGCACTACAAAGCGCGGGATATCGATTTTAGTCAGGCATTGCAACAGGCCATGGGCAACAGCATGAACTTGCCTGCCGTTAAGTTGGATATGACTTCTGCTCGCCATATTGCGGGTGCGGGCTCTACGGCATTACAGAACGACTTGCTGTACAGACAGCCTTTGCAACCCAGCTTAGACGGCAACACCGTTGATATGGATGTAGAGCGCATGGCCTTTGCCGATAACAGCATGCACTACCAAAGTTCGTTGACCATTCTGTCACAGCGCATCAAAGGGCTGATGGCGGCGTTGCAGCAATAAGGTGAATCATGAGTAATTTCAGTATTTTTCAAATTGCCGGCTCGGCATTGAATGCTCAGTCGCAGCGTATGAACGTCAGCGCCAGCAATATTGCCAACGCAGACAGTGTGGCTGGGCCAGATGGCTTGCCCTATAAAGCTCGCCAAGTGGTATTCCAAGTGTCGCCATTAAGCCCGCAAACAGCGGTGGGCGGTGTGAAAGTGGCATCGGTAGTGGAAAGTAATGCACCCGCCCGCATGCAATATGACCCTCACCATCCTTTAGCCAATGATCAAGGTTATGTGGCCATGCCCAACGTGGATGTAGTGGCTGAAACCGTCAATATGATTTCGGCCTCGCGCTCGTATCAAGCCAACGTTGAAGTGGTAAACACCGCTAAAAACTTGATGATGCGTACGTTGAGTCTAGGTCAGTAAAAGGAAAGCAAATGACTACTGTTAATGGCACAGATTCAGCCAATAACGCCATGAACTATGCGCGTCAGCAAAATAACAGCTTGATGGCAGAAACGCAGGACAGATTTCTGACATTGCTGATTACGCAGATGCAAAACCAAGATCCCATGAACCCCATGGACAACGCACAAGTGACTAGCCAGATTGCGCAAATGTCTACTGTGCAGGGTATTCAAGATTTGAATAACACCTTGTTGGCGGTATCAGGGCAGTTGGATGTGTCGCAGTCCATGCAAGCGGCATCGCTCATTGGCAAAGAGGTATTGGTACCAGGCAGCAAGATCAAAGTGGGCACCAACCCCGACGATAACAGCATCAAGTCCACCACCGGTTTTGGGGTGGATCTAGCTGCTCCCGCTCAGAAAGTGGTCGTGTCTATTACAGACCAGGCAGGGCGTGTTGTGCGTCAGCTAGAGCTTGAAGACATGAAGTTGGGTGTGCACAACCTAGAGTGGGACGGTCTGGATGATGCCGGTAACCCCGTTCCAGATGGCGCATACGACACCAAGGTAGAAGCGCTGGATGCTGAAGGCAAAGCCGTGAGAGCAGAAATGCTGACGTCGGGCAAAGTGGACAGCGTGTCGTATAGCACCAAGGGTTTGCTGTTGGATCTGGGGTTGGCGGGTACGTATTCGCTGTTGGATATACGCAAGATTATGTAAGGCTTCACCTTGAAGGGTGAAGAATTCAAACGAATTTAAGCGAGAGAAATCATGGGTTTTGGACAAGGTTTAAGTGGGTTGAATGCAGCGTCACAGAATTTGGACGTGATTGGTAATAACATTGCGAACTCGTCTACGGTGGGCTACAAGTCTTCCAATATTCAGTTTGCTGATGTTTACGCTAGCTCCCGTGTGGGTTTGGGTGTGAGCGTGGCCGGTGTGAACCAGCGTTTCACCATTGGTACGGTGTCTATTACGGGTAACCAGTTTGATATGGCCATTGATGGCGAGAAAGGGTTATTTAGGTTGATGGATCAAAGCGGGGCCGTGGTGTACTCGCGTAACGGTCAGTTTTCTCCCGATAAAAACCTGTTTTTGACTAACTCGCAAGGCCACCGCCTAACAGGTTACTTGCCTGGTTCTACCGATCCACAGCCTATTCGTATTCCTACGGGCAATATTGCGCCTAAAGCGACTAGCGAAATGAGCTTGCGTGCCAACTTGGACTCCAATGCAAAGGTTGTGCCAGCAGGTACTAAGGTTGATCCAGCTAATCCAGATACCTACACCAGCTCTTTCCCATATAACGTGTATGACTCGCTGGGTAATGCTCACCAAGTCACACAGTATTTCATCAAGCGTGAAGCGGTGAACGGTGAGTCGGTGTGGGATGTGCAGTATTTCATGAACGGCAAGGTACTGGGCACGCCAGATCCTAACAGTGCTGACCCAGACAATCCCGACATTATTCCTACTACCAACACGCTGACTTTCAATAAGGCGGGTGAGTTGGTGTCGCCTACCGGTGCTGTGACGCTGAGTTTGGCCGTGGAAGGTGGTAACTCGCCTGCGGAAAATCTAGACATCAATTTGTCCTACGCTGGCTCTACACAGCTGGGTGGCCCATTTGCCGCAACGCCAGATCAAGACGGCTACAAAATGGGTGAGTACGCCAGTATGTCTATTGCGGCAGACGGCAGCATTGTTGCTAACTACACCAACGGCCAAACGCAAACGATGGGTACATTGGTTTTGGCTGACTTTTACAACATGCAAGGTTTGCAGCCTTTAGGCGGCAACGTGTGGGCTGAAACGGCTACATCTGGTCAGCCTATTTTGGGTAGACCTGGCGAGAACGGTATGGCTGTGGTGCGTGGTCAGTCAGTGGAAGAGTCCAACGTCGATATGGGTCAAGAGCTGGTCAATATGATTATTGCGCAGCGTACGTACCAAGCGAACGCACAGACCATTAAAACGCAGGATCAGGTGTTGCAAACACTGATCACCATGCGCTAAGGCTGAGTCATGGATAGGATTATCTACACCGCCATGAATGGTGCTCAGCGTCTGCTAGAACAGCAGTCTTCGCTGAGCAACAACTTGGCCAACATCAATACCTCAGGTTTTAGAGAGCAGTTGGCGTTGCAACGGGCTGTGCCTGTGCAGGGCGCTCCTGCGTTGCCTACACGGGTGTCTACCGTTACCGTGACACCCGGTAGCCGCATGCAAGCTGGCCCCTTGAGCGAAACCGGCAACCCACTGGATGTGGCCATTGCCGATCAGGGTTGGTTTGCGGTGCAAACGCCTGAGGGCGAAGCCTACACCCGTGCGGGTGACTTCTCTATTGACCAAGACAATATGTTGGTGAACCAGCGTGGGCAATTTGTATTGTCTGCTGATGGCGCACCCATCGAAATCCCAGATCGCGGCGTACTGACTTTTTCGTCTGACGGCCAGATAACGGCCTTGGGGGCTGGAGATAATCCTAGGGATATACAGGTTTTAGGCCAGTTGAAACTGGTGAACCCTGATCCGCAAACATTGCAGCGTAGTGATGACGGCTTGTTCCGTAGCACTACCGGCCAGGCGCAGCCTACGGATGAAAGCGTGAAAGTGGTTTCAGGCTTTGTGGAAAAAAGTAACGTCAGCGCGGCAGAAGCCATGGTGGGCATGATCAACAACGCTAGACGTTTTGAAATGCAGATGAAAGTGCTGCAAGACGCCAATACCAACGCAGAACGGGCTAATTCCATTCTGTCTATGAACGGTTAAGTCATGCAAGCATTGCATGTGAAGGAATACAAATGATTAGATCGCTTTGGATTGCCAAGACAGGTCTGGAAGCACAACAGACTGGTATGGATGTGATTTCCAACAACTTGGCTAACGTGAATACAGCAGGCTTTAAACGTGGCCGTGCGGTGTTTGAAGATTTGATGTACCAAACTATTCGTCAGCCCGGTGCTCAAGTAGGCGCGGCCAACCAATTGCCTACAGGTTTGCAACTGGGTACAGGGGTGCGCACTGTGTCTACCGAGCGTATCCATACGCAAGGTGATTTGCGTCACACAGGCGGCACTATGGATGTAGCGATTGAAGGCCGTGGGTTCTTGCAAGTAGAAATGCCGGACGGTACGTTTGCTTACACTCGTGCTGGCACCTTGCAGATGGATCAAAACGGTCAGTTGACTACGGCAGGTGGCTACCCCATTCAGCCACCCATCAACATCCCTGATAACGCCTTGGAAATTAGCATTGGCCGTGACGGTACGGTTTCCGTGACCCAGCCCGGTGCTGTGGGCACCAGCGTTGAAGTTGGGCAGTTGCAGTTAACGACCTTTGCTAACCCCGGTGGCCTGCAAAGCATGGGTGAAAACCTGTACGTAGAAACAGATTCTTCCGGTGCGGCCAACTTCCAGCAACCAGGTTTAGATGGTGCCGGTATTGTGCGTCAGCATTACACCGAAACCTCTAACGTGAACGTGGCCGAAGAACTGGTCAACATGATTATTGCTCAGCGTTCTTACGAAATGAACAGTAAAGCCGTGTCCACATCGGATCAGATGTTGGCGCGTTTGACGCAACTGTAAACGGTTGATGGATAACAGCGTGGTAGTAATGAAAGTGATGATGCGTAGTCTGCTGGGGGCTCTAGTAGGAGCCGTAATGCTGATCCAAGGCTGCGCTCTGGTGCCTCCCGAGCCTGTGGTGACAGGGCCGTTAACAGCGCAACCGCCAGCACAGATTTTGCCGGAAGTGGTAGCCAATGGTTCTATTTACCAACCTAGTGCTTACGGTAACTACCCGCTGTTTGAAGATCGTAGACCGCGTAACGTGGGCGATATTGTGACCATCGTCATACAAGAACGCACGAACGCGGCGAAAAACGTTTCCACCAGCACCAACCGTAATTCCAGCGGTGGTTTGAATTTTGGTGTGGATCCCTCTATTTTGCCTAGTGAGTTAGGGTCCAGACAAAACTTTGAGGTGGAAGGCAAAAATCAAGCCAATGGTACAGGTAGCAGCCGTGCAGACAACATGTTCTCAGGCACGTTAACCACTACCGTGATTGGCGTCTTGCCTAACGGTAACCTGCAGATTGCAGGTGAAAAACAAATCGCCATCAACCGAGGCAGCGAATACATGCGCTTTTCGGGAGTGGTAGATCCGCGCTCCATTTCGGGCAGCAATACAGTCAGTTCTACACAGGTGGCTGATGCACGTATTGAGTTCCGCAGCAAAGGGGTGATGGATGAAGTGCAAACCATGGGTTGGTTGCAGCGCTTTTTCCTGAATATTTCTCCGTTCTGATTAATGAGTATGACTATGCCTATACGAACGGTATTACGCGTATTGTTGGCGAGCCTATTGCTAGGCTTGCTTGTGCCTGCGCAGGCGGCTGACCGCATTAAAGATTTAGCCACTATCCAAGGGGTACGTGATAACCAGTTGATTGGTTATGGTTTGGTGGTGGGGTTGGATGGCAGCGGTGACCAAGTGCGCCAAGCGCCTTTCACCCAACAAAGTTTGACGAACATGTTGTCGCAGTTGGGGGTGACTATTCCTCAAGGCAGCAACATGCAGCTAAAAAACGTGGCGGCGGTGATGGTAACAGCGCGCCTACCCGCTTTCTCGCAACCTGGGCAGTCCGTCGATGTGGTGGTGTCTTCGATGGGTAACGCTAAAAGTTTGCGTGGCGGTACCTTGTTGATGACGCCATTAAAAGGGGCAAACGGCCAAGTGTATGCGTTGGCCCAAGGTAACTTGTTAGTGGGTGGTGCAGGTGCTGAATCCGGTGGTTCTAGCGTACAGGTGAACCAACTGAATGGCGGCATTATTCCTGGCGGCGCGATTGTAGAGCGTGATGTGCCTACTACCTATATTCGTGATGGACTGATTTCTCTAGAGCTCAATAGCTCTGATTTTGGTACGGCGCAAAACGTTGTAGCGGCATTAAATAGGCACTTTGGCAGCAACATCGCAACCGCACTGAATGCACGTGTGATTCAGGTGCAGGCACCATTAGGGCCTGAGATGCAGGCGAACTTCTTGTCTCAAGTGGAAAATCTGCAAGTTAACTTGCCGCCCGCCAGAGCACGTGTGGTGGTGAATGCCCGTACTGGCACGGTAGTGATGAACCGTACGGTGACCATTGATGAAGCGGCTATCGCCTATGGCAACTTGTCCATTGTGATCAGCAAGCAGTCCGAAGTGAACCAGCCTAATACGCCGTTTACTGACGGGCAAACCGTGGTGACTGACCGTACCGACATAGAAATGCGGTCTGACGGCGGGGCATTGCAACGTGTGAGTACCAGCGCCAACTTGGCTGATGTGGTACGTGCCTTGAATGCACTGGGTGCTACCCCTCAAGAGTTGCTCTCCATTTTGCAAAACCTGAAGAGTGCAGGTGCTTTGCGTGCCGACCTAGAGGTGATTTGATCTCATGAGTATCCATTACTATCCCCGTCCTGGTTCAGGTGCAGAACAACCCGTTTCTATGTTTGATGCCGAGCAATTGGCACAACTGAAACGTAATGCTCAAGACAATAAAGGCGGTACTGCCGAGCAACAGCAAATTGCTCAGCAGTTTGAGGCCTTGTTCATACAGCAGTTGCTCAAACAGGCGCGTGCTAATGCCAGCGGTAATGGGTTGTTCGATAGTGAACAAGTACGCATGACACAGAGCATGGGGGATGAGCAGTTATCGTTGCAATTGGCAAACCCCGGTATAGGGTTGGCAGAAGCGTTGATACGCCAGATGCAGGGTGGTGATGCGGGGATGGGTCAACCTGACTCCAATACGTGGCAGCAAGGGTTAGCCAATAGAGATCAAGGCATGGCACGTAATGTGGATGCGCCTTCTATTAGTGCGTTAATCCGTAAGTTAAGTGCTAAAGGTAGCTTGGATCAGGTGTATTCCGCCGTACGAGGTGCGCCCGAGCATGTGCGTAACTTCGTTGGGAAGATGCATGCTGCCGCTGAGGCCGTGGCAGAAAAAAGTGGTGTGCCTATGAAGCTGCTGCTTAGCCAAGCCGCATTGGAATCAGGCTGGGGTAAGCGTGAAATTCTGCATGAGAATGGGCAAAGCACGCATAACCTGTTTGGTATTAAAGCGGGTAAGAGTTGGACAGGCAAAGTGGCTCATATCATGACCACTGAGTTTGAGAACGGTGAGTACAGAAAAGTAAAACAGCCGTTTCGTGCCTATGACTCGTATGAGGATTCGTTGGCCGACTACGCACGCTTGATTAGTACCAGCCCACGTTATGAGTCGGTCATGCAAGCAGCTACACCTCAAGAAGCTGCGCAGCGTGTGCAAGATGCTGGCTATGCCACCGATCCTAACTATGCACAAAAGCTGATAAAAATCATGGCGTATTTTGATGCGGGAAGTCGTTAACTTCCCCTAAAGATTCGCTGCTGTAGCCCGTTAATAGTCCATTGATCGTGTTTGCGTTGCCATGGTTGGCAGCGCTTTCTCAAAAACGGAATTTGTTATGAATTTATCCCGCCTCGGTTTGTCTGCTCTGCAAAACGCACAGCAAAATCTTCAGATAACCGGCCATAACATCAGCAACTCTAAAGTTGAGGGTTATAACCGTCAAACGGTGTTGTCCCAAACAGCGGGCGCTCAGAACATAGGGGCGGGCTATGTGGGGCGCGGTGTGCAAGCCGTTACGGTGCAGCGTGCGTACGACTCGTTTGTCTGGAACCAGTTGGTACAGTCGCAAAGTGCAGGCGCGTCACTGATCACTTACGGTAACGAGATCGCTCAGGTGAATAACCTGTTTGGCGACCGTACTGTGGGGATTAGTCCTGCTATTCAGAATTTCTTTGATGCTATGAATGCCGTGGCATCCAGTCCTAGCGACCCCGATGCCAGACAAGAGCTGTTGGGTAGAGCGCAAAGCTTGGTCACGCAGTTCAATGATGCACAAAGCTCATTGAAAGCGCAGCGCGAGAACATCAATACGCAGGTGCGTACTACGGTTGCGCAAGTGAATAGCTATGTAGAACGTATTCACGATATGAATCAACAGATCACGGCAGCCAAAGCGGCTACGCCTGATCACAGTCCTAACGATTTGCTGGATCAGCGTGAACAACTGGTGATGGAATTGAACCAGTTGGTAGACGTGAAAGTGATTGAGCAAGATGGCGTGTTCAATTTGACATTGAGCAATGGCCAGGTGTTGCTGGGTGGTAGCCAAGTGTTCCCTCTGCAAGCACAAACCTCTAACAGCGATCCCTCTAAAGTAGTAGTGGCCTACACCGCTGCATTTGAAGATGGGGTAGGTAAAACGGTGCAGTTGCAGGATAGCAATTTCAAAGGCGGCCAATTGGGCGGCTTATTGAGATACCGTAGCGAGTCGTTGGACGCAACCCAAAACTATTTGGGTCGTTTGGCGGTAGGTATTAGCAGTGCTATCAATGCTGTGCATGCAGAAGGTTTTGATTTGTCTGGTGAGGCCGGTGGCGAGTTCTTCCGTGTCGAATTGGGTAAACCTATCCCTAGTAACAAAAGCGGTGTGTCGCCCGCCCCTGATTTGAATATCTCGTTAGCCGATGCGAATAAATTGACCGGTTCGGATTACCAGATTGAGTTTCGCAATGGTGAATACAGCGTAAAAACGCTGCCTAATGGCCCAGTCAAGGTGCTTACGCCAGCCGAAGCTGAAAACGGCTTTGAGATTGATGGTGTGACGTTCAAGTTTGATGGCGCTGCCTCTGCCGTAGACGGTGATAGTTGGTTGGTACAGCCTACACGTGATGCCGCCGCTCGTCTTGAGTTGGTGTTGGATGATCCCGCTAAAGTGGCCGCTGCCGGCAAAGACAAAGATGGCAACCCATTGGGTTCTGCTAACGGTGATATCGCGTTGAAATTGGCCGAGCTACAAGAAACGCGCACCTTGGGTAATGGCTCATTGAGCTTTAACGAAGCGTATGGCCAGTTGGTGAATAAAGTGGCGGTGCAAGCACAGCAAAATGCAACGGCCGCTAAAGCACAAGCGAACTTGATTCAACAAAACTATGCATCGCAACAGCGTATTTCCGGCGTAAACGAAGACGAGGAAGTACTGAACCTAGACAAGTTCTTGCAACAGTATCGTGCCGCTTCACGCATGATCGAGGTGAGCTCGAACATGTTTGATACTTTGCTGGGTTTGCGTAACTAACCCGCTGTCTTAACAGGAAAACACTTATGCGTATCAGCACTAATCTGTATTTTCAGACAGGCTTGAATTCCGTTAACCGTCAGCAATCACAGTTGATGGAAATCTTCCAGCAAATTGGCAGTGGGAAACGCTCGTTGTCACCCGCGGATGATCCGTTGGCAGCGGCACAAAGTATTACCTTGGCGCAAGCGCAAAGTATGAATAAACGCTTTGCAGAAAACCGCCATGTGGCAACTCGTATGTTGAACGAAGAAGAAAATATTCTGAACTCGTTAACATCGCAGGTGCGTGATGTAAAAACACGTTTGGTGGAAGTGGGTAACGGCACCATGTCGGATGCTGACCGCTCTACATTAGCCAACGTGTTGCGCGATAGCATGGAGTCTTTGTTGGGCTTGGCAAACAGCAAAGACGCGGCAGGTCAGTATTTGTTTTCTGGCAGCCAAGGCAATGTGGCTCCTTATGTGTATGACGGCACTTCTGTTACCTACCATGGCGACGAAGTAGAACGTTTGGTACAAGTAGACCAGACTCGTCAGCTACCTACTAGCAATCACGGTGTAGATGTGTTCTCTCGCGTGACACCTGGTGCTAATGCATTTATTACCGGTGCAGCGTCTACTAACGGTGGTACAGGCGTAATTGCTCAGCCTAGCATTGTGAATCCTAAAGCCGCTCAAAATATGATGAGCTTTGAGGTGCGATTCACGGATAGTGATACCTATGAAGTAGAGGCCAAATACCTTGAGGATGATGGGTCTATTACGACGGTGGTGTCTGATCCGCAGGCGTATACCGTCAATGAAAAAGGCGAAACTATCATTAATCTGCCAGCTGGCAACGATGACTCGGGCATCAGCATATTTTTTGCCGGTAATCCAGTTGCCGGCGATAGCTTTAGCGTAGAGCGCGCAACAGCCACTGCACGTGGCGATTACGATAAAACGGATGTAAACCTGTTTAACACATTGAGCGATTTGATTAATGTGCTAGAGCAACCCTCATCAGGCGATCCCGTCGCGCAGGCTGCGTTGCGTAACCAGCTAAATGGTGCCATGCAGCGTTTGGATATTAACTACGACAATATTTTGACAGTACGTGCCTCGGTAGGGGGGCGTATGAATGAGATCGCGGCGTTGAATGACAACGGTACCTTGCAAGCTTTGCACTTAAGCAAAGAGTTGATTCGTATCGAAGATCTGGATTACTACACCGCCTCTTCACAGTTGGAACAACGTAGTGCGGCATTGGAAGCGGCTGTGTTGGCTTTCAAAAAAATCCAAGGTGCAAGTTTGTTGGCGATGAGAGCAGGCTAATTACTTATCGTCATCAGTGTGTTGGTTCGTAGTGGCAGTTGACTATCTAAACTGGGTAAACGCAGATGTTATTCAAAAATATTAAAATCAAAACGGGTGCTACCGTTTTGCTGGCAGGGCTGTTCTTGTCAGCATTACTGATTGCCATACTGGGGCTGTATTTTCATGCACAAAGTCTGGCTGCTTTACAGCAGTTGGCAGGCGGTAGCGTGAATGCATCCGCCCTGAAAACACATTTGCAGCAAGCGGAAGGCCTGTACCAGGTGAGCATGTACTGGGCTATTGGCTTTGGCGTGTTAACCGTCATTCTCGCAATCTTGATGTACCAGTATTTATCCGTGCGGGTGGTTCGTCCTTTGCACCAAGTGATGCAGCATTTTGAAAGCATGGCTGCTGGCGATTTGAGCCAACGTGTAGTGGTGAAAACCGATAACGAAATGGGCAGCATGTTTTCGGCCCTGCGTAGATTGCAAGACGCGTTGATTCGTATGGTGAGCGCTGTACGTAACGGTATGGATGAGATCAGTGCTGGCTCTATAGACATTGCGGACGGCAACCGTAATCTGAGTGATCGCACCAGTGACCAAGCCGCCGCTTTGCAACAAACCGCAGCCAGCATGGGGCAACTTGCAGGTACAGTACGTCAGAATGCTGATAACGCTCACCAAGCAAACCAACTGGCTGCTACAGCATCCGACGTCGCGCAACGTGGTGGTAAAGCAGTAGGTGAAGTGGTGGCTACGATGCAAGGCATTTCTGCTAGCTCCAGCAAAATTGCGGATATCGTGGGTGTGATTGATAGCATTGCGTTCCAAACGAACATCTTGGCGCTGAATGCGGCGGTAGAAGCAGCGCGTGCAGGTGAGCAAGGTAGAGGGTTTGCTGTCGTAGCTTCTGAGGTTCGTGCATTGGCACAGCGTAGCGCACAAGCCGCCCGTGAAATTACGGCATTGATTGATGACTCCGTATCCAAAGTCAGCGAAGGTTCCGGTCAGGTAGAGCGTGCTGGTGCGACCATGCAAGAAATTGTGGATTCGGTGAAACGCGTGACTGACATCATGGGTGAAATCACAGCGGCAACGATTGAGCAGTCGTCCGGTATTGATCAGATCAACCGTGCTGTGGGCCAGATGGATGAGGCCACACAATACAACTCACGCTTGGTAGAGCAAACCGCCAGAGCCGCGACCACGTTGAATGCAGAGCTTAAACATGTGCAAGACGCCGTGACCAGTTTCAGATTGCCTGAGTCCGAAGTGATTGATATTGCGGCTCGCCAAGTGCGCGCAAAGCAGGCTAGAAAGGTACAGAGCAATACCGAACACCGTTCTGCAGCAGCAACGGGTACTGCAGGTAAACAGCTAACTTCTGCTCGCGCAGCTAGCAGTGCAGCGGCAGCACACAACGGTGCTACCTCTGGCTTGCCTAAGAAAAGCAGCAGTGCAGCCGCTAACGATATGACCTTATTGCGTCCTGATTTGAGCGGTACTAAAAAAGCGCAAAACAGTGACGATGATTGGGTGGAGTTCTAAAACGTGAAATCGTTGTGGCGTGCATCTTTAGTGGCGTTAACGCTGATGCTGGTAGCTTGTTACAGCACAGGTAATGCGTATAACAGTAATACGGCATGGTTAGAGCCTGGCGTAACCACG
Source organism: Paenalcaligenes sp. Me131 (assembly GCF_050487225.1). Lineage (NCBI taxonomy): Bacteria > Pseudomonadati > Pseudomonadota > Betaproteobacteria > Burkholderiales > Alcaligenaceae > Paenalcaligenes > Paenalcaligenes sp. Me131. The sequence goes on from NZ_JBKQGY010000001.1 coordinate 112,021, forward strand.
GTAGCCGATGCACGTTTAGGGTTAGGGGCTGCGCCGGTGACGGTGTACCCTCAACCTGACGGTGGCTCTATACAAGTCTGGCACTCCAGCCGTGCGTTGGTGCCTGATGCGATTTATATGGAACGTGACCTCTGGTTAGAGTTCGGTCCAGATCAGGTGTTACGCCAGATATTGCGCCGTTCTACCAGCTAGTAAACCCGTTATACACATAGCAAAAAGCACGCCTATTCTGCGTGCTTTTTTATTGGGACTGCTGTGCCTCTACGACTTTAGGTTCATCGTGGAAAAACAGCTTTTATGCTAGGGTACGCATAGGTGGATAGTCCATGACTTCCACGTTTACTCCCTAGGCAGATTACGCTATGTGTTCTCTTTTTGTATCCAAGCCCTCTGCTGTACTGACCACTGGCCAAGAGGCTGTGCGTCAAGGGCTGCAGTCGCTAATACAGCTTTTTAAGCAGTATCCCCCTTTTAACAGTTTGTCGGCAGAAGAAATGCTGCAGTTGTTAAAACGTGGGCAACTGGTGTTTTATGCGCAAGGCGATGTAATAGCCTCGCCCGCTCAGGGCATGTGCGAGCGTTTATGGATAGTACGTCAGGGGATGGTCCGTATCGCCAGTGTGGAGTCGGATGCGGCAGGGCAATGCTCTGAAAAGCAGGTGATAGGCATGTTGGGGGTGGCAGACTGCTTTCCGTTGGGAGCACTCATGGGAGAGCGACCTACCAGCCGTTTGTATGTGGCGGCCGAAGATGTGTTCTGTGTGCAGATAGACAAAACCGATTTTCTGCACGTGCTACACCAGTCAGAAAGCTTACGTCATTTTGTTTTTAAGGGCGTGAGCAGCTTATTTGGGCAGTTGTACGAACAAACGCGTACCAGTGCTTACGAACGTAATGCGGTAGGTGCGAACCTTAATGCACCACTTGATACATTGTTGTCCCGCGAACCCATTACCTGTACTCCTGAATTGTCGCTACGCGACGTAGTGCGCCACATGCATGAGCAGGGTATTAGTAGCATTGTGGTCATGGAAGGCCAACAGCCTACGGGTATTTTTACCCTGCGTGATTTGCGTAGAATCGTGGCACAAGGCGGTAGCCTAGAGCAGCCTGTAGCGCAGGTGATGAGCACCCAGTTAGTTTCTCTGGGTTTGGAAGCCACGGTGTTTGATGTGGCCTTGATCATGGCTAAACACCGGATAGGGCACGTCTGCATCATCGAGGATGGCCGGTTATATGGTGTAGTGTCCGAACGCGATGTGTTTGCGTTGCAGCGGGTGGATTTGGTCAGTGTATCGCGCAGGCTATACCATGCTGCCACGGTGGATGAGTTGGTATCGGTGTATCGCAGCGTGCAGCCGGTGCTGACGACAATGCAAGCGCATGGCGCTGATGCTATACAGTTAATGGAACTCATTAGTGGGCTACGTGATCACTGTATTAGCCGAGCAATTGCTCTGTGCTTACCGGATCATCCTGCTGTGGATTTCCCCTTTGATTGGATCGTGTTTGGGGCGGGCGCGAGGGGAGAGCAGTGGCTATTTAGTAAGCAGCAAAGTGGCATCGTATTTGATGCCGAGAATGCCGCACAGAGCCTAGAGAAGCAACAAAAACTATTGCCCTTAGCGGCGCAAGTGGTAGAGGTATTGCAGCGCTGTGGTATGCAGTTATGCCAAAGTGAAAAGCTGGCTAGCCATGCCGAGTACTGCCAGTCAGTGCAAGACTGGCAGCAACATATGCAAACGTGGATAGAGACGGGTTCGGCCAGAGACTTATCCAAACAGCAATCGTTGTTGGATCAGCGTTGTGTGTGGGGCAGTGGCGTAGCGTGGGAGCGCTGGCATAGTTTGTGGTTGCAACGTTTGCAAGAGCACGGAGACGCACTGCGACGATTAAAGAAAACCGTATTGCGCTACAGATTACCGTCGGCTGAGCAGTTGCAGCGGTTTTTGGAAAGCGAACAATTCGTGGTGGCAGACCAGGATTTTCGTAAACAGGGTTTGCGTGTACTAACACAAGCGGTGCGTGTGTTAGCGCTGGAACAAGGCTGTAGCGATACCAATACGTTAAAACGACTTAGCTGTTTGGTGCAGCATCAAGAGATTCCTATGGTGTCGGCGCATGCGCTACGCCAAGCGTTTAATTACTTGCACTTGCTTAAGCATCAACAAGAACAAAAAAACAAATTTGAGCCAGAGAAGTCCAGCAAGCTCTCACCACTGGAGAGGCGGCTGTTCCGTGAGGCATTGCGCCAGATTATGCCATTGCGTGAAGCACTAGAAAAATGACCACCACACGCGTTAAAAAATTCTTACAGCGTTATTTGAAAAAGGCAGAGACGGCACCGGATGTGCCGCTACCTTGGCTAAGTCCGTGGGAGCAGCCTTTGCTAGGCACACGGTATTTTGTGTTGGATCTAGAGTCTGATGGCTTACAGCGCAAAAACAACCGTATTTTGTCGGTAGGGGCGATCACAGTCGTAGAGCAGTCACTCTGTTATAGCGAGGCTTTTTATCACGTGCTGCAGCATACCGGTACGTTGCAAGAGGACGCCATGTTGATTCATGGGTTGTCGCCTACGGCGCTAGAGCAGGGTGATAACACGGCAGAAGTATTGCAGGCGCTCTGTGAGCAGGGGCAGCAGAGCGTATGGGTAGGCTTTCATGCGGGGTTTGATGCCTTGTTATTGCAGCAGGCGTTTGAGTCGGTGCTGCAGTGGCCATATGAGCCACAGAGCCTGAATGTAGCCGAATATTTGCCGGCACTATTTCCTGATAAAGCCAGTACTCAGCATAGTTTGGATGACTGGGTGGAGCACTTCGCATTGCAAGGTATAGAGCGTCATAACGCATTAGGTGATGCCATGGTCACAGCAGAGCTACTGCTGATCGCGTTGCGTAAAGCGTCTCAACTAGGATTAACGACGTGGGGTGAAGTGCGGCAGCTACGCCTGCAACAACAAAAAAAGCGTGGCTATTAAATGAATAGAGGCTTAGAAACCAGCCAAGCCTCTGGCCATACGCAGCATGGCGCTGTAACCAGAGTCAAAAAAGCGCATTAAGAAGGGCGTGATCTGCGGGACTACCACAGTTAGCAGCGATAACCCCACTAACAAGCTAATAGGGAAGCCCACCGCAAAGACAGTAAGTTGCTGCGCAGTACGATTCAAAATCCCAAAGGCTAAGTTAATCGTCAGCAACACAATAATCAGTGGCAGAGCCAGCAGTAAGCCGCTAATCATAAGCTGGGCACTCCACTCTAAAAGCACCCCCCAGCCGTTGCTGTTCAGGCTACCCGGTTGTATGGGCAAGATCTCAAAGGTTCTAAACAGCACTTGCAGCATGATGAGGTGGCCGTTGAGCGCTAAAAACACGAGCATGGCGACCAGGTTGAGAATGCGCGATAGTACAGCCGTGTTGGAGCCTGTGGCGGGATCAAAAAACGAAGCAAAGGATAAGCCCATTTGCAGGCCGATGAACTCCCCAGCAGTCTGCACGGCAGCAAACACAATACGCATGATCAAGCCTAGGGCGACGCCTATTAAGACCTGCTGTACGCCTAGCAGCAAAGCCGGGTAGGAGCCTGTAGGCAGTGTAGGCATGTCAGGTAAGCTAGGTGCAATGACTATCGCCATTAGCGCTGCCAAGCCTACTTTTACTTTTTTGGGAACGGCTGACTCACTGAACAGCGGTGCTGTGGCAACTAGCCCTAACAGCCTAAAGAAAGGCCAGATGAAGCTATTAAGCCAAAGGTAGGCTTGTTCAGTGGTGAACTGGATCATGTAGAAGAGCTACTGCACCAAGCCTGGAATAGAGGAGAACAGGTTTTGTATGTAGTCCACCAAGGTGCTGATTAGCCAAGGGCCTAACAGCACAATGGTAACGCCTACGGCCAACAGCTTAGGAATGAATGACAGTGTCATCTCATTGATCTGTGTAGCGGCTTGGAAAATACTGATGGCCAAACCTACGGTTAGCGTGACCAGCAGTAGTGGGCCTGCAATGGTCAGCGCTATTTTCAGTGCCATGTAGGTCATGGTCATGACGGTTTCAGCGGTCATGCTCTTTACCTCAAATATAGAAGCTGCGCGCTAAGGAGCCCAGCAACAAGTTCCACCCGTCTGCTAACACAAAAAGCATGAGCTTAAACGGTAGCGAAATGGTGACTGGCGGCACCATCATCATCCCTAGTGACATCAGTACACTGGCAATCACCAAGTCTATGATGAGAAAGGGGATGAAAATTGTGAAGCCTATCTGAAAAGCCGTTTTCAGTTCACTGGTGATAAATGCTGGCGCTAAGACACGCAGCGGCACATCTGCGGGGGATTCCAGATTGCTGACCCCTGCCATTTCGCTAAACAGTTGTAGATCGGTTTCACGTGTTTGGTGCAGCATGAAGGTTTTCAGGGGCTGACTACCGCGCTCTAACGCTTCAGGAAAGGAGATCTCGGCACGGGAGAGCGGGGCATAGGCTTCTTCGTGTATTTGCTCAAACACGGGCCCCATCGTAAAGAAGGTCAGGAACAGGGCCAGGCCAATTAACACCATATTAGGTGGGGCACTACCCGTACCCATGGCGTTACGCAACAAGCCCAGCACAATCACAATACGTGTGAAGCCTGTCATCAACAACAGGATGGCTGGCAAGAACGACATCATGGTCAGTAAAGCCAAGGTTTCTAGGCTTAATGACCACCGTTGTCCGCCGTCGTCGGTAGGGGTAGTGGTAAAGGCAGGTAGGCTGGCTTGTGCCCAGACATCCAGCGGATACAGATACAGCAGCATAGCGATCAGAGCGCAGCCCGAAAGTAGCCAAGAACGGCGTAAGGGCAGGCGATCAGCCAGCTGATTAAGAGGTTGGATTCTGCTCATGTTGGTGTTGTTGCAGATGGTGTTGAAAACTCTCGGGTGTCGCAGCGGAGGATTCAAAACGATGCAACAAATTGATCTGCTGAGGGGTAACGCCCAGCAGTAGTTTCTGGCCTTCACTTTCTACCAGTAACACCTGCATACGAGGCCCTACACCCTGTTTATCTAGTATGGTAATTAAGGGTTTTTTACCTGCAGGGCGCAAGAGCTTGGTACGTTTGGCCAGCCACCCACCCACTACGATCAGTAGAATGACTGCAATCAGGCTTGTGCTGATTCGTAGTAGGTCGGCTTCGTTCATGGTGCTTATCTGCGCGTATTCAGACGTTGGATACGGTCGGAGGGGGTAATGATATCGGTCACACGTATGCCGTATTTCTCATCCACCACTACAACCTCGCCTTGGGCTATCAAGTAGCCGTTCACGAAAATATCCATAGGCTCACCTGCTAGACCGTCCAACTCTACAACCGAGCCCTGCCCCAGTTGCAGAATGTTTTTGATGGTCAGGCGTGTACGGCCCAGCTCTACCGACAACTGAACAGGAATATCCATGATCATGTCTATGTCGCTGTGGCTGCTACCGCCAGCACCGCTGAGTGGCGGGAAGATCGCGTTAGGTGCACCGCTGTCTGGTTCTGGCGAAGTAGAGGTGGCAGCCGTTTGCTCCGCCAGTGCGGAGGCCCAATCATCATTCAGATTTTCCAGACCAGCCGCTTGGGTAGAGGAGGATTTATCGTCATTCTGACCAGCCAGTTGTTCAGCCATGGCAGCATCCCAGTCTAGCTCGGTGTTGTCGTCAGAAGAAACAGGCTGTGTGGGGTTGTTATTCTGAGGTTCTGTCATGTAAGTTCACTTTTCGGAAATCAGGTTCTGTATAGGTCAGAACTTTTTGTACGCGCAGTGCCATATGCCCATTGGAAGTACCGTATTGGCATTCCATGATGGGTACGCCATCCACGTGTGCAAAGATGCGTTCGGGGATATCAATAGGGAGTACATCGCCCACTTGCAGCTGCATCAATGCGGAAATAGAGGTATGGATTTTCTGGAAATCCGCAACTAGTTCCACATCGGCGCTACGTACTTGGCGTGTCAGTTGTTGGGTCCAGCGCTGATCAATGGCGCTGCTACTGGTGTCTTGCAGAGGGCGCGTCAGTAAGTCGCGTACCGGTTCAATCATGGAGTAGGGCAGGCAAATATTCAGGTTGCCACCTTGTGCGCCAAACTCAATGTTGAACGATGTCACGACGACCAAGTCGTTACCAGAGCTAATGCTGGCGAACTTGGTATGCATTTCTGAACGCACATACTCGTACTCAAGCTTGTAAACGTTTTCCCACGCTTCACAATAGTTTTCCAGCGTGTGCGTGAGCAAACGTTGAATGATGCGCTGTTCGGTGACGGTAAAGTCTCTACCTTCTACGCGAGTGCTGTAACGACCGTGACCGCCGAATAAGCTATCAATAATCAGGAACACCAAGCTGGGGTCAAACGTGAACAGTGAAATACCACGCAACGGCTTGAGATTCACCATGTTCAGGTTACTAGGCACGGGCAAATTACGCTCAAAGTCACTGTATTTTTGTACTTTGATGGTGCCAACAGTAATGTCTGCATTGCGGCGCATAAAGCTGAGCATAGTGCTGCGCAAACGACGAGCAAAGCGTTCGTTGATCAGCTCAAGCGTTTGCATGCGATGTCGGATGACACGCTCGGGCGACGCTAAGTCGTAAGGCCTGACACCGCTGGACGGCAGTTCTTTGCTGGTGTTCTCGGCACCTTCACCGGTGACACCCGCCAGCAGGGCATCGACTTCGTCTTGTGATAAAAAGCTTTGGTACGACATTTACTGGACCACAAAAGCGGTGAATAAAACATTAGCGATGCGCGGTTTTACAGAACTAGGTTCGTAAGGCGCATTCAAAACCATTGTGAGTGCATTCACCAGCTCTTCTCTGCCTTGTGGTGTTTGCACATGGAAAGGGTTTTGAGCTGACAGGGTTTTGAGCACGCGGTCGCGAACCACTGGCATAAATTCACCTAACAACAAACGGGTCTCGTCGTCTTCTACACGCAGCGTCAACGCGGTGTAGAGAATACGTGAGCGCTGACCATCATTTAGGGTGACCGTGAAAGGCTCAAGCGAGGTGAAAATAGGTTTGGGTGCAACAGCCGGTGCTGCCGGTTTAGACGCTGGTTTTTCTTCGTCTTCTGCGGTTTGTTCGGTAGCGTTGGCCTGAGGCGCGGCAAAAAAGGTAATACCCCCTTGTTGCCACGAGTAGTACAAGGTTGCTCCCACGCTGGCTGCAATAATCAGCACGACGATAAGCAAGTTCTTGAGAAAGCGAGAAAACCCAGAGCGCGCTGGGCGACGGCGTGGTCGCTCAACGGGAGTAGTCGCTGATGAGGATGCGTTTTTGGAGCGAACTGTAGTAGAAGTAGCCATAGTAACAATGTCGCGCGAAATTCTGTGTCGCAGCAAAAAAAGCCCTAGGACATTGTGCCCCAGGCGGTCAATTCAAATGCAGTGGAATAAGGCAGGTATTGCCGTCTTAATCCACTCTTTATGGTGTGCTAAGTAAAGGCGTTAGGTTTGGGGAGCCTTACGCAAAGGTGTCAATTAAGGCATCCGGTATAGCTCGTCGAACAGCTGGAGCAATGGTCTCGGTGGTGGCAGAGGATCGACCGTGTAAGAGATCATCAAAGCGGCTGGACGATGCAGAGTTGGTGCCTGAACCATCATCGTGTTGCTGAGCGAAAAAACCTTGATCGGAAGGCTGATCGCTGACATCGGCCTGACCCAGAGATAATCCGTTTTGTGCCAAAGCCTGCTGCAGTTGTGGCAACGCTTGTTCTACTGCCTGACGTACATTGGCATGTGCCGATACGATGTAGGCATGGGCAATGTTGTCACTGAGCTTTAAGCTGATACGCAACGGGCCAAGTTCAGGTGGGTCCAGTCGCAGTTCAGCATGTTGAACGCCTTGTCTTGAGAAGCTCAACATGGTTTTACTGAATTCCTGTCCCCATGAGGCAGAGTCTAACGGCTGATTCAAGCTGGCTTGTAGCACAGGCGAGGTACTTGGGGCGGCGGCTGTAGTAATAGACGACGCGGTATTCGTGATAGCAGTGGTAACAGCAGGAATATCCAGAGTATGAACCGCTGTTTCAACTTGTGTATTAGGCAGCGTGTTCGTTGCTGCAGGCAAGGAGGTTAATACCGCTTTGACGGTGTCTGTATTGCTAGCCTGCTTAGCAGCGACGTGTGCGGTGCTGAGTAGTGATGCTGCCGATACTGTTTTGACCGTGGCGGGTTTAGCCAGGTCTGCCATGGCTACCGTCTCAGTGTCTAGGGACGTGTCCGTGCTGCGTACAGCAGGTATAACGGGTGCTGCCACTGTTGCTGTAGTGGTTTGCGGGCTACGTAGATCAGAGACACGTTTTGCCGCAGGTTGAACAGCGGTATGCAGACGTGTTTCGGCGCTTTGTAGCAGCGTGTCAGTAAGCAGATTGCGAGGCTCAGATGTGCCGTGTTCTGTGCCTTCAGTTGCTACCTGTTGAGGGCGTAACCCTTGCTGTATGCTGGCGGACTCCGCTGCAATAAACAGTGTCGTTGCAATCAGGCTTAACGCCGAGTCGGTGTCGTCGTCAGCGTGAGAGGATGGCTCAGAGACTGACTCGTTTTTGTGTTTGTTAAAAGGCAGTTGACCGGGTGTGGCTAGTACGGCGTCCGTTGCTGTGTCGCTGCCGTCAGCCCCCTCGTGCTGCGAAGCCAATACCGACGCAAAACTATCTGCGTCGGCGCTGGGTTGTGCAGCGGCGGTGGGGGGCGCACTGGCTGGAACGGGAGTAACCAGAGTAAGAGCCTGTGTAGTCATAACTGCCTCGGACTAATTGGTAGGGTGTAAACGCTGGAATAAAGCTGCTGAAAACTCATCGTTTAGGCGTTGCTCTTGGCGCGCTTGTGTACGCTGCCATTCGGCCTGACGACGAGCATGCAAAGTTTCATAAGCATGTAGGCGTTTCTTTTCTTCTAGCCACAGTGCTTGTTCTTTGCCGATTTTTTCTGACAACTGACCCAATATAGTATTTTGCTGCTGAATGGCTTCATCCAAAGTGCCGATGAAGCGTTGAAAATTCATGTAGTTCGACATGGCAACACCATTTTGGCCAGCCTCAAGCAAACGTTGGGCATAGTCTTGGCGGTATTCATGCAGCATGTTGAGCTGTTGTTGAGCGGCGTTATGGCTTTGGTTTAGCGCAGCCAAGCGTTGAGCGACCTCGTCACGGCGATGCTCGCTAAGCTCAATTAGCATAGAGAGAGAGTGCTGCGGTTTCATAGGCTATTGCTCCCGGAGTTCAGGACAGTACGTAGCAGGGCAACGGAGTCGTTGTAATCCACTTGTTCGTTAACGTCCTGTTTAAGAAAACTCTCCAACCACGGGAAGCGATCTATAGCTTCATCAATGGCTGGGTCATTACCTTTGGTGTAAGCACCTACTGCAATCAGGTCATGATTGCGTTGATAGCGGGAAATCAGCCCTTTGAAACGGTGCACGCACTGTATTTGCTCAGGCGGCACGACGGCAGACATCACGCGTGAAATGGAGGCCTCTATATCAATAGCAGGGTAGTGGCCGGTTTCGGCTAGGCTTCTGGATAGCACAATGTGGCCGTCCAAAATGGCACGAGCGGAGTCAGCAATAGGGTCTTGCTGGTCGTCGCCTTCGGTCAGCACGGTATAGAACGCGGTAATAGAGCCTGCTTTACCTTGTTGGTTCACAGCACCATTACCAGCGCGTTCCACCAGTGCGGGTAGCTTGGCAAAGACAGATGGGGGGTAGCCTTTGGTGGCTGGTGGCTCGCCGACGGCCAAGGCAATTTCCCGCTGCGCCATGGCATAACGCGTGAGAGAGTCCATGATCAGCAACACGTGTTTGCCTTGATCGCGGAAATACTCAGCAATACGTGTGGCGTACACCGCGCCTTGTAGGCGCAATAAGGGGGAAACGTCAGCTGGAGCGGCAACCACAACAGCACGTTTCAGGCCTTCAGGCCCAAGGTTGTGTTCGATAAACTCTTTAACTTCTCTACCGCGTTCACCAATCAGGCCCACCACAATAATATCGGCTTGGGTGTATCGCGCCATCATGCCTAGCAGCACACTTTTACCTACCCCTGAGCCTGCAAAAAGCCCCATACGCTGGCCTCGGCCTACGGTCAGTAAGGCGTTGATTGCTTTGACGCCTACGTCTAGCACTGTATCAATGGGGGCTCGTGCTAAGGGGTTAATCAACTCAGTGTGCAGGCTCGCCGTTTTTGCGGTAGACGGTTCAGCAAAACCATCTAATGCTCTACCCGATGCATCCAGTACGCGGCCTAATAAGTGATCGCCTACGGGGAGGTGGTGAGTGATGGCGGGTGGTGGCGGTGGTGTGGTTTGGCCATCTTTAGGCAGCGCAATGGGAGCGTCATAGCTGGCCTCTAAAGGCAGTACACGCGCACCAGGCGTTAACCCAGCGGTATCGCCTTGAGGCATCAGAAACAGTTTGCCGCTTTCAAACCCCACCACTTCGGCATCCGCCCATAGCCCTTGAGCAGAAGACAGTTCAATGCGGCATGCCGAACCTACCGGTAAACGCAGCCCCGTTGCTTCGATTACCAATCCGGTTGCGCGCACCACACGGCCGCTATACAACAAGGGGTCGGTAGACTCTACACGCAAGACCGCATTTTGCAGTTGGGCTTGCCAGCGAGAGGGAAGGGAGGCTGGCTGCGTGCTCATGATAGTTCCAGTGTGCTCGCTTCGGGGGTCGCTAGGTTCAGCGTATGAATAGCTCTATGCCAGCGCGTTTCTAAGGTGGCATCTATATCGCCCAACGCGGTACGTACACGGCAACCGCCAGCGGTGATGCTGTCATCGTCCAATACGCGCCAAGAGGGTAGGTGTTCTTGTCGTTGCAGGTAATCGTGTACCAAGGCGTGATCGCGTGGGCTCACATAAATGGTGATACCGCTTTGGTCATCCATGTTGGATTCCAACAGCGTACGTATGAGCTGCGGGAGCTGCTCGGGTTGTGATGCCAAGGAGTGTTGAACCACGTGACTGGCAATGCGCACGGCGGTATTCAGTAGTGCTTCACCCATTTCGCCATACAGGTTTTCTAGATGGCTTTGGGTACTGCTTAATAGCGTGCTTAATTGTTCGGCTTGTTGGTGGGCCAGATGCTGGCCTTCAGAGAAACCTTGCTCTTTGCCTTGGGCTAGGCCTTCTGCGTGACCTTTTTGTTTGCCTTCCGCTAACCCCTCAGTTACCCCTTGTTCGTGGCCTTTTGCGTAACCATCTTGGTAGCCTTCTGCGTGGCCGCGTTGCACAGCGGCTTGGCGCAGTTGTTCAATCTCGGCCATGAGTTGGGCCACATCCGGCATGGCAGGCTTGGCCGTGTCATCGCGTTTACGCTGTTTGGCGGCGAGCTCAGGTAGCTCAAACGCCTGCATTTCCCAGCGTTGCCAATGACCGTAGGGGGAGGAGGGGGCGTGATCAGACATACTCGTCGCTTCCTAAGCCGCCCAATGTGATTTGACCGCTCTCGGCCAGACGACGCGCCACTTCCACAATGGCTTTCTGCTCTTGTTCCACCTTGGACATACGTACAGGGCCTTGAGCATCCAGATCTTCGCGCAGCATATCGGCGGCGCGGTTGGACATGTTTTTGAAGAATTTGTCGCGCAGCTCGTCGGTAGCACCTTTCAGTGCGATGGTCAGCGATGCAGTTTCTGTTTCTTTGAGGATGAGCTGGATGGCGGTGTCTTCAATGTCGGCCAAGTTATCGAAGACAAACATTTCTTCTACGATACGGTCGGTCAGATCATTATCAATACCACGCAAGCTCTTGATCACCGACTCTTCGTCGCTGGCGCTCAGGTAGTTCAGAATCTCAGCAGCAGTACGAGTACCACCCATTTTGCTGCGCTTAGCGCCTTGACCAGACAGCATGCCATTTAACACTTCGGTTAATTCGTGCAGAGCATTAGGCTGTACACCACCAAAGGTTGCAACACGCAGAATGACGTCGTCACGTAAACGCTCAGGGAGTTCTGTCAGAATATCGGCAGCACGATCACGCTCCAAATGTACCAAAATGGTGGCAATAATCTGAGGGTGTTCGTCGCTAATCAGTTCGGCAACGCTGTGGGCATCCAGCCAGTTCAGTGCATCTATCCCGCTGCTAACGCCATCGCCGGCCTCTAGGATATCTTCGATTAAGCCTGCGGCTCTGTCTGTACCTAGTGCTTTATTGAGTACCGAACGAATGTACTCGTTGGAATCCAGCGTGACCGCCATAAACTGATCGGCTTCTTGTCTGAACTCTTCCAAAATAGAGTCCATGTCGGCACGGGTCAGTTGTTTTAGGCTAGCCATAGCGGAGCCCAGTTCCTGCACCTCTTTGGGATTCAGGAACTTGAACACTTCTGCGGCGGCATCTTCGCCTATGGCCATCATGAGGATGGCACTTTCTCTCAATTTATTATCCGCGCTTTTCATCTTTATTTTCTTTGCTCATCCAACTGCGCAATACCATGGCTACGGCTCGTGGGTCTTGCTCAGCCATAGAGCGTGCGGTGCTCAGGTTGTCTTCATAACGATTGATTTCAGTGGCTCGGTCTTGGGCCAATTGCTGGCGCTCCAAGTCTTGCTCTTGTTCGGCACGACGGGCTTCTGCTTGCGCAGAGGCTTGGATAAACCCTTGGATGATGGGGTTGACCACAATGCGCCAAAACACAAAGAACAGTACCGCTAACAACAGATATTTAATGAGGGACATGCCTAGCTCTAGATAGTCGTTGTTTTTCCAGAAAGGAACAGAGGTATCGGGTACATCACTGAAACGGCTGTTTACTACGCTGATACTGTCGCCACGGTCTACAGAAAAGCCCACGGCTTGCTTAACAAGCTCACGAATGTTTTCTAATTCGTTTTCGTCTAAGGCCACCAGTTCGCCTTGGTCTAGGCGGTAGTTCACCACTACAGCAACTGACAAGCGTTTTAACTGACCATTGGGGCCTTTGATGTGGCTAATGGTGCGGTCTACTTCATAGTTGGTGGTAATGTCACGGCGCGCATTACCGGTAGCAGAGACCTCTCTGGCTTGCTCGTTTAAATTGCGCAAGCTGTTTTGCTGAGGGTCTTGTTGGGTTGCTGCTGTGGTGGCATCAGCAGCCGCTTCAGGCGTAATGATCGGGGCTACAGGATCAACTGGGGGCTGGTTACTGAGTGCGCCCGGTACACCTTCGGCAGGCAAGCTATTGTTGTTGATGGAGGTGCTGCTTTGCTCGCTGCGTACAGCGGCTTCACCGGGGCGTTGGTTAGGTCGGTAGATTTCCGAGGTTTCTTCACGCTTGGCAAAATCCATGTCGGCACTGACCTGGGCTCGTACGTTGCCAGGGCCCAGAATAGGGTTCAGCAGCGTCAAAATGCGTTGTACAGAGCGGTGCTCAATATCGTTAACCAGATTTTGCTGTTGGCTATTCATGCCGCCTTCACCAGCAGGCATGGTCAGCAGTCTGCCGTTTTGGTCTACCACAGACACATTCTGAGCATTCAGGTTTGGCACACTAGAGGATACCAACCACGTGATGGCAGACACTTGGTCTTCGCCCAAATTGCGACCGGGGTACAGGCTTAATAGTACCGAGGCGGTGGGCTCTTGTCGGTCACGCACAAACAGCGTTTCCCGAGGGATTGCCAAATGCACACGAGCTTCTTGTACGGCGTGTAGAGCTTGAATAGAGTTGGCAAGCTCACCTTCTAGTGCGCGTTGGTAGGTCACTTGCTCGGTGAATTGGCTGGCACCAAAACGAGATTGGTCTAACAGTTCAAAACCTACGTTGCCGGCTTTAGGCAGCCCTTGGCTGGCCAGTTGCATACGGGCCTCAGGTACTTGTGCCTGTGGCACCAGAATAGCGGTGCCGTTATCTGAGAACTGATAGGGAATATTGAGTTGCGTGAGTGCGTTCACAATGGCACCGCCATCGCGATCATCCAAATTAGAGAACAACACACTGTAGTCGGGTTTGCGAGCCCACATGGCTGCAACCGCAACCAGAGCAATCATGGCAGCAGCAATACCCAACTGCAGAGGTCGGGGAAGGGCCATGATTTTAGAAAAACCGGGAACGCGCGAAAAAATCTGCACTGCCTGATTCACGACAGATTACCTCATCTTAATGCATCGCGATGTCGCGACAGGACTGTGCGGGAGTAGTAGATACGGCCATGTAAAAACATGAAAACGAGAATGACATTAATAAATGCAACGATAAAAGTCGGGGCTTATACCGGCATGCTGGCGATCTCTTGGTAAGCCGCGACTAAGCGGTTACGCACTTGAACCGTGGTTTGGAAAGCAACGCTAGCGGTTTGCATATCAATCATGACATCGTTTAGAGCAATGCCAGGTACACCGGCCTCAAACGCTTTGGCTTGATCTTGAGCTTGATTTTGCATGGCTGACAGGCGTTGCAGAGAACGTGACAGTTCGGCTGCAAAACCGGATTCGGTAGAGCTGGCCTGATGGGCGCTGGCAGGGCGATTGCCTGCAACGTCGCTAAGGGCCTGCATTTTTGCCAAGACAGACTCTAGGCTGGAAAGCATGGAGGTAGACATTTAAAACTCGTCCAAAGTGGTGCACGGAACCCATTGTCATAATGAGTCGATTACACAGCCTACTGTACCTGTGTACGCACTAAGGCAAGCGGTGTATCTACCGCCAAAAAAGTGGGCTTTTCAAGCCTTATGGTTTTTGTCAGATGGGGTGAGGGGTTGAATGTCTAGGTTTTCAATGCTGTAGACCCATGCCAGTAGCTCGGCCACAACTTGATAAAGCTGCGGCGGAATATGGGCATCCAGATCGACTTGCATCAGTAAACTGACGAGTTCACGAGACTCATGTATGTGCAGCCCATTTGCTTCGGCAGTTTGGATAATGGTTTCAGCAATGTTGCCGTAGCCTTTAGCGACTACCTTGGGAGCCGGGTCGTGCGCATCGTAGCGTAAGGCGACGGCGCTAGGGCGCAATGGCGGTGAGAAAATTTTATCCGTCATGGTGCTCAGAGGCGGGTGGCGGTAATGGGGTGTCTTGTAGGCTAAGCGTGTGCAGGTTGAAGCCTAATGCGGAAAGCCTGTCTTGTAGGGCAGGTAAATGCGCGTTTAAGGAGTCATGGCCATCTGGTGCGGTAATGCGTAGGGATAGCTGTTTATCCACTAAGGTTAACGCCACCTCAACCGTGCCTAGCAAGGGCAGTTGCATGCGTAAATGGCTATCCCATTGTTGACTACTGACAGTGCGTTTGTGATTGGCTGAGCCTTCGTGTTGTTGCTTGCGTTGAATTAGCCAGTCCAGCGGCACATTTTGCCACGCCTCACCGCGCCATTGGAATTGCTGGTTGGCCAGTACTTCCAGTTGCTGGCGTATGAGCAATGCCTGCGGAGAGTCGCTACTATCTGCAGCGGCTAGCGTGGCACTGGTGTGTGCGGTAGGTGCAGAGCTGGTCTCGGGCTTGGCCTGCTGTGCGCGTTGTGATGTGTTCTGTGCCGTGTCGTTAGCTAACTGGTTTTGTGGTTGCTGTGTGAGGGTATGCAGCGAACCTTGGCCAAAGGCAAAGCGAGCAAGCTGTGCTTCATAGAACATGCCGCTGTGCTGAACGGTTTGCTGTAGCCCCTTCAAGAAGGTTTGCGCTAATGCTGTGGTGTCTAGCTGTTGCAGCAGCGTTGTAGAAGCAACGGCTGGGCGCATGAGTTGTGTGCTAGCGGCAGGTTGTTCGGTAGCGGGTGACGAGGGGGAAGGCTGCGCCTGGGGCGAGCTTACCGTATGCGAACGTGCTTGCGAGAGAGCAGCCTGCAGTAGGGTGCGCAGGTCACCATTGTTTACCAACGGTTGGCGTCCCTGTAGCCCTTGTTTGACCTCTGGGTAGCGATCAATGATTTGCAAAATGGTTTGCGCGGCTCTACCCAGAGTGGTGGGGGCGGATTTGGTTGCTGAAGTGCTGGTGTGTCGCAGTAGCGATTCTATCGCTGCTTGCCTATTTAGGCTGACATCTTGTTTAAGCTGTTGCTGTTTGCCTTGTTGCGCATGGCGAGTGGCCTGCTCCACGCTTTGCTGTGGGTGGCGAGACGTCGTGTTTTCACTGCGTTGATTGCGCTCTGGGTGCTGCGTTTGGCTGACGGCATCCGGTCTAGCACCCGAGCTGATGTTGCTTTGTTGGCCAAGGGTATTACCCAGTGCCGCATCTAGACGCTGTATCAGTAGAGTGCCTAGAGGGGAGTGACCACCTATGCTCATAGATGACTAGCGGTGTTGGGGTAGTACGTTTGTAGAATGTTTTGTTGGCGTTTCATGTTGCCTAGAAGCTTATCCAAACGTTTTAGTTCAGGTGTGGCTAGGTGGCGTATTTGAGCATCGTCTTCAAGTATGCGTGATAGCAGTTCGCGTCTGGCTTCGCGGTCGCTGCTCGTTAGCGCATCCATCGTGCGCAAGCAATCTACCGCTTCAATGTAGCGTTCGCTGAGTGTAAACACCTCATCCCAAGCATTAAGCTGTGCTTGTTGCAGCATGCTGCTGGTGATGTTTGCAATAGTTTCGTACTGTTGCAGTAGGGTGGGGTTGTTGGTGCTCATGATGGTAGTGCTCGGTGTAGAAGTGCCTGTCAACAGAGGGGTAGCCTCTTTAGGCGCGTTGTGGATCAACAGCGGTAACCCAAGCTTGCCCAAGCTCTTCTAGTAGCTTGTCAGCGGTATCGAGTTTGGTGCGGTCAGCATCCAAGTTTGCACGTAGTAAATGGTGCAGAATAATGTCGTAAGCAGCGATGAGGTTTTGTGCAACCTCACCACCTTTTTCGGTGTTTACGGCCGTTTTTAAGCCGCTGTCAACAATGTCTATAGCTTTAGAAATAGCCTTGCCTCGTTCGGCAATGTTGTTTTTCTCAAAATGCAGTTTGGCTTGAAGTATGGCGGCTCTAGCCCCCTGAAACAATAAAGTGATCAGGCGTTCTGGGGAAGCGCTAAGAACTTCTGTTTCCAGACCTATATTGGCATAGGTCTGTACCGAGCGTTGGCCGTAGCCGCGTCTAGTGGGGGCGTAAGTCATAACTATTTCTTGTCGTTCATATTGCCAAGCATGGACAACTGCTGGCTGAGGTAGTCGCTGATGCCGCCCATTTGGCTCATCATTTTGTCCAAGTTGGAGAATTGCTTTCTATAGGCTTCCATCGTGGTTTCGATGCGAGCCTCAGCAACTTTCATTTGTTTATCAATATCTTTGATGCTTTTGGTGATGTTGTCATTGGTGACAGCGAGCAAACCGTCTTTTTTCTTTAAGTAGGTTTCGGTGCTGTCTACCAGACGCTGCCCAATACCCTCTTTGCCTGAGAACAGGCGAGCGAGATCCTGGCTGTTATCTTTTAGGGCGGCATCCAGTTTCTTCTGGTCTACCTCCATCATACCTGTGCTGAGGTTGATGGTGATCCCCGCTTGCGACAGGTTGCGCACTTCACCGGTACTGAGGTTGTGGCTAATGGCATTACGTATATCAGATTGAATACGTCGAGGCAGTGCTTCACCGGTTAAGGCGCTACCTTGCTGGGCATCCAGGTCGTATTTGGTTTGTGACGCAATGGTACTGATGACATTGTTGTAGGCAGTCACAAACTCTTGGATGGTTTTGTTGGTGGCAGCGTCATCACGCGATAAGGCAAGACGGGTAAGTTTGCCATTTTCGCTACCAGCAGTGGTTTGGTTTAGCGTAAGGGTCACACCCTCTACCGCATTTTCAACCGTATTGCTCTGGCTGGTGATCTCGATGCCATCAATCGTGAGCTCAGCGTTTTGGGCTTTTCGCTCGATGTAAGAGTTAGTGTTGTTATCCGCGTCAAAACCTAGAAAGTCGTTTAGTTGTTCGTTGTCTTTGACTTCAATTTTGCTAACGGCGTTACCTACACCGGTTTTGGTAGAACTAATGACCAGATGGGTTTGGCCGTCACCCGCATTAATCATCGTAGCGCTAATGCCCAGTTTGGGGTCGCTGTTGATGGCCTTCACCATGCCTTCCATGGTGTTGTCAAAACCGGCTAAGTCTACTTCGTGTGTGTCGCCATTTTCCATGGTGACACTAATCTTGCCGCCTTCTTGATCACTAAGTACTCTCTCGCGATCATCCGTTTTGGTAAGGCGTTGGGAAGTAGCGAGGTTTTTGATCTCTATTTCGTAGGAGCCTGGAATGGCGTTACTGTTTGCTTTTGCTGTGACAGCATCATTAGAGGCGGTAAATTTGAATGCGCTGAAAACATCAGGATCAGCCAGCTTTTTACCTGCGCCTTGCAAACTATCTAAGGAGCCTTTTAATACGCTGTAGCCAGATAGGCGTGCTTCAGCCGCCGTTTTACGGTTCTGAATAAGCGCTAGTGACTGGTTTTCTACCTTGCGCAGGTCAGCCAGAATTTTGTCTACCGGTAGGCCTGAGCCTACACCAACGGATGAAATTGCCATGAATCGAGCTCCTTGTTCTGTATTGTGCCTGAGTCAGTCTGTTTACAAAGCGACTGTTAGCGTGCCTAAAGTTCCTTAGATCAATGGTTTCGCTACCATTTATGCCGTAGTGCTGATGCCTTTGCCTTGGAATTGAGCAATCATTTTGGCGACTGCCATGACTGCTTCAGAGGGGACTGTGCGAATCACTTCACCACTGTCGTTGTCCACGATAGAGAGCACGATGCGCTGCGTGTCAGGGTCTATGTCAAAGCGCAAGCCCGTAGACCATGCCTGCATATCTTGATTCAGCGTTTCTAACGCTTTATCGAGTGTGCTTTTCTCCCACTCAGACTCATAAGCAGTAGGTTTGCCAAAAGGAGTAGGGTGTTTATCAGCCGTGGATTTCTCGGTGGCTGCTGATTCAGTCACGGTGACCGCTGCATCAACCTCTGTCACGGCATCCGACTCCAGACTTTGCTGAGCGGAAGTTAACGCCGTTGAGGAAAGCGATAAGGTGTGTCCTGTAGGGTTGATCATGCGATGTCTCCGATCCGGGACGGTTAGCACAGGGCAAGCATGAGGGCTGCCAGTAAAGGTATAAGGAATCTATAGGGCTTAACGGATCACAGCGAAGAATCTTTAGCGGCCCTTAAAGGGCAATGGCAGAGCTAATGATGCGAATAGGCGTGAAAATCTGCGCTTGATTCATAGACCTCAAATGTGGTGTAGGCCTGAGAATAGCTAAATTATGTGTAAGCATTCCCGGATCTATCACACATGACCGCATCAGAAAACGCTTTGATCGAGAAGTATGCGCCGCTCGTAAGACGACAGGCGCTTCTGCTCGTGTCGCGTCTGCCGTCCAGCGTAGAGCTGGATGATCTTATCCAGGCCGGTATGATCGGCTTGCTGGATGCCGTTAGGCGTTATCAAGTGATGGTAGAGGCTCAGTTTGAGACTTATGCTGTGACCCGTATACGCGGCGCTATGGTCGATGAGTTACGCAGCCAAGACTGGTTGCCTCGTAGTGTGCGTACCAAAGCACGCCAAATTGATAATGCCGTCACTGTACTGCGCCAGCAGTTAATGCGCGAGCCACTAGAGTCTGAAATCGCAGAGCAGTTAGATCTCACTATCGATCAGTATTACCAACTGCTAGAAGAAGCCAGCGGCGTGCAAGTGTTGCACTACGAGGACTTAGCACGACGCGAAGAAGGAACGGGCGACGCCTTAGAGTTTCTTTCGGGGGGCGCAAAGCCGTCTTCACCTTTGGAAAACCCGCTGTCACAGCTAGAGTCGCAAGCGTTACGTGGTGCGTTGATATCGGCTATTGATCAGTTACCAGAACGCGAAAAACTACTGTTGTCGTTGCAGTTCGAGCAAGACCTGAATCAAAAAGAAATAGCGATGGTGATGGAAGTCACTGAGGGTAGGGTGTCGCAATTGCGCAGTCAGGCTATTGCCCGCATTCGTGCGGCGCTATCGCGAGAGCAATGGGAGTACTCCCCCGGTAGTGTGGAGTACTCCGCATTGCTGTAATGCGGTCGCATTACTATTTCTTCATGGCCGCTTCTAAGGCGTTAGCCAACTCTACTACAGACGCTGCATAAAAGTAGCTGCGGTTGTAGTGGGTAATGGAAAAGAAGCTAGGGGTGGCAACGCGGTACTCAACGGTTCCGCGAGGCTCATCCACCAAATTCACAATACCCAACGGTACAGATGCCAGTGCGCCAGGGGCTGGTTGGTTAGGGTAGAGCGTGTTCCAGTTCAGCGTGGCTTCTAGTCCGCCTGTTACCAAGCTATCTGGTTGTGCGGGTAGCGCTACATCTAAAAAGGCAGGTTGGCCTACCACCCAGCCGTGTTCTAACAAAAAGTTGGCAATAGAGGCGCTGACATCAGCAATAGAATCGTGCAAATTAATGTTGCCGTTGTTATCACCATCTTTGGCGTAACGCAGCAAACTGCCCGGCATAAATTGTGGCAAGCCCATTGCACCGGCAAACGACCCCTCAACAGTGCTGGCATCCAATATACCGGCTTGGTGTAGGTAAATTAGGTCTGCCAGTTGATTGCGGAAAAGCTCGCCGCGTTCTGGACGGCTATCGTCGGGGTAGCTAAAGCCTAAGGTGCTCAGCACTTCCAGCACATTGAAGTCGCCCGTGTATTTACCATACAGCGTTTCTACACCAATGATGGCAACTAATATAGAAGCAGGCACACCGTATTGTTGTTCGGCTTTGGCCAAGGTTTCGGCATGGTTGCGCCAGAATGTGACGCCTTCACGTATGCGAATAGGCTCTACAAAGCGATTGCGGTAGGTGACCCAGCTTTTTTTGATGCGACCTTTGCTAGGCGCCATCAGTTTGGCTGCGGTGGCATTGTATTTGGCCTGTTGCAAGAGAGAAGTGGTCAAGGCAACAGGGATTTGACGCTGGGCCTCTAGTGCTTGCGCCCACTCTAAAGCCCAAGGCTGCAGTGTGCCGTCGGCGCGTACTGGCGGTTGGCGTCTGGCAGCGCTGGAGCTCCCCGCATTTAAATCTTCATAAATAACGAGCTCGCGATGATCCGAGTTCACCGTGGTAACGGGGGAGGCGGGGGCGCTCACGCTAGAGGGCGTAGCAGCAGTATCGGTTGCAGGAGTGGAGTGCGGTGAGGCACAGCCCGTTAACAGGGCGAGTAATAGGCAGCTTCGTAGAATAGTCACGGCGATAGGCATGATGGCGGTTCCTTCAAGACCCACTATGTTACTGGTTTTGCGTGACGACTGTATATGTCGAAACCGTAAAAGTTCGGTACTGACATTGTGAGTAAAACTGCAGTCATTGTGATAATTTTGCAGTATAAGCGCTGCAGATTTAGGTATAGTGATAGGTTGGGTATGGTGATTTGCAATCACTCAAACTATGAGTGCCATTGAAATTTGTTTAAAAGTGTTTTGGAGATAACCGGATGAAAGTCTTGGTACCCGTGAAGCGCGTCGTTGATTACAATGTAAAAGTACGCGTGAAATCTGATCAAAGCGATGTAGATATCGCTAACGTCAAAATGTCGATGAACCCCTTTGACGAGATTGCTGTTGAAGAGGCTGTACGTCTGAGAGAACAAGGCGTGGTCAGTGAAGTGATTGCAGTGTCATGCGGTGTGACAGCTTGCCAAGAAACCTTGCGTACAGCGATGGCCATTGGTGCAGATCGCGCTATCTTGGTTGAAACCGATGCTGAACTGCAGCCTTTGGCCGTATCCAAACTGTTGAAAGCAGTGGTGGATAAAGAGCAGCCACAGTTGGTGATTCTAGGCAAACAAGCGATTGACGACGACGCTAACCAAACAGGCCAGATGCTGGCTGCTTTGTTGGATTGGCCACAAGCTACCTTTGCAAGCAAAGTAGAGCTGGCAGCTGATTCCGTACAGGTAACGCGTGAAGTAGATGGCGGTCTGGAAACGCTGAAACTGACTCTGCCTGCTGTTATCACTACCGATTTGCGCTTGAATGAGCCGCGTTATGTCACGCTGCCAAACATCATGAAAGCGAAGAAAAAGCCTTTGGAAACCATCAAGCCTGAAGACGTTGGGGTTGATGTGAGCCCGCGCTTGAAGACACTGCAAGTCAGCGAACCACCTGCACGTGCTGCAGGGGTGATCGTGGCAGATGTAGCTGCCTTGGTTGAAAAACTGAAAAACGAAGCAAAGGTGATCTAAGTCATGGCTATTCTTGTAATTGCAGAACACAACAACGAAAGCTTGAACGTTGCGACTCTGAATACGGTTGCAGCAGCAGCTAAGATTGGTGGTGATATCCACGTTTTGGTAGCCGGTCACAATGCTAAAGCCGCTGCAGATAGCGCTGCTAAAGTAGCTGGCGTAAGCAAAGTGCTGTTGGCTGACGATGCTAGCTTGACAGATGGCTTGGCTGAAAACGTAGCCGCACAAGTGCTGGCAGTGGCTGGTGATTACAGCCACATTCTGTTCCCAGCTACGTCTTCCGGTAAAAACGTTGCGCCTCGCGTAGCGGCTAAACTGGATGTGGCTCAGGTGTCCGATATCATCGCTGTAGAGTCCGCTGATACGTTCAAGCGTCCAATCTACGCAGGTAACGCGATTGCTACAGTGCAGTCTTTGGATGCTAAAAAAGTGATTACAGTGCGTACTACCGCATTTGATCCTCAAGCAGCCGAAGGCGGTTCTGCCTCTGTTGAAAGCGTTGGTGCTGCGGCTAATTCCGGTAAGTCACAATTTGTGGGCCGTGAAGTAGCGAAGAGCGACAGACCTGAACTGACTGCCGCATCCATCGTGGTGACGGGTGGTCGTGGTATGGGTAGTGCCGACAACTTTAAACTGCTAGAGCCTTTGGCTGACAAGCTGGGTGCTGCGATTGGTGCATCTCGTGCAGCAGTTGATGCGGGTTACGCTCCTAACGACTGGCAAGTGGGTCAAACAGGTAAGATCGTTGCTCCGCAGTTGTACGTGGCCTTTGGTGTGTCTGGCGCGATTCAGCACTTGGCTGGCATGAAAGACTCCAAAGTCATCGTGGCAGTTAATAAAGATGCTGAAGCACCGATTTTTGGTGTGGCAGACTACGGTCTGGTGGCAGATTTGTTCACCGTACTGCCTGAGTTAGAATCTGCACTGTAATGGTGTTGTTTCGCTTTACGCAGTAGAAAAAGCCCCACGAGTTATGTGGGGCTTTTTTGTTTTTGCAGCAAACAATGCCACTATAAGTTTATTTCTACTAGTTATTTGTAAGTGCTTTTTAATGCTGGGAGAATATATTCATTCTAAGCCGCTGTCAGGCGGCTTATTCATAGATGCATGAAGATGACCAAGGAGTGATTTATGGCTACATTGCGTTTGGGTGACATTGCCCCTGATTTTGAACAGGAATCTTCCGCTGGCAAGATTCGTTTCCATGAGTTCCTTGGCGATAGCTGGGGCGTTTTGTTTTCTCACCCTGCTGACTTCACACCGGTTTGCACGACCGAGTTGGGTTACACCGCTAAGCTGGCTGATGAGTTTGCCAAGCGCGGTGTAAAAGTGATCGCCGTATCGGTGGATGGCAATGACTCACACAAAGAGTGGATTGCTGACATTAACGATACTCAGAAAACGACGGTGAATTTCCCTATTCTGGCTGACGAAGACCGTAAAGTTTCCGAGCTGTACGACATGATTCATCCTAACGCCAGCACCACTGTGACTGTGCGTTCTGTGTTCATTATTGATCCGGCCAAAAAAGTACGTTTGACTATTACTTACCCAGCCAGCACAGGCCGCAATTTCAACGAAATTCTGCGTGTGATTGATTCCTTGCAACTGACAGACAGTCACAGTGTGGCTACGCCAGTGAACTGGGAAGATGGCCAAGATGTGATCATCGTGCCATCACTGAAAGACCCAGAAGTGATTAAGCAGAAGTTTCCTAAAGGCTATACCGAAGTACGTCCTTACTTGCGTATTACCCCGCAGCCTAATAAGTAATACGTAGACGCTTGCTTGCTACGCAGTTCAACCCTCTGTGGTGCTATACGCCACAGAGGGTTTTTTTATACTTGCGCTTTTTGCTGTTAATCTATACAGTACTGTATAATTAAACAGTTAATTGAGGTGCGTTATGTCTTTCACTACGTATAGAGAACAACAGAGTCACAGCGTGTCATCCCATATGCGTTCTACAGTCTTAGAGACTTCTTTTCCTGTAAAGAAAAACTGTTATTTGACCGCTAAGCGTTCCCAGCGCAATTCCAAAATACTGGATGTTTGCTTGGTTGCTTTGTGGGGTGTCTCTATTCCCGGTTTGATGTGGCTAGGTGCGTATAGCGGTCTATAAGCCGTTAGGGTACTAATGCTGTCCACTCAGGCGTACGGAATTTTTGATCAGCCAGTTGTTCGGCACGGTGTAGTGTGTCGGCATCCAGTGATACTTCTTCCAATGGGGCGAGTTTTCTGAACTGCTCTATCATGCAGTTAATAATGGCTTCACGTTCCAGTCCGGTTTGGCTGCGTAAGGGGTCCACGCGTTTTTTGGCGCTAGTCGTGCCTTTGTCCGATAGTTTTTCTTTGCCAATGCGCAGTACATCCAGCATTTTGTCGGCGTTAATATCGTAAGCCAGCATAGTGTGGTGTAGTACCGCTTTAGAGCGTCTGGCCTGAGCCGCGCCACCAATCTTGCCCTTGCTGCTGGTGATGTCATTTAATGGCTGATACCACGCATCTATACCCAGTGTTTTCAACGTTTCTACTACCCAGCTATCCATCAGAGCGTAGGATTCCTGAAAACTCATGCCGTGTACCAATGGGTCAGGTGCACAAATAGAGTAGGTAATACCATTGCCAGGCTCAAGAAACATAGCGCCACCACCACTAATACGACGTACCACAGAAATATCGTGGCGTGCTGCCCCGTCGGGGTCCACCTCGTTTTTTAGTGATTGAAAGCGGCCAATAATTACTGTGGATGAGGCCCATTCCCAAATACGCAATAATGGGGGGCGTTTTCCTGTACCTACATCATCGGTCAAGATTTCATCCAGTGCCATGTGCAGGGCAGGGTCTTGTGGCAGGTCGTGAATTAACTGCCAGCGGTAGTGATTCCATTCGGTGCGGGTGCTCATGCTAGGGCTCTCCCTACAACGACGGCCACAGCAGCGGCATCAAAACCAAAGAGCTGAGCCTCTGCGGGTAACGACTGCTCAACGGCTGCCTCGATAGTAGCGGCATCACTGGTAGCGGCTAAGCCCGTTAAGGCATGGTTGATGCGATCCAGGGCTTCGGGAGGCTCCAGAAAGAAATCACCGCTAAGTTGTACCTTAGCCAGCTGATTATCGTGAACCTCAAAGTCTATAACCACCAGTTTTCCACCGGGGACTTTATATTCACCATGCTTCATGTGTATGTTCCTGAGTAAACGAGACAGTATGCGCTGGCACAGTGCATTGCCAGACGTACGTACAACAGCTGCTCCCTGAGAGCCGTGTTCTACGCCAAGTTGTATGCTAGCTAAATTTTGTGGGTTTTAGGGGGATATGCTACGTTTGGCCTTGAAAATAAGGATTTTTTTTAAGATGGGTGCTAAAATGCCGAGTTCATCCTCTGATGGGTAATTAGGTCTATAAACGTAAAAATAGACTTGAAAATGGCAAACAATACCCAGTCAAGATGCTTTGGAGCTTATTGTGAATCTTATCGAAATCCTGGAACAGGAAGAAATCCAACGCCTGACAAACGGCCAAGCATTGCCTGAGTTCGCTCCTGGCGATACCGTTGTCGTAAACGTAAACGTTGTTGAAGGTACACGTAAACGTGTACAGGCTTACGAAGGTGTAGTTATTGCTCGCCGTAACCGTGGTCTGAACTCTTCTTTCATCGTGCGTAAAATCTCTTCCGGCGAAGCTGTGGAACGTACATTCCAGTTGTACTCCCCACAAGTAGCAAGCATTGAAGTTAAACGTCGTGGTGCTGTGCGTCGCGCGAAACTGTACTACTTGCGTAGCCGTTCCGGTAAAGCTGCTCGTATCAAAGAAAAATTGGTACGCAAAAACGCTCCTCAAGCGTAAGCGCTGTAATACCATCAGAAAGGGCACCTTAGGGTGCCTTTTTTGAAACCAGAGAGTCCTGAATGTCTGAAATCATGCCTACAGATGTAAAACGGAGTACGTGGTTTAACCCTGAAACCCAACCCGTTATTGCCGTAGACTCCTTGCCCAGCTTGGCTAAAGAAGCCTTGCAGGAGGATTTCATTCGTGAGGCTTTCAAAGCCATGCCATTGGGCCAAGTGGATCCGCACTTTCAAGGCCAATTTGTAGAGAACTTCACCGCAGCACCTACCGCCATTCCTGCGGCGGTGTATTTGGGGTTGCAGCAGCGAGAAACCGGCATGTCTATGCTGTTTACGCGTCGCTCGGCACAATTGCTGCACCATGCTGGGCAAATTAGCTTTCCGGGTGGTCGCATCGATCCCGAAGACCAAAGCGTGCAAGCGGCGGCGTTACGAGAGACGCATGAAGAAGTAGGTATTGATCCTGACTACCTAGAGCCGTTAGGGCAACAGCCTATCTTTTTAAGCTCATCAAGTTTTGCGATGTGCCCGGTGGTGGGCATGATTCATCCAGGCTATAGGATGGTGCCGTCTCCGGCTGAAGTGTCTGAAGTGTTTGAGGTGCCGTTATCTGCACTCTTGGACCCTAGCCAACACACCTTGCATCAAGTGCAAGTGAACGGTGTGAATTACCGTCAGTATTTTGCCATTCGTTGGCAGCAGCATTTTATTTGGGGTGCTACGGCGGTAATTGTCCGTAACTTTTACCATTATTTGCATGCTGCGCACCAACGATTAGCCTAAGTGCTAGTAACGGCTTTGTGCCTCATATTCCGCAAGCAAGCGCTCATATAACGCATATCGGTCTGGGTGGATTTTTCCAGCCTTAAGCGCTGCCACAATGCCGCAGTGAGGTTCGTGGCGGTGCGTGCAATTATAAAACTTGCAGTTCACCAGTTCTTCTACGAATTCAGGAAATCCACGCACAATATCAGAAGGTTCCAAGTGGGCTAAACCAAAGGTTTGGAACCCGGGGGAATCGATAAGCTGACCTGTGACGCCAGGGATATGGTACAGACGCGTACTGGTGGTTGTGTGTCTGCCTGTACCTAATGCCTCAGAGTGTGTTTGTGTATGAGCTTGGGCTTCAGGGATTAGCGTGTTCAG
Organism: Paenalcaligenes sp. Me131; assembly: GCF_050487225.1. Classification (NCBI taxonomy): domain Bacteria; kingdom Pseudomonadati; phylum Pseudomonadota; class Betaproteobacteria; order Burkholderiales; family Alcaligenaceae; genus Paenalcaligenes; species Paenalcaligenes sp. Me131. Next base: position 139,118 of record NZ_JBKQGY010000001.1, read on the forward strand.
CAGGGTAGATTTTCCCATACCACTTTGGCCTAAGAGCAGCGTGCAGCGGTTTTCTAAGATGGGATACAACAGGCTTTTGACTTGTGCCTCGTTGAGCGCGCTCAGCTCGATGATAGGAATATCCAAATCGGCCAAAGGTTGCAACTGTTGTCGGGCTCGCTCTACGCTAGGTAGGTCGGCCTTATTCAGGAGGATGATGGGGGTAATGTCAGCGAACTCGGCAGCTACCAGCGCGCGGCCACAGAGGTCTTCTGAGAAAGGGGGCTCTGCAGCGACCACAATCAACAACTGATCAATATTGGCAGCAAACTGTTTAGAGCGAGCCTCGTCTGATCGGTAAAGCAGGTTGCGGCGCTCGTGTATGTTTTCTATGGTGCCTTGTTCAGCGCTTTGGGTGCTGAAATCTACTTTATCGCCCACACAAATACCGCTGCGCTTACCCCGTGTGTAGCACTTACGTACATCGCCATTCTCATCTTCTACAAAATAGTGACGGCCGTGTGCCGCAATAACAAGACCGCTAGATAGATTGCTGGTTTTCATAATGTTCCAGATGTTGGAGGCGGCTTAGTGCGCTAGGGTGCGTGTCGTAAAAGGCAGAGTGCAAGGGATCAGGTGTTAAGGTTGCGGCGTTATCGTTATAAAGCTTCAGTAACGCATGGCGTAGATGTATAGGTGGGCATTGTGCAGCGGCAAATGCATCAGCTTGGTATTCGTGTTTTCTGGACGAAAGATTCGTGAGTGGTGTGATCCAGAAAGTGAATACGGGTAGGCACAAGAAAAACAGCACCAAGGCCATACCATCGTTAGCACGTCCCAGTTGTGGGATCACACCTAGGTCTACATAAAACCATGCTTTTTGAGAAAGCCAGCCCAACAGCATAAACACCAGCAGTGAGCCTATGAAATTAAAAATCAGACGCTGGCGTATGTGATGGTGTTTAAAGTGGCCCAGTTCGTGCGCCAGTACCGCTTCAATTTCTTCGTCATCCAATTTGTTAAGCAGCGTGTCAAAAAAGACGATGCGCTTGTTGTTGCCTAAGCCCGTGAAATAGGCATTGCCATGAGCCGAGCGTTTGGAGCCGTCCATGACATACAAGCCGTTTAATTTGAATTGACAACGTTCTGCTAACGCATTGATGCGGTCACGCAGGCTATCACGTTCTAATGGCTTGAAGCTATTAAAGAGCGGGGCGATAAAGGTAGGATACGCCCAGATCAAAAACAGGTTAAAGCCTACCCAAAATAACCAGGCCCACAGTGGCCACTGCGCACCGGTTTTTTCCATGAAAAGCAAAATGGCACCGGCGCAGATGGTTAATAGCACCATGCCTAATAGGCTACCTATAATGGTATCGCGCACAAACAATGCAGGGGTCAGACGGTTAAAACCAAAGCGAGCCTCTAAGCGGAATTTTTTCCACGCATTAAAAGGCATACTGATTAGCCCAAGCAGGCCAGCGACGCTCAGGATTAAGGCAATTTGACGCCAAATTTCATGGTCTATATGGCGTGCCCAAAAGAGATCCAGTTGTTGCAGGCCACCCATTAGCGTTAAGCAAATCAACACTACCGCATCCACCAAGCGCTCGTATTGGTTAAGCTTCACCTTTGCTACGGTGTAGTCAGCAGCGCGTTGATGGCTGCGTAACGGAATACGCGAGCTAAACTCCTCTGGTACAGTACCGCGATGCAACATGACGTGGTGGATCTGTCGTTGCGCTAACCAAAAGCGGGTGAACAAATCCAGCAGAAAGAAGCCTAGAAAAAGGTAAGTGAACATGTAGTGCTGACAGGTATGCGAAAATAGGGTTTTTAAAGGAAGATTATATGGCGGTTACAAATCAACGTTTGGTCTGGTTAGATATGGAAATGACCGGACTAGACCCAGAAAAAGAACGTATCATCGAAGTGGCAGTCGTTGTGACAGAAGCAGATTTAAGCATTGTGGCAGAAGGTCCGGTGATCGTCATCCATCAAAGCGATGCGCTGTTGGATGCAATGGATAACTGGAACAAAGGTACACATGGTCGTAGTGGCTTGATTGATAAGGTAAAAGCCTCTACCACTACAGAAGAGCAAGCCGAAGATGTGTTGCTGGCTTTCTTGAAAAAACATGTACCCGAAGGGGCTTCACCTTTATGTGGTAACACCATTAGCCAAGACAGACGCTTTATGTACAAGTACATGCCCCGTCTGGAGCAATACTTCCATTATCGTAATCTGGATGTCAGTACCTTAAAGGAATTGGCGCGACGTTGGAAGCCTGAAGTGGTAAGCAGCTTTGTAAAACACAGCCGCCACGAAGCCTTGGCAGATATTTACGAATCCATTGATGAATTGAAACACTACCGAGAGCACTTTTTGAAAGTGTAAATAGCACGGTAGTCAAAGAGGCTATACATGAGCAGCATTGCGGGAATAGGCACCGACATTACGTATGTGTCGCGCATTCAGGCCGCGTATGAACGCCGGCCTGAGCGCTTTGTGCAGCGTATCTTGGGGCCAGAGGAACAAGTGGTGTTTGCGCGGCGCGCTGAGCGCGACATGCGACGAGGCATGCGCTATTTGGCAACCCGATTCGCCGCTAAAGAGGCATTTTCCAAAGCAGTAGGTTTGGGAATGCGCATGCCTATGGCATGGTCACGCATGCAAGTGTTGAATGCCCCCAGTGGTAAACCAACAGTAGTGCTAGCAGAACCACTGGCACACTGGTATAACCAACGTTTTGGTGCTGCGCATGTCAGTCTGACCGATGAGTCTGATTTGGTGATGGCATTTGTGATTGTGGAAAGTCAGACCTAATGACTAAAAGTGGAAACATCAGCATGAAGCAAAGTGAGCAAGGCTCAGTGTTGTTACCCGGTCCCGTAATGGTGGACGTAGAGGGTACTGAATTAACCGAAGCAGAACGTCAGCGCTTGCAAAACCCTCTGGTAGGGGGCGTTATTTTATTTGCGCGTAACTTTAGTTCGCGTGAGCAACTGACTGCATTGTGTGATGCCATACATGCATCCCGAGACGAACCATTGCTGATTGCTGTGGATCACGAAGGTGGTCGAGTACAGCGTTTCAAAACAGATGGCTTTACCGTGCTTCCCGCTATGCGTCATTTGGGTACGCTCTGGGAAAAAGATGCTAAAGCAGCGGCGGAAATGGCGGCGGCAGTGGGTTATGTGTTGGCTGCTGAGCTACGTGCTTGTGGCGTAGACATGAGCTTTACGCCGGTACTCGATTTAGACTGGGGTGTAAGCGGAGTAATTGGCAACCGAGCCTTTCACCGTGATCCTAAAGCGGTAGCGATGTTGGCGACTGGCTTAGTACAAGGTCTGCACCGCGCTGGTATGGCGAGTTGCGGCAAGCATTTCCCCGGTCACGGTGCGGTAGAGGCTGATTCGCATCACGAAATCCCTGTGGATGAGCGTGATTTAGAGCAAATCTTAAATGATGATGCGGCGCCTTATGGTTGGTTAGGGGCGCTGGTGCTGGATAGCGTCATGCCTGCACACGTGATTTACCCCAAGGTAGATGATAAACCGGCTGGTTTCTCTCGGTACTGGTTGCAGCGTGTGTTACGTAAGGCGTTGGGCTACGAGGGGGTTATCTTCTCGGATGACTTAACCATGGAAGGCGCAACTGTAGCCGGTGATATTTTGGCACGAGCCGAAGCCGCGCTGGGTGCAGGGTGCGATATGGTGTTGGTATGCAATAGACCAGATTTAGCCGATGAGTTGTTGCAGCGTTTGCAGCACAACTCTGATCCTGAGTCTGTGCAACGTATACGTCGCCTGCGTTGTTTAGAGCCAGCTTTGGCGTGGGATGAGTTGCAGTCTGATGAATACTACCAGCATGCCAGAGAGCTTCAATCTCAAATCGTTTCTAGCTGAGCTGCCAAATTTACCAGGTGTATACAGACATCTGGATGAAGAAGGCACGGTGCTTTATGTAGGCAAAGCCAAAGATCTGAAAAAACGTGTGAGTTCGTATTTTCAGAAAAATTTGGCTAGCCCACGTATCGCCCATATGGTGGCGCGTATTGCGCGTATTGAAGTGACGATTACACCTAGCGAAGCCGAGGCGCTGTTGCTAGAAAATAATCTGATCAAGCGCTTGCGCCCACGCTACAACATCCTGTTTAGGGATGATAAGTCGTACCCTTATTTGCAGTTGAGCGCCCATGATGCGCCACGCATTGCCTACTACCGTGGTAACACTAATGTGGGTGGGCAGTTTTTTGGGCCGTACCCCAATGCGTGGGCCGTACGCGAAACCATACAAATTCTGCAGCGAGTCTTTCAGCTACGTACCTGTGAGGACGGTGTCTATGCACACCGCTCGCGTCCCTGTTTGTTGCATCAAATCCAACGATGTACGGCGCCCTGTGTGGGCAATATTTCTTTGGAAGACTATCAAGCCGATGTGAAACGGGCTGTGCGCTTCTTATCCGGGCAAGCCAATGAGGTATTGCAAGAAATAGAAGAGCGCATGCAAGAGGCTTCCGAGCTGTTTGAGTTTGAACAAGCGGCCGTGCTGCGCGATCAAATGCGAGCGTTATCTACTGTATTGCAACAGCAGACTATGGAACATGCTGGCACGGATGATTTGGATGTGATTGCAGTCATCAGCGAAGAAGGCAAGGTGTGCGTCAACTTGGCGATGGTGCGTGGCGGGCGTCACCTAGGGGATAGAGCGTTTTTCCCCACTCAGGTACAAGACGATACGCCAGAAGATGTATTGGCTGCATTTATTAGCCAGCACTATATAGAGCGTCCTTTACCGCCGGTATTGGTGGTGTCGCACCGGTTGTTAGATACTGCTATTTTAGACATGCTCAAAGAGCAAACTGGCAAAGAAACACGGTTGCTGATTCGTCCTCAGGGCGTGCGTAAAGCATGGCTAGAGCAGGCACTGAAAAATGGCGAGTTGGCTTTGACGCGTAGGCTGAATGAGTCCATGACTAAAGCGGCTCGTACGTTAGATTTGGCGACGGTGTTGGGGCTGGATACGGGTGATGATGCGTTGGAAGCGCTAACTATTGAGTGCTTTGACATCAGCCATACGGCAGGTGAGGCGACGCAAGCATCATGTGTGGTGTATAGGCATCATGATATGCAGCCTACTTTATATAGACGTTACAACATTGCGGGAATTACGCCTGGGGATGATTATGCTGCCATGCGGCAGGTGTTATTTAGACGTTACGAGCGTGTAGCAGAAGGTCAGGCAACCTTACCAGATGTGGTGTTAGTGGACGGTGGTAAAGGCCAGATATCCATGGCAAAACAAGTATTTAACGAGCTTGGTTTAGATACGAATGTGCTGGTGGGTGTAGCCAAAGGGGAAGGGCGTAAAGTAGGGCTTGAGACCCTGATTTTTGCCGATGGCAGGCCAGAGTTACGCTTAGGAGTTGCCTCTCCAGCGTTGATGTTGGTGGCCGAGGCACGTGATGAAGCCCACCGTTTTGCCATTACAGGGATGCGAGCCCGTCGCGCAAAGTCTAGGAATGTGTCACGATTAGAAGATATAGAAGGCGTAGGAGCAAAACGCCGGCAGCGCTTGTTAGCTCGCTTTGGTGGGTTCACAGGTGTGGTAAATGCGAGCATAGATGATTTAGCTTCTGTTGAAGGAATATCTGCTGCATTAGCTGAGCGTATCTACTATGCTTTACGTTGATGTTTTGTAATACCGAGTTAGCCACATGATGATGCCTCTTACTTTTCCCATGGCCCTGACCTGGTTGAGAATCCTGATGATCCCGCTGGTACTGGCGTTGTTTTTCTTGCCGGAAAGCTGGATGAGCATACATTCGCGTGATGTATTGGCCTGTGGCGCGTTCATTGTGGCCGCTATTACTGACTGGTTTGATGGTTGGTTGGCCCGACGCTGGAACCAAACCTCAGCCTTTGGCGCATTTTTGGATCCTGTTGCCGATAAATTAATGGTTTCTGCCGCATTGCTGGTGCTGGTGGATTTGGGGCGTGTGGGCTTTGTTATCGCCTTTATCATTATTGGTCGTGAGATCGCCATATCAGCCTTGCGTGAGTGGATGGCACAAATGGGTGCTAGCAGCAGCGTAGCCGTTAACTGGTTGGGTAAATTCAAAACAGCAGCGCAGATGCTCGCTATCCCATGTTTGTTGTACTGGGAAAATTACGAAGGTATACCGGTGGGCATCATCGGTCAGGTATTGATTATCATCGCCGCGATTCTGACAGTGTGGTCTATGTGCTATTACTTGAAGAAAGCCTGGCCCGAAATAGCCCGTAAGAGTTAATGCTATGGCGATATCAGAGCTGACCGCTGAAGAGGCCATTGATCGCAAACAAGACTGGAGCATCATCAGCCTTATCGGTGTGGTGCATGCGAGTTCGCATTTTTTTCAATTACTGCTGCCCACACTGTATGTGTTCTTGGCGCGTGAGTTCGGTTTTGACTATGTAGAGCTGGGAGCCTTAGCCACCACGTTTTTTGTGGTGTCTTGCTTGGGGCAAGCTAGTTCAGGGTTTATCGTTGATCGCATAGGCCCAATCCCCGTATTGCTGTTTGGTTTGGGCGGTTTTGTGATCTCAGGCGTCATGATTGGTTTTGCGACTAGTTACTGGATGCTGTGGTTGGCGGCTGCTATTGGGGGCGCAGGGAACTCTATTTTTCACCCAGTAGACTATTCCATTATTAATCACCGTGTGAGTGCCAGGCGCTTAGGGCATGCATTTAGCGTGCACGGCTTAACGGGTAACTTGGGTTGGGCACTAACGCCGTTATTTGTAGCCGCGATTGCTTCAGACCATGGCTGGCGAGCTGCCGCTTTTTCAGCAGCAGGGTTAATTGCCGTCGTGTGGTGTGCGGCATTCTTGGGTAGAAACCTGTTAGCTGGTCAGCATGCGAAACAGCAGGTAGAGGCAGAACAAGACAGCGCATCAGAAAAATCATTAGCGCGTGAAGGGGTTTGGCAAACTCTGAAAATACTGTGTAAGCAGCCAGCTTTGTGGGGCGCTTTCCTGTTTTTTGCCTTTTCCTCTATGGCGCTGTCTTCTGTACAGAACTACACCATTCCTATGTTGGGTAGCGTCTATCACATTGACCCCGTGGTGGCTGGAACAGCATTGTCGGCGTATATGGTGACCGCTGCAGTGGGTATGTTGGCGGGTGGCTTTTTGGTTGGGGCCGATGCACGCAGTGAGCGCACAGTATTTTTGTCCCTGTGTTTTGCTGGCCTGATGCTCGTACTGTTAGGTTCTGGATTGTTAAGTTCGTCAGTGGCTGTTGTCATGGTGGGGTTGGCGGGTTTCTTCTCTGGTGTGGCGGCTCCGTCGCGTGACATGCTAATTAGACGTGTGACTCCTAAAGGGGCAACAGGTACGGTATATGGTTTGGTGTATTCAGGCATGGACGTGGGGTCGTCACTGGCGCCACTGATGTTTGGTGCCATGTTGGATGCCGGTTTGAATAGAGGTCCATGGTTTGGTGCGGCGGTGGCATTTTGTATTTCTGCATCGATGGCCGTGTGGATCGCACGGGCTGCCGAGAAAAAATAACGCTGTCATACCGGCTCTCTATATAGAGGGCACACAGAAGGTTGTTGTAAAGAAACACCTCAGAAATTGGAATAGCACCAGTTTTTGAGGTGTTTTTTTATTTTCTATTATTTTTTGGTACAAAACGGTTCGTTTTTCATATGGTGGTTATGTTATTCCGCATTGTGAAAATCAAATGGCGCGCTGCACAATAATTTTTTCCATAAACAAAAATATGATTTCATATCTTGAAATATAAAATCTATCTTATTGATATTAAATATAAAAATATATAGTCTTATATAAGATATAAGTGTGTTGCGTGCGCCGCATTTGCGTAGACTAATACTCATCTTGATTGTTTTCTTTTTCTTGTATTGGAGACTGACATGAGTAACCGCGAAACCGAAATCCGCAACTTGCAAAAACACTGGGCCGAGGACCCACGCTGGCAAGGTATCAAACGCACTTACAGTGCTGAAGAAGTTATACGTCTGCGTGGCTCTACTGTAGAAGAGCACACCTTGGCACGTCGCGGTTCCGAGAAACTGTGGAAGATGATCACGGAAGAACCCTTTGTAAACGCCTTGGGTGCGCTAACGGGTAACCAAGCTATGCAGCAAGTAAAAGCTGGCTTGAAAGCGATTTACCTGTCTGGCTGGCAAGTGGCTGGTGATGCAAACGGCGCGGGCGAAATGTACCCTGACCAATCACTGTACCCCATCAACTCGGTTCCTCAGGTTGTACGCCGTATCAACAATGCGTTGATGCGTTGCGACCAAATCCAGTGGTCCGAAGGTATGAACCCAGGCGACGAAGGCTATATCGATTACTTGGCTCCTATTGTTGCTGATGCAGAAGCGGGTTTCGGTGGCGTGCTGAACGCGTTTGAGCTGATGAAATCCATGATTGTGGCTGGTGCATCAGGTGTTCACTTTGAGGATCAGCTGGCTGCAGTGAAAAAATGTGGTCACTTGGGCGGCAAAGTGTTGGTTCCAACCCGCGAAGCTGTATCTAAATTAGTAGCGGCTCGTTTGGCTGCCGATGTTCTGAATGTACCTACAGTATTGGTTGCTCGTACGGATGCTGAAGCGGCTGACCTGATTACTAGTGATGTGGATGACAACGACAAACCATTTATTACAGGTGAGCGTACTGTGGAAGGTTTCTTCCGTACACGTCCCGGTGTAGAGCAAGCTATTTCGCGTGGTTTGGCGTATGCGCCTTACGCTGACTTGATCTGGTGTGAAACTTCTACACCTAACTTGGAATACGCAAAACGCTTTGCTGAAGCCATTCACCGTCAGTTCCCAGGCAAAATGTTGTCGTACAACTGCTCGCCATCGTTCAACTGGAAGAAAAACCTGGATGACCAAACTATTGCTAAATTCCAACGTGAGTTGGGTGCGATGGGCTATAAATTCCAGTTCATCACCTTGGCTGGTTTCCACGCCTTGAACTACGGCATGTTTGATCTGGCTCACGGCTATGCTCGCAACAACATGACCGCCTTTGTTGATCTGCAAGAGCGCGAGTTTGCTGCCGCAGAGCGTGGTTTCACTGCAGTACGTCACCAGCGTGAAGTAGGGACTGGGTACTTTGATGCCGTAACACAAACGATTGAAGGTGGCCAATCTTCTACTACAGCGTTGGCTGGTTCTACAGAAGCCGCTCAATTTGCTAAAGCTGCTGAATAAGGCTAGCATCAGTGGTTAATACAAGCCGTAGTGTCCAAAGACACTACGGCTTGTTCTGTATCAAACAGAAGCGAGACGTTGGCAGACCTTCCAGTACCTTTGTAGTAAAATGCCCCCGACTAGTAACTCATATCATGTATTCAAGCTTTCGCCGATAACGGTTAGCATGCATGTAAACGGTTAATAAGCAGTTAACGCTTATCTATTCTCTTTATGCGCGCATACTCTATATTTACTATCCCTGCGGGTCTCTCCGACGAGCAGCGCAGTCAGCGCAAACATATGCTCGCGCGACTAGGATTGGCGTGGTTGGCCATGATGCAGGTGATGATGTTTGCTTTTCCAGGGTATTTGCGCTCAGAGACTATGGAGCCAGACAGTCTGGCATTGATGGATAAAGCGATCCTGATCATGAACTGGGCAGGTTTGCTCCTTACCGTTCCCGTTATGCTTTACTGTGCTCAGCCTATTTGGTCTGGAGCATGGAGTAGTCTTAAAAAATTCAAAGTTGGGATGGATGTTCCCGTTGCGTTAGGGATTATCGTGGCATTCATACCCAGCGTTGTCAGCACTTGGCAAGGGCAGGGCGAAGTCTATTTTGATTCTGTTAGCATGTTTGTGGCGTTTTTGCTGACGGCCCGCTATTTGGAATTCTGTGCTCGACAATCTATTAGTCGTGGTCAGTCTTTTGATCGTGTGGAGCAATTCCGTGCTGGTATCTCGGTGCGTGCTAACACATTAGCCTTTTGGTTTGTTCTTATTCAAGTGATCTTGGCCCTGGTCTTGGGTGTGGTGTGGTTCTTTTATCAGCCAGACCATGCTGTGGCAGTTATGGTGGCGTTATTCGTCATGAGCTGTCCCTGTGCCATGTCCATGTCTGTTCCTACTGCCGTTGCCGCCGCCCAGGCGGGATTGATGGTGCAACCTGCACAATCTGACGCAGATATCTCTGCGCTTATCCAACGCACAGAACACATTTCAAAACAAAATTTATACGGTTCTATTGTCTGGCACCTGTTGATGACCCCCCTAGCTGCTATAGGGTTGGTCTCTCCTTGGGTTGCTGCAGTTTCTATGTTGTTGTCCTCACTACTGGTGGCCCTGAATTCCTGGCGTATTTACCGTCAGCGTATCTCGGGTAATCACCTGTCTGGTAGTGAGGTCACTGCATAACAAAAAAGGTGGTACACCATGCTTGAGTCACTGTTTCTCCTGATACCGATCTCGTTGCTGTTTGTGATCCTGATGGGGGTGGCATTCTGGTGGGCCATTTTTGCCGGACAATTTGAAAACTCCCAATCTGCTGGCGAATCAATACTAAATGATGATGACAGTACGCACGGGGATTCGGAGCGCACAAAGAAATAGTGTGCCTTTGTGAGGAGATGTGCCAGTTGGTATATATCCACACAATAACCACACTAATAATAAGTTCCCTGATTAAGATCAGGGAGCAACGGCCGAGCATGAGCGATCATGGCTCAGGAGATTAATTTTGTAATGTTAGTGTTATAGGGGAAGCAAATGGGCACTTCCGAGACAGTCGGGAAACAGGCCGAAGTCTTCAACTACGGAGTCGTGCGGCAGTTTTCTGTCATGACAGTGGTATGGGGAATTATCGGCATGAGTGTCGGCTTATTGGTTGCCTTGCAACTAATTTGGCCTGAACTTAACTTCGAAACGCCATGGTTCAGCTATGGCCGTCTGCGTCCAGTACATACCAACTTGGTGATTTTCGCCTTTGGCGGTAACGCATTGTTCGCGACGTCATACTATGTGGTTCAACGTACCTGTCAGGTGCGTCTGTACTGTACGAAATTGGCTTCCTTCACCTTCTGGGGTTGGCAGCTAATTATGTTGGGGGCGCTGATTACTTTGCCTATGGGTTTCACCAGCAGCAAAGAATACGCCGAAATGGAATGGCCACTGGATATCCTGATCACTATCGTCTGGGTGTCTTATGCGGTGGTGTTCTTTGGCACTATCGTTAAACGTCGTGTGCGTCACATCTACGTGGCGAACTGGTTTTACGGTGCTTTCATTACCACTATTGCTGTACTGCACATCTTCAATAACTTGGAAATTCCGGTTTCCATGTGGAAGTCCTACTCGGTTTACGCCGGTGTGCAAGACGCGATGGTGCAGTGGTGGTACGGCCATAACGCCGTAGGTTTCTTCCTGACCACAAGTTTCTTGGGGATGATGTACTACTTCGTACCTAAGCAAGCTAACCGTCCGGTGTACTCCTACCGTTTGTCCATTGTTCACTTCTGGGCATTGGCCTTTACCTACATGTGGGCGGGCCCTCACCACTTGCTGTACACCTCGTTGCCTGATTGGACACAGTCCTTGGGTATGACCTTCTCGCTGATCCTGTTGGCTCCATCTTGGGGTGGCATGATCAACGGTATCATGACCTTGTCCGGCGCTTGGCACAAACTGCGTACAGATCCTATCTTGAAGTTCTTGGTAACGTCATTGTCCTTCTACGGTATGTCTACCTTCGAAGGCTCCATGATGGCGATCCGTACTGTGAACTCCCTGTCCCACTACACTGACTGGACCATCGGTCACGTGCACTCTGGTGCGTTGGGTTGGGTAGCAATGGTGACCTTCGGTTCGCTGTACTACATGATTCCTCGCCTCTACGGTCAAAAACAGATGGCTCTGCCAAAACTGGTAGAAGTTCACTTCTGGGTCGCGACTCTGGGTGTGGTGCTGTATATCGCCGCGATGTGGATTTCCGGTGTGATGCAAGGTCTGATGTGGCGTGCTACTGCTCCTGATGGTTTGCTGACATACAGCTTTGTTGAAGGGGTGAAAGCAACTTATCCGTTCTATGCAATTCGTGCATTGGGTGGCTTTATGTTTGTTTGCGGTATTGTCATGATGGGCGTGAACGTCTTCTTGACAGCATGGGGTAAACCTCGTGTGAACCCAGTTGTTCCGCTGACTAACCCAGATGCGATCAGTCCGACTAACGTTGGTCCGGCTGTTGTTACGGAATAAGGAGCAATCAATGTCCTCATCTGAGAAAAAAGGTTTTACACACGCCACGATTGAGCGCAACGTTGGTTTGCTGATTGTGCTCAGTATTTTGGTGATTTCCTTTGCGGGTTTGGTGCAGATTGTGCCGCTGTTTTTCCAGCACTCCATGACTGAACCCACAGAAGGCGTGAAGCCTTACGAGCCTTTGCGTTTGGTAGGTAGAGATATCTACATTCGTGAAGGTTGCGTAGGCTGTCACTCCCAGCAAGTGCGTATGCTGCAATCGGAAGTGCAGCGTTACGGTCCATACTCACTGGCCGGTGAGACTGTGTACGATCACCCCTTCTTGTGGGGTTCCAAGCGTACTGGTCCTGACTTGGCCCGTGTAGGTGGTATTTACACCGATAACTGGCACCGTATTCACTTGCGTAATCCTCGTGATACAGAACCTGCTTCCAACATGCCAGCCTACCCTTGGCTGCAACATAACAGCGTAGAACATGACGATGTGCGTGCACGTATGAATGCTCTGCGTATTATCGGCGTACCTTACACCGACGAGCAGATTGAAAAAGCACCTCAGCAATTGGTTGGTAAAACCGAAGAAGATGCGCTGATTGCTTACCTGCAAGGCCTGGGTGTAGAGGGCCGCGCAGCAGCTGAACAAGCTGTAGCCGAGGGGAGACGCTAATCATGGTTGCATTCTTGAATGGTCTCATGACATTGCTTGGCATCGTGACGTTCATTGGTATTGTGATCTGGGCGTGGTCGGATGGCCGTAAAAAAGCCAACCATGATGGGTCTATGCTTCCTTTCGCATTGCCGGATGAAGCTGACGAGAAGGGAGGTTCGAATGAGTGATTTTTTTAATCTAGGCTGGGGGATTTATATCTCCGCTATTGCTCTGTTGGGCATTGCCTTCTGTCTGTGGTTGTTATGGACGCAGCGTGCTTGGCTGTCTCCTTCCATGGAAGAGCAAGAGTCGTCCCACGTGTGGGACGGCAACATCACGGAGCTCAACACTAACGTGCCACGCTGGTGGACCGTTATGTACATATTGTTGTGTATCTTTGCACTGGGCTACCTGATTATGTACCCAGGTCTGGGTAGCTATCAGGGGATGTTGAGTTACTCATCCGCTAAAGAAGTGCAGGCACAACAAGAGCAAATTAACGAGCGTTTAGCACCAACGTACGCACGTTTCCGTGAAATGCCTTTGAATGAAATCGCTGACGATGCAGAAGCTCGTGCCATTGGCCAACGTTTGTTCTTGAACAACTGTGCGCAGTGTCACGGCTCTGATGCTCAAGGTAGCCCAAGCTTCCCTAACCTGACAGACAGTACCTGGATGTGGGGTGGTAAGCCTGAGGATATCCTGCACACCATTACTGAAGGTCGTCGCGGCATCATGACAGCACACAAAGGTGTGTTGACTCCAGGTGAAGCGTCTGACATCGCTCAGTATGTGCGTTCCTTGAACAGCTTGGCTCATGACCAATCTCGTGTACCGTCTGGCAAAAAACTGTTTGAACAAACATGTTTTGCATGTCACGGCGCGGATGCTAAAGGCAATCAATTGTTGGGGGCTCCTGACCTGACTAGCGGTAACTGGCTGTATGGCAGTTCAGAGGCCGTGATTGTTGAAGGTATTTTGAACGGTCGTGATAACCAGATGCCAGCCCAGAAAAACCGTCTGACTGAAGAGCAGATTCGCTTGTTGGCCGGTTGGGTTTGGGGCTTAAGCAACAGCACAGCCAAGTAAGCATTGTGATGTGATTATTGTAAGTTGAGGTGTAGCATGAGTAGTGACGCTCCCCATCGTCATCCAGACGAAGGAAATACAGAGCAGGTACCGGAATGGCGGCCACCTAGTTCCTCCAAGCCGGTGACAGCTAAAGCGTCCGCTCATGCTGTGAAGGTCGTCGACATTAATCAGAAGATCTATGCTCGATCGGTAAAAGGGGTGTTCGCCAATTGGCGAATCGCCCTTGTATTCCTCACCCAGATTATTTATTACGGTCTGCCTTGGTTGCAGTGGAATGAACGCCAAGCCGTCTTGTTTGATCTGGGTACGAGGAAGTTCTATTTGTTCGGCATTGTGATGTGGCCACAGGATATTATTTACCTGACTGTGCTGCTGATTTTGTCGGCATTCTCGCTGTTTCTCTTTACCGCAATGGCAGGGCGTTTGTTCTGTGGTTACGCCTGTCCGCAAACGGTATATACCGAAATCTTCATGTGGGTTGAACGCAAGGTGGAAGGCGACCGTATGGCTCGCATCCGTCTGGATGAGGCTCCTTGGAGTGCTAAAAAACTGCGTCTCAAAGCCACAAAGCATTTCTTGTGGATAGTGATTGCGCTGTGGACTGGTTTTACATTTATCGGTTACTTCGCACCTATTCGCGAGTTAGGCGCGCAGATTCTAGATTTCACATTGGGTCCATGGCAGTGGTTCTGGTTGTTCTTCTACGGTTTTGCTACCTGGGGGAATGCAGGCTTTCTGCGTGAGGCAATCTGTAAGTACATGTGCCCGTACGCACGTTTCCAAAGCGTGATGGTGGATGACGACACGTTTGTGGTGAGTTATGACCACGTGCGTGGTGAGCCTCGTGGTAAACGTTCTAAAAAGGTAGACCACAAAGAAGCGGGCTTAGGGGACTGTGTAGACTGTACGCTCTGTGTACAGGTCTGTCCGACCGGCATCGATATTCGAGAAGGGCTGCAATACATGTGTATTGGGTGTGGGGCCTGTATCGATGCCTGTGATGATGTGATGGAGAAACTGGATTACCCCAAAGGGCTGATTCGCTATACCTCTGGTCGCGCTATTACCGAGCGTTTGAGCCAGTCTCAGGTACGCCGACACATGTTTAGGCCTCGTATCTTGGTGTATATTGCAATCTTGAGCCTTATTACTGTGGCAGCGGCCTATTCGCTGGTAGCCCGTAATGATCTGCATATGGATGTCATCCGTGATCGTGGGGTAATGGGGCGTGAGATTCCTGGCGGCTACATAGAGAATATCTATAGACTGCAAATGATGAACAAGTCCGAGCAGCCTATGCGTATTGAGTTAGAGGCTGAAGGTTTCCCAGGTATCACGATTAGTACAGTGAACAGCGGTAGTGCAGAAATAGTCGTACCATCAGCAACGAACGAGTTGATTCCTGTACACGTACGGGTTCCGGTAGAAGCTGGTTTGAAAGAAGGTATGCACGATATTGTGATTACTGCTCGAAAACCCGCAAACGCTGAGTCTGGTGAAGAATTCATCAGTGAGAAAACACGATTTTATGTGCCTCGCTAAGGCGCACACGATAAAGGACCTATCATGGCAAATGCAATAGATCAGGAATTGGATACGCAACCGTGGTTTAAAGAGCCTTGGCCGTGGATTCTCATGGCGGGCCCATTTGTGGCTATGGTTGGCTGCGCGATCACTATCGCTTTGGTATTGCAACCTACAGGGGTAAGCGAAGAGATTAGTGATGGCGGGCAGAAGCGTGGTTTGGTGGTGACCAGAGATCAAGCACCTGAGGCTCCTGCCGTAGTAGAAGCAGAGTAAAGCCACTACGCAGCAATAAAAAATCCCACGTTGTTACGTGGGATTTTTTTATGATGCCTTAAGCGTTGCGACGTTGAAGGCTTGCCAATAGGTCTGTGGCTTAGCAGTCTACCCCAGCCATTGCTTGCAGCGCAGGCAGGTCTAGGATCATGACTTCGCGTTGTTGTATACGCAGTAAGCCTTCACGGGCAAAGCGTGAGAACAGACGGCTAACCGTTTCTAGTGTTAGGCCCAAGAAGTTACCAATTTCTTCACGGCTCATGCGCAAAATGAACTGGTAAGGGGAGTAGCCCAAGGTAGACAAGCGTTGCGACAGGTTGATCAAGAAAGCGGCAAGACGCTGTTCAGAGCGTAATGCGCCCAAGTTCATGATCAGGGTATGAGCACGGTTGATTTCCTTACTCATTAGGCGACGCAGTTGTTGTTGCAAGATGGGAAGCTGCAATGACAGCTTATCTAGCTCGTTCAACGGCATCACACAGACCTCACTGTCTTCCAGTGCGATAGAGTGAGAGACATGGCGGTTATTTAATAACCCATCCATGCCAATAATTTCGCCCGGCAGCAAGAAGCCAGTAATCTGCACTTGGCCGGATGCGTCTTCCAGTTGTGTCTTGATGCTGCCTGTGCGCAAGGCATAGATGGCGTCTACTTCATCATCAAGGTGGAACAGGACAGAGCCTTTGGTCAAACGTATGCGTTCTTTGACCAGTTCATCCAGTTTCTGCAGGTCGTGGTTGGACATCCCCAGCGGCAAGCAGATTTCATTCAGCATGCAGGATGAGCAACGTATAGCATCGTGACTGACAGAGATTCGTTTTTGCATAGAAAGCGTCTGCGGTTGAAAACAGTTAGGTACAAAGACCGTAATGAGAGCTTATTTTCAAACGCAGCATAAAATTCGCACTTCGGAGTGAAGTGCCATAGTTAGTATTCTAGCGTATTTAAAAGCTCTTTTTGAAACATCAAGGATTTTGCTTTTTCTTTTATTTTAGTGGGTTGCAATAAATGTAAGAAAATGCAAATAAACACATAAATGATTTTAACAGGCTCTTGAAGTTTGGCCAGATGTCATCATCTATAAGTCAAGCGAAATTAAACTGGTGCAGTCTGTGAATACTCATCGCAAGATTCTGCACATTACCTAGAGTAAGGCAACATGCGAATTGATAAATTAACGACAAAATTTCAACAGGCTTTGGCTGATGCGCAAAGCTTGGCATTGCAACAGGGCAATTCTTATCTGGAACCTGTACACGTATTGGCTGCATTGTTGGCTGACGTGGATTCCGGAGCAGGCAGTCTATTGGCGCGTGCAGGTGTGGCCGTGCCGCGTTTACAAGCCGAAGTTAAAAAAGCAATTGATGCATTACCTCAGATTTCATCTGGGGATGTGAATTTAAATATTAGCCGCGAACTACAAAGTGCGTTGGCATTAACGGAAAAAGAAGCCACCTCACGTGGTGATACCTATATTGCCAGCGAATTATTTTTGTTGGTATTAAGCCGAGATAAAGGGCAGGCTGGCCGCTTATTAAAAGAAGCTGGTCTAAACGAGCAAGCGTTGGTTGCCGCGATTGATGCTGTGCGCGGTGGTGAATCGGTGAGTGACGCAGAAGGCGATGCCAATAGAGAAGCGTTGTCCAAATACACCACAGACCTGACTGAGCGTGCTCGTCTGGGTAAGTTAGACCCGGTGATTGGTAGGGACGATGAGATCCGTCGTTCTATACAGATCTTGCAACGTAGAACCAAAAACAACCCTGTGCTGATTGGTGAGCCAGGTGTAGGTAAAACAGCAATTGTGGAAGGGTTGGCTCAGCGTATCGTGAATAACGAAGTGCCTGAGAACCTGAAAAACAAACGTGTGTTGGTACTGGATTTGGCCGCCTTGTTAGCGGGTGCTAAATACCGTGGTGAGTTTGAAGAGCGTCTGAAAGCTGTCTTGAAAGAATTGTCTCAAGACGCGGGTAAAACCATTCTCTTTATTGATGAAATCCATACCATGGTTGGTGCAGGTAAAGCCGAAGGTGCGATGGATGCCGGCAATATGCTGAAACCAGCGCTGGCCCGTGGTGAGCTGCACTGTATAGGTGCCACGACCTTGGATGAGTACCGTCAGTACATAGAGAAAGATGCCGCGTTAGAGCGTCGCTTCCAGAAAGTGCTGGTGGATGAGCCTGATGTAGAGTCCACCATTGCGATTCTGCGTGGTTTGCGTGAACGTTATGAGTTGCACCACGGTGTGGTCATTACTGACCCAGCGATTGTGGCTGCTGCTGAGCTGTCTAACCGCTACATTACCGACCGATTCTTGCCGGATAAAGCGATTGACTTGATCGATGAAGCGGCTGCGCGTATTCGTATGGAGATTGACTCAAAACCTGAAGTCATGGATAGGCTAGATCGCCGCATGATTCAGCTCAAAATTGAGCGTGAAGCCGTGCGTAAAGAAACTGACGATGCGTCACAGCGTCGTTTGGCCACCATTGAAGAAGAGCTGGAGCGTTTGCAACGCGAGTACAACGATTTTGAGGAAGTCTGGAAAGCCGAGAAAGCGGCTGTACAAGGTACGCAGTCTATCAAGGAAGAAATTGAGCAGCTCAAAGCGGAAATGGCTGAACTGCAACGTAAAGGTCAGTTTGATAAATTGGCTGAGCTGCAGTACGGCAAGTTGCCCGAGTTAGAAGGCCGTTTGGCTACTGCCGAACAGTCTAAAGACAAGCTGGAAGACAAACCTAAGCTGTTACGTACTCAGGTAGGTACTGAGGAAATTGCCGAGGTGGTATCACGTGCAACCGGTATTCCTGTGTCTCGCATGATGCAAGGTGAGCGTGAAAAACTGCTGAACATGGAGCAGCACCTTGAGGAGCGTGTGGTAGGTCAGAACGAAGCTGTGTCGTTGGTGGCGGATGCGATCCGACGTTCACGTGCTGGTTTGGCTGACCCATCTAAACCTTATGGTTCGTTCCTGTTCTTAGGGCCTACCGGCGTGGGTAAAACCGAGCTGACCAAAGCCTTGGCGGCATTCTTGTTTGACTCTGAAGATCATTTGATTCGTATTGATATGTCAGAGTTCATGGAGAAACACTCGGTAGCCAGACTGATTGGTGCGCCTCCGGGCTATGTGGGTTACGAGCAGGGCGGTTACTTGACTGAAGCTGTGCGTCGTAAACCGTATAGTGTGATTTTGCTGGATGAGGTAGAAAAAGCACACCCCGATGTGTTTAACATCTTGCTGCAGGTATTGGATGATGGTCGTCTGACTGATGGACAGGGTAGAACGGTTGATTTCCGTAATACCGTGGTGATCATGACGTCTAACTTGGGTGCGCATCACATTCAGGAAATGGTTGGTGAGCCGTACGAGAAAGTGAAGTCGGCCGTGTGGGAAGAGGTCAAACTCTCCTTCCGTCCAGAGTTCTTGAACCGTATTGACGAAGTGGTGGTGTTCCACGCACTGGGCGAGGCACAGATTCAATCTATTGCCAAAATCCAGTTGCAACGTTTGGCACAACGTTTGGCTGACCGTGGTATGCAGTTAGAGGTTAGCGATGCGGCCTTGGCTGAGGTGGCAAAAGTTGGCTTCGATCCGTTGTTTGGTGCTAGACCGTTGAAACGTGCGATTCAGCAAAACATCGAAAACCCAGTGGCCAAGCTGATTCTGGAAGGTCATTTTGGTGAGGATGATGTAGTACCTGTGGACTGGCGTGACGGCAGTTTTGTGTTCGACCAGAAAGCAAGCAAAGCATAAGCCTGTTAGTGCTTGCGAAGCAAAAAGCCCCATCTCTGTGAGTGGGGCTTTTTTGCATCTAGGGCTATGGTGTTTCTGCGTAGGGGTGTATATTTTAATTTCTTATTAAAAGAATAATTTTCAATTATTGTTCTCAAAAGAAGAATTTAATGGATTCCGAAACTCTACGTATTTTCACCACGGTAGCGAGCGAGCTGAGCATTACACATGCTGCTGCGCATTTAGGGCGGGCACCTTCTAACGTCACCACTCGTATACAGCAATTAGAGGCTGACTTAGGATCAGAGCTGTTTGTACGCACGGGTAAACGGCTGGTGCTTTCAGCGGCGGGCCAGAAGTTTTTGGATTACGCCAATAGGCTGCTAGCCTTGGAAGCAGAAGCGAGGCATGTGGTAACAGGTGGCCTTGATGGCGGCACCTTACGTATGGGCAGTATGGAAAGTACGGCGGCAAGCCGATTGCCCGCTTTATTGGCTAATTACCATGCCAAACATACGAGCACTCAATTACAACTGAGTACAGGTCCTACGCGAGCCCTCATAGAGCAATTGCGCACTGGCTTGCTAGATTGTGCCTTTGCTGCCTTAGCGAGTTCAACAGATGCTGATGTGTTGCTGGATGAGTTAGGTTTACAAGCCATGCCAGTGTGGACAGAAGAACTGCTGTTTTTATTACCCAGTAGCGAGTCTGCGGTGACGCAGGTGTCTGAAATTCAAACACGTACCTTGGCTGCATTTCCGTTAGGGTGCACGTATAGAGGCATTGCAGAACAGGCCTTGGGGATGGCGGATACGCCTGAGTGGCGTGTGCTAGAGATTGCGTCGTATCACGCCATGATTGCCTGTGTGGCGGCAGGCAACTGTGTGACCTTAGTTCCTGCTAGTGTATTGAAACTGGCGGGGGTACCAGAGAGTATGCCCACAGTAAAAGTGGCGTCGGTAGACACCTTGTTGGTATGGCGTAAAGGCTATGATGTGCCAGCGTTTAGATCGTTCTTGGCGCTATTGTCTGAGGCGGTGAAATGACAGCCGCCGCACATCGCCGTACGCCAGTAGGACATTGGCGCTCAGCTGTAGAGGCAGCGTTAATCTTGTCGGTAGGTATGGGCTTTGGGCGCTTTGCTTTCACGGCTGTATTCCCTTACATGGTGGAAGACGGCGTGATTAGCGTGCAGCAGGGTAGCTGGGCAGCATCGATGAACTATGCAGGCTATTTGCTAGGGGCTCTGTTAGCGGTACGGATGCGTGCAAGCTACGCGTACAAACTGTGTTTGTGGTCTGTATTGGGAACGGCCTTGTGTTTAGCTGTGTTAGCGTTACCTGTGCCTGTATGGGGCATATTACTGGTGCGTGGTGTAGCCGGTGCCGTGAGTGCATTAGGCTTTGTAGCGGCATCTCTATGGTTATTTGAGCAGCGGGGGCATTTCACTGGAGCTCCAGTGTTGTATGCAGGGGTAGGCGTAGGAATAGCTTTATCTGCCGAGTTGTTGGTGTTAGGTGCCAGCCTAGGCTTGCATAGCTCAGGTATGTGGTTGCTATTAGGGGCGGTAGCAGCCGTGATGGGGCTTATTGCTGCACCTGGGTTGTTGATGCGCTATACCGAGTCGTCCACCGAGGTCTCTACAGCACAGGCGGCTATACAACCTAAATTGGTGGCAGTGCTGCCTATGGTGGTGATTTATGGGCTGGCTGGTTTTGGCTATATCGTAACGGCCACCTACTTGCCCATGTTGGTGCACATGGCGTTACCTAATGTGCATTCAGCTCATGTGTGGGCAGTGTTTGGTTTGGGTGCGGTACCAGCGTGCTTTGTATGGCATAGGCAGCATGAGCGATTGGGTACACGCGGGGCATTGCAATGGAATCTAGCGTTACAAGCGTTTGGTGTAGCTTTGCCTGTGCTTGTTCAGTCAGCCAGTAGTTATATGCTTAGCGCCCTGTTAGTGGGAGGGACCTTCACTGGCACCGTGACAATTGCGATGCCTGCCGCGCAACGTTTGGCTCGTCATACCGGGAAAAACGTTTTAGCCATCATGACATTGATGTACAGCGTAGGGCAGATCATAGGCCCTATGGTGGCAGAGCTTTTGCATACCTATAGCCACAGTTTTTCTAGCGCGCTATTAGCAGCGTCTTTGGCGTTAGTGATAGCACTGATTTGTAGCGTAAAGCTGTATCCGCCCACTACACCGTAGGGGGAATAAAAAAGGCCTGTGATCACAGGCCTTTTTAGTGTGGGCTTAGCGTATAGGTTTGTCTAAACGTTTGGCCGGTGTTTCATTCAGATTTTCCCGCGTAGCATCCCACGAGTAGAATTTCACACCAATTTGTATGCGTTCGCGGTTAGTTTCACGACGCCAGCGATTGGCATCACGCAGGGAGTACACGCAGCCACAGTATTCTTGCATGTAGAACTCTTCGGTTTTGCTGATTTCGATCATACGTTTAGCGCCGCCACCTTTGCGCCAGTTGTACGTCCAGTACAGCATGTCTGGGTAACGGGCTGCTGCGCGCTCGCCACAGCCATTGATCTGGTTCATGTCTTTCCAGCGTGAAATGCCTAGTGAGCTACTAAAGGTGTTGTAGCCGTGTTCATGCGCATACAAGGCAGTGCGCTCAAAGCGCATATCAAAGCATTCTGTACAGCGTATGCCACGTTCGGGTTCATGCTCCATACCTTTTACCCGTTCAAACCAATTGTCTACGTCGTAGTCGGCATCAATAAATTCGATACCGTGTTTTTCGGCGTAGCGGATGTTTTCCTGTTTGCGAATTTCATACTCGCGCACGGGATGGATATTCGGATTGTAAAAGAAGATGGCGTAGTCTATGCCTGATGCGGTCATGGCCTCCATCACCTCGCCCGAACAGGGGGCGCAGCAGGAGTGCAGCAAAACCTTTTTGCGGTTGTCTGGTAGGGTGAGTACAGGACGATCAACAGATGTGGACATGACGCTTATGACTAAATAAATGTAGCTGAACCTACTATTTTAGCCCTCAATCACAACTTCCCAAAGTGCACGCACAGTTTGGCGGTCTTGTTCGTGGTTTTGAGGCGGCACGCGCGCCCACGGTTGGGCTTGTAGACGCAAGGTGTGCTGCAGTTTTCGGTAGTTTCTGTAGATGCTGCTGACCTGGGTTGCCAGCGAGCTATCTATCAGCCCTAATTCTGCTGCTAATCCTAGCAACGTGATGTTACCTAGATTCCCTAAGAGCACTGGGTACTGATGGGCATGCGCCAGCACAATAAATTGTGTGATGAATTCTATGTCCACCATACCGCCACTATCGTGCTTCAAATCGAACAGCTCACTACGGTTGGGGTGGCCTTCAAAAATACGCGCACGCATTTGTCGTATATCGGCTTTTAACTGCTGTAAATCGCGAGGGCGTACCAATATGTCTTGGCGTACTTGTTCAAAACGCTCACCGATACGCGTGCTACCGGCGACAAAGCGGGCGCGGGTTAAGGCTTGGTGCTCCCAGCTCCAGGCTTGTTGCTGCTGGTATTGTTCAAAACTATCTATGCTGACGGCAATGAGGCCAGCATTTCCGTCTGGGCGTAGGCGCATATCCACTTCGTATAGGCGTCCTGACGAAGTGAGGGTGGACAGCCACGAGATCATGCGTCTGCCCAGTTTCACGTAGTGTTCAGAGGCATTTTGATCTGGGTCATCGTATAAGAACACCAAGTCTAAATCTGAGGCATAACCTAACTCCTTACCGCCCAGCTTGCCGTAGGCAATGATGGCAAACTCAGGTGCAGGCAATGACGATAAGTCAGCGCCTTTAGGTTGTGCTAACGGCCATGTACGGTACAGCGTTTCTTCTAGCATGAGGTCGGCCAATGCAGAGAGCTTGTCAGCCAGTTGCTCTACGCTGTAGCAGCCCGATAAGTCTTGGGCCAGTAGTTCAAATGTGTGTTGATGCAGTGTGTCGCGCATCAGGTTCATTTGTTGCTCGATGTCAGGTTGGCCATCAGGCAGTTTGCAGGCATCTAACTCATGGTGCAGTTGTTTTTGCAGGGCCGAAAAATCGGTGTCCTGCATGAGGCTTTGCCAGTTAATCAGCCTATCCAAAACCAAGGGGTATTGCACTAAATACTGCGCAACCCATGGGCTGGCAGACACCAGCATGGTTAAACGGCTGATGGTTTCTGGGTACTCGCTTAATAAGGCCACATACGCACTGCGCTGGGCAATGCTTTCCATCACATTGAGCAATCGGCTTAGCGTTTCTTCGGGGTTGATCGTGTGCGCAGCAGCCTGGCACAGTTGCGGCAGTAGTTGCTCTAGTCGGGCGCGACTAGGGCGGGGCAAGCGTCGCAGTTTATGGCTATCAAGAAAATGGGTGATTTTCTCGTGGGCATGAGCCTGAAAATCGTCAGGTGCGGCAACTTCAGGTTCAGGCTCGGGGATAGCGGGAGTACTAGTAGGGCTATTGTCGTTAAGCCCAGCTAGCCTAAAAGCATCACTAAAATACCGGCTGACTACCGTACGATGTTGCTGTAATTGCGTTTCAAACTCTTCTACGCTGAGTCCCATAGTGAGGGCCAGTGCATGACGCTCTTCGGGTTTGACTGGTAGCAAATGGGTTTGTGTGTCTTCACGGTACTGCAGCATATGCTCGGTGCGGCGCAAAAATAGATAAGCTTGTTTTAGCTCTTGCACAGAGGTAGCTGTTAGCACTCGGGCCCGTTGTTGGGCGCGCATCGCATCCAGCAAGTTGGCGCACTGTAATGAGGGCAGTCGTCCTCCTCGTATCAGCTGATTCAGCTGTACTACGAATTCAATTTCTCTAATGCCGCCGTCGCCCAGTTTGATGTTGTGTAGGCTATCAATACCGTTGCGGTTTAAAACGCGTCTATTCCAGTCTTGGCGTATACGTTCACGCAGTTCGCGTAGAGAGGCTAACGCATCAAAGTCAAAGTAATTGCGGTAGACAAACGGTGTGCGTAATTGTTCGAATTGGTAACGCAATTGATGGGGGTTACTACCGGACCACGCTTGCAGCGGTAAAGGTCGGGCTTTGATCCACGCATAACGCTCCCATTCCCGACCCTGGCTAATAAGGTAGTTGGCCACAGCAGCCATGCTCCACGCCAACGGGCCAGAGTCCCCATCTGGACGTAAGCGTAAATCGCAGCGAAACACCTGACCATCGGGGGTGACTTCAGACAAGATGGCGCTGATTTGCTGGGTTAGCTTCCCGAAAAACTCGTGGTGGCTTAACGGGCGCGGCCCCGAGGTGTCGCCATCAGGGCCGTAGATGCAGATCAAATCTATATCGGAAGAAACGTTTAATTCTTTTCCACCCCATTTACCCATTGCCAGAACCAACATCTCTAAGGGCTGACCAGTTTTAGGGTCCAGTGGGGCGCCATGCCGTTCTGCTAGTTTGCGATAAGCCGTTTCATACGCATGTTGTACCGACAAATCAGCCAGATGGCTCATTGCCTGAGTCACTTCCTCGAAACTCGCTAAACCGGCAATGTCACGCAGCATCAACGTATAGAAGACCTCGGTGCGCAATAGCCGTAAGGGGCGTTTAATATCGTTGATTTCACTATAGGGGGCATCTGCCAAAAAGTGGCGAGCCAGCTGATTTAAGCGCTCTATAGATAGTGGTGTTTGGCTATTTTGCTGCAAGTGTTGAGCAAAATCGGGGAATGCCGTTAATTTTCGTTGTAATGTGCCTGACCAAGCGAGGGCAGAGTTCAATATAATGGCTTCGTTCATCTGATAATCGATAAAAAGGTCAGAGCATTAATCAACGGTGTAAAGCATGCCCATGTTAGCACTTGTGCAGTCTTCCAGATTAGTGTGACGATTGGAGGCTTATGTCACGACTACGGCGCACGTTGCTGTATGCGCTTTTTGCTTTATACCTGAGCGCAGTACTGTTTGTCAGCGCAATACGTTTTTGGGTGATACCCAATTTGCAGCAATGGCAGGCACCATTGGAAAAAGTGTTGTCTGAAGCCTTAGGGGTAGAGCTGACATTTGAGCAGGTCTCCGGCGAGTGGAAAGGCTCGCGCGCTCGTATACAAATAGATAATGTGCGTGTGCAGCAAGGCGAAGGCCAACAACCAGCCTTGCATATTCCACTGCTGAAGTTTGAGTTCAGTTGGTCATCGTGGCTATATGCCAAGCCTATTTTTCACATGGTGTATGCAGAAGGCTTGCAACTCACTATACAGCGAGATGCCAATGCGGATATACGCGTGGGTGGCGTGTTGGTGGATGAGGGTACAAACACCAATCAAGCACCGCCATCAGGCGAGGAAGAAGCCGTATTACGTTGGCTAGCCTTGCAAAGACAAGTGCAGTTTGCCAATACCACTATCATTTGGGAAGACAGCTATAGGCAGCTTCCTCCAGAAATCATTAGTCCAGTACAAATAGACGTTCAAAACCGTGATGGCAGACATTATGTGGCCTTGCAAGAGGGTACGGTAGATCACCCAGCAGGGTTGGCCGTATTGGCTGATCTACGCAGTCCAGTAGAGGCGGGTGATAGCTTAGCGGCGATGGATGGTCAGTTGTATGTGCGTGCGCATACTGGGTTTGAGGCATTATTAGCCTTAGGTTTGGATAAAAGCGCTGATTGGTCTGTGTCACCTGAGTCGTTAGAGTTGCTCGTTAACGTAGAGAAAGGGCGCTTTACCGATATACGATTTAAAGCTGAGGCCTCTGATTTACACGGTGCGTTTTATGGCCAGCAGTTAGCGGCACAAAAAATGTCAGTGTTCATGTCCTCCTCCTGGGCTGACTTAGACAGATGGATAGGGCAGCGTGATTGGCTTAGTACTGCACCCGTGCAAAGTATGGCCCTGATGGAAGGGGTCAAGATCGGAGCCGGTCAGTTATGGCAAGAAGACTTGCGACTGGATAGGATGGCTTTTGAGCTAGACGGGCGAGGTAGAACATGGCAGCTCACGTCCTTCTTAGTAGAAAACTCAGAGCTGTATTTGCACGCTCAAGGTGATTGGCGTCCAGATGCAAACCATGAGCTAGGGTGGTTGGATCTACAGGGCAAGCTAGCGCATGTACAACTCAACACTTTGTACAAATACTTTCCGGATGATGTGGGTGAAGACGTCATCGTTTGGCTAAAAGCTGGCTTGCAAAAAGGATGGTTGGAGCAGGGGACGTTTACGTTACAAGGCGATGTGGACGCCTTCCCTTTTCAGTCAGAGCAAGACAAAGGTTATTTTGATGTCATCGCTTCCGTGCGAGATGCTCAAGTGGATTACTGGCAAGCCCCCGCACGTGAGCGTACGTGGCCAGTACTGCGTGATGTGCAGGGCCAGTTGCGCATTGAACGAGCCGGTTTATATGGCACGTTTACGCAAGCCTCGGTATTAATTGATCCCGCCTCTCCTGTGCAGGCAACGACGCTAGATATCACCATCCCTAATATGGAGCATGACTCCACGGTGTATGTAGATGCGCAAAGTCATGGCAGTGCAGCCTCGTACGCCCCATTGTTTAAAAACTCGCCTTTGGGCGAAATGCTGAACCATGAGTTGGATGCTTTACACGCTGAAGGGCAGTGGGAAGTCCCGCTGAAATTGACAGTGCCTTTGCAAGCAGGAAAGCCTGTCACCGTAGCGGGGCATGTAGCCATGCAAAATACAGTGCTGCGCGTGTATGACTACATCCCACCTATGCGTAGGTTGCAAGGCCAATTGAATTTCACGGAAGATGCCGTTTGGGCAGAGAACTTGCATGGCACATGGTTGGGGCAACCCTTGAGCATAGAAAAGGGTGTGGCTTATGAAGGAAACCAGCCGACGAAGTACCCAGGGCTACTCTTTAAGGGTAGTGTAGATATGCAGCAAGCTCGCCCATGGATACCCGCCATGTGGCATGAGCGTGTGCAAGGACGCACGCCGTTTCAGTTTATGCTTAGTGTGCAGCAGTCTGATGTGGTGTTAACGTTTGACTCAGCGCTGAATGGCCTGGTCATTGATCTGCCATTGCCTATGCAGAAAACAGCCGAGCAGCGTTGGCCACTACAGTTACGTTGGCAAGGCGTAGACCCTACTACATCTCAGTTGAGTGTAGCGCTAGGGCGTTCTTTCTATGCCAGCTTCTTGCACGACACTACCCAACCTTCGCCGTACTTCAAGGCCGGCACCATTACCGCCAACAAGGTGGTGCGTCCAGCTCAAAATGGGCTGATCGTTGATGTGCATTACCCCAAAGTGGATTTAGATGGCTGGCAGGCACTGATACAGACGGCACAGGCTGATGAGTCACAAGGGGAGGGATACTTCCCTGCCTTAAAACGTTTTCGCGTTCAGGCTGATGAGGCGCAGGCCGTAGGGATGGGTTTTGAGCAACTGACCCTGACCGCTCAACAGCCGCAGCAACGACATTGGCGTGTGGACATAAGCTCCAGCGAAGCGGCAGGAAACTTGCAGTGGCAAGTGGATAGCGACGGTGAGATAGACGGTGTGCTGCAAGCCCACTTCCAACGCATTATTCTGGGCGAAATGGCCGAGAACGAGGTAGGTGAGGATACGGAGTCTGAGCGCTGGGGAGATGACACGTTGCATTTGCCAGATATGAACTTGCATATAGAACAATTGGAAATCGCAGGTAAGCGCATAGGTAGCGTGCTGGCTGAGGGGCGATCAGAACCCGATTCTGATGTGTGGCAGTTAGAAAAGCTTTCATTGGTGGCCCCGGGCATGAGCCTCACAGGCACCGGGCACTGGTTGTTGAATGGTGAGTCCAGAGGGCTATATATAGAAGCACAGGCAGCGATAGATAGCTTACAAGATTATCTGAACTTCTTTGGTGTGCAGGATGTGGTGCAAGGAACCAAAGGTTCGGTAGCCATGCAGTTCAATTGGCGTAATTTACCTTGGCGCGTGGCTTTAGATGACCTTGAGGGTGATATCAATATCATTTTAGGCAAGGGTAGGCTGAATCAAATACAGTCACGTTCGGCACGCTTGTTAGAGTTGTTGTCATTACAGTCCTTAACGCGGCTGGCACGCTTAGAGCTGAACATCGGTGGTGTGCTGCGTGAAGGTTTCCCGTACGACGAAATGCGAGGCGACATCAGCTTGCGCGAGATGCTGTTGCACACCAATAACTACCGCATCATTGGGCCTGTAGGCACCATTGTGATTGAAGGCGATGTAGGTGTGAAAAGCGAAAACCTGGCATTGAATGTAGTAGTGATCCCACGGGTAGACGTGAGTGGCGCTGCTGTAGCGGCTGCCATTGCCGTGAACCCAGTGGTAGGGATAGGGGCGTTTTTGGCGCAATGGTTGATGCAAGAACCGCTCTCTAGGGCAATGACACAACGGTATGCTGTGCATGGCAGTTGGGATGATCCAAAACTGGAAGAAATGTCGCTAGATTAACGCGGTGGTGACAACGAGGAAGAGCATGAAAAAAGGGGCCTAGGCCCCTTTTTATTGATAGAACGTATAAGGATTAATATACACCTTGTTGGAGTATCGCATCCGCCACCTTTACAAAGCCGGCAATGTTAGCGCCGTCTACATAGTTAATAAATTGGGACTGCTTACCATGCTGTACGCAGTTCTCATGAATAGCGTGCATGATCTGGTGCAGTTTCTGGTCCACAGCTTCTTGTGTCCAGAATAAACGTTGTGAGCTTTGGCTCATTTCCAGTCCGGATACGGCTACGCCGCCCGCGTTACTGGCTTTACCTGGTGCGTAGAGAATCTTAGCTTCTAAGAACAGTTCTACAGCGTCCAATGTGGATGGCATGTTGGCACCTTCGGCCACACAACGCACACCGTTGGACAGCAAGACACGAGCATCGTGTGCATCCAGTTCGTTTTGTGTTGCACATGGCAGGGCGACATCAACAGGAACTTCCCAAGGGCGTTTACCAGCAATGTATTTAATACCTACTTCTTTGGCGTAATCTTCCACGCAGCCTTGGCTTTGGCAGCGTATAGCCATCAAGCGTTGCAGTTTCTCGGGTGTGAAACCGTCTGGGTCATAGGCATAACCTTTTGAGTCAGAGACTGTTACGACCTTAGCACCTAAGTGCATACATTTTTCAATGGCGTATTGAGCCACATTACCTGAACCAGATACCGACACGGTTAGGCCATCCAGAGCCAAGCTTTGGCGTTTCAACATTTCTTGAACGAAATACACCAAGCCATAACCAGTGGCTTCTGGGCGAATCAAGCTGCCACCAAAACTAATGCCGCGACCAGTAAAGACGCAAGCAGTGTTGTTGGAGAGTTTTTTCATCATCCCTGACATATAGCCCACTTCACGGCCACCCACGCCAATATCGCCTGCAGGAACGTCAGTGTCTGGGCCAATGTGACGGTAGAGCTCGGTGACCAGCGCTTGGCAGAAGCGCATGATTTCGTTCTCAGAGCGGTGTTTAGGATCGAAGTCAGACCCGCCTTTAGCGCCACCCATAGGCAGGGTAGTGAGGGCATTTTTAAAGGTTTGCTCGAAAGCCAGGAACTTAAGGATGGAGAGGTTTACAGAAGGGTGAAAACGCATGCCGCCTTTGAAGGGGCCAAGAGCACTGCTGTGTTGGATGCGAAACGCTCTGTTGGTTTCGGTTTGGCCTTGGTCGTTAACCCAAGATACACGGAACTGTATCGCACGTTCAGGTTCAACCAGACGTTCCAGCAATCCTTGTTTTGCATACTGCGGATTCTGCTGAATGAATGGCCACAAACTGCCCATGACCTCAGCGACTGCCTGCATGAATTCAGGCTGGTGTGGGTCACGGGCGCGCACAGAATCGAGGAACTGCTCTAGACTAGAAAATTTCATAACTACTCTGCAAATAATAAGGGCTGGCATGAGGGAAGCAAGAAACACCTAAGGTGAGGCCTGCCATCAGGCCCGCCTATGCCAGTGCAGAGTTAAACCGTAGAACGGTTTTATCCCAGAAAAGTCAGGGAAGCAGGGTCTGAATGCCCGCAGTTTCCAGCCCAGGCTGGAAAGAAAATAAGCCTCACAATGGAGGCTTATTTATTCTATGCTTATTTTTTCATCATATCGAAAAATTCTGCATTTGTTTTTGTGGCGCGAATCTTGTCGAGGATGAATTCCATCGATTCCACCTCATCCATATCGTGGATGAACTTGCGCAGTACCCATACTTTCTGTAGCAAATCAGGCTTGATCAGCAGCTCTTCGCGGCGTGTGCCAGACTTGTTCAGATTGATAGCAGGATACATACGGCGCTCGGCCAAACGGCGCTCCAGATGGATCTCAGAGTTACCGGTACCCTTGAATTCCTCGTAGATCACCTCATCCATACGACTGCCGGTTTCGATCAGCGCCGTACCGATAATGGTCAGAGAGCCGCCTTCTTCTAGGTTACGTGCCGCACCGAAGAAGCGCTTAGGACGTTGCAAGGCGTTGGCGTCCACACCACCGGTCAGCACCTTGCCGGAGGCAGGAACCACAGTGTTGTACGCACGCGCCAATCTAGTGATGGAATCCAGCAAAATAACTACGTCTTTTTTCAGTTCTACCAAGCGTTTGGCTTTTTCGATCACCATCTCAGCCACTTGAACGTGGCGAGTTGCAGGTTCGTCGAAAGTAGACGCTACAACTTCACCGCGAACGGTGCGTTGCATTTCAGTCACTTCCTCAGGACGCTCATCTACCAGAAGCACGATCAGCGTGGCTTCAGGGTAGTTGGTGGTGATGGCGTGAGCCATGTGCTGCATCATCACGGTTTTACCGGATTTTGGGCTAGCAACGATCAGGGCACGTTGGCCTTTACCAATAGGGGCAAAGATATCCAAGATACGGCCAGTGATGTTTTCTTCACTTTTGATCTCACGCTCCAAACGCATAGGCTGGTTTGGGTGCAGAGGAGTGAGGTTTTCAAACATGATGCGATGTTTGATGGCCTCTGGCTGCATGCCGTTAACTTTGTCGACTTTTACCAGTGCAAAGTAGCGCTCGCCGTCTTTGGGCGTACGTACTTCACCTTCAATAGAGTCGCCCGTATGCAGATTGAAACGGCGGATCTGAGAAGGAGAAATATAAATGTCGTCAGTGCTGGCAAGGTAGGAGGTTTCTGGTGAACGCAGAAAACCAAAACCATCAGGCAGAACTTCTAATACGCCATCGCCGAAAATCTGTTCGCCTTTTTTGGCGTGTTTTTTCATGATGGCAAACATCAGTTCTTGTTTGCGCAGGCGGTTAGCGTTGTCGATTTCCAGGCTGGCAGCCATTTCCAGCAACTGCGAAACATGCAGCGCTTTGAGTTCGTTGAGGTGCATGAGAGGAAAAGAAGGGGTTCAATCAATGATGGCGGGCCGAAGAATCGCTGGCCCGCGCATGATCAGAGTTGGACACAAGTTATAGGGAGTCGTTGAGAAACGTATTCAGTTGTGAGCGGTTCAGTGCGCCCACTTTAGTTTGTGTGGCTTCGCCATTTTTGAACAACATCAAAGTGGGGATGCCACGAATGCCATAAGAGGCAGCAATGTCAGGGTTTTCGTCAACGTTGACTTTGGCAATGATAACACGGCCTTTGAACTCTTCAGCAGCTTCTTCCAGCAAGGGGGCGATCGCTTTACAAGGCCCACACCATGCAGCCCAGTAGTCTACCAGTACAGGAAGATCGGCGTTCAACACATCCGAGTCAAAAGAGGCATCAGTAACGTGTTTGATGGAATCACTCATGAGAATTACAGTTTTAGTAAGAAAAATAGAGAATCTGCAGCCTGATAAGGCCTCATGGCAGTATGGTAGTCTAGCTTTGGAATGAGGGCAGATAGGCTGTCGCATTTTGACAGCAGAGCCAGGTGCAGCGCATTTACATTGTAGTGGTAGTTTAGCGTGTTGTGCGAGTCCTGTTTTGGCTTTTTGGCGCAACTCCGTAAAATACTTTTTATTTTTAATCCTGCTAGAGATGACTTTGGCCACTTCTAATTACGATGAACGTTCCATTCAGGTCCTAAAAGGCCTAGAACCTGTGCGACAACGACCCGGGATGTACACACGTACGGACTGTCCCCTGCACATTATTCAAGAGGTCATTGATAATGCCGCAGACGAGGCGTTGGCTGGGTTGGCATCTTTAATACGGGTTCGGTTGCACGCGGATGGTAGCGTTTCCGTCGAAGATAATGGGCGTGGTATTCCAGTAGGAATGCACCCCGAAGAGCATGCGCCAGTGGTTGAACTGGTGTTTACCCGTCTGCATGCTGGGGGTAAGTTTAATAAAAAAGATGGTGGTGCTTACGCATTCTCCGGTGGTTTGCACGGGGTGGGTGTGTCGGTGACCAACGCGCTGTCTACACGTTTGGAAGTAGACGTGAAGCGCGATGGGCTACAGCATCGCATCGTATTTTCCGAGGGCGAGGTGATTATCCCGCTGGCGGAAATTGCTAAAGTACCCAAAAAACACAGTGGTACTGTGGTGCGTGTATGGCCTGATGCCAAATACTTTGATAGTGCAGCTATTCCTTTAAGTGAACTGATGCACGTACTGCGCAGCAAAGCAGTGTTGCTGGGTGGTGTGCTGGTTGAACTCGTAAACGAAAAAACGGGCGAGACACATAGCTGGCAATACCAAAATGGGTTGCGCAGTTATTTGCAGGAAACCTTAGACACCACTGAGTTCCTCGTGCCGTTATTTGAGGCCCAGCAGTATGCCGAAGCCGATGACGACAACTATTCTGAAGGCGAGGGTGCGCACTGGGTAGTGGCATGGACAGCGGAAGGCAATGTGGTGCGTGAATCCTTCGTGAACTTGATTCCAACTCCTGCTGGCGGTACTCATGAGGCGGGGTTACGCGATGGGTTGTTTCAAGCGGTGAAGAACTTTGCTGAGTTGCATAGTTTGATTCCCAAAGGTGTGCGCTTACTGCCTGAGGACGTATTTGCACGGGTGAGTTTTGTGTTGTCGGCCAAAATTTTAGACCCGCAATTCCAAGGCCAAATTAAAGAGAAACTCAATAGTCGCGATGCCGTGCGATTAGTTAGCGGCTTTGTGCGCAATGCCTTAGAACTTAAGCTACACGCCGATGTAGAGATGGCGAAAAAACTGGCTGAGTTTGCCATTCGCCATGCACAAGCGCGAGTACGTTCTTTGCAAAAGGTAGAAAAGCGTAAAAGTTCTGGTGTGGCAGTCTTGCCCGGCAAACTTACCGATTGCGAATCTACCGATAACTCCCGCACTGAGTTGTTCTTGGTAGAGGGGGACTCCGCTGGTGGTTCGGCCAAAATGGGGCGTGATAAATCCTTCCAAGCGATTTTGCCATTACGCGGTAAAGTGCTGAACTCGTGGGAAGTCGATAAAGACCGCTTGTTTGCCAACCAAGAAATTCATGATGTGTCGGTGGCGATTGGCGTAGACCCTCATGGGCCAGACGATACGGTGGATTTATCGGGCTTGCGTTATGGCAAAGTATGTATTTTGTCGGATGCTGACGTGGATGGCTCACACATTCAGGTATTGCTGTTGACCTTGTTCTTCCGTCATTTCCCTAAACTGATCGAAGCCGGTCACATTTATGTGGCGCGACCACCGCTCTTTAGGCTGGATGTGCCAGCTATAGGTAAACGTGCTGCACGCAAGATTTATTGTTTGGATCAAAAGGAACTGGATGTCGCGCAGGAAAAGCTGCGAGCAGAAGGTATCAAAGAAAGCAGTTGGGCGATTAGCCGCTTTAAAGGCTTGGGCGAGATGAGTGCCGAGCAATTATGGGATACCACCATGAATCCCGATACGCGTCGTTTAATGCCGGTTAGTTATGGCGATTTGGGCAAACAGGGCACAGAGTCACTGTTCACCATGCTGATGGGCAAGGGCGAGTCTTCACAGCGTCGAGGCTGGTTGGAGACCAAAGGGAATTTGGCTGAGTTGGATGTGTAATCACGCCTGCTTTCATTTAACGAATTGACGAGTAAACATCATGGATTCTCAGCAACCAGGGCTATTTGATCAGAGTAGCAATGATGACAGCTTGAGCTTGGGCCTGTACGCAGAACAGGCCTATTTGGATTATGCAGTGTCAGTGGTACGTGGGCGAGCATTGCCCGACGTGTCCGATGGTCAGAAACCGGTACAACGACGCATTTTATATGCCATGCAAGCCATGGGCTTGGCGGCAGGTGCTAAACCAGTGAAGTCCGCTCGTGTGGTGGGTGACGTACTGGGTAAGTATCACCCGCACGGTGACCAAGCCGCTTACGATGCCATGGTTCGTATGGCACAAGATTTCAGCCTGCGTTACCCCTTGATCGACGGTCAAGGTAACTTTGGCTCACGCGACGGTGATAATGCAGCCGCGATGCGATACACCGAGGCTCGTTTAACGCCGTTTGCCAAAGTGCTGTTGGATGAATTAGGCGAAGGTACGGTAGATTTCATCCCTAACTACGACGGTTCACAAAAAGAGCCGCTGCTGTTACCAGCGCGTTTGCCAGTGGTGCTGTTAAACGGCGCATCTGGTATTGCTGTGGGGATGGCAACCGATATCCCTCCACATAATTTGCGTGAAGTGACCGAAGCGTGTGTGGAGCTGATTCGTGATCCTAAACTGCCTGATGAAAGACTGGCAGAGTTAATCCCAGGCCCCGACTTCCCTGGTGGCGGCCAGATTATTTCCAGTCGCCAAGAACTGAGCCAAATCTATGCATCAGGGCGAGGCAGCATCAAAGTACGTGCACGCTGGACCATAGAAGAAATGGCCAGAGGCCAGTGGCAGTTGGTGGTAAACGAACTGCCACCAGGCGCATCGGCACAGAAAATCCTAGAAGAAATCGAAGATCGCACCAACCCTAAAGTACGCACTGGGCGCAAAGCGCTGAGCAACGAGCAGCAGCAAACCAAAGCATTGTTGTTAGGCTTGCTGGATGCGGTACGTGATGAGTCGGGCAAAGATGCGCCAGTGCGTTTGGTGTTTGAGCCTAAGAGCAGCCGTGTGGATAGACAAGAGTTCATCAATACGCTGTTGGCACACACCAGTATGGAATGCAACCAGACCATTAACTTGGTGAGTATCGGTATTGATGGGCGTCCTGGTCAACGGTCAGTGCGTCAAATGCTGGAAGAATGGTTGCAATACCGTCACCAGACCTTGTTACGTCGTACACGTTACCGCTTGGATAAAGTCGAAGATAGAATCCACGTGCTGGAAGGTCGCATGGTGGTGTATCTGGACGTAGATGCCGTCATTAAAACCATTCGCGAAGCCGATGAGCCCAAAGAGGCGCTGATGGAAACCTTCAAGTTGTCAGAGCGCCAGGCTGAAGACATTCTTGAAATGCGTTTGCGCCAATTGGCCAGATTGGAAGGCTTCAAGATTGAGCAAGAGCTTGCTAAGCAACGTGAAGAGCAAGCTGGCTTGCAAAAACTATTGGATAACCCAGCAGCCTTCAAACGCATGATGATCAAAGAGTTGGAGACCGACGCGAACACCTATGGCGACGACCGACGCACCATCATCGAAGAAGCCGAGCGTGCTGTCTTGGAGAACAAGGTACTGGATGAGCCTGTGACGGTGATTGTGTCCAGTAAAGGTTGGATGCGCCGACGTCAGGGGCATGGTCATGATAACGATGGGGTAAGCTTCAAAACGGGTGATAGTTTCTACGCTGCCTTTGAGTGCCGTAGTACCGATGATTTAATCGCGTTGGGTACCGATGGGCGCTGCTATACCATTTCGGTAGCGAACTTGCCGTCAGGCAGAGGAGATGGCCAGCCCATTACCGCCTTAGCGGATATTAGTGCAGCCGCACCAGCCAAACACATGTTGGTAGCAACAGAAAAAACGCAATATCTGTTGGGGGCGCAAAGTGCTTATGGCTTTATTTGTGCGCTAACCGATATGACATCGCGTCAACGTGCCGGTAAACAGTTTATGACTGTAGCGGAAGGGGATACACTCATGCCTCCGCTGTTGCTGCGTGATGACGACACGGCTATCGCGCTATTAAGTGCCAAAGGGCGCTTCATGGTGGTGGATAGAGAAGAATTGCGGGTGCTATCGTCCGGTGGACGGGGTACGATGTTAATGACGCTGGATGACGATGATTATTTAGCGCAGTGGGTAGCTGTGGGGCCTCAAGGTATACGGTTGTCGGGTATTTACCGACGCAAAGAAAGTACTGAGGATCTAGATTGGGCAGCATTGGAACCTTACCGCGCCAAACGGGCACGTAAAGGTCGCCTGTTAGACAGTAAAATTGCTGAACCTACGCTCAGCACCCTACGTGAATAACGACTTGAATAGTGATAAGTGAAGACAAGATGAAGGTAACCGTACAACCCTCAGGGCTGGAGTTCCCGGTAGAAGCCGGACAGAATTTGTTGGATGCAGCAATAGCTGCCAAGATTTTGCTGCCATACAGCTGTAAAAGTGGCACTTGCTCTACCTGTAAGGCTAAGGTCATTGAGGGTGAGTACGAGGCAGGTAGCGCTCCAGAGAAAATCCTAGAGCCTGCTGAGTTAGAAGCAGGTTTCACCTTGTTGTGCCAAGTGCGCCCACAGTCCGATATGGTGATTGAGTCCTTACAGGCTCAGAAGCTGGGGGATATACAAATCCGCAAAATGCCGTCACGCGTAGCAGGTTTGGAACGTATTAGTGATGACGTCATGGTTGTGAAGCTGCAATTGCCAGCCAGTGATCCATTCAAGTTCTATGCGGGTCAGTATTTGGAATTCATTCTGAAAGATGGTCGTCGACGTAGTTACTCCATGGCCAATCCGCCTAATGAACAAAACTTGGTGGAATTGCATATACGCCATATGCCCGGTGGTGCGTTCACAGATCATGTGTTCGGTGCAGGCGCGACACAAATGAAAGAGCGTGAAATCCTACGTGCTGAAGCACCGTTGGGGTCGTTCTTCCTGCGTGAAGACAGCGATAAACCTATTGTGTTGCTGGCGAGTGGTACGGGTTTTGCACCCATCAAAGCCATTGTTGAGCACATGCAGCAAAAAGGTATTTCCCGCGAAGTACGTTTGTACTGGGGCGGTCGTAGACCTAAAGATTTGTACATGATGGCGTTAGCTCAGGAATGGGCTCAGACCATGACGAATGTCCAGTTCATTCCTGTGATCTCTGATGCACAGAAAGACGACGAATGGTTTGGCCGCACAGGTTTTGTACATCAGGCAGTAATGGCTGACTTGCCTGATATGTCAGGTTGGGAAGTCTATGCATGTGGTGCTCCTGCCATGGTAGAGAGCGCACGCAAAGATTTCAGCGAACAGTGCAAATTGCCTGACGAAGCGTTTTATGCCGATGCATTTACCTCCGAAGCCGACGCCTTGTAAGTAAGGGGTGAAAGCCGTGACGTGTTTACAGCCATAAAAGGGTAGGGCCATGAAAATCGCTGTGTTAGGAAGTGGAACGCTAGGAGTGGCCACAGCCTGGTGGCTGCATCAAGATGGGCACGAAGTGCTGGTGATGGATAGGCAGCCCGGGCCAGCGTTAGAGTGTTCACGCGCCAATGGCGGGCAGATATCAGTGTCTTATGCCGAGCCGTGGGCCAACCCTAAAGCGCCTTGGCGCTTGGCTCGCTGGCTGTTTAAAGATGATGCACCACTATGGTTCAAGCCGTCACTGGATCCCAAGCAATGGATGTGGGGGCTGCGCTTCCTATGGGAGTGTCAGCCTAAACGCTTTGAGCCTAACGTCAAAGCGTTGCTGCGTTTGGCTGAATACAGCCGTCAGGTATTGCAAGATATGCGCCAGTCGGTGGAGATGGATTACCACTGCTTAGAAAAAGGCATTTTGAGCTTTTACCGTGACGAACGCAGTTTCGATGAAGCGCAAGAAATGGCGGATGTGATGCGTAACTTTGGCATCGATAGACGCATTCTGAGTGCAGAAGAGTTGGTGGCATTGGTGCCTGCGTTAAAAGGTATCAAGCATCAGATTGCGGGCGGTGATTTCCACCCCGAGGATGAGTCTGGTGACGCCTATGAGTGGACTACGCAGTTGGCTAGCCATTTGGCAAATAGTGGCGTTACTTTCCAGTACAACACGAACGTGACGCGTCTGTGCACAGAGCAAGGCAAAGTGCAGCATCTGGAGATTGTAGACGCAGAAGGGGAGTACCAGCACGTAGCAGTAGATGCTGTGGTGGTGGCTTTGGGGGCACACTCAGCAGCGTTACTTTCGCCTTTAGGTATTAGTTGTCCTGTGTACCCGGCCAAAGGGTATTCGGCGTCTTTTGACATCACAGATGCCAGTGCCATCCCCGATATTAGTCTTACCGATTCGGCTCAGAAAATGGCGTATACTCGTTTAGGTAACACCTTGCGTATGGCGGGAACCGCAGAGTTAAGTGGCTACTCTCGGGCTCTGAATGGCAAAAGATGCTTGGCAATGGTTAAGCAAGCTCAAGAGTTATTCCCAAATGCGCTTGATTTTGATAATGTTCAGTTTTGGTCGGGGTTGCGTCCTGCTACTCCATCCAATATTCCCCTAATCGGACGCACTGAAGTACGTAACCTGTATCTCAATACCGGACATGGTACGTTAGGTTGGACTCTTGGGGCCGGTTCTGGCAAAGCGTTGGCTGACCTTATCGCAGGCAGACAACCCGAAGCGGAATTTCCTTTTTTGCGCTAGGCACTTCATGGAAAAAACATTGTTTTCTTCAGCTATTTCAGGCCGTTTAACGGCTATTGCATTTCTGGTTACTGCCACCTCCGCAGCATCTGCTGCGACGGATATCCAAGTCTGGCACGCTTTGCCAGAATACAATAAAGTCGTTTTTGAAGAGCTGGTCCGCAACTACAACCGTAGCCAGGACGATGTACGCGTAAGCTTGCGTGCATTCGAGAGTGAAGACCAGTTGGATACAGCTTTACAGGCTGATTCCAGCAAGCCCAACCTGTTCCAGATGGGTGAGACCTCAGGTCTGGATGATGTAGCGCAGCGCTCTTATGTGCAGCCTATGCACACGTTGCTGACTAAAGCATCAGCAGGTAATCAGCGCTGGTTCTTGCCAGCCGCTAATAACTTTATGCATGACACGCGTGGCCGTATGTTGGCCTTGCCGTTCATGGCAGAAATTCCTGTGATGTTCTATAACATCGACGCGTTTAAACGTGCAGGTTTAGAGCCTACACAGCCACAACGTGTATGGCAGGGGCTGCAGGACCAGTTAGTGACATTGGCTAATAATGGTTCGCGTCGCTGTCCATTGACCTCTGACCAACCTGTTTCCATTAACTTGGAAAACTTGGCAGCGGTAAACAAGCAATTCTACGCAGGCGATAGCAATAACCGTCGTGGCTTTGATTTTGACATTTTGTACGTACGTCACTTATCTACCATGATTAGCTGGGTACGCAGCGAGTTGATGGTGAAGCCTGAGTTTGGCCCACAATCCGTAGATCGCTTCCAAGGCGGTGAGTGCGCGGTATTGCTGTCTAACTCTGGCAATATCGGCAGACTAAACGCTCAGCGTGGGTTGAATTACGCTGTGACAGGGTTGCCTTATTACCCACAAGTTACGACACAGCCAGGTAATCCGTTTGTGTCGGGTTCTGGCTTCTGGGCTAGCAAAGGTAAGTCTAACGATGAAGACAAAGCCAGTGCACAATTTGTGAACTGGTTGGCGTCTGACGATGTAGCGCAAAAATGGTACGAGTCCACAGGTTATCTGCCTTTGACTCAAGCTGCGTATGCGAAAACTGAGCCTTCCTACTACGCTAATCTGGGTGACTGGAAGGCACTGGTGGATGTGTACGAACGTAACCCTGAAAACACCAC
The DNA here is from genome assembly GCF_050487225.1 of Paenalcaligenes sp. Me131. Lineage (NCBI taxonomy): Bacteria > Pseudomonadati > Pseudomonadota > Betaproteobacteria > Burkholderiales > Alcaligenaceae > Paenalcaligenes > Paenalcaligenes sp. Me131. Next base: position 179,363 of record NZ_JBKQGY010000001.1, read on the forward strand.
ACGTGGCTTCAGAGTTAATAACTACCATCAGATCCGTGCCATGTTTAACCTGACACTAGAAGACGCGCTAGATGGTAAAACTCCTGCTGTAGCGGCATTGCGTGTGGCAGCAGAAGAGGCGAATAAGATTGCGAATGCTAGACCACGCTAAGTCGGTCCATAGGCAATCATAGCGCTAGTTCTGCTAGGCTAAATCGCCCAAGATAGCACCCAACTCTAACGGTTGGGTGCTTTTTTATTGGGCGAAATATGAGGCAAGGTATCGCATGTGTGGTGGTGTGTAGTGTGCTCGCGGGCTGTGCCGCACCAAATAATGGTTCGTGGTGGGATGGCTGGGGCTATTTGGCATCGGCAGACGCTGAGCATCAGTTTGATTTTTCTTGGGCGTTAACCGGCAACAACCAGTTGGCACCACTGCAAGTATTTAGTAATACGAAACAGGTGTGGCTGCAATTTCCTAGTGATAGTTATGTGCCCGCCTTGTTTACGTTACGTCGTGATGGCACTTTAGTGCCAGTGCAGGCGCAGCCACAGGGCATCTATCACGTTGTGAACGAGTCGGTGGATGTATTGTTGCTGCGTAGAGGGGCAGAGGAAGCATGGGCGTATAGAACGGTTTCCAAGCCGCTATTATTGAGCTATTTGCAAAAGCAGCAAACGCTATTGCAGCGAGAGGGAGCCAAGCAGGTTATAGCGCAGTCAGCTCAGTCTTATCCAGATGCTGCTTTACGTCATGCAACGCTCATAGAGCCTGTTCAGGCGCAGGGGCATATCAACGCACTATCACAGTCAGAAAAACAGTCACGTCTTGGTTCTGAGGCTCATGCAAGGGCTTTGCCTGCGCTGACTCCACACCTAGATGCGAATGGACGAGAAAATAAAAGAAGAGCGGTCTTCGGTATTGAGCAAGAAAAGTGGTCTGACATCGGCTCAACATCTATAGGTCCGTCATCAGGCGTGGCGCCGCTGTCGAGAACACAGGTGGGTGAGGATAGTGATCAAAAGCAGTCAGGAAGGCGCTACGTAAAGAATGAGATCCCCTCAAAAACTACGCCTTTTCAGTCTAGGCCGGAACCTGTTGCAAGAGTGGCTCATGGCGAGAGGCAATCAAGCGCACTTTCTGAGCCAGCCAGTGCAGCGCTAGTTCAAGGTGTTGAGGCATCAGGGGAGCAGGCTGCGGATGCTAAATCGTTGCCTTCCTCCGCATCAGCGCAGCAGCGTTTTGCATCATTGACCAGCGATAAGAGCCTTAAACAACTCATACAGCGTTGGGCGCGTGATGCAGCATGGGTTTTTAATGATGAGCATTGGGCGGTAAGTGTAGAGATCCCATTAAGTGGACCATTCACTCAGCGGGGAAGTTTTCCTGATGTGGTGCAGCAAGTGTTGCTCAGTACGCAGTTGGGTGACTATCCTTTGCGGCCGTGTTTCTACAGCAATAACGTGCTGAGAGTCATTCCTTTTGAAGAATCTTGCCTAGCGTTAAGGGTGTTGCGAGGAGAGCGATAATGCGGCGTTCTATGTGTGGTGTAGCAGTTGTGGTGATGGGTGTCTTGCTAACAGGGTGTACGCTGACAGTGTCTAAGCATGAGACCGCTCCACCGGTAGAGCTAGGGGCGTTTCACACCTCGTATTCCAAGCAAGATATCTTCGTGCCTCTGCCATGGGTGGTTGGGAATGCGCAAAGGCCTACAGATAGTCAGCACCGTAAATAGGTGGGATGGTGTGCTTGTTGTTGAGGCCACAAAGATATTTCTCGCTAGGTACATAATCTCTGCAATTGAAAACGGTATAGTGATGGTGGTGCGTCGCGTGACGCTAGTACATATTCTGGTAATGGAAAACACAATGACTCAACCCACTACGACGGATCAAGACACTGAATTTACGCATTTAACTGAAGAGTTGTTGGAAAGCACAACGCTGCATGCGGGGAGCTTCATCACACTGAAGCGAGACACTGTACGCTTGCCTAATGGCGGGCAAAGTACACGTGATTATGTGGTGCATCCTGGGGCTGTAGTGGTGATTCCGTTGCTGGATAACGGGCATGTGCTGTTAGAGCGCCAATATCGTCATCCTGTAGGGCAAGTCATGATTGAGCTACCTGCTGGCAAACTGGATGCGGGTGAAGATCCGTTTGTATGCGGTCAACGTGAACTGTTAGAAGAAACCGGTTACACCGCTAGTGAGTGGCATTTGGCTGGGAAAATCCATCTGGCTATAGGGTACTCAAACGAAGTGCTCTACGCTTACTTTGCGACAGGCCTACAAGCCGGTACACGACAGCTAGATGAGGGCGAGTTTTTAGATGTGTTTAGCATGCCTGTAGAAGAGTTTCTAGAAGCGTGTAGGGATGGCCGTATCACAGATGCTAAAACATTATCCTGCGCTTTTTGGTTAGCTGATAAATGGCAAAATAGCTAAATAATAGTCATAAAAGGTCGTTACGATGCCGTGCCACCTTAGCTAGGTGGTACGGCATTTTTATATGTGTTAACGAGAGAGTTTTATGCCAATTTCCTCGCTGTTGGCGGTGCCTACAACGGTGCTGGATCACAATCGACTTGATGCAGCATCCCTGACCCAACCAGAACGTGCGTCGGGTGGTGATCTATCGGCATCAGCGGTACAGCCCATTGGCGAAAGTGTACGTATTAGTATTTCTGCTGAGGCACTGAATGCGGCCGCTAAACATCAAAAATCAGAGAAAAATAAAAATGCAGATATAGATGAGAGCGATTTGCCCGATACGGTGAAGGGGCTACTGAAACGTATACGGGAGTTGCGTGAGCAATTAGAGCAAAAGCAGTTAGAACTTCAGCAAGTGACGGCTGATCAGAAACTTTCTGATAGTGAAAAAGCACAGAAAGTATCTAGGTTGCAGGGCGAAGTAGCGGCGTTGAGTGGTGCAGTAGTAACTGCGATGCAGGATCTGGATGAGTTGATGAACAGCCAGAATATTTCTGCAGACCAGAAGAAAACAGCAGGCTTCTTGCTAATGAAGTAGCGGTGTATACACTAAGCGCCTGTGAGATCAGGCGCTTAGGTAGTGTGCTTTAGGCTTTATTGCCCCATTCTTGTAACTGCTGTTGCAGTTCTTCAGGGCTGTTAGCAATGGCATCCGCACCCCAGGTGGGGACGGTGTCGTCGTCTTTGCAGTAACCGTAGTTCGCTACGATGGTGGGCATGCCAGCAGCTTTTCCGGCTTGTATATCACGCAGGTCATCGCCCACATAAATACACTGTTCAGGTGCGATTCCGTAAGTGCTGGTGGCTAGAAGCAGCGATGCGGGGTTGGGTTTAAGGTAAGGGGTGCTATCGCCGCCTACCAATACCTTGCACTCCACATCTAACTCAAACTTAGCCATAATAGGGCGCGTTAAGCCTATGGCTTTGTTGGTAACGACCCCCCAGGGTAAGTTACTTTGCTTAAGCCCGGCCAACATAGTCTCTACACCACTAAACAGATGACTGAGTGTGGTGATGTTTTCGGCGTAGTAGTCCAAAAACTGCTGTCGTACTACAGCGTAGTCAGGGTGTTCGGTATCCAAACCCAAGCCTGTGCCTAGCAGGCCGCGCGCGCCGTGAGAGGCAACTGGGCGCAGCAGTTCATAAGGCAGGGGGGGAAGGTTACGGTCGTGACGCAGACGGTTTACAGCGGCCGCCAAGTCAGGGGCTGAATCTACCAGCGTCCCATCAAAATCAAACAGTACAAGCTTAGAGGTTGCCATAGCGCTACTTATGCTTCCTTGCGTGTGGCAAGTAGATAGTTGACGGAAGTGTTACGTGACAGCCAGTAGTGCTGTGAGAGTGGGTTGTACTCTAAGCCGCGCAAATCCATATTACTCAGGCCGGCCTCACGAGCGCTACGCGCCAGTTCGTGTGGCTTGATAAATGAGGAGTAGCTGTGTGTGCCTGCGGGCAGCAGTTTGAGTACGTACTCAGCGCCTACAATCGCAAACAGGAAAGACTTGGGGTTGCGGTTTAGGGTAGAGAAAAACACCCAGCCGCCTGGGCGCACTAGCGTAGAGCAGGCTTGGATAATCGATGCGGGATCAGGTACGTGTTCCAGCATTTCCATGCAGGTAACCACGTCGTACTGGCCGGCTGCTTCGGCAGCATGAGCTTCAGCACTGATCATTTGGTAGTTCACGGGCACACCGCTTTCTAAGCTGTGCAGACGTGCTACTTTGAGTGATTTTTCGGCTAGGTCAATGCCAGTTACATCGGCATTGTGGGTGGCCATGGCTTCCGTTAGAATGCCGCCGCCACAGCCTACATCCAGAACTTTCTTCCCTGCCAACGGGCCGGTGTGTTCCAGAATCCACGATAAGCGCAGAGGGTTGATCGCGTGTAGTGGTTTGAATTCACTGGTGGGGTCCCACCATTTAGAGGCCAAAGCACTGAATTTTTCTATTTCTGCGGGATCTACGTTAACGCTGTTTAGTGTGCTCATAGGAAATACGGTGATAGCAAAGAAAAAGGCCCCGCAAAATGCGGAGCCTTTAGTATAGCCTGTTTAGACTCTGTCGTAAGACAGATGGCTATGTGTGGATTACTGATTACGCAGACCCACGATTTCCAGCTCAACGCGACGGTTTTCGGCGCGACCGGCTGCTGTCTTGTTAGTAGCAACAGGATCAGCTTTACCTTTGCCTTCTGTGTAGATCAGGTCAGCAGGGATACCTTTGCTGATCAGGTAATCTTTAACAGTTTGGGCACGGCGTTGGGACAGTTTCAGGTTGTAAGCATCAGTACCGATGGAGTCTGTGTAACCCACGGCGATGATTGCTTCCAGTTGCAGACCGCGAACTTGTTCAGCAACTTGATCCAGAACCTGACGGCCTTCTGGTTTCAGGTTGTATTTGTCGAAGTTAAAGAATGTGTCTGCGCTCAGAACAACTTTAGTAGTTGTAGGAGCAACAACTGGGGCTTCTGCTTGAGCAACAGGTACACCGTCGCAACCAGGAATACCGGTAGCTGGTGTCCAGAATGCATCACGCCAGCACAGTTCACCAGTGCCGTTTACCCAGACGTTACCGAATGGGTTTTGCCAGTTGTTAACTTCGCCAGTTTGTGCCGACACAGTACCTGTGGCTGTGGCTGCCGCAAAGGCGAGTGCAAGTGCGATTTTGGAGGTTTTGTTCATGTTTCTCCTCGTTTAAGCTAATGCCTGTTAAGTGACCGCAGCGAACTCCCGCCGCTTATATGTAACGGAACCAGTATATGCAAGACTACGCATGATGCCTAGTATTAAGCCCTGTTTCACGCTTGTTAGCTGGAATCTTAAGTCATTTGTAGGCCTTAAGTTAAGCGCGTTTTAGGCAGAAACGCCTGATGAGGGTAATAAATGCATATATGCCCAAAATCTGTTGGGTTTGGGCAACAAGAGGGGCAGTTAAGGCTGAGTAAAGTCTGACGAAGGGTCAAAGTCAATCGTCTGTGACGAATATCGAGCCCAATTCCATATAGGTGCTCAGTAAGTGCTAGAATTTCTTATTCGACCGAGAACGGCCAGCTTCTTGCTTAACTTATATCTATAAAGACCTTTCATATGGATTCCTTTGCTAAGGAGACTCTTCCAATATCTCTGGAAGAGGAAATGCGTCGCAGCTATCTTGATTATGCAATGAGCGTAATTGTTGGACGTGCTCTGCCTGATGTACGTGATGGTTTGAAACCAGTGCATAGGCGAGTACTGTTTGCGATGCACGAGCTCAACAACGACTGGAACCGCGCTTACAAAAAATCCGCCCGTATTGTGGGGGACGTGATTGGTAAGTATCACCCTCACGGTGATTCGGCTGTGTACGACACGATTGTGCGGTTGGCGCAGGATTTCTCCATGCGCTATATGTTGGTAGATGGACAAGGTAACTTCGGTTCCATCGATGGTGATAGCGCGGCGGCGATGCGTTATACCGAAATCCGACTGGCAAAAATTGCCCACGAGATTCTGGCTGATATAGACCAAGAAACCGTGGACTTTATCCCTAACTACGATGGTAGCGAGCAAGAGCCTGCGCTGTTGCCTTCACGTTTGCCTAACCTATTGGTAAACGGTAGCTCCGGTATTGCGGTGGGGATGGCAACAAACATTCCTCCCCATAATTTGGGTGAAGTTGTAGAAGGGTGTTTGTATTGTCTGAAAAATCCAGAGTGCACGGTAGATGATCTGCTGGATTACATTCCAGCGCCTGACTTCCCTACAGGCGGCATTATTTACGGTATGTCTGGCGTACGTGAAGGCTATCGCACCGGCCGTGGCCGTGTGGTGATGCGTGCCCGCGCGCACTTTGAAGACATTGAGCGTAGCAATGGCCGTCAGGCAATTGTGATTGATGCATTGCCCTATCAAGTTAACAAGAAGTCCTTGCAAGAGCGTATTGCTGACTTGGTTAACGAGAAAAAAATTGAAGGTATCTCCGATATCCGTGATGAGTCCGATAAAGACGGTATGCGTCTGGTTATCGAGCTTAAGCGTGGCGAGGTGCCTGAGGTTATTCTGAATAACCTCTACAAGAACACACAGTTGCAAGAAACCTTCGGTATGAACATGGTGGCTCTGGTAGATGGCCAGCCACGTTTGTTGAACCTGAAGCAACTGGTGGAATACTTCTTGATGCACCGTCGCGAAGTGGTGACACGTCGTACGGTGTTCCAACTGCGTAAAGCACGCGAACGCGGTCATATTCTGGAAGGTTTGGCGGTTGCTCTGGCGAATATCGATGAGTTCATTCGTATTATTCGTGCAGCGCCTACACCGCCAGTGGCTCGTGAAGAGTTGATGTCTCGCACATGGGATGCCACCTTGGTACGCGACATGTTGTCACGTGCAGATGACAGTGGTGTGCCTGGTGGGCGTGCAGCGTACCGCCCAGATAACCTGTCTGCTCGCTTTGGCTTGCTAGATGATGGTCAGTATCGTTTGAGTGAAGTGCAGGCCCAGGAAATCCTGAACATGCGCTTGCAACGTTTGACTGGTCTGGAACAAGACAAGATCGTCGATGAATACCGCGAGATCATGGCGCGTATTGCTGACTTGCTGGATATCTTGTCCCGTCCTGAACGTGTGACTGAAATCATTTCCAATGAGCTGTTGCAGCTTAAAGAAGAATTCTCCCGTACCGATAAAGATGCACGTCGCTCTGAAATCGAACACAACGCTACCGAGCTAGACACCGAAGACTTGATCACACCAATGGATATGGTGGTGACCTTGTCGCATGCGGGCTATGTGAAGAGTCAGCCGCTGTCCGAGTACCGTGCGCAGCGTCGTGGTGGTCGAGGCAAGGTTGCAACGACTATGCGCGAAGACGACTGGGTAGATCAGTTGTTCGTGGCCAATACGCACGACGTACTGCTGTGCTTCTCGGATCACGGGCGTTTGTACTGGCTGAAAGTATGGGAAGTGCCACAGGGGTCTCGTAACTCCAGAGGCCGTCCAATCGTGAACATGTTCCCGTTGGTGGACGACGAGAAAATCACCGCCGTATTGTCCATTAAAGAGTTCAGTGATGATCAGTTTGTCTTCATGGCTACCTCCAGAGGTACAGTGAAGAAAACACCGTTGTCGCATTTCTCCAATCCACGTAAAGCCGGCATTATTGCGGTTGATCTGGACGAGGGCGACTTCCTGATCGGCGCTCAGCTTACTGATGGTAAACACGATGTAATGCTGTTCTCGGATGCCGGTAAAGCGGTACGTTTTGACGAGGGCGATGTGCGACCTATGGGCCGTACAGCACGCGGTGTGCGCGGTATGCGTCTAGAAGACGGTCAGAACGTAATTTCCTTACTGGTGGCTGATCCTGAGGGTGCTGAGCCGCAAGAAGGCGAAGCAGCGGAACGCGTATCGGTACTGACAGCTACGGCTAATGGTTACGGTAAACGTACTGCGCTGGAAGAATACACACGTCACGGTCGTGGCACTAAAGGCATGATTGCCATCCAATGTTCTGCCCGTAATGGTGACTTGGTTGGTGCTGTGCTGGTGAACGAAAGTGACGAGTTGATGCTGATCACCAACTCTGGTGTGGTGGTTCGTACACGAGTAGATGAGATTCGTGAAATGGGCCGTTCTACTCAGGGCGTCACATTGATTAGCGTTGACGAAGAGAGCAAGTTGTCAGGCGTCTACCGTATTCTGGAAACAGATGACGTAGAGGTTGATGAAGAAAGTGACGAAACGGTTGATGCTGCAGGATCAACCGACGCAGGGGATACCTCGTCTTTAGCTGCTGATGAAGGGAATGAATAGAGAGAGTCAATGATGCGTCCGTGGAATTTTTCAGCGGGTCCTTCCGTCTTGCCGATGGAAGTACTAGAACGTGCAGCAGCAGAAATGCTGGATTGGCAGGGCAGTGGCATGTCCGTTATGGAGATGAGCCACCGCGGTAAAGAGTTTATGCAAATTCTGCAAGAAGCCGAGGCGGATTTGCGTGATTTGCTGCATGTGCCCGAGGACTACGCCGTCCTGTTTACGCAGGGTGGCGCACAGGCCCAAAATGCCATCGTTCCTATGAACTTGTTAGGGCTGAAACCCGGACGCAAAGCGGACTATATAGTCTCTGGTAACTGGTCATCTAAGGCGCAGCAAGATGCGACGCAGTTTGGTCACATTAACGTGGCGGCTAGCTCGGCTGCGGCAGCCAAAATTGATGGCCGTGAGTACAAACCTTTTGCGTGGTTCCCTGCTGTGGATTCCTGGCATTTGCAGTCTGATGCCTCGTATATCCACGTTTGCAGTAACGAGACTATTGGTGGGGTAGAACACAACGAATGGCCACGCTTTGACGTGCCGTTGGTGGTGGATGCCTCGTCTAACTTGTTGTCGCGTCCATTTAACTTCGACAGCATCGATATGTTGTACGCTGGTGCACAGAAAAACGCTGGCCCAGCAGGTTTAACATTGGTCGTAATTCGTAAAGAACTGCTGGGTGCTGCTGATAAGATTTGCCCTCACGTATTCAACTACGAGTTATTGGCCGCTAATCAGTCCATGGTGAATACACCTGCAACCTATTCCATTTACATTGCTGGTTTGGTCTACAAATGGCTGAAACAACAAGGTGGTGTAGAAAGCATTGAAAAAGCCAATATCGTTAAAGCAGAAACTTTGTACGGTTACTTGGATCAGTCATCGTTCTATGTGAATGGTGTGCAGAATTGCGATCGCTCACGTATGAATGTGCCGTTCCAGTTGCACGATGCGGCATTGGATTCTGTGTTCTTGGCTGAGGCTGACAAGCAAGGTTTGTTGCAGTTGAAAGGGCACAAGAGTGTGGGTGGTATGCGTGCTTCCATTTACAACGCTATGCCTTTAGCAGGTGTGCAAGCATTGGTAGCCTTCATGAAGGAGTTCGAGCAGCGTCATGGCTAAAACTTTGCAAGAACAGTTAGCGCCGTGGCGTGCCGAAATCGACCGCATTGATGAAAGTATCCTGGCACTGCTCAATGAGCGTGCTCAGGCTGCTTTAGCAGTGGGTAAGGTAAAGCAGAACTACGACGCTGAAGACGCTATTTTGAAGCCTGAGCGCGAAGCCATGATTGTGCGTCGCCTGCAAGGGGTGAATAAAGGGCCGTTTACAGCAGAATCCGTACAAGCGGTGTGGGGGCAGATTATTTCTGCCTGCCGTGGTTTGGAGAGTGTGCTGCGTGTGGCCTGTCTAGGCCCACAAGGTTCTTTTTCTGAGCAAGCGGGTTACGAACATTTTGGGCATTTCATCAGCAACGTGTATTGCGACAGCTTTGATGAGGTGTTCCGTTCGGTAGAAGCAGGGCAGGCCGATGTGGGTATTGTGCCCGTGGAAAACTCCACAGAAGGCGCGGTAAACCGTACTTTGGATTTGCTGTTGAACTCCCCGCTGAAAGTGTTGGGTGAGCATTCAGTCAATATTCACCACAACTTGCTGACTAAAAGCGGCAATCTGGAGGGTGTGACCAAAGTGATGGCCCACCCGCAGGCCTTGGCGCAATGTCAGTCATGGTTGATGCGTAATCATCCTGAGCTTAGCCGTGAGCCAGCTTCTAGTAATGCTGAAGCAGCGCGTTTGGCCTCTGAGCACGATGATGTAGCCGCTATTGCCAGCATTTCTGCAGCGATGGTGTGGGGGCTGTCCGTGGTTGCCAAAGGCATACAGGATGACCCACATAACCGTACCCGCTTCCTGACTATTGGCAACATAGAGCCTTTGGCTAGCGGTAGAGACAAAACTAGCATTATTTTAGCTGTGCCTAATAAATCAGGTGCGGTCTACGATATGCTGTCACCGTTGGCTAAGCATGGTGTTTCCATGACTAGATTTGAGTCGCGTCCTGCGCGTACAGGTCAGTGGGAATACTATTTCTATGTGGATCTGCAAGGCCATAAAGATGAGCCGGCTATGCAGCAAGCATTGGCTGAGCTGAAGCAAACCGTGGCTTTCTTCAAAATATTGGGTTCTTACCCAGCACAATAACGAGAGCGGGTATGGAGAAAGGGGAGGCGACAGTTGGCTGTATAGCGCAACTCAGCACGCTGGCGATTGTGGGGCCTGGCTTAATAGGTGGCTCCGTCGCCGCAGCGTTGCGCAAACAGTACCCTACTGTGCGTATTCTAGGTACGGGTCGCAACCCTCAAAGTGTGCAGGTAGCTAAAGAGCTAGGCCTTGTAGACGAAGTGGTAAGCCTTGAAGAATGCGCGCAGCAAGCCGATATGATCTTGCTGACCATGCCGGTAGGTGCGACAGAGTCGGTGCTACGTGCACTAGAGCCGCACCTACAACCCCATACCGTTGTCACGGATGCGGGCAGTACAAAAATGAATGTGGTGCAGGCTGCACGCCAAGCACTGGGCGATAAAATTGCGCAGTTTGTACCTGGGCACCCCATTGCGGGGGCAGAGAAGGTGGGGCCGCAAGCGGCGACAGCTGAGCTTTATCAGGGCCGTAATGTCATTTTGACTCCTTTGGATGAAAACCCTGAGTCGTTTCGCAATACTGTGGTCGCGCTCTGGAAGGCGTGCGGTGCACGAGTTCTGTTGATGTTGCCTGATGTGCACGACAGGGTATTGGCATCGGTGAGCCATGTTCCCCATTTTTTATCATCCGTATTTATGTGGCAGGTGGCGATGGCGCCTGACGCTGACTCACGCTTTGCAGTAGCGGGCAGTGGTTTTAGGGATTTCACCCGTATTGCTGCTGGCTCATCTGAGGTGTGGCGAGATATTTTCTTAGCCAACCGCGAAGCCGTATTACAAGAATTGGAAGAGGTGCAGCAGGCGTTTGCTCAAGCCGAGCAAGCGTTGCGCAATGAGGATGGGGCTGCTCTAGAGGACTTCCTCGAGCGTGCCGCGTTGGCTCGCCGGTTGTGGGCGGGCAGGAGTGGATTATGAGTAGAACAGAAAATCTGGTCTTGACGCCGGTGAAGCAGGCGCAAGGTACAGTGACATTGCCCGGGTCAAAAAGTATTTCGAATCGTGCGTTATTGCTGGCTGCGTTGGCAGAAGGCGAAACTCGCTTATTCGGTTTGCTGGAATCTGATGACACCAAAGTAATGAAAGCAGCGTTGCGCCAGATGGGTGTGAGCGTAGAAGAGTCTGGCAATGCATTAGTGGTGCATGGGCAAATGCCTTTTACGCACCTCAAGGGGGATTTCTTCTTGGGTAATGCCGGTACGGCTTTTAGGTCTCTCACAGCGGCGTTGGCGTTCATGGGTGGTGAGTTCACGCTGAGTGGTATTCCTCGTATGCACGAACGCCCCATTGGTGATTTGGTAGATGCGTTGCGTAGCGCGGGCGCTGATGTGCGTTATTTGGGTAACGAAGGCTATCCTCCGTTAGCGATAGGTAAAGGGGCATTACGCGCCGAAAATTGCATACGCGTTAAAGGCAATGTGTCTAGCCAATACCTAACGGCGTTGTTGATGGCAGCACCTTTGTGGACGGCAGAGCATAAGCAACCGTTACACATAGAAGTAGAAGGCGTGCTGATTTCGCAGCCTTACATTGCCATTACCTTGGCGATGATGCAGGGTTTTGGTGTTTCGGTTCAGCACGAAGCATGGCAGCGTTTTACGGTACCAGCCGATGCGTATTATGTGTCACCCGGTGATTTCCAAGTAGAGGGCGATGCATCTTCGGCGTCGTACTTTTTGGCGCTAGGCGCAATTGGTGGTGGGCCGCTGCGCATTGAGGGTGTGGGCTCGGCTTCTACCCAAGGCGATGTGGACTTCGCTAAGGTTGTACAGGCCATGGGCGCTGAGGTGCGCTTTGAAGCGCACGCGATGGAAGTGCGTGGTGTGCAAGTAGCAAATGGGCAGCGTTTGAAAGCCTTTGATTTGGATTTCAACGTGATCCCCGATGCTGCGATGACTGCTGCGGCACTAGCGATGTTTGCGGATGGTCCGTGTACCTTACGCAATATTGCCTCGTGGCGTGTTAAAGAAACCGATCGTATTCATGCCATGCACACTGAATTACATAAGTTAGGTGCGCAGGTAGAGTCGGGCCCGGACTGGTTAACAGTGTGGCCCATCGCAGAAGGGCAATGGCAATACGCCGATATAGAGACTTACGACGATCACCGTATCGCCATGTGTTTCTCATTGGCTGCTTTCTCGCCACTGGGGGTGAATATTCTCGACCCAGACTGCGTGAGCAAAACTTTCCCCGATTATTTTTCTGTTTTTAACCGTTTGGTGAGCGCGTGAGTGGTGTACCTGTAATTACGATTGATGGCCCTACCGCCTCAGGCAAAGGAACTATCACCAGCCAAGTGGCACAAGCGTTAGGTTGGCATGTGCTGGATAGCGGTGCGTTGTATAGACTCACGGCATTATCGGCACTGCAAAAAAATGTGTCGTTGGATGATGAAGCGGCTGTGGCTGATGTGGCCAAGCATCTGGATGTGAGCTTTGGTGAGCAGGGTGCGGTGTTAGAAGGCCACAACGTGGCTGATGCTATACGTGCCGAAAAGGTGGGTAATGCCGCTTCTAAAATTGCAGCGTATCCGCAATTGCGAGAAGCATTGCTGCAGCGTCAGCGCAGCTTTAGAGTGATGCCAGGGCTGGTCGCAGATGGTCGCGATATGGGCACCGTGGTTTTCACTGACGCACCCTTAAAGATTTTTCTTGTGGCGGATGTTCGAATTAGAGCCGAGAGGCGCTACAAACAGTTGATGGAAAAAGGAATTTCTGCTAGTCTTACGAGTCTTTTGGAAGATTTGCAGGCACGCGATTTGCGGGATACCACCCGAGCGAGTGCTCCGCTAGTTGCTGCGGCAGATGCTGTAACCATTGATTCTTCACACTTAAGTATTGAAGAAACGGTGGCGAAAGTGTTGGCGCTTTGGCAACGTTCCTGATTGGTGCTGGCTGCTAGTAACGTCAGCGTTTTACAACTCCACCGGAAATGGTTCCGGTGTGTTTATTTAGAAGCCAGCAATGGCTGATATGGGATTGTTAATGTCCTCAACTACTACCGATATTCTTGGCGGCGAAAGCTTTGCCGACCTGTTTGCAGAAAGCGTAAAAAGCCAAGACCTGAAAGCTGGCGAAGTTATTTCTGCTGAAGTTCTGCGTATCGACCACAACTACGTGTTGGTTAACGCTGGCCTGAAATCTGAATCTCTGATTCCTCTGGAAGAGTTCCTGAACGATCAGGGCGAACTGGAAGTTGAACCAGGCGATTTCGTTTCTGTTGCTATCGATTCCTTTGAAAACGGCTACGGCGACACAATTCTGTCCCGCGACCGCGCTAAACGCCTGTCCGCATGGCTGGCTTTGGAACAAGCTTTGGAATCCGGCGAACTGGTAAACGGTACGGTAACTGGCAAGGTCAAGGGTGGTATGACAGTAATGACCAACGGTATCCGTGCTTTCTTGCCCGGTTCTTTGGTTGATCTGCGTCCAGTAAAAGACACCACTCCTTACGAAGGCAAAACCTTCGAATTCAAAGTGATCAAGCTGGATCGTAAACGCAACAACGTTGTGTTGTCTCGTCGTGCAGTGCTGGAAGCAAGCATGGGCGAAGAGCGTCAAAAACTGCTGGAAACCCTGACCGAAGGCGTAGTGGTCAAGGGTATCGTGAAGAACATCACCGATTACGGTGCGTTCGTGGATCTGGGCGGTATCGACGGTCTGTTGCACATCACAGATATGGCATGGCGCCGTGTTCGTCACCCATCCGAAGTTCTGCAGGTTGGTGAAGAAATCGAAGCTAAAGTGCTGAAATTTGACCAAGAGCGCAGCCGCGTTTCCTTGGGCGTTAAACAGCTGGGCGAAGATCCTTGGATCGGTCTGGCACGTCGCTACCCACAAGGTACACGTCTGTTCGGTAAAGTAACTAACTTGACCGACTACGGTGCATTCGTTGAAGTAGAAGACGGTATCGAAGGTCTGGTACACGTATCCGAAATGGATTGGACCAACAAAAACGTTGATCCTCGCAAAGTGGTTACACTGGGCGACGAAGTTGAAGTTATGGTTCTGGATATCGACGAAGACCGCCGTCGTATCTCTTTGGGTATGAAACAGTGCCGTCCTAACCCATGGGAAGAGTTCGCAGTGAACTTCAAACGTGGCGATAAAGTACGTGGCGCAATCAAATCCATCACTGACTTCGGCGTGTTCGTTGGTCTGGACGGTGGTATTGATGGTCTGGTTCACTTGTCCGATCTGTCCTGGACAGACACAGGTGAAGAAGCTGTTCGCAACTTCAAGAAAGGCGAAGAAGTTGACGCCGTTGTGCTGGGTATCGACACCGAGAAAGAGCGTATCTCTCTGGGTATCAAACAGTTGGAAGGCGACCCATTCAACAACTACGTTGCTACAAACGATAAAGGCGCTGTAGTAAGCGGTGTAGTGAAATCCGTAGAAGCCAAAGGCGCTGTGGTTACACTGTCCGTTGACGTTGAAGGTTACCTGCGTGCTTCCGAGCTGGCAGCTGGTCGTGTTGAAGATGCAACAACCGTGCTGAAAGAAGGCGAGGAAATCGAGGCAATGATCCTGAACGTGGATCGTAAAGCTCGTAGCATCCAATTGTCCGTGAAAGCACGTGATAACGCTGATACCGCTGACAACATGCAGCGCATTTCCGAAGCTAGCGCTTCTTCGGGGACGACTAACCTGGGTGCTCTGCTGCGTGCCAAACTGGATCAGCAGCAGCGCGACGACGGTTAATCAGCGTGACTAAGTCGGAACTGATAACACTGCTGGCCAACCGCTATCCGCAGTTGGCTCAGCGTGATATGGATCTCGCGGTCAAAACCATGCTAGATGCAATGACCCAAGCCTTGGCGAACGGTCAACGCATCGAAATACGTGGTTTTGGTAGTTTCTCGTTATCTACGCGTTCTCCTCGTGTAGGACGTAACCCTCGCTCCGGTGAGCAAGTGTTGGTACCTGCTAAGCAGGTTCCTCACTTCAAAGCAGGAAAAGAGTTGCGTGAACGTGTAGATGCAGCGTATCTGGAAGAGCTAAAGCGCTCTGAGGCTTCATCAGAAAGCTAACGAGATAAGCACGGCAAGATCTGCTAGTCCGTCTGAAAAAACAGGCCCTCATCGTAGGGCCTGTTTTGCGTATGGGCGTAGAAGCGAATTTCAAATTACAATGGTTTCTTGCCAATAAAGTGGAGTCATGACATGCGCTATCTAGTCTGGGTATTGCGTCTGCTGGTTTTTGTCATCGTGTTGTTGTTTGCACTTAAAAATACCGAGCCTGTAGATGTGCACTTTTTTGCCAACTATATGATTACGGACGTCCCCCTTGTGGTGGTAATGCTGACGGCCTTAATCGTAGGGTTGTTCATCGGTGTACTGTTGATGGTGCTGGCGATACTGCGTAAGCGTCGTGAAGTAGCCAAGTTAAAACAGGAAATTGTGCGTTTAGAGCGTCAGCAACGTCAGCCTATAGTGGCTGAACGTAATGAAGTTGCTGATGTGGTTACGCCTCTGTAAGTAGCATAAGGAGTTGGATGCGTGGATTTTGAACCGTGGTGGCTCATAATATTTCCTGTGCTATTTGCACTGGGTTGGCTGGCAGCACGTTTTGATTTTAGACAACTGCTGTCTGAGTCAAAAAATTTGCCGAATTCGTATTTTAAAGGCCTGAACTTTCTACTGAATGAGCAGCCTGATCGTGCGATTGATGCATTTGTTGAAGTAGCCAAATTAGACCCTGAAACTACCGAACTGCACTTTGCGCTAGGTAGCTTATTTAGACGTCGTGGCGAAATCGAGCGCGCCATTCGTGTTCACCAAAGCTTGTTGGCACGTGCAGACCTGCCTCAGAGCGATAAAGATGCGGCGCAATATGAGTTGGCGCAAGATTTCTTTAAAGCTGGCTTGCTAGATAGGGCAGAAGAAGCCTTTAAAGCGGTATTGGATACACGTTTCTCATTGGATGCAGCTCGTGCGCTGATTCGTATTTATGAGTCTGAACACGACTGGCCTAAAGCTATTGCTGCTGTGCATTACTTGCGTACATTGGTGGATGAGCCTGTGCCGCAATTGGTGCATTACCAGTGTGAAGAAGCAGAAACAGCACTGAAGCGACGCGAGCCTAATCTAGAAAAGGCACAGAAAGCCTTGGAAGCGGCAGAACAGGCATCGGAAGAGCTGGGCGAAGAACGCGGTAGTGTGGCTTCCAGAGCCAGAATAGGTATGTTGCAAGGCCATTTAGCGCAAGCTAAGGGTGATTTGCAAGCGCAGCGACGCTACTTGCTAGAAGCCATGAGCATTGCTCCTGAGTATGCGGGTTTAGTGGCAGCACGTTTCATGCAATGTTGCACACAGTTGGGTGTAGCTGCTGAAGGCCTATCTCAGTTGAAGGCACACTATGAATTGCACCCTTCGTTAGATGTGTTCATCGTAGTGTTCAAAGAGTTGCGTGAACAGCAAGGTCATATACGTGCATGGGCGTTCTCGCGTTCGGCCTTGCGCGAACAACCTTTATTGCTAGGGTTGGATCGTATGCTGGAAGCAGAGCTTAAGCATGCAGACCATACATTGCGCGTGCCGGATTATGAGTCCATCCCCCCCGGTGCGGCAGCGGCTGAGGTTGTGGCTGGTGCAGATTTGAGTTTGTTGTACAAAGTCGTACATAAACATGCACAGCGTCTGGATCGCTATTCATGCGATGTGTGTGGCTTTGAAGCACAACATTATTATTGGCAGTGTCCGGGTTGTAACTCTTGGGAAAGCTATGCGCCCAAGCGTCTGGAGGAAATGCGATGACTACTTTTCCAGCAGAAAAAATCCAGCAACTAAAAGTACTGGTGATTGGCGACGTGATGCTGGACCGCTATTGGTTTGGGGACGTAGATAGAATCTCTCCCGAAGCGCCAGTGCCTGTAGTCAAAATGGGACGCCAAGACGATAGATTAGGCGGTGCGGCAAACGTTGCGCGTAATGTGGCCGCCCTTGGTGCTCACGTAACGTTGTTGGGTGTGGTGGGTGATGATGCCACCGCTGATGCCGTAGAGCAGCGCGCTCAAGAAGCAGGTATCAGCACGCAAATGGTGCGTGATGCAGAGATGCCCACGACATTGAAACTACGCGTGTTGGGACGCCAGCAGCAGTTGATGCGTGTGGACTTTGAAGAGCGTCCGTCTACGGCGAGTTTGGCAGTATTGCAGCAGCAAGCAGAAAGCCTTATCGCTGAACACGATCTAGTGATTCTGTCCGATTACGCTAAAGGCTGTTTGGCACAGGTAGAGTCGCTCATAGCCTTGGCTAGAAAGCGTGGGATACCCGTATTGGTAGACCCTAAAGGTGACAAGTACACGCGCTATACCGGCGCCACTATTTTGACGCCTAATCGTTTGGAAATGTCTCAAGCGGTGGGTGTGTGGCATAGCGAGGCTGAATTAGAAGAACGTGCGCAAGCACTGCGTCAGGCGTTGAGCTTAGAAGCCATCCTGATCACGCGATCAGAGCAGGGCATGACCATTTTCACAGCAGAAGGGCGTTTTCACGCTGATGCTCAAGCGCAAGAGGTGTTTGATGTGTCGGGTGCAGGCGATACCGTATTGGCGACGCTTGCCGTCACTAAAGCAGCAGGATTATCGTGGAGCGATGCCATGAACTGGGCAAATATTGCCGGTGGCATCGTAGTAGGTAAGTTAGGCACATCCATTGTGACCGCAGGAGAATTGCAATGATCGTAGTAACAGGCGGAGCTGGTTTTATCGGAAGCAATCTGGTAGCTGGCCTCAATAAGCAAGGGGTTAGCGATATCCTGGTAGTGGATGATTTGCTAAATGGCGATAAGTTCGTCAATTTGGTGGACTTATCTATTGCTGATTACATGCACAAAGACGAGTTCCGTGAGCGTGTCGCTAAAGATCAGTTAGGTAATATCGAAGCGATCTTCCACCAAGGTGCGTGTTCGGATACTACCGAGCGTAATGGCCATTACATGATGGATAACAACTACCGCGTTACCTTGGAGTTGTTCGAGTACTGTCAGAAAAAACGCATTCCTTTCTTGTATGCCTCGTCCGCCGCCGTGTATGGTGCGGGCCCAGTATATGCCGAAGCGCCAGAAAATGAAGGCCCATTGAATGTATACGGCTATTCCAAACTGCTGTTTGACCAAGTGCTGCGCCGTCGCTTTGATAGCTTGGTAGCGCCTGTTGTTGGGTTGCGTTATTTCAACGTGTATGGCCCACGTGAGCAGCACAAAGGTCGTATGTCATCGGTGGCGTTGCACAACATGAAGCAATACCAAACAGATGGCTTGGTGCGCTTGTTTGGTGGTTGGGATGGTTACGCAGATGGCGGCCAACAACGTGACTTCATCTTCATTGATGACGTGGTGAACGTGAATCTGCATTTCTTGAAGCAACCGTTGTCTGCCTCGGGTATTTATAACTGCGGTACAGGCAGAGCGCAGCCCTTTAACGATGTAGCGATGGCTGTGGTGAATACCATGCGTGAGTCTGAAGGTAAAGAGGCGTTATCGCTGGCTGACTTAGTGCATCAAGGCCTGATCCGTTATGTAGAGTTCCCGGACGACTTGAAAGGGCGCTACCAAAGCCATACGCAGGCTGATTTAACAGCATTGCGTGGTGTTGGTTATCAAGCTGAATTTGCCACCGTAGGCGAAGGTGTGTCAGCGTACGTTAGACACGAACTCAGTAAAAAATCCTAGTCCTTAGGTAAGGTTGCGCATGGGCAAAGCCAGTCAGTCAATGCCCTAGTCGCGCAGCCATCCCGCATCATCAAAGCTCCTTTATCTCTTAGGAGTTTTGATGATGACTTCCTTAGCAATATCCCCCCGCTTTTCCTCACTGTGTAGCGCCGTTTCTCGTGGTGCTATAGCGCTATTGCTGTGCCTGAGTTTATGGGGCTTCAGTGCGTTGGCGTGGGCCGTGAACGTGAACACTGCGACAGACGAACAGCTACAACAAATCAAAGGCATTGGGCCTAAGACTGCCGCTTTGATTATGGAAGAGCGTGAGCGTGGTGGCCCATTTGTAGACTTTCAAGACTTACAAGAGCGCGTCAAAGGTATTGGTGCCAAACGTGCTCAGTCGTTAGAGCAGGGTGGCTTAACGGTACAAGGTAGTGAGAGCGCTACACCTGCTACGGCTCGCTAAGTTGGGTAGGCTGAATATAAGGGGGTTAAGGGCAGCGCTTTTATATTCAGCCACAGTAACTTTATTATTCTTTCTACTAATAATGAATTGTTTTTATAGAACTATACGTTCTATACGGAGGGATAGCAGCTGTATATCAGTAGATATTCCGTAATAGAGTAGACAGAACCTTGGTATAGCATTCAAAATGGTCATGATACAAAGAAGTGTTGCCAGCCCAGCCACGAAAACTGTGTAGGTGATGGGCACCCCTTATTTGATTTTGCTGATACTTAGACTATGACTGCTTATCCGACTATTGAAGATACCATTGGCTCAACTCCCCTGGTGCGCTTGCAACGCCTGCATCCAGAACTGACCACAGAGCGTGGGAATGTGATTCTTGCCAAGTTGGAAGGTAATAATCCAGCCGGTTCGGTAAAAGACCGTGCTGCGAGTTCCATGATTCGTCGTGCCGAAGAGCGTGGCCAGATTAAACCCGGTGATACCTTGATCGAAGCCACCAGTGGCAATACCGGTATTGCGTTGGCCATGATCGCGGCGGTTCGTGGTTACAAAATGATCTTGATCATGCCTGATAACCTGTCTGTAGAGCGTAGAGCCTCTATGGCGGCATACGGTGCAGAGCTTATTCTGACCCCTGCATCTGCTGGCGGTATGGAGTATGCGCGTGATTTGGCACTGAAAATGCAAGCCGAAGGCAAGGGCATTGTGTTGGATCAGTTTTCTAACGACGATAACCCTCAGGCGCATATTCATAGCACTGGCCCTGAAATTTGGGCCCAGACAAACGGTCGTGTGACGCACTTTGTGAGTGCTATGGGCACTACCGGTACCATCATGGGTGTGGGTTCTTTCCTGCGCCGCCAGAAACCCGATGTGATGATTGTGGGGGCTCAGCCTGCAGAAGGCGCTTCCATTCCCGGTATTCGTAAATGGCCTGAAGAATACCAGCCTTCTATTTTTGAGGCAGATGGCGTAGATAGATACGAACTGATTGGTCAGAAAGAAGCTGAAGATGCGGCCCGTGCCTTGGCATCGCAAGAAGGCATTTTTGCCGGTATCTCTACGGGTGGCGCGTTGGTCGCTGCCCTACGTGTGGCTGCTCAGGTAGAAAATGCGACTATCGTATTTATTGCTTGCGATAGAGGCGACCGTTACCTGTCTACAGGTGTGTTTAACGGTTAAGTGCTGTGCGTTTGCTGCTACGGCGTAGTTTATTGCACCATATAAAAAATCCCCCAGCGCTTAACTGGGGGATTTTTTTGCCTGAACTCTGCAGGGTTTTAGCACTACGTGATTGGCATAGTAAAGCGGTAGCCCATGCGCTTAGGCAGTAACCGCTTCGCTGTGCATCCAGTGTTGTACGGTGCGTTTTTCTAGCATGTCGCGGAATTGCTGTGTGGAAATGGGTAGTACCGTACCTTTATCCCAATCCAGAATGACACCATAACGTCGCACCGCATCTAACTGATCTATATCCCCAGCTCTATACCATTCTGCGACGTGTTCTGGGTCGGTTCTCATCCAATCCAGTCGGCTGGAGCGCATATGTTCACGTAGTGTGACGGTAGCAGCTTCATCAATGCGGTATTCACAAATCTCTGGGTCTACTGCCTCAATGATGACGCCATAGTCTTTGGCAGCACGAGCAATGGATACGTATTCGTCAATGACATCTTCGAGCACAAGTTTGGGGTCGCGCTCTAACGGATCGCCAAAACCGCCGCCGCCAGCCGTGGGGCGACTGAATTCATCGCCAGAACTCAAGGATACATCGGAAAACACGGAGCCCAACCACTCGGATTCGGCAGCATCCGCCCGCTTGAGGGTTAAGCCGTGTGGCATAGAGGGCAGGCCGCCATTAATCCCCCAGACGATGGCACGTTCGCGGTCACAAATGTAGGAGATCACCGGGTCTTCTGCATCTTGCATGATGGATGTCTTACGCACCCCTACGCCGCCACGCCATTTCCCCGGGCCAGCTGAGTCCGTGAGGATTTGGAACTCAGTAGTCAGAATGGGGTTAGCGCGCTCTTGCCCCTCTACGGGTTGCGACATTAAGCCTACCCCAAACGATGCTGTGGTGACGTTGCTGCCATCCTTACCGTTGCGTCCGCCCCAGCCGCCAGGTAGCCAGTCGTAGAACATGAAAATGGGCTTGTCTGGGCTGCGTGCATCTTTACCGCCAGTCAGCAGGTATTCCAAGTTAAAGGCGCAGGCGGTAGCGCGTTCTGGCATGATTTGCGACCAAATTTCGTAGATCGCATTCATGATCTTTTCAAACGGCATCAAGAAGCCCGTGACGGCCACCGGCCAGCGTGCATTCACAATACTGTCTTCGGGGGCGATCACATCAAACACACGGTAAAAACCGCTGTTCAAGGGCAGATCTGGGAAGAAAGTTTTCATCCCAGCGGCGACAGCCGAGAAGGTAGAGCCAAAGGCAGAGTTATAAATAGAACCGATGGTAGGGTGGCTGCCAGTAAAGTCGTAGGTGGCGCGATCGCCCTTGATGGTGAGTTTCACCTTAATAGGAATCATGCCTTCACCAGAGATGGGGTCTCTGTCGATGAAGTCTTGTGTTTCCCACTCACCATCGGGTAGTGCTGCCAAGCGCTGGCGTACCGCACGTTCCACGTAATCTTGTACAGCGCCCATGCCTTCCAAAACGGTGTCTACGCCGTATTTTTCACTTAAGCGTATGATTTCGCGTTCGCATACTTGGGTGGCTTGGGATTGTGCATGAATATCACCAATGATAGAGGCAGGATCTCGTGTATTGGAGGCAATGAGGTGTGCCACATCACGGCAGAACACGCCTTTGTGAAAGAGGCGTACCGGCGTGATGCGCATCCCCTCTTTGAACATGTCTTTGGCGGTGACGTCAAACGAGCCAGGTACGCTACCGCCTAAGTCTGACCAGTGGCCATTAGATTGGCTAAAGCCCAGCAAAGTATCACCTGAGAATATAGGGCGTATTAAGCGCACATCGTTAAAGTGGGTGCCGCCAGCGTAAGGGTCATTGATGGCGTAGACGTCGCCGGGGTGTATATCGCCTTCAAAGGCTTCAATCACGGCTTTGCAGGTGAAATGCAGGGTCCCCACGTGCACGGCAATGTCCTGATTACCTTGGGCAACGGAGTTTCCTTGCGCGTCATGCAGACCGCTAGAAAAGTCCCGGTTATAAATCACAAACGAGTAGCAGGTACGCAGAATTTGCTCTGCCATCTGGTCTACGCTGGTAATGAAGGAGTTTTTCAACACCTCAAAGGTGACGGGGTCCAACGAGGTGGATGTGGTTGCAGTAGTCATGATTCTTCTGCCTTTTAGAAACGGATAATGATGTTCAGATAGTTGTCGATGTCAGCACGGCATTGCGGTGGCACGACGACGGTGGAATCCAACTGTTCGATCACGGCAGGACCTTGCAGCGTGAAACCAGCAGGCAAGTCGGTGCGTTCGTACACAGGGGTATGGCAAGCGCCAAATTTGGAGAACCACACTTCTCTATGGCTGGCAGGAGTGGGAATGACACCAGTGGGTTCGTGGCGCGGTAGCTCTGCTTGAGCGACCAAACCTACCGCTTTGAGGTTCAGGCGAAACACACTCACAGGCGCATCCATGCGGCGGTAGTTGTATTCACGTTCGTGTTCTTGGTGGAAGATTTCAATCAAGCTATCCAGTGTTTTCACGGGGCGGGGTGTGGGAATCGCCAGCGAACGCCATTGGCCTTGATACATCATGTCAATGGTGCGCTCCAGCACCATGTTTTCTTCTTGTACGCCTTCGTGAGACAGGTGCGAGATGGCTTCTGCTTCTAGGCGTTGGAAGGCCGCTTCTAGTTCGGCTATATCCACCTCAGAGGCTTGCTTGATATAGCTTTCAGCAAAGTCGTGTTGAATATTGACGAGCAGGCAACCCAGGGCTGAGGCCACGCCGGGGTTTGGCGGCACAATCACAGCAGGAATGGAAAGCTCTTGGGCAATGGCTACGCCGTGTAGAGCACCTGCACCGCCAAAAGATACCAACGCAAAGTCACGAGGGTCATAGCCTCGGCTAATAGATAGCAGGCGTACCGCGTCAGCCATGTTGGCGTTGGCAACATCGATAATGGCTTGGGCAGCATCGTGCAGTTCTAGCTTGAAGGGTTCAGCCACACCTTGTTTAACGGCTTCATGGGCGAGAGAGGCATTCAGAGTGACTTGGCCACCTGCCAACCTCGTTCCTAATCTACCCAGTACGACGTTGGCGTCAGTGTTGGTAGGCTGCATGTTGCCGTTACCGTAGCAGGCCGGGCCGGGGTTTGCGCCCGCAGATTGTGGGCCATTTCGCAAAGAGCCTGCCTCATCCTGCCACGCTAGTGAACCACCACCCGCACCAATGGTCAGTACTTCAATACTGGCAAAACGAATGGGGTAGCCAAACTCGATAAACCAGTCATTGGTGATACGCGATTGGCCGTCATAGGCGAGGGAGACATCGGTAGAGGTGCCGCCCATATCCAGACCAATGGAGTTTCTAAACCCACACAGCATAGCAATGTGGCGACTGGCAATCGCACCTGCCGCAATACCGGAGCCTGCTAAGCGTGCAGAAAAGTGCTCAACCGCTTCGGTAGTCATTACGCCGCCACCGCTGTGCAGCAATAATAGGTCGCTTTCATAGCCACGGTGCTTGAGTTCTTGCCCTAAGCGTTTGGTGTAATCCACCACCACTGGACTGCAGGCAGCATTGATCACGGTGGTAGAGAAGCGTTCGTGCTCAAAAATCTCAGGCATTACCTCAGAGGACAACGAAATCGCGACGTCAGGCATTTCTGCTCGCAGAATGTCGCGCATTTCTTGTTCGTGCTGTGGGTTCATGTAGGCATTCATAAAGCAGATCGCTACGGCCTTGACTTCACGACGGCGTAGGGTGCGAGCGACTTGCTTAGCTTGCTCTACATCTAAGGCTGTCACGACTTTGCCTTGTGCGTCTATACGTTCAGCCACGCAGAGTCGGTCGCGGCGTTTCACATGGGGTGGGGCTACATCTTTGTAAATATCCCAGAGGTCTTCTTTATTCGCTCTACGTATTTCAATGACGTCTCTGAAGCCTTCGGTGCAGATCATGGCGGTGCGAGGTAAGCGTCGCGTAATTAATGCATTGGTCGCTACCGTAGTACCGTGGGAAAATAGTGATACTTGGTTCAGATCTACTTTGCTTTTATCAACGGCATTCAAAATGCCTTCAATGGGGTCTACGGT
Source organism: Paenalcaligenes sp. Me131 (assembly GCF_050487225.1). Taxonomy (NCBI): domain Bacteria; kingdom Pseudomonadati; phylum Pseudomonadota; class Betaproteobacteria; order Burkholderiales; family Alcaligenaceae; genus Paenalcaligenes; species Paenalcaligenes sp. Me131. The sequence goes on from NZ_JBKQGY010000001.1 coordinate 204,194, forward strand.
AGAAGAGGTTTTTTCAATACTGATGCGTCCGGTGTGTTCATCCATGACGCAGATATCCGTGAAAGTACCGCCTACATCGACGGCGACGCGAGTGTTTTTCATAGTGTGCTCCAAATGTTTGGCATGCAAAAATCCCTGCCTCGTTAAAACAAGGCAAAAAATTCGGTAGGGTGTGCAGGTAGTGTGAGGCGTTCTACGGTGTGTAGAGGCGGTAAGACTACCTACAGAGGTGGCAGGCCAGTGTTAGCGGTCTACCTGAAAGTGATGGTCCTGATGTTGGTTGAGGCGCGCACGGTATTGGCTACGTGCTTCGCTAGGCGATAACCCAAAGTGGTTTTTATAAAGTTGACTAAATGCAGCGGGACTACTGAAGCCCCACTCATAGGCGATTTCCGCAATGCTCTTGGTGTGGGCGTGCTGCTGCAGAGAGGCATCACTAAACAGTAAGCGCTGCTCTTGTACCCAACTGCTGACGGATTGGCCTCGCATTTGGAACAGCATGTGCAGATAGCGCAGTGAAATCCCACAGGCGCTGGCAATGTCTTGAGGGCGTAAGGGCTGTTGTATGTGGTCGCGTATGTACTTTTCAGCACGGTAGAGGTGGGCGGTTTGTACCGAAGTAAGCCCAGACTGCATGGGGGAGTGATCCAGTACGGCTAAGGCCAGTAAGTCCACCAAATGACTGCCTATGGTGTGGCGCGCAGCTTGATCCATATGGTCAAGTCTGGTGGAGACCATGCGTACCATTTCAGTCATGAGTTCGCCAGCCCCTTGGCTAGCATCGAATGCAAGAGACACCAAGCGTTCGGGTAGCCCAACCTTAGAACGTAATAAGGGGGCGGGGATCTTCATGACCCATAGTCTATTGGGTTGGGTATAGCTAAATTGGTAGGGTAGGTGGCTGCGTTGCAAGATAAAACTACCCGGATTACAGCCTACATCTCTACCGTTTTGGCTGAAATCGATACTGTCATGGTCGGGAATGGTGACCAGATAGCTTTCTTCGCTTTCTGCCTGTTCTAGGTGTTGGCTATTACGTTGATACAGCAGGCCATCAGACTCCAACTTGGATAGGGAAATAAGCCCTAGATCCCATGAGTTCAGAGCACCCGCAAAGCGTGATTCCGCTTTGAACGTGAGCGCTAACGGAAAATAGGTTTCCGTGACGACTTTTTCCCAGTAGCGCTTGCGGCTCTGAGGTGCTTCATTGGTGGTGCAATGGCTGATATTCACCATGAATTCCTCCTGTTCGGCGGCTACCTGTATGGTGCCTAAGGGTCTCCATAAACTGCTTTTTGTTTTTTATCATTCTATGAGTCATATCAAGCGCTTACAAGCTATGGAGTTTAGTGCCAGTGCATAAAAACATGGTGCTATATGCAATCTAGGGTAAGTGCGTAGATAAAAAGGCTGCCGTAGTGTGCCAGAAGTACATAAAAAAAACAGCCCACTCCAAACGGAGGTGGGCTGGTCAAAGGGACGGTGAAACGAGTAAAGCTTAGTGGGTGTTCTGGGCATCCCAGCGAGCAATAAGATCACGCTCTTCTGGTGTCATTTGTGTCAGGTTACCCAACGGCATGTATTGGTTGGACACGACTTTTTTGATGTCAGCAGCGTGCAAAAGCGTTTGCTCTTCGCTATCCATTTGCATACCCAGTGGCGGTGCGGCAAAACCAAACTGCTTGTCAGGTGTGGCAGCATGGCACTGAATACAGCGAGCTTCCATGATGTCCTGTACCTGGGCAATAGTGATGGTTTCTTCTGCACTGCTTACTTCTGTTGCTGGTTGAGATTTAGGAGCACCAATCCACACAATCACCAAGATCAGCAATACACCAGCGATGGGGTACATAGGCTTATTATGGCCAGCATGCATCAACACAAAGTACTGACGGATCAGGGCGCCTGCAAAAATGAACAGGGTCATGATGATCCACGCGTACTCGTTGTTGTACGTGAAGGAGTAGTGGTTGCTCAGCATCAGCAGCAACACAGGCAGCGTGAAGTAGGTGTTGTGCACCGAACGCTGTTTACCGCGCTTGCCATCGAGTGGATTAGGGGTTTGACCGGCTTTTAGCGCTGCTACCATGCGACGTTGCCCTGGGATAATCCAGAAGAACACGTTGGCAGACATACTGGTAGCCATTACAGCACCTGTAATCAGGAAGGCGGCACGACCAGAGAAAATATGTGTGCTTAAGTACGCCACCACAACCATCATGACGGCAACGGCAACACTCAGTAGGCCATCACGCTCCATGTTGGGGCTAATGCGCTTACACAGTTCGTTGTAGACCACCCAGCCTGCAATCAGGAACAGGATCGCCACAATGTTTACTTCTGTACCGCTCAAGTTAGCGGCCCATTCCCACGGACTGGATGGGTTCACCAAGTAGAACGTAGGTTTGGTCAGGTACAGCAAGGCGAATAGGGCAAAGCCAGACAGCCAAGTGGTGTACGACTTCCAGAATGACCAGTGCAGATCAGAGGGTAGTTCTGCAGGGCTGGTTAGGTATTTTTGGCTGTGGTAGAAACCGCCGCCGTGTACGGCCCACATTTCTCCAAACACACCGCTTTTCTTAGCAGTTTCACTTTTAGGTGGACGTAGACCGTTGTCTAGCATCACAAAGTAGATGGACTCACCAATCCATGCTACTGCGGCAATAACGTGCAGCCAACGCAATAATAGGTTGGCGAAATCTAGCAAATACGCTTCCATGTAAACCTCTCTTTGTTTGTCGCTTACTGAGTATCAGAGCAGGTATGGATTAGCTGCCACGGTAGGTGGACCATGACCATGGGGTCACGACCAGCGGTACGTGGTAGCTGCCACCGTCTTCAGCGATGCCAAAGTGAATGGATACTTGGTCTACAAAACGAGGGGAGGGGAGTGCTACGCCGCGTGCAGCAAAGTAGTCACCAGCATGAAAGACCAATTCGTATTGGCCTTTGGCTACCTCTTGATCCTGTAGTAGAGGTTCGCCACATCGACCGTCACTGTTTGTTTGTACGCTTTTGATCAGTGAGCGTGTGCCGTTTTCATGGCGGTATAGGTCAATTTTGACGTGCTGGGCTGGACAGCCGTGCATCGTATCCAGTACGTGGGTAGATAGTTTTCCCATGGTGTCTCCGGTTTTTTTGGATATATAAGAAAAATATAAGTCCAGCGAGCCCAGTTTGGGAAACCGGCCGTGGGGCAAGCGGTGCAAGGATCAGTGCGCTGGGTTCCGCCCCATGAAAATAAATTGTCGACAATTTATGTTGACGATTTTGAAAGCATCTCTAATAATTGTCAAGGTTAATCACTGGGAAATTTTATGCTTCAGCTGTCATCCACTCCTTCTACTCCCGCTGTGGATGTTGAAGCACCTTCGGCCTCTTCGCTCTTAGGCGGCAAGCGCCATGAGTCGGAAACGGGGCGTATCTACAATGAAATTTTTGATGCAGTGATGGATAGACGGCTGCTGCCTGGTACGAAATTAACCGAGGCTAAGCTGTGTGAGATTTTCTCTTGTTCACGTACAGTGATTCGTGCGGTGTTGGCTGAGCTGGCTCACGACAAGATTGTCAGCTTGGAAACCAACAGGGGGGCATTTGTGTGGCAGCCCGATCCCAAAGAAACACGTGAGGTGTTTGAGCTGCGCCGTGACATGGAATGCTTGATTATCGACAAGCTACTGCGTTTTCCTGACTTGGAGCAAAAGCTGCAAGGCTTGTATGGGATGGTGCGACGAGAGCAGTCGTCGTATAACGCCGGGCAGCGTATTAGTTGGATACGGTTATCCAATGCTTTTCACGTGGAAATGGCGCGTTTGTTGGGCAATGACGTACTGACAGAATTGATGCATATGTTGTGCGCAAGAACATCGTTGATTATTGCCTATCACGACAAACCCGGTGAGCAAGCGTGCTCTTTCTTTGAGCACGAAGAGATTTTGAACCTGCTGTGTCAGCGCGACCGAGAGGGGGCGCTGCATGCCATGCAGCATCACTTATTGGCATGCGAACAGCGTATGAATGAAGAACAGGCACCGGCCAAGCAAGATCCTTGGCAGGCATTTGGTGCTACACGTTTATAAAACTTGGAGACAGTAAATGACCATGACTTCCGAATACCCTCGCGATTTACGCGGCTATGGACGCGATGTGCCCCATGCAAACTGGCCGGGTAAAGCACGCATTGCGGTGCAATTTGTGCTGAATTACGAAGAGGGGGGCGAAAACTGCGTGTTGCACGGCGATCCAGCTTCGGAGCAGTTTTTATCGGAAATTGTGGGGGCGGCAGCCTACCCTGATCGTCATAAGTCCATGGAGTCCATTTACGAGTACGGTTCCCGTGCTGGGGTATGGCGCATTCTTAAAGAGTTTGAGCGTCGTGGTATGCCCATGACGATTTTTGGGGTGGGTATGGCGTTAGAGCGCCACCCTGAAGTAGCACAGGCTTTTGTGGATGCAGGTCACGAGATCGCGTGTCACGGCTACCGTTGGATTCACTACCAAGACAAACCTGAGGCGCTAGAACGCGAGCACATGCAGCGTTGCGTGGAAATCATCACTCAGCTCACCGGTAAACACCCTGCAGGTTGGTATACCGGTCGCGATAGCCCTAACACACGTCGTTTGGTGGCCGAGGAAGGTCAGTTCTTGTACGACTCTGACAACTATGGCGATGATCTGCCTTTCTGGGACGAAGTGCGTCTGCAAGACGGTAGTATTCATCCTCAGTTGATCGTGCCGTATACCTTAGATACTAACGATATGCGCTTTGCAACGCCGCAGGGTTTTAATACTGGTGATGACTTCTTCCATTTCCTGCGTGATGCCTTTGATGTGTTGTACGAAGAAGGTGAAGAGACACCAAAAATGCTCTCCATAGGCTTGCACTGCCGACTGATTGGTCGTCCATCACGCTTCCGTGGTTTGCAACGTTTCTTGGATCACGTGCAAAAACATGATCGTGTGTGGGTGGCAACACGCGAAGAGATTGCTCGTCATTGGGTGCAAACACATCCTTATAAAGCCTAACGTTAATACGGCTTAGCTGTATATTTATGGCGGCGCTCACGGTGTTTAGTGAGCGCCGCTTTGCGGTGAGAACCCCACATCTTTCCCGCATTTGTTAGGCGTAGTGCGTGCTCTTACTTATAATGAGTGGTTAACTGTATTTTTTTGTAGCGATCAATGAAGACATCCGAAATTCGCCAGAAGTTTCTCTCATTTTTTGAGGGGCGGGGCCATCAGGTCGTGCCGTCTTCCTCACTGGTCCCTGGAAACGACCCTACGCTGCTGTTTACGAACGCAGGTATGGTTCAGTTCAAGGACGTATTTACCGGTAAGGAAACGCGGCCTTATAAGCGTGCGGTCTCCTCGCAGCGCTGTGTGCGCGCGGGCGGCAAACATAATGACTTGGAAAACGTAGGCTATACGGCTCGTCACCACACATTCTTTGAAATGTTGGGTAACTTCAGCTTCGGTGACTACTTCAAACGCGATGCAATCCTGAATGCATGGGAATTACTAACATCCGTCTATGGTTTGCCCGCTGAGAAATTGTGGGTCACGGTGTACCACGAAGACGATGAAGCCTATGGCATCTGGCAAAATGAAGTAGGTGTGCCTGCCGAACGTATTATTCGTATCGGTGATAACAAAGGCGCACGCTACGCGTCAGATAACTTCTGGCAAATGGCTGACACAGGTCCATGTGGTCCCTGTTCAGAAATTTTCTTCGATCACGGTCCAGAAGTATGGGGTGGGCCTCCAGGGTCCCCAGAAGAAGACGGTGATCGTTATATCGAAGTCTGGAACTTGGTGTTCATGCAGTTTGATCGCTCCGCCGATGGCGTGATGCATCCGCTGCCTAGCCCATGTGTAGATACTGGTATGGGTTTGGAGCGTATTGCTGCTGTGCTACAGCACGTACACTCCAACTACGACATCGATTTGTTTCAAGCCTTGATCGCTGGTGCATCCCGTGAAACGGGGTGTGCAGATTTAGGTAACAACTCACTGAAAGTGATTGCTGATCACATTCGTGCCTGCAGTTTCTTGATTGTGGATGGTGTGATCCCCGGCAACGAAGGCCGTGGTTACGTGCTGCGTCGTATTATTCGCCGCGCTTTGCGTCATGGTCATAAACTGGGCCAAACACGTCCATTCTTCTACAAACTGGTGGGTGATTTGGTTGCGCAAATGGGCGTGGCCTATCCTGAACTGGTTGCTCAGCAAGCGCGTATAGAGCAAGTGCTTAAACAAGAAGAAGAGCGTTTTGGTGAAACACTGGAACACGGCCTGAAAATTCTGGAAGGTGCGTTGCAGCAGTTGGGCGACAGCAAAGTCTTGGATGGACAAACCTTGTTCACGCTGTACGACACCTACGGCTTCCCGGTAGACCTTACGGCGGATATTTGTCGCGAACGCGAAGTAGACGTAGATCAAGAAGGTTTTGAGGTCGCGATGCAACGTCAGCGCGAGCAAGCGCGTGCAGCAGGTAAATTTAAAGCAGCCGCTGAGCTGGTTTACGATGGTGCAGCAACTCAGTTTGAGGGCTATGATCACCTGCAAACCCAAGCTAAGGTCTTAGCGCTGTACGTGGATGGCTTGTCGGTTGAGTCCGTGAAAGCGGGTCAGCAAGCTGTGGTGGTTTTGGATACCACACCGTTTTATGCAGAGTCCGGTGGTCAGGTTGGCGATACGGGTGTGTTGCACAACGCTGAAAGCCACTTCGTTGTACACGATACGCAGAAAATTCAATCCCAAGTTTTCGGTCACCAAGGTGTGCTGGAAAGTGGTGAGTTGCGTGTGGGTAACAGCTTGCACGCACAAGTAGATGTAGCGAAACGCGAAGCAACGATTCGCAATCACTCGGCTACGCACTTGATGCACAAAGCCCTGCGCGAAGTGCTGGGTGGTCATGTGCAGCAGCGTGGTTCGCTGGTTGATGCACAAAAAACACGTTTTGACTTCGCACACGATGCTGCCATGACGGCTGAGCAAATCGCTGCGGTTGAAGCTATCGTGAACCGCGAGGTTCTGCAGAATAGTCCAGTTGCTGCGCAATTGATGGCCTTTGATGACGCTGTAGAAGGCGGTGCGATGGCACTGTTCGGTGAAAAATACGGCGACGAAGTGCGCGTATTAGACATTGGTTTCTCCAGAGAGCTGTGCGGTGGTACGCACGTATCTCGCACTGGCGACATTGGCTTGTTCAAAATCGTTTCAGAAAGCGGTGTGGCGGCTGGTGTACGCCGTGTTGAAGCCATCACTGGTTTAAATTCGTTGGCGTGGGTACAAGGCATTAATGGTTTGTTGAGCCAAGCTTCAGCAGCCTTGCGTAGTACCCCTGAAGACATCACTACACGTATTACATCGTTGCAATCGCAGCTTAAAGATGTAGAGCGTGAACGTGATCAGTTGAAAGATAAGTTGGCTAGCTCGGCTGGTCAGGACTTGGCACAACAAGCGGTAGAACTAGCGGACGGTGTAAAACTGCTGGTGGCTGACCTGCCGGGTGTTGAAGCTAAGTCGCTGCGTAACTTGGTAGACCAACTGAAAGACAAGCTGCAATCTGCGGTGGTGGTATTGAGCACCAGCGAAGATGGCAAGATCAGCTTGGTTGCCGGTGTAACGAAAGCGCTGAGCGCTACCGTTAAGGCTGGTGATGTTGTTGGTCATATCGCCCAGCAGGTGGGTGGTAAAGGTGGCGGTCGTCCTGATATGGCGATGGGTGGCGGCTCTGATATAGCCGCTTTGCCGCAAGCTCTGGCTTCGGTGCAAGCCTGGGTGGAAGCGAAGTTATGAGTAGCCAGGAAATAGGAAGCGTAGCCCTAGAGGTAGACGCTTCCGGCCTGAAATGCCCGCTGCCTATACTGCGGGCAAAAAAGGCATTAGCACAAATTCAAAGTGGTGAAGTTTTAAAAGTCATCACTACGGATACCCATGCACTGACTGATTTTCAGGCTTTTGCAACACAAACTGGCAACCTCTTGCTTAAACAAGAGGAAGCTGGGGAAACGTTGGTGCATTATTTACAGCGGCGCTGATCACAAAGCGCTGGATGTTGTTTTTGGTTGGGTTTATAATTGTTTTTTGCGGCCAAACGTATCGTTTGGGTCCGTATGATGATAAACTCTTTTGTTTTACACTTTTACTAACAGAAAAAGGAATTATCAATGGTGGTAATTCGCTTGGCCCGTGGTGGCTCCAAAAAGCGTCCGTTTTATACCGTAGTAGCCGCCAATCGTAGCGATCGCCGCGACGGCCGCTTTATTGAGCGTCTGGGCTTCTACAACCCCGTCGGTGGTGAAGGTCAGGAAAACCTGCGCCTGCAATTGGATCGTATCGAATACTGGACAACAAACGGTGCACAATTGTCGCCTTCCGTTAGCCGTCTGGTTAAAGAATACGCTAAAACCGTTAGCAGCGCAGTTTAATCAAACTGTCGCTGGTATCCATCTATAGCCTACGCAATGTCAGTTATTCCTGATGATCTAGTTGAGCTGGGTCGAGTAGTATCTGCTTATGGTGTGCGAGGCTGGGTGAAAATCCAACCTTATGCTGTAGATGGCGATACCTTGCTTACCGCAAAACGGTGGTGGCTGAAAACGCCTGTTTCTCCTGCTCACGGCGGAGGCGCAGGCGTTTCTGCGTCCTATACACCTTTTACGGTGCAACAAGCAAAATGGCATAGCGGTACGGTAGTCGCGCTTTTTAAAGGCTTCGATGACCGTAATCAATCCGAGCCGCTAAAAGCGCATACGGTATGGGTATCACGTGCTGATTTCCCCGCTGCCGACGAAGAAGAATTCTATTGGGTGGATCTTATAGATTGCCTGCTATATGGCGAAGAAGAGGGTGGTCAATCAGCCTTTTTGGGTCGTGTGGTGCAAGTGCTAGATAACGGTGCTCATGCAGTACTGGAAGTCGAGCAGGGCAGTTTAGATGATGCTCAGCAGTTTACACCTGTGCTTTCTGCTAAAGGAAAGCGACAGACTATTCTGGTACCTTTTGTCAAAGAGTGTGTGCACACAGTTGATTTGGCCGCTAAACGGTTAGATAGCAACTGGCCAGTTGGATTCTAAACCTGCTGGTGGCAGGTGCTCTGACTGTCTGGCCCGTTAGGGATAAACATGCGCTTTGATGTACTGACCATATTCCCAGAAATGTTTACATCGCTATTAGATAGTGGTGTGAATGGGCGCGCCCATAAAAAAGGGGCGTGGCAGTTGCATACCTGGAATCCTCGCGACTTTACGCACGACACACACCGTACAGTGGATGATCGTCCTTATGGTGGTGGTCCGGGTATGGTGATGATGGCTGCGCCATTAGAGGCGGCGCTGGCGGGCGTGCATACGGCACGTCACGAGCAGGGTGAGCCACAACAGGCTCCAGTGATCTTACTGAGCCCCATTGGTGAGGTGTTTCAGCAGCGCCATGCGCAAGAAATCGCTGATGCAGGGCAGGGGGCTATCTTTGTGTGTGGCCGCTACGAGGGCATAGATCAGCGTTTCATTGATAAATGCGTCACGCACCAATACTCCCTTGGTGACTTTGTGTTGTCCGGCGGTGAGCTGGCTGCGGCTGTCATGATGGATAGCGTGGTGCGACTGCTACCCGGTGTGCTCAACGACGAGCAATCGGCAATGCAAGATTCCTTCCATCCTTCTTTGGATGGTTTGCTAGATAGCCCACATTACACACGCCCTGAAAACTATGAGGGTGTAGTTGTGCCCGATGTATTGCTCTCAGGTAATCATAAACATATAGAGCAATGGCGTAGAGAGCAGTCGCTGCGTCTAAGTCTGCAGAACCGCCCGGATTTGCTGCTGGCAGCGTGGAAGAATGGGGCGCTTACCAAGAAGGATTTGGCGTTTTTGGCGACGCTGGGGGCAGTGCCTCCATTTGAGGGTTGAGTCCTGGCTTTTGTGCTGGTGTTGTATTCATCGCTCATGCTGGGGAAGTTTCGGAAAGATTTTTGATTTGAGACACCAAATCAAAAAAGTTTTCCTCCGCCTCCTCCGGTGCTGCTGATTCTGATGGGTTCACTTCCCGCTCTTACGTAACTGTGCTTCCTACTTGTAAGGGGGGGCTTACAGTCGTTGGAGGTTGGTAGTTGCAACGTCACACACACACACACTCTCTCTCTCTCTCTCTCTCTCTCTCTCTCTCTCTCGTGTTTCTACGACAGAAATACGCACCTCTTTCAACAGTAACCACACTAAAAACCGTGGCATGCGACGGGCAGAAGGCGGATGAAAGTGTTTTTTTATTTGGTGTACAAATTAAAAAATACTTTCGCAGCCTTAGGCTACGGCAGATAGGCGTTGATAGCGGGTATGTGCGGTTAGTGTTTATAGCCACTGCTGCGCCCAACAAGTACTTTTACACTGGCGCTAGCTTGTTTTTGGTTAGAATCTATCGCATTACTTTCCTGATTCTAGAGATGCTTATGTCGTTACCAAACTCCCTCTTTATTTCCTCCCGCCAAGAAGCTATTGCTCATGCTAAGGGCGAGCAGGCAACGGTTACGGGGATGTATGAATTCGCTGGCCTTACCGACTTGGATATCAGTATTTTGTTCTCCATTGCGGCAAATGAAGAGTTTGACTTCGATTTGCACGAAATCTTACCTATGGATGAGGTAGAGGATTCTGAGGTGTTTGAATTGCCAGCGCGTTTTGTGCAGGTGTTGGCGGCGAAGGGAGCTGCAGATATTCCTGTGCTGGCAAAAGAGTGGGCGGCTACCGAAGAGTTGCAGTGCGATCCTGCTGGGTTAATTCCTGTAGTGACAGCCTTGATTGATTTAAGCAAAAAAGAGGGTGCTCATCACCTCTATTTCACGGCTTAATTGCTCCCACGTGCTAGGCTGAAAATGGTTTGCTGGGGCTAGCGTTGTGGTGTGTTTGGTGTTTATTGCGAATGGATGGTGATGATGAATGTCCCAGGTTTGGGTGTAGTGGAAAAAGATGAGGATACCGGCTGGTATTACAGTGATCCTGTGGTGGTTCCGGTGTTGGGTGGGGATGAGTGCGAGATTGTTCTTGCAGGCTACGATGAAGATGAACGCAAAGAGGATTTTCATGCGGTGATAGTCAACTTCCTTTCGGTCAGTCCTGATGTATTGCGCGAAGCAGATGAAGCACTTTTTAGCTACTACAAAGATTATGAGGAGTATTGGCTAGAAGAGGGTAATGAGCCTATAGCTACGGCTGAGGAGTTGTGGCAGCGGGTGTGGTTTGGATCGGAGCCTATGGTGTCCCGTAACGATTGTGGTGACGACGCCTTGTATGTCTCGGTGGAATGCGGCTGCGACTGGGAGGTAGAGCACGGTTTGCAGATAGTCTTTAAGCAGGGATTAACTGTGACTAAGCTGGGGCCATATGATGGGCATTTAACCAATGTCAGCGCCTATGCTGATGATAGCCTTGAGGGTGTGATCTATAGGTCGCACCGATAAGCGGTATCGCTGTCTCCGGTCTTTGGGTTGCTGGCCTACCCGTGGTGGGCGAATGTGAATGCTGGCTCAGTGCTTGAGTTAAAGAAAAACTCCCTTGGTTAAGGTAACCAAGGGAGTTTTTGTTGGCTAAATAGGCCTAGCTAGTGCTTGGGCAGGTTAGCCATTCAAACGTGCTAACTGGGCTTGGATTTTCGCCAGTGTTTCGCTGAACTGGTTCAAGCGTTCACGTTCTTGTTCCACCACTGCTGCAGGGGCGCGTTCCACAAAGCTGGCGTTCCCTAGTTTGCCTTCGGCTTTGGCGATTTCGCCATTTAAGCGGTCCAGCTCTTTGGTCAAGCGCGCCGTTTCAGCGGCAACGTCGATTTCAACGTGCAGCATCAACTGAGTGGTGCCTACTACCTGCACTGGTGCGCCTAGGTCTGGTAGGGTGGCGTGGATTTCCACTTTTTCCAGTTTGGCCAAGGCTTGCAGGTATGGGGTGTTGTGTTCCAGTACAGCGGCATCACCTTGTGCAAGCAGAGGTACACGCTCAGCAGGCGACAGGTTCATTTCACCACGTAGGGCACGAATGGCATCCACTTGGGCTTTTAGCTCGGTAATGGCTTGCTCGGCTGCTTCATCCACCAAGTTTTGGTCAGCAACAGGGTAGGGCTGCAGCGCGATGGTGCTGTCGTCACCTGCTTGGCGTACGCCAGCAACCTCAGCTACTTTCTGCCACAGTTCTTCTGTGATGAACGGCATGATGGGGTGAATCAGACGCAGTACGGACTCTAGTACGTGAATCAGCGTGCGGCGTGTGCCCAGTTGTTGTGCTGGGGTGCCTTGCTGAATTTGTGCTTTAGCCAGTTCCAAGTACCAGTCGCAGTACTCGTCCCACACAAAGTGGTACAGCGAGTTGGCGACGTTATCAAAACGGTACTCGCTAAAGCCGCGCTCTACGTTGCTGTGCAGACGTTGTAGCAGACTGCTGATCCAGCGATCGGCAGTAGAAAACTCGGCAACTTCAGAGCCGTTCAGGCTGTGGCCTTCGGTGTTCATCAGCACAAAGCGTGTGGCGTTCCACAGCTTGTTGCAGAAGTTGCGGTAGCCTTCGCAGCGTTTCAAGTCAAAGTTGATGTTACGGCCCAAGGTGGCGTAAGCCGCCATCGTGAAGCGTAAGGCATCCGTACCGTAAGCAGGGAAACCGTCTGGGAAGTCTTTGCGCGTACGTTTTTCAATGCTTTGCGCTTGGCGTGGGTTCATTAAGCCCGTGGTGCGCTTGCTGATCAAGCTATCCAGATCAATACCGTCGATGATGTCTACGGGGTCAATGGTATTGCCCTTGGATTTACTCATCTTCTTGCCTTCCATGTCGCACACGAGGCCGTGCACATACACAGAGTGGAAAGGTACTTGGCCAGTCATGTGCATGCTCATCATGACCATACGGGCAACCCAGAAGAAGATAATGTCAAAGCCGGTGACCAACACGCTGGATGGCAAGTATTTTGCCAAGTCAGGGGTTTGCTCAGGCCAGCCTAGGTCAGTAAACGGTACTAAGGCAGAGGAGAACCAAGTGTCCAGTACGTCTTCGTCGCGACGCAGAGGCCCTTGGATGCCGGCAGCTTCAGCTTTGGCTTTGGCTTCTTCTTCGCTGCGAGCAACGATGATTTGGCCGTCTTCGCTGTACCATGCTGGAATCTGATGACCCCACCACAACTGACGAGAAATACACCAGTCTTGGATGTTGTTCAGCCACTGGTTGTACGTAGTCGTCCAGTTTTCTGGGTAAAACTTGATGCGGCCGTCGGCAACCACGTCCAGCGCTACGTCGGTAATGCTTTTGCCGGGGTGTAGGCTGTCAGCAGGCGCGGCTTTGCTCATGGCAACAAACCATTGGTCTGTCAGCATGGGTTCAATGACGGTGTTGGTACGGTCACCGCGTGGCACCATCAGCTTGTGTGGTTTTACTTGTTGCAGTAAACCCATGCTGTCCAAGTCGTACACGATTTTTTCGCGTGCAACGAAACGGTCCAAGCCTTGGTAGGCTTCGGGTGCATTATCGTTGATCTTGGCATCCAGTGTCAGGATGTTGATCAACTCTAAGTCGTGGCGTTGGCCTACGGCGTAGTCGTTGAAGTCATGGGCAGGCGTCACTTTGACTACGCCAGTGCCGAACTCCATGTCTACGTAGTCATCCGCGATGATAGGGATTTCTCTACCCACCAACGGCAGTGTGACGGTTTGACCAATCAGGTGTTTGTAGCGTTCGTCTTCGGGGTGAACCATCACTGCCACGTCGCCCAGCATGGTTTCTGGACGGGTAGTGGCAACCACCAGATGAGTTAGGTCACCAGAAGGTATGCTCAGTGGGTAGCGAATTTCCCACATGTGGCCATCTTCTTCCTCGCTCACAACTTCTAGGTCGGATACGGCAGTGCCCAGCACAGGGTCCCAGTTCACCAAACGTTTGCCACGGTAAATTAGGCCTTGTTCGTACAAACGAACAAATACTTCGGCCACACCACGGGACATATTGGAGTCCATGGTGAAGTACTCACGGCCCCAGTCACATGATGCGCCTAAGCGACGAAACTGTTGGGTAATGGCACTACCGGATTTTTCTTTCCATTCCCAGACTTTTTCTACGAAATTTTCGCGGCCTAAGTCGTGTCTGGAGATTTTTTGGGCGTCCAGTTGGCGTTCTACCACGATTTGTGTGGCGATACCGGCGTGGTCTGTGCCTGGGATGAAAGCCGTGTCATCGCCGCGCATGCGGTGGTAGCGCGTCAAACCATCCATGATGGTTTGGTTGAACGCGTGCCCCATGTGTAGCGTACCAGTGACGTTAGGTGGGGGAGACTGGATGACAAAGGCTGCGCTTTGGTGCCCTGGAGCGGGAGCGACGTGCTGACCACCGGAGAAAAAACCACTTTTTTCCCAACGGGCGTACCAGCGAGATTCGATGTCGCTGGGCTCAAAACTTTTGGCTAATTGATCGGTATTGCTAGTTGAAGATGCGTTTGTCATTGTCTATACGAAAATTTTGCGGCTTGTCGTTGTATGAATGTAACGCAGACAAGTGCCTAAGAATCGGATGCTGAAGCAGTTATTTTATGATGCTGCGCTGCTTCGTGGGCATGCTAAAATGTCTGGTTGCCGTAAAAGCATTAAAAGTGATTGTTTTTATTGAAAAAAACAACGCTTTGATTTAAATGGCTGTTTTCCTTTCTCTAGGGAAATGGCTGGATTTTTGATTATTTGGAATTTTACATGGCTATTGAACGCACTCTGTCTATCATCAAACCTGATGCTGTTGCTAAAAACGTAGTGGGTCAGATCGTATCCCGCTTTGAAAACGCAGGTCTGAAAGTTATCGCTGCTCGCATGGCTCACTTGTCCCGCGCTGAAGCTGAAGGTTTCTACGCTGTTCACAAAGAGCGTCCTTTCTTCAACGACTTGGTTGAGTTCATGATTTCCGGCCCTGTATTCGTACAAGTGTTGGAAGGCGAAGGCGCCATCCTGAAAAACCGTGAGTTGATGGGTGCTACTAACCCTAAAGAAGCTGCTGCTGGCACAATCCGTGCTGACTTTGCAGAAAGCATTGATGCTAACGCTGTTCACGGCTCTGATGCCCCAGAAACAGCTGCAGTTGAAATTGCTTATTTCTTCCCTGCAAGCCAGGTTTTCAGCCGCTAATTGCTGAGTCTTGAAAGAATCGTGTCGGGTCCTATGTCTGAAGTCGTTACACCTATCAATCTGCTGGGGCACTCGCCCGAGCAGTTAAGCAACCTCGTGGCGCAATGGGGAGGGAAACCTTTCCGTGCACGGCAGTTACAACGCTGGAT
Source organism: Paenalcaligenes sp. Me131 (assembly GCF_050487225.1). Taxonomy (NCBI): domain Bacteria; kingdom Pseudomonadati; phylum Pseudomonadota; class Betaproteobacteria; order Burkholderiales; family Alcaligenaceae; genus Paenalcaligenes; species Paenalcaligenes sp. Me131. The sequence goes on from NZ_JBKQGY010000001.1 coordinate 219,479, forward strand.
ACACCAGCGTGGCGTGTGTGACTTCGATCAGATGACGGACCTGGCGCGGGACTTTCGCCAGCAGTTGGCAGAGCATTGCAGCATTCAGGCCTCTGAGGTCGTGCATGAGCAACGCTCTGCGGATGGCACGCGTAAGTGGTTATTTGATGTGGGGCAGAATAACTCCGTGGAAACGGTGTTTATTCCCGAGGATGATCGTGGCACCTTGTGTATTTCCAGCCAAGCTGGCTGTACCGTAGCATGCCCGTTTTGTTCCACCGGATATCAAGGTTTTAACCGTAACCTGACCGCTGCGGAAATTATCGGGCAGTTATGGCACGCCAGACGTGCCGTGATGCAAGATTTAGAAAACGCTCGTATCGAGGGTGGTGCTACACCGCCCGATCGCGTCATCAGTAACGTGGTGATGATGGGTATGGGCGAGCCCTTGCTGAATTACAGCCAAGTGCTGATTGCGTTGCAATTGATGTTGGATGATAACGCCTATGGCTTATCACGCCGTCGTGTCACGGTGTCCACATCGGGCGTAGTGCCGTTCATGGATAAATTGGCACAAGAGTGTCCAGTGGCCTTGGCGGTTTCTTTGCATGCGCCCAACGACACACTGCGGGACCGCTTGGTGCCGCTAAACAAGAAGTATCCGCTTAAAGAATTGTTGGCAGCATGTAATCGCTACCTTGAGCGTGCTCCGCGTGACTTCATCACGTTTGAGTACATCATGTTAGATGGGATTAATGATCTGGATGAGCATGCCGATCAGTTGTTGGCTATCTCGCGCGAAGTAAAGTGCAAATTCAATTTGATTCCATTTAATCCTTTCCCACAGTCTGGGTTAAAACGTTCTTCCCATGCGCGTGTGCGTGAATTTGCGCAGCGTTTGATGGAAGGGGGCGTTGTAACAACTGTGCGCAAGACTCGTGGTGATGACATTGATGCTGCCTGTGGCCAGTTGGCTGGTGATATTCGAGATCGCACGCGCATTGACCAGCGTATGCCGCAGCGCGCGCAGATCTTACTCAAGCAGGAGCCTTAATGAGTCTGATGACGTACGATTCGTCGTTGAATGCCGAAGCTGCTGTACCGGCAGCATCTGAGATTACAGATGTGGGTGTCATGTTGCAGCAATTGCGTGAGCAGCGTGGGTTATCAGTGAGCGATGTGTCGCGACGACTGAAGTATTCCGAAGCACAGTTGTGTTTGTTGGAACAAGCGCAGTTCGATCAGCTACCTAAGGCAGCCGCCTTGCGTGGCATGGTGCGCAATTACGCTCGCTACTTGAAAGTCGATGAACATGCTGTGCTGGCCGTGTTGGATAAGCAGGCAGGTACAGCGCCTAGACCGCCTGTTCCGCGCAAGATTAAAGGCTCGTGGGCTGGGGCGGATACGCCTTTGTATGCCGAAGAACCGCGCCAACGAGCATGGGGCTGGGGGCTGATTATTGCGTTGTTGCTCTTTGTGGCTGCTTTTTATGCGTTGGATCGGGGTTGGATTCCTGATTCTTGGCTGTTTTTTGATTGGTTGAAAGAACTGAAAAGATGACCTCTGCCGTTACCCCTTTTGCTCATCAAGCCCCACTGGCTGTAGGTGCACAGAGTAGACGTCCAACTCGTGCCGTACCTGTTACTTGGAACGATAAGCAGGTGGTGATTGGTGGTGGAGCACCGGTTGTGGTGCAATCCATGACCAATACGGATACCGCCCACGCGATTGAAACCGCCATACAAGTTAAAGAGCTGGCCTTGGCGGGTTCTGAGATGGTGCGCATCACGGTGAACTCCCCCGAAGCGGCACGTGAGGTGCCAGCGATTCGCGAGCAATTAGATCGCATGGGGATGAATGTGCCGTTAGTGGGGGACTTTCACTTTAATGGCCATAAGCTGCTGACAGACTACCCAGAGTGCGCTCAAGCGCTCTCTAAGTACCGTATTAATCCGGGCAATATGGGTGGTGGAAAACGCCGTGACGATAACTTTGCACGCATGATTGAAGTTGCGTGCCGTTACGAAAAACCTGTGCGTATTGGGGTGAATTGGGGCAGTCTAGATCATGATCTGATGGCCCGAATGATGGATGACAATAGTCGTCAATCTACGCCATGGGAAGCGCAAGCGGTAATGCGTGATGCACTGGTGATTTCGGCCATCAGTAATGCGCGCCGCGCCGAAGAGCTGGGGTTGTCACCAAATGCGATTGTGCTGTCGTGCAAAGTGAGCCATGTACAAGATTTGATTACGGTATATAAAGACTTGTCTCAGCGCTGTGATTACCCCTTGCATTTGGGGTTGACCGAAGCGGGGATGGGCAGCAAAGGTATCGTGGCTTCTACCGCTGCGTTATCGGTATTGTTACAGCAAGGCATAGGCGATACCATACGTATTTCGTTGACCCCCGAGCCGGGTGGTGACCGTAGTCGTGAAGTGGTGGTAGCGCAGGAAATTCTACAAACCATGGGCCTACGAGCCTTTACTCCTATGGTGGTGGCCTGTCCTGGTTGTGGTCGTACGAGTAGTACGGTATTCCAAGAGTTGGCCGATGACATTCAGCGCTTCTTGCGTGAACAAATGCCCGTTTGGCGTCAGCAGTATCCTGGCGTAGAAAGCATGAATGTGGCGGTGATGGGATGTGTGGTCAACGGGCCAGGTGAAAGTCGCCATGCAGATATAGGCATTAGCTTGCCAGGTACGGGGGAAGTCCCATCGGCACCGGTCTATCTGGATGGTGAGCGAGTAGTGACATTGAAGGGCGATACGATTGCCAAAGAGTTTCAAGGCATTGTGCTGGACTACGTTCAGCGTCGCTATGGTAATAAACAAGCGCAGCAATAATACTGTGCAGGTTCAATACAAAAAAGTAGAGTTATGACGCAGTCGTTTCAAAAGCTTCGTGCCTTAACAGGTATGAAAGACATTCTTCCCGATACCAGTTGGCAGTGGGAACAGCTAGAAGAAACCGTACGCCAGTGGTTGGCCAGTTATGGCTACCGCAATATGCGTACTCCTGTGCTGGAGCATACGCAGCTGTTTAGTCGTGGTATTGGCGAAGTAACCGATATCGTAGAAAAGGAAATGTATTCCTTTACCGACTCGTTAAATGGCGATTTGCTCACCATGCGCCCTGAGTTCACAGCAGGGATGGTGCGCGCCAGTATTGAACATAATTTGTTGTACGACCGTCCGCATCGTGTGTATGCGATGGGGCCAGTATTTAGGCATGAGCGCCCACAGCGCGGTCGTTACCGCCAGTTCCACCAAATTGACGTAGAAGCCTTGGGTTTGCCCGGCCCTGATGTGGATGCCGAGCTGATCATTATGCTGAATCGTTTGTGGAAGATTCTAGGGCTTAAAGACATACGTCTGGAAATCAACTCGTTGGGTCAAGCCGAAGAACGTGCTGCGCACCGCGAGGCGTTGATCAAGTATCTGGAAGAGCATAAATCTATTCTGGATGAAGAAGCGCAACGACGCATGTACAGCAATCCTTTGCGTGTACTGGATACGAAGAATCCAGCGATGCAAGAAATGGCTAACAATGCGCCTAAGCTGTTTGATTACTTGGGTGAAGAGTCGTTGGCTCACTACCAAGGCGTCTGCCAGCGTTTGGATGATGCCGGTATTGCCTACACGCTGAATCCTCGTTTGGTGCGTGGTTTGGACTATTACAACCTAACGGTATTCGAGTGGATTACCGATCGCTTAGGTGCTCAGGGCACGGTATGTGGTGGTGGTAGATACGACGGCTTGATTCCTTTGTTAGGTGGTAAACCTGCACCTGCGGTGGGTTTTGCTATTGGTATGGAGCGTCTGCTGGATCTGTGCGAGCAAGAGGCTAATCAAACTGAACAAAGCGAATGTGATGTGTACATGGTGCACCAAGGCGATGCCGCACAACGCCACGCCAGCTTGTTGGCCGAGCAATTGCGCGATGTAGGCTTGCGGGTGATCGTGCATGCAGGTTCGTCAGGCTTTAAATCGCAGTTCAAACGTGCCGATGCAAGCGGTGCGTACGTAGCAGTGATTCTGGGTGAAAACGAATTGGCTACACGTACAGCAAGCGTGAAGTGGCTGCGTCTGGAAGACGACGAAGCACAACAGCAAAGCGTGGCATTCGATCAATTGGCAACGGTTTTAACAACGAAGGTATAAACACGACATGGCTTACGATCTGGAAGAACAGGAAAAGCTGGACGCGATTAAAGACTGGTGGACGCGCTACGGTACATTGTGCGTAGTTCTCGCCTTCGTGGTGTTGGCTGGTATTTTGGGCTGGCGCGGCTGGCAGTGGTATCAGACTCATCAAAACACGCAAGCCATGGGGTATTACGAAGCGCTAGAAGCCGCAAGCACCATGAGCGGTGAAGAAGCTGATGCACGTCTTGTGGCTGCTAGTGCGACATTGCGTTCAGATTTCCCTAAATCGGGTTATGCCAGTCGTGGCGCGTTGGTAGCGGCATGGGCTCTGCAAGAGCGTGGTAATGTCGACGGTGCGCGTGAGCAGTTAGAGTGGTTGATTCAACAAGGTTCCGATCCTGCAATGAAAGCGGTGGCTAGACTGCGCTTGGCGGGTTTGTTATTGGAACAAAAGAATTTCGATGCGGCTTTGGCGCAGTTGAATAACCCACCAGCGGGTTTTGCTGGTTTATATGCCGACCGAAAAGGCGACATATTGTTTGCACAAGATAAAGTGGCTGAAGCGCGTGCTGCATGGCAAGAGGCGTTGGGCTTGCTGAAAGGTGATGCGGTTGAGCAATTGGTACAACTGAAAATTGACGCAGTCGGAGAGCAACAATAATGGCTAAACATGTGTTTAAACGTTCAGTAGTTGCCATGGCCGTAGTGCTAGGTCTAGGCGTGTTGACAGCGTGCTCAAGCAGCAACCCACGCTTTGATCCTGTACCGTTGACTGATTTTCAGCCAGAAGTACAAGCCAACGTGCGTTGGTCTACCTCAGTAGGTAGTGGCGGTGGATACGGCTTTGCACCAATGGTGCTGGGCTCAAACGTCTACGCGGCAACGCCTTCTGGTGCGGTGACTAAGGTGGATGTGTCTACCGGCAGACCGGTATGGAGCACAAATGTAGACAAGCGTTTGAGCGCTGGTGTGGGGGCAGATGGTCGCTTGGTCGTAGTGGCCGCCAATGACGGCACTGTGATTGCTCTGGATGACCAGGGGCAGGAGCAGTGGCGTGCTCAAGCCGCTAGCGAAGTAAACGTGCCACCCGCAGTGGGCTACGGTGTAGTGGTAGTGCGCAGTAGTGATTACCGCTTGCAAGCCTTTGATGCGAAAAACGGTGAGCTGCTATGGAGCGTACAGCGCCCCGGCCCCGCATTGGCATTGAAAACCAGCATTCAGATGGACATCGTGGACGGCATGTTGATTGCCGGTATGCCTAACGGCCGAGTGATGGCGATTGATCTGGGTACAGGGGCTGTGCAATGGGAAGGTACCGTAGCCGTATCCAAAGGCGCAACCGACCTAGAACGTATTATTGATGTGGTAGGTTTGCCGCTGATTCGTGGCCCATTGTTGTGCGCTGCAGCCTATCAAGGTCGTATTGTGTGCTTCGATGTGTCCAAAGGTGGTGTGCCAGTATGGTCTCGCGACTTCTCTACCAGTGTAGGGATCGCGGCTGACGATAGGTTTGTATACGCTGCAAACAGACATGATGTGCTGAGTGGGTTCAGCATGATGGACGGGACGTCACTGTGGAGCCAAGAAGGGCTGCGCAACCGCCGCTTGTCAGCACCTGCAGTGGTGCCTGAAGCCGTGGTAGTGGGTGACTCCGAAGGCTACGTGCATTTGTTATCCCGCTCAGATGGGCGCTTCCTGGGACGCGTAAGCGTCGGTGGTGGTGCAATTACTTCTCCGTTGGTGGCTACTGATCGCGGTGTGATCGTGCAGACTGGCAACGGTAATTTATTATTGGTTGGTGTCAATTGAGCAAGATTGCTTTCAAGCCGGTGGTGACGCTGGTAGGGCGGGCAAACGTGGGTAAATCCACGTTATTTAACCGCCTTACACGCTCCCGTCAGGCGTTGGTGGCGGATTTCCCAGGGCTGACGCGCGATCGCCATTATGGCGAGGGCAGAATGGGATCACGTCCTTATTTGGTGGTGGATACAGGTGGTTTTGAGCCTGTGGCCAAAGAAGGTGTGGTGCGTGAAATGGCACGTCAAACACATCAGGCCATTATTGAGTCCGATGTGGTGATTTTCTTGGTCGATGCTCGTGAGGGCATTAATAGACTAGATTACGATATTGCCAACTTACTGCGCCGCTCTGGTAGACCCGTTATTTTGGCGGTGAATAAGGCTGAAGGCATGCGTCATAGCGCTGCCGTGGCAGACTTCTTTGAGCTGGGTCTGGGTGAGGCGCGAATGATTTCTGCGTCGCACGGTGATGGGGTGATGGACCTTATCGAGACAGCCTTGGCGGAAGTGCCTGAGCCCGAGCTAGAGCCAGAGATCGAAGAGGAATTCGATCCCGATGCGCCAGAAACAGAAATTAAGCACCGTATCAAACTGGCGATTGTGGGTAGACCCAACGTAGGTAAATCGACGTTCATCAACAGCTTGATGGGTGAAGAGCGCGTGATTGCGTTTGATATGCCGGGTACGACACGGGATGCTATCGAAATTGAATTCGAGCACGGTGGTGTGCCTTATACGCTGATTGATACAGCAGGTTTGCGACGCAAAGGCAAAGTGTTTGAAACCATCGAGAAGTTCTCGGTGATTAAAACCTTGCAAGCGATTGAAGCATGTAACGTCGTGCTCTTGATGCTTGATGCGCAAACCGAAATTTCGGATCAAGATGCCAGCATTGCCGGTTTTATTCAAGAAACAGGCCGTGCTCTGGTGATCGGTATCAATAAGTGGGACGACCTAGACAGCTACAAGCGTGAGTGGGTGCAGCGTGAATTTGAGCGCAAATTGCACTTTCTGAACTTCGCTAAGACACATACGATGTCGGCATTGAAAGGGCAGGGTATACGTCCGGTAATGAAGTCGGTGCGTGAGGCGCACGGTGCGGCATTCCGACGCTTGTCTACACCAAAACTGACACGTGTCTTGCATGCAGCGGTAGAACAGCAACAGCCGCCACGTAAAGGTATTTTCCGCCCCAAACTGCGCTATGCTCACCAAGGGGGGCAGAACCCACCTTTGATCGTTATTCATGGTAGCGGTTTAGAAGGCGTATCGGACTCTTACCGACGCTACCTTGAGGGACGTTTTCGTGAAGCATTTGACTTGCAGGGTACGCCATTGCGTATTGACCTGAAGTCATCACACAACCCTTATGTGCAGGATAAAAAGTGAGCCGTTTCTGGAGTGACCACGTTAATAGCTTGCAGCCTTATGTACCAGGCGAGCAGCTTGCCATCGATAACCTAATCAAGCTAAATACCAACGAGCATCCTTATGGGCCATCGCCTAAAGCGATTGCTGCCATTAATCAGGCTGCTAATGACAGCCTGCGTTTGTATCCTAGCTATGATGCTAAGGGCCTGCGTCAAAGTATTGCTCGTTTGCATCATCTGGATATGGGCAATGTGTTTGTTGGTAATGGCTCAGATGAAATTCTGGCGCATATTTTCAGTGGTTTGTTCCTACGCGGTGGTCGTCCGTTGCTGCTGCCTGATATCAGCTACAGCTTCTACCGCACATACTGCCGCTACTATCAGGTGCCCTTTGAGATCGTGCCGCTAGCGGATGACTTCTCTATTCGCGTAGAGGACTACACCGCACCACGCGATGTAGCACCGGCTGCGATTATTTTTGCCAACCCCAATGCGCCTACAAGTTTGGCGTTAGCGTTGGGAGATATAGAGCGTATCGTCAAAGCTAACCCGGATACCGTGGTGGTGGTAGACGAAGCGTATGTGGATTTTGGCGGACAAAGCGCATCAGGCCTGATTAAACAGTACCCCAATGTGGTGGTAGTGCAGACGCTGTCTAAGGCTTATGCGTTAGCGGGTTTGCGTGTGGGTTTCGCCTTGGCAAGCACAGAAATCGTAGCAGGTTTAGAGCGCATTAAAGACAGCTTTAACTCCTACCCCTTGGATAGTTTGGCCTTGGCGGGTGCGCAAGCGGCTATTGATGATCAAGCGTATTTCAATGAGGTACGTAAGGCAGTAATAGATGCACGCGACGAGCTAACTCAAGACTTGCAGGGCCTAGGTTTTACGGTGTTGCCATCAGCAGCTAACTTCGTGTTTGCGACTCATCCAGCACACGATGCAGCGCATTTGCAACAAGAGTTAAAAAGACGTGGTATTTTGGTACGTCATTTCTCACAAAACCGTATTCAGCAGTTTTTAAGGATTACAGTGGGAACTTTGGGTCAGTGTAAGCGTCTGACTCAAGAGCTAGCATCTATACTAGAGAACCACGTAGAGTAAGCATTTGTTAAGATGCTATGGTTTGCAGGGTGCGCAACAGGGTGAAACCCTGTAAAGTATAGGTTTACAAGATTCAACCGAATAACAACACAATTGGAGTTTAGCCAATGAGCAATAAAGGGCAAATATTACAAGACCCATTTTTAAACGCCCTGCGTAAGGAACACATTCCTGTATCCATCTATCTGGTAAACGGCATTAAATTGCAGGGGCAAATTGAATCGTTTGATCAGTACGTAGTATTGCTGCGCAATACCGTGACTCAGATGGTTTACAAACATGCAATCTCCACTGTGGTTCCTGCTCGTCCCGTATCTCTGAAAGCGGATGACGACGCTGAATAAGTGTAGTGCCATCTTCCCAATACCCGCTTATCGCTACCGATGGGCGGGTATTTATTTTGGGGATAGCCGATGAATACGCTGATTATCAGTGTGGACATGGGCGAACCAGATTATCAGGCTCATGCCGATGAGTTTGTGATGCTGGCGACTGGCGCAGGGGCAGTTATTGCCGATGTGGTGGTAGCTAAGCGCAGCAAACCAGATGCAGCCTATTTCATTGGCTCAGGCAAGGTTGAAGAAGCGGTACGGTTGGCAGAGGCTCTAGAAGTTGAGCTTATTTTGTTCGACCATCCCCTAAGTCCTGCGCAGCAGCGAAATCTAGAACGACAGTTCAATCGTCGTGTAGTAGATAGGGTATCGCTGATCTTGGATATCTTCGCCTTACGAGCACAAAGCCACGAAGGTAAGTTGCAAGTAGAGCTCGCGCAGCTACAGCACTTATCTACCCGTTTAACACGGCTGTGGACGCACTTGGAGCGTCAGCAGGGTGGTATAGGTATACGTGGGCCTGGTGAGTCTCAGCTTGAGCTGGATCGCCGTATGATCGGCGATAAAGTACGTAAGTTGCGTGAGCGGCTTGAAAAAGTGCAGCGCCAACGCGCTACACAGCGTCGAGCACGTATGCGCAGTAGTACCTTAACGGTTGCTTTGGTGGGTTACACCAACGCCGGAAAATCCACACTTTTTAATGCATTGACGCGCGCTAATGCGTATGCAGCCGATCAGCTTTTTGCCACGCTGGATCCTACAACCCGAAAAATTTGGATTGAAGGAACTGGGCAGGTAGTGGTGTCAGACACGGTAGGCTTTATTCGTGATCTGCCCCCCGCATTGATTGCTGCGTTCCGTGCTACGCTCGAAGAAACAGTGCATGCCGATTTGCTCTTGCATGTTGTGGACGCATCCAGTCCTCAGCGTGATGAACAAATACACGAAGTACATAAAGTACTGGAAGATATTGGGGCGGCACAGATACCTCGTGTGCTGGTCTATAACAAGATCGATCAAGCGGGTTTCGAACCTAGGATCGAGCGCGATGAACATGGTAAGATTTTGCGTGTCTTTGTCAGCGCCCTTGAGCGGGTTGGGCTAGACTACTTACGCGAAGCGATTGCCGAATCAGGTCAACTTTCAGAAAGTAATGCGTTTAATGTCCAGAATTTACAACTTGAATGATCCCGGTTGGGGGCGTAGCGGCGAGAAAAAAGGTGATCAACCTCCTCGTCGTCCTGAGTCCGGCCAAGAAGGTCCGCCAGATCTAGACGAAGTATGGCGCGATTTTAATAACCGCTTGGGTTCGGTTTTTGGTCGTAAGCAGCGTGGCGGCAATCAACCTCCAGGTGGTGGTGCGGGTGGTAATACCCCTCGCATGCCTAAAGGCTCGCCTAAAATTTTCCTAGGTCTAGGGATCGCAGCAGTCGGCTTTTGGCTGGCTAGCGGTTTCATGATCGTAGAAGAGGGGCAGGTTGCTGTAGTGACCCGTTTTGGTCAGTACACTAAAACCTTGGGCCCTGGTCTGCAATGGCGCTTGCCTAGCCCTATAGAAGAGTCTCAGGACGTGAACGTAGCGCAACTGCGTACTATCGAACTGGGCTACAGAGGCAACTCCCGCAATAAAGTGCTACCTGAGTCACTGATGCTGACGCAGGATGAAAGTATCGTGGACGTGCAGTTCGTGGTGCAGTACCGACTGCAACCTGGTGGCGCGCCTGATTACTTGTTTAATACGGTTGCTCCAGATGACGCTGTGCGCCAAGCCGCCGAGACTGCTATGCGCGAAGTTGTGGGCCGTACGCCTATGGACTCCATCTTGTACTCGGGTCGTACCGTTGTAGCGCAAGATGTGCAGAAATTGGCGCAAAGTATTCTTGAGCTGTACAAAACGGGTATTGAGATCAGTACCGTTGCGATTCAGAACGTTCAGCCGCCAGAGCAAGTTCAGGCCGCTTTTGACGATGCTGTGAAGGCGGGTCAAGACCGTGAGCGCCTGATTAACGAAGGTAATGCGTACGCCAACAAGATTCTTCCTGAGGCACGAGGTCAAGTGTCCAGAATGATGGAAGAGGCAGAAGGGTATAAAGCACGTGTTATTGGTGATGCGCAGGGTGATTCCGCACGCTTTACCAGCGTAGAGCAAGAGTACGTCAAAGCACCAGGTGTGATGCGTGATCGTCTCTACCTGACAACCATGCAGGAGATCCTCGAGCAAACAGCCAAGGTTATGGTGGACTTACCTGCAGGCAGCAATATGTTGTATTTGCCTTTGGATAAGATCACGAGCCAAGCAGCTAAAGCAAACTCTGCGGGTTCGGTTGGTAATGGCAGTGATGCGGCAGTGTCTGCTGCAGCATCGGCAGCCACGACAACAAGCAAGCCTGTAGAAGCAGCACGTCCTGCTGCGGCAGCGGCTTCGCAAGGGGCTAATAGCTTGCCTAACCTTTACTCGCCTTATTCCCGCTAGGAGATCACAATGCATCGTTTGTTTCCAGCATTGATCGCCTTGGCCATCGCCCTGGCGGTATTGCTATCCTCCGTTTTTATCGTACGCGAACGTGATTTAGCGTTGGTGTTTGCGCTGGGGGAAGTGAAAGAGTCCATTTCCAAACCCGGTTTGTATTTCAAGCTGCCACCGCCATTCCAGAACGTCGTGTTCTTGGATAAGCGTTTGCAAACAATTGAGAACAAAGAGCCTGAGCGTATTCAAACAGCAGAAAAGAAAAACTTGCTGATTGATTACTACGTGAAATGGCGTATTTCTGACCCACGTCAGTACTACGTGACATTTGGCGCATCAGATCGTGGTGCAGTAGAGCGCTTGCAAGCGCAGATTCGCGACGCACTGAACGCGGCAGTTAACGTACGTACCGTAAAAGATGTAGTGGCTTCAGAACGTGACGAAATCATGCGCGAAGTGCTGAATGCGGTAGCTGCGCGTGCTCGTCCGTTTGGTGTGGAAGTCATTGACGTGCGTTTGACACGTATTGGTTTTGTGCCAGAGATTTCTGAGTCTGTGTACCGTCGTATGGAAGCTGAGCGTAAGCAAGAGGCTAACCGTTTGCGTGCAACCGGTATGGCAGAAAGCGAACGTATTCGTGCGCAAGCCGATCGTACGCGTGAAGAAATGTTGGCTGAGGCTTATGCGAAATCTCAAGCTATACGAGGTGATGGTGATGCGGAAGCCGCTGGTGTGTACGCTTCGGCATATGGCAAGAACCCAGAGTTCTATCGCTTCTACCGTAGCTTAGAGGCCTATCGTAACGCCTTCAGTTCTGAGAACGATGTCCTCGTGATCAGTCCTGATACGGAATTCTTTAACTTCTGGTCTCAGAGCAAGGATTCCCGTTAAACCACAATTGGTATAGACGGGCTTGCCACAGCGAGGCAAGTTTCGTTTATACTAACGTGTAAGTTATTACACCATTTCGCAGGCGACTTGGAGGGCTTACGCCCCAAGTCGCCTTTTTGTTGTTTGTGTATTTATTGACTACGCCGCACGAGTCTTAGACATGTCAAATTGGTTGTTACCCGAAAGTCTGGCTGATATTCTGCCTGCAGAAGCTCGACGCATCGAGGAACTACGTAGAAAGCTGCTTGATCTGTATCGCACCTATGGGTTCGAACTGGTTATGCCCCCCTTGGTAGAGTACCTGGAGTCCTTACAGGCTGTTTCGGGTACCAAATTAAACTTGCGAACCAATAAGTTGGTAGACCAGTTGTCTGGTCGTACCATGGGTGTGCGCGCTGATATGACGCCGCAAGTTGCTCGAGTGGATGCCCACTTGCTGAACAGGGAAGGGGTGACACGTCTGTGTTATTGTGGTCCTGTATTGCACGCGCGTCCTACCGGCTTGATGGCTGATCGCGAACTGCTGCAAATTGGTGCAGAGGTGTTCGGTTGTGCTGGGGTAGAGGCGGATATAGAAATTATTCGCTTGGCTCTGGCAAGTGTTGCCGCCGCTGGCGTGCAGGGCGCTAGGCTGGATTTGAACTTTCCTGGTATTGGTCAGACCTTGATCAATCAGGAACCAGCGCTGGTGCCATATTCCGCTGAAATTTTTGATCTGTTAAGCACCAAAGATATGCCTGGTATCCAAGAGTTGGGTAGCAGAGTAGAAAGGTGCAATCCTGCTGTGATTGAGCACTTGCTGGTATTAACTGGCTTGTACGGCGAGGTAGACGCTACCTTGGCAGCAGCACGCAAAAAATTACCGGCATTGCCCGAGATTGTTGCCGCTTTGGATGGTCTGGAAGTGCTGGTTGCAGCGCTGCCTGGCCAAGCACTGGCAATGGACTTGGCTGACATGGCGGGTAGTTATGGTTATCACACTGGCGCAGTATTTTCTGTGTATGCACCGGGTTGGCACGATGCGCTAGTACGTGGTGGACGTTATGACGGCGTAGGCAAAGTCTACGGTCGTTCGCGTCCGGCAACCGGGTTCAGTCTGGATTTACGCAAACTGTCGGGTGGGTTAACACCTGCCACAGCAACGCAAGCAATACGAGCCCCATGGGGTTTGGATGAGGCCTTGCTGAAGGCCATCTCGGCACTGCGTGAATCGGGGCAGATTGTAATACAGATGTTTCCTGATCAGGTCCCCACTCAAGATGAGTTCATCTTTGATAGGGAGTTGATTTGCGAAGCGGATCAGTGGCACTTAAGGGCGATTTCTGCATAAATATGCAAGTTCGCGTGGTTTTTGGTGGTTGAGCGGCATAACCGTTCCTATTTTACTAAGTACGTAACATGAGCAAGAATATTGTAGTCATCGGCACGCAGTGGGGTGATGAAGGTAAGGGCAAGATCGTTGATTGGCTTGCTGAATCTGCCCAAGGCGTTGTACGTTTTCAAGGTGGTCACAATGCGGGTCACACGCTTTGGATCAATGGACAAAAAACGGTATTGCGTTTGATTCCCTCTGGGATCATGCATAGCCACGTTACTTGCTATATCGGCAATGGCGTAGTGCTGTCACCTGAAGCGTTGCTGGCAGAAATTGCTGAGCTAGAAGCAGCAGGTTTGAATGTGCGTGACCGTTTGCAAATCTCTCAGGCTTGCCCGTTGATTCTGCCTTACCACATTGCTGTGGACCAGGCGCGTGAACGCCGTAAAGGCGATGCCAAGATTGGTACTACCGGTCGTGGTATTGGGCCTGCTTACGAAGATAAAGTGGCTCGCCGTGCATTGCGTGTGCAAGATCTGTTTGATCTGGTTAAGTTTGAAGAAAAGCTCAAAGAAATTCTGGATTACCACAACTTTGTGTTGACCCAGTACCTAGGCGCAGAGGCAGTATCTGTTGCGCAAGTGATGGAGCAAGTACGCACATACAGTGAAGCGCTGAAGCCTATGGTGGCTGATGTGTCCAACAACTTGTACGTTGCTAAGAAAGAAGGGCAGAAGTTGCTCTTTGAAGGCGCGCAAGGTGCGTTGCTGGATATCGATCACGGTACATACCCATTCGTTACTAGCAGCAACTGCTTGGCTGGTGCGGCATCGGCTGGTGCGGGCGTTGGCCCTCAACAGTTGGAGTACGTACTGGGTATTGCTAAGTGCTACACCACACGTGTAGGTTCTGGTCCTTTCCCAACTGAGCTGCACGACGAAGTCGGTACACGCATGGCTACTGTTGGCAAAGAGTTTGGCTCCGTAACAGGTCGTGCTCGTCGTTGTGGTTGGTTTGATGGTGCGGCGATGAAGCGCTCTGTCATGATCAATGGCATTACCGGTTTGTGTATGACTAAGCTTGACGTATTGGACGGCTTGGAAACACTGAAAATTGGTGTGGGCTACCGTTACAACGGTGAGTTCCTAGACGTGCTGCCATACGGTGCAGACGCTGTGGCAGGTGCTGAGCCAGTGCTGGAAGAAATGCCAGGTTGGTCAGAGACCACCGTTGGTGTGACTGAGTACGACAAATTGCCTGTAAACGCTCGTCGTTACCTAGAGCGTATTGCTGAAATTTGCGATGTGCCTATTGATATGGTGTCTACTGGTCCAGATCGTCGTGAAACGATTGTTCTGCGCGACCCGTTTACTAACTAAGTTTAGTTAGGCATTATTTTGCACAAGGCGGCTATTTTTAGCCGCCTTGTGCGTTTTTGTCATCATGAGGGCGGTGATCGCATAGTGGTAGATGATTTTCAGGCGTAGGCAGTGATATGATTCTACTTTGTTTGTCAGTCAGGAATTTTTATGAGTTTGCCCCCAAACACCGATAGTGATCTTTGGATAAGTTGGGATGAGTATCACCGTCTGATAGAACGTCTGGCATTAACCATTCATGAGTCCGGCTGGAAGTTTGACAAGATTGTCTGCTTGGCTCGTGGTGGTATGCGAGTGGGCGATATCATTTCTCGTATTTACGATGTACCTTTAGGTATCCTCGCAACCAGTAGCTACCGTGAAGCCGCTGGTACCCAACAAGGGGCCTTGGATATTGCGCAGTTTATTACCATTACCCGTGGTACGCTGGACGGTAATGTATTATTGCTGGATGATATGGTCGATACAGGCATGACCTTCAAGCGCGTGCGCGACCATCTACGTCAGCAATTTCCTGCCATCAATGAATTACGTACTGGTGTGTTGTGGTGGAAAGGGCACTCCGGTGTAGAGCCTGATTACCACGTGGATCACCTGCCAACGAACCCTTGGATTCACCAGCCTTTTGAGGATTACGACAGCATTCGTCCTCATCAGTTGGAGCCTTGGATTCGTAAAGGTCGTAGCAGTAACTAATAGCCGAAGCTAATACCATGAAAAATTATGGCGAGTGTGAGTTTTAAACGGCTCATATCTTTATTGTCATAGGTTTTCGTGGTATTCTACAAGGCTACCCCGTATGCCTTTTGCGGTTTGAAACAAAAGGGCTGGGCAAAGCATGGTAGCTTGGATATAAGTGGTTTTATTTATATCTGACGTCGCTGATACGTGTCATATGTTGTGGTCTGGATCATAATGTAGTGCGACTGCAACGTATGTTTTTGCCCTAGTGGCCTTTTTGTTCAGGCAGAAAGTGCTTTTGATTGATTTACTAACTGAATTTAGAACTACATGTCTATTGTTCGCCTAAAAGAGAACGAGCCTTTCGAGGTCGCAATGCGCCGTTTTAAGCGCACTATTGAAAAAACAGGTCTGCTGACCGAACTGCGCTCACGCGAGTTCTACGAGAAGCCAACTGCTGAGCGCAAGCGTAAACACGCCGCCGCAGTAAAGCGCCACTACAAGCGCATCCGTAGCCAGCAACTGCCTCCACGCCTATATTGATTCCTGAATCTTTTATTCAGGAACTGCTCGTACGCATCGATATTGCCGATGTTGTAGGGCGCTATGTGCAGTTAAGAAAGGGTGGAGCCAACCTGCTTGGACTCTGCCCTTTTCACAACGAAAAATCCCCCTCCTTCACTGTCAGTCCAACTAAACAGTTCTATCACTGCTTTGGTTGTGGCGCTCATGGTTCTGCCGTCACATTTTTGATGCAGCATACCGGAGCTAGTTTTCCTGAGGCCGTACGCAGTCTTGCCAATGAGGTAGGTATGGTGGTGCCTGAAGCACCCCGAAGCCCACAGCAGCGTGCAGCAGATCAGCGTCGTAAGGTTGAGGTCTCCCGTCATCAGCAAATTTTGGATGCGGCGCAGGAACATTACCTGCGAGAACTGAAACGTAGTGAAGCGGCTAAGCAGTATCTTAAAAAGCGTGGCTTAACCGGCGAAATTGCCAAAACCTTCGGCTTGGGCTGGAGTGGCACAGAGCGTCGTGGATTAAGCAGCGTCTACCCCAATTACGAAGATCCGTTGTTAATTGAGTCCGGTTTGGTAATAGAGGGCGATGATGGTCGCCGCTATGATCGATTCAGACAGCGGGTGATGTTCCCTATTCGCAATAGTCGCGGCCATATTATTGGTTTTGGCGGGCGATTGATTGAAAAAGGGGAGCCTAAATACCTCAACTCACCTGAAACCTCCTTGTTCTCCAAAGGGCACGAGCTCTATGGGCTATGGGAAGGGCGCAAAGGCATCAGAGATGAAGGCTTTGTGGTGGTGGTTGAAGGGTATATGGATGTGGTGGCATTGGCACAGCACGGTTTAGCCAATGCTGTGGCGACCTTAGGTACGGCCACGAGCGAACACCACATTAAAAAACTCATTCGTAGCAGTGACCGCATCGTGTTCTGCTTTGATGGCGATCAGGCTGGGCGTAAAGCCGCATGGCGTGCGTTGGTAACATGTTTACCCTTGGTGCGTGATGATGTGGCGATGCGTTTTATGTTCCTAGAGCAAGGTCATGACCCAGACTCTTTTGTGCGCGAAAGTGGTGCTGATGCATTCCGAGAACAGGCGAGTCAAGCCAGCGCACTCTCTACCTTTATGCTGGACGAGTTGTCCGAGCGTCATGCCTTAAACGAGGCAGAGGGTAGGGCGGCGTGCGTGCACGAAGCGTTGCCACTGTTAAAAAGTTTGCCTGACATTACGTTGTCAGTGCAGATTCAAAATGAATTTGCCAAACTGGTGCAGCTAACACCAGAAGAACTGCAGCAGCGTTTAAGTGCAGTGACAGGTGTAGCGGCGGCAGCGAACCAAGCGTCAAGCACTGAGTATGGCAATGCGCCACCCATGGATTATGGTCCGCCAGATGACTATATCCCGTTTGATGATGGTGATGCGCCGTACGCAGATTTTGGTGGCATGCCCTATGACAATATGCCATCATCGGGGCAGAGCAAGCCTCGTCGACGTCAGCGTGGCAGAGCGTCTAGTGGCCATGCTGGTGGCTTTGGCGGTAATGAAGTAAGGTCACGTACAGTGATGCCGTTAGCGAAGCGCTTATTGCGTTTGTTGGCTGCGCATCCTGAGCTGGTGAGCCGATTGGCAGACCAGCAACTTGAAATTATCGTACAAAGTCCCAATCTACTACTTGTACAAGAGCTAATCGCGCTCATTAATGTGTGCGATGCCAAGCATTCAGGTGCATTGTTGGAAGCGGTTGATCCTGATACTGAGCTTGGTGAGTTGTTGATAGCGTTAACAACTGATTTATTGGCAGAGGAAGAGCTGCCTAGTCCGCAGGTAGAGTTACAAGATACGTTGCGTAGAGTAGAGCAGGTATTGGTGAAGACTGAATTAGATGCGTTGGCGAGTAGTGGGCTTCCAGATGAGGCTTCGCGCCGACGGTATCAAGAACTTTTCAAGCGTAGTGTTCTGCTTAATGCTGCGCCTGGTTCGCAACTGAAGTAAAATATAAGGTTTAGGTAGTTTGCAAAACCATTGGTAGGTAAAGGGCCACGCTCTATTGAGCATACGGCACGATACGTAGTTGGATTCTGATTAATCAAGCCCTTAGCAAAATAGCAGGGACACTTATACAGTACTGATCAGAACGCACGTTTCACCTGGTCCTCCCAGTAGTTTGGCGAATTACCCGATTGCGTTTTGTCCTGTGGCACTATGCTGCTTTAGCTGTGCTACGTCTATGGGATCCACTATGACACAAACGACTGGTAAGAAATCGGTGACTACGGAAGATGAAAAACGTGTAGTGATGGCAGCAGCCGCTGCATCCGACGATACTTCTGTGGGCGTTGAGCCGGCAGCAAAAACAGCCAAGAAAGCCGCTAAAAAAGTGGCAAAGAAGGCTGCTGCCACAAGTGCGGATGATACGACTGCAGTGAAAAAGACTGCTAAGAAAGCCGCTAAGAAGGCTGCAGCGAAAGCTGCTGCAGTCCCAGGTCGTCGTGGGCGTCCTGCCAAAAACACGAATTACGATGATGAGGATGATGACCTGCACGATAGTGATGAGGTTATTCCTGATCTGAAACCCGTCAGCAAAAAAGGTGCTAAACGCGGTCGCGGTGAACGCGATGTGTTTGGTGGCCGCGGTCAGTTGACGCCAGAAGAGCAAGAAGCTCGTCGTAACCGCCTGAAAGCCCTGATTAAACTGGGTAAAGAGCGCGGTTACTTGACCTATGGCGAAATCAACGACCATTTGCCTGATGATCTGGTTGATGCTGAAGCGATTGAGGGTATTATCGGCACCTTTGGCGACATGGGTATCTCGGTCTACGACCAAGCCCCTGACGCTGATACCTTGCTGATGAGCGACACCGTGCCATCGGCTTCTAGTGACGATGACGTGGACGATGAGGCCGAAGCAGCATTGACCACGGTAGATTCTGACTTCGGTCGTACGACTGACCCAGTACGTATGTACATGCGTGAAATGGGTTCAGTAGAACTGCTGACACGTGAAGGCGAAATTGAAATCGCTAAACGTATTGAAGACGGTCTGAAACACATGATCATGGCGATTGCCGCTTGCCCAACTACGGTGAAAGAAGTGCTTTCATACGTAGAGCAAGTACGTGGCGGCACCATGGAGATCGACGAAGTTGTTGACGGTCTGATCGATGATGACGGCGAAGAATACGCCGGTTCAGGTGTGACTCGCGACGAAGATGATGAAGGCCCAGCAGGCGGCATGAGCAGCCAGCAGCTTGAGCATCTGCGTACCAAGTCCTTGAAAAAATTCGATTTGATCAACGACTGGTTCGAGAAAATGCGCACTGCCTTTGAAAAAGAAGGCTACCGCAGCGAAGGCTACTTAAAAGCCAAAGAAGCCATTCTTGAAGAGTTCATGGGTGTGCGCTTTACCGCCAAAATGGTTGAGCGTTTGGCTGACACTATGCGTAATCAGGTAGCAGAAGTTCGTGCTCACGAGCGTGAAATTCTGAATATCTGTGTACACCGCGCTGAAATGCCACGTTCACACTTCATCAAGAGCTTCCCTGGTAATGAAGTGAATCTGGAGTGGGTAGCACAAGAAATTGCTGCTAACCCTGCGTATGCTGAAACACTAGAACGCAATATTCCTGCGATTCAAGAAGTACAGCAAAAGCTGATTGATTTGCAAACTAGCGTTGTGTTGTCGCTGAAAGACCTGAAAGAGGTTAACAAACGCATGCTAACTGGCGAGGCCAAAGCACGTAAAGCGAAGCGTGACATGACCGAAGCCAACTTGCGTTTGGTGATTTCCATTGCGAAAAAATACACCAACCGTGGCTTGCAGTTCTTGGATCTGATTCAAGAAGGTAACATCGGTTTGATGAAGGCCGTGGACAAGTTTGAATACCGTCGCGGTTATAAATTCTCTACCTATGCTACATGGTGGATTCGTCAGGCGATTACTCGTTCTATTGCTGACCAGGCGCGTACGATTCGTATCCCTGTGCACATGATCGAGACCATCAACAAGATGAACCGCATCAACCGTCAGATTTTGCAAGAAACTGGTGTAGAGCCAGATCCAGCAACACTGGCGCAGAAGATGGATCTTCCAGAAGATCGCGTACGCAAGATTCTGAAAATCGCCAAAGAGCCTATTTCCATGGAAACGCCTATTGGTGACGATGATGATTCCCACTTGGGCGATTTCATTGAGGACAACAATACCGTGTCCCCATCGGATTCTGCATTGCACGGCGATATGCGTGGCGTGGTGAAAGAAGTGTTGGATTCCCTGACACCTCGCGAAGCTAAAGTGCTGCGTATGCGTTTCGGTATCGAAATGAGCACTGACCAAACGTTGGAAGAAGTAGGTAAGCAGTTTGACGTAACGCGTGAGCGTATTCGTCAGATTGAGGCGAAGGCACTGCGCAAATTGCGTCACCCTAGCCGTGCTGACAAACTGAAATCCTTCTTGGAAAGTCAGTAAGCGAAAAGATGGTGCGCGGTATAGCGCACTGTCTAACAAGTGGTAGAGTAACGACGAACCTCTGGTGTTTAGCCAGAGGTTTTGTCGTTTCTGGGCTGTTGTTTGTGGTGTGAGATTCTGCAAATCTGTTCATCGCACACGCTGGGGACTGCAGGAATACTTTTTGTGATTTGTACACCAAATCAAAAAAGTTTCCTCTCCGTCCCCCGATGATTCTGAATGAGGGTAGGTTTACAGCCCTTTCTTTTGCGGCAGTGTTATCTATCCATGCGGTATTTAGAATTGATCTGGCCTACCTGGTGCTAATGCGACGGTGCTTAATGACTATTTCTGCTCATAGTGAGATGAGGGTAGCAATGGTGGTGATATTGAAAATACCTTCATCTACCAGCGACAGAAATACGCTTTACTCGCAGCAACTACCAAAGCAAAAACCGTGGCAAGCCATGAAGGGAAAACGGAGGAAAGTATTTTTTTATTTGGTGTACAAATTAAAAATACTTTTCGCAGTGCTAGCTATGGCAGCTAGTGGTGAATACGTTGGTGGAAGCGCCGTTTGCTATAGGAGCTCGAGTGCCCTGCAGCCTAGGTTACTCTGCTCGCTGGTGCACACAGGCCCCCGCTGCATACGTAGCATAGATACAGCGATCATCCCCTAATAAGGCTACCGCAAATAGCAGTTCCTCCAAGCTATTGGCAGTAGAGCTGCGTCTAGCCAATAACGGAGTAGCGTGGGTGTCTAGCACAATAAAGTCAGCTTCCGCCCCCGCTGCTAAAGTACCTATTTTCCCTGCTAAACCCAACGCCTCAGCAGCACCGGCTGTGCAGTGATAAAACAGCTGCAATGCGGGCAGATAGTGCTGCTGCAGTCTCGCCACTTTATAGGCTTCATCCATCGTGCGTAACAACGAGAACGACGTACCAGCCCCTACATCAGTTGCTAAGGTGTAGCGCATCTGGCTGTTTTCAGCAGCAGCCACATCAAATAGTCCGCTGCCTAAAAATAGGTTAGAGGTAGGGCAGTGTGCGGCTACGCTCTGTGTGTCACGCATACGGCCTCGGTCTGTTTCATCCAACCAAATACAGTGTCCGTATACGGCTTTAGGGCGTAGCAAACCGTACTGGTCGTAAATGTCCAGATAGCTACGGCTGTTAGGGAAGAGTTCAGCGGCCCATTTCACTTCAGCTTGGCTTTCGGCTACATGACTTTGTATATAAACGTCTGTGTAAGCCTTAGCAAGCTCGCCACAGCGTCCTAGTTGCTCAGGGGTGGAGGTGGGGGCAAAGCGTGGTGTCAGCGCGTATAGCTGCCTTCCTGTGCCGTGCCAGTGCTGTATCAGGGCTTCACTATCTCTGGCACCGTTTTCAGCCGTGTCTTGTAAATAGTCAGGGCAGTTTCTATCCATTAGCACTTTACCGGCAATCATGCGTAGATTACGGCGGTGGCTGGCTTCAAAGAAAGTGTTCGTGGCTTCTTTGTGAGACGTACAGTACACCATGGCGGTGGTGGTTCCGTTACGCAGTAGTTCGTCTAAGAAGAATTCGCTAATTTCTGCGGCATGTATAGGGTCAGAGAAACGGTTTTCCGTAGGGAAGGTATAGTTTTCTAGCCAAGGAAGTAGATCTGGCGCGGGTGAGGCAATCATTTCCGTTTGTGGAAAATGAATGTGGCTATCTATAAAGCCCGGCATCAGTAGTTTGTTATCAAAGCGAGTGAGGGGGATGCCGTCCGTCAGCAGGTGCTGCAAACTGCTGTAGTCGCCACAGGCTAGCACCTTACCCGCTTGTACCAACAGTAAGCCATCAGAATGGTAGGTAATGCAGTCTTGATACTGCTTGTGTTGAGCTGAGGGTTGCTGGTGAAAGTACAGCAGTGCGGCACGAAACGCCTGAGTGGTGGTGTGGGTAGAGACAGTAATCATGATGGGCGTATCCTGAAATCACAGAAACGATTCGTGCAGTTGTAGTAGTTGAGCTGTGATGGCTACCGCAATGGCGGCGGGTTCCTTGCTACGTATTTGGCCTATGCCTATGGGGCAGGTGAGTCGTTCAATAACCTCATCGGTGATCCCACGTTGGCGAAAGCGTTTCTCAAACTGTTGGCGTTTGGTTTGAGAGCCTATTAATCCGGCATATCTGAAATCGTTGCGCTGCAAGATATGGTTGCACAGTTTTTGGTCTAAATCGTGGCGGTGTGTCATCACTAGGAAGTAAGCATTGGCGGGCGCAAGCTCTACCGCCTCCTCCGGAAAGTCGGTGATGTGTACTTGTACGTTGCTGGGAATGCTATCGGGAAATTCTGCTTCGCGTTCATCTACCCAGGTCACAGAGCAATCACTGAGACTTCCTAGAAAATGAACCAATGCTTTGCCTATGTGTCCCGCACCAAATAACACCACGGGGATAGCGGGGGGCGACAGTTCGTCGGTGAACCATTGGGTATGGCCGTCTAGGTCTTTATCCAGACGTGTGTGGCCTAAACTGTGAGGCAACTCCATCAGGCTTACGTCATGCTGAGCTCCCATACCTACACGGCGTTGAGCGCTTTTTCCAGTATCCAATAAGGTAGCGAGATCTTCTAACCATTCCAGATCATCGCTGCCTAGTAATTCAAAGACTAGCGTGACCATGCCACCGCAGCATTGCCCTAAGCGAGGGCCTAGTGGATAGCGTTCAATTAAGCGTGCAGATTTACCGGCGACATGCTCGCTCATCAGCGTACGGGCTTGACGAATGGCTTGCCATTCTAAGTGTCCACCCCCTATGGTTTGCCACTGCTGCGTGCTGCTGACCAACATGCGTGTACCCGCATTGCGAGGAGCGGAGCCTTTGGTTTGGGCTACCGTAATTAATACGGCAGCCTGCCCTTGGTCCAGCAGTCGCCGTGCTTGGCGTATCAATGCTGGCATGGCTTAGCTCCCCTGTTGTGCTCGCTCTACGGCAGCGAGTATGGCCTCAGGCGTAGCAGGAGCATTCAGCGTAGGTTGACGCGTGTAGTTACTGGTACTGGCTACCGCATCGCGCAGCGCATTGAATACACAAAAAGGCAGCAGTAAGGGGGGCTCACCCACGGCTTTAGAGCGGTGAATACTGGGTTGAACGTTTTGATTATCAAACAGCTTGACCGAGAAATGCTCTGGGCAATCACGTATGGCTGGGATCTTATAGGTGGAAGGCGCATGCGTTCTTAATCGGCCTTCTTTATCCCACCACAGTTCTTCCAATGTTAACCAACCCATGCCTTGAATGAATGCACCTTCTACTTGCCCTATATCCAGAGCAGGGTTGAGCGAGCGACCCACATCATGCAGTGCATCGGCGGCCAACAGCGACCATTCGCCGGTTAGGGTGTCTAGCACTACCTCTGCTACGGCTGCCCCATATGAAAAGTAATAGAACGGGTTGCCCGTCATTTTGACGCCATCCCAATGCAAACCGGGGGTGGCGTAAAAGCCGTCGGACCACAGTTGAACACGCTGCAAGTACGCTTGTTCTACCACCTCGGCAAAAGGCGTGACTAAGCTGCCTGCATACACCATGCCTTTGGCGAAATGTATGTCCTCGGGTTGTAGTTGCTGTAGTGTTGCCCAAAACTCAGTTAGCCGTGCTCGTACTTGGGCAGCGGCATCTTGTGCGGCCATCCCGTTTAAGTCAGAGCCAGTAGAGGCAGCAGTAGCAGAGGTATTGGCAACTTTGCTGGTGTCTGTGGCGGTACAACGTACTTGGTCGAGTGTGAGCCCCAGCTCATGGGCGACCACTTGCGCGACTTTGGTGTTCAGCCCCTGGCCCATTTCCGTACCGCCGTGATTCACGAGTACAGAACCATCTCGATAAACGTGTACCAACGCACCCGCTTGGTTAAAGGCGGGGAAGTTAAATGAAATACCAAATTTTACGGGCGTGAGCGCCAAGCCTTTTTTTAGAATGGTATTGCGTTTATTGAACTCCAATACCGCTTGCCTGCGTTTGTGGTAGCGGCAGTCTGCACTTAATTGCGCGACTAGCGTGTCAATGACGTTGTCTTTGACTACTTGACCATAGGGGGTGAGGTTGCGGTCTTCATGGCCATAGAAGTTACGTTGGCGCACCAACAAAGGGTCTATGCCTAAGTGACGCCCAATGTTATCCAAAATGACTTCCATCACCAATGCGCCTTGTGGGCCACCAAAGCCTCTAAATGCGGTATTGGATTGCGTATTCGTCCGAGCACATAACGCGTGTATGGCGACGTGTTCCAGATAGTAGGCGTTATCGAAGTGACACACGGCACGGGTAGCAACAGGGCCGGATAAGTCGGCGGAGTAACCCGCATTTAAGGCCATGTCTACGTAAGCGCCCAGAATATTCCCGTCGTTATCAAAGCCTATGTCCCACTCGTAGTACACGCCGTGGCGTTTACCGGTGATGGTCATATCGTCTTCACGGTCTAAACGCAGTTTGATGGGGCGGTGCAGTTTTTGCGCGGCAATGGCGGCTACGCAGGCATACAGTGCGGATTGTGATTCTTTACCGCCAAAACCACCGCCCATGCGTCGGCAGGTGACTTCGATTTTGTGTGTGGACACCTTCAGTGCGCGTGCGGCCAGCATCTGCATTTCAGTAGGGTGCTGGGTAGAGCAGTAAATGCGTACTGCACCATCATCCTGAGGCAAAGCATACGAAATTTGGCCTTCCAGATAAAACTGTTCTTGGCCACCACACTCAAAAGTGCCTTGTAGGCGATGAGGAGCGCTGGCGAGCTTTTCATGGGGATTGCCACGCACCAAGTTGAACGGTGGCAATACGCTAGCCCCTGCCGCTTTAGCTTCTTTTGCCGTCAGGATAGCGGGTAAGGCTTCGTATTCGATTTTAGCTAACCGCGCAGCACGGCGTGCTAGGTCATGGCTGGTTGCAATGACGGCAAAGATGGGTTGCCCCACGTAGTGCACCACACCATCTGCTAACAAAGGGTCATCGTGTAACACAGGGCCGCAGTTGTTCTCGCCGGGCACATCAGCCACCGTGAGTACGGCGACTACGCCTTGCGCCGCTTTAACCGGCTGTAAATCCATGGACAGGATATTCGCGTGCGCTTGGGTAGAGAGCCCCAGAGCGATGTGCAGCGTACCTTGTGACTCAGGAATGTCGTCGGTGTAAATAGCCTTGCCGTTTAGGTGCAAGACTGCGGACTCATGGTAGGGCGATACGCCTACTTGGCGTGCATCGTGTAGCAGATCGTGCTCTAGAGAGTCAGTGTGAAGGCTCATGGCTGTACTCCCTCAATAGAACGAACGTGTTCAAACACGTTGAGTTGATGTGTGGCTAAGGCCTGTTCAGGGTGGGTGTGTAGGTAAAAACGGCGCAGTAAGTTGGCAGCAGCAGTGCGACGGTAATCGGCACTGGCACGCATATCGCTTAAGGGTTGGAACTCTTCGCGTAAATGATTGACGGCCACAGTCAGGGTATTGTCATCCCACGTTTTACCCAACAAAAACTGTTCTGTTTGACCTGCGCGGATCGGAGTCGCGGCCATACCACCAAAGGCGATACGAATTTGACTTACATGCTGTTGTGTATCCAGCGTGACGGAAAAGGCGGCGCACACAGCAGAGATATCTTGGTTGTATCGCTTGGCCAGTTTGTAGGTGTGGAACTGTAAGCCGGGCTGTTCACGTGGAACGCGCAGGCCTTGCACAAATTCGCCGGGTTGCAACGCCGTTTTTTGATAGGCCAGATAGAAATCTTCCAGTGGCATCTCGCGCACCTCATCCCCTTTGCGCAGCACAATACGCGCATTTAGGCAGATCAACGCTGGCATAGAGTCACCAATAGGTGAGCCATTGGCAATGTTGCCACCTAAGGTGCCAGAGTTACGTATGGGGTGCGACGCAAAGCGTTGATGCAGTTCGTGCAGTTCAGGGTAATAGCGGCACAAGGCCTCAAAAGCAGGGTTGAGCAGTACGCCAGCGCCAATGTAGACGTAGTCACCATCGTGATGATCTATATGCTGCAATTCGCGTACACGCCCAATGTAGAGCAGGTGTGGCAGATGCCTGAATTGGCGTGTCACCCATAAGCCTATATCGGTACTGCCCGCTAGAATGCGTGCGTCGGGATAGGCTAACCGCAGTTCAGCCATCTCTTTCAAGGTGAGGGGGGCGTGAAATTGCTGTTCTTCGTGTTGGTAGTGCAAGCCGTTTTCACGTTGCATGCCCAGTAAGGTGTGCTTGAGGGTGTGGTGATCGAACTCCGGGCGCTCATAGCTGAACATGCGCTCACAGGCA
This sequence comes from Paenalcaligenes sp. Me131, assembly GCF_050487225.1. NCBI lineage: Bacteria > Pseudomonadati > Pseudomonadota > Betaproteobacteria > Burkholderiales > Alcaligenaceae > Paenalcaligenes > Paenalcaligenes sp. Me131. The sequence continues at coordinate 246,187 of NZ_JBKQGY010000001.1, forward strand.
TCAATGATGGGGCGGTATCCGGTACAACGGCAGAGGTTGCCAGACAGGGCGGCATCAATCTCGTCGCGTGTAGGTGTAGGCGAGCCGGGTGTGTGCTGCAAATACAAAGCCCACATAGACATTAAGAATCCAGGGGTACAGAAGCCGCATTGGCTACCGTGACACTCCAGCATGGCTTGCTGTACAGGGTGCAGGCTTTGGTCGGTTGCCTGTAGGTCTTCTACGCTAAAGATGGCTTTACCATCCAGAGCGGGCAGTAGTTGAATGCAGGAGTTAATCGCACGCATCTGCACGTTTTGCTCTGCATCCAGCTCGGCAACCACTACCGTACATGCGCCGCAGTCGCCTTCAGCACAGCCTTCTTTGGTGCCGGTGCAGTGTAGATCCTCGCGCAAATGCTGCAAGAGCGTGCGCGTAGTCGGGGCGTTCTGCACCTCGTGAACGTGTCCGCGATAATAGAAGCGGATAGGGGTTGTCTCCATAGCCTTGCCTGTTATGTAGTTAATGTAATGAATGGCTGCGTTCAGCATAACAGGCTGATGTCATTACAGTATTTCCGGGGGCTGATGATGACTATCAGAACTGCATCATGAGGGAATTACATAACTAGGCAGTACAGTGATGGCTGGAGATAATGCAAGAATGATTAGACCAAAAGAGCCTTTAGATACTTATTTATTGCGGGTATTGCAGTTACTGCTAACCGAGCAAAGCGTATCGCGTACGGCCTTGCAGATGGGGCAATCCCAACCTGCAATCAGCAATGCGTTGCGACGACTTCGTGAAATAACCGGAGACCAGATTCTATTGCGGGGCAAATCAGGCATGGTACCTACAGCACGCGGGACAGAGCTGCTGCACTATGCCAATGAGGCCCTACAAGCCATAGAACGTATCGCCAATCCGCCAGAGGATTTTGATCCTCAGCACTCAGAACGCGAGTTCCATGTGGCGGCGCCCGACTATCTGGACACCTTATTTCTACCCACAATCATTGAAAAACTGCGTGCGCAAGCGCCACACGTCAAACTGTATGTGCACGCGATCAGCCATGACAGCAACTATGCGGCCTTACTAGAAGAAGGGCAGCTGGATGTGGTGATTGGTAACTGGTTAGAGCCACCGCCACAGTTGTACCGCTCTCGTCTGTTTGATGACGAGGTGGTCTGTATGCTGGGTGGTCATCACCCATTGGCGCAAAAAGGGATTTCCATGAAACATTTCTTGGAGTTGCCACATTTAGCGCCTACCCCATACGTGTCACACCGTAGCAATTTTATTGACGGCTGTTTAGCCGAACAAGGGCTGCGTCGCCGTGTGCAAATGGCAGTGCCTTATTTTGGCTTAGTGCCCTATGTATTGATGCGCACAGACATGGTGTTCACCACCGGTAGGCAGTTTGCGCAGCACTATGCTAAGCACCTGCCTATCGTGGTGTTGGATGCGCCTATTGCTTTCCCGCCCATGCGCTTTTATCAACTGTGGCACCGACGAACCCACAAAGCGCCCGACGCCATTTGGTTGCGTCGCTGTATTACTGAAGTGGCAACGACGTTGTTAGGGGGCCATAAAAGCGCGACTGGTACATGAGGTAGCTTGCGCCGGTTACCCACACCCAGACTATAGGGTATTGCGCAACAAAACCCATAGATCTTGAAGGGGCAATACACGATTTGGTGTATTTATTTTGTGCACAACCACTTGGCATAATGAATTACTGGTGAAAGGTCTATCAGCTTTCACCAGTTTTTAAGCACCTCAAAAACAGCAGCTTCACCAAAGCTGTGACAATGGGACATATTTATGAATAAAAAACCCTTTTCCTGTATGAGCGGGCTGATGGGGGGCGCTGCACTAGTATTGACTGCAGTGATGTCGCCCGCCGCCGTAGCCCAAGATGATGCAGCCGCCATCGAGCGCGGAAAAACAGCCGCAATGGTCTGTGTTGCCTGTCACCAAGTAAATGGTGGCGGTATGAATATTCCTAGTGGCGAGTCTTGGCCCCGTCTGGCTGGGCAAGATCGTGACTATCTGGTTGCGCAATTGAAAGCCTTCAAAGAAGGGACCCGCGACAGCGTCAGCATGAAGCCATTTAGCATGATGCTGAATGACGAGCAGATGATGGACGTGGCGGTTTACTTTGAAAGTCTGCCTTTCCCCGATACCACCAGTGTGGCAGTGAATGCGGACGAAGCATTGTTAGAGCACGGCCGCAAACTGGTAGAGCAGGGTGACTGGGATCGCTACATCGTGTCCTGTCAAAGCTGCCACGGCCCTGGTAGCCAAGGGGTGGGCCACTTCTTTCCCAACATCGCGGGCCAGCATGAGGGCTATATCGCTGCACAGTTGAAGCACTGGCAAGATGGCACACGTAAAAATGATCCCCAAGATTTGATGGGTAGTATCGCGCGTCGCATGAATGATCGTGACATTCAGGCTGTATCAGCGTGGTTGGCCAAACAAGAAGCGGATAGCAAGGAGTAACCCATGAAAAAGAATATTTTGCTATGGATAGGTGCTTCCGTTGTGGCAACGTCAGTGTTTGCTGCGGAAGAGCCAGCGACTACAAGTAGCTTTGACCCAGCACTATTAGAACAGTTGTCGCACATGGCTCCTGGCTTTAAACCGCCAGCCGACGGTGACTATGTACACGTACCCCCAACCATGGAAGATCTGGAAAACTCCGATCTGCACCCAGAGCTAAAAGCGGTGATTCGCCGTGGTCACGATCTGTTCGTGGACACTCAGCAACTGCGCGGCGTGAACGTGTTTAACAATATGAACTGTAGTAGCTGTCACATGGGTGAAGGGCGCTTGCCTAATGCTGGCCCAGTGTGGCCTGCGGTAGTGACCTTGCCGGATTACCGTGGCAAAAACGGTCACGTCAATAACTTGGAAGAACGTATCGTAGGGTGTTTTGCGTACTCTATGAACGGTATTCCACCTGAGTACGGCAGCGACAACATGTTGGCGTTAACGGCGTACCACCAGTGGTTGGCCCGTGGTGTGCCTATGTACCCTGCAGCAGATGAAAAACTGTACGGTCGAGGCTATGCACGTTTGGCCGATCCAGAGCTTAAACCAGACGTAGAACGTGGCCGCGAGTTGTACCAAGCACAATGCGCCATGTGTCACGCTGAGGATGGCGCTGGCACGATGAAGGGCGAAAAAGTGATTTTCCCCGCATTGTGGGGCGATGGTTCGTATAACTGGGGGGCTGGTATTGCACGTCCCTTTACCTTAGCGGCATTTGTAAAACAGAACATGCCATTGGGTAAGCCTAACTCGTTAACCGACCAACAGGCATGGGATTTGGCCGAGTACATCGACACACGAGAGCGTCCTCAAGATCCGCGTTATACCGGTGATGTTAGAGAAACGCGTGAAATGTACTTAGATACCTTCCACAAAAATACCCGTTACGGCACCGAGCTAAACGGGGAGTTGTTGGCTGACCATGCCAATACAGGCCATAAACCTATCATGAAGCCAGAATTGCTGCGTTCTCGTTCTTTCGAGTAATGCACTCAAGTATTAAGTAGTGCCTTTGCCCGCTATACCGATGGTGTAGCGGGTTTTTTATATGTGACAAGTTGTAGGTAAAAGCAGGCAGAGCGAGCAGGTTTTAGTATGATTGCCCCTGTGTAAGAGCAGACGGCGACCATAAAAAGCAGCGATGTTTTTACAGTACGTAACTGGCAGCAGTAGGTGCTGGTGACAGACAGAAAATGCGATCAACCATCTTTATGGGTAATCTTGGCATGCAAAACGCATTACGAAAAATGGGGCAGCATCAAGGGTTGTGGGCGCTGGCAGGTGCAACACCCGGAAAAATCCAACGTCGCCGTGGGTGCGACTGTGGTGGCACTATCATGCAGATACTGCATGCCCGCGTTATGGCAGATATGTCCAGACGACAATTTCTAGGCGGTGCGATTGCTATGGCTGCAGCGTTTTCAGGCATGACCCGAAGCGTAGGGGCTGCGACGGGTAGCGCCACGCCTAAAACGCCACCACGCCCTGTAGTGATTCATAACGCTAGGCTTTTCGATGGTAGCGGTAAAAAACCGCAGCAAGGCTTGAAACTGGTGCTGCGTGGCGCCATGATCGAAGACATCATTCCTGAGTCTGAGCCTGTCAACGATGCTGAGCTTATCGACGCAGGCGGGAAGCTGTTGATGCCTGGTTTGATTGATGTGCATTGGCACACCATGCTGGCAGCCATCAATCAAGTGACTGCCATGACCTCTGATGTAGGGTATTTGTATTTGGTGGCAGCGAAAGAAGCACAAAACACGTTGCTGCGTGGGTTCACAACCATCAGAGATCCGGGCGGCCCAGCTTTTGCATTGAAGCGTGCTATCGATGAAGGCATTATTGATGGCCCACGTATTTACCCATCAGGGGCCATGATTTCGCAAACCTCTGGGCACGGGGACTTCCGTATGCGTAGCGATTTGCCACGAGCAGGAGCGGCTGACTTAGCCTTGGTTGAGCGCGTTGGTGTGGCGATGATTGCTGATGGTGCAGACGAGGTGCTACGCCGAGTGCGCGAACAGTTGATGCTAGGTGCCTCGCAGATCAAAGTGTTGGCAGGTGGCGGTGTGGCGTCTATGTACGATCCTTTAGATAGCACGCAGTACACTGAAGCAGAGCTAAAAGCTGCTGTTGCCGCCGCATCAGACTGGAATACCTATGTGATGGCTCATGTGTATACGCCCACAGGCATACAACGGTGTATACGTGCAGGCGTGAAAAGTATTGAGCATGGCCAGTTGGCTGACGAAGAAAGCGTCAAAATGATGGCTGACACCGATACATGGTGGAGCTTACAGCCATTCTTGCAAGACGAAGATGCTAACTTTTATCCAGATGATATGCGTCGTCAGGCTCAGCATGAAGTCGCTCAAGGTACGGTGCATGCCTACGAAATGGCACAAAAATACAATATCCATACTGGCTGGGGTACAGACGTATTATTTAATGCCAATAACACGCGTACGCAGGGTAAGCAGCTAGCAAAACTCACGCGTTTCTATGATCCGTTAACGGTGCTTAAGCAGGGGACTGGTATGAATGGTGAATACGTTGCCTTGTCGGGAGCACGTAACCCATACCCCCATACCTTAGGTAAGCTGGAAAAAGGAGCGTATGCGGATCTGATTATTGCGGATGGTGATCCTGAAAAAAATCTGGATTTTGTGGCTGATCCAGAGCAAAACTTCCATCTGATTATGAAAAATGGCGTGGTGTATAAAAATCTACTGTAAACCGTAATAGTGTGGATTTACGGCCTTACTACAGTGCTGTGGCACCGCTAGTTAGGACAGCAGAAAAACTTTCAATAGGGTTAATAAGCAGTTTGTAATAGGAGAAATCAGCCGTTTTGTTTCTAAAAAACGGCTAATCCTATTTTTAAAATGCCCTAACGTTTATCTTTGTTAAAAAGGGATGCAAAGCGCCTCGTTTTTGGCCAGAATGGTACTTTAGCCATTTGCTGATAGACCTTTTATTATTCTTAATTTTTATTGTAGTGTTTCATGTTTCTTGTTCTCCCTGATCCACAAGCGGTTGCCGCCTACGTTAGTAACCACTTGATCCAACTAATACAAAGAAAACCTAATGCTGTGTTGGGGCTGGCGACAGGGGGGACGATGGAGCCCGTCTATCAACAGTTCGTGCGACAGGTCACGGCATTGCAACTGGACGTGGCGCAATTACATAGCTTTAACTTGGATGAGTACGTAGGGTTATCTCAGGCGCATCCACAAAGCTATAACTATTACATGCACCAGCATCTGTTCAACTTGCTGCCTTTTACTGAAGCACAATTGCACTTACCGGATGGCTTGGCTAGTGACTGGCAGACAGAGTGTCAGCATTACTCAGCACGCATACAGCAAGAAGGTGGTTTGGATTTGCAGTTGCTGGGCATAGGTAGCAATGGCCACATAGGCTTTAACGAGCCAGGTACGCCTTTTGATAGCCGCACCCATGTAGTAGAACTGCTAGAGCGCACCAGACAGGATAATGGTCGTTTTTTTAGTAGTATGGATGAGGTACCGCATCATGCGCTGACCATGGGCATTCAAGATATTTTCGAAGCGAAGGAAATCTTGTTGGTGGTCACGGGTGAGCACAAAGCACAGACTATGCTGAACTATTTCCAAAGTCCTGCTAGCGAAGATATGCCTGCAACCGTATTAAAGCAGCACAGTAATGTACGCATTGTTATGGATAGCGCGGCCGCCAGTTTGTTGCCAGAAACCGTCTTGCACCAAGCGGCATAACCGCCTTACTAGGCCATCAGCCATAAAAACAGCCCCCACGGCTTTGTGCCTGTGGGGGCTGTTTGCTTAGCGGGTTAAGCAGGGGAGGCACACACTTAGTCGTTAGGTGTGAACTCGTCCCAAATTACTTGCGTCAAACTGTCGTTTGCATCGCCTAGCCACTGAATACGTGTTTCAGTCAGTGCGCCTTGATCACCCATGGTGTCTGTACGTAGTGCACCGGCTTCAAACTGTTCAGATTTAGGGTTGTAAAGCACTAAGTAGCTTTGTGTATTGCAGTCGTGTGGTTTGCAGCCTTGGAATACCAAGTAGTTTTGTTCTTTTTCACCAGCAGTTACCAAACGGGCAGGAGAGGAGGTGCCGTAATTTTTAACCCACTCAGCTTGACCTGTGACAGGCTCGAAAAAATGCACAAAGCGCTCGGCAATCGCGGTGTTTTTATCAGCGATGTCTGCTAAGTATTCGTCTACATACGGCACAGTGGAGTCTGCATGGCTAAGAGGGCTAAACAGCAGGGCCAAGGATAGTGCCGCAGCAGAGTATTTAATTGTCATGAGTGCTCTCCAATGAGAAAGATTACGTTCGTAAAGATCATAACGTAATTTGTGTATAGTCTGATTGCTTACGCGTTTCTGAATATGTCAATTTTATAAAGGTTTTGGTGTTACTTAGTTAGGAAATTGGCCCTCTACATAAAACCATTGATCCTGTTCTTTTATAAATTGGCTTATTTCTTGTAAACGGCAGGCTTTCCCATTTTCTTTATAGCGTGCGGTAAAACTGACTTCAGCATGTGTGTCATCTTGCTGCTGCGCATGATGAATGGTGAGCGCAATCCATTTGGTGAATGCATCATCCAACTCCAGCTCTGAGGGGCGCGTGCTGGGATGCCATGTGGCGAGCAGGTAGTCCGGTAGCTGCAAGACAAACGCGCTATAACGTGAGCGCATTAAGCGTTCAGCATCAGGGGCTTGTAAGTATTCAGGGCCCTGATGCCAACGACCGCAGCACTGCTCATAGTGATTGCCCGTGCCGCAAGGGCAGGGCTGCTTAACAGCGTTGCGCATAGCTTAGATCTTTACTGGGGTATCAGAGTTAGCTTGCAGCAGTGCACGAATTACGGCAATGAACAGCAGTGGGGCTAGGTTTAGACCCAACTGGAAAATATCGAAAGTTGGGAACCACTTCAGCGCGCCTTCATAGCCCAGCGTGAACTGAATGTGAAAGTCATACATGCCGGGGGTGAGGGTAATAGTGGGGGTGAGCCCTAAGCCAATAATGCTGTGGTACGACAGCATAGTAGAAGAAAATACTGGCACGCTGGTCCATGATAACCAGTACAGCAGTTGGCCGCCCTCCGGGTTGCCACGCCAGAATCTCACGCCACCATAGATGGCGACTACGTTTTGAATCAGCATTAGCGAGAACAGAATAATGGCCAGTGCTGAAACCATAAAAATCTGCGCTTGAGAAAGCAGTACATATAAACCAACAATTCCACCAAAGAAATAAATAGCACTTAGCGCTTGGCGCAGTAGTTTGTGTGAGGTGGAGCTAGTGGCAGTAGTCATGGCAAGAAAGAAAATAGAGAATAAGAAACAGTATGGATACAGCCTATTATACAGACGCTCCATGATGGTTACGTGTATTCCCCTAGGTAATCTTTCTTGCCTTTATTGTGCTTACATCATTTGGAAAAATGTGCTTGTAGGTGTTTAACCAATGTCAGGGCTAAGTTTTCATCGTCATCTAAGGCTCTGCCGCTGACCCCTAAAGCGGCAAAGCTCTGGTTAGGTAAGGTGAGGATGACACCCCCTGGTAAGGCGCAGAGAGCACTGTCCATAAACTCACTGCACTGCAGGCTTTCTTGCTGCAAGCGATGTCGGAATTGACGTGTGCTGGCTCCCATGCGGGCTGCTGTATAAGCTTTGGCTATAGCGATGTTAATGGTACGTACAGGAGCACCGTCCATGCGTTCGAAACACAGCAAATCACCTTGTGCATCAACCAGTGCAAAGCAGACCGGGGGAAGGCCGTCTTGCACTGCATGGTGGTGCAGGGCGTTTAGGCTAGCGTGACAGAGTGCTTTCTGAGTAATAACGGTCATAGCAGCACCAACGAAATAGCAGGCACATAGGTCACCAATAGCAGCACTAGAATCATGACCAGTAAGAGCGGGAAGCTGGCTTTGGCGATCTTATCTATACCAATTTTGGCGATACCACTGGCGACGAACAGGTTAACGCCTACAGGGGGCGTAATGAACCCAATGGCTAGGCCTACTACCATGATGACACCAAAGTGGATGGGGTCTACACCCAGCTTAAGCACCAGCGGTAGCAAGACGGGGGTAATAATCACAATGGCAGCTAACGCCTCCATGAACACCCCAATAATCAGCAGCAAAATGCAGATAAGGAACAGAATCAGGTATTTGTTATCGGTGAACGTCAGCACGCCACTGGCCACCGTTTCGGGAATTTGCTCCAGTGTCATGATGTTGCCGAAAATGGTCGCCATCGCCATCAAAATGATAATGATGGAAGAGGTTTGGGTGGCTTCTATGCTGGCATTCCAGAGCTTTTTCCAGCTTAGTTCGCGGTACACGCATTTACCAATGATCAGGCCGTACAGCGCCGCCACAGCCGCCGATTCGGTAGGTGTCATGATGCCGCCGTAGATACCGCCCAAAATAATGACTGGGACTAACAGCGCCCACTTGGCTTGCCAGAGTGAGATCAAAATAGAGCCAAACGAACGGTCCCCTTCTTCACCTTTCCAACCGTTCTTTTTGGAAATAAAGTAGGTGATTGCCATGAGCATGAAGCCCATGAATAAGCCGGGCACAATGCCTGCGATAAACAATTTACCAATAGAGGCTTGAGCCGCCACACCGTACACCACAAAGGGGTTACTAGGCGGAATGATGACACCAATAGCGCCAGCACAAGCAACGACGGCAGCAGCAAAGTAAATGTTGTAGCCTCGGGCCGCCATGGCGGGAATGGTGATAGTACCAATGGCGGCAACGGTGGCTGGGCCTGAACCACTAATGGCCGAGAAGAACATACATGTCATGATGCTGGCTAAGGCTAAGCCACCGGGTAAAGAACCCACTAACTTATCAGCCACAATCAGTAGGCGCTCAGATAACCCGCCCGCCCCCATGAAAATACCGGCAGCAATAAAAAACGGTATAGCCATAATGGGGAAGGAATCGATGGAAACAAAGGCAATTTGCGCGATGTAGTCCAGCGGTAGTGTGTCGGCACCGATGATGGTGACGATACTGGCCAGCCCCAAAGAGAAAGCAATGGGCACGCCTAAAACGATGAACACTACAAAATAGCAAAACAGCAGCAAGGTAGCGTCCACATACTCCCAGATAAAGAGGGGAGACAGTAAAACGACGGGAATCAGCAGACCAGCAACAAAGTCATACCAGCTCAAGTTTTTCCACGACTCATACAAGCATTGCAGCGTACGTAAACTCATCAGCCCAAAGCCTAGGGGGAGAATCAAATACGGTACTAAATAGTTGATTTGCAGAGCAGGAGTGGTTTGCGTAAATTCGCGCTGCATGCCTATGTGTTCAATACCCATTTGCAAAAAAGCGGCGGTCAGCAGCAGGCTCAGCGCATAAATAGCCACCCAGACAATATTTTGTAATCTAGGGGGCAGAGCATTGTGTACAGCATCCATACGAATGCTATTTTTGGACAAAATGGACAGGGATACGGCTAGATAAGAGATCCACACAAAGATGTAGCGAGCAAGTTCCTCGCTCCACGTGGCCCAGCCGATTTTGCTACGTAACCAGGCTTTAACCGCGCTAGGATCGCCCAATAAGGTAATCCATGGATACTGGTCCGGGTGGCTGGCCCAAGTGGTGAGCGTAGACATGGAGTATCTAAACAGTGTTTGGTAGTTGATGATCAAGATCATCAGTAGCAGACCAACAAAAAGTAATGGTTTTTCCAGTTGGTTCAGTATTGCTATAGGGGATCGCTGCGATGTGGCGTGGGCCATGCTGGTGCTCCTCAAACCTAGTGGCGTAGCTACCGTGTGGTGGTAGCTACGCAGGCATAATCTTATTGTTGTGTTTGTTCTACCAGCTCAATTAGCTCGCCTGGTAGTTTGGCCGCAAACTCTTCAAATACAGGACGAGTAAGGGTTTTGAAGGTTTGAATTTCCTCTGGTGTTGCATCATGGATTTGGATGCCAGCTTCTTCGAAGGCTAAGCGAGCTTGACGCTCGTTTTCTGGATACAGCACTTCGCGTTGGTAGGTAACGGCTTCTAATGCCGCATCTTGGATGACCTTTTGAGTCTCGGGGGCCAAGCTATCCCACCATTTTTTATTGGCCATAGCAACTTGCATGCCGTAGTTATGGGCCGAGGTAATGGCATATTTCAGTGCTTCGTGGTGTTTAGCACCGTACAGGTGGGGGAAGGTGTTGCCTTCAGCGTCTATAGTGCCTTGTTGCAGTGAGGTATAGACCTCACCCCAAGCAATAGGGGCAGGGTTGGTGTTTAAGGATTTAGCGACTGCCACTTCCACAGGGGAATCGGTAGTACGCATTTTGAGACCTTCTAGGTCGGCTGCACTGTTCAGTGGTTTATCGCTGGAAACAAAGTGGCGGTAGCCATATTCGGCATACATGATGGGCTGTAGGCCTATGTCATTGGCCGCTTTTTCTAAGTACTGATTCAGTGCACCACCTGGGTTGATCGCGGCATAAAGCTGTTGCTGCTTTTCAGGCGTTGTGATGTAAGGCAGGTCAAATACCTGAAATTGGTTGGAGAAGTTGGCCAAGTTGGGTGTAGAGCTAACCCCCATTTGTAGTGTGCCTTTCTGTGCACCTTCTATCAGTACGCGATCGCTGCCCAGCACAGCGCCGGGAAACAGTTGTACGACGACTTTGCCATCTGATTTTTCTTTCACCAGTTCCGCAAATTTCTCATACGCACCAGTGATGTGGTTGCCGGGAGGCGCAGTGTGCGCCAGTTTGAAACGTACCGCAGGGCCTTCGTAGGCCGCTTGTGCAAAAGAGGCTGCACATAAGCCTATGCCCATTAACCAGAGTTTTGCAGTTGTCTTCCTCATGAAATCTCCTTTATGGTACTTTTTGTTTTGTTTAATGAGATTTGATGGTATGTTTTTTTTCTTAAGACGGCAATGAGCAAAGGGGCAAATCCTCTAAGGATTTACCCCTGATCGTAGAAAAAAGAGAACATTACAGCAGCAGTGTGCTTAGGCTTCGAACAATTAAGCTGATACCGATGAGTATTAAGGTACCAAAGGTGATGCGTCGTACCGTTTCTATGCTGAGTGGGGGCGGGAACCGTTGTGTCAGAATCGTGACCAGTGCGACGCAAGGAATAGCGAGTAGCGTGGTGGTCAGTGTGCCCTCGGGAAAACCGGTAGTAATGAACTCATACAAACTACGGGAAAAAGCGGTACAAGCAAAAATCAGCAGCAACATGTTGCGTGTGACGGCAAGGCTCATGGGCTGTCGGTAAAGATGAAAAATAATCGGTGGGCCTGGAATGCCAAACAAACCACCACAGAGACCGGAAATAAAACCCACGGAGAAAAAAGAACGCAGGCTGGAGATCTCGGTATGCTGGCGGGGGCGTAGGGCAAAGCTGATGCCGCTATAGCCAATGACGCAGCCCAGCAGAAACTCCAAAATGCTAGTCGCTTGCGCGTTTAGAAAGTTCAGCAGCACCACACCCAACACACTGGCAGGAATCACGCCTAACAAGGTGGTATTGGCAAGTCTCCAATCAATGTGGTGCAGGTGGCGCGGTAAGGCCACACCACTGTTCACTAAGCTCACGAGGCTCACTACCGAGGCGATAAACGGCACGCTAGTAAGCCCGACGGCGCTGTTGATACCGATGACGATCATGGCCAGACCAAAACCGGTCACGGTTTGAAAGTACGTACCAACAACAATAATGAGCAGTAAAAGCAGTGTGGTGATCAAGCTCATGACGTGGAATGTGTTTGCAGAGAAGTGATGGCAATCACAGCATAAATATCGTCGCTGCTGCAGCCTCTGGATAGATCATTAGCCGGTTTACGTAAACCTTGAAGCAACGGGCCAATGGCGGTGAGTTGGCCTAAACGTTCGGCCGCTTTATAGGCTATGTTACCAGCCTCAAGTGTAGGAAATATTAAGACGTTAGCCTGACCTTTGACATGTGAATTAGGGAGTTTGCGTGCGGCAATTTCAGGCACTAATGCCGCGTCTAACTGTATGTCTTCATCAATGGCCAAATCAGGACAGCGCTGTTTCACCAGTTGTGCCGCTTTGATCACTTTATCGACAGCAGGGTGGTGAGCACTACCCGCGGTAGAAAACGACAACATGGCGACGCGCGGTTCAGTTTGTAGCAGTCGTCGCGCCGATTCTGCTGCAGCTTGGGCGATGCTGGCTAACTGTTCAGCATTAGGGTCAATGACTAATCCGCAGTCACTAAAGATCATGCCGCCTTTGTAAGGGTGGTGGGGTTGGCACATGAGCATCAAGAAAAAGCTAGATACCAACTCTGCATCGGGGGCTTTGCCTATGAGCTGCAAGGCGCAACGCACAACGTCGGCGGTGCTATATACCGCACCGGCTACAGAGCCATCAGCAAGATTGCAATGCACCAGCATATTGGCAAAGCACAATGGGTCTTGGATTTGTTTGGCAGCATCTTCAGGCTGCATGCCTTTTGGGGCACGCAAGGCCAGTAACGCGGCTTCTACGGTGGCTAAGTGTGATGATGTAGCGGGGTCTTCTATGACTAAATCAGCGAGCGAAATTCCATGCTGTTGGGCGCATGCCTCAATGTTCTGGCGCGCACCAACCAACATAATGCGCGCAATGCCTTTGCTTTGTGCACGTTGTGCCGCCGCCAGAACCCGAGGGTCATCGGCTTCGCATAAGACGATGGTGGCAGGTTGACTACGTGCCGCCTCAATGATGTTGTCCAATAAGCGCACCTTAGTCTCCTTCTTGTTTATCGAGATATTTTGTTCTGTTTAATGAGATTTATAGCAGATTTTTGGTGTTTGAAACAAGTGTCAAGCATTTTTTGATATACAATGGAACGCAAAGAGTCTGAAAAGTGAGTTCTGTAAATGGCTGAAAAACAAGCAGAAGTACGTGAGTCAAAAGTAAAAAACTCTGGCGATACACCCACTATGCGTTTGTTCGGCATATTGGAACTAATTGCTAGCCAAGATCGAATGTTTGCATTGCAGGATGTGGTAGATGCGATTGAGCTACCTAAACCTACGGTGCACCGCATGCTGCAGCAGTTGGAAGGCGCGGGTATGTTGGCTCGCGATACCGATGGCCGTCATTATTGTGTGGGCGGGCGTTTACGCCGTTTAGCCGAAGATTTACTGCTCAATGACACCAAATATGGTGCTAGACGTGCGGTATTACGAAATTTGGGTAATGAGTTGGGTGAAAGCTGTAACCTGACCGCGTTGTCTGGCAGCGAAGTGCTGTACATGGACAGGGTAGAAACCGAAGCGCCGTTGCGCTTTTATTTGCGTCCAGGCTCTCGCGTTCCAGTGCATTGCTCGGCCAGTGGGAAGGTACTGTTGGCACAAATGAGCCCAGCGCAGCGCCGACGTTTGTTGGCGGATACACCGCTGGAAAGCTACACCAAAAACACCATTACCACGCTGGATGACCTAGAAAAAGAGCTGGCCCAAGTAAAAGAAAGTGGTTATGCCTTTGATAACGAAGAGTTCCTGCCAGGGTTGTTTTGTGTGGCGGTGTTAGTGCCTCGTGCCGATGGTGGTAGATCCAACATGGCCGTGGCCACTCAAGCGCCTGTCATGCGTATGACGCCTGACAAAGCGCTATCGTGTTTGCCCGCCTTAAAACGTGCAGCGACGGCGTTGGCTAAGATCGAGAACCAAGGCCAAGGCGAGTAGGGCGCAGGCTGCGCACAAAATCATCCAGAAAATGGTTATCTAAGCCGTGCTCAAAATCCGCAATTAATGAGTGCGTATATAGCCGGCTTAAATCCAACCCTATACCTATACCCCACACCTCTATCCCTTGTTGTGCGGCCGAGTCTAGCACCTGCAAGAGGTGGTTTTCTAGATAGTGTTCGTTGTTCCCTAGGTTAGTGGCGCTGTCCATAGGGCAGCCGTCAGAAAGTACGTACAGTATTTTGCGTTGGCTTTGCAGCGATTGCAGACGTTGGCAGGCCCACTGTACGGCTTCACCGTCTATGCCTTCACGGTAATAATCCAGTTTCATCAGTGCGACGATGTCTCTATTGGCCCGTTTCCATGGTGTTTTAGCGGCCTTGAATACACGGTGGCTAACCTCGTTTAAGCGACCTGGATGAGCGGGGCGTTGCCGTGCCATCCAGCGTTTAAAGGGGCGGCCGCCATTCCAAGCGTGCGTAGAAAACCCCAGTACTTCTGTTTGTGCGCCAGCTTGTTCTAACGCTCGACTTAGAATATCTACCATCAAGGTCACGGTTTCCGCGTGATGCTTCATAGAGCCTGAACAATCCACCAAAAAACTGATACTGCAGGGAGTGTGTGGCGCTACGGTGGGTTGCCTAAACAAACGTCGTTCATTTGGATTGCTGATGATTTGGCTTAATCGTGCACCGTCTATGTAGCCCGACTCTTGATCGTTTTCCCATCTAGGGTCGCTGTATTGCGTAAGCACCCTGCGTAAACGTTGTATCAGCAGATTGATGTGCAAATTCTGATGGCTAATGCGTTGGTTAATTTGTTCACGATAACCGTTCAGTAACTCAGGGCGTATGAGTTCAGATAAATGCTCTTCTTTGTCATACTGGTTATCGAAAACTTGGTATTGCTCTTGCGTCATGGCGGTGCTGCGAGTGGTGTCGTTAAGCACTTCATCATAGGCAGCGGCTTCATCGCCATCAAAATCCAGTAGCAATGAGAAGTTATCCCACTCTTGATCATCCTCGGTGTCTGTACCCGATTCGGACTGTGCTTTTTGCATGGCCTCTACTTCGTGATGTACTAGCGCTGCAACACGTAGAGCATACGTGGCGTAGCTGGCTTGGTCTGTACGATGCTTACGTAGTTCATACAGTAAAGGCCCCAGCACTGGCGTCAAACTGGCGCGCGTACTTTCAATGAAGTCTTCGGTTTCCGGGTATACCGGCAGCGCATTTAAGCGGCTCCAGCACATTTGCGCCAAGGTATACAGCCAAATGCCTAGTTCACTTTCGGTATGACGAGCATGGTAGTAGCCCGCCGACCAGAAATAGAAACGTTGCTGTAAGTTGTGACGCATACCGGGCATGGATTCCGGTGCTAACGATTCAGTGCGTAATGCTTCCAACCAATCAAAAATCAGTCTGGAAACAGCATCTGCCGGCATCAGTTGTTGATGCAACGCATGTTGCGTATGCAGCAAGCGCAAGGCCAAGCTATCGGCCACGCCTCTAAGGTGTTGCAGGCTTTCGCTGTCGTGCACACGTAAGTGTGGGGCCAACGTGACCAACGGGCGGTTCTCTCTAAAGAATAGCTGCTGGCGTATGTGTACGTGGGGGTCGTCAGCCAAGGCGCGGGTCACCATGGCGCTCAGTTCTAGTACACGGCGTTGCTCACGCAAGTCGGGGGTGGGGCTGTTCATGCGCAGGCTCCAAAATCAATTTGCGGCGGTAGGCAGCAATTCCTCATTAAAACAGCGTTGATACAACTCTTTCACCAGATTCTGTTCGCTTTCATCGCATTTGTTGAAGAAAGACACCACAAAGGCACGGCGTTTGTCATGGAATAAAGTGCAGTTCTCGGCCCAGGTAATGACTGTGCGGGGTGACATCAAGGTGGATAAATCGCCAGCGGCAAAAGCTTGTCGGGTGAGGTTGGCTAACGCCACCATTGCTTGAATATCGTGTTTCCCTTGCTCGGTGTTTTTAATGGGTACACGGCCTAGAACAATGGCTTCTTCTTCTGCTGCAGGTAAATAGTTCAAGGTGCTGACGATGTTCCAGCGGTCTAACTGGGCGTGATTCAGCGTATGCGTACCTCTATATAGCCCGGTTTGGTCGCCTAATCCCAAGGTGTTCGTGGTAGCAAAAATGCGGAAATAGGGGTGTGGGTGCAAGACGCGGTTTTGGTCTAGCAGGGTAAATCTGCCGTCTTGTTCCAGAATCTGTTGAATCACAAACATGACGTCAGGTCGGCCAGCATCGTACTCATCCAAAATAAGTGCCATGGGGCGTTGCATGGCCCATGGAATCACGCCTTCCTGAAAACGGGTGACTTGTAGCCCGTCTTGAATGGTGATGGTGTCTTTACCTACTAGATCCAATCTACTGATGTGGCCATCGAGATTCACACGTATGCAAGGCCAGTTCAAGCGGGCAGCGACTTGTTCTATGTGGGTAGATTTACCGGTGCCATGACGGCCTTGAATCAGCACACGCCTGTTGTGAGCAAAGCCTGCCAACAGCGACAGCGTGACCTCGGGGTCAAAGCGGTATGCCTCATCAACGGCTGGAACGTACTCGGTGGTTTCACCAAACGCAGGTACTGCTAAGGGGCTATCTATGCCGAACTTCTCTTTAACCGATACGTTGTGTTCGGGTATTTCTATTTTTTGAGACATGTCTACTCCTTTACTGCTGGGCTTAGGGTTTACATCTATTTATACACAATATATGGTACTAAATATATCGAATATTGAGATTATTATCCATTTTATGATTGACAAGCCTATTTTGTCTCGATAAAGTGTTTAAAAAATCTCGAATAATAAGATTTTTGATGGATGTGGTGTGCCATGCACTGTATTTGTATATAAATGGAGACTAGGTGATGAGCCAGGTAGCAGATAACCGCAAGCCGGTAACCGGATTGACAAAAATGACCCCTTCAGAGGCTTTCGTAGAGACTATGGTGTCCTACGGTGTGAAGGATATGTTTGGGATCATGGGGTCCGCTTTTATGGATGCCATGGATATTTTTGCCCCAGCAGGTATTCGCTTGATTCCTGTGGTGCACGAACAAGGTGCGGCACACATGGCTGACGGTTACGCTCGCGTATCCGGCAAACATGGTGTGGTGATCGGCCAGAACGGTCCTGGTATCAGTAACTGCGTAACAGGTATTGCCGCCGCGTACTGGGCACACAGCCCGGTGGTCATCGTGACGCCTGAAGCGGGTACGAACACAATGGGTCTGGGTGGTTTTCAAGAGTGCAACCAGTTGCCCATGTTCCAAGAGTTCACCAAATACCAAGGGCACGTAACCAACCCTGCCCGTATGGCTGAATACACTAGCCTGTGTTTTGAACGTGCGATGACAGAAATGGGCCCAACCCAGCTGAACATCCCTCGTGATTACTTCTACGGCGAAGTTACCTGCGAAATCCCTACACCACGCAAATTGGATCGTGGCCACGGTGGTGAGCAAGCCCTAGAAGAAGCATTGGAATTGCTGGCTAGCGCTAAATTCCCAGTCATCATTTCTGGTGGCGGCGTAGTGATGAGCGATGCCGTTGAAGAATGTAAAGCCTTGGCTGAACGCCTAGGTGCGCCGGTAGTGAACAGCTACCAACACAATGACTCTTTCCCTGCTAGCCACCCACTGTGGTGCGGTCCTTTGGGTTACCAAGGTTCGCAAGCTGGTATGAAACTGATTTCCCAAGCTGACGTGGTGATTGCACTGGGTACACGTTTGGGGCCGTTCGGTACGTTGCCACAGTACGGCATCGACTACTGGCCTAAAAACGCCAAGATCATCCAGATCGACGCTGACCACAAAATGCTGGGCTTGGTGAAGAAAATTTCCGTTGGTATTTGTGGCGATGCACGTGCTGTCGCTAAAGAACTGTTGGCGCGTATCAGTCAGCGTAAATTGGCGAGCGACGCCAGCAAAGAAGAGCGTGCGAAGAAAATCGCTCAAGAAAAAGCAGCGTGGGAAGCTGAGTTGGATGCGTGGACACACGAAACTGATCCCTACAGCTTGGACATGATTGCTGAAAACGCCAAAGAGAAAACCTTCAACGGCGGCGAGTACCTGCACCCACGACAAGTATTGCGTGAGTTGGAAAAAGCTATGCCTGAGAATGTGATGGTGTCTACCGATATCGGTAACATCAACTCGGTGGCACACAGCTACCTGCGCTTTGAAAAGCCACGCAGTTTCTTTGCGCCAATGAGCTTTGGTAACTGCGGTTACGCATTGCCAACCATTATCGGTGCGAAAACAGCTGCTCCAGATCGTCCAGCGATTGCCTACGCCGGTGACGGTGCGTGGGGTATGAGCATGATGGAAATCATGACAGCAGTACGTCATGAAATCCCCGTTACAGCGGTGGTGTTCCATAACCGTCAGTGGGGCGCTGAGAAGAAAAACCAGGTGGAGTTCTACAACCGTCGCTTTGTAGCCGGCGAGTTGGATAACGCATCGTTCGCAGATATTGCCAAAGCCATGGGTGCGGAGGGTATAGTCGTGGATCGCCTGGAGGATGTAGGTCCTGCGCTGAAACGAGCCATTGACATGCAGATGAACGAAGGCAAAACCTGCGTGCTGGAAATCATGTGTACACGTGAATTGGGTGACCCATTCCGTCGTGATGCCTTGAAGCGCCCTGTACGTCTGCTGGAAAAATACAAAGATTACGTCTAATTTTTCTGCACACTGTAGTACCTGGAGGGGGCGCCTCGCCCCCTCACTATGAAGTCAACAAAAGAACAGGCTGTTTATGGAAGACGCACTCGTTATCGCAGGCCGCTCATACCGTTCTAGATTGCTGGTAGGTACTGGCAAGTACAAAGATTTTGTTGAAACACGCGAAGCGGTAGAGCAGAGCGGGGCAGAGATTGTCACCGTGGCCATTCGTCGCACCAATATTGGTCAGGACGCTGGCGAGCCCAGTTTGCTGGACTACGTGTCCCCACAAGATTACACCTATTTACCCAATACAGCAGGTTGCTTTAGTGCTGATGATGCGGTGCGCACACTGCGTCTGGCGCGTGAACTGCTGGATGGCCATGCGTTGGCCAAGTTGGAAATTTTTGGTAGTCAGAAAAACTTGTACCCCAATATGCCCGAAACCCTCAAAGCCGCGAAAACGCTGGTGAAAGAGGGGTTTGATGTGATGGTGTACTGTTCGGACGACCCCATACAAGCTCGTATGCTGGAAGACATGGGTTGTGTCGCCATCATGCCGCTGGCCTCTATTATTGGCTCGGGCATGGGCATTCTGAACCCATGGAATATCCGTTTAATTCTGGATCAAATTAACGTACCAGTACTGCTGGATGCGGGGGTGGGAACCGCCTCTGATGCCACCATCGCCATGGAGCTAGGTTGCGATGCGGTACTGATGAACTCTGCCATTTCCTACGCACAAGACCCCATACGTATGGCACGCGCCATGCGTAGGGCAGTGCAAGCAGGGCGTGATGCATTTTTAGCAGGGCGTATGCCCAAGAAACATTATCTGGCTGAAGCGTCCTCACCCACTACAGGGCTGATACACAGCGACGCACAGCCAGTAATGCAATAACGACGATAACAGGAAGGAGCACAAAAGATGAATCAAAAATTAGAACTGCTGAAAGCCTATAGCCAAGCGTGGAATGACCACGATATTGATGCCATCATGAGCATGATGACCAAAGATTGCGCGTTCTACGCGATTGCGGGTAATGAAGTAGAAGGCACGATCCATCAAGGTCATGAAAAAGTGCGTGTGGCCTTTGAGTCGGCGTGGAAAAACTTCCCCGATGCAGCGTGGCTAGATGGCGACTTCTACATGCTGGATGCTAACCATGCCATGTCTACATCGCGCTTTAAAGGCACCGATCTGAACGGTGGTAAGCACGAAGCTTTGATGGTGGATTTGTTCACCTTCGAGGGCGACAAAATTGCCATTAAAAACGCCTTCCGTAAAAACCGTCCTCCAGTGACCAGCGGGAAATAATATGCTCCAAGAAACGTCAACACAGACTACGGCTGAGACGTTAGGGCATGCTACACCTGCTAAACGTCCCTATGACCCAGCTTATGACCCGTTCACCGCGCGTAGTAATCCTGGTGAGGGTACTGAATATGCGCCTACGTATTGGGTAGGCACCGCCGGCGAACCGCCTGAAGATGATGGCCCCATCACCCACGATATAGAAGTGGATGTGGCGATTATTGGTTCGGGTTTCACTGGTTTAACGACAGCCATCTTTTTGGCACAAGAGCACGGTATCAAAGCTACAGTGCTGGAAGCCAACCGTACGGCGTGGGGCTGCAGTACCCGTAATGGCGGGCAGGCGCAGTGCGCATCGGGTCGTCTGAAACGCTCGCAGTGGATACAGCGCTGGGGCGTAGATACGGCGCTCAAAATGCACCGCGAGTGCGTAGAGGGCATGGAAAACTTCAAAGAGCTGATCAAAGACATAGACTGTGATCCGCAGCCGGGTGGCCACTTGTATATCGCTCACCGTGAGCGTGTGATGCCCGTGTTAGAAAAAGAAGCAGCCTTGCTGCGTGACACCTTTAACTACGATGCACGCATTTTGAGTGCGGACACCGTACGTAATGAGTGGGTGAACGATCACGAAGCGCATGGTGCGATGCACGAGCCAGAAGGCATTGGTATTCACGCCGGTAAATTGGCATTTGGGTATTTGAAAAAAGCCCGTGCGTTGGGCGCGACCGTACACCCTTCTAGCCCAGTACAAAGCTGGAAAACACGCAATGGCTACCACTATTTGCAGACACCAGGAGGCGTGGTGAAAGCGAAAGCGGTAGGCGTGGCGACAGGTGGGTATACCTCTAATGGTTTGCATAAAGAGTTCAAAAATCGCTTATTGCCGATTTTGTCTAACTCTATGGTGACGCGTCCGCTGACCCCTGCTGAAATTGAAGCTTGCCGTTTCTACACGCACCAAGTGCTGACAGATACGCGCGTGCTGCGTAACTACTATCGTTTGCTACCGGATAACCGTTTACAGATTGGTAGTCGTAGCGCGATTACGGGTAAAGATGCACCGCAGCGTAAGTATCAAGACTTACTTGTAGGTGCAATGGAGCGTAAGTTTCCCGAACTAAAAGGCATTGATATCGCGTACTCATGGTGGGGCTGGGTAGATGTGAGCCACGACATGATGCCGCGTATTGTGCAACCCGATCCACAACAAACCATTTATTACGCCATGGGTTACGGCGGTAATGGCGTGATGTATTCCTCGCAAGCTGGCCGACGCATGGCTGAGTGGATTGCAGGTAAAGGCAAAGAGTTGGATTTACCTATATTCAAAGATCGTCTGCCGTACCCCAATGTGCGCGAGATGGTTGAGTCTGAGTTTTTTGCCCCGTTCCGACGTTTTGGACAGCGCTTCTTGTATCGCTGGTATCACTTGAAAGATGAGGTGCTGTAAGGGCTGAAATCCCCAAGCACTGGAAAAAGGAGTCTGGTGCTTGGTTTTGCTGTAATACACATACAACCTCTGAAAAAAGAGGGAGGAGACTACGATGACACTCAAGAAATGGCTCACAGGTTCTGTTTGGGCAGCAAGTTTGTTGTTGGCAACGGTTGCCAGTGCTACGACCTTCAAGGTGGCGATTGGCGACGCAGCAGGTGGGACTCAGTATGAACTGGGCAAGGCCTTTGCCGAGCAGTTGAAAGAAAAAAGTGGTGGCAGCATGACCGCTGATCTGTTCCCAAACAGTCAGTTGGGCGATGAACAAGACACAATTAATGACGCAGCAATGGGGTTGCTGGATTTCTCTATTCTAGCGATCAACAACATTACCCCGTTTTCCCCTAGTGTGGCTGTACTCACACTGCCTTATGTGATTCAAAGTCTGGACGATGCCAAAACCCTAACGCAAGGGGATGTTGGTAAAGAACTGACTGAAAACACCATTCGTGATGCGGGTGTACGCATCATTGGCTGGTCGTATTCGGGCTTCCGTGTACTCACAAACTCCAAGCGACCCGTACGTACACTGGATGATCTAAAAGGTTTGGTGATTCGTGTACCTAAAAATGAGCTGATGATTGCTTCCTACAATGCCTGGGGCGTGAACCCTACACCAATGGCATGGAACGAAACCTTCACCGCGTTGCAGCAAGGCGTGGTGGATGGTCAGGACAATCCTTACATGACTATTTCTGCCATGAAGTTTGATGAAGTGCAGAAGTACATCACACCTATTCGTTACCTGTTCTCGTTGGAACCGCTGGTAATGAGCGAGCAAGTTTTCCAAGCGCAAACACCAGAAGTTCAAGCATGGATTCTGGCAGCAGGCCAAGCAGCAACAGAGCATAGCTACGAGTATATTCAAGCGACTGAAGACCGTATCAAGCAAGAGCTGCAAGCAGCCGGTATGGAAATCGTAGAGCCAGCCAACAATGAGCAGGAGTGGATTGAGGCAGCAACGACAAAAGTATGGCCTGCATTCTATGACTCCATCGGCGGCAAAGAGCGTTTGGATGCCATTCTGGCTACGCTGAATCGTTAAACCGAAGTTTTTCATCAAAACCTGAAGTACCGCAGATACCTGCCATGAGCCGGTATCTGCCTTGATGCTGCCTGATGCACGCCTAAATCAGGCTAAAGAGTGATGTTGGAGACAGGTATGACGATTAAAAAAGTACTAGTACACATAGTCGACCACGTAGAAGAATACATTTGTGCCTTATTGTTGAGCACCTTTGTGGTCCTGTTGTTTGTACAGATTATCTTGAGGCAGTTTTTTGCGTACAGCATCCCCTGGGGGGAAGAGGTTGCAACCTACATGTTTGTGTGGTTTGCCTATTTGGGGGCAGTGGTAGCCGCCAAAATGTCAGCGCATAACCGTGTGACATTCCAGTTTAAGTTTTTTCCTCCCATCGTGAAGAAAGTGACAGAAAGCATCGCTGATTTGCTGTGGGTGGCGTTCAACCTGTATTTCACCTGGTTGAGCTATGACTTCGTATTCAATCGTATGAATCTGTTCTGGAAGTCGCAGACTACAGGCATTCCAATGAAGTATTTCTTCATGGTGTTGCCAGCAGCGTTCTTGCTGATGTCTATACGAATTTTGTGGAACAACTACTTGATCTGGTTCAAGCATGTGGAATTGGTTGACCCTGAAAGCCAAGAATTAGAAGCAATCAAGCGTCAGGGTGCGGAAGCCCGCGACAGCGTGGTGGAAGGAGCCTAACCATGGAACAGTCAATTGTAGGGTTATTGTTTGGCGGTTTTTTTGTGCTGCTCTTGCTGGGCGCACCGATTACCGTGTCGCTGGCTGGCGCTGCCATGTTTGCCTTTTTGGCGCTGGGTAAGAACCCCATTTCATTTGTACAGATTGCATTTACCTCAGTAGGAAGTTTCCCGTTGATGGCGTTGCCAGCATTTATTCTGGCTGGGGCGCTGATGGAGGCAGGGGGGATATCGCGGCGTTTAGTGGATATTGCAGAAACCTTAGCAGGGCCGGTTACAGGCGGGCTAGGCATGGCAACCGTTCTGGCCTGCCTGTTTTTTGGTGCGATCTCAGGGTCAGGGCCAGCAACAACGGCTGCTGTTGGTATGTTGATGATTCCTGCTATGACTCAGCGTAACTACGACTTGAGCTATGCATCGGCACTAACCGCATCGTCGGGCGGTTTGGGGATCATTATTCCACCTTCCATTCCTATGGTGATTTTTGGGATTTCAGCCTTGGGTCTGCGCCCACCAGCAGAAGCCATTGCATTGCACGGCCAGTTTTCTACCGTTTCTATTTCTAAGTTGTTTATTGCCGGTGTGGTACCAGGCTTGGTGATGGCCAGCAGCTTATTGGTGATGAACTACATCATTTCACGCAAATCTGGCTACAAGGGCATGGGTTCAGGCTGGTGTTTGGCAGATCTTAAAAAAGCGTTGCGTCGTGGTGTGTGGTCTATTTTTGCACCGGTATTTATTTTGGGTGGTATTTACGCGGGCTTCTTTACGCCTACTGAGTCTGCGGTAGTGGCGATTTTCTACACGCTGTTTGTGGGAGTATGTATTCACCGCGAAATGAGCTGGAAAAAACTATTCACCTCCTTACGTACAACCACATGGATTACCGGTCGTGTATTGCTGATTCTGTTTGCGGCAACGGTATTTGGTCGCCTGTTGGTAGAGCAGCGTATTCCGGCATTGATTGCTGAATCGCTAATCAGCTGGACAGACAACATGTACTTGATCTGGACCATCTTGATCGCTTTCTTGTTGTTCGTGGGTATGTTCATGGAAACCTTGGCGGCCATCATGATCTTGGTGCCAGTGTTGTTGCCTGTGACCTATATGTTGGGTGTAGATCCTACACACGTAGGGATCGTGGTGATTTGTACCTTGTCAGTGGGCTTTATTACACCGCCATTGGGTGAGAACCTGTTTGTGGCGTCGGGTATAGGGGGAGCCACGGTAGAGCAGGTAGTGGCTAAAGCATTGCCATTCATTCTGGTATTGGTGATTGCTATTTTCATCATTGCATTCGTACCGAGCTTATCGCTATGGCTGCCGGGCTTAATGGGGTATTGAGATGACGACACGACGCAATAAATGGCTCTCGGCATTGCTGAGTGGTTGTGCGGTGCTTGCAGTAGGAACAGTGCAGGCAAGCTCCATGGTAGTCAGTACTGAGGGGGCACAGGCACAGATTAGTCAGCAGCAGCAACGTGCGCACCAACTGTTGAATAAAGCAGTAGCACACATACGTAAAAATGGCCCATCGGCGGTGAATAATTTCACGCATGATCCAGAATTTATTGACCGAGACTTGTATGTCTATAGCCTTAGCCCCGCCGGACAAATGCTGTCCAGCGGTGGCTGGTCAGCTGGGCTAATAGGGCAAAATGTCTTGGAGGAAACCGATGATGCGGGCCAACCTTTCTTCAAACAGATGCTGAAAAAAGCCAAGCAAGATAACGAAGGCAGCATTGAGTACTACTGGTTTAATCCTAACGATGGCCAAGACGAAATCAAAATTACGTATTTTGAAGTAGTAGACGGCATCGTTGTGGCGGTGGGTTTCTTCCCGGGTTACCCTACCGAAGAACAGGCCAAACAAATGCTAGAGCTGGCGGTGAGCGAATACTTCGCTAACCCAACGCTGGCATTACGTAAATTCCGTAATAAGCAGGGTGAGTTTAGACGGCAAGATCAGTATGTGTTTGTGTTGGATAAAGCGCAGCGCAAGGTAGTGCTGAATCCTGCATTTGCAGAAAATAATGATGTTTCTGTCGATGATATTACCGACGTGCAAGGCCAGCACTTTCTACGAGATATGCTAGAGCAAGCATCCCCCAACATCATCCAAGCCATCGATTACTGGTGGTTAAGCCCCGAAACGCGTCAGGTAGAGCATAGACGGGCGTTTTATCAGCAAGTGGGCGATCAGGTGATTGCCGTAGGCACGAATATATTTCCTGATTCTGCACCTTAATAGCGTGTTATCTGCTCCAAAGTTGCCGGCCCTATGGGCCGGTTTTTTTATCTACGCCACATTCAACACACGTATAGCCTCATCCAATTGCGTGGTTTGTTTAGCCAATTCTGCAGCGGTGTGATGGATGTTTTCGATCAAGTCGCTGTTTTGTTGGGTAGTGTGGTCAATGTGTTGTATAGCGACGCTCACTTGTTTTAAGCCAACCGCTTGCTGTTCTGATGCACAAGAGATCTCTGCCACGATGTCAGAGACGCGCTGGCTGGATTCCAGCATCTGTTGCAAATGCTGGCCTGAGCTTTCGGCCTGTTTGACCCCTGCATCCACACGCTGCACCGATGCGTCTATTAGCGCTTTGATGTCGCTGGCAGCGCTAGCACTGCGTTGTGCCAAGCTACGTACTTCGGATGCCACGACAGCAAAGCCTCGTCCTGCCTCGCCTGCACGGGCGGATTCTACGGCGGCATTCAAGGCCAAAATATTGGTTTGGAAGGCAATGCTATCGATGAGTGTGACGATGTTGGCGATTTTGGTAGAGCCTTGGTGTATGTCTTGGATGGTTTGTATGAGCTGGCCCACTTCGTGACTACCACGCTCAGCGGTTTTCATGCTGGCTGCGGCCAGTTGATTGGCTTGCTGAGCATTGTCCGCATTTTGTTGCACGGTAGTGGTGAGCTGCTCCATGCTGGTGGCGGTTTCCTCAATGGAGGCGGCCTGGCTACTGTTGCGTTCAGTTAGGTGAGCATTGGCGTCATACAGTGATTGCACCGCTTGGTTGGCAGCGTGTATGCCGTAACGGGTTTCGCCTGCTATGCCCGTTAGGCTTTTGCGCATCAGCTCTAAGTTGTAGAAGAGTTTTTTGTGTTCCTCTAACCCATGTAGGGCGAGGTGATCGATGTCTAGGATTAAGTTGCCCGTAGAGATCTGCTGCACGATGAGATTGGCGTGTTGCAAGGCGGGGCTAAGGTTACGCTGTAAGCGCCAGGTGTAGAGCAGTACGGCTAAGCCCAAGACGGTAGGCAAAGCAAAGGGTAGCCATGTAGGCGCCTCGCTAGGGAGGTAGTAGGGGAGCGCGACACTGGCGGCAATAGACAGCAGCACCAGTGTGGTCAAGCGTGTAAGCGCACCAGGGATAGTATTGCGAAAGGGGCGCTTGAGCGTATGCAGGATACGTCGCCATCCGGTAGGCACTAACAACCCTTCTTGTAAGCAAGCGGTAGCACGTTTTTCTTGTAGCGCTTTGTAGAAGCTTTCGGCAGTGGCTATTTGCTGGCGACTGGGCTTGGTACGTACCGAGGCATAGCCCACGACTTGTCCATTTTCATACAGCGGCGATACCAGTGCTTGTACCCAATAAAAGCCACCATCTTTACGGCGGTTTTTGACTAGCCCCATCCACGGTTTACCTTTTTGTAGGGTTTGCCAAAAATCAGCAAACGCCTCAGTGGGCATATCGGGGTGTCTAACAATGTTGTGGGCTTTACCTATAAGTTCTTCGCGCTCAAAACCACTGATCGTGACGAACTCAGGGTTGGCGTAGGTGATGCGTCCTTTAAGGTCGGTTTTGGATATCAGATATTGTTCCGGCCCTAGCTCGGTTTCAATCTGCGTTACTGGCATATTAATGCGCATGGTATTGCTCCTTAATCGTGTCGGAGTAAGTGCAGCGGTTCAGAGCGTTTGAAGGGCCTGAGTCGCGCGATACGTGATATCACGACGATTACGGCAAGTGGTACATGTGCTTTAAGCCTAAATGGAAACATAAGTGAAACAAATGAAACAAATAACTAATAAAAAATGCCTGTTCCAAATTGGAACAGGCATGAATGCTGTGATAGCGCTTGTTTGTGATGTGAGCGCTTTGTTACAAATTTAGCGCAAACGCGAATGCGGCGTATGCTCTAGCGCCGGTGTTTGGCGGGTGGCTTCTGTATTTAGTACACGTATGGACTCATCTAGCTCAGTTGCTTGATGGCTCAGTTGCTGTGTGGTGCGGCCTAGGTCATCCACTAAGAAACCATTTTGACGTGTGACCTCATCCATATGGGCAACGGCTTGATTGATTTGTTGTAGCCCTATGGATTGCTCTTCAGAGGCGTAAGAGATCTCGTTAATAATGTCGCTCACGCGTTGCACGGACTCTTCAATATCGTGCATGGTTTGGGCGGCGTGATCGGCTTTTTGCACACCTTCGTTCATCAGTGTGACAGACTCATTGATCAGCAGTTTGATTTCACCAGCGGCTTTAGAACTACGTTGCGCCAAGCTACGTACTTCACCGGCAACCACAGCAAAGCCTCTACCAGCCTCACCGGCTCTAGCTGACTCAACGGCCGCATTTAGCGCCAAAATATTCGTTTGGAAGGCAATACCTTCAATCAGGCTCACGATCTCGCTAATTTGGTTGGCGCTACTGTGAATACCTTGCATGGTTTGGGTAAGCTCAGCGACCGCGCTACCACCGCGTTTGGCCGTTTGCATGCTGTTGTTTGCCAATTCGCTAGCACGTACAGCGTTGTCTGCATTTTGTTTAACGGTGACAGTCAGCTCTTCCATGCTGGCGGCTGTTTTCTGCAGCGAGTCGGCTTGGTGGGCGGTGCGTTCAGACAGCAGTCGGTTATCTTGATCCAGCTCTTTAGCGACTTGGATAGAGGCCAACACACCTCTGTGGGTGTCAGCGGCAATGGCAATCAAGCTTTTACGCATGATTTCTAAGCAGAAGTTCAGCTCGCCAGTTTCGTGATTCTGTTGTTTAGACTGTTCGGCTTCATCAATGTGCAAATCTAAGTTACCGGCAGCAATTTGCTGGGTAATCTGAGCAGCACTTTTGAGTGCTTTATTGACGCGTTGGCTAATGCGCCAGCCATAAGCCATGAACGCCGAAAAACCTACGCCTAAAAATAAACCAGCAGGTAGTTGATAGCCGTCAGGAATGCCTTGGTTAAAAGCTGCCACGCTGATGGTGCCGGTAATGGCAGTGGCTAACATGGCCAGACGGAACATGCTGGCACGCAAGGACCTGTTAAATGGCCAGCTTGCCCATTGCAGCAGGCGTCGCCAACCCGTAGGCACAATACGCCCAGCCTTGAGGGTGTAGCCACTGACCTTGCCAGTGTTCAGGTGCTCGTAAAACTGTTCTGCTTCGGCGACTTGGGCATCCGAGGGGCGTACACGCACAGAGGCGTAGCCGGTTACTTTCCCGTTTTCAAAGATGGGTGATACCAGTGCTTGCACCCAGTAAAACCCACCGTCTGCACGACGGTTTTTGACCAGGCCTAGCCATGGTTTATGCGCTTGCAAGGTATCCCAAAGGTCTTGGAAACCAGCGGGTGGCATGTGTGGGTGGCGCACAATGTTATGCGCTTTGCCCAGTAGCTCGGCGCGTGTGAAACCGCTAATGTCCACAAAGGCCGAGTTGGCATACGTGATGCGGCCTTTAAGATCCGTTTTAGAAATCAGGTACTGATTGGGGTGTACCTTGGTTTCTACCTCGGTAATTGGGTAGTTCTTGCGCACGGCTCAACCTTGTCACAGCAGAATTTACGATAGGGTTCTCTTTAACGGTTGATTGGTTAAAAACTTTAGGTATGGTCATAAAGAGTAATAGTTTCTTCTGCCAATATAGAGAGAGGCTTACGGCTATAATCCTATGCGTGATCCATCCATTATTGACAGGTTTGTGTGAATTTGAGTCATTCTGATATTTTGGTGCGAACAGAACTGGTAGCGGTATTGGTTGCTGTGAATCAAGGCCAACCGCGTGTGCTGACCACAAGTGAGGGGCGCTGCTTACCTGCAGGCCCTTTGGAAAACACACACCACTCACTACAAATGGGCCTGCGGGCCTGGGTAGAAACACAGACTCATCACCCCATAGGTTATGTAGAACAGCTCTATACGTTTGCCGATCGCAGCCGTTTTTCGGCAGCCGGTGAGCGTATTATTTCGGTGAGCTACCTAGGGCTAACGCGTGAGGGCGAAACCCCTAAAGATGCCGGCGTCAGTTGGCAGGATTGGTACCGTTATTTTCCGTGGGAAGATTGGCGCGAAGGCGAACCTGCTCTGATACAAGACTATATTCTTCCCAAACTGCAGGCATGGGCGTCTGCGGATGTGCTGTCAAAAGCCGAACGCTGGCAACGTGTGTGTTATGCCTTTGGGTTTGATGGCGCGGCGTGGAATGAAGACATGGTGCTGCAGCGTTACGAGTTGCTGTTTGAGGCTAAGCTCATCCCCGAAGCACAACGCGACAGCTCAGACGAGCACCCCGGCGACGAAGGTAAATTGGGTTTGCCTATGCGCTATGATCACCGCCGTATTTTGGCCACGGGCGCTGCACGGTTACGTGCCAAAATTAAGTACCGTCCTGTGGTGTTCGAGTTAATGCCGCCTGAGTTCTCGTTGCTGCAGTTGCAGCAAGCGGTAGAAGCGTTGGCAGGGCGTGGGTTGCATAAACAAAACTTCCGACGCTTGATGGAACAACAAAATCTGGTGGAAGAGGCTGGTGGCATTGTGTCCAGTGGGGCAGGCAGGCCAGCAAAGCTCTTCAGATTTAAAGGCGATGTAGTACTAGAACGCGCGATTGCGGGCACGAAGCTGCCACTGGCTCGTCAGGCACGTTAATCATAAGGAATAGCCATGCTTGCTGCACACACGCTTTACAGTCCTAGCCAAGTGGCGATGTTAGATGCAGCAGCAGTCGAAGCAGGGGTTTCACTGCAAACCTTGGTCTATGTAGCAGGTACAAGGGCGGCAGAAGCCATTCATGCACGCTGGCCTACTAAAGCGATTGTCGTTTTGTGTGGCCCAGGCAATAACGGGGCCGACGGTTGGATCGCAGCACAGCATTTACGTACGTTGGGACACAAGGTGCGCATACGCATCGTCGCCCCCCAAGAACAGGCGAATGCTCAAGTGCAGTGGGCAGCCAGTTTATGGCCAGAACATGTACAACCTAGCGATGACTGTGATGTGCAGTCAGATGAGCTGGTAGTTGATGCTTTATTTGGCACAGGGCTGAAACAGGCCTTAAGCCCCGTGTTGCAGCAGTGGGCGGCGCATATTCAGACTCTAGGTGTTCCGGTATGTGCGTTAGACATTGCTTCAGGGGTGAATGGTGCAACAGGTGCCATAGAGGGACAGGCTTTGAAAGCCACATTAACGCTGAGTTTCTTGTGTGCTAAACCTGGGCATTATCTATTGCCTGGGCGCGAGTACACCGGCGAGTTGCAGGTATTGGCACTGCCATTTCCGTTTGCTTTGTGGCAGCGAGCAGAAACCGATGCCGCATGGCGTCAACGTTTAGGTACGGTGACGCACGTCAATAGCCCAGCCTTGTGGGGCGCACAGTTTCCTGTTGCCGGTATGGCGGGGCATAAATACACCCGAGGTCATGCCAGTGTTGTAGGGGGCGAGCAACTGACGGGTGCTGCTCGATTAGCAGCGATGGCCGCCCAACGTAGCGGTGCGGGCTTAACCAGCGTTGTGGCGTCTGCGCAGGCATGGTCGGTATATGCCACGGCTTTGCCCAGTAGCATTATGGTGCAAAGCGTTGAGCCAACGCAGTGGCAGCAGGCGTTACTGGATGAGCGTCAAAACACATGGTTGGTAGGCCCAGGGGCTGGTGTGACTGAGCACACCAAGCAGCGTGTGCTGAAAATTTTGCAGGCAAAAAAATCGGTGGTGTTGGATGCGGATGCCCTCACGGTATTCAAAGGGCAGGCGGCTTTATTAGCACAGACCATTGCTTCGCCCTGCGTGATGACACCTCACGAAGGCGAGTTTGCGCGACTCTTCACGCGTAGTAGCGATAAGCTGCAAGACGTCATCAATGCCGCCCAGCAAACAGGGGCGGTGGTGGTGCTTAAAGGCGCTGACACAGTAATCGCAGCACCCGATGGGCGAGTCGTGATTAATGCCAATGCTCCGGCCTATTTAGCGACGGGCGGCAGTGGGGATGTCTTGGCAGGGATAGTCTGCGGGCTGTTGTCGCAAGGTATGCCGGCTTTTGAGGCAGCGTGTGCAGCGGTGTGGATGCATGGTGAGGCAGCACAGCAGTGTGGTGTGGGGCTAGTGCCAGAAGATTTGATTGCTGCATTACCCATGGTGCAACGACAGTTGTCGTCGTCATTGCAGGGCTAACGTATAGCCACTATACTGCGTAAATCGTAGCGCCTTTTTTTAGGCGCTTTACTTTCATTTATAAATACTCATAATGAGCATAATAATTTACAGGAGCCAACTATGACAGCCACAACCCATTCACTGCCACGCATCATGATAGAACCTGTGGTACGAGCCGCGCTATTGGAGGATCTGGGCCGCAGCGGTGACATTACTAGCCAAGCCGTGGTGCCTGCAGGGACGCCAGCGCACTTGCAGTTAGTAGCGCGTGAGAGTGGCGTATTAGCAGGAATAGAGGTCGCGAAGCTGGCTTTTATGTTGATGGATGAAAACTGCCGTTTCCATGTGTTGTGTGAGGATGGTGCTGATCTACACGCAGGTACGGTGATCGCTGATATTCAAGGCGATGCCAGAGCCATGTTGACGGCCGAGCGTACAGCACTGAATTTTCTGGGGCATTTAAGTGGTATCGCATCCGCGACTAGGCCTATTGCGCAGGCTATTGCTCCCTATGGCACCACCGTCAGTTGCACTCGTAAAACCTTGCCTGGTATGCGTATGCTGCAAAAGTACGCAGTACGCGTAGGTGGCGGTAGTAATCACCGTTTTGGTTTGGATGATGCGGTCTTAATCAAAGACAATCACGTTGCCATTGCTGGTGGTGTACGTTCTGCGTTAACGCGTGCCAAAGAAAGTGTAGGGCATCTGGTGAAAATAGAGCTGGAAGTTGACACCTTAGAACAACTGGATGAAGCATTGCAGTGTGGGGTAGATATGGTGCTCTTGGATAATATGCCTATTCCTATGTTGAAAGAGGCCGTGCAGCGTATTGATGGACGCGCTATCAGTGAAGCTTCAGGCGGCATTACCCCAGAAAGCGCCATCGCTGTGGCGCAAACTGGGGTAAATCAAATTGCGATGGGTTGGTTAACACACAGTGTGCGAGTGTTAGATATAGGCTTGGACAGCGTATAAGGCGTGACGGCCCAAGCCAATGCATCACAGTTAGATGCGGCCAGCGTGTTGACCACCACCGTGACGAGGGCCTGAGTGTGAACCCATATCGCCTCGGCGATCACCGCGATTACCGGGGCGGCCACCACGCGGTTGGTCGCGGTTGGCAGCATGCTGTTGCTGCATTTGCTGGCGTTGTTCAGGGGTTAGTACTGCCATGCGCTGGGCATGCAGTCTGCTGCGTTGCAGGCTGAGGTCGGCTTCTGCTTTGGCCAGTTTTTCGCTGCTGGCTTTAGCTTTGGCTTCGTCAAAGGTTGCGGCGTTAGACAGATCACGCAACTCGGTGCGGGCATCGCGTATTGCATTACGCAGACGACGCATTTCAGGTTCTTGCTGATGGCGCAGTTCAAACAGTTGATCTTGCTGGGCTTGCGTCAGGTTCAGACCGCGTGCGTGGAACATGCCACGATCAGAGATTGGCGTGCCTGTGACTTGTATAGGGCTAGAGGTTGGGGGTGTGGCTTCTACCGCTTGAGACAGAGGTGAAAACACAGCCGCTACGGCAACAGTGGCAGCCAAGAGGGAAGTACGTAGTTTCAGCATGGTGAATCTCCTTTTTGCGTTAAGCGTTGAGCTGATGACTACATAGTAGGACCGCAGTGTGCAGCAAATTGGCAAAAAATATGGAGAAAATGTGAAGCTTAGGCACCGCCTTCTTCAAATTTGTAGCCTACCCCATAGATAGAGCGTATGACGTCTTGGTCGGGGCGAATCGCTTCTAGTTTCTTGCGTAAGTTCTTGATGTGACTGTCTACAGTACGATCAGTCACGATGCGATGGTCGTCATAAATCAATGTCAGTAGTTGATCTCTGCTGAAGACTTGGCCAGGGGAGTTCGCCATCAGGGCAAACAACCTAAACTCTACAGGCGTAAGGTCCAGTGTGACCCCATCTAATTGCGCCAAAAAACGGGTTTCATCAATATGCACACCGCTGGCAGTTGCGTTATCCGTAGCGGCTTGAGGCTGTTGATAGCGTCGTAGTACGGCTTTGGTGCGTGCAACCACTTCGCGTGGGCTGTAGGGCTTGCAGATGTAGTCATCAGCGCCTAGTTCTAAGCCTAAGAGTCGGTCTATTTCTTCGACTTTAGCGGTCACCATGATGACGGGGATTTGGCTGTGCTGACGCAATTCACGGCAGATAGTTAACCCATCTTTGCCGGGCAGCATAAGGTCTAGCAGTAGCAGATCGGGGTTGAAGGTAGTGAGCGCCTGCTCTACCTCATTGCCGTTGAACACAGCATGGCACTCATAGCCGGCAGCCTCTAAATACAAGGTTAAGAGCTCTACCAGTTTGGGCTCGTCTTCAACAATCAGTATGCGTGCAGAAGTGGTCATGATGGTTGTCGCAAAGGAAGCATCACATGAATACGTACACCGCCTAATGGCGAGTGTTGTGCTTGGATAGTGCCGTGGTGGGCATGTGCAATGCGTTCACATAGTGCCAAGCCTAAACCTGACCCGCCTAATGCTCTGCTGCGAGACGGGTCCACACGGTACAGGCGTTCACATAAATGCGGTAAGTGCTCAGACGCGACACCAGGTGCAGAGTCATCAATAAACACATGTAGGCCATCAGCCTGTTGTTCAGCCTGTATGCGTACGTCGCCGGGAGCATGGGTGTAGCGCAGGGAATTTTCCAACACATTGCTAAATAACTGATTTAAGCGCGTGATATCGCCTTGCAGGGTGGGTAACTCGGGCACATCAATGCTCAGTGCCAAGCCTTTGGCTTCCAAACGGGGGTGGTACGCGTCGTAGCAACGCTGCAAGATAGCACGCAGGCTAGTGTTGGGCTGTAGATCAAACTCTAACGCACCAGAGTCCGCCAGTGACAGCATGTGCAAATCATTAATGAGCTGATTTAACTGAACCACTTCTTGCTTCAACGACTGCAAGGTCTCTGGTGTGGGCTGGCGTAGGCCATCCAGTAGTGCCTCTATTTCACCTTGCAAAATAGCTAGGGGGGTGCGCAGTTCATGCGAGATATCAGCCACCAACGCTAAGCGTAGCTTTTCCGTTGCAGCCAACGAGTGCGCCATGGCATTGAAGTCTTGGGCAAGTTGGCCCAACTCATCTTGGCTGTGTGTGGGAATACGCACGCTGTAATCGCCGGCGGCGACTTGTCGGGTGGCGCGCGCCATGCGCTGTATAGGCTCAAGCAACAGGCGGGCAAGTAAGTAGCTGACCAAGGCTGCTAACAATACGCTTAACCCGGCTATAGACCATGTGGCCTGTAGTTGTTGCTGCTCAAAACGTTGTTCAGCTGCGCTATCAAAGAGTTCTATAGAAGGGGGCGGGTTGTAGAGCAGCGCACCGATGGTAGTGCCGTCTTGCACCAGTTCGTGGCGTATCCACCCTGAGTTTTGTCGGCTTAACGAGCCTGCAATGAATTTGTCATTGGGGTCAACCAAGGCAATAAAGGGCATGCCGCCTTGGCCATGACCACGAGGGTCACCGTGACCAGGCATTTCATTGCTGGTGGCGCGTAGTGCACGCCACCAGCGGGAACGGCCTTCTATAAAAGACCAGTTGCCTTGTTGCTCATACTCATCCAATAAGAACGAGGCTAGCGATTCTATGCGTTGTTGCTCACGTTCTAAGCGGTAGTCCACAAAACCGCGATCAAAACTCCAACGAATGGCGCCACCCATCGCCACAATCAACAAGATGCTGGTGGCGAGTATGGCTAAAAATAGTTTGAGAAAAAGATTCAGGCGCATGGCAACAATCCGGCGGCAGGGATAGTGCTACTAGTGTAGCGCCTTATGTGGTTGTGTCAGTCAACAATGAAAAGCTTAGCGCCTGTTTGGGTGCTGGAGCGATGAGCTTCGGCATTGTCTGCCACCTGATAACTAATACCCGGTGTGAGCGTGAAGTGGCGGCCGTCATCGAGTTCGGTGTCTAAACTCCCTTCCAGACACAACAAAATATGGCCTTTGCTGCACCAGTGGTCAGCCAAGTAGCCTGCGGAGTATTCCACCATGCGTACCCGAATATCGCCAAAGTGACAGGTGCGCCAGTACGCAACACCATGTATGCCGGGGTGTTCTGTTGGAGAGATAGTGGACCAGTCGGTTAAGCCAAAAGGGATGTTGTGCAACTGCATAGAGGGCTCACAGGGAGAAAGAGAAAACTAGGTTGTACCGTGAGCGCTATGGCTTGTCACCCTAGTAATCTCCCTGTTGAGATTAAGCGATGTGGCTTAATGGGTAGGTTGCTGCATCCACTGCATAGCGGCTTCTAGTTGTTCACAAAACTCGGTAACACTAGCGGTGGGTGTATGAGCATGCTGCAAAAAGAAGGGTAAAAATCCCGCTGCACTAGGGTGGTGCTCTACCGCAAAGTTTACGTACTCTTCTAAGGTATTAGGCCAGTAATCAGACGCAGCAGGGCGCAGAATATTGGTCGCACGTATTAGCTTTCTAGACGCCTCTTTTTGCAGACGACGTATCTGGGATTCGGGGGCGGTTTCTTGCAGTCGATGTTGATACCCTTTTAGTACAGCAAGGTAGTCACCATTCACGGCAATCGCAATCTCACGAGAGGGCGAAAAAAGTGGGAAGCGTTCACCAAGGTCTTCGCCTTTAATGCAACGACAATGGTGTTTAAGCCAATAGCCCCAACTGTAGTGGTTTTTCTCGGCAAGTACTTCGGCCCTAGTCCCGCAATCAATATCGACTTTACTCACACTAAAGTGGCGAGCGGCAGTCGTCGTACATAAGTCGGCCAACTGCTCGGTTTGAGCGAGACTCAGTGGGTGGCGAGTAATCAAACACAGATCCAAGTCTGAGCTACCCACGGTAGCCGTGCCTCGGGCCACACTGCCGTAGAGGTAAAGGCTATCTACCGCGTCACCCAGAATGCGCTCTAGCGCACGACACAGTTCATCGACTACAGGTTGGAACTCCACTTGCAGTGGCGTAGGGGCAATAGTAGGTAGGGCAGGACTAGACATAGGTATTGCAATCAAACAGTAGAGGCGAGCTATGCTAATACGGTCATATGTAGAGAATGTGGAGATTGCAATATGGTTTATGGAGACAGTGTTAACACCATCGTTTGCGACAGTAGAGTAGACCCTTCACGCAATGGGATTGCCTCGCCTACGGGGGCAAAACCATACTGACTATACAGATGTATGGCGGCTGCGTTGGATTGTGTAACCCCTAGCGCTACTGTGCGCATACCAGCGTTTTTAGCCCAGTGTACAGCGGCATCCAGTAGGCGTGTACCGGCCCCGTGTCCGCGCTGAGCGGGGGCAACCCACATTTGAAAGAGCTCGGCGGTAGTGGCGGATTGGGTGGCCAGTTTGCACCATACCAAACCACACGCGACGTCATTATGGTAGGCAAGAAAAATACGATCGTGTTGCGATGCTAGGGCAGTAGCAATACGTTGCGCCCAGTCAGTGTCAGAGCGAGTGTGTTCAGCTTCGTAGGTACTACCAAATGCCTCAGGAGAGTCTAGCAACGATTGTAGGCGCAGCATTTTATGGTGTTGCCATTGCGATGCGCTAAGAGGGCGGATGGTAATCATGGGGTACGGTCAAAAGAATAAGGGCGTTTCAGTATGCCATGCTTATTTCGTGCGGGTGAAGCGCTGGTACACCCCTAGCCAGATGATTGATAACACTGACAAGCCTAACCACGGTAACAGCAGTAGGTTCATGCTAATCCAGCCTATGGTTTGCAATAACCAACCGGTGCTCAATGCACAGGCTACGCCCACGATAAAAATCACCATGTCATTTGTGGCTTGGGCGCGTGCTTTTTCTTGTGGTCGGTAGGTGCTGGTTAACAGCGTAGTGCTACCTATGTACATGAAATTCCAGCCTACGCCTAGCAAAGTGAGTGAGCTAACAAAAGATGCAAAACCCGTACCAGTCATGGTGAGCAGAAGATGGGCGGCAAACAGCAGGGCACCCACTAACATGATGCGCAGTACACCAAAGCGAGTGATGAGCGATCCTGTAAAAAATGAGGGCAGAAACATGCCTAGTACATGCAACTGAATCACGGTAGCTGCTGCCCCTAACTCATGATGGTGATACTGCATCGCAAGAGGCGTCGCGCTCATGGCCATAATCATGATGCCGTAGCTAGTAGCCCCTCCAAATAACGCTACTAAATAGGAGGGCTGGGCCACAATACGTAGCAATGGTCTGGCAGGTGTGCTGTGACTGGTGATGGTTGCATACACTGGTGGCATATGGAACCCTTGCAGCACGCCTACAGAAATAAAGGCTACTACCGCAATCAGTAGGAAGGAGCCCAAGTAAGCAGGCTGCATGAGTGGCACGCCTATTTGCGCTAAGACGGGCCCCACCAATGCAGCTGCTACGCCACCGGCAAGTACCAATGAAATGGCACGAGGTCTGTAAGCCGGTGCTGCGATTTCACTTGCCGCAAAGCGATAGAACTGGGCAAAAGCCTGATAGCAGCCAATAAAGAAAGTCCCTAACCCCAATAGGGCTAGCGAATTTTCTAGAATGCCCACGCAGGCGATAAGCCCACCAATTGTGCCTAGTAATGCACCCGTTATAAAACCTGTGCGCCTACCTATTTTGGCCATCCAGAGTGATGCAGGAAACATCATTAGGGCTGTGCCTAGAAATAGGGTGGCAATGGGGAGCGTAGACCAATGAGCTGATCCGGAAATGGCTGAACCTGCTAAGCCGCCAACGGTCATGACAGCAACATAAACAATCTGAAAAAGAGCCTGCGCACTAGCAAGAATCACTACGTGCTGGTGCATGGTTTTGGTGAACATACGCTGCCCTGCGTGCCTATAACTTGCTGCCCACGCACGCTAACCAGAAAGGGTAGGTGATGGTCGTTGTTTTATTCAATAAATCCTTTGATTGTTGTGTTGGGCAGGAAAAGTTGTCAAGAAAACATCTTCAACAGGGCGTAACGATTTGCGAGTAATGTCTTTGGGAAAACGATGTCTAGCGAGTTAAGGTGCCTTGGTGATAACGCATTTGCCAGCTGTTAGGGCCGCGTAACCAAAGCGAACTGCGTATTGAGTGGGTGGTGGTTTCTGCGTGGCGCTTCTCTAACCTATATGTAACAAGGATGACCTCGTTACTGATTTTTTGCGCTCGCATCTCGTGTACAGAAAACATCGTTTCTGACTCTGCAGGCAAGGTGTCTATTACCGTTTCTTTGCCAAAGCTTTGGCCGGTGGCTCCTACCTCTTGGAAATCATCGCAGAGTAGGGCGTTGATGCGTTGTTGGTTCGCGCGTGTGGCTGGTAGCAGTAGCTCACGCTCCAAGCGCATGACAAGATTTAGATCGTTATTCATCGAGATAGAAAGCGTGAGAAGGCCACAATGTGATGAAGCAGTCAGTTTATCGTCAAAGCCAATATTTTGGATAGCTACCTGTGCTGCGGGCGTTGTTCACCACATAGGCGATGAGTACGATCGCCAATGACCCCAATAACACGGGGGAAATCAAATAGCTAATGGGCGTGTGGGCAGCAATTACGATCAAAGGGTCTGCCCCAGCAGGGGCGTGTACGGTGCGTGTGATTTGCATGGCAGCTAAGGCTAAACCCACACTGAGGGCGGCGGCTAACCAGCCATCACCAACTAGCAGTAATACAAGTAACCCTACGGCAGTGGCAACCAAGTGGCCACCCACAATAGCGCGAGGTTGGGCTAAAGGGGAGTCAGGCACACCGAAGGCCAATACACAGCTAGCGCCAAAGGGGGCCATTAGCCAGGGCGTACCGGATAAGACGCTTAACCAGCCAGTGAGTGCGATAGCAATGGCTGCTCCCACCGAAGAAATAAAGATAAATTTCAAGGGCGGGGCAGGGGGCGCATTAGAGGAAAGTAAACGACGCATAGATAGGATTCACGCTCTTTTAAGTAGTCAGGAAGTACTGGTTTGAGCTAGTATACTGATCAGTATCTTTGTGTCAACCGATCGGTATACTTGCCCCATGACTACAGCACACCATATCGCCTCTTCATCCTTAAAATTGTTTTATCAAAATGGCTTTCACGCTACCGGAGTAGAGCTGCTTAGCCGTGAGGCGGGCGTGACTAAGAAAACGCTTTATAGGCATTTCGCCAGTAAAGACCTCTTGATAGCAGCTGCATTGGAGCTACGGCATGCATGGTTCATGGATAAAATGCGTCGCTTTGTAGAGGCTTCGCCTGAGCAGGATCGCCCTTTGGCCTACATAGATTTCATTGCGAGTTGGACGCACGAGGAAGGTTTTTTTGGGTGTGCGTTTATTAATGCTGCCGCAGAGTTTGCCGCTGCCGATATGCCGCCGCACCAGCAAGCCGCTACTCATAAGCAAGAGGTCTTGGAGTATGTGCAGAAGTTATGCTGCCATGCTCAGGCTACACAACCAGAACTGATTGGCGAGCAATTGTATTTATTGGGCGAGGGCTTGATTGTGACTAGCCAGGTGCAGGGATATCAACCTTCAAAAGTAGAATCCGCAAAAAGGATGGCGAAAATGGTGTGGCAGTCTGGTGGTTAAAGATTTTTCAATAATGAACCGGAAATTTTGGTAAAGCTGCACGGGAATAAATACAGGCATTAATGCATTTGGGTTATGCTCATGCAATAGCGAACACGCAGTAAAACATTTATTGCGATGTATCGTGCCTCCCCAACATCTATATGCTATTTGGATTCTAAATATGTGCACCTCTTTACTCTATTTTGATCAACAAGCAGCACCATATGCGGGGCGCACTTTAGAGCTTCCTTTTGATATGCCGTATATCGTGGCGTATCAACCTAAAGGTACTGAGTTCTCGTCGCAAGCGAATCAGCACGCAGCGCTGCCATTTACGGCTAAATACGGTTTTTTGTCGGTGAGTATTCCGAATGGTTCTGTTGCTGATCTTAAAACAGTAGAAGGGATTAACAGCCAAGGCCTGACGTTTAGTCTGTT
This sequence comes from Paenalcaligenes sp. Me131, assembly GCF_050487225.1. Classification (NCBI taxonomy): domain Bacteria; kingdom Pseudomonadati; phylum Pseudomonadota; class Betaproteobacteria; order Burkholderiales; family Alcaligenaceae; genus Paenalcaligenes; species Paenalcaligenes sp. Me131. The sequence continues at coordinate 286,948 of NZ_JBKQGY010000001.1, forward strand.
GGCATTTGCGACCACCCAAGGCCCGGAAGATACGCTGGATAATAGTGTGCCTGTATTGGCGGCTATAGATTTGGGTAATTGGGTGTTGTCACAGTTTGAGTCTGTCGCCGAAGTAAAAGAAGCCATTACGCATCAACCCGTGCTAACGACGGCAATAGAGCAAATGGGTGGTGCACAAACGCCCTTTCATTACGCCATACACGATGCCTCTGGTGCATCCTTGGTTATTGAATACTCGCACGGTAAGCAGCAGGTGTACGACAACCCATTAGGGGTGATGACAAACGGCCCAGACTTCTCGTGGCACCTGACGAACCTGAGCAACTACACGTTTTTGTCCAATATTGACCAATCCAGCTTGACCATTAAAGGTCAAACGTTCCAACAGCCAGATTCTGGTATTGCGACGGTAGCATTGCCAGCATCGAATACCGCAGTAGGGCGTTTTGTGCGTGCTGTGTATTACGCGCACTTTAGCGAAAAAGCCAAAGATGCCAACAGTGCACTCACGACGTTGTCGCATATCATGAATAACTTTGATAGACCGCGAGGCATCACTATCGATTCACAAAGCACCAATAAAGGGGCTGATGCGATGGCTCCGGATGTGGGCGGTTTTGCTGGCTACAGCTCTGAATACACGACGTGGACATCGTTAACAGATTTACGCCAAGGTCGTATTTACCTACGTACGTACGATCAACTGAATTATGTGCAATTTGATTTGCAGCCGTTGTTAGCGTCTACAAAGCCTCTGTTGTTACCCTTGGCCAAGTTTCAGGCTGGTAGCTTGGATGGCACAAGTATGTTGCAGCAAACCGCATAACGAGTCGTAGATAGCATAACGAAACCCGTCCCCCCATAAAGAGGGACGGGTTTTTATCTGGGCAACGTATTTCTAGTGCGAGAGCTGGCGTTCAGCGGCTGACCTAGTTGTCTACGTTGTGCTCTAGTTCCATCATGTAGCCTTTGTGTACAGCAGTGAACCCTAGTTGCACATAGAAGCGATGGCTATCAGGCCTTTTTTTGTCAAACGTCAGTTGTGCAAATCGGCAATGGCGAGCTTTGCATTGTTCTACGGCCCATCGGATCATGCTTTCGATCAAGGCGTTCCCTCGAATGGTACGTGCTACGCGTATGGCGGTAATATCTCCACGCCAAGCGCCTTGGTAAGACAGGCCGGGAATAAAAGAAATCTGCAAGGTGCCACAAATGACGCCAGAGATTTCTACGACAGCTAAGAAGTGATTTGGGTCTGAGTTTAAGGCTTGAAAAGCATTCAAGTAACTTATAGGAAGAGGCCAGCGTGAATCTTCCCTTTCTTGGCCCAGGACGTCATCGGCAAGGATGGCGACGATTGCTTCTAGGTCTGATTCTTGAGCTCGACGAAAAATAGGGTCAGACATATATTCAATCTCCTGTTGGTTAAAGAAATGGCTACACGGTTTTAACTAAAGCGTAGTGATATGTCGTTCTATTTTTCTGGAATTATTATCTAAAATCTAAGAAACAAAGAATATTATGCCGTGAATAAGCGGTTTGTGATGGGAAGTCACAACACTAAAAGCGTTAGTGATTGTGTAGATAAGAATGATTCAGCAATGAATAAGCGGTACATCATAAATAAAAACCGCCTGTAGGCGGTTTGTAATAGTGGCTAGTTTATCTTGAGCTTGCTGTAAATGGAGCAGCCCTCAGAAAGGCCCGCTGCACAAGACTTCCCAAACCACGCTAATGCTTCTGCATCACTTTGTGGTACGCCTTGGCCACGATAGTGCAGCACACCCAGCTGAAATTGTGCCAGTGCTTCATTTTGTGCGGCGGCGCGACCAAGCCATTTATGCGCTTCTGCATAACTTTGCGGCACAGAGTTCCCTTCTATATACAACACGCCTAGAGCGGCTTGAGCAAAGCTTTCGCCTTGTTCTGCCAATTGGCGCATTTCTTGTATTTGCTGTGGGGTGTAGTCGGCTTCTTGGGCTTGAACACCCGTTGTTAAGGTCGTGAAGAAAGCCACGCTAGTGGCAAGTTTCATCATTGTTTTAATCATGATTGTCCTAGTAACGTATAACGGTTTTCACCAGTTATGCGGTAGAAAGTCGTGCTCGTACTTATGAGGGGTCTGCTGTTTTTTTCATTGCTGCACGGGTAGCAAAGGCCAAAATAATCAGGCCGAAAAATAGCAAAATCAGCAGAATAGGCGTGGAAATACTAAAAGATTGTGCGGCATCAGACGTGGCGTCATGGCGCAGTCGTGCCCATATACCTACAACGACTAATGCTATGCCCAAGAGTGTACCTAACCACTCCAAACGATTAAGTAGTGTAGACATGGGTACAGGAGATATGGGAAATATTCGGTATAAGTCGGCGAGGTAAACCGCGCAGTAACCTACGCCAACGACGGCTGTCAGGGTATAGCCTGTTTCGGTGGCGTAAACAAAGTATGCCAGCACTAAGCTGCCCAGTCCTAAAACGGTAAGGAACAGGTTAAAGCAGCCCAGTATTACGGCTGGATAGCGGCTGAAATCTCGCACTTCTACAAAACCGCCAGGAATCATTGAAGCAAGATTGAGCATTGAAAGTAGCAGTAGTAGTGGGAGTATCAGATTCATAGCCGTTATTGATTGGGTAGGTTGAATGTCGGTAAGCAAGGTAGAACGCTGCTGGAAATTGTAGTACACACCTTAGCGTTTACTCCTACGCAGCGATTTTCCGGCAGTATATCCTTGTGACGGCCGTGTTTTGTGGTTGACTATGTCACAGTATGTATAACAGCTCTATTCATGTGAATGAAATTTCTATACACGATAAATTTCAGCAGTAGAATAAACATAAAAATAGTTTAGAACTAAAGGAGCTGAGTGTGGGAGCAGAGACAACAGATGCTATTGTGATTGGGGCAGGTCACAACGGTTTAGCCGCAGCGGTAGAGTTAGCCAGCCGTGGTTGGAAAGTACGCGTTATTGAAGCCAAAAGCTCGGCAGGTGGCGCCGTGAGTACACAGGAACTAACGTTGCCAGGCTTTAAGCACGACGTATGCGCCATGAACTTATCTTCTTTCGCAGGATCTGCGTTTTATCAGCGCCATAAAGAAGCATTAGAGCGTCATGGTTTGGCGTTTGTGCCAGCACAGCATTGTTTTGCTAGTGTGTTTAGAGACCACAGCTACCTAGGTGTTAGTACAGACCTAGAAACTACGCTGCAGCGCATACGTGCTGTGTCTGAGAACGATGCAAAAGCATGGCAGGCTATGTTGGATGATTTTCAGCATAAAGCGCCCCATTTGTTTGCAGTACTGGGTAGCCCTATGCCGTCTACCGCATTGGTGAAAAGTGTGTGGCGCAGTTGGCGTGAGTTGGGCAAAGAGGGGGTTGCCGAGCTATTGCAGTTGCTGTTGGCGACACCGCGAGATTTTCTGGATAGGCATTTTGAAAACGACTCCCTTAAAGCCATGATGGCCGCATGGGGGCTGCATGTGGATTTCACACCAGATACCGCGGGTGGTGCGCTGTTTCCGTATTTGGAGTCTATGGCAAACCAAGCTTTTGGAATGGTCATCGGAAAAGGTGGTGCTGACACCATTATTAAGGCGATGGTGGGGCTGCTGCAGGAGCTGGGTGGCGAGGTGTTGGTGAATGCGCCGGTGCAGCATATAGCGCAAACACGGGGCAGAGCGAGTGGTGTTGTGCTTAGCGATGGCCGACGCTTTAATGCCACCAAAGCCGTCATCGCAAATCTCAATCCGAAGTTGGTATTTGGGCGTTTAGTAGATATACAGGCTGTGCCCGCATCGTATCAGCAAAAGGTAGATGTATTCCGTCCCGGTCTGGGCACGATGATGATTCATTTGGCGTTGGATAGCTTACCTGACTGGAAAGCTGGGGCAGAGCTACAGTATTTTTCGTACGTACATATAGCCCCCGACTTAGCCATGATGAGCAAGGTGTATGCTGAGGCCGCAGCAGGCTTATTACCGGCTGAGCCTGTATTAGTGGTGGGGCAGGGAACGGCGCTAGATCCATCCCGAGCACCAGACGGCAAGCATACGCTGTGGGTGCAGGTGCGCGTGTTGCCTGCTGAAATACGGGGTGATAGTTTGGGCGTGATAGGGCCTGCGGAATGGTCACAGGTGAAAGCTGCCTATGCAGAGCGTGTGTTGGATGTGTTAGAGCAGTACGCCCCCGGGTTGCGCAGTCAAATTCTGGCTTCGCACATTATGTCACCAACCGATTTGGAGCAGTTCAATGCCAATTTGATTGGTGGTGACAATTTGTCGGGTAGTCATCATCTGGATCAAAACTTCTTTTTGCGTCCGGTGGCGGGGTATTCCAAATACAAAACCCCTATTAAAGGTTTGTATTTGTGTGGTGCTTCTACGTGGCCGGGGGCTGGTACAGGAGCTGGTTCGGGCTATATGCTGGCGACGACGTTGGCCGCGTAGTGCATGGCATGAGCCAATCACACTAGGTAAAAAAACAAGGCGCCGTATAGGCGCCTCGTTTTTATTGATTAGCATGTGTGAAAGGTACGATAGTGCCGTCTATGACTGCCCCGCGTTTTACCGCGTCGCCGTAATCATCTAGCTCTTCTACTATCCCGTCAAATGCGCCGTTCTTCAGTTGAGCTCGCATAGAGAGTAGATTACTGTCGCTGTCGTGATACTGACGAAATGAGCCATGCGGAATGCCATTTACCACAGACAGTTCATATTCTAGGTTGCCATTTGGGTAGTAGCCTTTTACGACACCATTCGCTTTACAGTTATCGATAGGGATAACCATTTTTGGCTTACCGTTTTCATAGTAGGTGTTTAGCTGTTGATCTAAGCAATCACCACGCACCCACGAGTGTTGTTTGATTTGGCCATTAGGGTAATGTGCGAGGAATTCTCCATCTTCTGAGTCCTGTAGCTCTTCAAGCTGGAAGTCTGGGAATGGGCCTAAATTCACAGCCAGTTTAGGTTTTGGGGCAGCACAGCCAACCAGTAGCGATAGTACCAATATGGGGAGTGAGTAGTGAAATTTCATGGTGTGTACTTAGAAGGGGGAAATTCCGTCTATCTCATCAGCCCACCACAAACCTTGTGCATCCTTGACCAACTCAATGCTGCCGCTTTGCTCTAGCCACTGTGTGGTGCTATGACGAGTGGCGTAAGGTAGGTCAATGTCGTAGTAGTAGGTGCGCGACGTATCGTTGCTGCTTTTTTTAATATCGGTAATTTTAAGATTCTTATAGCCGCCATTGTTTTGAACATATTGGCCGATTTTTTCTATAGAAAGCATAATCAATGAGGATTCTGCGTTGCTTTCTAGCTCCGCTAATACACTAGGTTCTAGTATGTGTTTAATGGTGCGGCTGTTACCGGTATAGAACGCTTCTATATAAGCGAGGGCAACAGCATCAGCCGAGCTTTGGTCTACTTTGGGGCCAAGGCCTGGAATGGAGACGCAGGCAGATAATAAAAATGCCCACATAGCGAGTGATGCTACGTTGAATACTCTCATGGTTTCCCTTTGGCCATCTACGCGACGCGCTGATAGCATGATTTTTTTGGACACGTAGCACCTTAGGGATGTATAGAGTCATCGCATTGCCCACGCCCCTTGTACTAGCCTTTTCTACGGTATTGCACTGAAGCAGGCGTTATTATCGCTCTTTCGTTTTAACGCAGTGGTATCTTTACACCGCGACACAGAAGGCGAAGTTTGTGAGATATTTGTGGCGGGATGTATCGCACCTAGCAGGCTAGGGGCACGGCCAAAATCAATCATGCAGGCGAGTCAGGTTTCTCTTTGTTTTTCGCCCTGAAATAGGCCGTAATAGTAATGGAGTACCCCAGCATTCTCATCTCATCCTGAATGTTGCAAATACGCTTAGGATTCGTGATGTGTTGTTCTCTGCAATATTCCTGAACTTCATTAGCGAGAGTGGTATTGGCAGAAAGGTTAGTAGAGAAAATGGCATTCTCTATATCGTGAGGGGCTAAAGAAGCGGGCTTGTGATAGTAGTTTCTATTGATAGACATAAGATTTCCTATTTCAGGTTTCCTGCACATTGCCGTGGCATTACTGCGTGTCTACTAGCACCTAAATCTCAGCATAATTGTTGTTAGGGTTACGAAAAGGCTATGGGTTAGGGGCACTGTTTTGCGAACGAGCTTTGCCGTTTAACACCACCATAATGCATGCTTTTCTAGACTCGGCATCGCATTGTTTGACGCGTTTAATCGCGTCGAGTCGGTCGAAACTATTGACCTCATAGCGGCGTAAGCGTCCATTTTCTCGTCTAAAGTAAACGTTCATAGGGGCTCCATAAAGGTGGGTGAGTAGCCAGTGGGCTTAGGTATACGCAGCGAGCAACCACGCGGAAAGGTCTAGCTTGTACACGTTCATCAGGTGTTTATGTTCTTTTTAGCCATCACCGCGTGTAGACCTACCAGCCTTCTTGCTTATTATTTTTACGTGTTTTTGTCAGGGCTGAGTGCTAAGCGTAGCAATGCATGTGCCGTATACGTACAGCCTGATAGTGACTATGACTTATACCGCTTCTTCATTACCAGAGTAAACGTTTTTTAAGCATTAACTCTTTGTTTTTAATCAAATACGGCTGGCTGAAATGTTAGGTATTGATAAGCTAGTAATGCGAACACATGACGGTGCTGAATCCGCATTGCTGTGAACGAGTCCCCCCGCGTTTTCACGCAGGGAAAGAGGGGGGGCACAAGCACAGTGCTGTCTATAGGGGTGAAGCAAAATGCGAGACAGAATAAAGAGGCAGAGACCGTTTATTTGGACTGCTGCATTTTTCGATACTCTCGTAGCTCTTCTGCTTCTCGCGCACAGAGGCGATCTTGCTCCGCATTGGGTAGCGAGGCGTAGTGCTGTTTAGCCTCATGATAGACGGCCATGATTTCCTCGGCCTCACCCTTAGTTGCCTCATGAGACTCTAGTTTTTTAACGAAGCTATCTATGGCTGCATAGTAATCTTGGCAGATAGGCGTGAGCCCGTTAGAAAAGGCAGTGGATGACATGGACAAGGCAACAGCGGCGAACAGTATTTTCTTCATGATGGCCTTTAGGGTAGAGAGTAAAAGCGGCATTGGATAAGCAGAGCGTGGATTGACTTGGGGTAGAGGCCTTATGCTCTGCTGTGGATGCCTTCATTATAGCGAGTGTGATTTTTTGGACTGTTGGGGCACGCACTTAGCTATTGATTTGGCAGGTCAAGAGATCCTCGTCATTGATTGCCCATGTGTCATCTACGGTAATGGACACATTTTTAAGAATGCATGGGTCGTCATCCTCATCAATCAAGCGTACATCCCAGTGACCAGGCGCAACATCAGTGAGTGTCAGGCTATCACCGTGCTCTAGAACATCTTCGCCAAGGTAATCTTCCCCCCATTCATCTTGATTAGTAGGAGAGAAATAAATCTCGTAGATATCCCATGAGGATTGATTAATGAACTTTACCTCAGCAGCAGAGGCAGTGAGGGGGAGCAGCCCTGCCGCCATTGCCAGTGTTAATAAACGTTTTTTCATTATGTGTGGTGTCCTCTACGAGGGATGTAGGTCATTGGCGAGCATGCTATCACAGCAGTAGTGGGGAGTTGTTGAGCGATAACATTATCGCCATATTTCGATAATTTGTTTCCAGTCTGTGGTGCAGGCAGGCGTCATATATTTTTGACGTGTTTTCCATGGTGCATCATCCAGCCCTAAGGTTCTGGCAGGAGCAATCATGCCTCGACCAAAACGCAGATTAATGTCATCAATAACCTGCATCAGGTTAGAGGTGGTGCTTTGCTCTATAGGGTCGGCAATATCAAAGAGCGACCCTTGTATAGAGTGTGTTTGCACATTTTCTATATCCAAAAGACACACTCCCGCCTTGGTGTACTTGGCGCCTTGGCGATAAATGTGGTCTAGCGCTTTTAGCGCTGCCGCATTAAGTTCTGTGGTGCTGTTGGTCGCATGCAGTAAATTAAAAACCGTACTGCCTGAATAGTGGGGGCTATCACCAAACGAACTAGTACGTATAAAGAGCAGCAGCGATGAGGTTTTGGCGTTTTGAGCTCGTAACTTTACTGCCGCCGCCGTGGCAAAGGTCGATACAGCCTGAGCAAGGTCTTCTTTGGTGTAGACCGGGCTGCCAAATGATCTGGAGTACATGATTTGCTGCCGCTCTGCAGGTACTTCATCCCACGTTAAACAGGCATCGCCATGTAGCTCACGAGCGGTTTTCGCCAATACAATAGAAAACTTGTCGCGTATCACACGCCTATCTGCTTGGGCAAGATCAGCTGCCGTACGAATGTTCAGCTCAAGCAATTTCTTGCTCAGCCGGCGTCCAACGCCCCACACCTGATCAATGGGTACATGGCGAATGGCACGCATTAATTGTGGGCCATCCAGCATACTCAAATCACATACACCATCTAAGCGCGGTACATCTTTTGCCAGATGATTAGCGAGTTTGGCGAGGGTTCTGGTTGATCCTATGCCCACACAGGTAGGAATACCTACCCATTGTTTGACGCGTTTTCTAATGGCTTGCCCAAGCTCTCGGCCTGACTCTTGAATGCCGCTTAAATCAAGAAATGACTCATCAATAGAGTAGATTTCTTGGCGCGGTGAAAACTGACCAATCACATTCATCATGCGACGGCTTAGGTCTGCGTACAGACGAAAATTAGCAGACAGAGCAATTAACCCGTGCGACTGAGCCAAGTGTTTAATCTGGAACCAAGGGGCTCCCATTTTGATGCCTAAGTTTTTAGCCTCTGCAGTACGCGCGATGGCGCAACCGTCATTATTAGACAGTACGACGAGCGGTAGCCTTTCATAGGCTGGGTGCATGGCCCGCTCACATGAGCAGTAAAAACTGTTCCCGTCGATGAGGGCTATGCGTGTACGTGGTTTTTGAGTGTCCACGTGACGACTCCCCAGACAGATAACTCTTGCCCGTCTTTAAACTCAATATTGGGAAAGGCAGGGTTGGCGGCCAAGAGTTTCACATGCCCACGCTGCTGGTGGAGTTGCTTGATCGTAAACTCGCCATCTACCACCGCCAAAACAATATGCCCATGCCGTGGTTCTATAGAGCGATCAATCACCACGTAGTCACCATCATCAATACCCGCGTCGCGCATAGATGGCCCCCGCACACGCATAAAGTAGGTAGCGTCCGCTTGGTGAATCAGTAGATCAGTAATGCTGAGCGTCTTATGGTCGTAATCACCCGCAGGGCTAGGAAAGCCGCACTGCACGGTGCTGTTCATGATCCGCACGGGAGTTGAGTTGGGCGAAAGAGGGGCAGGCGAATCCATGTTTATTTTATGCTGTATAAATAAACAGTATTTTCGATGTTTATAGAGGCTTCGTCAATGGGGATGTAGCGGTTGTGTGGTGTGGAATAGAGTAGAGGTGTTGTGCTAGAGAGCGTAGCAAGTGATAGGTGCTTACTTATTGCTATTGTGCGGAGCAACCTACAGACGAAAAAAATGGCCTGCATTTCTGCAAGCCATTCATTTATCTGAGAAGTGTGTGGTGGGCCCAGCTGGACTTGAACCAGCGACCAACGGATTATGAGTCCGCTGCTCTAACCAACTGAGCTATAGGCCCACGACCTTCACAAGAGTGCAATTATGACATAAAGAAGGCCGCTTTGCCTAGTGAGTCTGACAAGGAAAAAAAACGCGGTTCAGCCTGTGTCTGGATGCGATTATCAATGCTATGGTGAAAGGCGTTAAAGGGCTGAGGAAAAGGATCACTATGGAGTCATCGGTCACGCCTGGGAGCGCTAAGAATGCAGCGTATTTGTATACGCAGCAAGGTGCGTATAAGCATGAGGATATGGACGCCCTACGCACGTTGTCACGCGCGGAGGGCGATGTGCTATGGGTAGTGTTGTCTGACCCGGCTGAGGAAGAGATTCAGAGGGTGTGCGCGGATCTTTCTATCTCTGAGTATGTGCAGCAAAGCATGCAGGAAAAGCACCGTCGCCCCAAACTGATTAGTCTTGAACAAGAAGGTTTTGTGGCGGTGATTACGTTGGAGCTGAAGTCCAAACGCCCTGTGTTTTCTGAAATGCAGCTAGTGATAGGGCGTAATGTGTTGATCACCGTCTGCAAAGGGCAAGATCTGCAGCATGAAAAACTCCATGAGCGGTTGTCGTCACTCACGAGCGCAGCTTTGCGTGGCAGCGATTATCTGGCGTTTGAGTGGTTGGACTTGGTGATGGATCACTATGTGCAAGCGCTGGATGTACTAGAGGTCGCGGTAGAGGCAATGGAGCAGCGGTTGTTGTTGCATGGCTTTCAGCGTAGTGATGTGCAAGGTATTTACCGTTTGCGCCGTGACTTGTTACGCATAGAGATGGTGGTTGCGCCACTAGCAGAAATCTGCCGACGTATGGCGCGTTTGGATTCGTCATTTATTGAATCCTCTAACCAAGCGTATTTTGCAGAGGTGTCGGATAGGGCTTCTCGTGTGACAGAGCTCATACACGCGTTGCGTGATGCATTGGCCTTTGCCTTTGAGGGTGGGCAGATGTTAGAGCAAATGAAGCAGACGGATACGGGGCGTAAGCTGGCATCGTGGGCGGCTATTTTGGCGGTCCCTACGGCTATTGCTGGTATCTATGGGATGAACTTCAAGTTTATGCCCGAGTTGGAATGGAGCTTTGGGTATCCGATGGTGCTGACGGGTATGGCGAGCTTGTGCGGGTTTCTGTATTACCGGTTCAAGAAAGCAGGTTGGTTGTAGAAGCGAGTTGTAGCAATTTTTTTTGTGACCACTGCACAAGCAGATAATTACTGACCAAAGAACCTCGTTTGTATGATTGATGCGTCTCACGGTAGTTTCTGCATGAGTTGTCCCCAAAGTTATGCACAGATTTTGGGGATATCTTTTGGCTTGACTTTTAAGGCTTATTGAAAATCGTTCAGTGCAATGTGAATGCTCAGTCACAAACTACCTAATGTTATTTGTTTATTTTTGTTTCTGAGCCAATAAATACTATTTAATCAAAGTCTTACATTGATTTTTAGGTGGTTTTGGAGACTTTTCTGACGTTATGCTGAATGTTTTTTGGGCGTTAATGTTTGAAGCCTAAAAGGCAAGATAAGCATAAGTAAAGACAAGGAAAATTTTGGTTTTAATCGTACTGAAACTGAAAGATATCCACTGTTTTTAAAATGTCAAGATGGAAATAACGAGGGGCTTGATCTTAGTCTATTGATTTGATTGTGGCTTCCACATCGATGACTGTACCGCGCGAGGTGGACTGGCTTTGTTGATGGGCTAAGAGCTGGCTAGCTATGTTGAAACATTCCTCTATGTGCTTGTGACCTACGCGTCGCAACACAATATAGCTTAGGCCAGACGCAGCCACTGACCCTAGTACAGGAATGTATTTACCGCCGTATTTGGTGGCCAGACTTTTCATGCCCATGCTTTGCAGCAAGCTCATGACGCGTTTGGGTGTGATGACTTTGCCTAATAAGCCAATGCTAAAGTTGGCCCCACCCACCACCAGTATTTTCTTTAACTCGGGGCTTAATGCTTCTACTTCTTCGGCGCTTAAGCCAAATTTTTCATTGATTTGCGGCAGTATTTGCAGCAATAGGGCAACGTCAGTACTAACGTCTAAGCCAGGGATAGGAACAACAGCGGCGGCAGCTGAAATCAATGCACGTTGGCTTACCAGCTTGCGGCAATCAGCACGTATTTGTTCGAGTTCGGCAAGGGATGTAGCGGCCATAAGAGTTCACTATATAAGGGCGCAGAAGGCCTGCACGTCTTAATAATGCTAGCAGAAATAGCTAGGTGATGGCGGCGGTTTTGTGGGGAAGGGCAGCTTCACGCTGCCCGTCCTGTTGGGGTTAGCGTTGTACGCCTAATGCGTGCAAACACTGCTCTAAAGAGCGTTCTGCAGTTTGTGCGTAAAGCTGCTGCTCATCAATCACCGATTGACCCAATTGAGATTCAAATATCTCTTGATTGGATAGTTGCGCGTAGCTGCTGTTAGCGCCATCACCCAGATTGGATTGGAAAATGCCTGCTGCACTGACGGGCAGAAAGTCTTCGTACACGATGGGGGATAAACGTACATCGCCCGCTTGTATCAACTGGGCAATAGAGGTGTTGGCGTCGTAGCTGCCTGCTTTGGCCAAACCTTTGGGGGTGGGCAGATAGTTGAAATACACCAAGTCGTTGTTGAACATCTGCTCCAACGTGTCGGGGAATTGCTCAAAGTGCTTCTGCATCAACGCGCTGTAAGTTTCTGCATTATGCTCGGCGGGGGCTTCACCTAGCTCTGCGCGAGCGGCATTGAGCAGGCGGTCATACAGTGCTCGGCCTTGGTGTGTGACAGCGGCGCCGCGTTGTTCGATTTCGCCGAAACGGGCGGTATGGCTACCTTGCTCGTTCGCGTCTTGGTCTGCAAAGCGCACGGGTTCATTCAATGCCTTGAAGCTGGTTTGGCGCAATAAAATAGGGTGTTGGCGTGTAGGCGGGCCTTCAATCACGGCTTTTGGCGTAATACCGTACTTAGGCATGCTTGCTTGTACAGAGTCTATGTCTAAGGTGCGCGGAGTCAGGTGATTGATATGCGGGCCTTTGAATGCCACTACGTCAGCAATAAGCCTGTGCTGGTCGTGCAAATCTTTGTATTGCGCACTAGATACTGTGGATTCGCCATGCCATCTAAAGGTTTTAATGGCTTCATTTACAAAGCGGGTGGCGTCTTCTGCACAGAGCCCACCGTCTTGTTCGCATTGTGCAATCAGTTGTAGCGCATCGGGGCTGAAGATTTGACGATTAGCCAAAATAGCGCGGGCTTCTTCACGCAAGGCGGCATCTTCAATTAACTCCAGACGCAGCAGCGAGGTGAATACGCGGAACGGGCTAACACGTAGCTCGTCTTCGTGCAGCGCACGAAAGGCTGTAGAGTGTACGGGCACGCCAGCCGGGGTTAGATCGTAGTAGCCCACGGGATGCATGCCCATGACCGCGAATAAACGGCCAATAGTGTGCAGTTCTTCAGGTGTGCCAACGCGAATCGCGCCATGGCGTTCTTCGTCCAAGCGTTCCAGCTCTTTAGCTTGCTGCAGGTTTTTACGCAGGTCTTGGTCGGCTTGCAAGGTGTTCTGGTTAATATCAGCCACCAGTTCCATCAGCGTACCGTAGAGTGGCACTTCGTCTTTGTACATGGCAGACATGGCGGCAGAAAATTGCGCACGGATCTGGCTAGGGCTTACAAAATTAGGGGATGTCATACAAGCTACTCCTTTGCGTGATGACGGCATAGATCAATAGGAAATCAGTGACATTCAGCCAAGCATTCACCCAGAATGCTCAGGCCTTTATCCAGCAGTTCAGGCTCAATGGTCAGAGGAGCCAACAGACGAATCACGTGACGTGAGTCGCCGCTAGGCATCAACAACAGACCGCGTTCGCGAGCGCGTTGCAGGACTTTTGCGAGTTCTTGTGTGCCGGGGCCACCTTGTGGGTTACGCAGTTCAATGCCGCGCATAGTGCCCACACCTGTTAGGCGTTTGATAACAGGTAGTTTTTGGGCTTCCCAGCGCTGATAGTGTTTGAGCACGAGGTTTTCATAGGTGCTAGCCCACTGCTGCAATTGCTGCTCATCGCTAAGCTGCTGAATGATTTGCAACGCAGCGGCACAAGCAACGGCGTTGCCAGAGTAGGTGCCACCCAAGCTGCCTGAGGGCATGCTTTGGAACAGCACAGAACGGCCCATCACCGCGCCTAAAGGCAAGCCACCAGCAATACTTTTACCTAACAGCAATAGGTCAGGTTCTACGCCCAATTGCTCGAAGCCAAAGCGTTTGCCAGTACGGCCAAAACCTGACTGCACTTCATCCCACACCAGCAAAATGCCGTGTTCATCACAGAACTGGCGCAAGTAACGGGCAAACTCAGGGTCTAGCATCTGGAAGCCACCATCGCCTTGTACTGGTTCAGCAATAATGCAGGCGATGTCGTTCACGTCCAGCTCTACTTTGATTAAGCGCTGCAAGGCTGCAATGGCCGCAGCACTGTCTACATTGCTGTCGTGGCTGGGGTAGGGAATGTGATAGACCGGCCCAGGCAATGCCACCAAGCCCTTTTTGTAGGGGGCCACTTTGCCATTCAGGTTGAGTGCAGCCAGCGTACGGCCATGAAATGCGCCATCAAAGGCGACTACGGCGCTACGTTGGGTGTTGAAACGGGCAATTTTTAAGGCATTTTCAGTCGCTTCAGCTCCGCAGTTGGTGAGCATGCCCAAGTACGGTTCTTTGCTGGGAATAAATGCGGCCAGGGCATCCATCAGTTGGCTGTAGGGCTGATGGGGGATGGCATTGAACGCGGAGTGCGTCATGCGTTGTGCTTGATCGATAATGGCCGCGACTACCGCAGGGTTGCAGTGCCCCAAGTTAAGCACGCCAATACCGCCGATAAAATCAATGTATTCGCGGCCTTCGCTATCCCACACACGGGCATTCTTGCCCGAGGTCAGCGTGATGGGGTGAACAATAGACAGAGCGGGGCTGATGTGCGCGCTGGTTTGCATGGAAAATCCTTTGTGATGTTGTCTCGATATTCTTCTTGGAGAGCGAGCCTGTATCACAGCAAAAATCATGCAGTGCAGCAAACGAAAAAAAGGGAGTGTGTTATTCCTTTTTTTCGTGATCTTTAAGTTTCAAGTGTTGGGTGAGCCAGTTAATTAATTGACGTATGCGGGGCTCATCTGCCGTATGTGCTTCATAGGCGACATAGTAAGCCCCCAGGCTGGGCAGTTCATGCTCCCACGGACAGATCAATAGTTGCTGCTGTAAAGCATCAGCCGCTAGAAATTTTGGGACTAAAGCGATGCCATATCCGGCTAAGGCTGCTTGTATACAGGCAGACCATGTGGCGAAACGGGGGCCGTGGTAACTGTGCTCTACCGGGTCATTTTGATCTGAAAAATAGAGCTCCCACGCATTGGGGCGTGAATGACATTGAATCAATCCGAAACGGGCTAACTGCGAAGCATGTCGTATGGTTTTATTGCCTAACAGGCTAGGCTGACAAACGGGAATCATGCCTTCTTCGAAAAGCTTAATACATTCCAAATTTTCCCAATTTCCATGCCCGAATAAAAAAGCGACATCAATGCTCTTTTGCGCCAAGCTAAAGGGCTGTAACGAGTCGTGCATATCGATTTGTATATGCGGATGCAGGTCATGGAAATGCTTCAGTAACGGGATTAGCCAATGCGCCCCCAAGCTGGGGTGTGCAGCAATGCTAAGCAACTCACGCTCATGGTCATAAGACAGCATTTGCAGCGTAGATTGCTCTATATGCAGCAGTATTTTACGGGCTTGTTCCAGATACAGTTGGCCAGCAGGGGAGAGACTTAAGCGTTTGCGTAGTCGTCTGAATAGTGGGGTTTGCAGCGTGTCTTCAAGCAACGCCACTTGTTTGCTGACAGCGCTTTGGGTGAGGTGCAGTTCTTTGGCCGCATGCGTGAAACTGAGGTGCCTAGCCGCCGCTTCAAAACATTGTAGCGATGTTATGGAAGGGTATTGATTACGGGAGAGGCCCTGAAAGCTCATGCTAAAACCTACACAAACAAAGAGTAGGGCTATTTTAGCCTGTGAAAGACAGTGAGGGGAAAAGGCGCGCGCAATAAAAAAACCAGCCCGCAGGCTGGTTAAGAGGAGGAGACCACCACAGAAAACCTGAAAGCTACAGTGCTTGATTTCATTATGGGAGTATTGGTTATAGCGTCAAGGTATAAATCCCATTAAGTTTTTGTAAATGAAAATGGTCAGTAGCAAGAAACAGCTATATGATGGTTGTAAAGCTACTGTTTATCTGGCTTTGTGGATTTTTCTCGTAATTTATTAAATTGCTTTTTGTTACGATATAGCGGTATATAAAAGCGAACTTTTGCGTGTTTTTTCACTAAAGGAGTGCAGCAATGGCTAAAAAAATTCTGATGTTGTGCGGTGATTATTGCGAAGATTACGAAACGATGGTCCCGTTTCAGACATTGCAGGCAGTGGGGCATAGAGTGGATGCCGTATGCCCCGGCAAGAAAAAGGGCGAAAGTATTGCAACGGCCATTCATGACTTCGAAGGGGAGCAAACCTATTCGGAAAAACGCGGCCATAACTTTGTACTGAATGCCGATTTTGATGCCATTCAGGCTGCTGATTACGATGCGTTAGTGATTCCTGGTGGGCGTGGGCCTGAGTACTTGCGATTGAATCCGCAAGTGATTGCCATCGTGCAGCACTTTTTTGTGGAAGATAAACCAGTGGCGGCGGTGTGCCACGGGGCACAATTGCTTGCCGCAGCTAAGGTACTTAATGGCCGTACATGTTCAGCGTACCCGGCGTGTCGTCCTGATGTAGAGCTTGCTGGTGGCCGTTATGCCGACATTGCAGTGAATGCGGCGATCACAGAGGGCAACTTGGTGACAGCACCAGCGTGGCCGGCGCACCCCGAATGGTTAGCGCAATTCTTGAAGTTACTAGGTACTAAAATCACGCTATAAGCGATTAGCGTATCAGCGGTTGAACGTAAAAAAGCCCTGCAGCATTTGCAGGGCTTTTTTGTGGGTGCAGCGTGATCGAGGTTATGCGCTCTGTGCAGGCTCTACCAGCAACATTGCCCCTTCTATACCGACCACACGCACTGGGTCACCCTCAGCAATAGGCGTCGAGCATAGCGCTGTGTAAAAGCTGTCATCGAGGCGTACACGACCTTGGCCTTGGGTAAAAGCGGTAATCGCCACGGCTTGACGCCCTATATAGCTTTGCAGGCCACTGTTTAGCGAGCTTTGTTCAGGGCTAAGCTTGCGTTTACGGTGTAGTCGCAACCCCACCCACACCGATAGACCAATGGCGACGGCTAGCACCAGAAACTGTAGGCCTAAGGGAGCCTCTGGCCACGCACTCACGAATAAGCCCACGACAATTGCCGCGACGCCTATCCATAGAATAAACACGCCCGGAATCAGTGCTTCCAAAGCCATCAGCAAGCAGCCGATAATAAACCATGACCAAGGGCTAGCGAACATGTAGGAGCCTTTTCTTAGGATTTAGTGGTGGTGTTGGTGGACAGGTTTTTCAGTAGTTCACCAATACCGGCAACCGCGCCCGTGACGCCCGTTGCTTCCAGAGGCATCATCACCAGTTTGCTGTTATCGGCACTACCGATTTTTTCCAGCGCTTCCACGTATTTTAAGCCTAAGAAGTATTGCACGGCGTGCAGATTACCATCGGCAATCGCAGCGGATACGTCACGCGTTGCCTTGGCTTCGGCTTCCGCCTGGCGTTCACGCGCTTCGGCAATCAAGATGGCAGATTCACGTTCACCTTGAGCACGCAACACGGCAGCTTGTTTTTCACCTTCGGCTTGCAGAATTTCGGCTTCACGTTGACCGTTGGCCTTAGTGACCAGCGCACGACGATGACGTTCGGCCGTCATTTGCAGGTTCATAGCTTCTTGCAGTTCGGGTGACATGGCTAAATCGCGAATTTCAATACGCGTTACCTTCACACCCCACGGCGCGGTAGCAGAGTCTACGGCAGACAGTAGGCGTTCGTTAATTTGCTCACGGTTGGACAGCATGTGATCCAGTTCCATGGAGCCCAATACCGAACGTAGGTTGGTAGTGGTCAGGTTCACAATCGCGCGTTGCAGATTATCGACTTGGTAAGCGGCTTGTGCGGCGTTATCAATACGGTAAAACACTACGCCATCAGCAGTAATGGAAACGTTATCGCGTGAAATTACGTTTTGTGTAGGTACATCCAAAACGGATTCCATAACGGAAAGTTTAGTACCAATGCGATCAATAAACGGAACAATAAAGTTCAAGCCGGGACTAAGTGTACGGGTATAGCGGCCAAAACGTTCTAGTGTCCATTGTCTACCTTGGGGGATAACTTTGACCCCAGCGCCTATTACTACTACCGCTAGAACGACTAAAACGACAGTAAAATCAAAAAAACCACCTAACATATGAGAAATCCCATTTAAAGTACAGTAAATTGCTATAAATAGATTTTAGCGTATTGCGCAAGGAAGTTTTTATGCTTGAGATGGTAATTGAAACTCGGTTACACAATATAGGGGCATTTGACGTAGGCAGAGTATTACCTTTCCGCAAACGTAGAATGGTAGGGCCTTTTATTTTCTTTGACCGTATGGGGCCGCAACATTTTGCTGCACCTATTACAACTGATGCAGACGTATTACCACATCCACATATGGGTTTGGCTACCGTTACGTACTTGTTTGAAGGCACCATGACCCATCGCGACAGTTTGGGTGTGCAACAGCAAATACGTCCGGGTGAATTGAATTGGATGAGTGCAGGCTCGGGCATTAGCCATTCCGAACGCTTTGATGATATGCGTGCGACGGGCGGTACTTTGGATGGCATTCAGGCATGGGTAGCGTTGCCTAAAGAGTTTGAAGAAAGCGATCCTAGTTTCCAGCACTTTGATGAGCAGCAATTGCCATTGCTGGAAGACACGATGTTCCGTGGTCGTTTGATCGCTGGTAAAGCCTTTGGCTGTGAGTCCCCTGTTGATGTGTTCTCACCGCTATTTTATGTGGACGTGCAGGTAAAAGCCGGTGGGCGTATTCCATTGCCTAAGCCCTATACAGAGCGTGCTGTGTATGTGGCTAAAGGCTGTATAGAGTACGGTGGTCATCGCTATGAGTCTGGCCATATGCTGGTGTTTACGCCAGGTGCAGATCCTGATGTACGCGCCGTGGGTGATGCTAGGGTGATGCTGTTGGGTGGTGAGTCTGTGGGTGAACGCTTCATGTGGTGGAACTTCGTGGCGTCCAGCAAAGAGCGCTTAGAACAAGCCAAAGCAGATTGGCAGTCGGGGCGCATTGCGTTGCCCCCCACGGATAACGACGTATTTATCCCGCTGCCTGAGCAATAAATTAGGCTTTAGCTGTGGTGGATTCGGTTTGTTGCTGGCGTATAAAACAGGGTTTGACCAGTAGTGTCAGCGTGATTGCTAGCACAGCCAACGACGAACAGAAGCTAATCAGCGCGGCATGCATACCAAAATGGTCAGCAATATAGCCTATGGCAAGCATAGGCAAAATAGCGCCTAAATACCCCATGATTAAATAGGTGGACATGAGTGCTGCTCGTTGCTGGGGCTTGGCCACCAAACTGACCGTAGCCGTGCCTGAGGTCAAACACAAACCATGACCTAAAGCCGTGGTTAGTACGCTCACAATAAACAGCCATGACCAGCCGCTAAATAAGTTTGCCATGAGCAGTACGCCACTGATGGCAATAAACAGCATGCCTTGCTGCATATTTTGCTTAGGCGATCGGTGACGCAGCATGAGCTGGAATGAGGCTGATAAAAACAAAATAATGCCAATGGACAAACCGCTCACGGCGGGTCCATGCCAAGGCACCATGCTTTGCATGAAGCTAGGGGCTAGCGAGGCAAACAAACTAAAAATAGAAAAAGCGATAAAAGCAGAGCCGCCGGCAATCAAGAATAGAGGGCGGCAGTTACCTTTAGGTAGTTCAATCTTAGGCAACGGTAGGCGTTTGGCGACATTTAGCCTCGCGGATTCCGGTGTATTGTGGCGCAGCGAGAATAAGGCGTAGGTGGCCAAACAGCCCATCAAAATAGACGGAATATAGCTGCTACGTAGCGGAGCGGGGAAAATCTGCGCAATCAAGCCGCCTATGGCAGGGCCCATACCAAAACCAAATGCCAACATCAGGCTGGTGGTGGAGGCTGCGCGCTGTAGGTCGCGCGACGGGCTAAGCTGCGTTAAACCAATAGAAGCAGACGTCACAATGAGGCTGGAGGCCAACCCAATTACGACACGGCTCACCATAAAGATGCTGAAGCTATTTGCCACAGCAGAAAGAGTGAGCCCCACTGTCACTAACACTAGGCCACCGCGCAAAATAGGCATATAGCCGTATTGGTCGCTTAACTTACCTAGAAACAGCAAACTGCACAGTGCCGAGAACATATAAACCACGTAGACCAACGTGATGTCGCCGGTGCGTAATCCCCACAGTTCTTGGTACAGCGGGTACAGTGGGCTGGCTAATGCCGTGCCCATTACACCCACGAACATGGCATAGCACACCCAGGCATACGGGTTGCGATGCAAATGTCGTGAAAAAGCAGAGTGCGGTTTAGCGGGTGGATGAGAATGTGACATGAGTGGAGTATTATGGCGGTGTTGCGCATCTGCCTATTCAGGCAAAACATTCATAGAATACAACCGCCTACATTATGAAAATAATTCCGTTATCTGTGTCCTTGGCTCTGGCGCTAGGGGGCGCCGTGGCGTCAGCACAAACTTTGAAAGCTCCTCATTTTACGCCTGAAATGGGCGAGGGGGGGCTAGGCCTACGGGCTGTTGTGGCAGATTTTGGCCAGAACGTCGCCGTACTGGGCCGCCAATCAGAGGCTCCCTTTATCATACAGTGCGATGATCCCGAGGCCATAGGTGCGGGTAGATGGCTTGATGCAAGGCGGTGGGTCTACGAGTTTGTAGAGCTGGTCTCAGCAGGGGCGAGTTGTACCGCGCAGACGAACCCGGTTTTTGTAGCCACACAAGACAGAAAGTTGTCGCCTAGCGTGTCCTATTCGTTCAACTCGGGCGGGCCTAAGCTATTAAGTTCCAGACCATACTATTACTCTGATATTAGTGAGGATCAGGCGGTGGTGATGCGCTTTGCAGCGCCTGTGGATCCTAAAGAGTTAGAGCAACTGGGCGGGTGCGCGGTAGATGGCGTGGGGGAAATGATTCCCCTGAAGGTGGTAGAGGGTGAGCGCCGAACCGAACTGCTGAAAGCGGTGTTGTATGACTTTGATCCCGACAACGATAGCGCAGCCGATCAGGTGGTGCAGTGCGCGCGCTTGTTGCCTGCGGGGGCAGACGTAAAGTTTGTAGTGGAAGCTGGGCTGGGCAGTGCCTTTGAAGGGCGTGAACCAGTACGCTACACCGATCCTATTTTGTTGAACTACCAAGTACGCCAACCGTTTCTGGGGCGTATTACCTGCGAACGTAGTAACCCTGATGCACCATGCAACCCGTTACTGCCTATACACGTCGTGTTCTCTTCCATTGTGGAAGATGATTTATTGAAGAAAGTGTATTTGGAAGGGGGCGGAAAACGTTGGGATCAAGCCAAAGCCGAAGAAGACGACTACTACTATGGCAATACGCGTGTGGTGCGTTTTGAAGGGCCATTCCCGCCGGAAATCAGCGTTAAGGTGAATATTCCTGATGGTTTTGTGGATGATAGCGGTCGTACGCTGGAAAACGCGCAAGCCATGAAAGACGCTACGGTGGCGCTGGCAGGTTACCCGCCGCTATTGAAGTTTGCCTCTGGCAACTTCGGGATTGTGGAGCGTTTCGCGCATGCGGGTGTTCCGGGCGAGGAAGACAATTCGCCTGCCGCTGTGCCGTTGACTATACGAGGTTTAGAGGCAGGCTTCCGCGTGGAAGAGCTGCAGCGTAGTGCCGGTAACGTCAAAGACTACGCTACTCAAGATGACCAAGAAGTGTTGCGTTGGTTGTCGCGCTTGCGTAGGTTGTACGAAGGCAGAATGATGCTGCATCAGGTCGATAATATTTTGGCCGATAGAGAATGGAGGTACAGCAATGGCGGTACCGAAGTAGATACGCGTTCTATTTCTGTTTTTCAACGCTTGGGTTTAGAGGCGAAAGAGCTTACTTTGCCTGGCGTACCGGATCAGGGTGAAACACCGTTTGAGGTGATCGGTGTGCCGTTGGCGGAGCCAGGTTTCCACGTGTTGGAGGCGGGCTCTGAAAAGCTGGGTGAGGCTTTCTTAGACAGTCCTGCGCCTATGTATGTGCGTACCAGCGCGTTGGTGACGAACTTATCCGTACATATGAAGCATGGTCGTGATGACATGCTGGTATGGGTGACAACACTGGATGATGCGAAACCTGTCCCGAACGCCGAAGTGCACGTGCTGGATTGTGATGGCAACGAACTGATGCGCGGCACCACGAATGCAGATGGTGTGTTCCATCGCGAAACCAGGATACAAAAGCAATATTGCCCTCGACTAGGTACAAGCGCTTTGTATGCGTCTGCACGTATTCCTGCGGATCACCCACAAGCGTATGGCAAAGCGGATTTCTCTTTCGTCTTGTCTGATTGGGATAGAGGGATTGAGCCATGGCGTTTCAACGTAGCGGTAGGGTATAGCGAGAACAAAGATCGCATTGCACATACCATTTTGGATCGCTCGTTATTCAGAGCGGGCGAAACCGTGCACATGAAGCATCTGCTGCGTGAGCAAACACGTAATGGTTTAGAAAACCCTAGCTATGGTTCATTACCTGAAACCGTAGAGCTGACACATTACGGTTCAGGTGAAAGTTTCGAGCAGCCGCTGCGTTGGTCTAACGACGAGCACGGTTCGCGCGCTTATTCGAGTTTTGATCTGCCTAAAAATGCACCGTTGGGCGAGTACATGATTATGTTTAGCGGTTCCCGCGACTGGCATACGACTGGCACG
Organism: Paenalcaligenes sp. Me131; assembly: GCF_050487225.1. NCBI lineage: Bacteria > Pseudomonadati > Pseudomonadota > Betaproteobacteria > Burkholderiales > Alcaligenaceae > Paenalcaligenes > Paenalcaligenes sp. Me131. The sequence goes on from NZ_JBKQGY010000001.1 coordinate 309,515, forward strand.
CTGCGCATTGAAGAGTTCAAGCTGCCCTTTTTGAAAGGCAGCATTAAGTTGAGCGATGGTAGCGATGCGGCCAGCATGGTGCGCCCAGCGCAGTTACAAGCCGATTTGCAGTTGGGCTATGTGAATGGTGGTGCGGCGAGCGCATTGCCCGTTACTGTGTCTGCTGTGTCGCGCCCATACTTCCCGAGTTTCCCGCAGTACGAGGAATACAGCTTCGGTAACGTGCGTAACTACAGCTATGACGAGGAAGAAAACACTGCGCCATCTGAGCAGAGGCTGTTCTTAAATAAACATGCGTTGGTGCTGGATGTAGAAGGCGGTGCTCGCGTACAGGTGGACGAAGTCCCTGTGGACGAGAAACCTCAGCAATGGTTGGTAGAGGCGAGCTTCCACGACCCTAACGGTGCTATCCAAACCTTGAGCCAAACTACCGTAGTATGGCCATCGGCTGTGGTGCCAGGCATCAAGTCTGATGGCTGGATGAGTAAAGGCAGCAAGAACACCGTGAAGTTGTTGGCGCTGGATACCCAAGGTCAGCCTATTTCTGGGCAAGCTATGACGTTGCGTGGCCAAGTGCGTAAAACCTTGTCTACCCGTAAGCGTTTGGTGGGCGGTTTTTACAGCTACGACAATCAGCAGCAAGTAGAAGATTTGGGTCAACTGTGCAAAGGCTCTACCAATGAAAAAGGCGAGCTGGAATGTTCTATTGATCCTAAGAAAGGTGGTGAGATTGTCTTGATTGCCGAAGCAGAAGATGCAGCGGGCAACAAAGCGGATGCGTCCACCAATGTTTGGGTGAGCAGTTCCGAGAGACTATGGTTTGGCGGCGAAAACGATGACCGTATAGACCTGATCCCTGCCAAGAAAGTATGGGCGCCCGGCGAGGAAGCTGAATTCCAAGTTCGTATGCCATTTGAAAAGGCCACCGTTCTGGTTAGCGTAGAGCGCGAGGGTGTACTGAGCTATGAAATCATGGAAGTGTCTGCGGACAATCCGGTGATCAAATTGCCAGTGCTGGCTGAGTGGGGGCCAAACGTATTTGTATCAGCGTTGGTGGTACGTGGTCGTTTACGCAGTGTGCCATGGACTTCGTTCTTTAGCTGGGGATGGAAACAGCCCTTTGATTGGTACGATGCGTGGAGCAATAGCGATGCCGAGTACGAAGCACCTACCACTACCGTAGATTTGTCTAAACCTACGTACCGCTTGGGTTTGGTGGAAATCGAAGTACGTACTGATGAGAATCAACTGAAAGTTGAGGTGAAGCCTGAGCAACCACGTTATGCCGTGCGTGAAAAGGTAGATGTAGAAGTACAAGTCAAATTGCCTGATGGCAAACCAGCGGCAGGTGCATTGTTAAGCTTTGCTGCGGTAGACGAAGCCTTGTTAGAGCTGTCTCCTAACCGTAGTTGGGACGTGGTGAAAGCCATGTTGCAGCCACATGCTTACGGTGTGAATACGGCAACGGCACAGTCCGAGGTAGTAGGGCGACGACACTATGGCCGTAAAGCCATTCCTGCTGGCGGTGGTGGCGGTAAAGCACCGACGCGTGAGTTGTTAGATACCTTATTGCTGTGGCAAGGTGAGGTACGTACGGATGAGCAAGGTATTGCCCATATAGAAGTACCGTTGAATGATGCGTTGACAGCCTTTAAGTTGGTGGCCATTGCTGAATACGGTGAGCAGCGCTTTGGTACCGGCAGTGCGTCTATTGTGGTGAGCCAAGACGTACAACTGATTTCTGGGTTGCCAGAAGTGGTGCGTAATGGTGACAACTACCAAGCCACCTTCACAGTGCGTAATAGCAGCGAGCAAGATCGCACATTGGTGTTGAAAGCCACTATGCAGTGGGCAGGTCAAGACAAACCCGTGGCATTGCCTGCGCAAGAGGTCGCGTTGGCAGCGGGGCGTGCTCAAACCGTGCAGTGGCCTGTAGATGTCCCTGCTGGATTAGCGGGTGAAGGGGATGCGCAAATTACATGGCGTATCGACGCCGAAGATGCGTCGCAGCCTAATGCACGCGACTCGCTGACCGTGACACAAGTGGTGAAACCGGCTGTGCCTGTGATTACTCAGCAAGGTTTCTGGACTCTGGTAAAAGAGGACAAGGCGTACGACGCGCAGTTGAGTACACCAGAAGGGGCGTTGCGTGATAGCGCAGGCCAATTCTTGGGTGGTATTGCTATTCAGTTGCAATCAGGTTTGTCGGCGGATTTGCCAGACGTACGTCGGTGGTTCCAGCGTTACCCCTACACATGCTACGAGCAACAAATGTCGCGTGCGGTGGTATTGGATGACACCGCATTGTGGCAACAATTAACGCTGGGTGCGGCGGCTTATATTGCGCCAGACCAATTGCTGCGCTATTTCCCAAGCCCTATGTTAAAAGGTAGCCCGGTACTGACCTCGTATGTGATGAACTTGGCCGATGAAGCCAAACAGCGTAATGAGGCCTTTAGCCTGCCTAGCAGCATGCAAGCACAGTTGTTGCAAGGTTTGCGTAATGTGGTGATGGGCCATACCGTACGAGAAGATTGGCTCTCACCAGAGCAGCGCGCCTTGCGTCAGTTGATGATGATCGAAACCTTGTCCCGTTATCAGTCGGCAACGGCCAATATGCTGGACAGCATCACCATTGAGCCGCAAAACTGGCCAGTAGAAAGTATTTTGGACTGGTTGCTGGTGTTAGATCGTGTTCCTAATATTGCGAATGCAGCAGAGCACAAAGCTAAGGCTATAGATGTACTGCGCACTAGACTGGTCACGCGTGGTAGCTCTTTGCGCGTGAACGAAGGCGATTATCAGTGGTGGTTGATGCGTAGCCCTGTGACAGCACAAGCTAGATTGCTGGTGTGGGCGCAGCAGCAAGACGCGTGGCAAGATGATGTGCCGCTGTTGTTGCAAGCACTGATCAATATGCAAACCAAAGGTCATTGGTTGAGCACGACTGATAATGCACAAGCATCGCAGTCTATTGGTTTGTTGGCCAAACAAGTGAAGCCTGCCGAAGGGATGGCGCTGCTGAGTCTGGGCGATAAAAACCGTATGGTGAATTGGGCTACAGTGAACAGCAAAGGGCCTGATTCTCGTAGCTACAATCAGCAGTTAGCGTGGCCAGAGCACCAAGTGCCTTTGCAGATACAGCAAGAGGGGGCAGGTGATGTGTGGGCGTTGATTCGTTTGCAAGCGGCCGTGCCTACTGCTAAAGCTGTGATGTCTGGCTATTCCGTACAGCGAGAAGTGATCCCCGTGACGCAAGCCGTAGCAGGTGAGTGGACCGTGGGTGACGTGTACAAGGTACGTCTGACTATTGATGTGAATGCGGCATCAGGTTGGACGGCAGTGAATGATCCAGTGCCTCCTGGTGCGGTGATTTTAGGCAGCGGTTTGGGACGTGACTCGGCAATCGAAGCCGCAGGTACTCAACAAACCGGGATGTGGCCAAACTATGTAGAGCGCCGATTTGATGCGTACCAGGCGTACTACGAGAACTTGCCTGCAGGTAAACATACCTTGGAGTACCAAGTGCGCTTGAATACAGCAGGCGAATTTATGTTGCCTGACACCAAAGTTGAGGCGTTGTACGAGCCTGAAACGCACGCTTTGCAACCTAACGCGCCTATGGTGATTGGTGAAGCAAAGTAAGGTGAAAAAAAGCGCACTATGGATGCTGGGTGCAGGCGCTATGTTGCTTTCAACAAGCAGCATAGCGCGCTACCCTGATCTGTCCACGCTACAGCAAGAAAATCCCGCGTCTGAATTCATTGTGCAAGACCGTAGTGGTTCGCCACTGCAGGCCTTGCGTGTGAATTTCCAGCAGCGCCGTGGCGATTGGGTGCCGTTGTCGCACATCTCACCAGCCTTACAACGCGCTGTGCTGGCTTCTGAAGATCAACGGTTTTTTGAACACGGCGGAGTGGATTGGCTGGCCGTCGCCAATGCGGCGTGGGATCAGTTATGGGATCAGCGGGTACACCGTGGTGCATCCACGTTGTCCATGCAATTGGCGGACTTGATGGGGCTAAGCGAACGCCCAAGCGTGCAACGGCGTTCTTGGCAGGGCAAGCTAGATCAAGCGTATGCAGCCTATCAGCTGGAGTCCTTGTTTACCAAAGCAGAAATTCTAGAGGCTTACCTTAACTTGGCCCCCTTTAGGGGAGAGCTGGTTGGTATTGATGCGGTGGCTCGCGTACTGTTTCAAAAACAAGCCAATGCCTTGACGATGCAAGAGGCCGCGTTGGCGGCGGCGATGCTGCGCGCACCTAATGCCTCAGCATCGGTATTGCAGCAGCGTGCGTGCTCATTGTTGATGAGCATGGGCAGGGCAGAGCAATGTGGGTCATTGGGGTATGTGTTGAGTACGGCCTTGTCGCGTATGCAGGCACCCATGTGGGATCAGCCGCAATCTGCTAGACACTATGCTCGCCTATTGCAAAACCAAGGGCTGACAGCAGATGGGGCTACTCTGCGCAGCAGTCTGGATGCCTCTTTGCAAGCCGAGGCAAATAGGGCTGTTGATGCCACGCTGCAAACGTTAAATGTGGCACGCGTTAGCGATGCGGCTGTGGTGGTGCTGGATAATCGCAGCGGCGAGGTCTTGGCGTATGTGGGGGCGAGTTCGGGTTCGTCGGCCATAGAGGTGGACCATGCTCGTGCTAAGCGCCAAGCTGGTTCAACGTTAAAACCCTTTTTGTATGCGCAAGCTATAGGTGAAAAGCGCTTAACTGCCGCATCACTGTTAGAGGATTCCCCCTTAAATCTGGCTACTGCTAGTGGCTTGTATGTGCCGCAAAATTACGATCAGCAGTTCTCAGGCTGGGTCAGTGTGCGCACGGCCTTGGCGTCTTCCTTAAACATTCCTACTGTGCGTACGTTAGAAATGGTGCAGGTAGACCGTTTTGCTAATCTCCTACGAGCGTTGGGTTTGCCTCTGGATAAAGCCACTGAGCACTATGGTTTTAGTTTGGCTCTGGGCAGTGCTGACATTGATTTGTTGTCGTTAACCAATGCCTACAGGGCATTAGCCAATGGCGGTTGCTACAGTCCGCCGCAATTTGTGCCAAGCGAGACAGCGGAGCCTGCGGCGTGCCAAAGCGTGCTGGATGCAGATGCGTCTTGGATTGTGGCAGATATCCTAGCGGATAGGCAGGCAAGGTCTTACACCTTTGGGTTGGACAGTGCATTGAGTTTGCCATTCTGGGCAGCAGTCAAAACCGGTACCAGTAAAGACATGCGTGATAACTGGGCGATAGGGTTTAGTGATCGCTATACCGTAGGCGTATGGGTAGGCAACAGCGATGGCTCGCCCATGCGCAATGTATCCGGGGTTACGGGGGCAGCGCCTATATGGCACAGGATGATGCGCACCTTGCACGATAATGCGTTATCCGTAGCGCCTGTTATACCTGAGAATGTCGTGGCGCGTGTGGTGCATTATGAAGGTGTACCTGAGGCAGATCGTACCGAGTACTTCGTGTCAGGTACTGAACAAGAGTTGATACGTTTAGCTACAAAGAATGCAACGGTGCAGCAACAGGGGCGAGCACGTATCGTGTCACCGACCACTGGCAGCATTTTGGCGTTTGACCCAGACATTCCACGACAGCATCAATTGTTGCCGTTACGCGCCACTGGCAGCGGTCAATTGTATTGGCGTGTAAATGGCCAGCCCTATGCAGAAGGTAGCGAAGCATGGTGGGCTGTACAACCGGGTAAAATTACGGTGGAATTGGTAGATGAAAAGGGCGTAGTGCACGATAGCGTAACGCTGCAGGTTCGTGCGACTATTAATTAGAATTAACATTTAATCATGTTAGGTAACGTAGTATGCTGCTACACTCCCGACATATATTTACTTTGAGAGGAAAAGCCATGTCCGCGAAGCTCTGGATGAGCCGTACCCTTGCTCCAATTGGTTTGTTGGCTTTGGCTGCGTGCCAAACCGTACCGCAAAAAACGGATGCGGATGCTGCTAGCACAACAGCAGCCCCAACAACAGCTACAGCACCTGCACAGCAGCCTGCTGGGGCACAAGACCAAAATGCACAGCAGATGTTGTCACCAGTATTGGTTTTCCTTGCCGACACAAAACCGCAAGAAGGTTGGGCGGAAGTACAAGTGGGTGAAAACAGCAGTTTGTATCTAGAGCCTGAAGCTTTTCTCGCATTGGAAGACTTCACCGGCGTAGAAGCTGGCCGCAGTGAAGCAGGTGAAGGCTTGTTGGCGCTGGATATGAGCGAACAAGCAATTGCAAACGTGACTCGCGTGACCTCTGCTAACCCAGGCAAACGCCTAGCATTGGTGGTAGACGGTACCTTGTTGGCTGTTCCTGGTTACTCCGAGCCTATTACCAGCGGTCGTCTGGTATTCATGGTTGGTAGCGAACAGAACGCTGTAACGGCTGCGCGTATCATCGCTGGTGATGCGGCTCCTGCACCAACGCAGGCTCCTGCCAGAAAATAATACGCTATAGATAGCGTGTTATGAGCAACGCCCCGGAATGTGTCTAGGCACTTCCGGGGCGTTGTTGTATGCGCGTTGTTTGATTCCGTCTACAAAATAGCGTGGATGATGTAAAAAGTTCATACGCCTTCGTGGTTTGATTATAAAATGTGCGCATTGCGTATAGTTCTATGGAGCGAATGATGGCTGTTTCCCAACAAGTGTTTTTGCGCGATGCAATGCGTCGTTTGAATCTAACCCGAGATGTGTTTGCAGCGCGTGTTGGTGTAAAACGCCGTGCATTGGATACCTGGCTACTGCCAGAGGGTTCGCAAGAGTTTCGCTCTATGCCCGAAGTGGTGCTGCGTTTCGTGACCGAAATCGTAGAGAACGACACGCTTCTGACTAAGTATGCGCAGAGCGTACAGTCAGGTCCATTGCGTGACCGCATTGCGGTAGGTGGTAAACATCAGTTGCTGTCTGTAGAACAGTTCGGTCGTGAATCGGTAGAAGAATTATTCCGAGTCGCTGACCTGATGCAGCCTATAGCGCGACGCCAGAAAGTGTCGCGTGTATTAGAAGGCGCGGTGTTGGGTAACTTGTTCTTTGAAGCCAGTACTCGTACTCGCGTGAGCTTCGGGGCTGCATTCTGCCGTTTGGGCGGCTCGGTGTGTGACACCACCGGTTTTACGTTTTCCTCCATGGCCAAAGGTGAATCTATCTATGACACCAGCCGTGTCATGAGCGGCTATGTGGACGCTATGGTGATCCGTCACCCAGAGCAAGGTTCGGTGGCTGAGTTTGCACGCGCAACCAATATTCCTGTAGTAAACGGTGGTGATGGCGCGGGTGAACACCCTAGCCAAGCATTGCTAGATTTGTATACCATTCTGACGGAATTTTCTCGTCTGGGTAAATTGCTGGATGGTGCACACATCGTGATGACGGGCGACCTGAAATATGGCCGTACTGTGCACTCGTTGCTGAAGTTATTGGCTTTGTATCGTGGTCTGAAATTCACGCTGATTTCTCCGCTGGGTTTGGAAATGCCAGAAGAGATCATTGAGCATGTGGCCAAACTAGGTAATCACGTGATTGAGCAATCTCACGATTTGGCTGATGTGAAAGGCGCTGATGTGATTTACGCTACCCGCGTACAGAAAGAGCGTTTCTCGGATGAGCAACTGGAAGGCTACACCGCAGAGTTCCAAGTATCCAAAGCGTTGATTGATCAGTACTGCGATGAAAACGTGATCGTGATGCACCCGCTGCCACGTGACAGCCGTGAAGGTGCTCATGATTTGAGCGTAGATTTGAACGACGACCCTCGTCTGGCTATTTTCAGACAAGCCGATAACGGTATTCCTGTGCGTATGGCAATCTTTGCGGTATTGCTGGGGGTAGAGAATTTAGTACAGCACTCTATGCGTGACGTGACATGGAATCCACCTTCACATGTGGGTCCCGATGATGCTGTCTTCCACGGCATGTACTAAATAGCAAAAGGGCACCAAACGGTGCCCTTTCTATATGCGGGGAGCGTAGTTGCTTACACTACTTTTTTCTCGCCACCCAGCGCATTCAGCAAGTCATCAAACAGCTTTGTTAGTTCAGCAGTCATGAGTGTCATGTCTGAATTAAACAATTCTGCTTCATCACCAGCCAATACTTCGTTTTGCTCTTTCAGTACATCCAGAGGTGCAACGCGTTTTAGTTCTAGGCCATCGGTCAGAACGAAAGAAATGCGATCATCCCATGTGAGGGCCAAGCGCGTGCACTGTTTGCCGGACTCAATATGACGGCGCAGTTCCTCAGGCTCAGCGCTGTGGCGCACGTAGCGAACCACGGCACGGCTCTCGCTAGTAGAGCGCAGCTCGGTGTCTTGGTCGATACTGAAATTAGTAGGGGCTTCATCTTCGATCAGCCAAGAGGTCATCGCCGCGCCAGGAGATAGCTCGGTGTAGAGCGGCAAGACAGGGAAGGGGTTCAGGCTTTTCGCCAACAGACCCATCACTTCATCGCCGGTTGCGGCCGAGGCTGCATCGACTACCAACCAGAGGTTTTTGGTATCAATCCAGATGCGGGTGTCGCGTGCAATGCTGAAAGCGCGTGGCATCAACTCAGTGATGACCTGCTCTTTAATTTCACTCATTTGCTTGCGACCTGGTTTGTAGCCTTGTTCGGCTTCCATGTCGCGAGCTTTGGCGCGAGCCACCTGATTAATTACGGTGCTAGGCAGCAGTTTCTTTTCGCTACGTAGGCAGATCAAAAACTGATCGTTCAGGGCGTGTACCAGCCCTTCACCTTCACGGGGGGCAACCCAACCCAAGCTCAGTGGGTCTTGGCTAGTGCCAGGTTGAAAAGCATGTTCTTGCAGTGCTGCTTCTAGCGTGTCTGCAGTGTAGTCCCACTCGGGGGAGAGGCGGAAAATTCGTAGATTTTTAAACCACATGTGCAAGTGTCTTTGTTGAAAAAGTGATGCCTGCTATGGGTGCAGGTTGGTGAGTAGAATGAATGAATTGTACGCGCATTTGCATGGCTGTCAGGTGAAAAAGTCCTAGCGTAGGCATAAAGTACAGGCCTGTGTTTTAATGGCTGATTTTGTGACTAGGTAGCACGGTTGCATGACGTTTACGTACAATCCTGTATGGCTTTATATAGCGTAACGCATATTCAGGTCGGCTTAGGCGCGTTACGCTGCAACAGAAAATAGTTACGTAATTAGGTGTGGTGTAATACTGGATATCTGTTTATTTATACAGTATAATAATTTTTTGAATTTCATGCCTCTCTTTGAAGGATTACCCCATGGACGATAAGCGCAGTAAAGCGGTATCGGCAGAACGCGCCAAAGCGTTGGCAGCCGCCTTGTCTCAAATCGAAAAACAATTCGGCAAAGGCTCGGTTATGCGTTATGGCGATAACCAGATTGAGCACGATATTCAGGTTTGCTCTACCGGCTCATTGGGCTTGGATCTGGCGCTAGGCGTAGGCGGTTTGCCTCGTGGTCGCGTTATCGAAGTCTACGGTCCTGAGTCCTCTGGTAAAACCACCTTGACCTTGCAAGTGATTGCAGAAATGCAAAAGCTAGGCGGTACATGTGCATTCGTCGATGCCGAGCACGCGCTAGACGTACAGTACGCCTCCAAACTGGGTGTAAACCTGAGCGATTTGCTTATCTCTCAGCCAGATACTGGCGAGCAAGCATTGGAAATTACTGAAGCGTTGGTGCGCTCCGGTTCTGTTGATCTGATCGTGGTTGACTCCGTTGCTGCCTTAACCCCTAAAGCCGAAATTGAAGGCGATATGGGTGATGCGTTGCCAGGTCTGCAAGCGAGGTTAATGAGTCAAGCGCTGCGTAAACTGACTGCGACCATCAAACGTGCTAACTGCATGGTGATCTTCATTAACCAGATCCGTATGAAAATCGGCGTGATGTTCGGTAACCCCGAAACCACCACTGGTGGTAACGCGCTGAAGTTCTACTCCTCCGTACGTCTGGATATACGCCGTATTGGTTCTATCAAGCGTGGCGACGAAGTGATCGGTAACGAAACACGTGTGAAAGTGGTGAAAAATAAAGTAGCGCCACCTTTCAAACAAGCTGAGTTCGACATCATGTACGGCGCAGGTATTTCCCGTGAAGGTGAAATCGTCGACTTGGGTGTACAGGCTGGTATCTTGGATCGTGCAGGCGCATGGTACAGCTACGGCAGCACACGTATTGGTCAGGGTAAAGATAATGCCCGCGATTTCCTGCGTGAGCACCCCGCCTTGGCAATCGAGATCGAAAACAAGGTCCGTGATAAGTTTGGCGTGGCACAAGTTGCCGTGACAGAGTTCGTGCCTACAGCAGAAGAAGCGTCTGAAGGTACACCAGAGCCTGATGCCGAGTAATGTCTTGGGATGATGAGTTCGAAACGGACCCTACTGAGCGCGTAGAGCGTGAGCAACGCAAAGCGCCTCAGGGGCCATCTCTGAAAGCACGCGCCATAGACTTACTGTCGCGGCGCGAGCATTCTAGGCTAGAGCTGCAGCGTAAGCTGTCACGCTACAGCCAAGATGAAGACGAAATTACAGCGCTGCTAGATTTACTAGAGCGCGAAAAATGGTTGTCCAACACACGCTTTGCGCAAAGTTTAGTAAACCGACGTGCATCTAAGCACGGTACCTTGCGCATCGTACAAGAATTAAAACAAAGTGGTGTGGCACAAGAAGACATCTCTCTCTTAACCGAAGAGTTGCGTGAAACCGAATTCGAGCGCGCCGTAGAGGTGTGGTTTCGTAAGTTTGGGTGTTTGCCTGAAGATCAAAAAGCCTATACCAAACAGGCTAGGTTTCTGGTGTCCAGGGGTTTTGCTTTAAGTACTTTGCATCGCATTCTAGATACGGTGAAAGCAGGCGATATTGATCTGGAAGACTACTAGAAACTAACTGGGTAGGCTTCCTCAATATTATTCAAGGTGGCAAAACATGTTTTGCGTGCCTGTTCTAAAAACGCTTGTATGTAATCCGAGTCGTGGTCTTCATCACGCAGTGCAGCGTACAGGTTTCTCCATATACCGTGCTCACCCAATTTAATGGTGCGTAGCCACCCCGAATGTGTGAACTCCGATAATGCCCAATTAGGCAGTGCCGTGACGCCACGGTGGCTGGCCACTAGTTGCATGATCATGGGGGTTAGTTCGGCTTGCCGTATATGCAATGGTTCGATGCCGGCTGGGTCAAGAAATTGCGTGAAGACATCTAAGCGGTTGCGCTCCACGGGGTAGCTAATTAGGGTTTGATCGCTTAATTGCGCGGCTTCTATATAGCGGTATTGCGCTAAGGGGTGGCCTGAGCTTACGGCAAGTACCAATTCATACCTAAAGAGCGGCACGTAATTAACACCAGGCAAGTCTTTGGGGTCCGACGTGATGACCACATCCAAGTCGCCGCGTAACAGGGCTGGTAACGGGGCAAAGGAAAAGGCCGCCGATAAATCTAGGCTGACATCAGGCCAGTCTTGTCTGAACTTATCCAACGCGGGCATTAACCACTGAAAACAAGAGTGGCAGTCAATGGCGACGTGTAGCCTGCCGGTGCGCCCTGAAGATAAGCGTTGTAATTCACGTTCGGTGTTTTTAATGCGGGGCAGTATGTCGTCCGCTAAGGCGATGATGCGCAATGCCGCTGTAGTAAGACGGGCAGGGCGGGTGCGGCGGTTGAGTAGCTTCAGCTTGAGTCGTACTTCTAAGTCACGGATTTGGTGCGATAGTGCTGACTGGGTGACATAAAGCCGTTCAGCAGCCTCTTGCAAGCTTCCTGTGTCTCGTATGGCGCTGAGGGTTTCTAGATGACGGATTTCAAGCATGGCAACACATAAACATTAAATATGAAAATTACTCACTCTAAGAATGGTGTATTTGATTTTTTTTCATTTAATTGTACAGGCACAATACATGGGTTGACGAATTTTTCCTGTAAATACGATTTCCGGTAGGCATAAGATGACAGTGATTCATAACTTGGGTTTTCCTCGCATTGGTAAGCAGCGTGAGCTGAAGCGTGCTGTAGAAGCGTATTGGGCGGGCGAATTGCCACAAGACGCTTTATTGCAAACAGGTAAAGAGCTGCGTAGCCGCCATTGGGCGCTGCAAAAAGCAGCGGGTGTGGATTTGATCCCCGTAGGTGACTTTGCGTGGTACGACCAGATTTTGGAGTGGACGTGTTTGTTGGGGGCTGTTCCTGCACGTTTTGAACACGCTGCTACAGCGGATGTTGATCTAGATACCTTGTTTAGAATGGCGCGTGGTCGTGCCCCACAAGGTAAGCCAGCGGCTGCGTGTGAAATGACGAAGTGGTTTGATACAAACTACCACTACATCGTCCCTGAAATTCAGCCTAACCAGAGTTTCCGCTTGGCGCGTACTGCATTGTTAGAGCAAATCGCCGAAGCTGTGGCGGAAGGCTATAACGTGAAGCCTGTGATTCCTGGTCCGTTAACCTGGTTGTGGTTGGCCAAAGGTGAGGCCTACACCCAAGGCGCTACGGATGCAGCAAAATTGGATTTGTTGCCTGCGTTGCTGCCGGTGTACCAAGATGTCTTAGCGCGTATTCAGGCGTTGGGCGTAGAGTGGGTGCAAATTGATGAGCCCATCTTGGCTGTGGATTTGCCTGCTGCATGGCGTGATGAGTTCAAAGGCGTGTACAGCAACTTGAAACAAGGTGGCTTAAAAGTGCTGTTGGCAACGTACTTTGATGGCCTGCGCGATAACGTGTCGGTATTACAAGGTTTGCCTGTTAACGGCGTGCATATTGATGCCGTGCGAGCACCAGAGCAAATCGCTGCTGTACGTAAGCAGTTATCAGCGGAACAGGTGTTATCCGTTGGCGTTATTAATGGCCGCAATATTTGGCGTACCGATTTAGATAAAGCCGCGCAACAACTGAAGCCTCTCAAAGCAGAATTGGGAGACAAGCTTTGGATAGCGCCGTCATGCTCACTGTTGCACGTGCCTGTGGATGTGGAAGGTGAGGATGCGTTAGATGCTGAACTCTATAGCTGGTTGTCGTTTGCGACACAGAAGCTAGATGAGTTGCAGTGGCTGCGTGCATTGGTAGATAACAAGGTGGACGCCACCATTGAAGCTGCCTTGGTAGCACAGCGCACAGCACTGAAAACACGAGCAGAGTCTCCACGTACACATAACCCAGCTGTGGCCGAGAAAGTGGCAAAGCTGGCTACGTTGAAACGGGATCGTGCTCCTTTTGCCGAACGTATCGCAGCACAACAAGCGCGCTTGAACTTACCCGCTTTTCCAACTACGACGATTGGTTCTTTCCCGCAAACTCAGGATATACGTAAATTGCGTCGTGATTGGCGTTCGGGCGCGTTGAGCGATACAGCCTACGAAAAAGAAATACGTGCTGAAATCGAACGGGTCATCCGCTTCCAAGAAGACATAGATTTGGATGTGTTGGTGCACGGTGAAGCCGAACGTAACGATATGGTGGAATACTTCGGTGAACTGTTGGGCGGCTTCGCCTTCACACAAAATGGATGGGTACAAAGTTATGGCTCCCGTTGCGTGAAACCGCCTATTATTTTTGGTGATGTGCTGCGTGTGATGCCAATGACTGTAGCGTGGTCGCAATACGCTCAGTCCCTGACAACGCGCCCAGTCAAAGGCATGTTGACGGGCCCGGTAACAATGCTGCAGTGGTCATTTGTGCGTGATGATCAGTCTCGCGCTGACACATGCCGCCAATTGGCATTGGCACTGCGTGATGAGGTGCACGATCTTGAAGCTGCGGGGGTAAAAATCATCCAGATTGATGAGCCTGCCATTCGCGAAGGTTTGCCGCTACGCAAAGACGATTGGGATGCGTACTTGCAGTGGGCCGTAGATTGTTTCCGTATCTCGACGAGCAACATTGATAACGACACGCAGATCCATACGCACATGTGCTATTCAGAGTTCAACGACATCATCAAAGCAATTGCAGCGATGGATGCCGACGTGATTACCATTGAGACCTCTCGCTCAAACATGGAGCTGTTAGAAGCGTTTGAAAACTTCCATTACCCTAACGATATTGGTCCCGGTGTGTATGACATCCACTCGCCCAACATTCCAGACCAAGCGTGGATGGTTGAGTTGATGCGCAAAGCGGCTAAGCGTTTGCCTGCAGAGCGTTTATGGGTGAACCCAGACTGCGGTTTGAAAACGCGTGGTTGGCCAGAGACCACGGAGGCATTGAAAACCATGGTAGCGGCAGCCAAGGAGTTACGTCAGGCCTAATACTGGCTTCAACGTAGTGTGAACCAACGCCATGCGTGTGTACGCATGGCGTTTCTTTATGCTTGAAATTTTTGAATAGTGCGTACTTTTGTCATCAGGTTGCCTGAGTGATTACCAGCTATTACGCCTAAGATGAGTCCGATGAGCTGGGCATGATTGGTCTTCTTTTGTTGGTAGTATGCGCATGTTGTTAAATAGATTTAGTTTACTTCGCCGATTCAGAGTCACGATCTGGGTGTTTTGGTGTGTGTTTGTACTGGCCATGGCGGCAGGTATCTGGGGGCTGATGCAATCCAAAAAAAGCTTGGAGACGGTGTATCAAACGCGCATGAGTACGATGGCGCAGGTGGACAGCATGGTCCGTAATTTCTATAACACCCGGCAAAGCGTATTGTTGGCGTTTCAGCATGATCCCAATGGGCCTTTGCATGCTTTGCATGATCATCCTACTTCCATGCATTTGGATGACGTATGGATGAATATGCAGCGCAATGGCGAAATACGTCAATGGCTTGCCGAACGTACACAAGATCAAGATGAGCTGCAACTGTTGGAACTCGCGACTAAAGCGCAAGTTGAGTGGCGTAACGTGCTGGAGCAAGCTGTAGGCCAATTGGAGAAAGGCAATTTTTCCCCTGAGGTCATGCAAGCCTTTTTGATCGGTGGGCGTACCCAAGGCGAGCAGGCTGTTACCGCTTTACAGGGTTTACAGTACTATCAAATGGCGCAGGCGGATCAAGAGGTAAAGCATGCTGAGCGTCGTTACAACCAAGGTCTGATGTTGTTTGCTGCTATTGCTTTATTGGGAGCGCTACCGGTAACCATCATCTTATTGCTGACATTGCGTCGCTTAAGCAAAGGGTTTGCTGAGGTAAACGTCGCAGCACAGTCTATCGCTAAAGGGGATTTAAGTCGTACCGTACAACCCGATGGTGACGATGAAATTACCCAGTTGCTGCAACAAATACGCACCATGCAGCAAAATCTACGCTTACTGATTGCCCGCATTACACGTAGCGCAGCGACATTAGCGGATGTCACTAGCCATGTGGCCGATAGCTCCTTATTGCTGTCTGATAGAACCGATCAACAAGCTAGTTCGCTGCAAGAAACCTCTGCGGCCACAGAAGAGCTCAATAGCACCGTGCATCAAAATGCGGCGAATGCTCAAGAGGCCGAAGAGGTGGCGGAGCAAGCGGCTCAAGCGGCACGCCGTGGCGGTGAGACGGTAGGGAGTGTCATCTCTACGATGGAACAAATTACGGCATCTTCACAGAAGATCTCCGACATTGTGGGCATTATTGATAGCATTGCTTTTCAGACGAATATCTTGGCGCTGAATGCTGCGGTGGAGGCCGCTCGTGCTGGTGAGCAGGGTAGGGGCTTTGCAGTCGTAGCGTCTGAGGTACGAGCCTTGGCTCAGCGCTCATCTAGCGCCGCACACGAAGTGAAGCTGTTAATTGAAAGCTCTGCGCAGGTCGTGAGCCACGGCGCGGGTTTGGTGGGTGTGGCAGGTGATACCATGCACGACATCGTGACCAATAATGAGCGTATGTCCACGTTAATTCGTGAGATCGCAAGCGCCAGCCAAGAGCAATCATTGGGCTTAAGCCAGATCAATCAGGCGATTACGTTAATGGATGACACCACACACCAAAACGTGTTGTTGGTAGAGCAAACCAGTGAGGCGGCTGCCGCTTTGCGTACTCAGTCTGATGAGTTGGTGGCGTATGTATCAGCCTTTAAATTAGGCGAAACGGTAGATGTGGATGTGATTGAAGCCCTAGAACCAGACACCCACGAGCGGGTAGCCCTAGCGGGCAATAGGGCGCAGTTGGCCTAGCGCATGATAAAAGCCCCATTATGTCAATGGGGCTTTTTTTATACTCCACCAATCAGCTGCGGTATACTGGGGCGTTTATCGTTATTTTTACCCTTGGTGAGAGATGCCACTTCCACCGTCTACTGTATCCCGTAGTCTCCTGCATACCCGTACCTATCGGGCTCAAGCATTTGAGCGTGAGGACGGGCTATTGGATATAGAAGCGGAAATCATGGATGTCAAAGACTATGATTTCCCGTCGCAAATGTCGGAAAGCGGCGTGCACAATGCAGGCGACCCTGTGCACCACATGCTGATGCGCGTCACCATCGATAAGCATTACGTTATCCAAGATGTGGTGGCGACGTACGGCGCAGCGCCGTATAGACAACATTGCACGGGTATTGCGGATGCGTATCGCCAGCTTATAGGATTAAGCTTGGTCAAAGGGTTTAAACGTGCGGTAAGAGAAATTATGTCTCGTACCGCTGGCTGTACACACATGACCGAATTGACTGATATTCTGCCTACGGTGGCGATTCAGTCTATGGTGAAAGAGGCACGCAGCGCCAAACAAGTGGCAGAAGAATCAAATGCGTCACAACAGCGACCATTTCAGATTGATGGCTGCCACGCCTTACGTAGTTCAGGCGAGGTGGTGAGGATGTTTTACCCTAAGTGGTATGAGGCAGCTGAACACACAGAAGTTGTACCAGAGTAGTCAACAGTGGTGGATGTAGGCAAAGTTTTTTTTGTGTTTTTATTAAGACTGACAGGTAATCAATGAAAATTCATGAATATCAGGGTAAGGCCCTGCTAAGAAAATACGGAGTAGTTGTTCCGCGCGGCAAACCTGCTTTCTCGGTAGACGAAGCTGTTGCCGTAGCAGAAGAGCTGGGCGGTCCAGTATGGGTTGTGAAAGCCCAAATTCATGCGGGTGGTCGTGGTAAAGGTGGTGGCGTTAAGCTGGCACGTTCCATGGACGAAGTACGTCAAATCGCCGGTGAAATTCTGGGTATGCAACTGGTGACACACCAGACTGGTCCTGAAGGTCAGAAAGTACGTCGCTTGCTGGTAGAAGAAGGCGCGGACATCAAGAAAGAATACTACGTTGGTATCGTGACCGACCGTGCTACTCAGCGTGTTGCCGTGATGGCGTCTGCTGAAGGCGGTATGGAAATTGAAGAAGTGGCTGAACGTAACCCTGACGCCATTCTGAAAGAATTCGTAGACCCAGCCGTTGGCCTGACTGACGAGCAAGCTACCAAATTGGCGCGTGGTATCGGTGTACCAGATGCTTCCATCGCTAAAGCTGTTGCTGAGTTCCAGAAGCTGTACCAAGTGTACACAGACACTGACGCTGAATTGGCTGAAATCAACCCACTGATCCTGACAGGCTCAGGCGACATCATTGCTTTGGACGCTAAGTTCAACTTTGATAGCAACGCGTTGTTCCGTCACGATGACATTCTTGAGTTCCGCGATCTGGACGAAGAAGATCCTGCTGAAATCGAAGCTAGCAAATTTGATCTGGCCTACATTCAGTTGGACGGCAACATTGGTTGCTTGGTAAACGGTGCTGGTTTGGCGATGGCTACTATGGACACCATCAAGTTGTTTGGCGGCGAACCTGCCAACTTCTTGGACGTTGGTGGTGGTGCTACTGCCGAGAAAGTAACCGAAGCATTCAAAATCATGTTGGCTAACAAAGACGTTAAAGCCATCCTGGTAAACATTTTCGGTGGCATTATGCGTTGTGACGTGATCGCCGAAGGCGTGATCACTGCATGCAAGGCTGTGAACCTGAACGTACCTCTGGTTGTACGTATGAAAGGTACCAACGAAGAGTTGGGCAAGAAAATGCTGGCTGAATCCGGCTTGCCTATCATCAGTGCCGACACGATGGCTGAAGCAGCCACTAAAGTCGTTGCCGCCGCCAAATAAGTACAGGAAGGGATTTTTCAATGTCGATTCTGATTAATAAAGATACCAAAGTTATTACTCAAGGTATTACAGGTAAAACCGGTCAATTTCACACACGTATGTGTCGTGAATACGGTAACGGTAAAGAAGCGTTTGTAGCTGGCGTGAACCCACGTCGCGCAGGCGAGGACTTCGAAGGCGTGCCTATCTACGCAAACGTAAAAGATGCACGTGATGCAACTGGCGCAACCGTGTCGGTTATTTACGTTCCACCAGCAGGTGCTGCTGATGCGATCTGGGAAGCTGTAGACGCTGACCTGGATCTGGTGATCTGCATTACCGAAGGTATTCCTGTTCGTGACATGCTGCGTGTACGTAACCGTATGCGTGCTGAGAACAAGAAAACCTTGTTGTTGGGCCCTAACTGCCCAGGTCTGATCACTCCAGACGAACTGAAAATCGGTATTATGCCTGGCCACATCCACCGTAAAGGTCGTATTGGTGTGGTTAGCCGTTCCGGTACATTGACCTACGAAGCGGTTGCTCAGGTAACTGAGTTGGGCTTGGGTCAATCCAGCGCGGTAGGTATCGGTGGTGACCCAATCAACGGTCTGAAACACATCGATGTACTGAAAATGTTCAACGACGATCCAGACACTGATGCCGTGATCATGATCGGCGAGATCGGCGGTCCAGACGAAGTGAACGCTGCTCTGTGGGCTAAGGACAACATGAAAAAGCCAGTAATCGGCTTTATCGCTGGTGTTACAGCGCCTCCAGGGAAACGTATGGGTCACGCAGGTGCTCTGATTTCCGGTGGTGCTGATACTGCAGACGCCAAACTGGAAGTGATGGAAGCTTGCGGTATTCGTACTACACGCAACCCATCCGAAATGGGCAAGTTGCTGAAGTCTGTACTGTAAGCGCTGTTCATACCCAGTTGCGGTAAACTGGGTATAGGCATGCAAAAAGAAGTGCCCTGCATTGCGATGTAGGGCGCTTTTTTGATGGTGTACTCATCGCATGCGTGAATAGCACTACTTTGCTAGATATAGGGCAACACAAAGCAGGCTATGACCATTATCTAGGTTGAACACTACAGAAACTCAATGATCGAATTCTTCGAAACGCTCCACTGGGGCGCATTGTTTCAGATCGTTTTAATTGATATTTTGCTGGGCGGTGATAATGCCGTGGTTATCGCGCTAGCGTGCAGAAATCTTGACCATAAACAACGCATCAAAGGCATATTGTGGGGTACGGTAGGGGCAATTATCCTGCGCGTCCTCTTGATTTTCTTTGCGTTAACCTTACTGGATATTCCTTTCCTGAAATTGGTAGGGGCCGCGATGTTGTTCTGGATAGGGTTGAGGTTGTTGGTTCCAGACGAGGGCGAACACGGTAATGTGCAAGCGGGTAGTAGTGTGTGGTCAGCCGTCAAAACCATTTTGATTGCAGACTTTGTCATGAGTCTGGACAACGTGATTGCGATTGCTGGCGCTGCACAAAATACACAAGCCGATCACCAAATGGTGTATGTGATCTTTGGTTTGCTGCTAAGTGTCCCCATTATTATTTGGGGTAGCACGTTAGTGTTGAAATTGATTGACCGGTTTCCTGTGCTCATCACCTTGGGCGCGGCCTTATTGGGTTGGATCGCAGGGGGCATGCTGGTGACTGATATCGCTGTGACACGCTATGTGGGCGATATCTCCTCTACAACGAAGTTGATTGTAGAAGCCTCTGTTGCCGTTATACTGGTCATATTGGGCAAATGGATGGCAATGCGCCAACCTACCATTAAATAAAGGATGAAATCATGAGTTTTTTACCTGACTCTGATCGTAAAAAGCATGAATCTGGCCTGTCCCTGCTACAAGGGTTGGCGATTTTGGCTATTTTGGGGATCGTGGGCGCCGCTGTGGCCCGTTACTTTGCTGGGTAGGAGTTGTTTTGTTGGTACCTGATCAGTTGATTATTGCAACACGTGCTAGCCGACTGGCATTGTGGCAGGCCGAGTTCGTACGTGACTCTTTACAGACACTGTATCCTACCTGCAAGGTTGAGCTGCTGAGTATGACTACTCGCGGTGATCAAATCCTTGATCGCACGCTGTCTAAAGTGGGTGGTAAGGGGTTGTTCATCAAAGAGCTGGAAGTGGCTTTGTTAGAAGGCAAGGCCCATTTAGCAGTGCACTCCTTAAAAGATGTGCCCTTTGATCTGCAAAGCCCGTTTGCTTTGCCAGTGATCATGAAACGCGAAGACCCGCGTGATGCTTTTGTATCTAACCACTATGCGTCGCTGGCTGATTTGCCAGAGGGTGCTGTAGTGGGCACAGCCAGTTTGCGTCGTGAAGCGCAAATACGAGAACGCTACCCACACCTGACCATTAAGCCGTTGCGTGGCAACTTAGACACCCGCTTAGGCAAACTGGATAACGGCGATTACGATGCCATTATTTTGGCTGCAGCCGGCTTGATTCGTCTGGGGCTAGCTGAGCGTATACGTTCATTGCTGTCCCCTGAAGACAGCCTACCTTCAGCAGGCCAAGGCGCGCTGGGTATAGAGATTATGGAAGCTAATGTAGAGCTACAGGCTCTATTGGCCCCCTTAGCATGTGCTGAATCTACAGCGCGTGCGCTGGCTGAACGTACCGTGTCACGCTTGTTGGGTGGTTCATGCCAAGTGCCAATGGCGGCGTATGCCACCATTGAGAACGATCAATTGTATTTGCGTGCATTGGTTGCCGAGCCTGACGGATCACGCATTATTCGCGCAGAAGCCCGTGGTAATGCTGACGATGCTGTTGCATTGGGTACTCAAGTAGCCAATGCGCTCTTAGCAGATGGGGCTAAAGACATTTTGTCTAGATTGTCCATTGCGAGCAGCGAGAACTAACGCGTGAGCGAAGGGCGTTCTGCTACCGCCATACTGACTCGTCCAGAAGGCCGTAACCAAGCCTTGCAGGAGGCCTTGCAGCAGCAGGGCCAGCAAAGCTTGGTGCTGCCTGCCTTAGTGCTAGAAGAACAGCAGCACAACTTTGATCCTTTGATACATCACCCTTCTTTGTTTGACCTGGTGGTGTTTGTCAGCAGCCAAGCGGCACTCAGTTAC
The DNA here is from genome assembly GCF_050487225.1 of Paenalcaligenes sp. Me131. NCBI lineage: Bacteria > Pseudomonadati > Pseudomonadota > Betaproteobacteria > Burkholderiales > Alcaligenaceae > Paenalcaligenes > Paenalcaligenes sp. Me131. The sequence continues at coordinate 330,599 of NZ_JBKQGY010000001.1, forward strand.
CTCAATATCATTGCGCAGCACGGCATTGCTTGGCCGGCCACTGTGCGAGTCGCAGGCGTGGGTCAAGCGAGCATCGTACCGTTTCGCGAACAGCGCGTGGTATCGGAACAACTGTTGTTGTACCCCGCTAGTCATACTGCACAAGATTCCGAGGCATTATGGAGCGTGTTGCAACCCCACCTCTCTACACTGCGTAATGTGTTGGTAGTGCGAGGCCAGAAAGGCCGTGAATGGTTGGGGGCAGCGCTAGAGGCAGAAGGAAAGCAGGTGCAGCGTTTAACGGTCTATCAGCGCCAACCAGCGTTATGGACGGGTGAGGACGTCGTGCAGTTGCAGCAGGCGTTGTTGTCTACACAATGCTCCATCTTATTTAGCAGTTCCGAAAGTGTCGCAGCGATTTTGGATAACCTATGCCGTCTGGGTTTAGAGCAGTATTGGGCCAAGGTAGGTGGCGTAGTCATTCACGAACGCATAGGGAAACGACTACAATCGGAACAAGAGAAGCGGAATTTGGCCCCGTTACAAAGGCTGCGTTATGCTTCACCTAGTGTGGAGTCCATGTGCGCGGCCTTTACTGAGCTGGCCAGCGTCAACAAAACGTAATCGGATTACATCTTGCTATGACAGATAAAACAGATAAAACACCTGAAATCGATCCGTCTCAGCCCGAGAAGGCCACTGTGCAGGATACGCCTGCCACAGTAGGCGCTGAGCATACCGGCAAGAAAAGCACCTATTTTTCGCAGAATGACACTGCCAAGCAGCCGGCGGCTAAAAGCAAGCATGGCTTAACCGTATTGGCGGCAGCGATTGTGTTGGCACTGGTGGGTGGCGGTGTCTGGTATGGCCAACAGCAGCAAAAAGACTACGTTGACCTTGAGCGTCAACTGCAGGCGAATATTCAGGCTAGCAACAAAGCGGTAGACCAAGTACAGCAGGTGCAGTCTCAATTACGCGATCTGCAACAAAAATATCAGCAATTGCAGCGTGAATTGGCCGATAGCCAAGAACGCACTCAAGATTTACATCAGGCTTTCCAGACGCTCACTGATGCGGGCGGCCAGCAAGCGCTGTTAAATGACGTCGAGCATTTGGTGAATCTGGCTCAGCAGCAATTACTGATAGGCGGTAACGTCAATAATGCGATTGTGTCCATGGAAACAGCGCAAGCGCGTTTGGCTCGTGCCAACCGACCTACCTTGGCCTCATTGCAGCAAACCATTAATGGTGATTTGCAACGCCTACGCGCCATTACTGTGGTCGATGTGTCCTCGCTATCCCGTCAATTAGATACCTTGCAGGCAGAGCTAAACCGCGCTGTGTTGCTAGCGCCTGATGCAGCGGTGGAAGAAAACGAAGATACCGCATCAGAACCAACGATTCCAGAGCCAGTGTTTACTGAAGAAACACCCTGGTGGGAACGTACGGCCAAACAAAGCTGGTACTGGGTAGAGCGTGGTTGGGATGCCGTATCTCAAGACCTCGGCGATCTGGTGTCTGTGCGCCGTATTGATGATGCGTCTGCGTTGTTGTTGTCTCCTGAGCAAGCCGACCGTTTGCGCGATAACCTACGTTTACGTATCACCACGGCACGTTTGGCGCTGATGACGGGCCAACCGTTGGTGTGGCAGTCTGAAATGAATGCCGTGTTGGCCGTGTTGCAACAACGTTTTGATGTGCAAACAGGTGCTGGCGCAGAAGCACTGCAATTGACGCGAAGCCTGCTAGAAATGCCTATAGTGACCCATCTGCCTACCTTGGATAACAGCCTGCAGGCCTTGGAATCCATGATGCAGAAAGAGGCTGTGGACGATGAAACAGCCGCTGCAAATGAGGCAGATGAACCTGCCGAAGCGGGTACAGTGGTCGAGGAGCAAGAGGAAGCAGGGGACGCTGTAGAGACGGTAGAGGATCAACCTGACGCCACTACTGAGAATGCGACTCAAGCTGCATTGCGCACACTGGCCACCCCTTTTCAAGGATAAGTCATGAGAGCCTGGATTTGGACGCTGGTAGTATTAATTGCGGCGGTGACTCTGGCGCTGGTATTGCGTGAGCACAGCGGTAACGTGGTGGTGCTGGTGCCGCCATATCGTGTGTCGTTCGGCTTAAACTTTGCCGTCGTGGCCGCCATTGTCATTTTTATCGTGCTGTATGTGGCGCTACGCTTCATCAGCTGGATTTCCGGTAGCCCTGAGCGCTTTCGCTTGTGGCGTGGCCGTAGAGCCCAAAACCGTGACCGTGCTTTGTTGGAAAGCGGTTGGTTAAATGTGCTGGAAGGTCGCTACGATCAAGCCGAAAAAGATCTCACCAAGTTGTTGGCTAAAACACGTTCGCACAGCAGTCGCGTGCTGGCAGGCTTGGCCAGTGCTAGAGCCGCCCATAATCAGGGCGAGTATCAACGCCGTGACGAACAGTTCAAGCAAGTACAAGACGAAGCGGCTAAAGACGAGCGTTTGAAAGTGGCCGCCGCAACAGCAATGGCTGAAATGTGGTTGGATCAAGGTAACCCTCAAGAAGCGGTCGCATTGTTGCAGCCTTTACAAGACGTGAATGCCCGCTTTTTGCATACGACTCGCTTGTTGTTACGTGCTTACCGCCAGCTAGGGCAACACGATCAGGTGTATGAATTGACGCGTCTCTTGGTGCGCCGTAGTGCGATTGATAGAGATGAAGCCTTAGCAGCGATAGAAGAAGCCGCTGCGGCACGTATTAAAGTAGGCGGCATTGAGCAGTTTAAAACGATCTGGGGCGACTTACGTGCCGACGAAAAAACACTGCCAATTGTGGCCTTGGCTGCTGCGCAAGTGAAAGCGGAAGCCGATGAGTACGATGATGCTGCTCGTATTCTGGAAGCCGCCATCAATGTGCGTTTCGAGCCTTCATTGATCATGGCCTATGCGAATTGCACGCCAGAACACTATGCGCGCCGTTTGAGCAAAGCCGAAGAATGGCTGCGTAAGTACCCCAACGATGCCGATTTGTTGGCCGCTTTAGGTCAACTGTGTTTGACTGGTCAGTTGTGGGGGCAGGGCGAGCACTACCTGAAACGCAGCATGAAAATCCGCAACGACATGCGTATTCATGCGCTGTTGGGTAACTTGTACGACGGTTTAGGCCGTAGCCAAGATGCGATGCGTCACTGGCAATTAGCCTCTGCTGTAGTAGTAGGTGCATTGCCTAGCGTGCGTACCAGCCGCTCTTTGCCTGCTGCCGAGACTCAGGCCGATCCCGACATTGTAGACACGGCATTTGCACCTGATGCGGTTATCACTGACCCTTCAGAGGTGCAGCCATTGGCTGCTAGCGCGGCTGATTTCTATTCTGAAGACTCAACCAGCCCTACACCGGCGGTTGAGGTTGTAGCACCCGCTTCCACAACACCGGCAGCAAGTTCATCTAACGATGATGACGAGTATTTTGACTCGGCCTTGCCACCAGGGGTGGACACCAGCATTATTTCTGACCGCCCTGATCGCAGGGTTGATTAATCATTATTGAAGGTTCGCTCATGAGCTTAAATCTCGTCACCCCCGGTGCTAATGCACCGGAAGAGTTCAACGTCATCATCGAAATTCCTATGAATTCCGATCCAGTGAAGTACGAAGTGGACGACGAAACTGGCGCGATCTTTGTTGATCGTTTCATGTTGGCCGCTATGCACTACCCAGTGAACTACGGTTACGTGCCACAAACTATCGCTGACGATGGTGACCCAGCTGACGTGTTGGTATTGGCTCCATTCCCAATCCAAATCGGTGCTGTAGTGAAATGCCGCGCGATTGGCGTATTGATGATGGAAGATGAAGGTGGTGGCGATTCTAAAGTATTGGCCGTACCAGTAACCAAACTGTACCCTCCATACCGTCACATTAATGGCCCAGACGATCTGCCAGAAGAAGAATTGGCTCGTTTGAAACACTTCTTTGAGCGTTACAAAGACCTGGAAAAAGGTAAATGGGTCAAAGTAAACGGTTGGGAAGGTGTTGAGTCTGCGAAACGTGAGATTTCCAACAGCATCGCTCGCTTCCAAGAAGGACAAAAATAAAATGACTTGGGCAATCCAACCACAGGAAGTCGTTGGGCTAGAGGTGACAGGCAGTGAGCAGCGTTTTCCGGTAAACCGCATTTTTTGTGTAGGCCGGAACTACGCTGAGCACGCTCAGGAAATGGGTCATAGCGGACGCGAAGACCCATTCTTCTTTGCCAAACCAGCGGGTGCGGTATGGGCGATGGGTACTGATTCAGCACCTGTATGGCCTTATCCAGTACAAAGCCAAGATGTACACCATGAGGTAGAACTTGTGGTGGCATTGGGCTCTGGCGGCAAGGACCTTAGCCTAGAGCAAGCTGAGCAGAGCATTTGGGGTTATGCCATTGGTTTGGACATGACGCAGCGAGATGTGCAGACTCAGTTGAAAAAACAAGGTAGGCCTTGGGAAGTGGGTAAAGCATTTGATGCATCAGCGCCTATGGGGCCCTTGCATCCACGTGCGGCGTTTGGCGTACTGACCAAAGGGGCTATTAGCTTGGATATCAATGGTGAGCGTAGACAATCTGGTGATATCAACCAGATGATCTGGCCTATTGTTGAAACCATTGCCTACTTGTCTACGCGCTTTACCTTGCAGGCAGGTGATTTGATCATGACAGGCACGCCAGCAGGCGTAGGCCCTGTGCAGATCGGTGACGTGCTGACAGCAACAGTAGAGGGTTTAGGCAGCGTACAGTTAACGGTAGGGCGTTCGTAACGAGCGAACACTACCGTAGCAACCCGGTTTTGCAGCATAGCTCAACCGGGTTTTTTTATGGATGACACATGAAGCACGCAGCACAGCAACGTGGTTGGAAAGCCGTACCGGGCGGGGTTTGGGCGCTGGGTTTTGTTTCTATGTTGATGGATATTTCGTCGGAAATGATCCATGCTTTATTGCCTATCTACATGGTAACGGTATTGGGTACATCAGCGCTCAGTGTGGGCTTTATTGAGGGCATAGCCGAGGCCGTGGCATCCGTCACTAAAGTATTCTCGGGGGCGGTAAGTGATAGGTTAGGCAAACGTAAGATCTTGGCGGTATGTGGTTATGGACTGGGAGCCTTAACCAAACCCGTATTTCCCTTGGCAGGGACATTGGGTTGGCTGGTGGGAGCGAGGTTCGTAGACCGTATAGGTAAAGGCATACGGGGTGCGCCACGTGATGCTTTAGTGGCGGATATCACGCCTGCAGAGCTACGTGGTGCGGCCTTTGGTTTACGCCAAACCTTAGACACTATAGGTGCATTTTTAGGACCATTGTTGGTCATAGGGTTGATGTGGCTAACCGCAGACTCGTTCCAAAGCGTATTTTGGATTGCTGTCATTCCGGCATTCTTAGCGGTATTTGTGCTGATTGTGTATGTCAAAGACCCAGCGCCAAGCTCATTAAAAAAAGATCCTAAAAAGGTCTTGAAATGGCATGATTTAGTGAAGCTAGGTAGTGATTACTGGTGGGTGGCTGGGGTAGGGGGCGTATTTGCCTTAGCGCGTTTCAGCGAAGCCTTTTTGATCTTGCGCGCCGATGCCGTAGGCATAGAAATTATGTGGACGCCCATAGTGCTGGTGTTGATGAGTCTAGCGTTTTCGATATCTGCGTATCCTGCTGGTGCTTTATCCGACCGCATTAATAGAATCAGCGTGTTGGGTATAGGTTTGGTGCTATTGATTGCAGCCGATTTGGTGATTGCGCTAGTGCCAGGTTTAACCGGTTTGCTCGTGGGTGTGGTGTTGTGGGGGCTGCATATGGGCTTTACCCAAGGGCTGTTTGCGGCCTTGATTGCCGATTGTGCACCCACAGAATTACGCGGTACGGCTTTTGGTATGTTCAACCTGTTAACCGGTATTGCGCTCTTTATTGCCAGTGTCGTAGCTGGTTTGCTGTGGGATGTGGTGGGTTTTCAAGGTACGTTCCTTGTGGGGGCGGGCTTTGCTGTGTTGACTGCTGTGGGGTTGGTCGCCTTAAAGCACAAAACGTCCTTATAAGGTGCTGCAGATTACCGCAATACAACAAAGACACCATGCCTAGTAGACAGCGCATGGTGTCTTTATGTGGCCATGTGTAAAGTAGAGCAAGAGTGAATATATCCATGGGTTTATAGAGGGCAGAGAGGCATTCAGGATGAACGTAGTTGTACAAGAAGAAAGCACTGGATGTGGTATTGCATCAGTCGCCAATATTGTTGGTAAAACATACGCAGAAATGAAGGCTATTGCCAATGCAATGGGCATTTACGCGGAAGATACATCGCTATGGTCGGATACCAACTATGTACGCAGATTGTTACGCCATGAGGGCATCAAGACTTCTACGGATGAGCTACCTTTTGAGTCATGGGAAACACTGCCCAATACCGCGTTGTTATCCATTAAACACCATCAAGAAAATGGGAAAGACTTCTGGCATTGGGTAGTGTTTAAACGCGTAGAAGGCGCGGCGGTAGTGTTGGACTCTGCCAGTTACTTGCCGTCGAACATACGTAAAGATTTTTCCGCTATGCAGCCTAAGTGGTTTATTACGGTAGAGGCATAACGCACAGTGTAGTGGTGAGGCTGGCTGTATTCGTTGCAGAGCGTGACGGTCTTGTCATGTGCACAGGTGGCCTGCGCTGTATACTGAGCCACTTTTTAGGTAAACGACTAACGTGGGTTAGGGGCATGTATGTTTTCTAGAATATTTGGTTCACTGGATAGAACCTATCTGATCAGAGCGTATTGCGTAGGCGCTTTGTATTTCGCCTTGTTTCTATTCATGGAAAACAATATAGGGTGGAGTACCAATGGGTTGTGGAATCGCATTATTCCTGGTGTTATTTGCTTGATCCTTTTCCCATTTTCTAAAGTGGTGTACGACGAGCTAAAACGCTTTGTGTTTGGCGATAACGTTTTCTACATCAACACATGGGTGATGTTGGTGGGGAAGATCATCATTAACCTAGTCTTGTTTGTGATGGCGTGGATTATTGCTCCAGTAGGTATCGCCTACATTTGGTTCAAAACGCGCGGGCATTAATGCCAGGGAAACTAGGCTGCTTGTTTTAGGCGAGACTGCAGTCCCTTACTAACGGTAAAAAGGTTCGGTTTACATGACACCCAAGCTAATGCGTGTGCTAAGAAAACTGTATAAGTATCAAAACGCTGAGTACGATGCAGAGCGTCGCGTGTCTATCTACAATGAGCAAATACTCAGCGATAAAGAACGCGACATTTTGCAAGAGCATCAGTGGCAAAGTAATGCCATCACGTATTTTGCTGATCATGATGATGTAATTGAAAAGCTGCGGTCGCTAAAAAATAGTCCTGAACTGACACAAGAACGCATACTGACAACCTTCATTGCGGGAGTTGGCGGTAGTTATTTGCGCGGAAGATCGGTGTTATCCGCATGGAGCAAACTGAATAATATTGCCGTACACACGTATCTAGAAAAGCCCGAATACCGCTGTTGCTGGGTGTGTGCGGACCATAACGAGCCTAACTACCTGCATGACTCCCATTTGCAGTACTGTTTGTATGTGGGGAATGCTTACAGCAGTACGCCCACCTACGCCTATCTGAATTTGGCTCATTTGTTGACACAGCCTGTAGTAGCCGCGACAGCAGAAGATAAACATGCCTTTCTCAGTCTGATTGATTTGCTACGCAATGCACCCGATGACGAGACACCAGGGCAATTTGAAAAGCGCTTAACCGCTGCGAAAATTATCAAGGGTGATGTCTATACTAAACGAGGCATACTAGACAGCTTGGCAAGGCTAGGTGTGATACCCAATCAGTTCATCACATTGAGTGATAGGGCATGGACGAACTTTGGTGACATAGTGAGTTGTGAAAACCAACTCAAAAACACCAAAGGGCGATCGGATATGGAAATGCCCTGGGCAGGCTGGAAAGGGCGTTTAAAAGTAGACGAAGCTCAACTGCAAAAGGTATTTGGCGCATACGTGTAACGCGCAAGTTTGTAGCCATTCAACGGATCAGAAGGGTGTTTGTTTATATTCGTCACACGCCTATTTGTTCGTAGTGCTATAACCATCACATACATGGTCTTTGGAGGAACAGTGATGTACCACATCGGAATGGCAGCGGTTGCCGTGTTATTAGTGGCTTGTGCGCCTGTAGAGCCCAAAGTAGGGATGGCGAACCCGGCCTCTGTCTATTGTGTAGACATGGGTGGGACGGTGAGTAACCAAGATCAGCCGGGTGGGCAAGTAGGTATTTGCACCTTACCGGATGGCAGCGTAGCCGAAGAGTGGGAGCTTTTCAGGCGAAATAACCCTCAAAACTAAGATAAACTCTTTAGTGCTTGACAGCTTATCTTTTAAGCTGCACAATACTGTCTATCGATACAGTTTTGGTCGATAAAGATTTTAAAGCCTCGCTTTTGTGGCGAGGTTTTTATTTGGTCAGACGCGGGATGGAGCAGCATGGTAGCTCGTCGGGCTCATAACCCGAAGGTCGTAGGTTCAAATCCTGCTCCCGCAACCAATAAGAAACCCCAGCATGAGAAATCATGCTGGGGTTTTTCTTTTGCTGAAACATATGCTGCAGCATGCCTAAAGGGGCATCTACAGAAAAGTGGAGGCATTGGGAGTGGCTCATATACCTCAATACTGCTGTTCTGTTTCTACGTCAAATAACTCTTGATCCTTGCTGTCTATTTGTGCTGTTATCATCTCAGTATCTTATTGAAAGGAGATGAGAATGAGGGCACTTGTGGTAGGAGTGTTGTGTGCAGTAGCACTGGCAGGATGTGGTCAGCTTCAAAATGTCACGGTCGAGCAAATTAGAACTCCGGATCATTTGAGAAAATCGGGGACGATAGAAAAGTCGATTTCTCAGATTCAGCAGTCTCTATATGATTACGGTGATAAGTGCAGATCCCCAAGAGGGCAGATTACTGTTAATCCATCAGACCATAGGAAAGCACGTGTCACTTCTTATATGGATGGGCTTACAAAAGATAGTGCAGCACTTTTGATTGAGTTGAATCAGGTTGGCGATACACTGACTGAATATCAAGGTTATACATATTATTCAAATTGGACAAAAATATTAGAACAGATTTTGTATATTATGGAAGGGGGCTTGGATTGTGATAAATGAGCTTATTGAGTGGTGCTGGCTATAGCGATGTTTGGCATTTAATGACGACTCAGACTTATTTTCACACAGCTTAAGTAGTTATTAGGGAACTGTCTGTAACACTGCATATGTTACATAGCTCGCTCCCGCAACCAATAAGAAACCCCAGCATGAGAAATCATGCTGGGGTTTTTCTTTTGCTATTACCTCTATAGCCCTACAGGGCGTATCACTGTGGGCAGTAGGGTACTGGAATCGCCACTCCCCGCTCTACAAACATATACCTTAAATGTGTCATAGTGCGACATAAGTTACTGAATGAGTAATCCGCACAGAGTGAGGGATTGTTGTTTGTAGCCCCGGGTGTTTTATTTTGACGTTGAATGATACATAATAGTAACCGCATGTTTTTTCATTCTTGAGAAGGAATGGAAAACTTTACGCCACCAGTTCTAAAGGATTGGTGGCGTTTTTTCTTGTCTAAAACGTCTGCATAAGCTTTGTAACAATGCCTCACGATAGAGCTGTACTACTATGACTGGAAATACACAGCTGTTGATGCCAACACGGCATGCATGCGCAGCGGGCAATTAATTTTTTGGTTCCATTCCAAGGGGGAGAAATGAAGAAACGTGTCCTAGTATTAGCGTTGCCAGCAGCGTTGTTAGTTTCTGGTTGTGGCTCTATGGGCGATGGCAGTGACGGTTCTTTCCTGAGTGCTTTACAGCGCTTCTCTACTCTGTTGGATGGTACTACTCCTTTTGTAGAAGAGGCAGAGGAGTGGAAGCAGTACAGCATTACGAAAACGGCACAAGGGGTAACCTATACAACAGCAACAACGTCAGACACACAGTTTGTGGTGAGGAAAATGGATACGGAGTATGTTGCGGCCATTGATCGCTTATCGCGTCCGTTTGCAATCAGCGAGAGCGCTAAGAAAGAGCTGGATGAGGCTAATAAAGGCTACCAATTTACTTATAACCAGATTAGAGCGGTGAAAGACAAAACGACCTCTAACACGATTGGTTATTGCATCAATTACGATGTGAATAGACACGAAAATGGTCAGCCTACGCCCCTGAATGCACCCGGTAACGTTCAGCAGGGTTTTCTTTATGTGGCAAAAGATAAGCCTGTCTCAGCGACCACTTCCAATATAGAGTTTATAAAACGGATGTGTACCGAAGATTTTTATAATCGATATAAAAATCCCAATTACTAACAACGTGAAGCGTTGCTTGCCACGTTGCACGGTGGATAAGCGACGCGACAGATCACCGCATTGCTGGCTTGATGATTATGGGTGTTGTAGCACCTAAAAAAGCTAAATCTAGCACGCCTTCTTCCCTAATTTAGTCTCCTACATCACTTTATCCGCCCTCAATCTTACGAATTGAGGAGGGCGGAGCTTTGTTCCAAACTGCTGCTACAGACAACAGGAGAGTCACATGACAGCAGATAAGAAACAAAGCGGACAGGGGATGGTCGAGTACATCATCATCGTAGCGTTAGTAGCGATTGCGGCTATTGCTGTATTTCAGCTATTTGGTCAGGTAGTACGTTCGCAAACTGCAGCGATTGCTCACGAGCTAGCAGGCGAGGATGGTTCGGAAATGACGCAAGCGGCAGGGGATGCTGCTCAAGCTACGGCGGCACAAACCTCGGCTAAAGGCCTGAAATCGTTTACAGGTAATACGAGCGTTCCAAAATGAGGCACGTTAGCCATTCCTCAGCCCAGCAAGGCCAAGTGCTGGTGCTGGGCATTATATGTCTAGCGGTTTTGGTGCTGCTCTTTAACCGCGCCTTTTGGGTGGGGGACATTAGCGCCGCCAAAATGCGGCAGAACAGTGCGACGGATACGGCGGTGTATAGCGCTGGTCTGGTTCAAGCCAGACTACTTAATATGCTGGCGTTATTGAACCGAGCCTATGTGGCGCATCATGTGGCAAGTGCCCACTTGGCTACAGCGGCTTCGTGGGGGCATTTTGCGCTGACACAGGCAGAGCGTTTCGGTAGAGCAAACCCACCAGCGAGTTTGATTGGCCTGATGTTTGGTCCGGCTCATGCCAGAGATTACGCGTCTTCAGCCAAGGCGCTAGGGTTGGGGGAAAGGCTGTCGTTGCAGAGTCGATTGCAGAGTGCTGCGCTTGCGCATACCGAGTTTAGTAATCAGGTATTTGGCCGCGTGCAGCAGAATCTTCAACAACATTTTTTTGCGTTGGCCAAGCAAAGTGCTGAAGTGATTTTGTACCGCAGCTATCCAGAAATAAACGCAGCATCTAGGCTGAGTGCTGCGCTGCAGCAGCACCCGAGTACGGTATTGGCAACGGTAGCGGCACAGTCATTCGTAGCGGATTGGGTGCGTGATAGCGCAGGCAGCTATGCGTTCTTACAGCCAAGGAACTATACCGCTAAAAACAAATGGGTAGTCAGTGCTCGTTGCCCGCATTTACGACACCAGCTTCGTCGACGCGGTGAAACAAAACTCGACGACAAAGCAGGCTGGCGAAGTGGTGACACCTTGTCTTTCCATGCGCTGAGGTCTAACCGTTGGATAGGTTGTTATTACCGTGAATATGCTATGGGGTACGCCTGGATACCTAGCCGGCGTGGGCAAGTCCCCGATGGCGTATTTATTGAGGACCCGCCTGATAACTTTTCTCAGCAAGATTTCTGGCGCTGGGTACGCGAGGTGGCTGGCTGGAATCTACTGGGTGAAGAGGCGAATCCGTTAGCCAGTTCGTATGGCTATGCATTGGCACAGCCATTAATGAGTGCCACCTTGCAGCCTGCTCTAGTATTGGCATCCCAGGTTTCAACGGTTGAGTTAGCGTTGCAGGTGACGCAGCCTACAGCCAATACCACGTTAACAACGCACAGCACGGCAGAGGTAGCCTATTTGCCCCCCGTGCAGGTCTCACATCGCCCCAATCTATTTATGCCGTATTGGGAATCTAGGCTAGTCGCTAAAGCTAGCGTGCCCCGTTGGAGTGCGTCATGAGTCAACGAGGGCAAGCCATAGTGGAAAGCATCATCGTGTTGCCTGTGCTGATGGGGCTGTTATTTATGGCGCATTGGTTGCTGTATGCGCAGCATGAGAAAAGTCGAGTCCAATTAGCCGCTGCACACGGCGCTTTTCTACGCGCACAACTGTGGTCTGCCGACTATCCCTTAACAGAGCCTCAGCGTAAAGCCCTCTGGGATGCAGAGGCTACGGGACTGCAGTATAGCCAAACAGGTTATGGGTGGAATGAAGCCCTGGATAGGGAGTCCACATCGTTAGCGGCTGAAGTGCGTTTAGAGGATGAGGGCATCCATCAAAGTAGTTTGCAGAAGCGCTTAAGCCATGCCTTGTTCCCTTCGTTGGCGTTAACGCAGCAGCATGTGGTGTTAGTGGGTAGTGGGAGTGCAGTTGCTGCAGCCCAGGTACGGCAACGCTTGGAGCAAGCGCCTCAATGGTGGGGGAAGGCGGCAGATCGTAGTCGTCGTCAGGTACAAAACATAGAGTACTTTACTGGCACGGTGGATAAGGCGTGGGGGCGAGCCACTCCTGAATACGACTGGCTGCGTCAATGGGAAAGCAGCATACCTTCACGGTATGAGCGGCAGGAGTGAGCCATGAGGATATCCATGACTAGACTGTGTTGCGTAGGTGTATTGGGAGTAAGTGCAGTCACAGTAGCAGAGCCGCTGCAAGCGCAATGGCTTGCTCCGTTGCACAGTGTTGAGCAGATCTTGCATGCATATAGCCCCGAGTTATTGCTGTCGCTGCAATCCGATGCGTTGTGGTATTACGCTTGGCAGGTAAAAGGCGTGGATCTTGCTGAGTTCATGCAGCAGGCACAAGAGCGTATTCCACAGCTAGAGAAAGCCCATGTACAAAAGGGAAGTGTCTTATGGGAGCAATCGGGGGTGACAGATCCTTGCTCTGTGCGGTTACAGACAGTGGATCAGAGTACTGCGTTTATTGCACTGAGCTGTCTGCGTTCTGCGCAGCCCGTGTACTTACCTCTGTTTTCTCATCCTGACTTGCAACTGCTGTGGGCGTGGGAAGAACAACTGAGCAGTGCGAGGGTGCAGCACCAATGGTATAGCGTGTCTAAAGACGTAGAACCTCAGGCTGTATTGGCAGAATTGGTAGCCAAGAAGTTTCCCACATTGTCTGTGCATATGGATTCTTATGCCCTGAGCTTTCAGCATGGTGCGGAACAGTGGGTAATGAGTTGGATACCGATGGGTGAACAAATGGTTGGTATCTACGTGTTGCGCTGCTATTAGGGCCAGAAGCAAGGGGGAGCAATGAGTACCGTATGGCAGCAGCGCTTATGGGCGCATCGATCCACAGCAATTTGGGTGTTGTTGTCTTTGCTGGGGGCAGGGTTGGCAGTGTGGTCCAGTTCGCGCTATTTGGCGGATAAAACACAAGAATTAGAAGCGCGTGCAGCGGTTCCGATGGTAGCGCGTCTAGTCGCTGCGCGATCATTACCGGTAGGGGCCATTCTAGGTAGCGAAGATGTGGCGATACGTGATTTTCCTCAGCACTTAATCAGTAGCGATAGTTTGTCACCAGAGTATTTTTTAGCTATAGAAAATCAGAAATTAGCGCATGCATTGGTAGCGGGCGACTTGATCTTGCCTGCCCATGTACGAGAACAAGAGCCGGATCGGTTTTCTTCTATCTTGCGCCCTGGACGCCGGGCATTAACTATCCCTGCCGATGTGTTGAGTTCTGTGGCAGGGCTTTTGCAGGCAGGGGATTTAATCGATGTATACGTGTCTTTTGATTATCAGCGACGTCGTATTTCTTCGCCTTTACTGCAGGGCGTGAGAGTTTTAGCCATTAATCGCAATACCGAGTATCTCAGCGAAAGCCGTTATGAAGCCAGCACACTGACATTGGATGTGAGCCCTGAAGAGGGTGTGACCTTATTGGCGGCAAGGCAGGCAGGAACATTAACAGCCATGCTGCGCCCAGTAGGCGATGCGGGGAGGTCGGATCGAGCGATTCGGGGTGATTTGGCTGCTTTGTTAGGTCTGGCTACGTCGTCACCAACGAGGGCAAAGAAGTCTGCTCCGGTGGTGTATGGCAATCAGCAGAACCGTACCTTACAAGCATTGGTGGCTTCGACGGCGGCGGCGTCTCCTTCTAAGGCTTTGTTTTCACTACCAGCACAAGCCTATGGCTTAGAAAACATGTCTGAACAAGCTGCCGCACCGTGGGCTGATTGGACTGAGCGTAATGCGGCAGAGGCAATAGTCTTACAGGGAGAGGAATATGAATGACGCCAGTGCAAAGCACGTAATGAGGCTGAGCCTATGTGTAGTGATAGTTTGGTGGGCGATGGCAGGGTCAGCCAAAGCAGAAACGTGGCAGATGCAAGTGGGTGATATGCGGGTGCTGGCTATTCCAGAATTAGCGCGCGTCGCAGTAGGTGATGGTCATGTACTAAACGCTGTGACAACGGAAGAGCAAGAGGTAATTGTTTTTGCGCGCAACGAGGGCAGCAGCACAGTGCAACTGTGGCAGCGTGACGGTAGTCGTCAGGCTTACCACGTAGACGTACTGTCTACTGGCGTGCGGCAAAGTAAAAGTGAATTAAAACAGTTATTGGCCAAAATTCCTGGCGTGGAAATTAGTGAGGTGGGGGATAAGTTGGTTGTAGAGGCTACACATTTAACAGATAGACAACAGGAACACTTGGCAGTACTAGCTAAGCGATATCCGCAGCTTTTGGACTTAAGTGATAGCCAAGGGTGGGATGCGATGGTGTTGTTAGATGTGCAGGTGGTAGAGGTACCTCGCAATGCCTTACGCAATTTAGGCACGCGCTGGAGTGATACCACAGAAGGTGGGTTTACGGCTGGGGTTGCATGGGAGAATGCAGCCGGTAGCATTGGCGCACGGCCCGGTGAAACCGTGGTGGCCACGGAAATGGGCAGTTCAGCACTCAAGGGCTATTTTGGTATTAATGCGTTGCTCTCAGCACGTATACAAGCGTTGAGCGAGGTGGGGGCGGCAACCATCTTGGCACAGCCGCAATTACTGGCTCGCAGTGGCAGTACTGCTGAGTTTCTGGCAGGCGGTGAAGTGCCTTATACCGTGACAGACAGCAATGGTAATAACTCCACGCAGTTCAAGCCCTATGGCGTTTCATTGCGTATTACGCCCCTCATCCAAGCCTCTGGAGCGGTACGTTCACGTATTGAGGTAGAGGTGAGTTCTATAGATCCTAGTTTATCAGTGCCCAGTGGCCCCTCTCTGAAAACAAGGCGAACGGCGACGGAGTTTAATGTGCAAACGGGCCAAACCTTAATTCTGGCGGGGTTCATCTCCAGAGAGGTTTCTCGCAATCAAGATAGGGTTCCAGGGTTGGGTACATTGCCTGTTTTGGGGGCAGCATTTAGTTCTGAGCGTTTTCAGCGTCAGGAAACAGAATTAGCCATTTTCGTAACGCCGCATATTGTGGAAGCCAATCATCCTGTTATGCAGCAGCGCATACATAGGGCGCAGGCAATGGTGGCCCAGCAGTTCCCAGAAGCCCCCAGAGTGAATACAACAATGACTGAAGGGGAAAAAGATTCGTTGTCGCGACCGGATTGGGCATTGCCAGTGGAGCCATTGAGTGCGTTGCTTCAAGGTGGTCATTATGAGTGATCTAGCCTTTAAGCTTTGCGGTGAATACCAAAATGGAGAGCGTTTTGAGTTTCCATTGGCAGAGCAGTGTGTAATTGGTAAAGAGGCTTCTGCACAGTTGGTGTTAAAGGGATGGCGTATTGCCAAGCAGCATGCACGTATCGCTAGGCATGCCCAACAATACTTTTTAGAGGATTGTGGGAGCTTGGCTGGTACGTATGTGAATGGGCAACGCGTGACGCAATACGGGCCATTGCAAGACGGTGATTGTGTGGTGATAGGGCCCTGTCAGTTAGTGGTGAAGCGTGTGGCAGAGGATGAGCCGGAATTAGGGCGGCTACAGATTAACAATGAAAGCGTAGAGGCTAAGCAACAGAGTGCTTCCGTCGCAGCGCAGCGAGAGCAAGCCTTGTTGTTGGCGGAACATGTGGCGGCCTTGCATGCGCGTTTGGTGGATGCGTTAGAGTTGCGCCGTAAGCAGTACAGCGATATGAATGAAGCCGTATTACGCTTGGAAGCGCAGCAATGTGTAGAGGCTCTGATTGCGAAAAGCACCGATTTGCCGCCTTCGTTATGTAAGCAGCAATTGGTCCAAGCCGTGTTGGATGAGGCGTTAGGTTTAGGGCCGTTAGAAGCTCTATTACGTGACCCAGGCATTAGCGAAATCATGGTGAATTCCCCGTCACAGATTTTTGTGGAAATGCAGGGGCAATGCCATGAAAGCGCTGCTGTGTTTAGTAGTGAGTCGGCATTGGTCGCCATTATGGAGCGTATCGTAGCGCCCTTAGGTAGGCGCTTGGACGATGCCTCTCCTATGGTGGATGCGCGGTTACGAGATGGCTCTAGAGTGAATGCGGTGTTACCGCCTATTGCCCTTAAAGGCCCTACCTTAACCATACGAAAGTTCCCCGCCAAGCGTTTGGTGATGGATGACTTATTGGCCTTTGGTGCGCTGAGCCCGACGATGGCCGAGTTTTTACGTTGCTGCGTACAGGCTAGAAAAAATGTGGTGGTGGCCGGGGGAACGGGCTCAGGGAAAACGACGTTGTTAAACGTGCTCACGAACTACATTGCTCCTCAAGAAAGGGTGGTCACCATTGAAGATGCTGCAGAGTTGCAGTTGAACATGGCAAATTGGGTTTCTTTAGAAGCGCGTCCCGCCAACGTGGAAGGGGAGGGGCTAGTGAGCATCCGTGACTTGGTACGTAATGCATTACGCATGCGGCCCGACCGTATCGTAGTGGGGGAGTGTCGTGGTGGTGAAGCCTTTGATATGTTGGCAGCGATGAATACGGGGCATGAGGGTTCCTTGACAACCGTGCACGCTAATACCCCTAGAGAGGCGCTTAATAGGTTGGAAACGCTGGTGTTATTAGCAGGTATGGATTTACCAGTGACCGTGGCGCGTGAGCATATCGCCAGCAGCCTAGAGGTGTTGGTGTTGCAGAAACGTTTGGCTGATGGCCGCCGCATCATTCATTCCATTACTGAGGTATGCGGTTTAGAGGCGGGGCGTATACAGCTACAAGAGCTGTTTGCTGCAGAGGTATCTAGCTCAGGTGGCGTGGTGTTCAAAGGGCAGGGGCTGATACCGCAGATTTTTAGTGAGCAAATGGAGTGGTTGGATCAACGCTGGTTTAGCGATGTAGCCTAATAAAGGAGGCTGACATGTGGTGGATAGGCGCGTTATTGGGAGTAATGGTGGCCGTGGCAGCATTTACGATGATGACTGCACCAAAGGCTTGGGGAGTATTCGAGCAAAAAAAGAAACAAGTAGATGCTCAGTCACAGGCGGTATTAGAAGCGGCGTATTGGTTTGTGGATGCTCGTGTGCTGGCGGTGTTTTTCAGCTTGATATTGTTGTTCAGTGTGTTTCTCTGGTGGTGGCTCACGGGTAATGTTTGGCTGGCTTGGATCGCTCCGATCTTGGTTCTGATTGCCGTGCCAAGAACAATGCAACGTTTGCAGAAAAAGCGTCATTTGCGCGTCTGCACACAGTTACCAGATTTTATCCAGTCGCTAGCGGCAGCCTCGCGAGCGGGCCTAGGGCTGCAAGTAGCGTTTCAGCAGTTAGCACTGCAGAGTAAGTCCCCACTACGTGCTGAACTGGAACTTTGCTTACGTGAACTACGATTGGGGATAGGGCTAGAACAAGCCGTGATGAACTTATCTAGCCGTATTCCACATGAAGGCACGCAATTGTTGGCCGCGAGTCTAGAGGTTTCTCAGCGTTGCGGCGGGCGTATCAGTGATGTGTTGGAACGTTTAGCCCATAGTTTACGTATGCGCTTGTATCTAGAGGAAAAGGTCAAAACCCTGACGGCACAAGCATCGTTGCAAGCGTGGGTGATGGCAGCGATTCCGCTCCTGATTGCTGCGGCATTGAGTTGGATGCAGCCCGAGTTGATGCAGAGTTTTTGGTCTGAACCCATAGGGTGGGGTGTGGCCACCTTGGTTGTGGTCTTAGAGGGTGTTGGGTTGCATATGATGCGTAAGATTGCTCAGATCAGGGTGTAGGTATGCAGGGGCTCTGGGGGTATATTAGCTTTGCGTTGGTGGCCGTCACGACGATGGCTAGTCTACTGGGTGTAGGGAATTGGCTGCGTACTCGTTGGCGGCAATTACCAGAACAGGTGCAGGATCGTGCATGGCATCAATGGTTAGTATGGCTACATAGTGCGCTAGGGCGCAGGCTATGGGTGTTATTGCCGTGGCGATGGCGTCATCGATTGCCAATCTGGTTAGGCATAGAGCAGCATGCCGAGGTCTATGTAGTGCTGGGACGAGTGTTTCTGCAGGCGCTAACCGCTGCATTCATTGTGTTGCTGCTCAGTGCTGTCTACAGTGAAGAAATGAACCTGTATATGGCGGCTGTAGCTGGGGGCGTCACGTTGATATTGCCGTGGTGGAAGCGCTATCAAGAACGCCAAAGCCGATTGCACGCCCAACGTTGCCAGTATCCGTTCTTTCTGGATGTATTGGCGTTGTCGGTAGAGTCTGGTGCCGGTGTGATGTTGGCTTTGCAAACCGCTGCTGAAAGTTTGCCATCAGGTGATTTACAACGGTTACTACAGCAGGCCTTGTTTAGGATGCGTTCGGGTATGAGTCGTGAACAAAGCTTTGAGCGCCTTGTGCAGGACAGCGGTTTGGTAGAGATGTCAGTGCTTTCTGCGAACTTAGACAATGCCGTGAAAATGGGTTTGTCGCTCAGCACTGTTCTACGTGCGCAAGCGGACCAATATAGACAAGAACGCTTTTTACGCGCAGAGAAACAAGCCTTAGAAGCGCCTGTGAAAATGCTTTTTCCTGTTGTGAGCTGCATTTTGCCATGCACCTTTTTGGTGATCGCTTTTCCTTTGGTCATGCAGATGATGCAAAGTTTGTTCTAAGGTAGCGTCGTATGCCTACATCACCAGCACTACAGGGTGTGCGTCATGTTTGGTGCATGCAAAGTTTTCAGGCAAGGCTCTTTGGTATGCACCGTATAACAATGTCTGAAAGGGCTCATACCATTTTGTGTTTTAAGGGCTGCCGATTGGTGCATACACTGGGGCTGTACAGCTCGCATGCGGTGCTTTTTTTGGATGCAAAAGGCGATGTGCTAAAGGGGCCGTTGCTCATGCTGCCAAACCGCATATACGGTTGTACACGTGCGGCAGAGGTGGTTGAGATGCCTGCGTGGGTACTGCAACTACGCCAATCTGTCTTAGAGCAAGAACTAAGGAGTTGGCGCAGGTGTGCGCAGAGGCGTTAACAGCCAGCGTGATGCTTGGTTGGTATGGGTTTACAGATCAGGATCTTGGTGCGAGGCTGCATTTAATGCCATTGCACTAGGGCCAAATACCGTCAGGTAAATAGGGTAGAAGCTACCATACAGAATCGCCAAAATGACTAAGCTAAGCGGTGTCAGAATCAGCTGTTGCAGACTAGGGGCTAGGCCAGAAGACAACAAAATTAAATCCAACTGCTGCATCAAGAAATACAGCACTAACCAACATAGGCCGTACAAAATGAATGGGAACTTGTTGCGCCAGCACGCCACCATGGAATAGAACAGTGCTTGTTTGATGGCAATGTTGTGCCAGCCAATGAGGGCGGGGGCATGCCAGAACAGCGCAGAGACCAGTACGTAGATAGCCATCAGGGCGAACATGGGCGCGCGTAAGGCACGCATGAATGCCGCTTCATCGACAGGCTCGCCTGGTGCAGGCATCACGCTCATGATGCTGTCTACGAATGGAATGGTGGCTAGTAACCCTGCCGCCAAACAGGCCAGCATATAGAGTGCGCCCAGTTTGATTAAAGGGTTACGCACCTTAGTTGGACGTAAGGGGGCAGTCCACATGCCTAGCTGCATTTGCTGGCCTTTAGCAATATTGTGGCTGGCATTGAGAACAATAAAGGTCAGAGCAGGTGAGGCTACCAGCAAAGCGATTTGGCCTAATAGCGGCAGCAAATAGCTTAGGTGGATCAGCAAGTTGGTGACCAAGCTCCAGAACAACATGGCCATAGGTTGACGCATGAAAAGGCTGAAGCCTTCACGAACCCAGAGCCAACCATAGAAAAAGGGCAGGGAAACAGCTTGCATACGGTGTCTCTTAGTCTACGAGTTGAGGTGTGCTGGTGTTGCGACGATTACGCAGCACGCGTTCAAAATGACGGGGGTCATGCGGTTTGAGGGTTTCCGCTTCGCGTGGACGGAAGTAGTCGTACAGGCGGGAAATCCAGAAACGCAGGGCAGCGGCTTGCAGCAGGTATGGCCATGCGTGTTGTTCAGCCTCAGTGAAAGGGCGAACGGCATTGTAGGCTTGCAACCAAGCATGCAGCTTAGCATCGTCAAAGCTACCATCTTCGCGGTTGATGCACCAGTCATTGACGCTAACGGCTACGTCAAACAGCCATGTATCGCAGCCGGCAAAGTAGAAATCGATGAAGCCACCCATTTGTGGGGCTTCTGGCGTACCACTGAACAGCACGTTATCGCGGAACAAGTCGCAGTGCGCAGGGCCAGAAGGTAGGCTTTTATAGATGTCTGTTTGGGCAAAGGCCTCTTGTTCGGACAGTACAGTCAACAGCAGTTCACGTTGGCTGTCATCCAAAAACTCAACAATGGATGGTACGGTTTTTTGCCACCATGCTAAACCGCGCAGGTTTGGTTGGTAGATCTCGAAGTCTTGAGCCGCCAAGTGGGCTTTAGCCAAGGTGTCACCCGCTAAGGTGCAGTGTGCTGGGCTTGGGTCGGGTTCGTAGCGACCAGGCAGCAGGCTCACAATAGCGGTGGGTTTGCCATTTAAGCTGGTTAGTAATTTACCGTCTTTCAGTGCCTGAGGTTTGGGCACGGGGATGTTCCGCTCAGCCAAGTAGTGCATTAACTCAATGTAAAAAGGCAACTGTTCGGCTGTTAGCACCTCAAACAGAGTGAGCACATACTCGCCACGGGTCGTGGTCAGAAAATAGTTGGTGTTCTCTATGCCTGCTGAAATACCGCGCAGATTGACCAAGTCGCCCAAGTCGTATGAGCTAAGCAATTGCTGAGCGTCATGTTCAGAAACAGTAGTAAAAACAGCCATAGTATGAATAATGCAAAAAAGTTGGGATAGCGCGACGGTATGGCGCAAGGCTTAACCCTTTACTTTAACCTGTTTGAGTGCAGGTAGTGAATAGCTTAAGCGCGAGTTACCTACATTTATTAGCGCTTAGTCGCCGCCATCGCAGGGGAAAGAGAAAAAAGCCTGCTTGTTCTGGCGTAAAATGCTGTTTTTGCCCCATTTTCAGCAGGTGAGTGTGTGTCAGGACTTTCAAACGTTATAGCCAACACGGCGTCTACGAACAAAGCGGATTGGACGCTTTGCGTGGCCCCTATGATTGATGTAACGGATAAGCATTGCCGTTTTTTTCACCGCATGTTGGCACCACGTGCAAGGCTGTACACCGAAATGATCACTACAGGCGCATTGCAGTATGGTGATGTGCCGCGTTTGCTGGATTACGACGTGAGTGAGCATCCTGTAGCGTTGCAGTTGGGCGGGAGCGAGCCGGCGGCATTAGCCCATAGCGCTAAGCTGGGCGAACAATGGGGTTACGACGAGATCAACCTCAACTGTGGCTGCCCTTCTGAGCGTGTGCAAAAAGGGGCGTTTGGCGCGTGTTTGATGGCCGAGCCTAATTTGGTGGCTGACTGTGTGAAAGCGATGCAGGATGTGGTGAGTGTGCCAGTCACAGTTAAGCATCGCTTAGGACTGGATTACGAGCAAGACTACAGCTTTGCCCAGAACTTCGTCGGTATTTTGTATGAGGCTGGTGTGCGTGTGTTTGTGGTGCATGCTCGTAATGCGGTGCTCAAAGGCTTATCACCCAAAGAAAACCGTGAGATTCCGCCGCTGCGTTATGACTATGCGCGTCAGCTCACTAAAGATTTCCCGGATGCGACCTTCGTGTTGAACGGCGGCTTGGCTACCACGCAGCAATCGTTAGATGAGCTGGCAGGCTTTGATGGGGTGATGCTGGGCAGAGCTGCATGGCATACGCCAGCGGTGTTGCGCGAGATTAGCCAACACCTGTGGCCGGAAGATACGTATATGGATGGTGCTGAAATTGTGCAACGTATGTACGGCTATGCGCAGGCATTGGTGGCACAAAATTTGAATATACGTATGGCAACGCGTGCCATGCTAGGCTGGCCACATGGTTTGCCAGGCGCACGTCAGTGGCGCAGAACCTTATCTGACGCAACAATTATGAATAAAAATGAGCCAGAAGTATTGCTGGCTGCGTGGGAAGCACTGCAGGCCCGTCAAAACGAGCCTGCAGCGTAAGGCAACGATTAGGCTGCTGAGTTGCCTTGGTCTGATGGCCAGTCGCGAATGTAGGCTTTCAGCATAGAGTTTTCAAATTGCTGAGCCTTCACGATGGCTTTGGACATATCGTAGAACGAAATCACCCCTTGCAAGGTGGGGCCGTCCATGACTGGAATGTAGCGTGCATGGTTGTCCAGCATCAAGCGCTGTACTTCGTCGGCGCTGGTGTTGGGCGTCACACTCACAGGTGCGTCATCCATGATGGCGCGCACCGTGGTGGCTTTATTGCCATGTTGGGCTTTGTGCAAATGGCGAATGATTTCTCTAAACGTGAGCATCCCGGCTAATTGACCATGCTCCATAATCACCAGTGAACCTATGTCTTGTTCGCTCATGATTTGAATTGCGGTATCAATCGCCATGTCAGGAGTCGCGGTGTAGAGAATATCCCCTTTGACTCGTAAAATTTCACTAACTTTAAGCATACGAGGGCTCCTGTGCTGCATTAAGTGACGTGCTTAATTTTTTTTGTATGGATTCAGAAATATCTTCGAGCAACCCAGGCTGTTCAAACAACTGCTGTAGACGCAGATGAGGGTTAGCCAAGGTGGCGTTCATTATTAAGGCTACACCATTGCCCACTTCAGTGCTGGGTTGAGCCCTATTTAGTAGGAAGGTGTCAACCAGTGCGGCAAGGTCTGTTTTGGTAGGGTCGCAGGCCAAAACCCAGCGTTCACGGTTGTTTTCTTGGGTGTTAGCGACATATCCCAACTTTTTTAGCGTGAGTAGTGTACGTGTGAGTTCGTGTGCGTCGTGTGCCAAAGTGTCGCTTAATTGCTCCACTGGCAAGCCTACTGGTGTGTGGCCTCGCTGTAGCCACAAGCTATGAAGCATGCCGAGTGCGTGCAGGAATGACTCACCTAAGTAGTGTTTTTCGCTAGGGTTACGGTGCCTACGTATGTCAGGCAGGATGGCAGCAAACGAAGCGCCTAACAGCACGACTAGCCACGATAAATACACCCAGAGTAAGAAAATAGGAATGGTGGCAAACGCACCGTAAATTAAGGTGTAGGTTGGAAACTTGGTCAGGTAAAAGGCGAAACCCGCTTTCAGCAACTCTAAGAAGAAAGCCACCAGTACACCACCTACAAAAGCGTCACGCCAGCGCACATGGCAATTGGGCACGAAGGTAAACAGTGCGGTAAAGCTGAGTACGGTCAGCAAAAACGGTAGAGCGGACAGCAATAACGAAATCACAATCCCAAAGCTACTGATATAGCCCATGGACTCACGGGCAAGCATCGTCGTTGCCCAAAGGCTAGCACCACCCAAGATAGGCCCTAAAGACAACAATGCCCAGTACACCAGCAGGCGCTGTGCGATAGGGCGCTGCGTATTAACCTGCCAAATGTCGTTTAACGTGCCATCAATGGTGGAAATCAACATGATGGACGTAATGATCAAAAACAAGCTACCAATGGCCGTCAGGCTAGAGGCCTTGGCGGCAAATTGGTTGAGGTAGGACATGATCGTGTCAGACACGGCTTCGGGCATCAGATTCGTGGTGAAGAAGTTTTCTAATGCTTCACGAAAATCAGAGAATAGGGGAAAAGCCGTGAACAGAGACAGCACTACAGCCAGTAGTGGGACAGCAGCCAAAATGGTGGTGTACGTGAGGCTGGATGCGACTTGCGTTAGACGACGTTGGGCCATGCACTGCAACATGATCGCAGCGAGCTCACGCTTTTTGCGCTGAGGTTGGCCAGAAGCGGGGGGCGTTTTCGCCTTCTGAGCCAAAGCATCAAGAGAAGGGGACGGTTGGTTTGTCATGGTAAAAAATCATCCGGCTGGCTGCGTGCAATGGTATAGGGTTTTAACCCGCCTTAGGCGATAATACCAGTATGAATGCTCAATTGAATCCCGTTTTACATCGTGTTGCTGCTGCATCGTTAATAGGCCTAATCATCCTTTGTATAGCATGGGAAATGTGGCTGGCGCCATTGCGCCCCGGTGGGTCGTATATGGCACTTAAAGTATTGCCGTTGATTTTGCCTCTGCCTGGTATCTTGCGCGGCAAGATCTATACGTTGCAGTGGTCGTCAATGTTGATCTTGCTGTATTTCATGGAAGGCTGCGTACGAGCATGGTCTGACCCGAATCCTGTGTCGGTGTATTGTGCGATTGCTGAAATCGTCTTGTCGTCGGTGTTTTACTTTTGTGCCATTTTCTATTTGCGCCCTGCTAAAAAAGCGGCCAAAGCGCGTGCGAAACAAGTGGCTGCAGTTGCAGCCAAGGAGCAGTAATCATGTCGATATTGGTCTCTACTCTAGACGATTTGCACGTTAGTAATGGTTTCGCGTCGTCGTTACCAGAAACTTTCTACACGTTATTGCAGCCTTCGGGTTTGCGCGATGCGCAACTGCTGCACGCAAACGATGACTTGGCCCAGCGTTTGGGGTTGAGTCAGGCGCTGCTGCATTCGCCTGAGATGCTAGCCGTGTTGTCTGGTAATGCACCATTACCGGGTGGGCAAAGCTTGGCTGCTGTCTACAGTGGCCATCAGTTTGGGGTGTGGGCTGGCCAGTTAGGGGATGGGCGGGCGCATTTATTGGGTGCGATTGATGGGTCGCAGGGCTCGCAAGAATTACAGCTTAAAGGCTCGGGGCTCACACCGTATTCACGTATGGGAGACGGTAGGGCGGTCATACGTTCGTCGGTGCGCGAGTATTTAGCCAGTGTGGCGATGAAAGGTTTGGGTATTCCTACGACTGAAGCCCTTGCTATCGTGACTTCACCTGTGCCGGTGTACCGCGAAACGGTAGAGCGCGCCGCCATCGTGACGCGAGTTGCCCCTAGCTTCGTACGCTTTGGTTCGTTTGAGCATTGGCTAGGTCATCACGACGAAATGCAGAGCTTGCTGCATTATGTAGTACAGAATTTTTATCCAGCCTTGTATGAGCAAAGTGAAGATAATGCCGAATTGGCACGGCTCTTGCTTACTGAGGTAACTCAGCGCACGGCGTATTTAATGGCCGATTGGTTAACCGTGGGCTTTTGTCATGGTGTGATGAACACCGACAACATGTCCATTTTGGGTTTGACACTGGACTTTGGGCCTTTTGGCTTTATGGATGCATTCCAAGCCAACCATATTTGCAATACTACCGACCAGCAAGGGCGTTATGCCTGGAACCAACAGCCCTCTGTAGGCCATTGGAACCTTTATAGGCTAGCCAGCGCGATGACCACCTTGGGGGCGACACCAGAAACGCTTAACCCTGTATTACAACAATACGAGGGGTGGTTCTTAGAGCGTTACCGCGAGAACCTTTGCCGCAAAATGGGGTGGCAAGAGTGGTTGGAAGGCGATACGCAGTTAGTTGATGACTGGTGGCGTTTGTTGCACAGAGATCAAGCGGACTTTAGTTTGAGTTTCCGTGCGTTAGCCTGGGCAGAAAAACACCCTGAGGCTTTCTTGCAATGTTTTCATGATCAAGATCAGGCGCGTGCGTGGGTAGATAAATACCGTGCACGTGTCGAAGCCGACCCACAAACCAGCGAGCAGCGCCAGCAATCCATGAATGCGGCCAACCCGCTGTATGTGTTGCGTAACTACTTGGCACAGCAAGCCATTGCGGCGGCTGAAAAAGGCGATGCCTCGGTATTGTCTGATTTGTTTACGGTATTAAGTAACCCGTTTGAAGAACGTTCTGGGTACGAGCGCTATGCGGAAGTTCCCCCGCCCGAGGCACAATCCATTGCCTTGAGTTGTTCTTCCTAACTTGTGCACGGTGCATGCTCTGGGCTTTAATGCCATAATTCTGCTTTCGATTGGTCTATAAACCGAACTGTTTATGTCTGCAAATACTTTAGGTAGCTTATTTCGTGTAACGAATTTTGGGGAGTCTCATGGCCCAGCCATTGGCGCTGTGGTAGATGGCTGTCCGCCCGGATTAGAACTGAGTGTTGAAGATATTCAGCTAGAACTAGACCGACGTAGACCTGGTACGTCACGCCACGTGACGCAACGCCAAGAGGCCGATCAGGTAGAAATTCTGTCGGGGGTGTACGAGGGCAAAACTACAGGTGCTCCTATTGCGTTGTTGATTCGTAATACCGATCAACGCAGTAAAGATTATGGCAACTTGTTAGATACCTTTAGGCCTGGTCATGCAGACTACACCTACTGGCGCAAGTACCAGCATCGCGACCCACGGGGCGGCGGCCGTTCCTCGGCACGACTGACAGCGCCTACCGTAGCAGCCGGTGCTATTGCCAAAAAATGGTTGGCAGCAGAGTTTAAAACGGTGATTCGTGGCTACATGAGCCAGCTAGGCCCTATCGTGATCCCCTTTAAAAGCTGGGACGATGTGCCTAACAACCCTTTCTACGCCGCCGATGAGTCGGTCGTGCCCGAGCTAGAAGCCTTTATGGACGCCTTGCGTAAGGATGGTGATTCCATTGGTGCTCGTATTGAAGTGGTTGCCGAAGGTGTGCCAGCCGGTTTGGGTGAGCCTATTTATGGCCGTTTGGATGCGGATATCGCGTATGCCATGATGGGGCTGAACGCGGTTAAGGGCGTAGAAATCGGGGACGGTTTTGAAAGCGTGTCGCAACGTGGTTCTGAACACGGCGATGCGATCCTGCCTGACGGTTTTGCATCAAACCATGCTGGCGGTATTTTGGGGGGGATTTCATCGGGCCAAGATATTCGCGTGTCGTTAGCCATTAAACCTACCTCCAGTATTCGTATTAAACGTCCTTCCATTAACCAGCAGGGCGAAGCGATAGAAGTACAGACCTTGGGTCGTCATGATCCTTGCGTAGGTATTAGGGCTACGCCCATTGCAGAAGCGTTGCTGGCCATCGTGTTGATGGATCAGGCGTTACGTCAACGTGCCCAATGCGGGCAATGGTAAGGATTACTGCGTATGAACCTGTTTGGGCTATGGCGTAAGGCATGTATTGTTGTGGCGGCGAGCGCCACGGTGATCCTTACGGGATGTGCGGCAATAGACACCACTTCTAGTGGCGTTGTCGGTATACAACGTAAGCAATACATGTCTAGTTTTGTGCCCGAGCAAGATCTGAACTTGGCAGCAGCGCAGAACTACAACGAAACGTTGGCGCAAGCTCAAGCGCAAGGGGCGTTGTCTCCTAATGCGGCACAAGTTCGTCGTGTGCGAGAAATTTCCACCAAGCTGATCAATCAAGTACCTATTTTTAGGCCTGATGCATTGCAGTGGGACTGGCAGGTAAATGTTTTAAAGTCAGATGAACTGAATGCGTGGTGTATGCCGGGCGGCAAGATGGCTGTATATACCGGCTTGATCGATAGGCTAAAAGCGACAGACGATGAGCTGGCAGCGGTGATGGGGCATGAAATTGCCCACGCATTGCGCGAGCATTCGCGAGAGCAAATGTCCCATAAAATGGGCACCAGTATTGGCTTGGCGATTTTATCGGCCGTCGTAGGCTCGCAGGCCGTGGGCGATTTGGGTGGTTCGCTAACAGATGTGATGTTCCATCTGCCTAACAGCCGTACGCACGAGGCAGAAGCCGACCTCATCGGTGTGGAGCTTGCTGCACGTGCGGGTTATGACCCGAGGGCTGCCATTAGCTTTTGGGAAAAAATGATTAGTATGTCGGGAGTGAACGGCAATGAGTCAGATCTCTTGTCTACTCATCCTTCACCACAAAGCCGTATTGATGAGTTGCGCGTCGCGGCGGAACTGGTCATGCCTTTGTATTTGGAAGCAAAAAAACAGTAGGCTGATGCATCACCAACTACAGCGGGTTTTGGGCGAGTCTCAAAACCCGCTTTGTGTTTTTGGGAGCTAGGGTGGTACTCACAATACTAGTATAACTAATGGTCTTGTGCTGGTTTTAGAGACGGGCATAATGAATTCATCGCGAAATAACAGCGTTTCGCCTGTTCTGATTGATTGAGAGTCTGTTATGGCAAAAACTTTATACGACAAGCTGTTTGACAGCCACGTGGTACACCGCGAAGACGATGGTACCTGTTTGCTCTATATCGACCGCCAGTTACTGCATGAAGTGACTAGCCCCCAAGCTTTTGAAGGGCTGGAGCTGGCTGGCCGTAAGCCTTGGCGCATTAGTGCCAACCTTGCCGTAGCAGACCACAACGTTCCTACTACCTCGCGTGCAGCAGGGATCGCTGATCCTATCTCTAAATTGCAGGTAGATACGCTGGAAGACAACTGTCAAAAATTTGGCGTGACCTTGTTCGATATGGACGACCAACGTCAAGGTATCGTGCACATCATTGGCCCTGAGCAAGGTGCGACCTTGCCGGGTATGACCATTGTGTGCGGTGACTCCCACACCAGTACGCACGGTGCGATGGGGGCGTTGGCCTTCGGTATCGGTACTTCTGAAGTTGAGCACGTATTGGCTACCCAAACCTTGCTGATGAAAAAAAGCAAGAGCATGTTGGTAGAGGTGAACGGCGACTTGCCTGCAGGCTGTACAGCTAAAGACTTGATCTTGCACGTGATTGGTGTGATCGGTACTGCCGGCGGTACAGGCTATGCGATCGAGTTTGGTGGTTCTGCTGTACGAGCACTGAGCATGGAAGGCCGTATGACAGTGTGCAACATGGCTATTGAAGCCGGCGCGCGTTCGGGCATGGTAGCGGTGGATGATAAAACCGTTGAGTACTTCCGTGGCCGTCCTTACTCCCCTAAAGGTGCGCAGTGGGATCAAGCGGTTGAATACTGGAATACCTTAAAAAGCGATGATGGCGCGCAATTTGATGCGGTGGTTCGTGTTGATGCCGCAGATATCAAGCCCCAACTGACATGGGGGACATCGCCAGAGATGGTGTTGCCAGTGGATGCCAATGTGCCTGATCCACAGAATGAAACCGATCCAGTACGTCGCGAAGGCATTATTCGCGCGTTGCAGTACATGGGCTTGGAAGCTAACCAGCCCTTGACCAGCATTGCGATTGATAAAGTGTTTATTGGCTCCTGTACCAACGCACGTATCGAAGACTTGCGTGCTGCTGCTGAAGTGGCACGTGGTCGCAAAGTAGCGAAAAACGTGAAACAAGCTATCGTGGTACCTGGCTCCGGTTTGGTGAAACAGCAAGCTGAACAAGAAGGTTTGGATAAAATCTTTGTTGATGCCGGCTTTGAATGGCGTGAGCCTGGTTGTTCCATGTGTTTGGCGATGAACGCCGACCGTTTGGAGCCTGGTGAGCGTTGTGCGTCTACATCCAACCGAAATTTTGAGGGTCGTCAGGGGCAGGGTGGGCGTACCCACTTGGTTAGCCCGGCGATGGCTGCGGCAGCTGCTGTAGTAGGTAGCTTTGCCGATGTACGTGAATTGAGTCAGGAGCACTAATCATGCAAGCTTTTACTACTCACACAGGAATGGTTGCTCCGTTGGACCGCGAAAACGTGGACACCGACTTGATCATCCCTAAACAGTTTTTGAAGTCCATCAAACGTACAGGCTTTGGCCCTAACTTGTTTGATGAGCTGCGTTATCTGGATCACGGTGAGCCAGGTATGGATAACAGCAAACGTCCTCTGAACCCAGAGTTCGTGCTGAACCAGCCTCGCTACCAAGGTGCGTCCATCTTGTTAGCTCGTAAAAACTTTGGCTGTGGTTCTAGCCGTGAGCACGCGCCATGGGCATTGTTGCAATACGGTTTTAGAGCCATTATTGCGCCGTCATTTGCCGATATTTTCTTTAATAACAGCTTCAAAAATGGTTTGCTGCCCATCATCCTGCCTGAGGATGTAGTCGCTAAGCTGTTTGATGCGGTGCAGGCCAAAGAAGGCTATCAGTTGAGCATTGATCTGGAACGCCAGAAAGTGATTGCTGAAGACGGCCAAGAGTATGGCTTTGATATCGACGCCTTCCGCAAACAAAGTTTGCTCAAAGGTTTAGATGAAATAGGCCAAACCTTGCAAAAAGCAGACACCATCAAGGCGTTTGAAGCACAGCGTTTGGCGCAACACCCTTGGTTGGTGGGTAATCCATCAGCGTAATACTTAATACACGGCCGCTTAGCGGTCGTGTGGCTTGTCTAAAGTAGGGGCAAGCCACACAGAACACAGTGTGAACCCCGCGCGGTTCGTTACAACACCACAGGAAAACGTATGTCTACAAAAATCGCAGTATTACCCGGTGATGGCATTGGTACCGAAATTACAGAACAGGCTGCGCGTGTTCTAACCGCTTTGGGTTTGGATCTTGAGCTGCATCATGCACCCGTTGGTGGCGCTGCTTACGACTTGCATGGCCACCCATTGCCACCCGCGACATTGGAGCTGGCTAAATCATCTGCAGCAGTGCTGTTCGGTGCTGTAGGCGATTGGAAATACGATTCGTTGGCCCGTGAACTGCGTCCAGAGCAAGCGATTTTGGGTTTGCGTAAAGCGATGGGTTTGTTTGCGAACCTGCGTCCTGCGATTTTGTACCCACAGTTGGCTAATGCCTCGTCATTGAAGCCAGAAATCGTTGCTGATTTGGATATCCTGATCATCCGCGAACTGACCGGCGATATTTACTTTGGTCAGCCTCGTGGTGTGCGTACCGTGAGCGAAGGCAATTTTGCGGGTGAGCGTCAAGGTTTTGACACTATGCATTACGCTGAAAGCGAAGTGCGCCGTATTGCGCACGTGGCTTTCCAAGCTGCGCAAAAACGCCAAGGCAAACTGTGCAGCGTAGACAAAGCCAACGTGTTGGAAACCTCGCAATTCTGGCGTGACATCATGATTGATGTAGCCAAAGAATACCCAGATGTTGCATTGAGCCACATGTACGTAGACAATGCGGCCATGCAACTGGTTCGTGCGCCAAAAGAATTCGACGTAATCGTGACGGGTAATCTTTTTGGTGACATACTATCAGACGAGGCGGCGATGCTGACGGGTTCCATCGGCATGTTACCTTCTGCATCCTTGAATGCGTCGCAACAAGGTCTGTATGAGCCTAGCCATGGCTCCGCTCCTGACATCGCTGGTCAGAACAAAGCCAACCCCTTGGCAACTATTTTGTCGGCAGCGATGTTGCTGCGCTACTCACTGAATGAAAATGCTCAGGCAGTACGAGTAGAAAATGCAGTGCGCCAGGTGTTAGAGCAAGGGTTACGTACAGCAGACATCTATGAGGCAGGCACTCAGTTAGTGGGTACCCGCGAAATGGGGGATGCAGTGCTTAAGGCATTGGGTTAATTTGGTTTTTAGGTGATTATTCATGAAACAAGCGGTAGGCCTAGTCGGTTGGCGTGGCATGGTGGGCTCGGTCCTTATGCAACGCATGCGCGAAGAGAACGATTTCTCACGATTTGAGCCGGTATTTTTCTCTACCAGTAATGCTGGTGGGGCAGCACCGGAATGGGCAGCAGGCGCAGGCGCCTTGCAAAATGCCTACGATATAGACAGCCTGAAAAAGCTGCCTATTATTGTGACGGCTCAAGGTGGGGACTACACCAAAGAGGTGTATGGCAAATTGCGCGCAGCTGGCTGGACTGGCGTTTGGATCGACGCTGCCAGCTCATTGCGTATGGACGACAACTCCATCATTGTGCTGGACCCAATCAACCGCGACGTGATCGACGCGGGTTTGGCCAAAGGCGTGAAGCAGTTTATCGGTGGTAACTGTACGGTTAGCTGCATGCTGATGGGCTTGGGCGGTTTGTTCAAGCACAATTTGGTAGAGTGGATGACCTCCATGACATACCAAGCTGCTTCCGGCGGTGGTGCACAACACATGCGCGAATTGCTGACTCAGTTCGGCGATTTGAACGCCGCTGTTAAAGCGCAATTGGATGACCCTGCATCGGCCATTTTGGACATCGATCGCGGTATTCTGCAAAAGCAGAAAGATCCTAGCCTAAGCAGCGTGCAGTTTGGCGTACCACTGGGCGGTAGCCTGATTCCTTGGATCGATTCCGATCTGGGTGATGGTATGTCCCGCGAAGAATGGAAAGGCGGGGTAGAAACTAACAAGATTTTGGGCCGTCAGGGCCAAGATCACGTGGTTGTAGACGGTTTGTGTGTACGTATTGGTGCATTGCGTTGCCATAGCCAAGCACTGACCATCAAACTGCGTAAAGACGTGCCGTTGGATGAAATCAATGACATCATCGCTAACACTAGCGACTGGTCCAAACTGATTCCTAACGAAAAACAGGCCACCATGGAGCAACTGACTCCTATCGCTGTGACCGGTACGATGGATATTCCAGTTGGCCGTGTGCGCAAACTGGGTATGGGCCCTGAGTACATCAGCGCCTTCACCGTAGGCGATCAATTGTTGTGGGGTGCAGCAGAGCCGCTGCGCCGCATGCTGATGATCACCTTAGGGGAACTGTAAATGACGACCAGCCGTTTATCGTTGCGTACTGTAAGTTCACTTGCATTGGCATCAATGACGGCTTTGGCTGCGCATTCAGCGTATGCGGTAGAGGTGGGCAGGGCCCGCCTCTTGTCGCAACCAGCGCAGCCGCTGGTGTTAAGTGTGGCATTACGAGATTGGAAGCCAGACGAAACGCTCAGCATACAGTTTCCTGAACAGGAACAATGGCAGCAGGCGGGGTTAACCCCGCCCGTTGCGTTAGAGGGATGGCAGATTGAGCAGCAGCCTGGAAAGTCGCAAATTATTTTGCGTAGCCCCCACGCTGTAGATGCCAAAGTCATAGACGTTTTACTGGATATTCAGTCGTCATCTGGTTTGCAGCGCCACCAAGTAAGTGTGGTTAATGCGGCCAAGGTGGCTGAGTCCTTGCAGTTGCCCAGCACCGCTGCAGCATCAAGTAGTCGTAGTTACGGTACGCGTAGCGTAGCGGCTAGTGCAGACGGTGGCGATCGCTACAAGGTACGCACAGGCGATACGTTAAGTAGCATTGCAGCCAAACGCACCCCCGAAGGGGTTAGCACCTATCAGTACATGGCAGCGCTCTTAGCGGCAAACCCTGATGCCTTCCAGCATGGCAACATGAACTTGTTGCGAGCAGGCAGTACGCTGAATGCGCCCACAGCCGATCAACTGCAAGCTTATAGCGATGCGCAAGCACGTAAACTGTTTGGTGAACAAGCAGATTGGTATACCCAATACAAACGTCGTCTGGCTGATAATCAATCGCCCGCATTAGCGGTCGAGGAAGCCACCGCTGGTGAGGCTAGCCCTCAAGCGCCAGCCGCCCCTACAGAATTACCTTCTAAAGGCGATACCTTAACGCTTAGCACTGAATCGTGGGCTGATAGCGTTAAGCAAGATCAAAGCGTGGCTACCGCACAAGCTCTGCGTGATGCCAGCGAGAATGTAGAACAACTAGAAGAAAATGTACGCCAGCTTTCTTCAGCCTTGAGCGAACAAGAAGCGCTTGCTGCTGAACAGCAGAAAGCCGGTGTAGCCACTAGCGATGCAGAGCAGCAGGCTACGCCAAGCGTGACGGCGAGTGAGGCAGACAAAAACGAACCGGCAGCCGCCGCTGTTAGCACAGCAGAGCACGCTGCACAGAACACATCAACAACCACTGATACGGATAGTACTTTGTCTTGGATTCAAGAGCATTTGCTCATTGTGATGTCAGCGCTGCTGGCATTGATTGTCATTATTACTGTTTGGGTATTACGTCGCGCTAATAATAGCCGCGCCGAAATAGATTCTCCTGCACCGGTAACCCCAGAAATGGTGCGCGAGAAGCTAGAAAAAATTAATCTGGATTTAGATGTACCGCCGTCTGATGAGCCAACGCCTTCGGAGCGTAAGCCTTCATGAACCGTGTAGCACTGGGCATCTGCTATGACGGTAGTGCATGGTATGGATGGCAACGGCAGCCGGTGCTGCCATCGGTACAGTCGGAATTAGAAAACGCATTATTGAAGTTTGTAGGGCAGCCAGTTCCCGTTTGCTGTGCGGGCAGAACGGATAGAGGCGTGCACGCACTGAATCAAGTGGTGCATTTGGATCCTCCTGTAAAGCGCTCTGCTCAAGCGTGGGTAAGTGGCTTAAATGCATTTTTACCCAGCTCTATTTCTGTGCAGTGGGCGCAAGAGGTGGATGAAAACTTCCATGCTCGGTTTTCTGCCAGACAACGTACGTATTTTTATGTGTTGCGCGAAGCCAGTGTTCGCTCTCCCTTATTAGATGGGAAAGTAGGATGGGTATTCCGTCCGCTGGATATAGAGCGTATGCGCCGTGCCGCAGAACATTTTGTGGGCACACACGATTTTAGTAGCTTTAGATCAACGGATTGCCAGGCCAAAAGCCCGGTAAGAGAAATCTACACCATAGACATACAACAGTCGGGTAGTTTCTATGTATTCCGTTTTGTGGCCAACGCGTTTCTCCATCATATGGTGCGTAACCTGATGGGAACATTGCTCTACGCGGGCTATGGCCGCCTCGATGCTGCCGATATACCGACTCTGATCGAGCGGCGTGATCGGCAGTATGCTCCTCCTACGTTTGCACCAGACGGGCTATACCTAGCTGGCGTAAAGTACGAAGAGGCGGTACAACTGCCAATGCAAGATCCATTGACGTTGTTCCAGCAGCATTTGGGGCCATGGATAATCCCAGCGCGACCTGAGCCTGAAGACCCAGGTGTCGCATGATTAATCGTGGTGAATGGTAGGGAATTTCATCATCATTACGAGGTGGGTGTAGCCGCTTGAGATCCACTCTGGCTTATTCACCATCATTATTTTTATGACATTGTTATTACGTCTATCGCAACTGATAGACCGCCTGAATACGGTGGTAGGGAAGTCGGTTGCTTGGCTCACACTGCTAGTCGTGCTAGTTAGTGCGGGCAACGCCATTGTGCGTAAAGTGTTTGGCGTCAGTTCCAATGCGTGGTTGGAGCTGCAATGGTATTTGTTTGGCGCTATCTTTTTGCTAGCGGCAGGCTATACCTATCTGCTAAATGAACACGTGCGTGTGGATGTGCTGGCGCAGCGCTTCTCTCGCAAAACACAAGTGTACATAGAAATATTTGGCATTCTGTTTTTCTTGCTGCCGGCTTGTATCTTGGTGTTCTGGTTAGCGATTCCTTATTTCTGGCAGTCTTACGAAACCATGGAGCTTTCCTCTAATACGGGTGGCTTAATCCGTTGGCCAGTAAAACTGTTGATTCCCATAGGCTTTGCACTATTGATTCTGTCTGGGGTGTCGCGTCTGATTCGCTTGTTCGGCTTCTTGGCTGGAAAATGTGCGGATCCTTTAGACGCACCTAAAGTGGCAGAAGCAGAGCTAGCAATTGCCGAAGACATTCGCAAAGTGGCGGAAGAAAACGATAAACGCCAACGCGAACGCCTACAACAAAAACAGAATAGGAATTGATCATGATGGAATTTGTCGTGGCAAACATTGCACCCATCATGTTTGTCAATTTGATTATCTTTTTGCTGCTGGGTTTCCCCGTAGCGTTTACGCTGGCAGCTACAGGTGTGCTGTATGGCTTATTCGCGATTGAACTGAATTTGATGCAGCCTGCGCTGTTTCAAGCGCTACCGCAACGTATTTTCGGTATTGTGGCCAATGACACGCTCTTGGCGGTACCGTTCTTTACGTTAATGGGGCTAATACTTGAACGTTCAGGCATGGCGGAAGACTTGCTAGACACTATTGGCCAATTATTTGGTCCGTTGCGTGGTGGTCTGGCTATTGCTGTGGTATTGGTGGGCGCTATGTTGGCCGCTACTACCGGGGTGATTTCTGCATCTGTGATTTCCATGGGCTTGATCTCGCTGCCTATCATGTTGCGCTACGGCTATGACCGCCGATTAGCAACGGGTGTGATTGCGGCGTCTGGTACGTTGTCGCAGATTATTCCGCCTTCTATCGTACTGATTATTTTGGCTGACCAGTTGGGCCGCTCTATCGGTGACATGTATCGTGGTGCGATGCTGCCCGGTTTGCTCTTGGCGCTGTCCTACATTTTGTATGTAGTCATTGTTGCCATTGTGCGCCCAAACAAAGTGCCTGCATTGCCAGAAGAAGCGCGTGTGTATGTAGAGCCTGATGGTTCGCGTGGTTTGAAGTCGTTGTTGGTATTGACCGTTGTGGCGGCCTTGGCTGCTCACTTTGGTTCTATGCACTATTTCAGCACGCACCCAAGCATTCCTATTGATGAGCATGTAGTCATCATCATGATGTTGTGGGGTGCTACGGCGTGGATCATCGCGATTTTGAATCGTGTGTTGAAGCTAAACATGCTGTCGCAAATTGCCGAACGCGTCACTTTTGTGATGATTCCGCCGCTGTTCCTGATCTTCTTGGTATTAGGAACCATCTTTATCGGTGTGGCTACACCAACCGAGGGTGGGGCGATGGGTGCTGTAGGTGCGATCTTAATGGCCGTTTCTCGCAGACGTTTGTCGTGGACACAACTGAAGCAAGCCATGACAGCCACTACACAGCTATCGTGCTTTGTGGTGTTTATCTTGGTGGGTTCTACCATCTTTACACTGAGTTTCCGTGGTATTAACGGCGACTTGTGGGTAGAAAGCTTGCTGATAGATTTGCCTGGTGGTGAGTGGGGCTTCCTGATCTTCGTTAGTGTGTTCACCTTCTTGCTGGCGTTCTTCCTAGACTTCTTTGAGTTGGCTTTTATTATTGTGCCGCTCTTAGGGCCTGTAGCCGATAAGATGGGCATAGACCTGATTTGGTTCGGTGTGTTGCTGGCCGTGAATATGCAAACGTCCTTCATGCATCCACCCTTTGGTTTTGCGTTGTTCTTCTTGCGTTCGGTTGCCCCCAAAGAGGATTACACCGACACGGTAACGGGTAAACGTATTGCTAAAGTAACGACAGGCGATATTTACTGGGGCTCTGTGCCATTCATCATGATTCAAGTCACGATGATCGTGGTGGTGTTGGTGTTCCCAGGGATTGTCACGCACTACAAAGGCAACGAAATTAAGATCGATGAGTCTACGATCCAGTTTGGTGTAGATGATGTCTATGGTTCAGATTCTTACGGTGACCCGTTTGGTTCTGATGCCGCTAATGCATTTCAGTAAATAGTGGTTTAACAAATGAGTATGGGCAAAATACGGGTGAAAATGTGTGGTTTCACCCGTGCTGAAGATATCACCGCAGCGGTAGAGCACGGGGCTGATGCCTTGGGTTTAGTGTTTTATCCGCCAAGTAAGCGTTTTGTGAGCCTAGAGCAGGCGGCGGCATTGCGCCGTCATGTGCCGGCTTTTGTTTCGCTAGTCGCATTATTTGTGAATCCAGAACCTCGCTACGTTAAGGATGTTCTAAAAGTGGTGCGCCCAAACTTAATACAGTTCCACGGTGATGAAAGCGTTGCCTTTTGCGAGTCTTTTGACCACCCCTACCTGAAAGCATTCAGAGTAGGGGGGCCGCATAGCGACAGTGCACGTGCGGTGTGGGAGCAATGCAAAGACTACCAAAGTGCCAGTGGTTGGTTGTTTGATAGCTTTAGCCCAGCTTATGGCGGTACAGGCGTACGCTTTGATACCGCCTTGCTGGATGAGGTGCGTCAACAACCTACGGCACGTCCAGTGATCTTGGCAGGCGGCTTAGATGCATTGAATGTGGGCGCTGCTATTCAACAAGTACGTCCTTTTGCTGTAGATGTCAGCTCGGGCGTAGAGCAGGCTCCGGGTGAAAAATCCAGCCTGCGCATGCAAGCCTTTATGCAGCAATGCAACCTTTACTGTTAATAGGGGTCTGATCCTGTTGCGCTAAAGGTTTACGTGAGCAGGAAATGAACTCTATAACAATTGGTCCCTTTGCATTAAGCACTCCTCTTTTCATTGTCATGTTGACGCTGCTCTGTGCAGTGGCGTTGGCATGGCTGCTTGAAAAAAAATACACCATCAAAATCGAATCGCGCCTATGGCTAACCGCC
The DNA here is from genome assembly GCF_050487225.1 of Paenalcaligenes sp. Me131. Classification (NCBI taxonomy): domain Bacteria; kingdom Pseudomonadati; phylum Pseudomonadota; class Betaproteobacteria; order Burkholderiales; family Alcaligenaceae; genus Paenalcaligenes; species Paenalcaligenes sp. Me131. Next base: position 369,016 of record NZ_JBKQGY010000001.1, read on the forward strand.
ATAGCGGGGCTATTCGTTGCACGTGTGGTATTCGTGGCTCAATACTGGGAACAATATCAAACGAATCTGTTAGGCACGTTGGACATACGGGATGGGGGCTTTTCGGTTGCAGCGGGACTGATCGCTGCGGCTGCAATGGCCTTATACCTAGGCTATAAAAGCGTAGGGTTGCAGCGCACAGCGTTCGTATTAAGTGTGATGACGGCTGTAGTGGTTGGGGGTAGCACCTTTTTGTGGTTAGGAGTCTATAAAAAAGACGCTCAACCGCTGCCTTTACAAACCCAACTGCAAAACCCGTGGGCAGACTCTGCGGCGGAACAAACCGTGACTCTGGAGAATTTTAGTGGTCAGCCCATGGTGATCAATCTATGGGCATCATGGTGCCCGCCGTGTAGGCGTGAGATGCCTGTCTTTGAGGCCGCACAGCGTGAATTCCCTCAGCTCACCTTTATCTATGCTAACCAACAAGAGCGAGCAGAAACGGTAGAGGGATTTTTATCGGGGCAGCAACTGAATTTACAGCATGTGCTGTTGGATCAAGAAGGAGACTTGGCGCGTTTTGCTCGTAGCCGAGGACTCCCCACCACGTTGTTCGTGAACAGTGATGGCAGTGTACAAGCCATCCGTATGGGGGAAGTCTCCCGTGCGACGTTAGCGCAATATATAGAGCAACTGCGTTAAGCGGTTGCTGCTGTTTGCTGTTGGTGTTTAAGCGCGTATTGATTGGCCATCACGGCACACGCCATTAACTGTACCTGATGGAAAATCAATAGTGGTAATAGCATGGGGCCAATGATGCTACCAGCGAAGAGCACTTGTGCCATGGGTACACCGGTAGCCAGACTTTTCTTGGATGCACAAAATACGATGGTGATTTCATCCGGCAAGTCAAAGTGCAAACGTTTGGCAATCCAGCGTGTGGCATACAAAATCACAAACAACAGCAGTAAGCACACAAAGGTGAGCGCCAAGAGTGACAGTGGGTGAATCTCGGCCCACAAGCCACCTACTACCGAGGCACTAAACGCAGTGTATACCACCAACAAAATAGAGCCTTGATCAATGTTTTTTAACCAACGTTGGTTGCGTGTGACCCAGTGCCCAATCAAGGGGCGCATTAAGTGACCCACCACAAAAGGCAACAGAATTTGCAGGCTGATTTTGACCACGGTGTCGGTCATGTCAATTTCCACATCTGTTTCCAGCAGCAGCTTTAACAGCAGTGGCGTCAGCACAATCGCAATAATACTAGAGGCTGATGAACTGCAAATGGCGGCAGGAACGTTACCTTTAGCGATAGAGGTAAAGGCAATAGCGGATTGTACGGTGCCTGGCAATACACACAGATAGAGGATACCGGCAGCCAGTTGTAAGCCTAGAAAAGGCACCAATACAGGTTGTGCTGCCCAGCCTATCAGTGGGAAAAGCACAAAGGTGCAGCTAAATACCACCAGATGCAGACGCCAGTGTGTGGCACCCGCAATAATGGCTTCGCGAGAAAGCTTAGCCCCGTGCATGAAAAACAGCAGGGCAATCGCTGCATTGGTGAGCCAGTCAAAAAACACTGCGCCTTGCCCGTGAGCGGGAAGGAAAGTGGCGAGTGCTACGACGGCAATTAGGATGAGGGTGAAGTTGTCAAATAGAAGGCGTAGTCTAGCGAGCATGAGAAGCTTCGTGTTTTTTATTCATGGTACGTAACACTGTAGCATCATTTGACAAAGCTGCTAATGCGTTACACTTAAGGATGATAAATACTTCTTCTATTGGATTGCACTATGCCTTCTTTTGACGTTGTCTCTGAGGTAGACAAACAAGAGCTGAAAAACGCCGTGGATCAGGCTAACCGCGAGTTGGTAAACCGCTTTGATTTCAAAGGCACAAATGCTCGATTTGAACTGGACGAATACGTGGTGACACAATACGCGCCCAGTACCTTCCAGTTAACACAAATGATGCCTATATTGCGTGCACGTATTGCGGCGCGAAATATTGATGTGCGTTGTTTGGAAACGGCTGATCCGCTGGAAAACGTGGCTGAAGCACGCCAAGCAATTACGGTTAAGCAAGGTATTGACCAACCCACGTCCAAGAAATTGATTGCAGCTATTAAAGCCGCCAAAATCAAAGTGGAAGCCCAAATCCAAGGCGAGAAACTGCGTGTGACTGGCAAAAAGCGAGATGACCTGCAACAGGCCATCGCTTTGCTAAAACAAAGCGATGTAGAGCTGCCGTTGCAGTTTGAAAACTTCCGCGATTAAGTCGTTTACGCCTTTAGGGGCGTAAACGATAGCCAGTACGGAAAATCTGGGCAATGACGGCGACACACAACAACATGAATAAGCAGGTCATGCCCAGGCTTAATGCCACATTCACATCTGCCACACCATAAAAGCTCCATCTGAACCCGCTTACTAAATACAGCACAGGGTTCAGTAGGCTGACGTTTTGCCAGAAACTAGGCAGCATATCTACGGTATAGAAACTACCCCCTAGGAAAGTCAGCGGGGTAATAATCAGCATGGGTACCAGTTGTAGTTTTTCAAAGTTGTCTGCCCATAAGCCCACGATAAAGCCCAATAGGCTAAATGTCATGGCAGTGAGCAATAAAAAGGCCACCATCCAAAACGGATGCTCTACGTGAAAAGGTACAAATATCTTGGCGGTAATCAAAATGATAGTGGCCAAGATAATAGATTTGGTCGCCGCAGCCCCCACAAAGCCTAATGTGATCTCTGTGTAAGAGACTGGAGCCGATAAGATTTCGTAAATGGTGCGCGAAAATCGGGGGAAATAGATCCCAAATGAAGCATTAGATACACTGTGCGTCAGCACCGATAACATCACCAAACCCGGCACAATAAACGAGCCGTAACTGACGCCTTGTACTTCGTGTATACGTGGGCCAATAGCGGCACCAAACACGACAAAATACAGGGCTGTAGAAATGACAGGGGCAATAATACTTTGCAGCAATGTGCGTCGTGTACGTGCCATTTCAAACTTATAAATAGCGAATAAAGCACGCAGGTTCATGCGGGTTTCTCCATGAGGCTGACAAAGATTTCTTCTAATGAGCTGCGGTGTGTGTCTATATCTTGAACAGAAATATGGTGCAGTTCTATGGCCTTGAGAATATTGGCGATACTCAGATCGGCATCATCAGTTTTATAGTGATACAACAAAGCCATGCCGTCTTCGGCTAGCACCAAACCTAAATCGGCGAGGTCGTCGGGCAGGGCCGTAATAGGGCTTTGTAATTGCAAACGCATGGTTTTTTCACCAAACTTTTGCATTAATTGCTGCTTGTCCTCGACGAGTAGCAGTTTGCCACCTTGAATAATCCCCACACGGTCAGCCAAGTCTTCAGCTTCTTCGATGTAGTGGGTGGTAAGAATAATGGTGACACCCTGATCACGCAGTTGGCGCACCAATGCCCACATATCTTGGCGTAGGCTGACATCCACACCGGCGGTAGGCTCGTCTAAAAACAAAATAGCGGGTTCATGCGATAAGGCTTTAGCGATGAGCACACGGCGCTTCATGCCGCCTGATAGCGCAATTTGTGGGTTAAGACGCTTGTCCCAGAGGCTTAGGCTTTTGAGAATTTTTTCTATCAGTCCTGGGTTAGGGGCTTTACCAAATAAGCCGCGGCTAAAGCTGACGCTGTTCAGGACATTTTCAAAGCTTTCGGCCCCAATTTCTTGCGGAACTAAGCCTATGCGTGAGCGTGCTTGTCGGTATTGTCGTTTGTAGTCAAAACCATCAATAGTCACAGAACCGTGACTGGCGTTTACCAGTCCGCATATAATGCTGATCAAGGTGGTTTTGCCGGCACCATTTGGGCCTAACAAGGCAAAAATCTCGCCTCGTTGAATATTTAGGCTGACATTATCCAGCGCTTGAAAGCCATTGGTATAGCGCTTAGATAGGCCCTCAATCTGTATGACGGTTGAATCAGATGTGTTCATGGAGTTTGGCATGAATGTGAACACCAAAAATGGGAATGACCTCTAGTATACGTGCCCCACACACGATGCGACGTAGTAGCAAAGTGGTGATAGGGGATTTGGCTGATTAGGTAAGGTGGTAACAGGTGGATCTGCAAATCTTCAGTGCTGAAGCAGAGCAACGCTATATGGATAGGGCGCTAGAGCTGGCTATGCAAGCGTGGGCGTGCGGAGAGGTGCCTGTAGGGGCTGTGGTGGTAGATACACAAGGCCAAATCATCGGCGAGGGGTATAATCGTACGATTACCACGCCAGACCCTACCGCACATGCCGAAGTAGTGGCATTGCGGGCCGCTGCCAGTCATGTTGATAATTACCGCTTGCCAGGCGCTAGTGTGTACGTCACCCTAGAGCCCTGTGTGATGTGTATGGGGGCCATGCTGCACGCGCGAGTGGGCAGAGTGGTTTTTGCCGCTACGGACCCTAAAACAGGAGCATGCGGCAGCGTGTTATGTTTGCAGCAGCATACCCAGTTGAATCATCAGACTACGGTTGAGCAAGGTCTGCGAGAAACCGAAGCAGCCGATCTGCTGCGCCGTTTCTTCAAAGAGCGACGCGCTCAACAAAAAGCGCAACGCAAGTTGTGCGACAGTGAAAGTCCTAAAGATAGCGAAAACGCCTAAATCTGCTTATAGATGCGCCTTGTCTGCGAGAGCAGGAGGGGTGCACTATCTTGTTTCAGTTAAATTTGTGTGAGTCAGCCAAACCATGAGCCAGCATCATCACCATTCTTGTACCTGCAGTGAGCATAACCATGAGCACGATGCGGTATATGTGATTTCACCTTCCAGCGCAGTGAAAGACCCAGTGCAGTTGGAACGTGCCACGCAGTGCTTGAAAACACTAGGTTTTGAGACGGTCATAGACCAAGATGCTTTGGCTCGCCATCAGCGTTTTGCCGGCACAGATGAGCAGCGTTTGGCCGCTATTGAGCGCTCTATTCATGTAGAGCAGAACATTATTCTGGCCAGTCGTGGTGGGTACGGCATGTCCAGACTGCTGCCACACATTAACTGGAAGGCCATTGCTGACAGTGGCAAACGTTATGTGGGACACAGTGATTTCACGGCCTTTAACTTGGCCTTGTTGGCGCAAACAGGCGCGATCAGCTATGCAGGCCCTTGCGCTGCATTTGATTTTGGTGCCGAAGAAGTAGACGATTTAACCGCTGATTTATTTGCGGAAACCATGCGTCATGAGTTGGAAGTACTGAGCTTTGAGTCTTTTGGTTCAGATCCAGTCGATGAACGCGGGGTATTGTGGGGCGGGAATTTGGCCATGCTGTGCTCGTTGATGGGCACACCTTATTTCCCTAACGTAGAAAATGGCATTTTGTTTATTGAAGATGTGAGTGAACACCCATATCGCATTGAACGTATGCTGAGCCAGTTGCTGTATGCCGGCGTGCTAGATAAACAGCATGCCATCTTGTTGGGTAACTTTAGCCATTACAAACTGAGTGACGACGATAGAGGTTTTGATCTAGATGCCGTTATTCAGTGGTTACGTGCCAACACTAAAACGCCAATTATTACTGGCTTACCCTATGGTCACACCGAAGTAAAAGCTACGTTGCCAGTAGGCAAACAGGTGGGTGTGGCATGGGAAGACGACATGGCGTACTTATTAATAGACGAGCACAACCACGACTAAATGCGTGCTCGTTCGGGGAGTGTATGGGCTGTGCTTTGTCACAGCCCTTGCTACACTTGAAGGTTTTAGTTTTTAGCGAATTACAATAGCGTGATCTCCACTGCAAATCTCACCATCCAATTTGGTGCCAAACCTCTTTTTGAAAATGTGAACGTCAAGTTCGGCGGCGGTAACCGTTACGGCTTGATTGGTGCCAACGGTTCGGGCAAATCTACGTTCATGAAAATTATCGGCGGTGACTTGGAAGCCACTTCCGGTAACGTGACGCTGGATCCGGGCCTGCGTATGGGTAAACTGCGTCAGGATCAGTTTGCGTTTGAAGACCAACGCGTATTGGATGTGGTCTTGATGGGCCACACCGAAATGTGGCGGGTGATGGCCGAGCGCGATGCGATTTATGCCGATCCTGAAGCCACCGAAGAAGACTACTTAAAAGCAGCTGATCTAGAAATCCAGTTTGCTGAGTTTGATGGCTACACGGCCGAATCACGTGCGGGTGAATTGCTGCTGGGCTTGGAAATCCCCGTTGAGCAGCACACGATGCTGATGTCGCAAATCGCACCCGGCTGGAAGCTGCGTGTGTTGCTGGCTCAGGCACTGTTCTCAAACCCTGATGTGCTGCTGTTAGACGAACCTACCAACAACTTGGATATTCATACTATTCGTTGGTTGGAAGACGTGCTGAACAGCTACCAAAGCACCATGATTATCATCAGTCACGATAGGCACTTCCTGAATCAGGTATGTACGCACATGGCTGACTTGGATTACGGTGAGTTGCGTGTCTACCCCGGTAACTACGACGACTACATGTTGGCGTCTACCCAAGCGCGTGAGCGTCAGCTGAATGCCAATGCTAAAGCTAAAGAGCGTATTACTGACTTGCAAGACTTTGTGCGTCGATTCTCGGCGAACAAGTCTAAAGCAAGACAGGCGACGGCTCGTATCAAGCAGATCGATAAAATTAAATCTGACACCGTAGAGGTAAAACCGTCTTCGCGTCAGAACCCCTACATTCGCTTTGAGCAAACCAAACCGTTGCACCGTTTGGCCGTGAAAACGGAACTGATCAGCAAATCGTATGACCGTCCTATCGTGAACCGTTTGAACTTGGCAGTAGAAGCCGGTGAACGTATTGCGATTGTGGGGGCAAACGGCGTGGGTAAAACCACCTTGCTGCGTATGTTGGCACAAGATTTAGCTGCAGATTCCGGTACGCTGACCTGGTCTGAAAACGCTGATATCGGTTACATGGCGCAGGACGTATCAGACCAGTTTGATACGGACGCTAACTTGTTCGATTGGTTGAGCGAGTTCCGTAAAGCAGGGGATGACGATCAAGCCATGCGTTCCGTGCTGGGGCGTTTGCTGTTCTCGGCAGATGAAATCAACAAGTCGGTCAACGTACTGTCTGGTGGTGAGAAAAACCGTTTAAGTTTTGGTCGCTTGATGCTGGGTAGACACAACGTATTGTTGATGGACGAGCCTACCAACCACTTGGACATGGAATCCATCGAGTCCTTGCAAATGGCCTTGGAAAAATACCCTGGTACCTTGATTGTGGTTTCTCATGACCGTGAGTTCGTGGGCGGCGTGGCACAGCGTATTCTGGAAGTGATGCCAGACGGTAAGATCGAAGACTTCGTGGGTAACTACGACGACTACTTGACCTACCGCGGTTTGGATTCCTAACGGAGTGACTATGCTGTGCAGTTTGACAGGGGTGCATCAGTTTGAAGAAGACATCAAACGTAGCCGATTTTTGGCTATTGCTGCCCCTGTTAACACAGTAGAAGAGGCTATGCGTTTCTTAGAAGCGCATAGCGTACTGGATGCTACACACAACTGCTGGGCCTACAAAATAGGCAATAACTACCGTTTTAATGACGATGGTGAGCCCGGTGGTACAGCGGGAAAACCCATTTTGCAGGCCATAGAAGGGCAACAGTGCGACGAAGTCGTGGTGCTGGTGATTCGCTGGTTTGGCGGAGTAAAGCTTGGCACAGGCGGTTTGGTGCGGGCGTATGGGGGTGTCGCAGCGCAATGCTTGCGACTGGCTGAGAAACGCGAAATTATCGCCTTGGCCGAAATAGACTGTACCTGCAGCTTTAGCGATATGGCTCTCGTGCGCTCCCGATTTGAGCAGCACAGTGTGCAAGTCGTGACAGAAGACTTTGATGCTGAGGGCGTGCTGTGGCGGTTAGCTATACCCGTCGATAACGTGTCGGAGTTTGAAAATGCCTTCACCAATATGACGCGTGGACAAGGCTTCTTTGAAAAAGTTAAAGCACCCGAAGACGAAGAATAATTACGCACTGTAGGGATAAAGGGTAAACCCCAATCAGTGAAAAAGGTGCAACCTCATTATACTCTCGGTTGTTTTTGTCGCTGCGCAGAATGCAGTGACAGCATACGCTTAGATTTTTCAGAAGTGGGCAGCTTCTGCAAGCGCACGCTTATTCATATCAAGGAGACATAGTGAGTCAACAAAACGAGGCCACAGTAGCGCCAAAGGTTTCGCATAAACGCGTACTTATAGCGAGTTTAACGGGTAGTTCCATTGAGTGGTTTGACTACTTCTTGTATGCCACTACCGCAGGGTTGGTGTTCAATAAAGTATTTTTCCCCACGGTTGATCCTGTCGTTGGGTTGATGCTGGCATACCTGTCTTTTGCGCTCACATTTTTCATTCGCCCATTGGGTGGTTTCATTTTTGCGCACATCGGTGACCGTATTGGTCGTAAGCGTACGCTGGTGATCACACTGTCCTTGATGGGAGGTGCAACCGTACTAATCGGTTTGTTGCCTGGCCATGATGACATCGGTATATTGGCGCCGATCTTGCTAATCGTGCTGCGCTTAATTCAAGGCTTGGGTATTGGTGGTGAGTGGGGTGGTGCGCTGTTGCTGGCCTACGAATATGCGCCTAAAAACCGCAAAGGCTTGTACGGTAGCGTGCCGCAAATGGGTGTGACCATTGGTATGTTGCTGGCTACGTTAGCGATGACGCTGATGAGCCTGCTGCCAGATGAAGACTTCCTGAAATGGGGCTGGCGTGTGCCATTTATTGCCAGTGCTGGTTTGGTATTCTTGGGCTTGTGGATTCGTAACGGTATTGATGAAACTCCAGCCTTCAAAAAAGCCAAAGAAAGTGGCGATATCTCTCGTATGCCTATTATGGAAACACTGACCACGCACCGTCGTGAAGTGTTGATCGCCATTGGCGCTAAAGTGGTTGAGACAGCTCCGTTCTACATCTTCTCTACGTATGTAGTGAGCTACGCGACAGGCGCGTTGGACTTCAACCGTTTTGACGTACTGAACGCCGTTACCATTGCTACTTTGGTAACCACTATCTGCATTCCGCTGATGGGCTTGTGCTCTGACTACGTAGGCCGTAAACGCCTGTTTATGCTGGGCGCTGTGGCAATGGGTCTATATGCCTTCCCGTACTTCATGATGCTGGACAGCGGCAGCACCACGTTGTTGTTGATCGCGACAGTAGTGGGCTTGGGTATTATCTGGGCACCTATTACAGCGGTACTGGGTACCATGTTCTCGGAAATTTTCTCAACACGTGTACGCTACACCGGTATCACTTTGGGTTACCAGATTGGTGCAGCGTTGGCGGGTGGTACAGCACCACTGATCGCGACATGGTTGATGGATAAATACGATAACTCGTGGACCCCTGTTGCGGTGTACATCGTACTGACAGCGGTAATTTCACTGTTTGCAGTGGCAACTGTACGTGAACAAAAAGCTCAGTAATAACAACCTACTGTAGCGAATAAAAAAGCGGGGGCATTCCCCGCTTTTTTTGTGCGTAGAGACTGCTAACGTATGTGCTGTAGTGCGTTAGCAGCACGCAGGCTTACTCCCACACTCTCATGCCTGCGGGCACCGAATAACGTTGTCCGTCGTATTGCAACTTGCTACGGCTGGTCGTGTTTTCTACCTCTGCTTCATTACAGTCACCGTTTGCATCTGCTTTGGCTTCTGAGCTATTGCTTTTGGTTGTGATCAGAATCTCTGCACCTTTGTGCTGATTGGGCTTGCCTATAGCTAGGGTGCGGGTCAGGCTAGAAAAGGTACCATTGCATATGCCATCCCATTCGCCAGTGTGGCGTTCTACTTCAAGGTTAAGCAGTAGGGGGCGTAGCGTAGTGTCTTGTAAATTAAATAAAAATAAGCCAGTTTGGTAAAACGGGTTCACGCGCGAGGCGCCTCGGTGTGACAGGCGCACCCCAAAGGCTAGGCGGCCTTCTACCAATCTATAGGGCGCAGTGTCTATGCCTAGCATGCTTAGGCTAATGGCGTCATCGTCGATTAGGCCATCAATACGGTGCTGCGCGACAGGGTCCAAGGTGTCATGGTGCAGTACGGCAACGACCAGATCGCCGGTGGCATAGTGATCGCCCTCATCGGTAAGCAGCGGTAATGCCACTAACAGGTGCTCGGGCTGTGCCGGCCATTGTCGGCATACCATCGCGTAGGGCGACATGCCTAGATAGCTATCAGTAGATATTCTGGCGGTTGCACCTTCTATAGTGAAATCTGTGCCAGAGACTTTTTCTGCTTGTGGGTATAGGGCGCGTAGGATGTGTTCGGCTCGTTCGCCGCATTCGTTGAATCGCTCTTGGGCGATTGCCGCACCTGAGGAAACAGAGAGCGTGAGGGCTGCAATGGTTAGGGCGAATAGACGTGGAAGCATAACGTGAGTTCTGTGTTTCAAAGTAAGTGCGATACGGGGCGTGTGGTTTGTGTTTTTGATTGCTAGAGCATTTGTGGCTATGCTTGGCAATGGTATCGCAGACTGTGCAGAAGTGTAGGGTGCTTAGTACTCTCTTGACCCTCATCAACATCTCAAACTGTGGCTAGAGGCATAGTAATAGTGAAAGCATAAATTATTCACCCTTGTACAAAAAGGAGCATTTATGATTCGTGACGTTGAAGGGGACATCCTGCTGACCCACGCTCAATTAATCGCACACGGTATTGCACCGCAAGATCCATTTGATAGTGGTTTAGCCTTGGCATTACGTGAACGCTGGCCTTCTATGGTGCGTGATTATAGGCATGCTGTACGTGCCAACTCCATTAACCCCGGTGAGGTATGGCCATGGGCAGGTGTGGATGAGGATGGCAGTGTGCGCCGTATATTGAATCTGGTAACTCAGAACAATTTGGGTGATGGCAAAACTGCTCGAGCTGGTAAAGCTACCTTGGAAAACGTCCGCCATGTATTACAGAACTTGGCGAAGTACGTGCAGGCAGAGGGCATCACTAGCGTTGCAATACCACGCCTTGCTACGGGTGTAGGTGGCCTGGAATGGAGCGATGTGAAGCCGTTAGTTCAACAGTATCTAGGCGAATTAAAAATTCCTGTGATTGTGTACGAGGTGTATCAGAAGGGCGTGGCAGCAGACGAAAATCTGTGACGCAAGCAAGTACCTGTAGCAGTGAGTCGTGAGTATGGTGCTAGCGTTGCTAATGCCTGTTGTGAAGTAAGACGCATCATGCAAACGATAAGAGGGCGGCGATTATTCGCTGCCCTTTTTTATGCCTGCGATTTCTATGTGGAGGCTGTCATATTGCGTATGTGAATAAAGTATTAGGGCTTTCACCAATTACGCATATTTAGTTTAGAAATGAATAATACATAAGTAAACATTGCCAGAGTAACACGCTAGGCGTAGCTCTTTTGAAGAGTAGCAGAGCAAGCGGGATTTCCCATCATCGCATAAGTATTGATTCCCACATTGACTGGCCAGTAGTGGAAAAAATCAAAATAAGGAGACATCAATGAATACATCAGTTTGGTTGGGCTTTGCTCCTCGCCGTCTAACAGTAGCGTTGTTAGCGGCTGGTGTCAGTATGTCAGCGTGGGCAGAGGATCCCGTCAAGGTAGGGATTGCACTGGATATTTCTGGTCCTTTTGCCGCGTCGGGTGCCGAAGCACGCGATGGTTTTGATTTAGCGATTGAAAAACTGGGCAGCACCTTGGGTGGTAAACCTGCTGAGTTCATTAAAACTGACTACGCCGGCAGCCCCGAGCAAGCCACACAGTTGGTGAACCGCTATTTGCAGCGTGAAAAAATCGACCTGTTTACCGGGCCTATCCCGTCTAACGCAGCGTTGGCGGTAGCGCCAGCCTTGTTCCGTGCCAAAGTGCCATTTTTGTCCAGCAACCCAGGCCCTAGCCAGTTTGCGGGCGAGCGTTGTAGCCCGTATTTCTTCGGTCAATATCAAAACGATACCTATGACGAAGCAGGCGGCAAGTTGGCGAACGAAAAAGGTTATAGCAATGTGGTCATCATTGCGCCTAACTACCCGGCAGGTAAAGACCACCTGAATGGTTTTAAACGCTTGTACGAGGGTGAAATTCGCGACGAGATCTACACCAAAGTAGGCCAGATTGACTACGCCGCAGAGATCGCTCAAATCCGTAGCCAGAAACCGGATGCCGTGTTTTTCTTCTTGCCCGGCGCCATGGGTATTAACTTTGTGAAGCAGTATGTGGCAGGCGGTTTGCAAGACATTCCGATGATTGCCCCTGGCTTCTCGGCTGACCAAGACATTATTCCGGCGGTGGGCGATGCCATGCTGGGCGTACAGAACACCGCGCACTGGGCGCATGATCTGCCACTGCCAGCCAATACTGAGTTCGTAGCGGCTTTCCGCGAGAAATACGATGGCCGTTATCCATCGGTGTATGCCGCTATGGCCTACGACACCATCATGGCGATGGATGCCGCTGTACGTGATGCGGGTGGTGCGCAAGACAAAGATGCCTTGGTAAAAGCCTTGGAAACCCCTAGCTATGCATCGGTACGCGGTGACTTCACCTATGGCAAAAACCATTACCCCATCCAGAACTACTACGTACGTGTGGTAGAGAAAGACAGTGACGGTAACTTGACCAACAAGCTGGTGGGTACGGTGCTAGAACAGCACCAAGATGCTTACGTTGCTGAATGCAAAATGTAAGAAAGGGCGGTAAGCATGAACGGGATCTTCATTACTGAGCAATTGCTAAATGGAGTGGGGTTTGGCCTGATGCTGTTTCTGATTGCAGCAGGTCTGACCTTAGTCTTTGGCATTATGGATACCATGAACTTGGCCCACGGGTCTCTGTTCATGGTGGGTGCCTATGTGGCAGCACGCGTGCATGTGGCCAGTGGGTCTATGTGGGTGGCCTTAGTCGTAGCCATTGCCGCGACGGTGGTGGTGGCTTGGGTGTTGGAGTTCCTGATCATGCGGCACTTGTATCGACGCGATCACCTCGCACAGGTACTGGCCACCTTTGGCATTATTTTGCTGGCCGATGATGCGGTAAAAGCCATCTGGGGTGCGGCGCCTATTATGGCGCCCATGCCAGAGATGCTGGCAACCCCCATCGAACTTATTCCTGGTTTGCCATACCCCGCCTACCGCTTAATGCTGTTGGCCGCTGGGTTGTTGGTAGCCGTAGCACTGTATGTGCTGGTGAATCACACCCGCATTGGGATGCTGGTGCGTGCGGGGGCGTCTAACCGTTCCATGGCGGAATTCATGGGTGTGCGAGTAGGGCATATTTTCTCGTTCGTGTTTCTGGTGGGCGCAGCCTTGGCAGCGTTGGCCGGTGCATTGATGGGGCCTATTAGTGCCGTGCAAGTAGGGATGGGCGAGTCCATCTTGATCCCTGCATTAGTGATTATTGTGATTGGCGGTATTGGTTCGGTACGCGGGGCATTTGTGGCCTCGATGATCGTGGGTCTGGTGGACACATCGGGTCGTGCATTCTTACCACCTATCTTGCGTGAAATTCTTTCTCCTGCGTTGGCCGCAGATTTGGCACCCGCGTTGGCAGGCATTGCTATGTACCTGCTGATGGCCGTTGTGCTGACATTTAAACCTGCAGGGTTGTTCCCTGCGCGTGCCTGAGGAGACTACACATGACTATTGCCATGACTTCGGAACAGGCTAAACCCACAGCTCAGCGTGCAACGACGGCAGGAAAACTCTTTCCGTGGCTGGTGTTTGCAGTATTAGCGGCGTTGCCGTGGTTGCTGCAAGCCTTAGAGCTGGATTATTACATTGGTTTTGTGAACCGCTTGCTGATCATGATGATGGCGGTCACGAGTTTGAACTTTATTTTGGGCTACGGTGGTTTGGTGGCGTTGGGGCACGCGGGCTTTATCGGTGTAGGGGCATACACCGTCGTTGCGTGTGTGGATGCGGGCTACAGCTCAGCATGGGCCGCATGGTTCATGGCGCTAGCGGTATCCGGTGTGGTGGCCTTGCTGATAGGTTTGGTGGCACTGCGCACCCGTGGTGTGTACTTCATCATGATCACCTTGGCTTTTGCCGAGATGCTGCATTACCTCGCTATGTCGCTACGCGTGTTTGGGGGCGATGACGGTTATAGCATTTACACCCCATTATCCATGGGGGGCTGGTTAGACGACATGTCCTACGGCTTCTATGGTGTGGTGCTGGTGATTGCCGCCTTGATTTTTGCACTCAACAGCCGCTTGGAAGTATCCAAATACGGTTACGCCTTAAAAGGCACACGCGATAACGAAACTCGTATGGGCGCATTGGGTTTCCCTGTATTCAAACTGCGCTTGGTGGCTTTTGTGGGCGCGGGTGCTGTGGCTGGGTTGTGTGGCGGTTTGCTAGCCAGCAACGACGGTTTTGTGAGCCCATCGCTCATGTTATGGACGCATTCCGCGGTGCTGATCGTGATGGTAGTGATTGGCGGCGTGGGGAATCGTTGGGGTGGCGTGATTGGTGCGGGCGTGTGGCTAGTGCTGGAAGAGGTACTGCGCATGTACACCGATTACTGGCACTGGCCTATGGGCTTATTGCTGTTGTTTGTGGTCTTTGTTGCGCCTAAGGGTATTGCGGCTTGGTTTGAACCAAAGGGGAAAACAGCATGAGTTTGTTTAAAACCGAAGGTGTGGTGAAACGCTTTGGCGGTTTGCTGGCTACAGATAATGTGTCGTTAACAGTAGAAAAAGGCGAGATTCATGCGCTGATTGGGCCTAACGGTGCCGGTAAATCTACCTTGGTTAACCTGATTTCAGGGCTGATCCCAGCGGATCAGGGCCGCACAGTATTGGATGGCAAAGACATTACAGGTATGCCCTCACACTTACGCGTACGTGCGGGGATGGCGCGCTGTTTCCAAGTAACGAACATCTTTCGTGATGACACGGTACTGAACAACCTAATGCTGGCCGTGCAGGCGCATTCTGGCACCAGCTTCCGTTTTCTGTCACGTCGTTCTAATGAGCTGTTACTGCAAGAGCATGCTGAGCAATTAGCTGCCAAGCTGGATTTGACTCAACACTTGCATCGTATTGCCGGCACGTTGCCACATGGTGTGCAGCGTAAGTTAGATGTAGCGTTGGCATTGGCGTCACGCCCTAAATTGCTGCTGTTGGATGAGCCTATGGCCGGTATGGGGCCAGAAGACTCCCTACAAATGGTGGGCATTATTCGTGAACTGCGTAAAGAAACCACCATTTTGCTGATTGAGCACGATATGGATGCCGTATTTCAGTTGGCTGATCGTATTTCTGTGCTGGTGTATGGCCGCATCTTGACGTCTGGCACGGCTGACGAAATACGTAATCACCCGCAAGTACAAGAAGTGTATTTGGGTACAGAAGACGATGCAGTGGAGGCGATGGTATGAGTAACAGCAATACTGGGACCTTACTGTCCTGCAAAAACGTGGAAGCCGGCTATGGCGCAAGCCAAGTGCTGTTCGGCGTAGGGTTGGAAATACGTGAAGGCGAGGTAGTGACTTTGCTAGGGCGTAACGGCATGGGCAAAAGCACCACCATCAAAACCATTATCGGTGCGCTGAAACCCAAAGGCGGTGAAATCCACTTTGCAGGTGAAAAGCTTAACGGCCTTAAAGCCGACTCCATTGCGCGTCGTGGTATTGCCATCGTGCCAGAAGGGCGTATGTGTTTTCCTAACCTCACGGTTGAAGAGCACCTGATTGCTTTTGCTGATAACCGCAGCGGTCAGCAAGACCGTTGGACACTAGACCGTATCTATTCGATTTTTCCTAGGCTCAAAGAGCGCTATCGCAACTTGGGTAGCCAATTATCCGGTGGTGAGCAGCAATTGCTGGCCATAGGTAGAGCCTTATCCACCAATCCCAAACTGCTAATTTTAGATGAAGCTACCGAAGGGCTGGCCCCCTTAGTGCGCGAAGAAATTTGGCGGTGTTTGGATATGTTGCGCGACGCAGGCCAGACCATTCTGGTCGTCGATAAATATGTACAGCGATTAATTAGGCTGGCGGACCGACACGTGATTTTAGAAAAGGGGCACGTGGCGTGGCAGGGATCGTCAGCAGAATTGGACAGTGATCGCAGCCTCTGGAAGACGTACCTAGGAGTATAAGCTGGGGCGGTTTCAAGGCAGGGCGATGACAGAACGACAAAGATAAGCCGGAGGAGACCTATGTACAGTGCACACCAAGATACTTTTGCACGAGACAACCTGCCACCACGCGAATGGTGGCCAGAGCTGCTGTTTGATTTACCGGAGTACCAATTCCCTGAGCGCTTGAACTGCGCCACAGAGCTGCTGGATAAACACGTAGCCGAAGGGCGTGGCAATAACGTTTGCATACGCGCCGAGGGTCTGACATGGACCTATGCTGACCTGCAAGAGAAAGCCAATCGCATTGCTAATGTATTGGTAGACAAAATGGGTTTGGTGCCAGGTAATCGCGTGTTGTTGCGATCGGCCAATAACCCCATGTTGGTGGCATGCTGGTTTGCGATCATGAAAGCGGGCGGTATTGCTGTAACCACCATGCCACTGCTGCGTGTGAAAGAGCTCACGCCAGTGATTATGGTGTCGCAATCCACCCATGCTCTGTGTGATGCGGCATTGGCTGAAGCGCTGCTAGAAGCGCAAGAGCAAGAGCCGGTGCTGAAACACATCATGTTCTACCACAGCGATGCAGCAGACAGCCTAGAAGCGCTGATGGCACAAGCCTCACCACATTTTGAGAATGTGGATGCAGCTTCTGAGGATTGCTGCTTGTTTGGCTTTACCTCGGGTACTACCGGTATTCCTAAAGCCACCATGCACTTTCACCGTGATGTCATGGCCATTTGTAATGGTTGGGCAAAGCATGTGTTGAAGCCAGTGGCAGATGACGTCTTTATTGGTAGCCCGCCGTTGGCGTTCACCTTTGGTTTGGGAGGGTTGGTGCTGTTCCCTATGAGCGTAGGCGCCAGCACTGTGCTGCTAGAAAAGAGCACCCCTGAACCGCTGTTAGCAGCGGTACAAGAGTTTGGTGCCACCATTTTGTTTACGGCTCCTACGGCGTACCGTGTGTTGTCTGCACAGGGCGATCTATTACGTAATGGCACACTGCGTAAATGCGTGTCGGCAGGCGAGTCCCTACCTATTGCCACACGTACTGCATGGCGTGACGCCACTGGCATAGAACTGATTGACGGTATTGGTGCAACAGAGATGCTGCACATTTTCATCTCTCATGACGAAACGACGGTGCGCCCAGGCGCAACGGGCAAACCGGTGCCAGGCTACCAAGCGGCAGTGCTGGACGATAACGGTAATGAAGTGCCACCCGGTACAGTAGGTAGACTGGCTGTGAAAGGGCCAGTGGGTTGCCGTTACTTGGCAGATGATAGACAAAAGGTATACGTACAAAACGGCTGGAACGTCACGGGCGATGCCTATGTGATGGATAAAGATGGTTATTTCTACTATCAGTCACGTACGGATGATCTGATCATTTCTGCGGGCTACAACATCGCTGCTATAGAGGTAGAAGAAGTGCTGCTGATGCACCCTGCGGTCGCTGAGTGTGCGGTGGTTGGTGTGGCCGACGAGCTGCGTGGTCAAGTGGTGAAAGCATTTGTAGTGCTGCGCGCAGGGCATACCGTAGGCGAGGCGATGGTGAAGGCACTACAAGACTTCGCTAAGCAAAATGCCGTGCCGTACAAATACCCACGTCAGGTGGCGTTTGTAGAAACCTTGCCGCGTACCTCTACAGGGAAGTTGCAGCGTTTTAGATTGCATACCGAAGCGGAAACCGTGTCCTAATTGGTAGAGCGACAGCCAAAAAAGCCCATGGATAACACCATGGGCTTTTTGTTGCACTGAGAAAGTAATCTAGTGGGACGTAGGGGTAGGGGCTGGGTAATGTTGTTGCAGACTACGTACTAAGTTAGCAGCGAACTCTGTCACGGGTGTGGCGACGTTTAACTGCTGACCTTGTCTGACGATGGCTCCGTTAATGGCTTCGATTTCAGTGGGCTTACGGTTACGTATATCGATAGCCATAGATGGAATGTGATCACGCGTGAACTCGGCAACATGCAGCACATGTTGCAGGGCTTTTGTCCTAGAAATCGCTAAGCCCTTAGCTTGGGCGACGTCCGCGGTTTCAAACACAATACGGTCCAGAAGTTGGCGTGATTCAGGCGTGTCTACCACTTGCCCTACAGTTTGCTGCAAGATGCCGCACAAACTGTTTAGCGAAGCATTCACCAGCAGTTTCATCCAAATATCATGCTCTACATTGGCGGAAATGCTGGTGTTTAAGCCCGCTTGATTCATCAGTTCGCACAAGCGTTGTAAGGCAGGACTAGGTTGATGGTTCAGTGGCCACATCGCCGTGTGCAGGCTAAGGTCACAGGTCACGTGGATGTGGCCAGGTTCTACCAAATCGCTGGTGAGGGTGCTGAAGCCGTACACAATTTGTGCAGGGTTCAGTACCTGTTTCATTAGGTCGGTGTTACCCAGCCCATTTTGTAGACTCACCACGACGGTGTTGGGTGTGATGGCTTTTTTCAAGCCATCCCGCAATGCGCTTTGCGTATAAGGGTGCTTCACAAACAAAATGACCGCATCCATGGCTTCCAATTCATTGGCATCCGAAACGGCTTGGATGGCAATAGTTTCCGCACGGTCTGGGTACGAGACCCGTAAACCGTGCTGTTTGATCGCCCCTACATGTTGGGTATTTAAATCGTACAGTACGGGTTGGCTGACTTTGCTGAGCAAACTGCCAAACAAGCTACCCATTGCACCCGCACCAATAATGGCTATTTTCATAGTGGTTATTTGATTAAGTTAGGTAGTCCAACCGCAATGACGGGGATGAAAAATACCGCAGCAAGTACAACGAGCTCGATGGTGATGAAAGGCACTGCTGCACGGTATATTTGTGGCAGGCGTATAGCCGGTGGCACGACGCTTTGCATCACAATCAGCAGCAAGCCAAAGGGGGGCGTCAGTAGGCCTATTTCCAAAGCAATGAGCATCATTACGCCTAGCCATACTGTATCGATGTTGGCGGCTAATGCCAGAGGCATAAAAAACGGCAAAGTGATCATCATCATGCTGATTTGATCCAGTACCATGCCCATAATCAATAAAATCAACAGCATGCACAGTATTAGCATGGCAGGGGACAAGTCTAAGCTGCGTATGACACTCAGAAATCCTGTGCTGGCACCTGAGAAACTCAGCAATTGAGCAAAGGTGGTAGAGGCCGCCAGAATAAACAGAATGACTACAGACACCTTGGCGGTTTCAATCAAGCTTTTCCAAAGGGCACTAAGCGTAAAGACGCGGTAGATGAAGGTAGCCAGTACAGACGCCAACACACCTATAGCGGCAGATTCAGTAGGAGAAGCCCACCCTATAAGCATAGAACCCACTACCGCTATAAAAATACCCAATAGAGGCAGTACGTTTTTGCAGAATGGGCCCCACTTTTGCCAGCCTTTCAAACCAGAGTCGTCTTGTTCACTCACCGGTGCATCTTGTGGACGCATAATGCTGCGAATGACTACATAGCCCAAAAAGCCTATGGCCATCAAAATACCCGGCAAAATGCCGCCAATGAGCAAACGCTCAATGGAAATACCAGCCAAGCTACCCATCATCACGGCTAACGCCGAGGGGGGAATCAGCATAGCGATACCGCCTACGGCCATGATGGGGCCCATGGACATCGTAGGGTGATACCCACGGCGCATCATTTCAGGCATCATCATGCCGCCCATCATCGCGGTATTAGCAATGGATGAACCGGATAAGGTAGCAAAGGTTGTACCGCCCAAAATGCTCACAATAGACAGCTTTCCTGGCACGCGGGAAATGGCTTTTTCAATGGCATCAATGGCCCTGAATGCGAGACCAGTATGAAAGAGCACTTCACCCATCAGTACAAATAAGGGGATGGGAGTGAGGGAAAAACTGATCAGTGACGAGTTGGTGTTGCGTACCCATTGGCCTAAGCCCATTTCACCGCCTAAAAATACCCAGGCGCCGATAAGGTTGACGGCTAAGAAGGCAAATACCACGGGCATGCCTACCGCCATGAAGAAAAACAGGGAACCTAGCATCAGTCCCAATGCAAGTGGCCAATCCATGGTTAGTTTCCTTGATGACGTAGGTGATGAATAGACTGGCGCAAGCGGCGGCAGAACTCGATAGTGAGCAGTAGACTAGCCATCAGCAACGGCAGATTGAGCCACCATTCAGGAAATACCAATTCTTTAAACACCAGCGTGCCCGTAGTCGCGTTGTCTAGCGCAATGATGTAGGACTGCCAGGTTAAGGTGGCACAGACTGCAATACCGATGAGGTTGCAAAGCACCTCTAATTGGCGTGCAAATACAGCAGGAAGCTTATTGACGATTACGTCTACGCGTATGTGTCCGTTATGGTGCAAAAGCCAAGGTGCACCGGCAAAGGTAGCAATCATCAGCATGTATTCGGACAGTTCTACGCTGGAAGGAATCCAGTCGTAGCCTAGGTTGCGCAGAATCACATCAAAACCAATCAGCAGGCTCATGAGCCCAAAGATAATGGCGGCAAGTGCGCCGCAGGCCGACATGATGAATTTATAGCCGTGCTCCAGCACGCCTACACGGGAAGTAGAGGCTGTTGTCATAATGAGAAGGCAAAAAAGAGGGTGGCCAGACCGATGTGCATCGATCTGGCAGGAGGGCGAATTAAGGTGCGTCGTCGCCGAACAGTGCTTTCAGTTCAGCCGCATGGGTAGGGCTGGTTTTAGCAATACCGTCCCAACCTGCTTGGTAAGCAATGGCACGTAGCTCTTGGCCGGCTTCGTCAGACAGCGTAATGGTTTCTACGCCAGCTTCGGCCTGACGTGCTTTTTCTTGTTCAGCACGCTGCAAGTCTTCTTGGTTTAAGGATTCTACCCACTCGATTTTTTCTTGTAGGAAAGCTTTTTGTGCATCATCCAGCTTGTTCCAGCTGTTTTTATTCATGAACAAGCTGACCTCTACGTTGTAGAAGCCTGGGTCTACACGGTATTTGGTTTTCTCTTGCCAGCCTAGGTCTAGTACTCCCACGGAAGGCCAGCCGTAGCCATCGACCACACCACGCTCAAGGGCTGTGTAGACCTCGCCGGGAGGCACTTGTAAGGCTGACGCACCTAACGCTTGGAAGAAAGCCAAATACGTAGGTACACTGCGCAGCTTCATTTTCTTCAAGTCGCTGGCTTGGTTAATGGGTTTGTTGGTGTAGATGTGATATTGCAAACCATCGGTAATTCGCGCCAGCCATAGCATGTTGGCTTTGTCTTGGTGCAGTTTGTCCATCAGCGCATGACCACCATTGGCGCGCAGCTCTTGAATGGAGCGGTCGGTCAAGGTCATAGCCAAGGCCTCGGGTACCAGATTGGCATGAAACACGGCAGAGCTGTTGGCCAGATCAACCACGCCAGCACGTACGGCATTACCTACTTCAAACGTGGGAATGGCTTCGGGGCCACCCATAAACTGAATTTGTACTAGCCCTTTACCGTCTTCGTTAACCTTGTCTACGAAAACTTTGAAGCGGTCGGTAAAGAAGGTGTCGGTGTTAAAGGCACTGACGGCTTTTAGGGTGACTTCTTCAGCCTGAACGCTGAAGAAGGTGCATGACAATAGGGCAGCACCCAGCAGTGTGCGTTTGATCATGATGGTTGTCTCCGTTCCTTGTAATGATCATTTTTAATGTATTTGTTTTCATATTTTTAATACTAAATATATTACTGATGAAATAAAAAAAAGGCATCTAGGGGTTTGCGCTAGTGCCTTTAGGGGGAACGGAAACAGACTGAAATTAGGTGGGTCTACGCATATCAAATAGCGTGTCGTCAGAGACTTCAAAGAAGTCACCAGGGCCACCACCCCGCAAGATAGGTTGTGCAGCAGCGGTGTGATACACACCGTCTTTAATGAGGGTGGGCGAGATATGTACGGCCACCACTTCGCCTAAGACCATCCAGGTATCGCTTTGCCCGTCCAGTTTTTGTAGGGGGAAGTGCTGTGTGACACGGCACTCTAGCGAGACTGGGCTTTCGCCTACGCGAGGCGCGGCAATCATCTGGCCCGGCACAGGCGTGAGCTTGCTGAGTTCGAACTCGTTTACGGGCTGCTCTAGGCTGCTGAGGTTCATGGGTACAGCAAGCGGACGAGTGGCTAAATTCCATGTAAATACGCCGGTTTCAATGGCATTACGCACGCTATCTTTGTAGCCCACACTAGAAAACGCAATGATGGGCGGGCGGTAATTAAAAATATTACAGAAGCTGTAAGGGGCTAAGTTGGTTTCGCCTTGGGCATTCTGTGTACCAATCCAGCCAATCACACGTGGGCCCACAATGGCGCTGATAGGGTCGTAGCGTAAACCGTGGCCTTGGCTGGGTTCGTAGGTATGGTAATCGTGCTGCATGGTCAATCTTGTCTCCTAAGCACTAACGGATAGATAGTTGTTGGGGAATATACGTATAGGGTTCAATATACTTTATAACTAAACTATATTGGCTGCCAACCTAGAAAAAAACGCATTCTGTTGATCGTTTCGGGTTTTTGTTAACTTGTTTTCCGAGTATCTGCCATGAGCAATGATTCTGTTTCTTGGGAAAACGTTATGTCTACGGATGCTGATCAGGTGAAAACAATGATCAGTAGTATGTTGACGCCACATAAACTTAGCCTCTTAAAGGCAAGTTCCTTGCAGTCCTGTATACGCCACGCCAACTTTGGTCAGGTGGATGTAATACGGCTGGGCTATGGGGCGCATGTGCGCATACAGCCAGACGACTTGGTGGACTATTACCTCATACAGATTCCGCAATATGGTCAGGCAACGGTACGCTGCGGAGCAGAAGAAGTAGAGTCCATGCCGGGTGTGGCATCGGTATTAAGCCCAAACGCCGAAATAGACATGAGTTGGCAAGCCAGCAACGAGCAGATCATGATCAAGGTAGACCGTTTGTTGTTAGAGCAAACGGCTCAAGACATGGGCATGGACTCTATGGTGAACGGCGTGCATTTTCCGGCCAAGTTCGAATGCCATCGTTCGGTTAGTTGGCAGTTGATGTTGCGCTACTTAGTAGACTGCGCCCGCAATTCGCTCTCCATGCAACGATCCCCTTTATTGGTTAGGCAGATAGAGCAGTTGGTGGTGACCACCTTGTTGGGCGAGCATCCCCCTGTAATGCAATCAGGGCTAAATCGCTTACGCAGCAGTATTTTGCCTAGGCACATTAAACAAGTAGAAAATTACCTGCACGAGCATATAGATCAGCCCATCAACTTAGCGCTGTTGGCGGCTCAGGCACAGGTGAGTGTACGTACGTTACAGGTGGCATTTAAAGAGCATTGTGGCGTCAGTCCCATGCAGTATCTACGACAACTACGCTTAGAGCGCGTACGTGCCGATTTACTCACGCATGGTGATTCGCTGGAATGCTCGGTGGCAGATATTGCGATGCGCTGGGGCTTTGCCCACTTAGGGCGTTTTAGCGCGGCGTACAAAGACAGATTTGGCGAAACGCCTAGCCAGAGTCTGCAACGTTTGCGGCAGAGCCCTGTCTAGGCGCTATCACTACTTTTTACAGATACGCTGTGCGGCTAAGTAGCCAGACTGACCACCTAACCCAGGGCCAGGGTGCACCGAGGCACCAATCTGAAACAGATTAGGAATAGGGGTGCGGCCAGTACGTGTCTTGGCGTTACCTGCAAAGGGGCGCATAAAGAAAAACTGATCTGGCGAGCACACGCCTGAATACGGATCGCCACCTACCAAGTTCATATTCCACGCTTCTAAATCAGCCGGGCTATAGGCTTTGCTACCGATAATATGCTGACTAAAACCGGGCATCACAGTTTCTAAACGTTGTCTGACGCGTTCTACCATGCCATCACGCAATGCATCGTTCCAGCGCCCGTCTGCCGGAATAGGCAGTTCATTGGCGACGTCGGCCTTAACCGTAGAGGGCATGTCTTGCATTTGCACCCACAGTATCCAACTGCCTTCGGGGGCACGGCTAGGGTCTACCGCTAATGGCTGGCCTACTGCCAAGGTGGGTTTTGCAGGCAACCATCCATTATTGGCCTCTACTACCGAAGCACACACTTGCTCCATGCTTTCGGTGACGTGCACCATGGGTACGTGTATGAGCTCAGGGTTTAGCCAGTGGGGGCGTTCTTTCAACGCAAAGTGTATTTGCATGCCACCACGCCCGTATCTATAGCGCTTGGCCAGTTGTTGATACTCAGGGCCGGCCGTAGGTAGCAGTGTTTCGTACAGTTGATTAGGTGTAACGTTGCAGACCACGGCTTTGCTTGCCATGAAACGCTCTTGGGTAGCTGTGCGCACACCTATAGCCCTGCCATTTTCGACTAGGACTTCGTCTACGTGTTGACCAGTGAGCACGTGGCCACCACGTTCTTCAATAACGCGTATAAAGGCTTCCACTAACTTATAGCTGCCGCCTTCCACGACGGGCATGCCACCCGCCACAACGGCAGCAAAAGTCAGTTTACCTATCAGTGAGGAGGCTGCTTCATCAGGGCCTAAGCCACTGTGCAGTACCCACGGTGCAATCAAGGCGCGGCTAAGGTCGTTTTGCAGGGCATATTCAGCCCAACGCCTAAAGTTTTCTAAGGAGTCGGATGCAAAGTGCAGCATGCCATCAAGGCCACGTTGACGCCATGACGAGAACAGCAGCTTGCTGGTTTTCCAACTGTAGGGGTCGTTACCCATTAGCCCAAAGACCAACGCCGCATCATTGCCGAAAATCTGAGCCGCCGCTTGGCCTATGGCGTCGCCATCCCCCTGGGCAATGGCATTTAAACGCTGCACGGTGTCTTCCATGTCTTGGCGTAAGGCAATGCCCGTACCATGTGGCGTAGCTAGCCCCGTACTGTAGTCGCCAGACACAAAACGCAGCCCAGCATCGGCCAGCGGTTGCGCGAGCTCGGCGTAGGCGGCACCCCCAACAAACAGGGGGTACCAACTGGAAAACACATCGTGGGTAAAGCCGGGGAAGAGTTCCTCGGTGCGAATGCAGCCGCCCGCGACGGGGTTGCGTTCCAGTACCGTTACCGTTAACCCTCTACAGGCGAGTAGGGCGGCACAACATAAGGAGTTGATGCCGCTGCCCACTACCACCACATCCTGATGTTGTGGCATGAATTAGTCTCCTGATTGTTGTTGTAGATGGGTGAAGCTACCTCGGTGAAATACTGCTGGTGCTTGATTAGGAACCGTGTCGTGACGAATAACTTTGCCAATAAACAGCGTGTGGTCCCCCCCATCGTGTTGGTTATGATTTTCGCAGATAAAGGTCGCTAAACAGTCATCAATTACGGGAATCCCCTCATCACAACTGTAGTGGCTCACTAACGAAAATTTGTCTTCCAACCGTGAGTTGGCAAAGCCCAGCGCGGCTTCTACTTGATTCTGACTGATCACATGAATAGCAAAATGTTTGCAGTCCTGAAAAAAGGCGAGGCTAGGTGAATGCTTCACCAAACTCCATAACACCAACGGAGGGTCTAGCGACAGAGAGGCAAAGGAGTTGATGGTCAGGCCTACAGGCCGTCCTTCGGGGCTGCGTGTGGTAACAATGGCAACTCCCGTAGGAAAGTGCCCCAGCGCCTGCCTGAAGGTACGGCTGTCAAAGGTGACCGTTTCCTGAACAAGTTCAGCCTGTGTGGACATGGCAATCTCTCCTGTACGCTTAGGCAGCCGTGGTCTGCTCTTCTGCCAGTTTGGCGATCAGTCCTTGTGCGGAGGGCAGATCTGTCCAAGCCGGGAACAGCGTGGTGGGGTTGTTAAAGGCATTGGCTAGGAAGTTAGCTAAACGCGGTGAACCGGCGGCATTTCCCAGCAAGGCTAGGGCGGACTCGGTAGGCGGCAACAACATAGAGTTGGTCCAGGCCACAACTTTGCTGGCGTAATCCCAGTAGCTATCAAAGGTGTGCTGCATCCATTGCCTATCAAAGGCTTGTTCGCCACGCGCCAAGATGCTGTCTAAATACACTTGCGCTGCGCGTGCCGCATTGTTAGAGCCTTGGCCAGTAATAGGGTCGTTCACCACTACAGCGTCACCCATGCCCAGCACGATGCGCCCTGATGGCAGCGTCAATACTGGCTTACGCACTGTGGGAGGGAAGCTGCCAGCCAAGTAACCTTGGTCATCGGTAAGCTCTACATTGCGACAGCGATCGCCTTCCCATGGCAAGAATTCCTGCAAGAAAGACACACTGCGTTCTAAATGCTCTTGTGGCGAGGTGGTGTCGCGGAAGCGGTCTAAGGGGCCGCCTGGAATGCCCTCAAACACCATGATGTCGCAGGGGCCAGACAAGGTGAGTGAGGGGAATACAAAGTATTCGCCCACACCGGGGATGAAGTTAAAGGATACCCGCGAGAACTCAGGCATGGGCTCTAAACCGTGCACATACGTCAGGGCTAAGGCGCGTTGCGGTTTGTCGAAAGGAGAGCGTTCTGCATCACGTTCAAACAGACGTACCACTTCGCCTTTGCCTGCGGCCAGAATAGTGAGCTCGTATTCTTCAGCGATACGTTCTAATTCGGCAACGCCTACATCTTCCATGATCAAACGTCCGCCGCGTTTCTCAAACTCTTCCAGCCATACCGGCATTTTTAAACGCTGGTCGGTAGCTTGAGCAGGGCGCTCAATGCGGCTGGCCCAGTCCAATAGTTTGGTGTCGGGCTTGTCGGGGTTGGGCAGAGCAAAGCCAATACCTTCTACAGGAGGGCATTCATCATCCCAATAGTTAATACCTAAGCGTCGTTCTACATCTAGCGCATGGGGGAACATACACTGGCTAGACATCACACGCCCCTGGCGAATTTGATCTGGCGTGCGGTTGGTGTACAGGGCAACGTCATAGCCTTTGTCTAGCAGGCCAAAGGCTACGGGCATACCAGCCTGACCACCACCGATAATGGCAACTTTACGCATAAGAGTCTCCTAATTATTCTGATAAAAGTGCGTTATTGAGCAAGTTTGGGAATGGCAGGAACGTTTTGTTCCGGCCCCATGGCGGAATAGCCACCGTCCACGGCGTAGTCGGCTCCGGTGACAAAGCTGGCACAGTCAGACAGTAAAAATGCCACCACTTCGCCTACTTCTTCGGGGTTGCCTACGCGGCCCAATAAATGGAAAGGTGCGGCAACCTTGTCGGTTTTGTAGCGGTTGCCGTTGGTTAAGGAATGCATCACCTTGGACCACGTCCACCCCGGGGACACAGAGTTCACCCGTATGTGATCAGGGGCGAAATCCATGGCAAGACTACGGGTGAGCTGCACAATAGCGGCTTTGGATACCGGGTAGAGCCAGCGGCCAGTTTGTGCAATGGATGAAGAAATGGACGTGAAATTCACAATCGCACCGCCATGCTGCTCTTGCAGATAAGGGCGTACTGCCTTACTCATGGCAACCGTGCTGATCACGTTAATATCTAAGGCTTGCTGCCAGTCTTTGCGGGGGGAATTCATGCCCTCATCCAAGTAGGAGCAGGCCAAATTCACCAACCCATCTACACGCCCAAAGTGGGCATTAACGGCAGCGATATTGCGGCTGATAGCGGCGTCATCGGTAATATCAGTGCGCCAGAATCGGCAGCGTTTGGGATCGTTACCAGCGGCAATCTCGCCACCTGCTTCATCAATATCAAAGATAGCAACGCGCGCACCATAGCTGGTCAGAACGTTGACTACACCCGTACCAATCAACGTGGCACCGCCCGTGATGATAAAAACCTTGTCTTGTAGACCTTTCATATGAGTCTCCTTGCTGCGAATACATTAAAAAGGAATGGCGGCTTTCAGCATGAGCTGGTGACCTTTAGGGCGGCTACGTACACCAAAGTCTTGCTGCCATTTGGCGGTGAACAACCAGCCACTGGCATTGGCGTAACGCAGAGAGGGGCCAATGCTGAACGCACGAGCTCGGCCATCGCCAGAACGCGGGCCAGAATCGCTGGCAATTTGTTGGTAGGCATAACCACCAATACCGGCTACGAAACCGTTACCAAAGCCATAGCCCAGCGCGTAATCGGCGTGAATGGCATTACCTGTGCGCGTGCGGGTGTCGTTATTGCGGAAGTTAAAATCCACCATTACTTTCAGGTCGGCATTAATCCCGCTGGGCTGCATATAGGTGAATGCAGCAGCCGGTTGAATAGTCCAGTAATTGCGCCCCAAATTAGCCATCGCGTCTTGGCGGTAGTAGCCCGTAGGCGCCACAAAATCCACCCCCACAACGGCGTGGGCGCTTTCGCTGAAGTGATAGCCCAGTGCAGGACCAAAGGCGATATCGCCCAGACCGGTTCGGCGCTTACTTTGGCCGAAAGCTTCTTCTTTAACCGTGAGTAGAGGGAACAGGGCATGAAACGCCAATTGGCCGCCGGCTACTTCAGCGGAAGTTACCCAAACCACACGCGGAGCCACCATATTGACGTCAACGCTGAAATCTTGAATGGGCAGCTTATCGCCGTGTTTATCGCGTACTGAGTTATAGCTAAGAGAACCGGCATACATCAGCAGGTGGACGCCGGGGCCAGGCAGAGCACCTGAAAGGTAGTTTTCAAGCCCGTCGGGGTAGATAGGCAAGCCATTACCTTCAATGGCAACAGCGCTATGGCTGATGAGTACCGCTGCGCCACAGGAAAGACGCACGAGGGTGTTTTTTAACATGAGGAACTGTCTCCACTGTTATTGTGATTGTGGGTGAGACAGATGGTAGGGTGGGGGTGAAAGCGTGGTCTAGCCGCTTTCCGCAAGCACTATCCACTTAGCGAAATTACTTTAGATTTCAAGGGAAAACCCCAGCAGTAGGGGCCAGGCTTGGCGTAAGGCGCGGTGAAGATAGACGTCTATTGGCTGCTCTAGGTCTACGGGTAACTTTATAATGTCAGCAACTGGCCAGAAGCAACTGTGGTGAAATTCCAGAGCGTAGTTCTACCGTATTTCTTCGGTTTTTTGAGAGTGAATAATGTTTACTAATATTGACGGCATTTTCTATAGAGCCATTGATCCTGCATACAGAGCTTATGCGCTATCCGGATCACAAAGCGCGGGACGCTATTCAAGTAGCACGCAACCCACGCTCTATCTGAGTTCGTCGCGTGAAGGGGTAGACGCAGCGATGCAAGCCCACAAACAGAATCGCAGTAGTAAGTTAGAAGTGCTCAGTTTTCATGTCGTGGCCAAGAACATTGTCGATCTTCGCAATCCGTTGGCGTTGTCTGCGGCAGAGGTAAACATTGAAGATGCTATCGCTTCATGGCAAGAGCTTGTAGCTAGAGGTGCAACACCACCTTCGTGGACAGTTCGTGATCGTCTCGTGGCTTGCGGTGCAAACGGGTTGATTGATCCCTCAAGAAAAGCACCAGGCCTGTGGCATCTGGTTTTGTTTTCTTGGAATCAGAATGATGCGCCGCAAGTTCATCTTGTGGATGAGGCATAAATGAATTCTATAATGTCCGCCATATGCACCTACTTACCATAACGAACCCTGAAAACCGATAAGGGTTCCTGTTGAAACACGATGTCATCTCCAAAATCAGGTAATCCCATTTCTACACCCTCAACACCTAGCAAAACTGCGGCTTTGCTGCATTCACGTAATCGTCATCAAGGTCGTTACGACTTCGATGCACTGATCAAAGACACGCCAGAGCTGGCTGCTTTCGTAGCCTTGAACCCGCATGGCGATAAAAGCATTGATTTCGCTAATCCTAAGGCCGTGAAAGCATTGAACCGTGCGTTATTAAAGTCCTTTTACGGTATAGAGCACTGGGATATTCCTGCGAATTACCTTTGCCCGCCTATACCTGGCCGTGCGGACTACGTGCACTATTTGGCTGATTTGCTGGCAAGCAGTAATAAGGGTGTGATTCCGCAAGGCACTGCAGTACGTGCTTTGGATATTGGCGTGGGCGCAAACACGATTTATCCCTTAATTGGTCACGCAGAATATGGCTGGCAGTTTGTGGGCTCAGATATTGATGCGAATGCGCTGACAGTGGCGCGAACCACTATTAATGCAAATGCGGGCTTATCTGCAGCTATCACATTGCGCCAGCAAAAATCGCAGAAGCACATATTTAAAGGCGTGCTCAGCACAAATGACTACTTTGACCTGACGCTGTGCAACCCTCCATTTCATGCGTCGCGGGCAGAAGCGCTAAGTGGCTCTACTCGTAAATGGCGTGGCTTAGGCAAGGCGGCACCAAAGCAAAACAATAATACTGTGCTGAATTTCGGCGGGCAGGGTACGGAATTGTGGTACGAAGGCGGTGAAGCGGCCTTTATACGTCTCATGATAGAAGAGAGTAGGGCCGTAAGCAGGCAGGTTTTTTGGTTTAGTACCTTGGTATCCAAAGAGTCTAATTTGCCCGGCATATTGCATGCCTTACGAAAAGCGAATGCGTTTACGGTCAAGACGGTGGAAATGACGCAGGGGCAAAAGAAAAGTCGCTTTGTAGCATGGACGTTTTTAAACCCTGCGGCGCAAGAAACGTGGCGTAAGGGGCGGTGGAGATAGAACTATATCAAAAGCAGGACTACGCAAAGTGTCCTAAGCGGTGGGCTTTACTGTTCTGGTAGGGTGTATCAATGAATAAACTGCTGTGCCTAACAACTCATCGTCTACTCATGAGTATGAGAGCAGGCATACACAATACCCTCAAAACTAACTTATGACTTCTATAACGTAAGAGAAAGGTAGCCTAGAAAGGTGGTTTTTTGTCGGCAGCTCTATGTTTGCAAGCAATCTTATAGTGTCTGTAATTTGCCAAGAGCTGCCAGTGGCCGTAGAAAGGGTTAGTCACTAAACACTTGCGATAAGGGGCAGTCGAGCGCAGTGATTAGTTTCGGATGTCCTCTGTCTTCAGTAGGTTTGCTGCAATAACTTTTTCATCGTAGTCTTTAATTAGGTTCTTTATGGCGATTCGAAATTCACTGACAAACTTATAGTCCAACTTGATGTACCCACCAGCCCTAATAGGGATTTTCGGGTTGTCCTTCTTGAACTGTGCAGGGATTTTTCCATCCACATGAACAAGGAAGTGGCGTACCTCAAGATATGGGAGTGCCGCCCTTATTAAAGTTTCATCAACATCGAGGGCAAGTTTTGTTGAGACTTTCTCTAGTAGCTTAAGGGTGCTTTTTTCCGCTTCTAGCGATTGAAACACAGAGTCAGTAATGAGGCGTGCTACTTCTGGCCATGTCCCAGCAGCAAGAACTATTCTTGCATCGAGTTTTGTTGTGTGTTCGCCTATTAATCTCCCCGAATCAAAACCATTCTCTGCAGCTTTTTCCAAAATTGTTTTTAGGTATTGAGTTACTTCCTCGTAAATATCTTTTATGTAAGAGGAGTAGACTGTCTGGCGTAAGTGATTGGCTAGCAGAGTTCGGCTTCCTTCTGAGTTTCTTCGCCTCTTGATATGCAGATGATGTGCTGGATTTATGTTTTTAAGAGCAAATTTAGAGGTATTGTCCGTTAGGTCACCATTCAATATTCCAAGCCTGACAACTTCAATTAAATCGATATCGTCATCAAAATAAAATAGCTTTGTCTCAAAAGAGTGATAAGCCTTAGTTCTCACGGTAACTCCTTAAGGTAATGAGTTCTAACGCAATGTTGACTGCACCAACCTAGCGTTTGTGGTCTAAATTGGCCGCCCCAAAGTCTCAGGTATGGCTAAGCTGTATGAATTAACATTAATAAAATTATAGCCATTAAACCTCCAGCCTTCTTTCTGACGTTGCTCTAGAAGGTTGCAGAGGGTCGGAAGGAGATTGTCGCGCACCATAAACGAGTGAGCACTAGCCAAGATGCAACATCGTTAGCTTTTTTATGTTTGCGACTACTGCTGCGTGTCGCGATAACTTGCGCTGTAGTACCTTTCCCGGTGATATATTTCAAAATACGAGCGGCCGTCCGGTTGCCGCTTTGACTTACGCTGCTCGCAAGTGCAAGAGCTTCCACAATTACATCAGGATTACGCTTGAAAACCTGCGCCAGCACGATTTGCTGTTTCGACATAATCCGATCTTGTCTGAATTGCCGCGTGCGATTCAGACGTATCTGCCAACGTCTTTGCCTATTAATCGTCAAGCGAGAGGGACATTTCCGTCAAACATGGCCATTTTGCGAAGCCTGTCGACAACCTCTGCATTAACACGGAGCAATCTTGCATTAGCATATTGCGAGAAAAAGCCGGTATCCATTCGCCGTGCGTTCTGCGATGCAATATTCTGCAGCAAGGGTTTTTTGCGTATCGGTCTGCTTAGTCCTTCCTTCAAGTTCCTGCCTCGAGGTTTTTAGGCTGCTGCAATACTTTTAGCGTAAGCGTGGCGCGAGCCATGCGTGCTGCTACTTTTTCGACAGTTAATTGGCAATGATAAACTGTCTTTCAGCGAAATGGTGGGTTCAAGCTTCAACGACCAACTCATACATACTCGAGTCGAAAGCACTCTGTTCGTTGGGGAAATGGGGGCTTTTCATCGAAAGAGAAACCCATGAAACCGGATATCAATGAAGCAAAGTCGTTTTTTCCTTGGAACAAGGGGATGTTTGTTGGCCGCTTTGTTTATCTTGAAAAAAATTTGGGCGATCCACATACGGCTCCAGCTAGCTAAAAAGTGCGGGATCTGACGCTATTTAAACTAGCCATCTACATGGCTGCGATTTGATCAGATTGCGCGTTTGTGGAATTTCACTAGAGAAGCGTATCTACTCACGCGCTATCGTCATGGAGCGCAAGATGCATAGACCCGTGCAATTCGAGATTACCGAGTTGACGCGGCAGTCAGTAGCTGCTTGAATTAATCTGACGCTTCTTACTATCGGACATACAAGTGGGAAAGCACGGGAGGATACCTTGGTATCGAAGGTGACGATGTGTTGGAAATGGCAGAGCAGACAGAAATGTGATGTTTACTTACAATTGGACAGGGTATCTATCTGGATTGTTGCTGTCCTATCATCATTCCCTCAAGTGTGGTATTGCTTTGGTAACTATTACATGGCGGCAACAACTTTGGTGTTATTGCTCTACAGCGCCCGGACGGTGTTAAGCCGGCGCTTATACTCAAAGGATAGTCATACCTATAGTTAAGTTTGGAAACTATTCTAGGTTTGGAAATTGCCACTATCGTTGTGTCGGCCCTGACCGATAACTATAGAACAATGAAAAAAGGAAAATATGCTTAGTCAAGTTAGCCTTTCGGGGTTTAAGTCGATCTCAAGATCGGAACCAATTAATCTAACGGGTTTTTCGATTTTATGTGGATCAAATAGTAGCGGTAAGAGTTCCTTTATTCAGGCAATTCTTATGCTTAGCCAAACGTTTGGTTCACGTTTCAACCAAGCTACAATGGTGCTTAATGGCCATCTTGTGCGCCTAGGTGCTTTCAGTGACATTAGGACGCATGTTGAGGGAGAAGGTGAGAGGCAAGGTCCTATTGAAATCGCCTTCACTATTACTGATCCGATGATTCAATACGGACTGAGTAACGTTAAAGCAATTGAGTGCAAGTTCACTTTCGGCCAGCCTGAAGTTACTGATCAGACTTCCTCCTCAGAAATCAATTTTCATCCACCAATTAACCGTATCGAGATAGAGTTACAGAAGATAGTGGATGGGGACGAAAAAGTTGAGAAATTTGTCCTGTCAGCCCCAGTTTTGGACAAGAATAGTGTTCAGAGCTTGCCTTCTCCATCAAAAATGTTGCATGAGATTGAGCAGTGTACTATCTCGGATATAGAAGAAATTACAAAGAAGTATCCAGGATATAGAATGTTGGGATGTGAAGGGGGAGCCGTTATTCCGAACGTTCTCCATCTCGAATATGATCATACACGCAAGATGAGCGCGTATGTAATCGGTCTAATTTCAGGGAGTATCGCCCTAGGTGAGAGTCCACTCAATGACGCTGATCAAACTTCGATAATTATTCCGTCGAGTTTTTTCAAAACATTGAAGGATTTTATAAATGCAGAATTCGAAACTATGTTAGATAACGTTGTACAGGATCTGCCTAAACTCTTCTCAGAACAAGCGGCAAATCAACTGAAAGCTCTCTTCGAGTCCGAAAAGAGTGTAAAAAAACCGCTTCAACGGCATATTGTAGAGATGCAGATCGGCTTTCAGTCGAAGATTGTGGACAAGTTTTTATCAAAAAAAGATCCCATTACTCTTAATGAGTGGATAGAATTCTTAAATATTCGATCAGAAAAAGAGAGGAAGGCACTGACTGCACTGATCGATAAATACCGTAATAAATTGCAGGATGCATGGTACCAAGGTTCGAGTGCAGAAGTAAGACAAGTTCAAGTCCCTCTTGGGAGCATTTTCTACTTAGCAAATTATTTATCAAATTACTTTTCCCGCTCGATCAAGTACTTGGGTCCACTTAGAAATGAACCACAGGCGATCTACTCTTCCCTTGGGTACACAGAGCCGGGACAAATTGGACTTAAGGGTGAATACACAGTTGCCGCGCTCCATATCAACCGAACAAAGCTTGTTTCTTATCCGTCTCCGATTGAACGGAAAGGTGAGCAACTTGAGTTTCAGATTAAAAAAGCGTCTCTGAAAGAGGCATGCAGAAACTGGCTGGAGTACCTAGGTGTACTAGTCGCGTACAAAACTGAGGATAAGGGGAAAATCGGATACGGAATTTCCGTTAAGACAGTCCCGGGTGACCATTGGCAGGATCTTACTCATGTTGGAGTCGGAGTTAGCCAAGTGTTGCCTATTGTGTTGATGGCCTTGCTCTCGAAGCAGGACGATTTGCTTGTATTTGAACAGCCAGAGCTACATCTTCATCCCAAAATTCAATCCCGATTATGTGATTTTTTCATTGCTATGATGTCTTCTGGCCGACAATGTCTTATCGAAACGCACAGCGAATACTTGATAAATAGGCTGAGACGTCGCATTGTTCAAAGTCGTGATGAAATTTTGCGAAGTTCATCTTCCATATTCTTTGTTACGAAATCAGAAGGGCTGTCCCAATTCAGTGAGGTTGGAGTAACGAGATATGGGGTTATTTCTGATTGGCCCGAAGATTTTTTCGACCAGACTGACATGGAAATACAGAAGTTGCTGCTTGAAGCCACGCTTAAGCGAAAAGAAGAAAGAAGAAAGGAGGGAACAAGAGAATGCATACAACAGTCATGAGTTGTGATTTTCTATTGGCACCAGCATACTGTGCTCCCGAGAGTATCGAGCACCGGGTTGCGGATCTTGCCGAGTACGCGCGGTCCGTGTTAACGAGAAATGAAAGTCCATTGCTAGAATCAGATGCAGTCAATAAGCTAATCGAGGCTGGAAAATATCCCTGCGAAGGACTATTTAAGAATAACTTGGCTAAGGTGAAAGAAGAATTTTTCACAGCAAAAGACATCGCTCGTATCGTTAGCAATATTCTCATCAATGGAAAGGGTCTTGAGTACTCGGATTATCAATTGTGGGAATGCTCGCAGTCGCTGATGCAGCCTAGTTTCTCACAACTGAGCCCTAACCGTCTTAAAGAGCTGGAAGAGTTAGTTGAGGAAGTGTCTATATTTAATGAGCTTGAAGCTAAGGATCATTCGATACTGCACTACTGCCCTATCAACTCATTTCCGGAAATTGAGTATACTGGTAATTTGGATGAAATTGCTCCTCAACGAGACTTAGTTCTCCCACACCCTATTAAAAGAATAACGAGATTATTTTCGGATTACCGAGAGTACTTGACTTCAATTTCCTATTTCCATGATCTTAGTGAGAATCGCGAGAATGCTGTACTTTTAAAAGAGGCTATTTTCTGGGGGGTGGTTTGTGACTTAAAGAACAGGAATTTGCCATTGAGTAGTTTTGATCCAAGTGACTTCGATCTTGGAGATAATTTCGTCGATTCATTGAGAGAGCATCAATGTTTACCCGGACAAAATTTTTGGGGCTCCTGTTTCTCGAGCATCGTAGCGGTCCTTAGTCGCGACCCTGCGTATGAGATCAATATTTTTTCCAAAACTGGCAAATGTGACAAGCAGAGGGAGCATGGCAGATATAAAGCTTATAGAAGCCATGTCACGAAGGGTGGCGTAGGGCTTAGGCTGTTATTCTGGCAAGATGATGACGACTACATCGAACTTGCGAATATTGGGCCAAAACATGAATTGAAGATTGAAGTTCCGAGAGGTAATTGAACTTTAAGTGTTTCCAACTATACAGTTGGTATGAAGAGCCCTAATCTTACATATATATGGACTCCTTTAGTACAGTATAAAATACTGAACGGTCAAGTCCAACGTCTGAGTTTGGTTGTAAGCAGACATAACTTCTTTTATTTGGCCCCCTTCTTTGTTTGGAAAACACAAGTGTAAAACAACGAAGTAAACCTCCCAGTAACTAGTCACTCAGCCTGTTAGATGAGTGTTGCCTCTCTACATGACACAAACGAAAAAAAAACCGACAACCAAAACGGTTGTCGGCTAACGCAGGAACTATAAAAACTTATTGGTTGCTCAGAGTTTCGATTTGAGCGCGGTAGAACTCTAGTACGGCTTTGCCATCAATACCTTTCTTCTCGGCAGCAGCAATCCAGTCTGTTTCGATGAAAGACAATTCGCTACGCAACTGTGCCAATTGTTCGCCTTCAACTGTGTAGGTTTTCAAGCCAGCATCGGTCAGCGTTTTGATCGCGGCATCTTCAGATGCTTGCCATTTACCACCAAAATCACGCGCAATGTACTCACCAGAGATCTGTTCAATGGCAGCACGGTCGGCTTCGCTTAATGACTGCCATTTACGTTCGTTCATGAACATAAACTGACTGCTTTTACCCAAACCACCAGGTACGGCTACAGCGCTTTTGATCAGTTTGTCTAACTTGAAGTTCTCGATCTGATCGTACTGGAAGAACAAGCCATCAATCACGCCACGCGACAGCATTTCGTAGCTCTCGGAAGCGGGTGCGTTCAGCGTCACAACGCCCATGGCTTTGCCGATGGCATCAAATAGTGGGCTAGGGGAGCGCAGCTTCAAACCTGACAGGTCAGAAACGTTGCTAACTTCTGGTTTGGTGGTGAAGATCACGGTGGCAGGGCTAGTCCACAAGCCCATTAGTTTGACGCCACGGTGTTCGTTAGCACCCAGCATGAACTGGCTGTAAGTATTCCAGTAAGCCACCGAGTTAATTTCACCGTTGTCGGTGGTGAAGGGCATTTCCGCAAACTCAATCATTGGGAAACGGCTAGCGGTATAGCTGTGTACCGACATCCCCATGTCTGCAATACCATTACGCACCAAATCTAAGTGCGCCTGTGGTTTGCCTAATGGGTTGATGAATTCGATTTTGACGCGGCCTTCGGTGACTTCAGAAACTTTCTCTGCCCATGGCTCTAGCATCTCTGTAACGATGTAATGTGCTGGGGGCAGCCAGTTGGAAAAGCGCAGTACTTGTGTTTCAGCATGAGCATTGCTGGAAAGGCCAATGGCGCTTAGGCTCAGGCCCATACAGAGCCCTAATTTTTTTAATAGTGTCATAAGTACTCCAGATTAATGATGGTTGGTTTGCTTGTGCTGTAACTAAAACTAAGGGTCAAACTAGGTAGTGCTACATACTGTTAGGAATGAGCAGCACCATGCCTGGCAACAAGATCAACAGCACCATGCGCAGAATGTCAGTCAGTACAAACGGGGCAGTACCGTAGAAAATGGTGCGTAGTGGAAGTTCTGGCATGACGTTTTTGATCATGAAAATGTTCAAACCTAGCGGGGGAGCAATCAGACTGATTTCAGCAGCTACCACTACGATGATCCCGAACCACACCAAATCGAAGCCCAAGGAGCTGACGATAGGGTAGAAAATAGGCACGGTTAGCATCACCATGGACATGGTTTCTAAGAAGCAACCCAGTACCAAGTAGATCAGGCAGATAATAAAGATGACGGTCAGTGGCGATACATCTAGGCCGTTAATAAAGCCCAGCAGGTGGTTAGGTAGACCAGCAACGGTCAGGAAGTTGTTGAACACCAAGGCACCAATTACTAGCGCAAACATCACTGCAGTAGTGTGTGATGCCTCCAGCAACACGGTGAGGTACAGCTTAGGCTTCCAGCCACGTCGTTTTAGGGTGATCAAGAAGGTACAGAAAGCACCAATACCAGCGGCTTCGGTAGGGGTGAAAATACCGCCATAGATACCACCCATAATCACCAAAAACAGCACGGTGATGGTGAAAATACCTTTAATAGAATGCAGACGTTCTTTCCATGTACTGCGAGCACCCGGCATACCCAGTTTGGGATTGATGACCGTCAAAACCAGTACAGTCAGCAAGTACATCAAAATGGCTAAGGCACCAGGGATCACACCAGCAGCAAACAGTTTGCCAATGTCGGTTTCAGTCAGAATGCCGTACACCACCATAATCACACTTGGGGGAATCAGCACGCCCAACGTACCGCCAGCGGCAATACTGCCAGCAGCCAGTCTGTCGTCGTAGTTGAATTTACGCATATTGGGCATGGCCACACGGCTCATGGCCGCAGTCGTTGCCATACTGGAACCACACAGCGTACTAAAAGCACCACAGGCCAAAATGGTGGCCATCGCCAAGCCGCCACGTAGGTGACCGATAAAGGCATTGGCAGCGGTATACATGTCGCGGGATAAGCCGGAGGCATTCACCAGATTACCCATCAGTACAAACAGCGGTAGCACGGTAAAGCTGTAACTTAAGCCGGTGTCAAACGCCGTTTGGGCGGCCATGGTGTAGGCGGCTTCAAAGTCGGTATAGAAGCTGAAACCCAGCGTCCCTACCAGCAGCATCCCCCAAGCGATGGGTAGGCCAACAAACAGGCTGATCAGCAGGATGATCAGTCCAAGCAAGGAAATAAGCATGATGGAGTCCGGTGTATCAGGGTTGGCGGTGGCGGGTGAACAGTTGCGACAAAGCAGCAAGTGACGCAAGGCCTGTCAGTACCGAAATCAGATACGCAACAGGTGCAATGGGAATATCCAAGGCGTTACTGCGGTCACCGTAGTCGGCAAGCTGCATGGCATGTAGCCAGAGGTAGTAGCTCAAAATAGCGAGCCCGCCGCCAGAGATCAGAGCAATGATCATGCGCTGGAACTGTTTGGCGCGTTTGCTTAGCACGGAATCCAGCAAACTAACCGTTAAGTGCTGATTGTGCAAAGTGACGTGGGGCAATGCTGAAAAGATCAGAATGGCCAATAAGAACTCGTTGCTTTCATAAGCGCCATGTATAGGTGCGTGAAAGATATAGCGACCTAGCACATCAAGGGTGGTGACCATCACCATCAATGTCAGGATTATGACGCACACCCCATTCAGTAGACGCTCAGCCATACGTAGCGGCCCGTTAGGGGAGTGTTTGACTTGCATACCCTCTAATTCGTTGTCCATGTTGTCTCCGTTGTGGACTGGGTTTGGCAATCTCTAAGGGGTTTATCATCCCCTCATATAATATTTATAGGAATATAGTTTATAGGTAAATAAATTCAAGTGAATAGGAAATAACCCTAGATGGTCAGGGTACCGATACTCGCGCCACCGCAAACATACAGGGTTTGGCCGGTCACAAAGCTGTTCTCAGGGTCAGAGAAAAACTGCACAGCACGGGTAATGTCGTCCACTCTGCCTAAGCGTTTGACGGGGATGCTGGCGGCAATGTTCTGTTCGCGTTCGCTGCCAGAAGGCACCACGTCATAGAACATAGGGGTTTGAATGGGGCCAGGGGCGACTACGTTAACGGTGATGCCTTGGTCTGCAAATTCAAGTGCCCAGGTTCTGGCCATGCCCATCATGCCGGCTTTGGTGGCGGCGTAGGCGGTACGGGTCTGCAAGCCCAAGGCACCACGTGATGACATCAGCACCACGCGACCAAATCGCTTAGCACGCATGGACGGCAAAATGGCCTGCATGATTTGTATGGCTGAGCCTAGGTGAATTTGTGTGAGCCCTTGCAGCTCTTCTAGGCTGACGTTTTCCAGCAGGTTAGGCCAGATGACGCCCGCATTATGTATGAAGTGGCTGACCTCATACTGGGCTGTGATCTGTTCAATGGCTTGCTGGGTGGCTTGGCTATCTAACAAATCCACTTGCACTGATACCAGTCTTTCATGGCTCCAATCCGGTGCTTTACGTGCCATAGAGATAACGGTGTAGCCTAGGGCTAAGTAATGCTTACACAGATCTGCACCAATACCAGCGCTGCCGCCGGTAACGATAACGGTATGGGGTGTGGTCATAAGAGTTCCGCGACGAAATAGGAGCTATCAAATAGGGGTGGCGTTGAGTACAGCACTTTGCGAGGCGTCTAATTCCAGCGCTAAGCGCAGGCGTTGGCCTAGAGGCAGCGACGCCGGCAAGTTCACGATGGCCACCGGGCCGCAATCTAATTTGGCCGTACCGATGTACCACGGCAGTTTGGCTTGGAAGTAGGGCTCATTGCTGTGATGCAGCGTGCTGCAGGCTACCAAAGTGGCCGTAGCGTCCACAGCTTGCCACAACAAACCAGCGCCTAAGCAATGGCTACATACATCGCGAGGGGGGTATTGAACGGTGTGGCACTCTTGGCAAACCTGCAGGCTAAAACTGCCGGATTTAGCAATCTCGTTTAGGTGCAGAGCTGTTGTGCTGCGTGCATGGGGAGGAAGAGACTGTGTCATGGTTATCCTCGCTGCAAAATGGTCGCGGCCGTACAAATGCCACGGTCGTAATTAATCATGCCAAAGCCAGACACCATGCCGATGCGGGCGTTTTCTACTTGCGTGCTACCGCCCGTGTTCGTCAATTGACGTATGGCTTGTACCAAACCTAAGTAACCGCCTGCGGCACCCGCTTGGCCTACGGATAACTGGCCACCCGATGTATTAAAGGGGAAGCTGCCATCTATGGTGAAGCTGTGATCGCGAATGAACTGTGGGCCTTCGCCTTTGGCGCAGAAGCCTAAGTCCTCGAATTGCAGTACGTTAATGACGGGGTAATCGTCATAGGTTTCTAAGAAATCTATGTCGCTGGGCGTGACACTAGCCATGTTGTAGAGCTCGTCTACATCCATTGCCCAACCTCCACGGTATTGCACGGGGTCTTGGTGAAAGGCGTTGTGTCGTTCAATGCTGCCCAAAATACGTACATAAGGCAGACCTAGTTTTTCGGCTTGTTCGCGGCGCATCACTAAGTAGCCTTCTGCTCCCGCGCAAGGCATCACGCAGTCAAACAGATGTATGGGGTCGGCAATCACTCTGGCATTGAGGTAGTCGTCTAGGGTCAACGGTTTTTTCATCAACGCATCTGGGTTACGTAATGCGTTGTCGCGTTGGGCGACGCACAATTTGCCAAAGTCGGCGCGGGTAGCGCCATAGTGGTGCATGTAATAGTTGGTCAGCAAGGCGAAGCTGCCATTGGGGCCTGCGGCACCATAGGGGTAGACGGCGTCTTGAGAAAAACGCGAGAACGCACTCACCGTGTGTTTGAAGGATTCACGGTGGTTAGTGTCGCCAGCGATGCAAGCCACAATACTGGCATCACCACATTGCACAGCGCGTGCAGCGCGGCGCAACGCGACCACGCCGCTGGCTCCACCCATAGGGATATGATCCAGCCAGCGTGGGCTCATTTGAAAGTGCTGCATCACCCCCACGGCAGAGTCGTTACCCAGCGTGAAGCTGGATACACACACGCCATCAACTTGAGTTTTTTGCAGCCCACTATCATCCAGTAAGCGTCGTAAGGCAGTGCCTAACCAGTAGTGTGCGCTTTGTTCAGAAAAGCGC
This sequence comes from Paenalcaligenes sp. Me131, assembly GCF_050487225.1. NCBI lineage: Bacteria > Pseudomonadati > Pseudomonadota > Betaproteobacteria > Burkholderiales > Alcaligenaceae > Paenalcaligenes > Paenalcaligenes sp. Me131. The sequence goes on from NZ_JBKQGY010000001.1 coordinate 410,808, forward strand.
TCATACGCAATGGTGACAGGGCAAGCCAGTACGACATCATCGTAGGGCAGGCGGGTAGTGCTCATCATCGCTCCTGACGTTTTTTCAGGTGATTGGTGTCAATGCACTCGGTGCTTTGTAGCAGGGCTAAAGCTTTAGCTTTAAGCTCGCCACGTTGGATTTTGTTGGTAGAGGTCAGCGGTACGGCATCTACAAATACTACATAGCCAGGCACTTTGAAGTAGGCCAATTGGGTCAGTGCCCACTTCACGATTTCTTCGGCCAAGGCTGTAGGATTGGCGGGGGCTTCGTGGGTGATGATAAGCGCCATCACTTCGTCACCCCGTATAGAATCCGGTACCGCTGATACAGCAATAGAACGAATAGCAGGGTGTTGCTGCAAAGCGTTTTCTACTTCTACCGCGGCAATGTTTTCACCACTGCGACGAATCACGTTACGTTTGCGGTCAATGAAGTGTAGGTAGCCGTGTTCATCACGCATGACGATATCGCCAGTGTGAAACCAGCCATCGGCCCATGCCGCTTCGGTGGCAGCAGGGTCTTCCCAGTATTCAGAGAAAAAACCAAAACGTGGGTTGGGGCCTGCACGACGCACCAGTAGTTCACCGTTCACGCCGTTAGGCACGGGTTGGCCGTTGTCATCCACCAAAAGAATGTCTACGTTGTCGCTTTCTTTACCAAAGCAACTAGTGCCAATGAAACGAGGCTCTTCGTTGGCGATAACGCAGGCGGCAGCGCCAGTTTCCGTCATGGCCCAGGCTTCTAATAAGGGGAAGCCAAAGCGGGTTTCAAAAGGATGGTGCAAGGTTTTTTCTACCCCGGCACCAAAGCCAAAGCGTACGCAATGGTTTGTGTCTTCGCTGCTTGCGGGCAGCTTCATTAGAATCGCAGGCATCACACCCAAGTAATGCACGATGGTGGCTTTAGAAAGTCTGACGGAATCCCACCAGCTACGTGGGTGGAATCGATCTAAAACGATGATACAACCGCCGGTTTTGATGATGGCCATGGTGGAGGTTGCCAAGGCGTTCATGTGGAACAGTGGCAGAGGCGTCAACATACGCTCTTTGCCGGGCTCCAAATGGGCCAAACCACCTACCGTGGCGTACCAGTCACCAGCGTAGTCAAAGTACTCGTTCGTCAGCACACAGCCTTTAGGTAAGCCGGTAGTGCCTGATGTGTAGAGCAAGGCACATTCAGTGTGTAAACCCAATGGGCCGTCTGCACGAGCAGGCGTGTTCGCGGCAGGGAAAGGTTGCTCTGGCGTGATCACTGGCAGAGCAATGCTGTTTTGTGCAGCCGCTTCGTTCAGATCATTCACGCGAGAGGCCAAGCTAATGGCCAACACCATATCCGAGTGTTGAATTAAGTAGCTGAGTTCGGCAATGCGCAGATCTGGGTTGATGGGCACAATGGATGCGCCCAATTTGTTCAACGCTAACCAGTGCAGCAGAAACACAGGGCGGTTTTCCAGCAGTAACCCAATACGGTGGCCTTGACCGTAACCGGCTTGCTGGTATTGTTCTGCCAACTGGTCTATGCGGTGTAAGGCCTCGGTATAGCTAAGACTGCCCGCATCAATGCCATAGATTTCTGCTGTTTCAGGTAAAACAGTGATGAAATCGTTGTTTGGCCATTGTTTGGCGGTGCTTTGAAAAACAGAATAAATCGTGTGCGACATGAGTAATTAGGCTCCGAGGGGGCTTACATGAACAGCTGTATATTGCCGAAGGGGGCGTCACAGTTCAGCAGATCAACGCGTTTCAGGCGTATGCGTAACTGACCGTCTTGATCTACAACCACGTGGTGGGTGGCCCAGCCTACGTAAATTTGCAGATCGTCACCGCGTGTTTCGGTGTAGTGAAAGGCGGTGCGTACGCAGTGCTCGGAAGCCTGTGCATCGAAGTTCACGACTTGGGGGCGTTGCAATAGATGGTGGCAACGGCTTTTAGGCTGTTGAGAAAACGTACGTTGTCCGGCTAGGCGCTCAATACGTATGCGCAGCAACAGCGTGTCTTCATACATCAACGACGCATGCAAGACAGGGTCTGTTTGGCCGTGTGCCAACGGCATCCAGTAGTAGCCATCTTCAGTAAACAACTTGAGCCAATCGTCGTAGTGTTGCTGATCCAGCAGCTCGGCTTCTTGGTAAACAAAATCAATGAGGTCTTGGGGGGTAATGTGGGTCATGTCGTATTCCTTGAATGAAGAACCAGGAAATTCAGGGGTTAAAGACCCATGTATTTCAGCCAAGCGCGAAACTGTGCGCGCATTTGCAGCTCACTGGTGCCATTAATCACCACATTGGTGCGCGTCTCTTCACCGTCTTCATACAAACGTCCTACGTTCATCCAGTCGCGGCCACGGCTTTGCAGCGCGGTTTGAGCGCGTTCGTACATTTCCAGATCATCATGACCCACTACAGAAGTAGGTGCATTGATCAGGCGGTTGTACATGAGCGTGCGTTCCAGCAGCTTGTCGGGCGCGCCTACTAAGCGGAAGGTCCACGATTCCACCAAGGTTTTGTCGGCGGCAATGGGTTTGAACACGCGCAGTGTTTGGATGGGGCCTTTGACCATGATGTTGGGGAAGTAAATGGTGTTATGGCGCACATCACCCAAAATGGCTTTGGCTTTCTCTTCACCGTAGGCTGCTACCATTTGATCCCAGTAACCGCCAATATCGGAGTATTCGGCGTGTATGGAATCACTCACACCGGTGTGGCCATGGCCGTTTTCCCATACCCGTATACCCATGTTTTCAAAGAACTCATACGGCGACATAAAGGGCGCAAAGAGTTCTACCGCCATAGGTTTAGGCGTGCCCTCAGGCGCTTCTTGCCAGACTTTGACAGCAGTACCGGCTGACGACTCGTGTGCCACCATGGGGTGACAGGTATCGGTCTGGTTATCGACCAGCATTTTCCAGTTGCAGTTGTGCATGTAGCGCATCACGCCACCGGCTACTTCTAACTTGCCTTCAGGTGATCGGTCCACCATGTTGTCGATGGTGCTTAAGGACTCGCCAAAGAAGTCCGCAAAGCTTTCGCCTTCAGGGCTTAATCTACAGAATACGAAGTCACGGTATACCTCTACGTTCTCAACCGGAGCCATGCCTTGGCTGGCTTCGCTGCATTCAAAGCCCGTGTTCTCGTAGCCTTTTTTTAGTGGAATAGCTAACAGCTTACCGTCAGTGCGGAAGGTCCACGCGTGGTAGGGGCAGCGGAAAAACTTACCGGTGTTGCCACAGCTTTCGCCAGCCACTTTGACGCCTTTATGCGGGCAGCGGTTGTACAGCACTTTGATGCTGTCGTCGTTATGGCGCACCATCACCACTTCTTCATTGCCTACAGTCGTAGTGATGTAATCGCCCTTGTTAGGCACTTGGCTAGCATGGCCAACGTAAACCCACGTGTTGGCAAATAACTGTTCCATTTCCAGTTGGAACACTTCTGGGCTGATATACAGGTCTTTGTGTACCTCTGTATCACGCACCAGTTGGCGAATGGCGTCGGGGTTGTTGCGGTAGGTAGTCATGATGGCACCTGCTAATTACAGATCAAGAACAAGTTTGGGTGTTTTGCAGCGGGAAATGCAGGTCTGTATGACCTTATTGCTGGCTTTCTCGTTATCACTCAGGAAGTAGTCGCGGTGGTCGGGAATGCCTTCCAGTACGTCGGCAGTACAGACGCCGCACTCGCCGCGTTTGCAGTCGAACATAGGGTCCAAGCCAGCTTCTTCCAGCACGTCTACGATGGTTTTATCGGCAGGCACCGTTAGTGTCATGCCTGACTGACGCAGCTCAAGTTCAAAGGGCTGGTCGCCTGCTTGGGCTGTGGCAGTCGTAAACAGCTCAAAGTGCACATGGCTGCGTGGCCAGTTACGTGCTTTGGATATCTCAATCACCGCATCAATCATGGATTGTGGGCCACAGACATAAATATGCTGCTCAGGATTCAGCGTATCGAAGAGCGCATTCAACTCTAAGGGTTGGCCGTCATTTTGGTAGCACACCAACTTGTCGCCTAATGCATGTTGCAAGCTGTCGGCAAAGGCCAATTGTGCTTGGCTGCGTGCGCTGTAGTGCAGACGGAACGGGCGGTTTTGCTGTTGTAGAGTGCAGGCCATACTGGCAATAGGCGTAATGCCAATACCGCCAGCGATCAGTACATATTCGGGTTCTGCTTGCGCAGCAGTGTGCACTGGGAAATCATTGACGGGGCCCTTAACCTGAATCACATCACCTACTTGCAACTGGTGCATGAAAGCCGAACCACCACGGCTTTCCGCTTCTAGGCGTACACCTAAGCGATAACAGGAGGGGGCGCTTTGCCAGTTGTAGTCGGGAGCAGTGACAATCAACGAGTAACAGCGGTGATCGTTAAGGCCAGGGATTTGTACTTGTAAGTGCGCACCAGCATCAAAACTGGGCAGAGGTGAGTTGGTTGCGGATTCCAACAAGATTTCTCGTATCAGCTCGGAAGCTGGACGTACGTCGCGGACCACAAGATCGAATGTAGGCATCGTTTATCTCTTCCAGTATGGCCTGAAGTCAGGTCAATTATTTTCTTATTGCTTAATAGTTTAGTAGTAAACATATTCCAAAGAATATAAAGGAAAACCATTAGTGGAAGATGACGGTTTTTTGGGTTGATGCAGAAGGGGGCGGTAGGCGGGTAGGGTGAGACGAGGGCAGCCAATTGCTGGCGAGTAATGACTTTGTGGATGCGGCTATGTGGGCTTAAGAGTATGTTGGCAGGCTAGTGCTACAACGGAGCATTGCCTTCATCGCACACGCTGGGGACTGCAGGAATACTTTTTGTGATTTGTACACCAAATCAAAAAAGTTTCCTCTCCGTCCCCCGGTTGATCTGAGTGTAGTGAGATTTACAGCCCTTTCTTTAGGGCAGTATGGCTTCAGCCGTTAGTTGAGCTAGAAATTGCTCAAATGATTCCGCCACTACATCTACCTCCTCGAACTCCGGCTCTAGTCCCATGACGATGCGGCCAAAGTGTGCGGGTGAGGTATCTATCGCGTAATAGCTATACCCATTGGTGACTGAGAGCATAAAAGGGAAATGATGATCCCAGAATGACAGTATTTCAGACTTCAGCGTGCTGTCGTCACCGGCTGCTTCTAGCGAGATCAGTTCCCACTCATTCCACCGGAAGGCGGATTCGTCTGTGTTGTGAAAGTCGGCTTCGCATAAGAACCAAGCTGTTTCTGCGGGATTAACGCACGAGACTAGACTGCCTAGGAAATTCAGTAATGCGGTAGGTAACTTGGGGTGTCTAGCCGAGACTTCGGGCGGTAGCTGAAACTGTTGGTGGTGTCGTTTTTCAATAGACCAACCACGGTGCTGTAGTTCGGTTATAGGGGGCGGGTTTTGTGGCGTAGACATAAATGTGTGACTGGCTGCGCTGTGGTAACGCGATATCGTATCGCTCAGATTGCAGCATTACAAATAAAAAACCCTTCGTAAAAACGAAGGGTTTAGTCGTTACAACAGTCCCAGTATGTAAAAAGGGAAGTCGTAACGTCGCTTAGTTTGACACCAACGCGAGCACACGCAGTGGGCTGCCTGAGCCTGCTTCAATTTTCAATGGTGCAGAAATAATCAGCGCACCGGTAGGAGGCAACTGATCCAAGTTTTGCATGCATTGCAAGCCGTAGCGGTTGGCGCCGTGCATTAAGGTGTGGCAGGGGAAAGGCATGGGCCACGCGTAAGATTGTCCGGCATCGGTATTGATGGTTTCTACCCCAAAACCGTGCACGTTACGTTCTTTGAGCATCCATTCCACCGCTTCTTGGCTAGGGCCTGGCGTGTGTGGGCCGTCGTCTTTCATGTTGACGTAGCTGGCAGGGTCTTTAGCCAGACGTTTAGACCAGTCCGTACGTAAAAATACCCAACTGTGCTCTGGAATACGGCCATGTGTGGCTTCCCATGCTTTAAGGAAGTCGCTGGTCAGTACCCAGTCTTCATTCGCGGCAACCTCAGCAGATGCGTCGATCACGACCGCAGGACGTATGAAGTTTTGCGCAGGAATGGTGTCTACGGTGTTTTGTGGCTGATCTTTGCCCGACACCCAATGCACAGGTGCATCAAAGTGTGTGCCGGTATGCTCACCACAGGTGAAATTGTTCCAATACCACGCGGGGCCTTGTTCGTTGTATTGGCTGATAGTTTGTTTGCTGAATCCTGCAGTTTGGCCAAACTCGGGTGGCAATTGCAGGGCAGGGAAGCTTTCGCTTAATGTGTGGGTGAGGTCAATGACCTTCACCTGTTGGCTATTCAGCGCTTGTACAAGCTGGCTGATACTGTTCTGTGTACTCATCCCGTTGTCTCCTCGTTGTACTCGTACCTGCCGCTATTACTGGCATAGCGACAGGTAGGTACATATCATTCTTTAGTTTTCGGGTTGTTCATCCAGACCTGCGGGTGCCGGGTTGAGCTCGGCGGCGCAGAAGTCATCGTTCACAAAGGTGGCAGCACTTAAGGAACGTCGATTGACTTGCAGATTGAAGATGTCAAAACGGTTGTAGTGACCGGTGATGTCATGCATTTGTCGTGGCTGTATGCAGCGTGACAAATCAATCTCACCGTAAGCAATACCGTCATCATCAATCAGCGGTGTGCCTATAGTGCGACCATCTGGGCCGATCACGCCTGAGAACGCGCTGTTTTTACGTTCCAGCAAAGCACGAGCGTCAGGGTGTACGGTGCTCATTTGTTCGATGATTTCTTCCGAAATCGTAGAGCACGCAATCACCGTAAACACTTTGCCTTCAAAACAGTGGGCCGCAGCACGCAAACGAATAGCCTCAGCCATGTCGTAGTCTTTAGGCGCCACAGGCAAACCAATGTAGTTAGCCACGTGTACTAACTCACCTTGTGACAGCAAGCTAAAGCGTGCCAAGGTGTTGGTGTTCTCACCGCAGGCCAACGCACCCAATGGACCAACGCTGGTTTTGTGTACGCGTAAGGACGACGCATCGCCTGGCGACCATGTCAGTTTTTCAGCCCATGTAGGTACCAGCTTACGATGGCGACCCAACAGGCGACCTTCGTCGCTGATAGTCACTACCGTGTTGTAGATGGTAGCGATACTGTTGGGGTTGCGTTCGTTAACACCAATCACCACGTTGACTTTGCGCTGACGCGCTACTTCGGCGATTTTCTGGGTTTCAGGGCCTGGCACTTCAATAGCGGACTTCACCAGTTTTTCAAACCAAGGGCTACCGTCTACTGGGTTCAGAATCCAGCTCCAGTAGGGGTAGGCCGAAATAAAAACTTCAGGAAAAGCCACCAGTCGGGCACCGTTATCGGCAGCTTCGTGGATCAGCTTGCATGCTTTTTCTACGGTGGCATCCGTATTCAGGAATACAGGTGCTGTCTGTACGGCAGCAGCCTTGAACACTGGAAGATCTAGCATGTGACTACTCCTTATTTGCTGGGCGTAACGTCAACAATAGGGTGACGCAGTGTACCGATGTGTTCTACGTAGGCTTCTACTACGTCGCCTGGCCACATCCATTCTTGTGGACTACGACCGGCGCCTACGCCTTCAGGTGTACCAGTTGCAATGATGTCGCCGGGTTCCAGTGTGATCCCTGCGCTGATGTCAGCAATCAGGTGGTTCACGTTGAACAGCATGTGACGTGTGTTGGAGCTTTGTTTGGTCACGCCATTCAGTGTCAGGCTCAAGTTGATATTGTGTGGGTCTGGCAGTTCGTCAGCGGTAATGATGACGGGGCCAAATGGTGCGTAGGTGTCTTGGCCTTTGGAGTAAATCCACTGACCAGCACGACGGCAGTCACGTGCGCTCACGTCAATCATGGCGCTGTAGCCAAACACGTAGTTCAGCGCGTCTTCTTTGCTGACACGTTTAGCGCGTGTACCCATGATCACGGCCAACTCAACTTCCCAGTCCATTTGTTGGGTGATGTTTTTGTTGTGCTCAATAGCGTCGCCAGGGCCTACAACGGTGGTTGGTGGCTTGGAGAAAATGACTGGCTCTTTAGGCAGCTCTTTGGCGGTATCCAACGTGCGGCTGGATTCGGCTACGTGCTCAACGTAGTTCAAACCAATACCAAAGATGTTTTTGCGTGGGCGAGGAATAGGGGCCAGCAGTTTTACGTTAGCCAGCGGTACGGCGATGCCAATGGGCATATCGTCGCTGTATTCGTTCAGCAAGCGGGAAACGGCTGTGACTGTAGCAGGACCCATGTCGATGAAGTCCAGCATGTTGTCTGGCAATGGGGTGCCAGTCACAACGCCAAAATCGTGCAGGTCAACAACTAAGTCGTTAACGATAGCGCCTAAACGGCCTGCTGCTGCGGGTTCACTGCGGTAAGTTACGAGACGCATTTTCTTCTCCAGAGTTACGAACATGCTTCATGGAGCATGTAGTGATGCAAAGGTGTTAGTTAGTAATGATTTGATGCCCGCCGTTATCGGCCAAGGCTTCTTCACGATAAAGATTCAGTGCACGCATGGTGGGCAGATCATGGAACGAGAACAAGCAGGCGTCTTCGCTGTTAGAGCCGTTGACGTGCTCGTGGAACATCCATGATGGCACGCAGAAAATGTCGTGCTCGTTCCAGTCATAGCGTTTGCCATTGATGATGGAGTGACCATGACCCTTGGCAACGTGATAAATGATGCTACCGGTGTGGCGGTGGGCTTTAGTGTGTTGACCAGGCAGCAGCATTTGCATGCTGGCACCCATGGTGGCCATCACTGGGCCGCCTGTTAGCGGGTTCAAGTAATCCATGATCAGGCCATCAAATGGGCTGCCTTCAGATACTTTGGCGTAGCGTTGCAAGGCTTCGTACGTAGGCTCCCATTCGTATTTCAGCAACGGCGAGTACGGTTTTTGCCAGTCATGCAAGGTAGGTTTCAGACCTGGGCCACCCCAAATGTTGGTGGCATCGTTGACAGGGAAGGTCACGGCTTGCTGCAAGTCGGGGTGCACAGCGTAAAAACCGGCTTCCAGTGCATTCACCAGTGGGATATCCAAACCGTCTTGCCAGATGCAGGTAGTGCCGTCTGAGCTAACACCGTGTTCGTGCCATGAGCCATTAGGTGTGAGCACGAAGTCGTTCGCACCCAGTGTCATTTTGTGGCCATCTACTACGGTGTACGCACCAGAGCCTTCCATGATGAAGCGCAGCGCTGACGATGAGTGAGCGTGTGCGGAGGCGGCTTCGCCAGGGTGCATGACTTGCAAGCCCGAGTACAGCCAACCCACGGCAGCTGCGAAATCGCGGCGGCCTGGGTTGTTCAGGTAAATGACTCGGCGACCCGCTTGTTCCGGGGTAACCAAGTCTACCGAGCGCAGCACGTAGTCACGCAAGTCTTTAAAGCGCCATACCACGGGTACGGAGTCTGATTTAGGTTCCCACGGCTCAATTTTGTTGGCCACGTTCCATAGCGCACCCGCCTCGAACTTTTCCAGTTCGCGGTAGTACGCCACCAGTTCTGGTGTATCGGTGACGTTGGCTCGGCCAATCACATCTTCGCGGTAGGCGTCATAGCGTTCTTGTGTCATTGTTGTCTCCTTTGATCTTCTGCCATGTTGCTTAGTGTGGGGTGTCTAGCGCGTGAGCCAGTCCTTTCCCCACTGATAGGGGGCAGGCCACGGTATGTCTTGATAACCTAGCTTGGCAGCTTCATGTAAAGGCCAAGCGGGGTTAGCAAGGAAGCCACGGGAGAGCGCACATAAATCGGCACGGCCTGCGGCGATAATGCTATTTGCATGGTCTGCTTCTAGAATCGCACCCACTGCCATAGTAGGGATGGATGCTTCATTACGGATGCGGTCAGCAAACGGTGTTTGGTACATACGGCCATACACCGGTTTTTGGTGAGCTACGACTTCACCACTGGACACATCCACCAGATCTGCACCTGCTGCCTTGAAGTGGCGAGCAATTTCTACGGCATCGTCTGGGGTAATACCGCCTTCAGCCCAATCGTGTGCTGAAATGCGTACCATCAACGGTTTTTCTGCAGACAGCGCAGCGCGCATGGCTTTCAGCACTTCTACGGGATAACGCAGACGGTTTTCTAAGCTGCCACCAAATTCATCGGTACGCTGGTTGGTCAGCGGAGAGATAAAACTAGACAGCAAGTAGCCGTGACCGGCTTGTAGTTCAATGCAGTCAAAGCCTGCAGCATCAGCGCGTTTGGTTGCCGACACAAAGGCATCGCGTATGGCTTGCATTTGTGCTGCAGTGATGGCGCTAGGGGTAGCGCTATCTGCGTTGTAGGCAATGGCAGATGCCGAGACCAGATCCCAGTTGCCGGATGGCAAAGGTTTATTGGCCTTTTCCCAACCTACTTGAGTAGAGCCGCGACGGCCAGCGTGACCCAACTGAATACCAATACGAGCATCCAAGCTGTGTACATGGTCTACGACTTTTTTCCAAGCAGATGTTTGGTCGTCATTCCACAAACCAGCGCAACCGGGGGTTACACGGCCTTCAGGGGTAACGGCCGTCATTTCTGCCATCAACAAAGCTGCGCCGCCTAAGGCTCTAGCACCGTAATGGGTGTGGTGGAAATCGTTAACCAGACCATCTTTGGCCGAATACATCAGCGTAGGCGCAAAGACGATACGGTTTTTCAGTGTCATGTTACGCAGTTTGAAGGGCGTAAACATAGGCGGAGGCGCTTGTTTGCCTGCTTCCGGTTTCAGACCAGCGTCGGTAGCAAACCAGCGTTCAAACTCGGCAATGCCTTCAGGGTCACGTAAACGTAGGTTCTCGTGGGAGATACGCTGTGAGCGAGTGAGCATGGAGTAAGTGAATTGCTCCGGAGCCATATCTGCATAGCGTGCAACGTTTTCGAACCACTCGGTAGAGTTACGGGCAGCATTCTGGATGCGCAGCACATCAATGCCGCGAGCTGTTTCGTACTCTTTCAGAGCAGTTTCCAGATTGATGTCATGCTTCAGGTGCTGGGCTAAGGAAATCGCATCTTCCAAGGCCAGTTTGGTGCCTGAACCAATAGAGAAGTGGGCCGTGTGAGCTGCATCACCCATCAATACAAACGGTGTTTGCTTGCCATCTACGTTTTCCCAATGTACCCAGTTGCGGCAGATGACACGTGGGAAACGAATCCAGATGGCAGAGCCACGCAGGTGGGAAGCATTGCTGATTAGCTTGTTGCCATCCAAGTGAGGGGCAAACAGCTTCTCGCAGTAAGCAATACCTTCTTCCTGGCTCATGTTCTCGATGCCAGCTTTTTCCCATACTTCCTGCGGTGTTTCTACGATGAATGTGGAAAGTCCGTTTTCAAAACGGTAAGCGTGGGCTTGGAACCAGCCATGCTCGTTTTCAACAAAAATGAAGTTGAAAGCGTCGAATTTTTTCTCTGTACCTAGCCACACAAAACGGCACTGGCGCTCGTCAATGTCTGGCTGATAGCTTTGCGCGTACTTTGTACGAATGCGGCTATTAATACCATCACAAGCGATGACTAAATCAGCTTGGTATTTGCGAGCGATTTCAAGCTCGTCTTCAACGAAGGTTTCAAACACTAACTTGACGCCGATTTCTTCGCAACGCGCCTGCAAGATATTCAGCAGTTTTTTACGACCAATACCGACGAAACCGTGTCCACGGCTACGCAGTGCACGGCCTTTGAAGTGCGTTTCGATGTCGTCCCAGTGGTTGAAGGCATCACCGATGGTTTGAGCGGAAACTGGGTCAGCTTCACGCAGGTTTTCCATGGTGGCATCTGAGAACACAACGCCCCAGCCAAAGGTATCGTAGGGGCGGTTACGCTCCACCACAATGACCTCGTTGCTCGGGTCTTGCAACTTCATCAGTAGACCGAAATACAGGCCGGCAGGGCCTCCTCCTATGCATACGATCTTCATGTCTGCTCCCTTATTGGTATGTACCACGCTGAATTAGATGCAGAGTAGTATGTTTATTAATAAATAATATACAAATAAAGTATTTAGGTACAGGAAAAAACGCGTTTTATTTTGCGCTATCCATCACGGCGGCTTCTTTCTGAACGTAAGCCTGCATGGGTGTACGTAAAAACTCTGGAATATCAATGGCTTTGTGCGTTACCAATGATGTAGTCACAATCACTTGGTTGATCTCCATACGTAGCTGACCTTCCAAGTCGGTGCATTGCAAATGCAGTTGGATGGAGCGACCACCCAAGCGTTCTATGCTGAGGCTAAGGATGACGTCATCCCCCATTTTGCTGATGGCACGGAAGTCGGCATCCAAATGCACGGTAGGTAGGCCAACTTTACGATCGGCAATAACGCCATGGAAACCTTCGGTGGGAACGATGTCATCGATCCATTTTTCCAGCAGATCGTTGAACATCACAAAGTACTGCGGATAGAACACAATGCCTGCAGGGTCGCATTCCGAGAAACGGATCCGGTGTTTTTGCATGTATGGCTTTGATTCCATGCGTTTTCCTTTTTATTTATAGTGACGCCATAAAGCGCTAGTTCTAGGTGAAGCCAGACAACATACGTGTGTATCTAGTCTGGCCTGTTTTGGTTTCTGTAATTAGCCGAGGTTCTTTTGCAAATGCACACGCAATTGCCCTAGTTGTTGCAGTACTTGTACGATCACATCGTGGTCCATACCTTCAAACAACTCGCTTAGCCATTGGTTATGTTGGCTCGCCATTTTTTCGAATGCGGTTTTGCCTTTTGGGGTCAGGTGCAACAACCAGGTTCTACGGTCGGTAGGGCTGCTGACACGTGAGACCAGACCTTCGCGGGATAGCTCGTCGGTGAGACCCGTAATATTGCCGCTGGTGACCATCAGATAACGGGATAACTCACCCATTTTCAGGCCTTGGGGGTAGCGGTATAGCTGAGCCATGTAATCGAAACGTGCCAGCGAAATATCGAAATTAGTGCGTAGGCGTTTACGTATTTCGTCCTCAATCTGCTTGGTGCAGGTCATGAGTCGTAGCCATAGCCGCACGCTGGCGGGATCTTTAGGGCTGATGCGTCCTTCGTAGCCGCTGTCTTGTACTAATTCGGTAGACAGATCTAAGTCTGTGGTTGGTTGCATTTTCTGATTCCAAGCGCACCCTTAAATGAGGACGCAGTACGTTAACAATAAAGACCAAGCCGTCGCATACGCACGTAGTCAAATTACATTCTACACTATATTGTTTAGTAGTAAAGTATCTAACGACGACTTACTATAATTGCTCACATAAAGTGCTTAAACTAAGGCGTACGCCTGTTTAGTTTCGTCTAGTTTCTTCCCATGTTCATCAGCCAGTGCAGCATCACGTAGGGCATGCAGCATTTCGGGTGAGACACGGTCGGCGTGCTGATCCAAAATTTGCATCAAGGTCGAGAAGTTGCGTAAGCCTCGTTGATGGGTATCGCCATAGCCTTTCACCAAGCGTTGTGTGCGGGTAATTTCCAGCGCCAAAGCAGGGTGGTTAGAGGCTTGTTTAGCTATACGTTGTAGCCATTCTTCAATGCGTAGCTGTTCAGCCTCGTAACGCAAGGTTTTGCGACGCCAGCGTTTCATGCCGCTTAAGGTGTTCAGTAATAAGAAGCCGCGTAACGAGCTGGTTTGGACGATTCTGCCTTTACCAGTCATGCTGCGTAACAAACGGTGGCCCCATGACTTGCTGTTTAACAGCCAACGCGCAAGACGTTTACAGGGCAAGATCTCGCTGATTTCTTCGACGCGAGGGTGCATGTATTCGTTGATGGCCAGTATTTGTCCGGACTCTAGCTGCACTTCTTGGCTGACGCGCTCAAAGCGTGTACCACGGGTTTTGAGTTCAGCAACACGTATGGCGTCTTCAAATGACATCCAGAGTGCGAGGTAACGAGCGGCTTCACTTAACAGTAAATGGTCGTCGGCGCGCATGTTCTGTTGCAAGGCGGCTAGCCTGTCTACATACAGTTCACCGTACTCCACGTCTTGGAAGTCAATGAGTCGTCGTGTACCTTCCAGAATAATGGGCTGGGTACTGGCAGGGAATGTCTGACGTATACGGTCTACCAGCGAGGCCACACGAGGGTGTTTTGGATTGACTGTGGCTGGGTCGGGTAGGGCAGGTTTGTCGTCATCGGTGTTTTCTTCTTGTGCCGCATTCACACGGCTGTACGCCGCATCAAAAGCACGTAAGCTAGGTTTAACGCCTACACCACCACGTTCAATGGTTTGTTCAAACTGTTCGCGGCTAAAAGGCAGTACGCCCGCAGCGGACAGCGAACCAAACATCACGGCACTGATCACACTACCTGCTTCTTCGGCGGCTTTGGCCATATTGAAATGGATAAAGCGTTTAGCGGCTTGTTTAGCATGTTGAATCAGTGCATCGCTGTCCACGCGGCCATCGCCCATGGCTGTTTTTTCAGCAATGGAATACACCCGGTGTGTGGAGGCAATCAACGTGGTGCGATCGTCAGTCACAATGCCGCGTTGTACTGCTCGACCAGCCTCCATGAGTTCAGAAGCCAAGACTATATCCACGTCACCAGCCATAGGCATGAGCGACAGTACGGGCTTTTTGTCTTCTGGTGCGGCACTGATAGGGAACAGCTCTACATAGTAAATGGTGGCACCGGTACGTTGGGCAACGCCTGGTACCGACGTGGTTTGCGCAAAATAGCCATTGTGTTCGCCTAGGCTGACTACCCAGTCGGCTAACACACCGCCACCTTCGCCGCCCATCGCTAAAATCGCAATTTTTATGGGTTTGACTTGCATGATTCTTTATTCCCTAATGTTCAGAATGCGTAACGTTCACGCTTAGCGGCGCTACGGCGCTGGAACCAACCGATTACGTTGCGACGCAGTTTTTCGCGCCAGCGATCCCAGCCGGTAGGGTTGTTAATGATTTGTGCGCGGTAGAACGATGGGCACAAAATGGCGGCATGCGATACTTCACCGCATAAGCCACAGCCCACGCAACTATTCATCACCGTAGCCACAGGGTCCGAACGCAGTGCATCGGGGTTAGGGCGAATGGATAAGGAAGGGCAGCCAGATAAGCGTATGCAAGAGTGATCGCCTGTGCAGGTATCAGGATCCACGCCAAAGCGTTCACGCACTACACGCTGACCGTCGGATAAGGCTTTACGTACTTGACCGCGTTCACGGCGCTGTCTGTTCAGCATGCACTCACTTTGTGCAATCAGTACTTTGGGGCCTTTCTCTTCTGTAGTTAAGGCGTCACGCAGCGTTTCCGTCATGGCTTTGAGGTCATAGGTACGACGGATGGTACGCATCCACTCCACACCCACGCCTTTAACGGCTTTTTCAATAGGGTGGTTGGTGCTGCGGGTGATGTTTTGTGCACGCGATGACAAGATGTCTTGTCCGCCGGTGGCCGAGGTGTAGTTGTTGTCGATAATGATGGTGAGGTTATCGCTCTTGTTGAACACCGCATTCGCCACACCGCTGGTCAAGCCGTTGTGCCAGAAGCCACCGTCACCCATGACGGAAATGGCGCGTTTGTTGCTGGCGCCCGTGTTTAATGCTGCCGCCCCAGCGCCACCCAAGCCGTAGCCCATGGTGGTATTGCCAAGATGGAAAGGCGGCAGAATAGAGAATAAGTGACAGCCAATATCAGCACTCACGTGGTGCGGGCCTAGTTCACGCTCTACCAGTTTCATCGCTGTGAAAATAGGGCGTTCAGGGCAACCGGTACAAAAGCCCGGAGGTCTACCGTGCACGTTGTCATTCAATGATCCTGCGGGCAGCACTTCTGCAGCCACTGCAGTGGTAGTCGCAGGTTGGCGTTGTACGCTTTCTTCTTTGAGTGGAATCACACGTGGTTTACGAGCGGGTTGTGGCTCAATGCGACCATAATGCTCTAAGTAAGCACGTAGCCCTTTTAGCATGGTGAGGGTGTTGTACTCGCCAGCCATGGGCAAGAAGTCTTTACCGTGCAGCTCGGTTGTGCTTTTGGCTTTACGCAAAATAGCCGAGATGTTTTGTTCTACGAAGTTAGGTTGGCCTTCTTCTAGCACCAGAACGGCGCGTTTACCTTCGCAGAAGCGTAAGATTTCGGACTCTATTAGTGGGTAGGCTACGTTCATCACGTACATAGGAATCTTGGATTCGCCAAACACATCAGCCAGATCCAAGTGTTCTAAGGCACGAATAACGTTGTTGTAGCCACCGCCCTGAACGATCAACCCTATATCGTCGTGGTTGTCACCGAAGAACTCATTAAGCTGGCGCGATTCAATGAACTGCACCGCAGCAGGCCAGCGTTGTTCGATTTTTTCTTTTTCATGCAAGAAGCTGGCAGGAGGCAGCACAATACGATCCAAGTCGCGTTGTGGGTTTTCCATGGCCTCTTTGAGCGAGAACTTAGCGCGCTTATTATCAGAGGCAACGAATTGACCGTGTACGTGACAAGCTCGTATGCGCAATTGCAGCATCACAGGTGTATTGCTGGCCTCTGACAGATCAAAGCCATCTTTTACTGCTTGCACAATACAGGGCAGGTTAGGGCGGGGGTCTAACATCCACATTTGTGATTTCATTGCAAAAGCGTGGCTACGCTCTTGCATGATAGAAGAACCTTCACCGTAGTCTTCGCCCACGATGATCAACGCACCGCCTTTCACGCCGCCAGAAGCCAGGTTAGCCAATGCGTCCGAGGCAACGTTTGTACCTACGGTAGCTTTAAACGTGACCGCACCACGCAATGGGTAGTTCACAGAAGCTGCAAGAGACGCAGCAGCCGTAGCTTCACTAGCGCTGTTTTCAAAACGTATGCCGTTTTCCGTGAGAATGTCTTGGGCATCTGCCAACACATCCATTAAGTGGGAAATGGGTGCGCCTTGATAACCAGCTACGTACGAAACACCAGACTCTAAGAGTGCTTTGGTGACGGCAAGAATGCCTTCGCCACTAAACACATCGCCTGCGCCTAGACGTAACAGCTCAACCTCTTTGACAAATGAACGCTCTGCCATCGTGTCCTCCTAGTGCTACTGCTTTTTGTATATTGGAATATTATTATTTTCATATGAATATGTTTAGTTCTCAATATATTATTTGTGATGGTTTTCCCTGATAAGGAAAACGGCATACCGCAGTGCGGTGAGCAAAGTTTGGTATATTAGGCAAACTTCAGACTCTATTGGCCACGTAATGACCGCCTCTACAACCGATAAATTTGTGTTCGTTGATGACTATTTACCCGCTTTGCTGGCGCAAGCGAGTTTGATTATCTCGACGGAGTTTCACCAAGTCGTACTAAAAAAAGGCCTGTCCATTACCGAGTGGCGTGTGTTGTCGACGTTATCAGGTGCTGGTGTGGTGAGCGTGGGGCATTTGGCGCGTATTGCGACAAGCAAGCAACCTACCGTCACGCGGGTGGTAGATAAGATGGTAGGGGCGGGCTACATATGTCGTGTACCGCATTCGGGCGACAGACGTGTCACATTGGTGGAAATCACCGAGGAAGGGCAGGTGTTGATTTCGGGCTTGATTCAAGAAGCTAAGCACCACGAGTCAGAAGTGATCCGACGTTTGCAGCCTTTAGATATAGATATGCTCAAAGATACGTTACGCAGCTTGATTGCCGAAACGCGTAGCGATGATTGATGCGGTACTCATCGCACACACCGGGGAACTGCAGGAAAGCTTTTTGTGATTTGAGACACCAAATCAAAAAGTTTCCTCTCCGTCCCCCTGATACTTCTGAATCTGGCAGGTTCACAGCCCTTTCTTCTGCTCGACAATGACGGGTCTGAGCGATCCCACTGATCTGCGACAGAAATAGAAAAACCGCGCAGCAACTATTACAGCAAAGCCAAAGAAAGCGACCACGCACGCCTATAGCTACGCTTCTGCGCTACTTGAGAAAAGGGAGTAAAGGGAGAATCTGAAACCGCTTGAAATCATCCAAGCGGTTTTCAAGCATGATTAGGCTTCAGGAGCCTGTTTTTGCTGTTCGGCAATTTCAGCATGTACTTGCTGCATATCTACCGCTTTAACTTGAGAAACCAATTCTTCCAATTGTGACTCAGAGAGAGCACCAGAGTGGGAGAACAGCAGTACGCGTTCGCGAAATACCATGATGGTAGGAATAGAACGAATGCGCAGCGCAGCGGCCAGCTCTTGCTCTTCTTCGGTGTTTACTTTGGCGAAAACGATATCATCGTGTTTCTCGGACACCTTTTCAAAGGTTGGGCCAAATTGGCGACAAGGGCCACACCATGGCGCCCAGAAATCGATAATGAGTGGCTTATCGCCTTCGATGCTGGATTGAAACGTGTTTTGCGTGAGTTCTACAGTGCTCATGAGCCGGACCTTCTAAAAAGAGAGCAAACAGTCGCTGGGACAGTGAGTAAGACTCCAGTGTAGCGTGTTTAAGTGCTATTGCAACGCCTTGCGGTTACAAAAACGGCAACAGAATATTAGCTTCTGTTGCCGTTGGAGACCGAAGGATAAAGGACTTATTCGAAGGTGTATTTCGCAATAAACAAGGCCGCTACGATGATGGTAGCAGGGTGCATATCACGGAATTTACCGGTGACAGCCTTGATCACTACGTAACTGATAAAGCCAAATGCTAGGCCGTTTGCAATGGAATATGTAAATGGCATTGCCAGTGCAGTCAGGGCAGCTGGAGCAGCTTCAGTAACGTCATTCCACTCAATATCGCCCAACTCACGCAGCATCAAACATGCGACATAGAGCAATGCAGGGGCTGTAGCATAAGCAGGTACGACACCAGCCAGTGGTGAGAAGAACAAGGCCAGCAAGAACATGGCGGCGATCACCAAGGCGGTCAAACCTGTGCGGCCACCAGCTTGTACGCCAGAGGCGCTTTCTACGTAAGCTGTTGTACTGCTAGTACCGATCATGGAACCGGCCACAATCGCGGTACTGTCAGCCAACAACGCACGGTTCAAACGGTTGGGCTTACCTTCTTGGATCAGGTTGGCGCGTTTTGCTACACCAATCATGGTGCCAGTCGCATCAAAAATCTCTACCAACACTAATACCAGAATCACGTGCACTACACCCATGGACAGTGCGCCCATGATGTCTAGTTGCAGGAAGGTAGGAGCAATGCTGGGTGGCAAGGACATCAGGCCATGAAATTCGCTGTGACCCAACTGGATGGACAGCAGCGTAATCACCAAAATACCGATCAGGATGGCGCCGCGTACTTTCAGGGCATCCAACGCAGCAATGATGAAAAAGCCCAAAATGGCGTACAGCGCAGCAGGCTCGGTCAAGCTACCCAAGCCTACTTTGGTGGCCGGGTTGGCAACCACGATTTGGGCGTTGGACAATGCAATCAAGCCCAAGAACAAACCAATACCCGCCACAATGGCAGAGCGCAGTGAGCGGGGGATGCCATCTACAATCCAGCTACGTATGCCGGACACCGTCAGAATCAGGAAGATAATCCCCGATATAAATACGGCCCCCAGCGCTTGTTGCCACGTAAAACCTAGCGTACCGACAATCGTGAAGGCAAAGAAGGCGTTTAGCCCCATGCCTGGCGCCATACCAATAGGCCAGTTGGCGACAAAAGCCATAATCAGCGAACCAATAATGGCAGCCACGCAAGTCGCCACGAAAATGGCGTTGCGGTCCATGCCGGTGGAGGACAGAATCTCCGGGTTCACAAAAATAATGTAGGACATGGTCAGGAAGGTAGTCACCCCGGCCAGTATTTCTGTTCTGATGTTGGTTCCGTGCTCTCTTAGTTTGAATAGCTGTTCAAACATAAGGCTCCCCTGTGAAATAAAAATGTGTGTTGCGCTTGAGCTATTTGCTGCGAGGCAGATTTTAGACCTTTTGGCCGCCTTATGGTGGGGAATGCAGGGTATATCATCATGTGGGGATGCTGATAAGGCTTATGTGCCTCAATAGAGAAGCGTAACGGAGCAGTACGCTTTCGCAGTACAATAGAAGGCTATGAAAATACTTGGTTATGAAAGCTCTTGCGATGAAACGGGCGTCGCAATAGTCTGCACAGAAAAAGGGCTGCTGGGCCATGCCTTGCACAGCCAAATCGCCATGCACCAACACTATGGTGGCGTGGTGCCTGAGCTCGCCTCAAGAGACCACATTCGCCGTGCGCTACCGCTCACGCAAGAAGTGTTGGACCAAACTGGCTTGAGCTTGTTGGATATTGATGCCGTGGCGTACACCGCAGGGCCTGGTTTGGCGGGTGCGTTGTTGGTAGGTGCCAGTGTGGCGCGATCCTTAGCGTGGGCGTTAGATTTGCCTGCTATTCCCGTGCACCACTTAGAAGGTCACTTGTTATCGCCATTGCTAGCTGAACCCCGACCAGACTTCCCCTTTGTGGCGTTGCTGGTGTCAGGCGGTCACACGCAGTTGATGCGTGTAGATGGTGTAGGTCAATACGAATTACTAGGTGAAACACTGGATGACGCCGCGGGTGAGGCGTTTGATAAAAGTGCCAAGCTGATGGGCTTGGGGTATCCGGGTGGTCCAGCTTTGTCCAACATGGCACAAAAAGGCAATGCCGATGTCGTCTCGTTGCCGCGTCCTATGCTGCATAGCAAAGATTTAGATTTCAGTTTCAGCGGTCTGAAAACAGCTGTACTGCTCAAGATGAAAGAGCTGAAAGCACAGTATGACGATGTGGTGCCAGAAGATCAGTTGGCCAATCTGGCCGCTGGTACTGAGGCCGCTATTGTGGATGTGTTGGCTGCTAAAGCGATACGCGCCTTAAAAGAAACAGGCTTGAAGCGTTTAGTGGTGGCTGGGGGCGTGGGGGCTAACTTGCCGTTGCGTAACCGTTTGCTGACACAAGCCGCCAAGCTCAAAGCTGAAGTGTTCTTCCCGCCCGTGGCGTTGTGTACGGATAACGGTGCAATGATTGCGTTTGCTGCAGCGATGCGAGCGAATGCGGGCTTGTTGCCTGAGAATCTGAAAAAGCCTGGCTTTACGGTGCGCCCGCGTTGGGAGTTAAGTAAGGCAGGTGAGCTGTACTAAGGTGTAGCGCTGCTGTGGGATGCAGCGCACACGCTGGGGACTGCAGGAATACTTTTTGTGATTTGAGACACCAAATCAAAAAAGTTTCCTCTCCATCCCCCGGTTGGTCTGAGTGTGGTAGGTTTACAGCTCTTTTTTCTGACCCACTTTAGGTTCAGTGCCCTGAATCAGTCTGCGGATGTTGGCACTGTGACGCCAGAGCAACAATGCGCAAATTAAAATTAAGCATAAGGCGATCACGCCATTCAGTGGCCACAACGTGCCTGCACCTAGGAAGTAATACATGGGGCTAAGTACAGCGGCGGTCAGGGCAGACAGCGACGAATAACGGCTGGCATAAAACACCACTAACCACGTGGCTGCCGTCAGCAATCCCAACCAAATATTCAACGCCAACAGTACGCCTAGTGCCGTGGCAACTCCTTTGCCGCCTTTGAATTTCAGGGTGCAAGGGAAAATATGTCCTAAGAAAGCCGCCAGTGCAGCAATGCCTGGTAAGCCGGTAGACAGTCCCCAGTAACGCACGGCATACTGAGCCAGAAGCACAGCCACTACGCCTTTCAGCATGTCACCCAACAAGGTGTATATCGCGGCTTTCTTATTTCCCGTACGTAAAACGTTGGTCGCTCCTGGGTTTCCAGAGCCGAAGCTGCGCGGATCCGCCAGCCCCATGAACTTGCTGACAATCACAGCAAAAGGCAATGAGCCCAGAAGATAGGCGATAAGAGCGGTCAGAATAACGCTGGGTAACATGGTTGTTTTGGGAAATGGTTGAAGAAGAAAATACTAAAATGGTGATTCTACTGGCTTGATGATAAAAAACCAAAGCAGCAGGTACAATGTGAGCTGTGCCTCACTCTGTTTTTCGGGTTGAACAATGAAAATACTAATTTCCAACGATGATGGGTATAACGCAGAAGGCATTGAGGCTTTATATGCGGCCCTGAAAAACTTGGGAGAACTGGTGGTGGTGGCACCAGAAACCAACTGCAGTGCATCGTCTAACGCGCTGACGCTAAATAGGCCACTGTTTGTGCGCCAAGCCTCCAACGGCTTTCACTATGTCAATGGTACTCCGTCAGATAGCGTGCATGTCGCGCTAACGGGCTTATTGGATTTCAAACCCGACTTAATCGTGTCTGGTATTAATAACGGTGCCAATATGGGTGACGATACCTTGTATTCAGGTACGGTAGCTGCCGCGATGGAAGGGCACTTGTTTGGTATCCCGTCTATCGCTTTTTCACTGATTGAAAAAGGCTGGCAACATCTGGATAGCGCTGCGCGCGTTGCTCGCGATATCGTAGAAAAAGTTGCGAAACAACCCTTGGCTGCAGGCACGTTATTGAACGTGAATATTCCTAATGTGCCTTACGAGGCCCTAAAAGGTACACGTGTGACGCGTTTGGGTAAGCGCCATCCTTCAGAGCCAGTAATCAAAAGCGCCACACCATATGGTGAGCCGGTGTATTGGATTGGGCCAGTAGGTAAAATCCGTGACTCCGCTAGCGATACTGACTTTGGTGCGGTAGCCGATCTGGCTGTGTCATTGACACCATTACGTTTCGATCTGACCAGTTATGACAGCATCGAAGCCATGAAACGTTGGGTGAGCGATGAGCAAGAATCCCAATAACAACCGATTTTCGTGGGCAGACGGCACCACCAATAGGTTTGGGCGCTCCAGACTAGGTAAAGGCTTAACCACTTCAAACAGTAATGCAAAGGTCATCCAACCGGGCCAATTACGTGCGCCACTCAGCACGCCAATAGAAACAGTGGCAAGGAATGTAAATCTGGGTTTGAACTCAGAGCGTTCGCGTGGCATGATGATCGAACGTTTGCGCAGACAGGGCATAAAAGACGAGCGCGTGCTGCAAGCCATGATGGCTGTACCACGGCATTTATTCGTAGATGAGGGCTTGGCAAGTCGAGCCTACGAAGAAGACGCTCTACCTATAGGCTACGCGCAAACTATCTCGCAACCTTGGGTGGTAGCACGTATGATTGCTACCTTATGTGAGGTGCGTGTTCCTACCAAAGTTCTGGAAGTGGGCGCTGGCTGCGGCTATCAGACGGCTGTGCTCGCCCAATTGGCCAATGAAGTGTATGCCATAGAACGAATACAGGGACTATACGATCTAGCTCGTATTAAAATGCGTGATTTAGGCTTAACAAGCCGCGTAAGATTAAACTTTGCGGACGGTATGCTGGGTGTGCCCCATGCCGCGCCGTTTGATGGAATTATTGTGGCAGCAGCCGGGCTGAAAATCCCGCAGGCGTTACTGGAACAGTTGGCTGTGGGAGGGCGTTTAATTGCCCCAGAAGGCTCTGCCTCACAACGATTGGTATTGATTGAGCGTACTAGTATGACAACGTGGCAACGTAAGGAGTTAGAATCCGTGCGTTTTGTGCCGTTACGTGCCGGTACTCAGCTTTAAAAAACTCAGGAGAGGGATATGCAGCATTCAGGCGGTAGGTTGATGGCCGTTGCTGAAAATGGCTTGAGCAAGTCGGCAAGCCGTAGTGTAGTAAGCGTAGTCTTGCTATCAGTAGTGTTAGCAGGTTGTGCTTCCAGAATGGATAAAGCACCTATAGTGGATGGTTCCGCTGGTGGTCCTACTGGTACCACGCAAACTGCACAAAATGCTGGTGGTACGTATCAAGTAAGAGCGGGCGATACGCTCTACAAAATTGCACAAGCTCATGGCATGAGCGTGTCAAATTTGAGCCGTATCAACAACATTACCGATCCTTCACAATTGCGTGTGGGTCAAGTGTTGCAACTGGGTGAGGGCGCTACACAAGTAGCCGTTACTACACCTGTGACCCCACCTCCCACCAAAGCGCCTGCGCAGCCTGAACAAGTGCCACCAACTAGTGGGACTACGACTACACCTGCCGCAACGGGTACCGTACAACGTGCAAGCGATGCAAACCTGATTGCGTGGGCATGGCCTGCAAACGGCCCTGTTATTCAGGCCTTTACTACCGCGACTAAAGGTATAGATCTGTCCGGTGCTATCGGTGATCCTATCCGTGCTGCTGCAGATGGTAAAGTGATGTACGCCGGTAATGGTGTACGTGGTTTGGGTAATCTGATCTTGTTGGGCCACAGCAATGGCTTCATTACAGCCTATGCGCACAACGACAAGTTGTCCGTAAAAACGGGTGACGAAGTGAAAAAAGGCCAAACTATTGCATCGCTGGGTGAAAGCGATACAACCTCCCCACGCTTGCACTTCGAGATCCGCCGCAGAGGCACACCAGTCAATCCACTGGCATATCTGCCCGCACGCTGATATGATTTTCAGCCGAATGGCATAACGTGAACGAATGCGTTGCTTGTTCATACAGGCAGCGCATTTTTAATTTAGACATCCCCATGACAACAGCATACGAGTTGGAAATAGAGTCTCTCGATATAGAGGGACGTGGTGTAGGCCACTACGATGGAAAAGTGGTATTTGTAGATGGTGTACTGCCAGGTGAACGCGCGTTAGTGGAAAACGTACGCAGCAAATCATCCTATGACAAAGCTCGCGTTGTGCAGCTGTTGACACAGTCTCCCCAACGACAGACACCTCCCTGTCCTAGCTTTGGTGTGTGTGGCGGCTGTGCCATGCAACACCTAGAGCCTGCGGCGCAGGTAGCGGTTAAACAGCGTGTGTTGGAAGATGCGCTGAACCACATTGGTGGTGTCAAAGCGGAGAGCTATTTGGCACCTATGCATGGCCCGTATTGGCACTATCGTCATCGTGCGCGTTTGTCCGTGCGTAATGTGATGAAAAAAGGCACAGCGTTAGTGGGCTTTCGTGAGAAAGGCAGCCATTACGTTGTAGATATGGCCGATTGCCACATCTTGCCTCCGCAGGTGTCGGCATTGTTATTGCCACTGCGCGAGCTGATTAGCGGCATGTCTATCCCGCACCGTATCCCACAAATCGAAGTGTCGGTAGGTGAAGATTGCTTGTCTTTGGCATTGCGCCATATCGAGCCATTGCAAGACAGCGATATACAGAAGCTGCGGGACTTTGCTAAACGCTATAACGTGAGTTGGTGGTTGCAGCCTAAAGGGCCAGAAACCATGCACCCATTAGAGCGCGAAGACGAAGATAGCTTGTATTACGACCTGCCAGATTACGATCTGCACATGCCGTTTAAGCCTATTGATTTCACGCAGGTGAACCCTAGCATCAACCGTAGTTTGATCCGTTTGGCACTGAACCTGCTGCAGATTAAACAAGGCGAGCGTGTGGCAGACTTGTTCTGTGGTCTGGGTAACTTCAGCTTGCCATTAGCGCGTGTAGCGTCTTCGGTAGTGGGTATTGAGGGTAGCTCTACCTTAACTAAGCGTGCGGGCGAAGCGGCGGCTTTACATGGCCTGCAAGATAAAGCCAGCTTTACGACCTTGAACTTGTTTGAGGTAGACGTATCGTGGCTGCGTCAGTTGGGCTATTTTGATCGCATCCTGATTGACCCCCCACGTGATGGCGCACAAGCTGTCGCACAAGCGCTAAGCGAGTTAAGCGAGCACGAAAAGCCTAAACGTATTGTGTACGTATCCTGTAACCCCGCAACCTTGGCACGTGATGCCGGTATCTTGTTGAAAGAGGGCGGTTACCGTTTGCTGAATGCAGGCGTGTTGAACATGTTCCCGCACACTGCACACGTAGAGTCTATTGCTGTGTTTGAGCCGGTTTCAGCCGGCGCAGTACAAAGCACCGTAGAGGCGTAACAGCACGATCGTTGTGTTGCCATGTAGGCGGATAAAATGGCTACTGTTGAGTTTCTCACAGTAGCCATTGCTTTATGCGGTGCCGCGGTGTTTAACGCTGTAGTGCTGCGATGCAGTCCACCGTGTAGTTGAGTGGGCAGTAAGCCTAGCTATTTGCTAATGAGGTTGCACTCCACTGTGCTACAGCCGTCTTGCTGCTGTGCGCAGCACTCCGCCATCAAGAAGTTAACGAGTCCCATCATTTCGGTCAGGTTCGCTCTATAACGCTGGTAGCGTCCCTCTTGGGTAGCCGTAATCAGCCCGGCATGGGTGAGGGCTTTGAGGTGAAATGACAAGTTGGTAGAGGGAATTTGCAATGTGCTGGCAATATCGCCTGCGACCAATCCATCTTCGCCAAACTTCACGAGTAGCTTAAATACATCTAACCTGACTTCTGAGGCCAGGGAATCGAACATTTGTACGGCTGTTTTGGTGTCCATAAGTTGATTGTTCAATTATAGTTGAATTATTGTATTGTTATTGCTAATACTAAGCGTAATCTCCTCATGGATACTACCACCTTGCCACCGCAAGTCATACCAGAACTGTTTGGCGCACCTGATTTACAGCAGTTATTGCAGCCAACGCAACGAAAGACGCACGTACCACGCTTTTTACTACTTTATGGCTCATTGCGAGAGCGATCCTATAGTCGCTTCGTGATAGAGGAAAGCGCCCGTTTGTTGCAGGCGTTTGGCGCTGAGGTACGTGTTTTTAATCCCAAAGGCTTACCGCTGGTAGATGACAGTTCGGAGCAACATCCTAAAGTGCAAGAACTACGATCGTTAGCGCAGTGGGCAGAGGGAATGATTTGGTGTTCTCCTGAACGGCACGGCGCTATGACGGGAGTGATGAAAACACAAATAGATTGGATTCCGCTATCTGAAGGCGCGGTGCGGCCTACACAAGGTAAAACATTAGCCGTGATGCAGGTTTCAGGAGGTTCACAATCCTTTAATGCGGTGAATCAGATGCGGGTGTTAGGGCGTTGGATGCGCATGCTGACTATCCCAAATCAGTCTTCTGTGGCCAAAGCGTATTTGGAGTTTGACGAGGATGGCCGTATGAAACCGTCGGCTTATTACGATCGTATTGTGGATGTCGTGGAAGAACTGGTGAAATTTACACTGCTAACACGCGATGTAGGGGGGTATTTGGTTGATCGTTATAGTGAGCGCAAAGAAAGTGCTGAAGCCCTAAGCGCTAGAGTCAACCAGCGTTCTATTTAATGGTGTAGATCATGTTTATTGCAGTAGGTATTTTTATCCTTACATTGGTACTGGTGATCTGGCAGCCCAGGGGATTGTCCATAGGGTGGAGTGCGAGCATTGGGGCTGTGCTGTCCTTGCTACTGGGTACCGTCAGTGTGGCTGACATCCCAGTGGTATGGGGCATAGTGTGGAATGCAACCGCCACATTCATCGCCATCATTATTATCAGTTTACTTTTAGATGAGGCGGGCCTCTTTAAATGGGCAGCTTTGCACGTGGCTCGTTGGGGGAAGGGCAGTGGTTTAGCCTTGTTTGCGTTGATTGTCTTGCTAGGGGCTGCAGTAGCCACGTTATTTGCCAATGATGGTGCGGCGCTGATTTTGACACCTATTGTGATGGCAATGCTCTTAGCCTTGGGCGTGAATGCAGGCGCGACATTAGCGTTTGTGATGGCCGCAGGTTTCATTGCAGATACCGCCAGTTTGCCTTTGGTCGTCTCCAACTTGGTCAACATTGTTTCGGCTGACTTTTTTGCTATAGGTTTCACTGATTATGCGGCGGTAATGGTGCCTGTGGCTATTGTTGCTGTAGTAGCGTCTTTAGTGATGTTGGTGCTGTATTTTCGTCATGCAATACCTAAGCGCTACAGCCAGGAGTCATTGCAACAACCCCACGAAGCTATCGTTGACCCCATTACCTTCCGCTTCGGTTGGCTAGTACTACTGTTATTGCTGGTGGGCTTTTTTGCACTAGAGCCTATGGGGGTACCCGTGAGTGCTGTGGCTGCAACGGGGGCGTTGTTACTCTATGCAGTGGCAACGCGTCAGCGCATCATCAATACACATAACGTCGTTAGGGCTGCGCCGTGGGCCATCGTTATATTTTCTTTGGGCATGTACTTGGTAGTCTATGGCTTACGTAACCAAGGCCTAACAGACTATCTGGTACGTCTACTGAATTACTTCGCTGAACAAGGGCTTTGGGTAGCGACATTAGGCACAGGGCTGCTGACAGCACTGTTGTCTTCAATCATGAATAACATGCCTACAGTCTTGGTGGGGGCTCTGTCTATTGAGGCGTCCAGCGCTACAGGCGTGGTGAAAGAAGCCATGATTTACGCCAACATCATTGGTAGTGATCTGGGCCCCAAAATAACACCTATAGGCTCATTGGCGACACTGCTGTGGCTACACGTGTTGGCACGTAAAGGTATGGTGATTAGCTGGGGCTATTACTTCCGCGTAGGTGTAGTGCTGACGCTTCCTGTGTTGTTGGTGACGTTGCTGGCGTTGGGGGTGAGGCTTAGTTGGGTGAGCTAGAAGGAGACTATGGAGCTATAGCATTAGTCAGGAAAGATTTGCTGTAGAAAATTATCTCGTAGTACAGACTGAGGTATTGGTTTCCAGACGCAGTGCGTTTCCGACAAAATGTGATGATTATCTATGGGGCGATAGCACACATCACTTTTCATCAGTTGTTGCATAGATTGTGGCACCAGCGCTATGCCCAAACCTTGGGCTACCAGTTCCACGATGGTGAGCCAATTGCGGCTTTCATGACTGATGCGTGGGCTGAAGTCTGCGGTGGCACAGATCGCCATGATGCGATCATGGTAGTGCGGAGAGAGGCTACGCGGAAATAATAGAAAATTCTCGTGCCGGAGTTGTTGTATAGCAAGTTGAGGGTGTTGGCTCAGAGGGTGGTCACTGGGCAGACAGCACAGAAATGGCTCAGCCAGAAATAAACGGGTTTGTAGGTCGTCTTCGTCTTGATGATTATGAACAAACCCTAAGTCTATTTGCTCTCGTTGTAATGCTTTAATTTGTTCGCTGGAGTTCAGTTCCTTTAGTGAAACCTCTACATCAGGATAGTGCTGTTGGAAGGCCTTAATGTGCTGGCTTAATCCTCTAAATAACATAGAGCTAGCAAAGCCCAACCGTAGTTGTCCAGAAATCCCTTTAGCAACTTGCTCGCCCACTCTACGCATGTCATTGGCATGTCGTAGTAGGTGCAGTGCTTCTTTGTGAAACAAAGCGCCCGCCGCGGTTAATTGCACGCTTTTATTGGTGCGATCAAAGAGGCTAAACCCCAGTGATTGTTCCAGTTGCTGGATACTCATGCTCAATGGTGGCTGCGAGATATGTAGTATCTTTGCTGCCCGCCCAAAATGTAGCTGCTCTGCTAGCACAACAAAATGCATGATTTGCTTCAAGGTCATCCCAGACGCCTTTTCAATATATTTTTTATATCAAACAATCAGAATAATATATTTTACTTAGTTATAGGGGATTGCCAAGATAGGTGTCAGAACAGTATTGGACGGTGAGCCAAATAAGGAGGATGAGATGAGCGAGCACACTAATCAGCACACTGTAGATATTCCTGATGCCAAAGGCATGAATGTTTTTGAGCAAGACTTGGCTTTGCAGAGTCTCATAAAGGTGTATCTTGAGCCCAAGCTAGTACAGCATTTGTGGCCTTACCTTACCCGTCTGGGTCAAGAGGTAGGGGGGAAGTTAGATGAGTGGGCGTCTACAGCAGATAAAAATCCACCGGTGTTACAGCACAGAAATCGTCAAGGCTTTGATGAGCAGAAAATCATCAAGCACCCAGACTATATTCAGTTGGAGCGCAAAGCGTATAGCGAGTTGGGATTAGCCAGAATGTCGCATGTGGCCGGTGTATTAGATTGGCCTGAAGTGATGCCGCCTATGGCGAAATATGCACTAACTTTCTTATTTGTGCAGGCAGAATTTGGCTTGTGTTGCCCTGTGAGTATGACGGACTCCCTCACTCATACCATGTGCAAGTTTGCGCCTAAAGAGGTAGTGGATCGTTACTTTCCCAACCTGACCACCTCCGATTTTGATGCCCTGACGCAAGGTGCCATGTTTATGACGGAGCAAGGCGCAGGCTCGGATGTGTCCAGAATCACGACGGTAGCTTGTGAGAAAAACGGTGAGTGGTTGTTAACGGGCGATAAATGGTTTTGTTCTAATCCTGATGCGGGCGTGGCCATGGTATTGGCCCACGTAGAAGGTGCGCCATCTGGTCTTAAAGGATTGGGGTTATTTTTACTGCCGCGTCATTTGGAAGATGGCAGCACGAACAATTACCGTATTTTGCGTCTTAAAGATAAGCTGGGCACACGCTCCATGGCTAGCGGTGAGATCACCTTAGAGGGTGCCAAGGCGTACCTGCTAGGTGAGGTAGGGCGGGGTTTTCAGCAGATGGCTGACATGATTAACTTGTCACGTCTGTCCAATGGTGTACGGGCTGCAGGTTTGATGCGTAGGGCGGTGGGCGAGGCATTGTATATTTGCCAGCATCGGCAAGCGTTTAATAAAGCCTTGATAGACATGCCTTTGCAGCAAAAACAACTATTAAAAATGATGCTGCCTAGTGAGCAGGCGCGCAGCATGATGTTTCACACCGCGTTTCTGATGCACCAGGCTAAACAAGGTGATGCGGATGCAGCGAAATGTGTACGCGTGTTGACGCCATTGATCAAATTCCGTGCGTGCAGGGATGCCCGTAAAGTGACGGGGGATGGCATGGAAATACGCGGTGGTTGCGGCTACATAGAAGAGTGGTCTGACCCACGTATTGTGCGTGATGCGCATCTGGGGTCTATCTGGGAAGGTACCAGTAATATTGTGGCACTTGATGTAATGCGTGCCATTAAGCGTAATCAAGCCTTGGATTTCTTGAAAGCCTATCTACAGCGACTGCTCAATGAAAGTACGCTGCCAGAGGTCTCTAGCCAGCAGTTAGCAAGCAAGTTGGCTGACGTGGTGGCTTTTGTGGAGCAGGTGGCTGAGGCTGACGACGAACAAGATACACGTAAAGCTGCCTCAGCGCTGTACCACATTGCTACCGCCATCATGATGGCATGGGAAGCCTCTAGATTGAAAAACGAAGGTTGGGCACGTCTAGCATGGGCGCATTTGGTAGTGCGTTACCGTTTGTCCGCCTACGATCCACTACGTGTTGATAACAGTGCATCGCAGAAAACAGCACTTCAGTATTTACTGCTACAGCAGCCATTAACAGAGGAACAAGCGTTTAGCTTGTTAACCGCGTAATGGAAGGGAGAGCAGCGATGCAGCATGGTGCATTAGATGGCATTCGTGTGGTGGATCTAAGCCGTGTATTGGGCGGACCATTTGCGGCACAAGTGTTGGCCGATCATGGGGCCAGTGTCATCAAAGTAGAGCCTCCTGCGGGGGATGATACGAGGCTATGGGGGCCACCATTTAGACAAGAAAGTGCCGCTTATTTTGCTGGGATTAATCGCAATAAACGTGGCATGGTCGTGGATTTTAGTACGCAGGAAGGGCAGCAGCTCTTAGCTGATTTGCTGGTAAGCGCCGATGTGTTGATTGAAAACTTCAAAATAGGCACGCTAGAAAAATGGGGCCTAGGCGATTTGCAACAGCGTTTCCCTCGTTTAATTCATTGTCGTGTGTCTGGCTTTGGTGCAGACGGCCCGTTGGGGGCATTACCTGGTTATGACTCCGTCATTCAGGCCATGACCGGCATCATGAGTGTGAACGGTGACGAGGGGGCAGAGGCATTACGTGTGGGGTTACCTGTAGTAGATATGGTGACAGGCATGAATGCCGCCATGGGAGTGCTGCTAGCGTTGCAAGCAAGACAACGTAGTGGGCAAGGGCAGTTTGTAGAAGCTGCCCTGTATGACAGCGGTATATCGCTGTTACACCCGCATGTTCCTAACTACTTGTGGTCTGGGAACATGCCAAAACGTACTGGTAATGCGCATCCAAACATTACCCCTTATGACGTATACCAAAGCGGTACTACGCCGGTGTATATCGCTGTTGGCAACAATCGTCAGTTTGCCAAGCTATGCGAATACCTAGCCTTGCCGAGCATTCCCGAGGATGAGCGTTTTTCTAGCAACGCAAATCGTTGTCAGCATAGGCAAGAGCTAAAAACCATACTTGAGAAAGCGATGTCATTGCATGATGGCAAGCAGCTTGCTGCGGAACTCATACAGCAAGGCGTACCTTGTGGTCCCATCTTGGATGTGGCTGACGTGGTGCAACACCCGCATACACAACATCGTCAGATGTTGGTGTCTATTGGTGAGCATTACCAAGGTATCGCATCACCTATTAAGTTGGATAAAACCCCAGCGAGTTATCGTTTGCCGCCTCCCCAGTTTGCTGAACATAGCACAGAGATTTTGCGTGAGTACGGTGTGGATGAGTCAGCCATTACGCGGCTATTGGAGCAGGGGGTAGTGAAGCAGAAAGCGTGAAAAATATCTTACTTATACCGTTTTATCGGTAGGTGGATGTAGGCATTGTCTAGGCAATGCACAATAAAACAAAACAATTATTACTAAGCAGGAGGAGCAATGAAACACAGTTATTTGTCGTTTCTAACAGTGCTGTGCGTGATAACCGCATCCGCAGTCTCTGCCGCGCCACAAGAGATACGTGTAGGTTCGGTGATTTCCTTAACAGGAAATAATGCGCGAGGTGGCACAGGCATGCATGAGGGCATGCAGGTGGCGGTAGAGGTGTTTAATGAACGCCAGCCAGAATATGCCATTCGGCTGCTGACCGTGGATGACGAGTCTGCGCCCAGCAAGGCGATTGCAGCGGTGGCTCAGTTGTCATCACAGCGTGTGGTGGCCATTACCGGAGGTGCTACTTCCGATCTGGTAGCACCTGCGGCGGCCGCCGCTGATAAGGTCAGTATGGTGTATATCACCTCTGGTGGCACGAGCGAGGAGTTTGTGAATCAAGGCTACCGAAAATTCTTCCGCATTAATAATACGCATGGCTATGTGAACGCGATGACGGGGCTCTTTACCGACATGGGCATACAAAATATGTCGGTAGTGTATTCCACGCAGAAATCCACCTATGAATTGGCCAGAGATGTAAAGCAGACCATGGAGGCCAAAGGGGTCACTGTGCATATGCATCCGTTTGATCCGGCAATTCGCGACTTCAAACCAGTGGTCAATAAGGTAAAGCTCTTGGATCAGCCTGAGCTGATTAATGTATTGGGCTACGAGAATGACTATGTGGGCTTCTTACGCGCCGCGCGTATTTTGCAGCCTGATGTCAAAGCCATTGTGGGGGTTTGGCAAATTGCTAATGCCAAGATGGCCCATGAGTTTCCAGACTTAGTACGCAATATCTCGGGCACAGAAATGTTGCCGTATCCCGTGGAGTTTAGTGATGCAGAAGGACAAGCCTTTGAGCATAGGTTTAAAGAGAAATTTAATAAAAGTCCTGATTACTTAAATGAATATGGCTACGTGCAATCTATGTTGTTGTTCGAGGCTATTGCTAGAGCTGCAGATAAGGAAATCTTGGATACACCAAATGGTTTGGCGGATGAAATGCGCAACACGGATCGCCAGACGTTAATAGGTAGGGTGAAGTTTGAGGACAATGGCGACAACCCTTATTTCATGCCAAATATCGGGCAGCATCAAGAAGGAAGGGTTGTGCTGGTCTGGCCAGATCAAGCGGCAACGGGTGAAATGAATTTGCCGGGTGTTCCTTGGCGCGCTCAATAATCCATTATCAAATTTTTATAAAAAACGTGGAGACAAACTATGTTTGAACTAATTTTACAGGCCTTGTTTTCAGGCCTGTTAATTGGTGGTTCCTATGCGTTGATAGCACTGGGGCAGGCCTTGGTTTTTGGAAACATGAAGATAGTGAACCTGGCTCATGGTGAGCTGGTGCTATTGGCAGCTTATCTTGCCTACAGCTGCGAGATTTGGTGGGGGCTCAACCCTATAGTGGCGATTCCTTTGGCCATGCTGGTGGTGTGCGTGCTAGCGGTTTCTATTTATCTGATGGTAGATAAGATCCGTTTAGATCGAGAGCTGAATTCCTTATTGCTGACTTACGGTGTAGCCATCGTGCTGACAAACGTGATTTTGTTGATTTGGAAGTCGGATGTGCACGCTAGCGGTACGCCGTGGTTTCAAGAAGCATTAGTGATTAAGAATCTCTATAGCATGAACAGTGAATGGTTCTTCTTTTTGGTGAGCATGCTATTGCTGTTGGTGTGTGGCTGGTGGTTACGCAAAAGTTGGTATGGGCGTGCAGTACGTGCCGTAGCCAGTAATAGAGATGCAGCAAAACTCATGGGCGTTAATCCACGTCAGACAGAAATGTTGTCGTTCGTGGTGGCGGGTTTACTGGCTACCTTTGCTGGTGTTGCTCTTTTTAGCACAACATTTATTCAACCTGAGTTGGGTAATTTGCTGACCATTAAAGCTTTCATTATTACGGTGTTGGCAGGCGTGGGCTCTATTCCAGGAGTGTTCTTGGCTTCGGTGCTATTGGGGGTTGTTGAGTCGTTGACTATTACCCTCTTTAGCTCATCGCTGCAGGAGCTAACCGGTATGGTGCTGTTCTTGCTGGTGTTGTTCGTGATGCCAAATGGCTTGTTTGGACAGAAAAGGAGAGCCGCATGACACAGCGCATTTGGCTAGTAGTGCTACTGGTGGGATTTTATGTGTTTGTACCACTGGCACTGGGCAATAACTTTTATTTGTATAGCTTGTTGATTGCCGCATTGACCATTGCAGCCATTGCAACAGCCTGGTCCTTGCTGAGCAATTTAGGCGGCATGATGAGTTTTGGTCATGCAGCATTTTTTGGTGTGGGTGCTTATACCTCTGCGTTGTTAACCATGCAGGTAGGGGTGCCGGTGTTGTTGTCTATGCTCATAGCAGGGGTCTGCACGGCAGTGGTGGCTATTGTGATGTTGCCCACGCTTCGACTATCTGGTCCGTATTTTTCACTGGCAATTTTGGGCTATGCACATATTTTTAAAATCATTGCCACTGAGTGGCGCAGCTTAACTGGCGGGGCGGGGGGCTTAACGGGAATTCCTGCTTTACCTACGTTTATGGGCATGGACTTAGGGAGCAACTTAGGCAGTTATTTGTTGATTTTGACCGTGGTGCTACTGTTTATTGTGGCCTATTACTGGCTTAGCAAAAGCTATTACGGCTTAGCGTTGAAAGCCATGCATGAGTCCGAAACGGCCACGCGAGTGATTGGTGTGAACAGTTTTTGGTTAAAGGCATTGATGCTGTTTATTTCTGCTTTTATGACTGGGATAGTAGGGGCGTTTAATGCGCATTACATCAACTTCCTGGAGCCTAGCTACGCCTTTGATTCCAGTTGGACATTGATACCTATTATTGCTGCTATTTGCGGTGGGTATCGCAGCATTATCGGACCATTTGTGGGGGCCATTGTGATTTACCTGATGGATCAGTTTGTGTTTAAAAACCTGATCCCAACAGGTCACCAAGTTATTTTAGGAATGCTGTTAGTAGGCATGATCATCCTTAGACATTCGGGGCTGGTGAGTCTGATTGGCGGTAAAAAACAAGGAGGGGCACATGCTTGAACTCGATCAGGTAACCATACGTTTTGGTGGGCTGGTGGCCGTGAATCACGTGAGCTTCAGTATGCAGCAAAATGAAGTGGTGGGTTTGGTAGGGCCAAATGGTGCAGGTAAAACCACCTTGTTTAATGCCGTGTCAGGATTAGTACGACCTAATTCGGGGCAGATACGTTTCCAGCAGCAGAATATTATGCGTATGCCTTTGCATAAACGAGCTAGACAGGGCATAGGCCGGTCTTTTCAAATTCCGCAGCCATTACACCAACTGACCGTACGAGAGAATCTGTTAGTAGCGCAGCGTTTTGGCATGGGTCGTGTAGACATGCCGAAAATTGATGAGATTCTTAGCTTTATGGGGCTAGCGCATAAGGCGGAGAGCCAGGCGGCAACAGACTTAGCCCTTACTGAATTGAAAGCGTTGGAGGTCGCTAAAGCCTTGGCGACAGAGCCTAAATTACTGTTGTTGGACGAGGTGTTGGCAGGGCTAGAGGTGAAAGGTAAAGCGCACTTTATGCGGCTGTTAAAAACGTTACAGCAAGAGCGCCAAATAGGCATTCTGATTATTGAGCATGATATTGAAACCATCATGCAGCTTTGCAATCGCGTGTGTGTATTGAACTTTGGTCAGTTGATTGCCGATGGCGAACCCGAAAAGGTGTTCAAGATGCCAGAGGTCATGCAAAGCTACACAGGAGAAATACATGCTTAAGGTAGAGGCAATCCAAGCCGGTTATGGCGATATCAATATCTTGTGGGATGTGTCACTTAGTGTAGAAAAAGGTCAATTCACCACCATTATTGGTACGAATGGCGCAGGTAAAACTACCTTGCTACGAGCCATTATGGGGCTGATCCCTCTTAAAACAGGGGCGATACGCTTGGAAGGTACGGATATCAGCCGCTATGAAACATGGGATATGAATGAACGCGGTTTATGTCTGATTCCTGAAGGACGAATGGTGTTTAGAGAAATGTCCGTGGAAGAAAACTTGATGATGGGGGCGTATCCCCAAAAAAGCAGGGCTAATGCAAAGCAAAACCTAGAGTCTGTGTATGCACGTTTCCCACGGTTAAAAGAGCGCTATAAGCAATTGGCTGGTTCGTTATCGGGTGGTGAGTCGCAAATGTTGGCGATGGGGAGGGGCTTAATGTCTGAGCCAGACATAATCTTGATTGATGAACCTTCGCTGGGGTTAGCGCCTGTCATCGTGAACGATATTTTCGATATTCTGCGAGGCTTAAAGGACGAGGGAAAAACCATCGTACTAGTAGAACAGAATACGCATCGCTCGGTTGAGATGGCAGATCACGTGTACTTAATGCAAAGCGGCAAAGTTATTTTGTCGCAAAATGCAGCCGACGTGGATTTGGATGCGCTGCATGATTTGTATTTTGCACGATAGCAAGGAGGGTATATGTCAGAAGTGCTTACGTATACGGTGCAGGATGGCGTAGCAATCCTTGCCTTTGGACAAGGTAAAGTAAATGCCTTGAGTTTGTTAGTAAGAACAGCGCTGTATAACGCTATGCAGCGTGCACAAGACGATGTGCAGTGTCAGGCGATTGTCTTAGTGGGTAAAGGTAATAGTTTTAGTGCAGGCGCGGACATTAAGGAGTTCAATACCCCTCAAGCACACGCCACACCCTCTTTAGAAGCGCTATTGGCACGAGTGCAAGCAAGTACTAAGCCTGTGGTCGTAGCTATACAGGGCGTGGCACTAGGCGGTGGTTTTGAACTGGCGTTGGCGGCGAGCTATAGGGTGATGCATAGCACGGCCAAACTAGGGTTACCTGAGGTGAGTTTGGGGTTGATTCCTGGCGCAGGTGGAACGCAACGTTTACCGCGTATTGTGGGTGTGGGAACGGCGGCAACATTGATTGCCACGGCACAGCGACTAGATGCCGCTGAAGCCTTGAGTTTGGGCGTGGTTGATGACGTATCTGAGCATGATGTCTTAGTTGATGCTGTGCTGCTAGCCAAGCAAAAAGCCCCCGATTTTATGGCTTGCCCTGATGATGTTCCGGCGCTAATACCTACAGCCGAGGATGCGCAGCAATTGCAAGCGCTCAAGGCGTCGTTAGCTAAACGTAAACGGGGTTATCTCGCGCCAGTAGTTGCTGTGGAATGCGTAGAGCAAAGCACGCATCTCACGTTGCAAGAGGGGTTGAAGCATGAGCGAGAGCAGTTTCAGCAGTTGATGCAAGGTACGCAAAGCAAAGCGTTGCGGTACTTGTTTCTGGCTGAGAGACGTACGCAAGATGGGTTGCACACGCAAGCCGTCAATGACAATTTCACTAACGTAGCCGTCATTGGTGGCGGGCTGATGGGGCGTGGCATCGTTATGTCGTTGTTGGATGCTGGGCTGCAAGTCGTGTTGGTAGAGCAAAGCGTGGCCGCAGAGCAAGCAGCAGTACAGAGCATTAAGCAAGCCTACCAAGGGCAGGTGGACAAGGGGCAACTTGATAAATCGCAGCAGGATGCCCGCCTACAAAGACTCACTAGTTCAGCACAGATCACCACTATGGGCCACGTCGATTTGGTTATAGAGGCAGTGATTGAAGACATGGAGGTCAAGAAAGCTGTATTTGCTCAGTTAGATACGCTGTGTGGCCCAGAAACTGTGTTTGCGAGCAATACCTCTAGATTGGACATTAATCACTTGGCGGCGGCTACCCGTCGTCCTGAGCGTTTTCTGGGCTTGCACTTTTTTAGTCCTGCCAATCGCATGCCCTTGCTAGAAGTGGTGCAAGGGGCACGTACTGCTCCGGTCGTGATGGCACAGATCATGAGCTTTGCGAAACGTCTACGCAAGATTGCCGTGCCTGTAGGCGTGTGTGAAGGGTTTGTAGGCAATAGAATGCTGACGGCGTACAGACGCGAAGCTTCATTTTTGCTAGAGGAGGGGGCCAGCGTGGCTCAGGTAGATGCTGCGCTGTACGACTTTGGCATGGCGATGGGGCCTTTTGTGATGACGGATATGGCTGGGCTGGATATCAGTTGGGCCGCCAGGAAACGGTTGGCTGCGAGCAGAGATCACACCATTCGAGACAGCAAAATTGGGGATAGGCTGTGTGAAATGGGGCGGTTCGGTCAGAAGAGTTTAGCGGGATACTACCGATACGAAGCCGGCAGTCGTCAACCCGTAGAAGATCCTGTGGTGGCAGAGGTGATTCAGCGTTGTGCGCAGGAGGCGGGTATTGCTCAACAACCGTGGCAAGCAGCACAGATTGTAGAGCGGGCCATGTATGCATTGATTAATGAAGGCGTACACCTACTTGCCGAGGGTATTGCTAGACGAGCTTCCGATATTGATTTGGTGTATGTGAACGGCTATGGCTTTCCTGCCTATAGGGGAGGGCCAATGTTTTATGCCGATACGGTGGGGTTGCAGCATGTTTATCGTCAAATACGACAATGGGAACAGCAGTTCGGCAAACATTGGTCTCCCTCGCCGCTTTTTGCCGAGTTAGTGCAAAAACAGCAACGACTATCCGACTATCAATCAGAATAAGGAAAAATAGTGAAAGAAGTGGTGGTGGTTTCTACAGCTCGTACCCCCATTGGTAAGGCATACAGGGGGGCGTTTAATAATAGCTATGGTGCAGAGTTAGGTGCGCATGTAGTACGGGCAGCGCTGGAGCGGGCAAAGGTCGAGCCAGCCGAGATTGATGAGGTGGTGTTTGGTGTGGGGCGTCCCGAAGGCACAACGGGGGGTAATATCGCCAGACAGATTGCCTTGCATGCAGGCATGCCGGTGAGCACATCAGGGATGGTGGTGAGTCGGTTTTGTGCTTCCGGTTTACAAGCCATTGTCAGTGCTGCTCATCGTATTTTGGTGGATGGGCTGCCCATGGCGGTAGCGGGTGGTATGGACGTGATTAGTCTGACTGTGAATGAACACACGAATACGTGGTATCAGCAAGCCCCCTGGCTAAAAGAGCATTGCCCAGCTATTTATAGCAGCATGATACAGACTGCAGAAAATGTGGCTAGGCACTATGGCATTACTCGTGAGCAGCAAGACGCGTATGGTTTGCAAAGCCAGCAGCGTGTGGCGGCAGCACTTGCAGCGGGGCGGTTTGAGCAAGAAATAGTGCCGTTCACGACGACAAAACTTGTGAAAGATAAAGAGACTGGTGCATGGCAAGAGGTATCGGTGTGTCTACAGCAAGATGAAGGGATTCGAACCACAGATGCCGCATCGTTAGCAGCGTTGAAGCCGGTGTTGGAGGGCGGTACGGTGACAGCAGGTAATGCGAGTCAACTGTCAGACGGTGCTAGCGCATGTGTAGTGATGGAAAGGCGTATAGCTGAACAACGAAATGCTAATATTTTGGGTGTGTTTCGAGGCTTCGCGGTGAGTGGATGCGAACCAGGGGAAATGGGCATAGGCCCTATTTATGCTGTACCCAAGCTCTTGAAACAGACTGGATTACGTGTGCAAGATATAGGATTATGGGAGCTAAATGAGGCGTTCGCCGTACAGGCGCTATATTGTCGTGATTATTTAGGTATTCCCAATGATGCGCTGAATGTGAATGGCGGTGCTATTGCTATTGGTCATCCCTTTGGTATGTCTGGAGCACGCATGGTAGGTCATGCATTGCTGGAAGGTAGACGTCGTGGTGTGCGCTATGTGGTGGTCACTATGTGTGTGGGTGGTGGTATGGGTGCAGCGGCATTATTTGAGATCACGCCCTAAGCAGGGTGATGTGATGATTATTGGAGCCTAAACACTTAGGCATCTATCTTGTGCTACTGCGTCAGAGGTCAGCCATACAAAAAGGGGTAGAACAATGATGTTCTACCCCTTTTTTAGCTACCTATGCCGCCTGCTTATTCAGCTAGAATGCGCTCTGCTTCAAAGCGTACACGTTCGGGGGCTGTGCCACCGATGTGGTTACGCGAAGCCACAGAGCCTTCAAGAGTCAGCACACCGTAGATGTCTTCTTCGATACTGGCGTGGAAAGCTTTAAGCTCGTCTAAGCTCAGGTCAGCCAAGTCGCAGCCTTTTTCTTCGCATTTACGTACAGCCAATGCCACGGTTTCGTGTGCATCACGGAAAGGCAGACCTTTTTTCACCAAGTAGTCAGCCAAGTCAGTGGCTGTGGCAAAGCCTTGCAGTGCCGCAGCACGCATGGCTTCTGGGTGAACGCGAATGCCGTCAACCATGTCTACAAAAATAGTCAGGGTGTCGCGGATGGTATCAGCCGAGTCAAACAGACCTTCTTTGTCTTCTTGGTTGTCTTTGTTGTAGGCCAAAGGTTGACCTTTCATCAAGGTCAGCAACGCCATCAGGTGACCGGTTACGCGGCCTGTTTTACCACGAGCTAACTCAGGTACGTCTGGGTTTTTCTTCTGAGGCATGATGGAGCTACCTGTGCAGAAGCGGTCAGCGATGTCGATGAAGCCTACGCGTGGGCTAACCCATAGCACCAACTCTTCAGAAAAACGCGAAATGTGGGTCATGACCAAAGCGGCTGCAGCGCAGAACTCAATGGCAAAGTCACGATCTGATACGGCATCCAGCGAGTTACGACATACACCGTCAAACTCCAGCAAGCTAGCCACTTGTTCGCGATCTATAGGGTAGCTAGTACCGGCCAGTGCGGCAGCACCCAGAGGCAATCGGTTAACACGTTTGCGACAGTCGGCCAAACGCTCGGCATCACGACCAAACATTTCTGCATACGCCAGCAAGTGGTGACCAAAGGTCACGGGTTGAGCCACTTGCAGGTGGGTGAAGCCGGGTAGAATGGTGTCGGAATGTTTAAGCGCGAGAGCGGCTAGACCTTTACGCAATTGTTGCAGCAGTGTAATAGCCGTGTCGATTTCTGCACGCAACCACAGACGAATATCGGTGGCTACTTGGTCATTACGTGAACGGCCTGTGTGCAAACGTTTACCGGCATCGCCAATGATTTCAACCAGACGTTTTTCAATGTTCAGGTGCACGTCTTCGAGGTCGATGGACCACTCAAACTGCTGCTGTGCTATTTCGTCCAAGATTTGCGCCATACCGCGCTCAATCGCTTGCAGGTCATCGTTGCTGATAACACCAACCGTGGCCAGCATAGCGGCGTGAGCCAAGGAGCCTTGAATATCAAAGGCGGCCAAGCGTTTGTCAAAATTGACGGACGCGGTGTAACGCTTGACGAGGTCAGACACCGGTTCACTAAAGCGCGCCGACCAGGCTTGGGCTTTGTTCGCGAATTGATTTTGCATGGAAGATGAAGAGTTATCAGACATAATTGATTGCTTTTGTAGGTCAGCCAGGCTTACGTGTAGCCAGGTCCATAGGCTATATTAAACGGTTATTTAGGACGTGATGGCAAGTTTGACGATCAACGCGCTCTGGCGTCCGGCAAGATTATAGAAAAAAGGTATACATGATTATGTTAGACGAATGGGTAGATCAAAGTTTATTGATGCAGTATTTGCCAGAAGTTTGGATGCGGGTTTTGGCAGGGCTGCTACTGTTGATCGTGCTCTACAGCATTATAAGCTGGGGCGTGCGCGCAGGGATGGCTGTTGTGGTAGGCAGGGCCTTGCAAGCTATACGCAAAGGGTCATGGCAGGAACCTTTACGTAAACGTCGTGTGGCGGCTTATTTAAGTCACATGGTGGCCTTGCTGTTTTTGGCGCTGAACCTACAGTTGATGCCCATGAGTGAGGCAGTGACCGAGGGCTTACAGCGCATTGTGCTGACACTGTCGTGTTTTTACGCCTTACGTTGCCTGAGTGCAGTGTTGTCTGCCACCCAAGATATCTATGAAGAAAGCACCCGTTCGGGTCGTGCCTCGATTAAGGGCTATATAGAGGTAGCTCGCAGCATTATGTGGGCGCTTGGTACCGTAGTGGGGGTTTCCATTCTATTGGATAAATCGCCCATCCTAATGCTCTCTGGTCTGGGTGCGATCTCAGCCGTCTTGCTGTTGGTGTTTAAAGATACCTTGCTGTCCATGGTGGCGAGTGCGCAAATCAGCAGCAATGACCTGTTGCGTATCGGCGACTGGATCAGTATGCCGCAGGCTAATGCAGACGGTACGGTGATTGATATTTCTCTACATACCGTCAAAGTCGAGAACTTTGATAAAACCGTGACCAGCGTACCTACATACAAGCTGTTCTCAGAGAGCTACAAGAACTGGCGCCACATGTTTGAGTCGGGCGGTCGTCGTATTAAACGTACCCTGAGCATTGATGCTTCTACCATTCGTTTTTTGGATGATGAAGAGATTGAAGGGTTACGCCGATTTGCACTGCTGGATGAGTACCTAGTAGAAAAGCAGCAAGAACTTGAGGAAAGTAATAAGCAACTAGTTGCTGAGGGTCGCGATGGGATTAACCGTCGTCGTTTGACCAACATTGGTACGTTCCGGGCGTACGCCATGCAGTACTTGAAGCATAAAAAAGGTATTCATCATCAAATGTTGATGATGGTGCGCATGATGGAGCCTAGCAGTGAGGGTGTACCAGTAGAGGTTTATTGCTTTACGGACGACACCGCCTGGGTCAATTACGAGCGCATTCAAGGCGATGTGTTTGACCACTTCCTGTCCATCTTGCCTGAAATGGGTCTGCGTTTGTACCAGTCACCGTCTGGTGTAGATATGCGCGAAGCCTTTGCACAGGGAGCAAACCTGAAAGAGATGTTGCAGGCAGAGCGTCCTTCTACTGAAAAACGTGCAGGTAGTGCGCTGGACAGTTAAGATGTAGCGGGTGGCAATTTTCAGAGTTATTGCTTTGGTTATATAGATGAAACAAATTACCGCAATTATTAAGCCTTTTAAGCTGGATGAAGTCCGCGAGGCCTTGGGTGAGCTAGATGTAAATGGGCTCACTGTCACTGAAGTGAAAGGCTTTGGTAGACAAAAAGGGCATACCGAGCTCTATCGTGGCTCCGAGTATGTGGTGGATTTTTTACCGAAAATCCGTATTGATATTGTGGTGCCAGCAGAGCGTTGTGATGCTGTGATCGAAGCCATTATCAAAGCGGCTCGTACCGGAAAAATTGGTGACGGAAAAATCTTCGTTACCAACGTAGAGCAAGTGGTGCGTATACGTACAGGCGAAGCCGGCGCCGCCGCCATCTAAGGAGTGCAGGGTGCAGTCGTATTTTTCACTGGATAGTGCTGCGTTTTCTAGAGTTGGGCAGGGCTCTTGGTATTTGGATAGTGCTGCCGATAGGGCGCAAGTCATTCGCGCCATACAAACGGGGCTAGATGCCGGGCTGACCCATATAGATACCGCAGAAATGTACGGTGATGGCGATGCAGAAACTCTACTGGGCGAAGCCTTGCGTGATCGTAGAGACGAGGCATTTCTAGTCTCTAAAGTACTGCCATTTAATGCGGGTTATGACGATGCT
Organism: Paenalcaligenes sp. Me131; assembly: GCF_050487225.1. NCBI lineage: Bacteria > Pseudomonadati > Pseudomonadota > Betaproteobacteria > Burkholderiales > Alcaligenaceae > Paenalcaligenes > Paenalcaligenes sp. Me131. Next base: position 454,550 of record NZ_JBKQGY010000001.1, read on the forward strand.
ATTGCTGCCTGTGAGCGCAGTTTGCAACGTTTGCAAACCGACTATTTGGATAGCTACTTGTTGCATTGGCGAGGCCAAGTCCCACTGGAAGAAACCGTTGCGGCGATGGAGCAACTGCAGCAATCAGGCAAGATTCGTAGTTGGGGCGTTAGCAACTTTGACGTCAGTGATCTGGTAGCGCTGTACGCTATCGCTGGCGAGGGCAAAATTGCCTGTAATCAAGTGCTTTATCACTTGGAAGAGCGCACGATCGAGCACGAGCTTATAGGGTGGTGCGTTGCACACGGTATTAACGTTGTGGCCTATAGCCCGTTTGGGCATGACCAGTTTCCGCTGGAAGGCAGTGCAGAAGGTCAGGTGTTAGCTCAAATAGGGCAACAGTACGATGCCAGTGCACGTCAGGTAGCGTTGGCGTTTTTGTGCCGTAGGCCAGATGTGTTTGCTATCCCTAAAGCCGCCAGCATGCGACATGTGCTGGATAATGCAGGCGCGTTGGATTTAACGCTGAGCCAAGACGATATTGCCAATATTGATGCAGCGTTTCCGCTGCAACCTCATCCGGGTTATTTACCCATGATCTAAAGGCCGCAGCGGTAGGCGATTAGTCTGCCGCTACGTCGGCGGCTTGGCTACGTTCATGGAACCATAGCCACATTAGCGAAACTACTACAACCCCTACGATAGGGAAGGTCCAGGTGTTGATGCCATCCCAGCCATGTGTGACCAGTAGTTGGCCTGAAGAAAATGACGAAATGGCGACTGAGCCAAACACTAAAAAGTCGTTAAACGCTTGTACGCGATTACGTTCTTCGTTGCGATAGCAGTCGGTGACCATGGCGGTTGCACCAATAAAACCAAAGTTCCAACCCAAGCCCAGCAGAATCAAACTGATCCAGAAGTGTTCGACGGATAAGCCGCGTAGTGCGACCACGCTCGCCAGAGCAATCAAGAGTAGGCCACTGAGTGTGACAGCAATTTTGCCGAAACGACGAATGAGCGTACCGGTGAAAAAGCTAGGGCCAAACATGGCCAGAATATGCCATTGAATGCCTAGCGTGGAGTCACGCATGCTATGGCCGCAGCCCACCATCGCTAAGGGGGAGGCCGTCATCATAAAGCTCATCAAGCTGTATGAACTAGTCCCCGCAATCACAGCCACAATGAACTTAGGTTGCTTGATGATTTCTAGTAGGGGGCGTCCGTGTGAAGCGTTGGTGTGTGCTGCTGGTGTATTGTGTGTGACTGCCGGATCATTGCGAAGAAATGCAATTAACGGAAGAGCGCACAGAGCCAGTATAGCCTGAGCGATGAACGTGCCGCCAAAGGGGAGGCTAGGAATAATTTCGCTGGTATGCAGGATAACTTGGGTTGCCAGTACGGCTGCTACCAACCCCCCAATCATGACCCAAGAAATGGCTTTAGGCTTGAGAGGGCCTTCTACCGAGTCAGCCGCTGCAAAGCGGTAGCTTTGTACATATGAGGCGTATAGCCCAGCCAGAATAGTACCTAGGCAGAACAGTAGAAAAGAGCCTATAGCGATACCGTAGAAGGCAATCATGCCACCGGATGCTCCTAATAAGCTGCCTACCACATAGCCAAATCGGCGGCCCTTCTGACGCATGACGAAAGCAGCGGGGAGTACGCCCAGCGCCAGCCCAATATTAAACAAGCTGACGGGCAGTGTTGCCATCTCAGTAGAAGGGGCCAACTGCGAGCCTACCAACCCACCCAGCGCCACGACAACGGCGGGGTTGGCACCTCCAAGAGCTTGCAGTCCGGACAGCACGAGGGCGTTACGACGCCCGTTGCCTGTAAGAGAGGAGTTCATGCGTTAAGTACTTTGTTAGTAAAATTAATTGTTACGAGGAATATACAAAGAACTTAACGTAATTTATCTTTTTAGGCTAGAAGCTGGCTGTCGGGGTAGTGCGTCCAGAACTCCGGATGAAAACACTCAATCACAATCAAAGCCTGATCCTGTCTCATAAAACGGGAGCATCGCGCATACAAAGGCTGCAGTTCTTGGATGTGGAAGGTGTGTTGCGCTAAAGGTGCAAGTGCGCTGTCAGTTTCGGTGTTGACTCTATAGCAGAACTGAGAGCGGCTAACCTCTGGGTCGTTGTAGAGAATATCGGCCAGAGGTTTAGTACCTAGATTTTTAATGCTGCCCCATTGGTCGTCAGAGGCTGCTACAGTACAGAAACTGCGTGCACAAACCATAGGCTGTCCATCCAAACTCATCACGATTTCCCGCACCCAGGCGTGGGGTTGATCCAGCATCCAACGCTCTTCGTCATGCAGCGTGGTGGCACGTTCTGCTTGTACGGCTAGCGTGAGTTGACCGAGGTTACGCAGCGACGCAGTCAGCGCGCCAGGCTTATCTAGCCAGAAAGCAGGTAAGGGTGCCAAGTCGGCGGGCAATTGGGATGTCCAGGAGTTCTTAGCGGGCGGACAGAATTTCATAGGGAATTACGCAAACAACGCTTAAAATAGCAAAACTATGGAACAGATCAGAATTTCAAAACTCATGTCAGAGCGCGGCCTTTGTTCGCGCCGGGAAGCCGATGCTTTTATTGAGCGTGGCTGGGTAAAAGTTAATGGCCGCGTTGCGGTATTGGGGCAAAAAGCATCACCAAACGACAAAATTGTACTGGATAAAACCGCTCAACAACGTCAAACCGAGCGTGTGACCATTATTTTGCATAAACCGGTAGGTATTGTGTCCGGTCAGGCAGAAAAAGGGTATAGAAACGCGGTGTCGTTGATTCAGGCTAGTACACAGTACAAGCCAGGTATCTCTGGGCAAGGTAAATTTAGCCCTGCACACTTGCGTGGTTTAGCTCCTGCGGGGCGTTTAGATATTGATTCGCAAGGTTTGTTGGTGCTGACGCAAGATGGTCGTATTGCAAAACAGCTGATTGGCGAAGATTCTCCTATTGATAAAGAATATCTGGTGCGCGTGAGTGGCAAGCTGGATGACCGTAATTTGGCTATGTTGCGCCACGGTTTAAGCTTAGATGGCAAGCCATTGCTGCCTGCAGAAGTGCGTTGGCAAAACGACGACCAGCTGCATTTTGTACTACGTGAGGGTAAAAAACGTCAGATTCGCCGTATGTGCGAAATGGTGGGCCTGAAAGTAGTAGGTCTGAAACGCGTACGTATGGGACGCGTTGTACTGGGTGATTTGCCTCCAGGCAAATGGCGCTACCTGCGCCCCGGTGAGAAGTTCTATTGAGATTCACAGCAAGGTGCGCCGCGTTTGACGATGCGCACCGCTGTGCTGGCTGATAGCATTGTCACCGCAAAAGGCTCATCGCCAGTTAGTTTTACATGTGCGATCTTTCAACAGGCAGGAGTACCTGCAGAGCATATTGCACAGTTCAACGCCATGTTGGCTGCAGAGCATCAGTGATGCTCTGCCTGAACCAGTAAAAGCGTTATTCGTCTTCGTCGCGCGTAGTGCGACGCACAGGTTTTGCTGCTTGGTGACGGCAGGTAAACGAGGCATCTTTATCTTGTGCCAAGGTTTTAGCTAACCACTTCATGGTTTGTGGCAACTCTTTGGCCAGCACCCAAGGTGGGTTGATCACAAACATACCGCTACCATGTAAACCAAAGCCGTCTTTTTGTGGCGCTTTCACAGTCAGTGATGCATGTAGCCACTCCACTTTCAATTGTTCCAAACGGCGTTGTAGGCTACGCACTTCTTCGCGTTGCACGATGGGATACCAAATGACGATACAGCATTGGGCAAAGCGTTTCAGTATTTCCGAGAGGCTATCAAAGACCTTTTTGTAATCGGTTTTTGCCTCATAAGACGGGTCTATGATCACAATGCCGCGACGTGTGTGGGGCGGCATCAAGCGCAACACCTCCTTAAAGCCATCTTCTGCATGTACGTGTACGCGACGTTTAGCGGGCGTACGTAGTAATTTTAGGTTGTGTTGCAGCAAAGGGTATTCGTTAGGATGCAGCTCAAAGCCGTGAAAGCTATCCTGCTTACGCAGTTTGCTAACGGCCAGCCACGGTGAGCCTGGGTAATAGCGGGCTAAACCATCAGGGTTTAACTCAGCGATGGCGTCTAAGTAGCCTTCCACCATGTCAGGTGCATTTTCGGCTTCTATCACTCTATCTAAACCATCGACGCATTCGCCGCTTTGCTGTGACCAGTCATGTTCCAGATCGTAAAGTCCGGCGCCGGCGTGTGTATCAATAACAGTAAAGCCGGTTTCCTTTTGCAGGTAATAGTCCAGAATGCGTGTGTAAATCACATGCTTCAGTACATCTGCATGATTGGCGGCGTGAAAAGCGTGTCTATAGCTGAACAAAGTACTATCCGATGGAAGTAAGCGGTTAATTGATGAAATAGGGAGTGAGGCTAGCGTTTAACTCTTCAAAAAGCTAAGTGCTTGTGTCAAAAGAGATTTATACCGCATTTCTAGGTGATAAGGCGTATACCAGTCTACGATTTTAAAGGTTTATGCAGGCTAGAGGCGATTCAGCAATGAAAGCAGGCCAAAAGTTCAGTAGAATAGGGGATTATTTTATTCTCTGGCCAGCAGTCCGGTCTTTGGTTTTGATCATAGATTAGGCCGTTGTGCTGTTCTAAACACGCAAGAATAGGTGTTTAATGTTCACTTTTTTCCGAACGCATCAACGTTTGATGCAGGTGGTTTTGCTGATCCTGGTTCTGCCTTCTTTTGTGCTGATCGGGGTGAGTGGTTACAGCAGCTATACCTCTAATGACACCGAACTGGTGAGAATTGGGGATACAGCGCTTACTGCTGAAGAGTTTGATCAAGCACGTCGTGTGCAGCTACAAAACATGCAGCAAGAGCAAGGCAGTGCTTTTGACTTGGCTGCAGTGGACTCTCCTGAAGCGCGTCGTAAGCTGTTGGACGCAATGGTGAACCGTAATGTCTTGGTTGAAGTCGCCACCAAAGAAGGTCTGAGCGTATCGGATGGCGTGCTGCGTCAAGCTATTGCCGCTATTCCTGATTTTCAAGTTGACGGTGTGTTCTCGCCTGAGCGTTACAACTCCTTGTTAAGCACATCGGGTATCCCTATTCGTGCGTTTGAGGAGTCTCAGCGTGCAGACCTAACCTTAGGTCGCGTATTGGGCCCTGTTGCGCAAACGGCTGAACTGCCAGCCTCAGTTGCAAATTTGGTAGATAAAGCGCTGACTACCACACGTAAAGTTGAGCTGCTAAATTTTGAAGTTGCTGACTACCTGAAACCTGAGTCTATTACGGATGCTGAAGTACAAGCTTGGTACGAGAAAAACCAAGATGCATTGCGTTTGCCTCAGTATGTAGATGTGTCGTACTTGGTTCTGGATGAAGACGCCGCGCGTAAAAGCGTGCCAGCACCTTCTGCAGACGACTTGCAGAACTACTACAACCAGAACAAATCTCGTTTTGGTCGTGCTGAGCGCATTAACCTAAGCCACATTTTGGTTGCCGTGAAATCGGATGCCTCAGAAGAAGAGCGTGCTGCGGCACGTGAACGTGCCGACAAAATCGCTGCAGAAGCGAAACAAGACGGTGCAGACTTCTCTGCCTTGGCACAAGAGAACTCTGACGATAAAGGTACAGCACGTAATGGCGGTAACTTGAGCTGGATCAGCCGTGGTGCGTTGCCTGATATGGAAACAGCAATTTTTGCTCTGCGTACGGGCGATGTATCGCCTGCGGTACAAAGTGTAGACGGCTACCATATCTTTAAAGCTAATGCTTACGAAGAAGAGTCTGTACAGCCGTTTGAAGAATTAGCTACGCAGCTTGAGCAAGAAATTCGTCAACAACTGGCAGCACAACGTTTTGCTGACATGGCTACACAGCTGACTAGTTTGGTGTACGAAAGCCCTGAGTCCTTGCAAGCAACCGCTGATGCACTGGGTTTGACTATTCGTCAGGCTAAAGGTGTATCCCGTGAAGGTTTGTTGGATGCGGCGTTCATTGGTGAAGGCTCTGCACAGAGCTCAACTGATGCCGAGTTGTTGAATGACCCACGTGTACGTCGTGCTTTGTTTAGCTCGCAGTCTTTGGCACAGCGCCAAAATGCGGGTGTGATTGAAGTAGCCGCTGACAACATCGTGGCAGTTCGTGCTGAAGAAATACACGAATCTTCTGTACCTGCAGTAGATCAGGTAAAAGACGCTATTGTTGAGCGTCTGGCACTGGAGCAAGCCCGTCAACACGCAAAAGAAGCTGGCGAAAAAGCATTGGCTAGCTTCAAAGCAGGTCAAGAAGTGGCTGATGCTAAATTCGGTTGGGAGCGCTCAATTAATCGCTTAAATAACGCAGGTCTGCCTGAAGTGGTAGTAAATGCAGCAATGTCTGCGGATATCGCGACATTGCCTGGTTATGCTGGCGTTAATACAGATACTGGTTACAGCGTAATTAAAGTAACAGGCGAAAGCGCTGCTGAGTTAGACCCTGCACTGAAAGACTTCATGCAGCAGCAAATGCGTGCGTTACTGGCAAATGCTGAAGAGCAAGCGGCAATGACGGCTCTGCGCACTGAGTTGAAAGTGACGGAACAGCCTGCCGTGCAAGAGGCTTTACAAAGCAGTGACGAAGAAGAGCAGTAATTTTCATCTATGATGTAAATAGCCCCATCTGAGCAGTTAGGTGGGGCTTTTTAATGTGTGACGCAATGATAAAAAAATACTTGAAATTGATGGTGTGTGGCTGCGCGTTCTGGGCTGGTGTAGCGATGGCACAAGAGGCTGGTTATATACAGCGCCAGTTGCACAATGCAGTGCCAGGAGGGGTGGCAGTATTGGGGTTGGGCAACCAAGAGGAAGCGCCTAAAGCGAGCTTTGAGGGCAAGCCTGTATTGGTGGTACGCGACAGTAATGAGCAGTGGATTGCTATCGTGGGCCTAGATTTAAAAACCTCACAGGGCCAGCACGAGGTGGTGACGGATCAGGGGCAGAGCCTGGGCTTCAATGTGGGCCATAAGCAGTACCGTGAGCAGCATATCAAGCTAAAAAACAATGCACATGTGAACCCTAGCGCTGAACAATTGGCACGCTATGAACGCGAATACAACGAACAGATAGATGCCTATCAGCAGTTTACGGATCGTTACCCTAGCAACGTGATCTTTGATTTGCCAGTGCAAGGTCGTTTTAGCAGCCCTTTTGGCTTGCGTAGATTCTTTAACGGTGAAGAGCGTAACCCACATTCTGGTCTGGATATTGCCGCCGCCAGTGGTACGTTAGTACGCGCACCCGCGAATGGCAAAGTTATTCTGGTAGGGGACTACTTCTTTAATGGCAAAACTGTATTTTTAGATCATGGGCAAGGTTTGATTACGATGTACTGTCATTTGTCTGAGATCCTGGTGGAGCCTGGCGATGAAGTGGCTCGTGGTGCGTCTTTTGCAAAAGTAGGGGCAACCGGGCGTGCGACTGGCCCGCATTTGCATTGGAATGTGAGCGTAAACAATGCGCGTGTAGACCCGCAGATCTTTATCGCTAAGCCATGAGTAAAGCGTTATGTAGAGGCTTGAAAGATAGCTTATCTATAGCGGTTGGGTATGTGCCTGTTGCTATTTCGTTTGGTTTGGCGGCAGTGGCGGCTGATGTGCCGGCATGGGCTGCCATCATGTTCTCGGTACTGGTGTATGCCGGTGCGAGCCAGTTCGTCTTAGTCAGCCTGATTTCACAGCAGGCATGGTTTCTGACTGTGGTGGCGGTGGTGTGGTTGATGAACTTACGGCACTTGTTTTATGGGCCTGCGTTACTGAATGCGGCGCAACCCTGTCAGCCTAAGCGTCCTACCCTGTTTTGGGGTGCAGGTTTGACAGACGAAGTCTTTGCCACAGCAGTAGGGCGTTTGGCTAAACAGCCGGATAGTGATAAAGAAGATTGGTACTTGGGCTTACAGCTTGGGGCCTATTTGTCGTGGGTGGGCGGAACAGCCATTGGCGCATTATTTGGAGCGGATTGGCTAGGGCGTTGGGAGGTGCTAGATAAAAGTCTAGGCTTTGTATTACCGGCCCTGTTTTTCACGCTATTGCTGGAGATTGCAGAAGCCGTGCCGCGTCCGGTGTTATTGGCAGCGGCGCTTGGAGCTGGGCTAAGTCTACTCGTGGTACCTGTTTACGTGGCTATTATTGTGGGTATGTTTACAGGGTGTTTGGCAGTTTTGGTAGGGGCTAAGCATGAGCACAACTGATTTTATTCTGGTGGCAGTGCTGGGCGGGTTGGGGACGTTATTAATACGCTATGTGCCGCTGCGTTTGCATGGTCAGCGCCGTTCGGGGCAAGGACGTAGGGTATTGCATCAAATGCTTGCTGCTATTGGCCCAGCGGCTATTGTGTCGTTATTGACGGTGTCGCTTATTGCCGAGGTATCCCCCGACTCGCCTATACGCAGTTTATTGCCTGGTTTATCTGGGTTGTTGGGTGTGTGGTTGGGGCGCAAACTGTTCAAGAACAACATTGCAGCAGGCACTATTATGGGCGTGCTTGCCTATGCGGCTTGCACAGCGGTAATAGGGTAGAAATGAAAACCGCCTTGTAGGACACAAGGCGGTTAGATGTACATTACGAGTTTGTGCCTTTCACGCGTACGATTTTCTGTACTTGAGGGATTTGGCGTATGGCTCGAATCACTCTAGCTAAGTGAGTACGGCTATCTACCTGAACGGTTAGGTGCAGCAAGTTGGTCGCTGCGCCTTCGTCAGGCATGGTTAAGTGCAGGATGTTGGAGTCAGCATCATTAATGGTGGCAGCCAGTCGGCCTAGTACGCCACGTTCATTCAGTACTGTCACATCTAGCTTGGTGTTCAGGTGACGTGCCGTATTGCTATCCCATACAACTGGAATCCAGCGCTCTGGCTCTTTGACTTGCTGTCGTTGTGCAACTTGGCACTCAGTCATGTGCACGACTAGGCCGTGACCCATACGAATACCACCAATAATGGCATCGCCTGGCAGTGGGCCACAACAAGGCGCTAATTGAACCGCTTGGCCTTCGTTGCCATGAATCACAATAGGAGCTGCACCGCTAGAGGTGTAGTCATCCACTTGTGCAGCTGTCGTCGCTAGGATGGCGTGTTCAGGGGCAAAGCGGCGCGCAACCACCGCAGCCAAACGTTTGCCTAAACCAATATCTGCCAAAATTTCTTCACGCGATGCGGCGCCAGAGCTTTTAGCTAGTTTTTCCCATTCAGGGTGATCGTCATTAGGGTAAGGGACGTGAATGCTTTCAAACGCTTGTTTCAGCAGACGCTTACCAAAGGCAACAGACTCTTCGTATTTGACCGTACGCAAGTAATGGCGAATCTCGGAGCGAGCACGTCCTGTGCGCACGTAGTTTAGCCATTGTATGCTTGGTCTCGCAGCAGGGGAGGTGACGATTTCAACTGAATCACCACTTTTCATCTCGGTGCGTAGTGCAACGAACTCGCCATTGATTTTGGCGGCCACCGCTTGATTACCGATGTCGGTATGGATGCTGTAGGCAAAATCAATAGGTGTAGCACCACGAGGCAGCGAAATGATTTTGCCGCGAGGGGTGTATACATAGACCGCGTCAGGGAACAGATCCACTTTGACGTGATCCAGAAACTCACTGGAGTCACCGGTTTGGCTTTGAATGTCTAACAGGGACTGCAGCCAGTGGTGTGTACGTTTTTGTAGGTCGTTAAGCGTGACATTATCGTCTTTATACAGCCAATGTGAAGCGACGCCTTCTTCCGCCACATGATCCATCTCGTGTGTGCGGAATTGAAACTCTATAGGTGTACCGTAGGGGCCAATCAACGTGGTGTGTAAAGACTGGTAGCCATTGATTTTAGGAATGGCAATGTAGTCTTTGAACTTACCCGGAATAGGGCGGTACATTTGGTGCAGTGTGCCCAAGGCCAAATAACACTCGGGCAAGGTGTTCACAACGATACGAAAGCCGTAGATGTCTAGCACATCAGAAAAGGATTTTTTCTGCTCCTGCATCTTACAGAAAATGCTGTACAGCGACTTTTCTCTACCACTTACCTCAGCCTCAATACCTGCAGCAGGCAGGGCGACCGTGACAGCTTCGGTGATTTTTCCTAGCACTTCACGTCGGTTGCCACGCGCAGCCAGCAATGCTTTATGCAGTACTTGGTAGCGGTTGGGGTGTATAGCTTTGAAGCAGCGGTCTTGCAGCTCGCGAAACAACGCATTTAAGCCCAAGCGATGAGCAATGGGCGCGTAGATCTCTAGGGTTTCTTGAGCAACACGACGACGTTTTTCTGGGCTAACAGCATCCAGAGTGCGCATGTTGTGCAGACGGTCGGCCAGCTTAATCAGAATAACCCGCACGTCTTTGGACATGGCTAAAAGCATCTTTCGGAAGCTTTCGGCTTGCTGCTGGCTTTTGGTCTGGAACTGCAAACGCTCTAGCTTGGAAACCCCATCCACAATTTCAGCCACATCTGTGCCGAATTTTTCCGCCAATTCTTGCTTGGAAACGTCTTGGTCTTCAATGACGTCATGCAGCAAAGCAGCCATTAACGAATCGGCATCTAGCTTCCAGCCAGCACAGATTTCAGTAACCGCTATGGGGTGAGTGATGTAAGGTTCGCCGCTAGTGCGAAATTGCCCCAAATGAGCGTTATCGGCCAGTTTATAGGCTTCACGTACGCGTTCTACGTCTTTGGGGTCAAGATAAGTGCTGATGATCTTGTTCAGCGGTGCGAGCGAAGCTATGGGTGCTTTAGCAGGTTTTAGCGTAGGAATCGTAACTACATCTTTATTCCTGCGCCCAAGACGGGAGCCTTTTTTTAGCACGGCCAACAGGCCGGATGAAGCGCCACGCAAACCTGTAAATGCCATAAGACTTCCTCGCTAGATCATTGCTTATCAGGTGGGTACTTTACGCAACATTTCAAGACCAGTTGTGCCTGCAGCAACTTCACGCAGTGCAGTAACAGTAGGCTTGTTGCGGCTGTCTACGCGTGCTTCGTGGCCTTGAGCCAGTTCGCGGGCGCGGTAAGCAGCAGCCAGAGTCAGGTTAAAACGATTGGGGATTTTATCCAGACAATCTTCAACAGTAATACGTGCCATAAATAGAACCTGTATGACTAAATTTTAGGAATTGAATTCGGTGCGGATGCCCAGTTGACTAAACAACTCGGCGTGCCTATGCGCTTGTTTTGGTAGGTTTAAGCGGCTGGCTTTGACTACAGCGGCAAGCTCATCAAGCGCAAAGTTAAATTCTTGATTAATAATAACATATTGAAACTCGGAAATATGCGACATTTCGCTGCCAGCGGCCAGCAGTCGGCGAGCAATCACCTGTGCAGAGTCTTGGCCGCGTTGGTTTAGGCGACTTTCCAAGGCTTCAATAGAAGGGGGAAGGATAAAGATGCCAATGGCTTCAGGAAAGAAGCGACGCACTTGGCGGGCCCCTTGCCAATCAATCTCCAGCAGTACATCACGACCCGCTTCCAGCGCTTCGTGTATGGGTTGCACTGGTGTGCCATAGAAATTGCCATGCACTTCAGCCCATTCCAGCAACTGATCGTCTGCACGCAACGTCTGGAAATCCTCAACAGATACAAACTTGTAGTGCTCACCATCTTGCTCACCCGGACGCGGAGCGCGTGTAGTGCAGGAGATGGAAAGTTGGATATCGGGTTCTTGTTTCAGCAAAGCGTTGATCAGGCTGGATTTGCCTGCACCGCTAGGCGCGGCGACAATGAAGATATTGCCGGGATGTTGTGTGCTCATGATGATCTAATAGCTAATCAGCGGGTTGAAAGCATAACAAAAAAGCGATGTAACGAGGCAAAATATTGCAGGTTACTTAGGCAAGTTTGCTGAAATCCAGTTCCACAATCACTGGAGTGTGGTCTGAAGGCTGCTCATTACCACGAGGTTGTCTATCTATAGTGCAGGCGACAGTAGCGGGTTTTAACGCATCAGAAACCAAAACATGATCAATACGCAAACCTGCATTGCGTCGGTAGGCCATACGTCGGTAATCCCACCAGCTAAAGCTTTTTTCCTCTTGTGGGAACAGGCGGAATGAGTCGTGTAAGCCCAAACCTAGCAGCGTTTGAAACGCCGCACGCTCAGGTTCGGATACGTGCACTTCGCCTTCCCAGCGAGCAGGGGCGTGTACATCTTCATCAGCGGGAGCAATGTTGTAATCGCCTACCACGACAAGATTGGGGTAGCGCTCTAGTTCTGCTTTCAGCCATGTGGTTAGGCCTTGAAACCATTCCAGCTTATACGCAAATTTATCGCTGCCAACCGCTTGGCCATTAGGGCAGTACAGGTTAATCACACGTACAGGGCCTGCCGCTGTGTCGAAGGTTGCCGCAATTGCGCGTTGTTGTGGGTCTTCGTACGTAGGCAAGTTACGTTGTATATCTTGGCCTTCCAGCTTAGTAATGAGCGCCACACCGTTATAGGTGGGTTGTCCAGCCCATTGCGCATCCCAGCCTGCCTCACGCAGTTCTTCAATAGGGAATTTATCCTGGGCCAGTTTGAGCTCTTGCAGGCACAGCACATCAATGGGGTTTTGCTCTAGCCAGTCCAATACTTGCGGCAAACGTACGCGTAGAGAGTTTACATTCCACGTGGCAATTTTCATTGTAAAAGCATTCCCTTTGATTTATCTGAGTGTAGAGAATAGCGCAGGGTATAAGGTATTGCAGCTATCCCAAACATATATCTAGCCTAGTAGTTTACCGTGCCAGCAGGTAAGCCCCAAATCTCGGTGTGCAGGGAAGCGTAGTGCGTATGAAAAAGCCCTGACTGAATGGAGGCAGCCAGGGCGTTGAGCACACGTGTTGTCGCTGATGGTAGAGGGTAGCGACAAGCTTTACTTATTGTTCAAATTTAAAAATGGTTTTCCAGTCATTTTTCATGCTGATAATTGACCAGTTTTTTGTGGTGGCTTCGTCGTACAGGCTTTGAGAGAACGTACCTACGTTGCTGGCGGGTAAGCCTTGGGCTGGCCCATACGCGTATTCGCGTTGTGCGTCATCATGAAAGACCAACATGCCTAGACGCGCACCGTCCCCGCTTGTGGTGTACTCCAGCATTTCTCTGTCTCCGGTAGAGTTACCCGCAGAGAAATGTGGGCGTTTGCCAATAAATAAGCCTATGCCTTCTGCTTTGCCACCGAAGTCATCATTAAAAAATAACGAGGGCTGCAAAGCCAGGAAGGCTTTACCGTCTTTGTCATATTTGAATTGGGTGCTAAAGGATGTGCCGGCAATTTGTTCTGGCGGAATACCGTAAACACGATCGCTGTACGTACGCACAAAATCTTGTCCGCCGCCTGTGACTATATATGTTTTGTAGCCGTTTTCACGCAAGTACTCCATAAGCTCAAGCATGGGCTGGTAAATAAGGTCTGTATAAGGACGGTTCCAGCGAGGGTCGCGTGCGGTTTCTAACCATTTCACTACGTCTGCACTGTAGTCTTCAACGCTCATTCCATCTTGAGCCATGATGGCTATACGGAAGATATCGGCATTAGAAAGTTCGCTGATTTTTTTCATGTCGCCAGACAAAATGGTTTTGAAAGGTTCATGTTCAGCTAAAGAGGGGTTGTGTTGAACAATGCCATTTGTCTTACTCAAAATGTATAGATATTGAGTATAGAGAGGGTGTTCTACCCACAGTGTTCCATCTTGATCAAAGGTGGCAATTCTATCTTGTGGTTGCACAAAATTTTTGGAACCTTCTGTAGTGGTTTCTTGTACGAAATCAAAAATGGTGCTTTTGGTTCTCCCTTCGTTCCAGGAAGGAAGCGGGTCAACGTTTGCGGAGTTGGCTAAAGCGGGCTCGGCATTTACCACAGATAGCATAGTTAACAGCATAGCTGCAGTAGCGCAGCGCGTTATACCTTTAATCATGTTGATTCCCTTTAAAAACAAAATGAAGTCGTATTTAATCGTTGTGACGCTATATTTGTTAAGTATGCCTGTAAAAGTTAAAAACCACTTTGCAGAATTGTTAATTTAATAATAATGAATACAGCTGATTAAGAAAGACTATTTTGTTTTTGGTTATTAGGTTAATGAAAAATGAGTTTTTGATTGGTGAGTTTGGGTTTTCTTAGTGCAGGGGGGGCTGTGCTCTTCTGTAGTGGATGGGGGGAGTGTATGTGGAGAATGTTTCAGCTTGAGAACAAAATGCTGATATCGTTATGTGTGAAACCGCACCACTCATTAGAATGAAGTTACATCATCGTGAATAAAGAAAGCCTAGAGCAGCTAATTGCTAGTCATCCAACCTTGATTGAACATGCCAATTTTGTACGCGGTATGGTGCGCCCTAGTGTGCGTATTACCCTTACTAAAGAGGCGGCTAGTGGCATACAAAGCCAATTTGGTGGTTCGCCTATGGTGCCCAGTGGTTTTCAGTGGCCAGAGCATGATGTGGGGCTGTATTACTTTTTAGGTCAAATCAACTTTTCAGAAATAGAAAACAGGCCTGACTCATTACCAGCCACAGGACTGCTGTCACTGTTTAATGCTGATTACAACCCCAGCTCTGACAGTGAGGAAGAGGTGTTTTGGGGTGAGGAAGGTTATGTGAAGGCATGGTATTTTGAGGATCTTGATAGTTTGACGCCGATGCGGGCGCCGCATGGTAGAGAAGTACCAGAGAAAAGGATCACATTGATTGGTGAGCTGGATATTCCACGTCACGAAGATATGTTAGAAGGTTGTCCCTTTGAGCCGGAGATTCTTGAGGATTTAGTAAACATAGAGGGAGAACTACCCGGTCCCTCGGCAGCAGTAGGGATTCTGGCAACAGATTACCTACTGGGCTATCCCTCGTATTACAGCCTTGGCTATAACCCTACGCCTGGGCCTGAATGGGTGTCTTTACTGACAATAGATTCATACGAGGCATTTAATTGGTGTTGGCAAGATGGTGCTAAGTTGATGGTGTTTATAGAGCAAGACAAGCTGTTGGCACGAGACTTTAGCAATCTATTATGTGATGCTGGTTAGGTAACGTAGCGGCACTGTAGGTCGTGTGCGCCGCACTGGTCATAGAGGGCAAACCGGGCAGGGTTTGCTAAAAGCGCTTATGATTCAGGGCGGGCGTCTAAAGACGTGGTCGGTCAAGCTAGGAAGTGAAGGTCATGAACCAAGAACAAGAATGGGAAGACGATAGTCTGTACGACGAAGATGATGTGACGATGTCAGAAAGTGATGGCATCCGTTATTTGCACTTTGGAACGGAATGGATTCAAGGTGCGATGCGCATGTCTAAACCACATGATTTGGTATTGGCGTACACACAGCAAATGATGACGTGGTTGTTGTTTCATGAACCACACGAGTCGGATCGTATTGCCATGCTGGGTTTGGGGGCAGGTTCGCTACTGCGATATTGCTTAAAGCAAACGCCTTCTCACTGTGTCACGGTAGAGATCAACCCTCAGGTCACAGCGATGTGTCGTGCTTTCTTCCGACTGCCAGATCATGTGCGATCAGAAATTGTTCATGAGGATGCCGCTGAGTGGGTAGAAGACGCAGATAATCATAATCAGCATGCTGTATTGATGGTGGATTTGTACGATGCCGCTGCGCAAGGGCCGGTGTGCTCATCTGTGGAGTTTTACGAAGGCTGTAAGCAATGCTTAGACCAAGATGGCATTATGGTGGTGAATTTGTTCGGTTCACACCCCAGTTTTGAGTTAAACCTGCGCAATATACGTCAGGTATTTACTGAGCAGGTTTTGGTATTACCGGAAATTGATGAAGGCAATACCATCGTGGTGGCGTTCAAAGGGCGCGGTTTAGAAACTACCACGCAACAGCTATTAGATAGAGCAGAGTCTGTGCAAAGCCGTTATAAGTTGGAAGCGCGTCGCTGGGCAAAGTCGCTTTTGGCTACACGGCCAGTAGATACTGCGTTTACAATTAGTGAAATCTAGCAGGGAAATTCACTAGAGTTTTTTTCAGGCCTGTAGTTCAGACTACTCGTTGTCTGGTTTATTGATTCTTTTTTCCAGGAGCTTCGAATGAAGTTAAGAAATACAACGGCACTTCTGGCCAGCGTTCTGGCTGGTATCAGCATGATGGGTGCGAGTGTGGTAGGGGCGCAAACGGTTTCTGTGTCCTCCATCGTTGAGCACCCTGCGCTGGATTCTATCCGCGATGGCGTGAAACAGGCTCTGGAAGAGGCTGGTTATACCGAAGCTAATGGTCTGAAATGGCAGTTTCAAACCGCTCAGGGTAATACCGCGATTGCCTCGCAAATTGCCAAAAAATTCGTAGGTGATAATTCGGATGTGATCGTGGCCATCTCTACGCCGTCTGCACAAGCAGCGGTAGCAGCCACTAAATCTATCCCTATTGTGTACTCGGCTGTGACCGATCCTGTTGCCGCACAACTGGTTCCTTCGTTTGATGCGAGTGGCACCAACGTGACAGGTATGTCCGATGCATTGGCATTGGAAAAGCAGGTGGAGCTGATTAAACGCATCGTGCCTGACGCTCAAAACGTAGGTATGGTGTACAACCCAGGTGAGGCCAACTCTGTGGTGGTGGTAGAGCGCATGCGTGAACTGCTGTCTGAGCAAGGCATGAACTTGGTAGAGGCTACAGCAGCTCGTACCGTAGACGTACGTGCGGCAGGTAGCAGCTTGATTGGCAAAGTAGATGTGTTCTACACCAATACCGATAACAACGTTGTGTCGGCATACGAAGCGCTGGTGAAAGTGGCTAACGATGCCAAAATCCCTTTGATCGCTTCCGACACAGGAAGTGTTGAACGTGGCGCCATTGCGGCATTGGGCGTGAACTACTTCAATCTGGGTAAACAAACGGGCGACAAAGTGGTGCGTATTCTTAAAGGTGAGAAGCCAGGCGATATTGCTTCCTCAACCAGTGAGAACTTGGAGTTGTTCGTCAATCCAGGTGCAGCCGCTAAACAAGGTTTGACCTTAGATGATGCATTCATCAAGTCAGCTACTACCATCGTTGAGTAACTTTTAATCACGCTAGCGGTGCCCTAAACAGGCACCGCTTATTCTTGTCTGACTACGCATGTCCTTATATTCTCTGTGGGGCGCTCTGGAAATCGGCCTAATTTTCGGTCTGGTTGCATTGGGAGTGCTGATCTCGTTTCGTATTCTTCGTTTTCCCGACTTAACCGTTGATGGCAGTTTCCCTCTTGGGGGCGCCTGTGCGGCAGTGCTGATTAGCCAAGGGGTAGATCCATTTATTTCTACGTTTGTGGCTATGTGCGCTGGCGCTCTGGCGGGGATGATTACAGGCTGGTTAAACGTACGACTGAAGATCATGGATCTGCTGGCCAGTATTTTGATGATGACGGCGTTGTACTCCATTAACTTGCGCGTGATGGGTAGACCTAACGTTCCGTTAATTAACGACGATACTGTCTTCACGATTTTGCAGCCTGCAGGTTGGTCAGACGACTACATTTTCCGTCCATTATTGTTGGTGTTGATTGTGATCATCGCCAAGCTGCTGTTGGATTGGTTTTTCTCTACCCAAAAAGGCTTGGGTATGCGCGCGACCGGCTCTAACCCACGTATGGCGAGAGCACAGGGCGTAGCAACAGGTGGCATGATTTTGTTGGGTATGGCGATCTCCAACGCCTTGGTAGCGTTAGCGGGCGCATTGTTCGCGCAGTCACAGGGCGGTGCTGATATCTCTATGGGTATTGGGACCATCGTGATTGGTCTGGCGGCCGTGATCGTGGGTGAGAGCATCTTGCCATCGCGCCGTTTGGTGTGGGCAACGTTGGCGGTGATTCTAGGCGCGATCCTGTATCGCTTCTTTATTGCGCTGGCGCTAAATGCAGACTTTATTGGCCTGCAAGCGCAGGATCTGAACTTGGTGACGGCACTTCTGGTAACCATCGCCTTGGTGATCCCGCTGTTGAAGAAACGTAAAAAAGCTATTCGTAAGTCGTAGTACTAAAGGGAAGAGTCATGCTTGAAGCAAAAAACCTGCAATTAACTTTTAACCCTGGTACTCCGATTGAAACCCGTGCGTTGCGCGGAGCGTCGCTGACTATTCCTAGCGGTCAGTTTGTGACGGTGATTGGTTCTAATGGCGCTGGTAAGTCCACATTTTTGAATGCGGTATCCGGCGATCAGGGAGTAGACGATGGTCAGATTCTTATAGACGGTAAGGATGTGACTCGACTACCCGTATGGAAACGTGCCGATATGGTGGCCCGCGTATTCCAGGATCCTATGGCGGGTACGTGTGAAGACTTAACCATTGAAGAGAATATGGCCTTGGCTTCTAGACGAGGTCTAGGCCGTAGTTTATCGCGTGCGGTGCAGTTAAGTATGCGAGACGAATTTAAAACCAAACTGGAAACACTAGGGTTGGGTTTAGAGAATCGTCTGACGGATCGTATTGGGCTGTTATCGGGTGGCCAACGGCAAGCGGTAAGTTTGCTGATGGCGGCGTTACGTCCTTCGCGTATTCTGCTGCTGGACGAGCATACGGCTGCTTTGGACCCACGCACAGCCGATTTCGTGTTGGAGCTTACTGCACGCATCGTAGAAGAGGGCAAACTCACTACGATGATGGTCACGCATAGTATGCGTCAGGCCTTGGATGTGGGGGATAGAACCGTGATGTTGCACCAAGGGCAAGTGGTGTTAGATGTGAGTGGTGACGAGCGCAAAGGCATGGAGGTGACAGATCTGCTTCATATGTTTGAAAAAGTGCGCGGGGAAAAAATCACTGATGACGCTTTGCTTCTAGGGTGATGGGTTAAATATTTGTTGCAAAAGACCCTATACGACTGTGTGGTCGTTTTTGTGAAAAACACATAATCCATATATACTTTACGTCTCACTGTCCACGTCTACTGGCGCGGTGTGTCTTATAGTCTATTGAGATTCAGGAGTTTTTCATGCTGAAATCCCGCCCTAAGGCGTGGCGTCCGCTACGAGTATTGTTCTTAACTAGTGTGGTTCTGCTTGCAGCGTGCGGCGACAAAAGTCCGCAACAGCAAGCCGGAGGCGGCATGAAGGTTCCTGTCAGCGTCGTTACGGTGAGCACTGCACCGACGGCGCTGTATCAGGACTTACCAGGCCGTGTGGAGGCCATCAAAGAGGCCCAAATCCGTGCTCGAGTAACTGGTATTCTTGAAGAGATTAACTTCAAGCAAGGTACGGACGTTACGGAAGGTCAGCACCTGTTTAGTATTGATCCTGACACCTACCAAGCGTTGCGTGACCAAGCTGCTGCACAATTGCAAAATGCGCAAGCCGACGCAAAAGCCGCGGCTTCATTAGCACAGCGCTACCAGATCCTGATCAAAGAAAACGCAGTGAGTCGTCAAGAGTACGACAATGCCATGGCGCGTAATGCGCAAGCACAAGCTGCCATTGCTGCTGCACAAGCAAACCTGAAGACAGCCGAAATCAACCTGGGCTACACCAAAGTAACATCCCCCATCAACGGTCGCATTGGTAAAGCCATTGTGACTGAAGGTGCTTTGGTGAATGCGACCGAAGGTACGCAATTGGCAGTGGTTCAGCAGTTGGACCGCGTGTATGTCGATATTCGTCGTCCTGCGAGCGAGTTGATGTCTTTGCGTAATGCGATGGCTGCCGGTGAGCTGACTCAAGATGCTGAAGGCGCCAAAGTTACTGCCTTGTTTGATGACAATACTCAATACGACCAATCAGGCGAACTCTTGTTCTCCGGTGTGTCGGTAGACCCATCAACAGGCCAAATCAATCTGCGCGCTGAGTTCTCTAACCCTGACAATATTTTGCTGCCAGGTATGTTCGTTCGTGTACGTTTGCAAAACGGGATAGATGAGAAAGCTATCTTGGTGCCAACACAAGCGATTCAGTACTCCAACGGCGGTGCAACCTCTGTGTTTGTGGTTAAAGAGGGTGTAGTTGCTGCAGTACCTGTGAAAGTAGGTACTACATATGGTGACAAAATTTTGGTGAATACAGGTTTGGCAGAAGGTGATGAGTTGATCGTTGCTGGCTTCCAGAAAATTGGTCCGGGCGTACCTGTACAGCCCACTCCTTGGAAATCTGGCCCAACAAGCACCGAAAATGCAGAAGAGTCTGCTGAAGCCGCTGAACCAGCAAAAGATGAGAGTGCTGAGCAAGCTCAAGGCCAAGACGCAGCTAAAGCAAGCGAGTAAAGTTTATGCCACAGTTTTTTATTGAACGCCCCATTTTCGCATGGGTGGTCGCGCTAGGGATCACTCTGCTCGGGCTATTGTCGCTACCGCTGATGCCGGTTGCGCAGTACCCGGATGTCGCGCCACCTTCTGTCACGATTAGTGCTACCTACCCAGGCGCCACAGCAGAAGACGTGGCCAGTAACGTTGCTAACGTTATTGAAAACGAACTGAACGGTGCCAAAGGTCTGCTGTACTACGAGTCGGTGAGTGACTCCTTTGGTCAAACCCAAATTACAGCTACCTTTAAACCAGGTACCGATCCTGACATGGCTCAGGTTGACGTACAGAACCGTATCTCCAACGTACAGGCAGCGTTGCCTACGGCGGTGGTGCAGCAAGGTTTGAAAGTAGAGCAGGGTAATGACAGCTTCTTGCTGGTGGTTACGTTGTCGTCGGAAGACGGTAGCATGGACCAAACAGAATTGGCTGATTACATTAAACGTAACGTACAAAACACCATTTCACGTGTACCGGGTGTAGGTAAGTTCCAGCTGTTTGCATCCGGTAAAGCGATGCGTATTTGGGTAGATCCCGAAAAGCTGGTGAGCTACAACCTGAGTATGGCAGAAGTAAACGCTGCCGTGTCTGCACAAAATAACCTGATTTCAGGTGGTATTTTGGGTGCTCCACCAAACCCAGACAGCCAGCGTGTTGCATCGCCTATTATCGTAAATGGTCAGTTGAGTACGCCTGAAGAGTTCAATAACATCATTCTGCGTGCAAACTTGGATGGTTCTTCGGTCAAAATGTCCGACATTGCTCGCGTCGAAGTGGGCTCTGATAACTACCAGTTTGGTGCTAGGCTGAACGGTAAAGCAACAGCAGCGTTTGCGGTGTCGTTAACACCGGATGCAAACGCGTTGGAAACGGCTGAAGGTATTAAGTCGCAGATGAAAGAGCTCTCTGAGTTCTTCCCTGACCAAGTGAGCTATGCGATTCCTTACGATACCTCTCCCTACATTCAGACGTCGATTCAGCAGGTAGTTGAAACACTGCTAGAAGCGATGTTGCTGGTGTTTGTGGTGATGTACGTGTTCTTGCAGAACATTCGCTATACCGTCATTCCTGCACTGGTAGTACCTGTCGCTATTCTGGGTTCGCTGGGTGTGATGAATGCCATGGGCTTCTCGGTGAACGTGTTAACCATGTTCGCGATGGTGCTGGTGATTGGTATTCTGGTGGATGATGCGATCGTGGTGGTTGAAAACGTCGAACGTATCATGGCGGAAGATGGCTTGTCTCCAAAAGAGGCAACGGAAAAAGCCATGCCGCAGATTACTGGCGCGATTGTGGGTATTACGCTGGTTCTGACCGTGGTGTTCTTGCCGCTGGCCTTTATGTCCGGTTCGGTGGGGGTGATCTACAGACAGTTCTCAGTAGCGATGGCGGTGTCTATTGCGTTCTCGGCCTTCTTGGCTCTGAGCTTTACACCAGCACTATGTGCAACCATTTTGAAGCCAGTGCCTAAGGGTGAGCATGGCAATAACCGTCGTGGTTTCTTTGGGCTGTTCAACCGTGGCTTTAACAAGCTGACAGACGGTTACGAAGGCGTTATTAAAGGCAGCTTGAAACGTACAGGCCGCATGATGCTGGTGTATCTGGCATTGGTTGTCGCGGTAGTGTTTATGTACATGCGTATGCCTACTGCCTTCTTGCCTGAAGAGGATCAAGGTTTTGCATTTGCAAACATCGAATTGCCTGCTGGTTCTACCGCTAACCGTACGATGGATACCATCGAAGACGTAGAAGACTACTTCTTCAAACAGCCACAGGTAGAAAACCTAGTGACTGTACGTGGTTTCAGTTTTAACGGTAATGGTCTGAATGCGGCGTTGGCGTTCGTGACACTGAAAGATTTTAAAGATCGTAAAGGTCCAGAAAACTCAGCTCAAGCTGTAGCGGGCCGTGCAACGGGTGCGTTGTTGATGGGGTTGCCTGACTCTATCGTGTTCTCTATCGTTCCTCCTGCCATTATGTCGTTGGGTAACTCCACCGGTTTTGATGTGCGCTTGGAAGACCGTGCAGAGCTGGGTACCACTGCATTGCTGAATGCGACTCAAGAGTTGTTAGATAAGGCTGGACAAAGCCCGATCTTGAAAGACGTACGTTTGACAGGTTTGTCTCCAGGTCAGCAGTGGAAAGTGACCGTCGACCGTGAAAAAGCCGCGATTCAAGGTGTGGACTTTACTGAAGTTGCTAATTTGCTAAGCACCGCACTGGGCTCATCCTATCTGGGTAAATACACCAGCGAGGGTTGGGTGCAGAACGTGTGGGTACAGGCAGATGAACGTTTCCGTATGAACATCGAAAACGTGATGAGTCTGCAAGCGAAAAACAGTCAAGGTGAAATGGTACCGCTGCGTACTGTAGTGACCGCTGAGCCTATCAAAGGCCCAGTACAGATTGTTCGCTACAACAGTTACCCCGCAACACGTATCAGTGGTGGCGCTCAAGCAGGCTACACCAGTGGTGACGCGATGGCTGAGATCGAACGTTTGATTTCTGAATTGCCACGTGGCTTTGGTTACGAGTGGACTGGTTTGTCCTATCAGGAAATTCAGGCTTCGGGTCAAAGTATGATCTTGATGGGCTTGTCGGTACTGGTGGTGTTCATGGTGTTGGCGGCATTGTACGAAAGCTGGGCTATCCCGCTGTCTGTGATGTTGTCTGTACCGTTAGGGGTGCTGGGTTCGGTGCTGTTAACGAGTGCGATGGGCATGGCCAACGACGTGTACTTCCAGGTGGGTATTGTGACCATCATTGGTTTGGCGGCAAAGAACGCGATTCTGATTGTGGAGTTTGCTAAAGATGCGGTTGCTCGAGGTGACGATCTGATCGAAGCCACGGTTGAAGCAGCGCGTCTACGTTTCCGCCCAATTCTGATGACATCGTTTGCCTTTATTCTGGGTGTGGTACCTCTGGCGATTGCTAGTGGTGCGGGTGCAGCCAGTCAGAACGCCGTAGGTATTGGTGTGCTGGGTGGTATGTTGGCCGCTACACCATTGGCCGTACTGTTTGTGCCTACCTTCTTTGTAGTGATTCTGAAATTGTTTAAAACGCAGCCCAAGTTATTTGGTGCAGCAGCTGCAGCCGCAGCGGCAGAAAAAGCCGCACACGCTCAGCCTAGTACCGGGGAGCAAAAATGATAAAAGCTAAGCTCAGTACACTTAGCGCAGCATTGCTGCTAGCAGGGTGCTCCTTTGCTCCTACCTACGAGCAACCTGAAATGCCCGTTTCTGCTGATTACCCTGCTTATGTGCAGGGTGCAGTAGAGGCTAGTGCAGACGTAAGTTTGGAAACCTTGGGTTGGAAAGAGTTTTTCAATGACCCACGCTTGCAAGCGCTCATCGCGCTATCGCTAGAAAATAACCGCGATATGCGCATTGCGGTAGCGCGTGTTGACGAAGCTCGTGCGCAGTACGGCATCGCCCGAGGGGAACAGTTCCCCTCTATAGGTGCCGCCGCAAATGGTCAGGTAACACGCAATCCTGAAAACATGCGTTTGCCAGGAGCATCGTCAGTCAGTAAAACCTTCCAGACAGGGGCGGCTGTAACCTCTTTTGATCTGGACTTCTTTGGCAAGTTGCGTAACTTAAGCGAAGCCGCTTTTGAGCAATACTTAGCAACTGAAGAAGCGCAACGAGCTGTGCGTATTAACGTTGTAGCGCAGGTAGCAGAAGCGTATTTCCGCTTGCGTGCAGCACAAGAGCTGCAAAGCGTAATGCGCAGTACCGAAAAGAGCCGTTTGGAAAGCTTGCGTCTGACCAAAGTGTCGTTTGACGCAGGTAGTACGTCCGAGCTGGATCTGAACCAAGCTACGTTGCAGTTGGAAACCGTACGTGCTGACTTAGAAGAAGCCAAGCGTAATGAAATGCAGGCATTGAATGCCTTGACGCTGCTGGTGGGTACGCAGCTACCTGAAGACTTGCCTAAAGAACAGACTTTTGGTCACGAGCAATTAGTCAGCAGCATTCCAGTAGGTTTGCCTTCTGATTTGCTACAACGACGTCCTGACATCATTGCGGCTGAGCACGTACTACGTGCGTCTAACGCCAATATCGGGGCAGCACGTGCCGCGTTTTTCCCCTCTATTTCCATCACCGGTTTGCTAGGTTTTGCTAGCCCATCCTTGGATAATCTAGTGGGGTCATCGCACCGTTTCTGGCAGTATTCACCACAGATTTCATTGCCGATTTTTGCGGGTGGTAGTATTCAGGCTGGATTAGATGTCGCTGAAGCTAGAAAAATTATCTCGGTAGCGGAATACGAGCAAAGTATTCAAAATGCGTTCCGAGAAGTTGCTGATGCATTGGCGGGTGAAGCCACCTACAGCTCACAGTTAGACGCGACTAAACGCATGATTGCTTCAGCAGATCGTACGTTAGAGTTAGCTAACTTGCGCTACAAAACAGGTGTAGATAGCTTCTTGCAAGTGCAAAGTGCAGAAGTGAATTTATATGGTGCCCAACAAGCCGGTATTCAGATTAGCCTGGCTTCGTTGATTAACCGCATTTCGCTATACAAAGCGTTGGGCGGTGGCTGGCTGTTGGATGAGGAGGTTGTAGAAGCCAATGATTGAGCTGGGTGTAAATATTGATCATGTGGCAACGCTGCGCCAGCAGCGTTTGACCACCTATCCCGATCCGTTACTCGCTGCGCAACGTGCAGAAGATGCCGGTGCAGACCTGATTACGCTGCATCTGCGCGAAGATAGACGCCATATTCAAGATGCAGATGTATTTGCGATGCGTCCGTTGCTGCGTACCAGAATGAATCTGGAATGCGCTATCACTACTGAAATGCTGGAAATTGCCTGCAAGGTCAAACCAGATGATGTGTGCTTGGTACCCGAAAAACGCCATGAACTGACTACTGAAGGTGGTTTGGATGTGGTGGGTCATTTCGATCAGGTAAGCGCAGCAGTGAAGCAACTGCAAGATGCGGGCATTCGTGTATCACTGTTTATTGATGCTGATACTGCTCAAATCGCCGCTGCTAAAAAAGCGGGCGCTACGGTGATTGAGTTGCACACGGGTGCTTTTGCGGATGCCGTAGGTCCTGAAAACCAAGCTATACAGTTGCAACGTATACGTGAGGGTGCAGCACAAGGTGTGGCATTGGGGTTACGTGTGAATGCGGGTCACGGCTTGCATTACGGTAACGTACAAGAAGTTGCCGCCATCCCGGGTATTGCAGAACTTAATATTGGCCATGCCATCGTTGCCCAAGCGGTATTTGATGGTTGGGAAAAAGCAGTACGTGATATGAAAGCATTGATTATCACAACCGCCCAGCAACGCCCTTAAGCGCTGCGGTGTATTGAGTTTTTGTAAGGAGTTGATGTGTCTGTCATCTCAACACTTTTGAGCCGTAATTCGGTAAAAATGGTGCAAGGTCCAGGCCCTAGCCAAGAACAGCTAGAGCAGATTTTGCAAACGGCAATGGTGGCACCTGATCACGGTAAGTTGCGCCCTTGGCGCTTCAAGCTGATTCGTGGTGAAGCGGTTGAGCAGTTGGGCGATTTGTCAGTGCAGGCAATGGCCGAAGAGGGCATGGCTGTGGCACCTACCAAAGAAGCGTCCATTCGCGCATGGTTGAAAGATGTGCCGTTGTTGATTGCGGTGGCTTGCCACTTAGATCACAGCAACGATCGTATCCCAGAGCATGAGCGTTTGCTGGCAACGGGTGCGGCGGTGATGAATATGCTGAATGCTGCTCACGCTTTAGGTTTGGGTGCGTACTGGAGCACTGGCTTAGGGACGTACACGCATAAAGTGCCAGAAGCCTTGGGCTTTGACTCCTTGGACTACAGCTTTATGGGTTTTATCGTGGTGGGTTCTTTGCCTGATAATGTACCTGTGAAAGAACGTCCTAATTTCAGCGATTACGTAGGCGAGTGGAAAGGCGTATAAGCCAGTACACGCTCTTGCTAAAGCATGAAAAACAGCCCCTGGTAATTTTTAGGGGCTGTTTTTTTTGAGTATCACACTGCAGGGGTGTCCCTGTGCTATTTAGCTATCGTGCGCTGAGGGTAGGTGAAAAGACTAGACGTCTTAGCGACTGATGCGCTTAAGCTCTAGTACTCTAGGCAGTGAGTATGGTATTTCTTAATTGGTTGTAGCACCCAAATTATCCAAAATAGGGCACTCGGGGCGCTCATCGCCATGGCAGCATTGCGTTAAGTGTTTAAGCGTATTGGCCATCTCTTGAAGCTCTGCTGCTTTACGTTCTAGTTCATTTATATGTTGTTGTGCCAAGTGTTTGACTTCAGCGCTGCTGCGATCTTGGTTATGCCAGAGCGCGAGCAGCTCTTTAATCTGCGCGAGCGAAAACCCCAGACTTCTGGCGCGTTGAATAAAGCGTAAACCGTGCAGATCGCGTTCTGTGTACAGCCTATAACCACCTTCAGAGCGGGCGCTGGGTTGTAGCAGGCCTTCGCTTTCGTAGTAGCGAATCATCTTGCTGCTGAGTTGGCTGCGTTCTGCTGCAACGCCTATAGTGACTGCTTGATTCATGGTTGAACTCCTTATACGGGCAGCCCTGAGGTATGCCGTGATAGCGCTATGTGTCTGCTGTTGTAGCCGAGTGATGCTTACATAGGGGCCAAAGTGCTAGGCGGCGCAGAGGTTAGTGATGAGACAAAGGGCTATCCTGAATAGAGTATGAACCTTACCATAATGTTAAGGTCAAACGCTAAAGTGGTAGTGCTGCGAAATGTCATCAAAGCAGCCGTTCAGACTGTGATTTGGCTATTTATACAGTACTCTACAAAAGTGTATAAGCGTTTTTTTTCATCTATTTAGGAGTCTGGTATGAAACACGAATTTACGGTAGCAGACATGACATGTGGCCACTGTGTGAAAACCATTACTACTGCCATCCAAAACAAGTGGCCTTCAGCCGTTGTAGTAGCGGATACAGCGACACATCATCTGAGTGTTAACATAGACGCTGATAACGCAGCGGTAGCGGCGGTGGTGACAGAAGAGGGTTACACACCGGTAGCCGCGTAAGCTGCAGCGTACTGAGTTTGCAGTAATACCCTAGGATGGCGATATAACAGCAGAGGAAAAGCATGAAGATACTGAATGTTGATGTAGCAATCATTGGTGCAGGAACCGCAGGCATGACCGCTTACCGTCAGGTGTTACGGCGGGGGAAAACGGCTGTACTGATTGAGGACTCGCATTACGGTACTACCTGCGCACGGGTGGGCTGCATGCCTTCTAAGTTGCTTATTTCTGCTGCTGATCATCGCCATGCTATCGCTGAAGCCCCTAAGTTTGGCGTTAATGTCGATACCTCTACTGTAGAGGTAGATGGTGTGGCGGTCATGGATAGGGTAAAGCGTGAGCGTGATCGCTTTGTGTCGTTTGTGGTCAGCGACGTAGAAGGTTTTGATGCAGACACTAAGCTGTGGGGCACCGCTCGTTTTACGGCTGAAAATACGCTGGAAGTTGGGGATCACACTCAGGTCAATGCCAAAGCGTTTGTGATTGCCAGCGGCACTAGCCCACGTACGCCTGCCGCCCTGCAAGAGCTGGGCGATAAGCTACTGACCACCGACGAAATTTTCTATTGGGATGATCTGCCCAAAAGCATTGCCATTTTGGGCACTGGTGTGATTGGCATGGAAATAGGGCAAGCCTTGCACCGCTTAGGTGTGAAGGTAACCGTGGTAAACCGTAGCCAACGTATTGTAGGTATTCAAGATCCCAAAGTGGCCGAGAACGCGCGTAACGTATTTTCTGAAGAAATGGATATACGCTTTGATACGCAAGTTCTGCGCGCAGAACGCCAAGGTAATGAGGTGCAGCTTAGCCTGCAAGACGCGCAAGGTGCAGAGAGCCTGTTAACGGTTGAATGCGTGTTAAATGCAGCGGGTAGGCAGCCAAATATAGAAAAACTGAATCTTGCTGCAGCCGGTGTGACAGTTGATGCCAAGGGCAAGCTTAGTTTTAATGCGCACACCTTGCAGGTAGAAAATAAGCCTATCTTCTTAGCAGGTGATGTGAATGGCTTACACCCCATTTTGCACGAAGCAGCGGATGATGGGCGTATTGCTGCCGATAATGCTGTGAACTGGCCTATAGCGCCTCAGGCGCCGGCTAGACGTTGCCCGATGAAGGTGGTGTTTAGTAACCCGCAAGTGATGTCGGTAGGGCTGGCGTTTTCGCAGTTGCCTGCGGATGTGCGTATAGGTGAGGTCAGCTTTACAAACCAAGGGCGCTCGCGTGTGATGCTGGAAAACAAAGGCATGTTACGGGTGTACGCCGATAAAAACACCGATGTGTTTTTAGGTGCTGAAATGGTGGGCCCTTCTGCCGAGCATTTGGCCCACTTGTTGGCATGGTCGGCTCAACAACAACTGACCATTAAAGAGATGCTGGGTATGCCGTTCTATCACCCAGTGGTAGAAGAGGGCTTGCGTACTGCATTGCGCAATACGCATTCTAACTAAGGGTTTAGAGCAGCTTGCGTACGGCTTCGGTCAGGTCTTCTACCGATTCGGAGTCGGACGCTAATACGCGTGCTTTGCCTCGCTCATCAAAGATGTACACGCCACGGCTATGGGCTACTTCGTAGTAGTCAGAGTCAGCTTCTGTGGGTTTTTCTATTTGGAAGGCTACACGATAGCGCCTAGCCAGATCAGCGATGGTCTTTTCGTTACCGGTTAAGCCTATGGCGTTGGTATCGAATGCATCCACGTAAGCTTTGAGTATTTCTGGTGTGTCACGGTGTGGGTCCACACTAACAAACACGACTTGCACTTTTTCGCCATCTTCCCCTAAGTTCTCTACCACGGCAGAAAGCTGTGCCATGGTGGTAGGACAGATGTCGGGGCAATTGGCATAGCCGAAAAACATCAACACAACTTTGCCTTTCAGGTCGTCTTGTGTGACGTGTTGGTTATCGACGGATTGCAGATCAAATTTTAGATCTGGCAAGAAGCCTGTGACGGGGTGTATTTGTGATTCAGCGGCGAGTAATGGGCCAGCAAACAAGACGCTGCTGCCCAGCACGATGCTTGCCGCTAGGCGTTTGCTCAAAGAGCGAAGAGTGAACTTTGTCATAAGCCTATACAAACACCCCCACCAAAAGGTGGGGGATAAAGAGATTAGGATTGTGCCAACATACCACTGTGGCGTAGCAGAGCGTCAATAGACGGATCACGGCCACGGAAGGCTTTGAAGGAATCAGCGGCAGGGCGTTCACCGCCTACAGCCAAGATCTCATCCAAGAATTTTCGGCCTGTTTCGGGGTTGAGCGTATTACGGCTATCACCGTCTTGCAGCGCAGTTTCTTCAAACGCACTGTAAGCGTCTGAGGACAAAACCTCTGCCCATTTGTAGCTGTAGTAGCCGGCGCCGTAGCCACCTGCGAACAAGTGAGAGAACGCATGTGGGAAACGGTGCCACTCTGGTGGGAAGATCACCGCTACTTCTTTACGCACCTGATTCAGTGTGCCAAGAACGTCTTTAATGGACAGGCCTTGATCTTGCTGGTGAATCAGCATGTCAAACAGTGAGAACTCAATTTGGCGTACCATCTGCATGCCGCTTTGGAAGTTCTTCGCGGCCAGCAGTTTGTCGTATAGAGCGCGTGGCAGAGGTTCGCCTGTTTCTACGTGGCGCGACAACTTCTGTACCACAGGCCATTCCCAGCAGAAGTTTTCCATAAACTGCGAGGGCAACTCGATAGCGTCCCACTCAACAGCAGAAAAAGCCGATACTGCTGGCTCGTCTACACGGGATAGCAACGCGTGCAACGCATGACCGCTTTCGTGGAAGAGGGTGATCACTTCGTCGTGTGTTAGCAGCGATGGACGGCCTTCTTGTGGCTGAGCAAAGTTGCAGACTAAATACACGACAGGTACTTGGGTAGAGGTGTCCAGCAGTTTGCGATCCCGTTCGCCGTTTACCCATGCACCACCTTGTTTGCCAGCACGCGCATACAAGTCTACGTACAAGTAGCCCAGTGTGTTGGCGTTTTTGTCTTGCACCGCATAGGCTTGTACGTCTGGGTGCCAGCCAGGTTCTTGTGTGGGTACAAACTGTACGTCATACAGTGTATGTACAACGTCAAACAAGCCTTTCATGACTTGTGGCTCGGTGAAGTACTGGCGCACTTCGTCTTCGGAGTAAGCGTAGCGGTTTTCACGCAGGCGTTCGGCTACGAAGGCCATATCCCACGGTTGCAATTCGTCCATGTGCAAGCTGACGCGAGCGAATTCTTTCAATTGCTCTAGGTCAGTTCGGGCAAAACTAATGGATTTTTGAGCCAAAGTACGCAGGAACTCCAACACCTGTTCAGGGGTGTCGGCCATGCGTGTTTCTAAGCGCATGTGCGCGAAACTGTCATAGCCTAGCAAACGAGCTTCTTCGGCACGTAAGCTGAGTAATTGTTCGATGGTTTCAGAGTTGTCCCACTCAGGCTTGCTGCTTTGTTCGGAAGCAATGGTGGCATAGCCTTTATACATCGTTGCACGTAGCGCAGCGTTTTTGGCGTATTGCATTACGGGCAGGTAACACGGCATTTTCAGCGTGAGTAACCAGCCTGTTTTGCCTGCTTGGGTAGCGGCATCTTTGGCGGCTGTCAGTACATCAGCAGGGATGCCCTCTAGCTCGCTTTCATTCTCAACCAACAGCGTCCAGTGATCGATGCTGTCCATCACATGCTCGGAAAAGCGCTGTGATGCGGCGGCTTGTTGTTCAGAGATTTCAGCGTAGCGTTCACGCTTTTCGCCTTGTAGCTCTACACCGCTTAAGCGGAAATTACGCAGTGCTAATTCGATGACGCGTTGGCGTGCAGGACTAAGGCTCGCGAACTCGGCGCTAGCAGCCAAGTTCTTGTATTGTGTGAACAGCTGCTCGTTCAGCCCCAGCCACGTGGAAAACTCCGTCACTTTGGGTAGGCACTGGTTGTAGGCTTCGCGCAGTTCTGGCGTGTTCACGACAGAATTGAGGTGTCCTACGATAGTCCAGGCGCGCCACAACGGCTCTACGGCGTCTTCCAATGGGGTAACTACGTTATCCCATGAGCTGTTGCTCACGTGCTCTACAGCTTGCACAGCGCTTTTGGCGCTTTCCAGCAGTTGATCAATAGCGGGTATAACGTGTTCGGGCAGAATGGCCGAGTAGTCAACCAGTTGGTTGACTGGCCCAAGCAGGGGATTCGTCATTTAACTCTCTTTGTTTGCGCGGCGCTCAGCAGCTTCCAACGTATTGACCAGCAACATTGCAATGGTCATTGGGCCTACACCACCAGGAACAGGGGTGATAGCAGAAGCAACTTGGCTAGCACTGGCGAACTCTACATCGCCAGCTAGCTTCCCGTCGTCTAGGCGGTTAATGCCCACGTCGATGACTACGGCGCCAGGTTTGATCATGTCACCCTTAATCATATTGGGTCTACCTACTGCAACTACAAGTACATCGGCTCGGCGAGTGTGTGCAGCCAAGTCACGAGTCTTGGAATTACAGAGGGTTACGGTAGCACCAGCCGCCAGCAGCATCATCGCCATAGGTTTGCCAACAATATTGCTAGCACCCACGATGACCGCTTCTGCACCACGCAGGGAAACCTGTTCGGATTCCAGCATTTTCATCACCCCGTAAGGGGTGCAAGGGCGAAACAGCGGCTGACCAGTCATCAGCAAACCTGCATTGCTGATGTGGAAACCGTCTACGTCTTTGGCCGGAGAGATGCTTTCAATAACCAAGTGCTCATCTAAGTGGGCAGGCAGCGGTAATTGCACCAAAATGCCGTCTACGCTGTCGTCCTGATTGAGTTTCTCAATCAAGGCCAGCAGCTCATCTTGGGTAGTGCTGGCTGGTAAACGGATCACATCAGAGTTGATGCCAGCTTTTTCGCAAGCCAGCGCTTTGTTGCGTACGTAGACTTGGGAGGCAGGATCTTCACCAATCAAGACTACGGTCAGGCCAGGATGTATGCCTTTGGCTTGCAATGCTTTGACGTTCTCGGCAACTTGCTCACGAACGCTTTGTGCTAAGGCTGTGCCCGAAATGATCCTGGCTGGTGTACTGCTCATGCTAGTTTTCTCCGCTTTGTACCAAGGCAATCTTCATGAGATCTGCCACAGTGGTAACTTCAAGTTTTTCCATAATATTTGCCCGGTGCGCCTCAACAGTTTTGATACTGATGTTCAGGTCTCCGGCGATTTGTTTGTTCAGGCGGCCTGCCACAATGCGCTCAAGCACTTGTTGTTCGCGAGCAGTCAAACGGGACAGTACTTCCGCATGAGTACGTTTGGCGTGAGCCTGATCAGCCATGAGGCTGGCTTGTTCCATCATGCGTACAACAACGGCACGCAGATCGGCTTCGTTAAACGGTTTTTCCAGAAAGTCTACGGCACCTTTTTTCATGGTGCTCACAGCCATAGGCACATCACCGTGACCAGTGATAAAGACAATAGGAATAGGGGAGTTGCGGGCGATCAGCGCCTCTTGTAGTTCAAGACCGCTCATGCCAGGCATACGTACATCAGCAATCAGTACGCTGAGTTGTGTGGTGTCGTAAGAGCTGAGGAATTCTTCAGCAGACGCAAAGCACTGCACTCGGTAACCATTAGCCTCAAGCAGCCATCGCAAGGAGTCACGAACGGCTTCATCATCATCCACAATAAAAATCGTGCAGGGAATCGGGGTACTACTCATGCTTGTATCTCCTTGGGACTATCAGTGGTTGGTTGCATTTCGGCTTGCGCACAGGGCAAAGAGAATCGGAATATCGTTCCACCCTCTGGATTCTCCACTGCCCACAAACGACCATGGTGTGATTCTATAATGGTTCTACAGATGTTTAAGCCCATTCCCAGCCCCTCTGATTTGGTGCTGTAAAAAGGCTCGAAAAGACGCTCGGGGTTCTTGAGTCCATAGCCCCTGTCTATGACGGCGACTTCCAACATGTGATCATAAAGTGAAATGTTCACATGCAGGATATGATAATCGCTTCCTTCCATCGCTTCTACGCCATTTTTAAGCAAATTCAGTAGCACTTGCTCAATTAAAATGGGATCAGCCATCACCATAGGTAGGCGTTCGGGAAGTTCAACGGCTATTTCTATACGACGTTTGCGTGCATCTATGTCTGCAAAGCTTACCGCATTATCAATTATTTGCGTAATGGGGACCGCTTGGCGACGAGGCTCGCTACGTTTTACAAACTCACGAATACGACTGATGATCTTCCCCGCTCGTTCAGCCTGAGCCGCCGCTTTCTCTAGGGCTTCCAACAACTGTTCGGGTTTGGCCTTGCCGCTGCGAACCATCGCTACCGCACCCATGCTGTAGTTATTAATGGCAGTTAAAGGCTGGTTCAGCTCGTGAGCCAAAGACGATGCCATTTCGCCCATCGTCGTTAAACGGCTAGTCAGTTGGATTTTGTCTTGCTGCACACGCGAGGCTTCTTCATGTTTGCGACGCTCGGTAATGTCACGCGCTACCTGCAAACGCACGCGACGGCCATCGGTCCACGCCAGCATGCGGTGATGCACCTCAAACCAGCGTTGTGCTTGAGCAGAGTAGGTCTCTACAGTTTCATCGGTAAAGCGCCCCAGTCTACCGCCCAGCAGTTCTTCGTGGCCGTGACCTTGCGCGCCAAAGAAACGGCGGTAGGTGCGGTTAGCAAACAATAGCTCAAGGCCTTCAGGGGTATCGGCGGTGACAGAAATGGCATCGTCCAAACCCTCTAGCACCGTCATAAAGCGCTCGTGGGCAGCGGTCATGGCTTCACGAATACGCTTAGGCTCGGTAATGTCTGTCATGGACGTCATCCAGCCTATTTGCTCACCATTAGGGTCACGCAAAGGTGATACATACATGCGGGCAGTAAAGCGCGAGCCATCGCGACGTTGTGCTTCTACTTCTAGGCCACTATTAGGTGTGCGCCCAGACAATATAAGGTCTAGCACCTCTTGATGATGCGAGTGTCGCCCAGGTACCCAGTAAGGGAAGGGGGCAGTGCGTCCTATAAGGTCAGCCTCGTTCCAGCCTATCATGCGGCAAAAAGCGGGATTCACATAAGCGATACGACCGCTCATATCAAATACACGCATACCAGTAGACATGGAGTTTTCCATCGCGCGCCTGAAGCCGGTTTCGGCAATCAGTGCGGCTTCGGCACGGGTGCGGAAACGCGTGTAGCGCCATAGCGCTAACAAACTAAATACGATCACCAGAGACAGCGCCGCAATCACCATGGTGAGGCGTTGTTGGCGGGTCTCTTGGTCTATGGGGACTACCATCACACTATCGTGCTGCAGGCGCTGCAACCAGATAAATACGCCCATCACACATAAGTAGAGAATCAGTACGATGACAGGCGTGAGCCAGTAAAGACCGCGTCTATTGTGACGTGCCTGATCGTAAAACGTATTGGGTATAAGTGATTTTTTTACGGAGTTTGCCATAACAGTAATCGTAAAAAGCTGGGAGCATTGTAAACCTTAACGCTCGTTGATATTTTTCACATTATAAAAACTATTACCATAAAATGAAATTTTGCTTGAGATAACCTTTTTTCTTTCCTAGAATAGAATTGATAAATAGGCATGATCTGCCTAAATACTGTACGGGTCCGGTCAATCTGTTATGGTCTGAAAAGCAAACATTACAACGCAGATGAACATCGCAGCACGGACTTCTATCAATAAAACTGGAGACGCCATATGTCCTCTCTTGACCAAAACAGTAATCCAGCCAGCGCCAATCCTGACGCAGCTCTTGAAACACAAGAATGGCTAGAAGCGTTAGAGGCCGTGCTTGATCGTGAGGGCCCGCAACGAGCCCATTACCTGTTGGAACGCCTGACTGATCTGGCGCGCCGTTCGGGTTCTAATATTCCTTACTCCCCCCACACTGCGTACTTGAACACCATCCCTGTAGGGTTGGAGCCAAGCAATCCAGGTGATTTGGCGATTGAGGAACGTATTCGTTCATATATTCGCTGGAACGCGATGGCGATGGTGGTAAAAGCTAACCAAGAAACTCCCGCAGATGGCGGCAGCTTGGGCGGTCACATCGCATCGTTTGCTTCCTTGGCAACAATGATTGAGTGTGGTCAGAACCACTTCTGGCACGCTGAAAACGAAAACCACGGTGGTGACTTGGTGTATTTCCAAGGCCATACCTCCCCAGGTATGTACGCCCGTGCGTTTTTGGAAGGCTCTTTAACTGAAGAGCAAATGGATAACTTCCGTCAGGAAGTAGACGGCAAAGGCTTGTCTTCCTATCCCCACCCTAAATTGATGCCAGAATTCTGGCAGTTCCCTACTGTATCCATGGGTCTTGGCCCGCTGATGGGTATTTATCAGGCCCGTTTCCTGAAATACCTGCATGCGCGCGGCATTCAAGACACTAGCGGTCGTAAAGTGTGGGTGTTCTTGGGTGATGGCGAGATGGATGAGCCAGAATCCTTGGGCGCTATTGGTGTGGCCGCTCGCGAAGGTCTGGATAACCTGATTTTTGTGGTGAACTGCAACCTGCAGCGTCTGGATGGTCCTGTGCGTGGTAACGGCAAGATCATTCAAGAATTAGAAGGCACCTTCCGTGGTGCAGGCTGGAACGTGATCAAACTGATCTGGGGCGGCTACTGGGATCCATTGCTGGCACGCGATAAAGAAGGTGTGTTGCGCCAAGTGATGGAAGACACCATTGATGGTGAATACCAAGCGTACAAAGCCAACGATGGCGCTTACGTGCGTGAAAACTTCTTTGGTAAAGATCCTCGTCTGCTAGAAATGGTAAGCCGTATGAGCGACCAAGATATCTGGCGCTTGAACCGTGGTGGTCACGATCCAAACAAGGTTTACGCTGCATTTGATGCTGCGGTGAAACACGAAGGTCAGCCTACTGTGATTTTGGCCAAAACCATTAAAGGTTACGGCATGGGTCACATTGGCCAGGCTAAAAACCCGACTCACCAGCAAAAGAGCTTGGATATCGATTCCATCCGCGAATTCCGCGATAGATTCAATATTCCTATTTCTGACGAAAAACTGGAAGATTTGCCGTACTTCAAACCTGCAGACGATTCTCCAGAAATGCAGTACATGCAAGCACGCCGTAAAGCGCTGGGTGGTTACTTGCCTAAACGTCGCGCCAAATCTAGCGAGAAACTGACAGCACCTGAGCTGGAAGTATTCAAAGCAGTATTGGAGCCTACAGCTGAAGGCCGTGAGATCTCCACTACACAAGCTTTTGTACGTGTACTGAACCAGTTGCTGCGTGATAAAGAATTGGGCCCACGCGTAGTGCCTATCTTGGCTGACGAATCCCGTACCTTTGGTATGGAAGGTTTGTTCCGTCAAATTGGTATTTACTCTGCCGTAGGTCAAAAATACACACCGGTCGATAAAGATCAGGTGATGTACTACCGTGAAGACAAAAAAGGTCAGTTGTTGCAAGAGGGTATCAACGAGCTGGGCGCGTTTAGCTCCTGGGTTGCTGCTGCTACGTCGTACTCCAGCAATAACAAGATCATGATTCCGTTCTTCATCTACTACTCCATGTTTGGTTTCCAACGTTTTGGCGACTTGGCATGGGCAGCGGGTGATATGCAAGCACGTGGTTTCATCCTGGGTGGTACGGCTGGCCGTACGACTCTGAACGGCGAAGGTTTGCAGCACGAAGACGGTCAAAGTCATATTCAAGCTTCTGTGATTCCAAACTGCGTGTCTTACGACCCTGCGTTTGCTCACGAAGTGGCAGTAATCATGCGTGACGGTCTGCGTCGTATGGTTCAAGAGCAAGAAGATGTGTACTACTACATCACGCTGATGAACGAAAACTACGCACAACCAGGTCTGAAATCTGGCGACGAAGACGGTATCCTGCGCGGTATGTACAAATTCAAGTCTGTTGATGCAGGCAAACTGAAAGTACAACTGATGGGTTCCGGTACGATCTTGCGCGAAGTTATCGCTGCTCAAGAACTGCTAGAAAAAGACTGGGGTGTAGGCTCTGATGTATGGAGCGTGACCAGCTTTACAGAATTGCGTCGTGAAGGTTTGGATTGCGAACGTTACAGCTTGTTGAATCCTGCTGATAAGAAAGCACCCGTACCTTACGTGACACAGAAGTTGGCTGAAACCGATGGTCCTATCGTCGCTTCTACTGACTACATCAAAGCCTTTGCTGACCAAATCCGCGCCTTTGTACCTGAAGGTCGTACCTACCGTGTATTGGGTACAGACGGTTACGGTCGTTCTGATTATCGCTACAAACTGCGTGAGCACTTTGAGGTTGATCGTCATTTTGTTGTGTTGAGCGCGCTGCGTGCATTGTCTGATGAAGGCAAACTGCCACGCGAGAAAGTGCTGGAAGCAATCAAAAAGTACGGCATCAATCCCGAGAAAGCTAATCCGCATCACGCCTAAGGAGTAGATAAATGAGCAATTTGATTGAAGTCACTGTTCCTGATATTGGCGACGACGGTGAAGTGGATGTGATCGAGCTGCTGGTTGCTGTTGGCGACACAGTTGAAGTTGAACAAAGCTTGATTACCGTTGAATCCGATAAGGCTTCGATGGAAATTCCATCCTCACATGCTGGTGTGGTGAAGTCGTTGAAAGTCAAAATCGGCGATAAAGTAAAGCATGGTTCTTTGATTCTGGAACTGGATGCTGCGGGTGCCGCTGAGGCGCCTAAAGCAGAGGCTGCTGCACCAGCAGCGGCTCCTGCCGCCGCAGAAAAACCTGCCGCAGCACCGGCTGCTCCGGCAGCAGCGCCTGCTGCTGAAGCCACCACCTCTATTATTACAGTGCGTGTACCAGACATTGGTGATGCTCGTGATGTAGACGTGATTGAAGTGCTGGTAGCAGTGGGTGACACCATTGAAGCAGATCAAAGCCTGATCACACTGGAAACTGAAAAAGCGTCTATGGAAGTACCTTCCAGTCACGCTGGTGTTATTACTGCACTGAAAGTGAAAGTGGGTGATACGGTTAGCGAAGGCTCAGACATTCTTGAGTTGCAAGTAAGCTCTGCGGCTCCTGCGGCAGCGCCAGCTGCGCAAGCAGCAGCGCCTGTTGCCGAAGCACCTAAAGCCGCAGCGGTTGCGTCTAGCACGACAGAAGTGGTGAGCTCCGCTGCTGGTGTAGCAGCATCGCAATCCCCAGTACGTGAGTCGCCTACAGCAGCTTTTGCTGAAGCGGCTGTGCCTCTGCGCAATCTGCCTCACGCCTCCCCATCCGTGCGTAAATTTGCACGTGAGTTGGGCGTAGATTTGGTCAAGGTAAATGGTTCTGGTAACAAAGGCCGTATTACGGTTGATGACGTACGTCAGTTTGTGAAAGGGGCCTTGGCTGGCGGCGCAGCGCCTGCAGCAGCGGGTGCATCGTTGTCAGGCGGCGGTTTAGATTTGTTGCCATGGCCAAAAGTGGATTTCAGTCGCTTTGGCGAAGTGGAAGCGGCTCCGCTGTCTCGCATCAAGAAAATCTCGGGTGCTAACTTGCATCGTAACTGGGTGATGATTCCTCATGTCACCAACAACGAGCAAGCAGATATCACTAGCCTAGAAGAGTTCCGCAAGCAGCTGAATGAAGAAGGTAAAAAAGCAGGTACACGCGTAACCATGCTGGCATTCTTTATCAAAGCGGTTGTGGCAGCGTTGAAGAAATTCCCAGAGTTCAATGCCTCGCTGGATGGCGATAACCTGATTCTGAAAAAGTACTTCCATATTGGCTTTGCTGCCGATACGCCTAACGGTTTGGTGGTACCAGTGATTCGTGACGCTGACAAAAAAGGCGTGCTGGAAATCGCAAAAGAAACAGGTGAGTTGGCTGGTTTGGCGCGCGAAGGCAAACTGGGTGCAGCACAGATGCAAGGTGGGTGTTTCACGATTTCGTCCTTGGGCGGTATTGGTGGTACAGACTTCACACCTATCATCAATGCACCTGAAGTAGCGATTATGGGTCTATCCCGTTCTAGCGTGCAGCCTATCTGGAATGGCAAAGAGTTTGAGCCACGCCTGATGTTGCCAATGTCTCTGTCTTACGATCACCGTGTGATTGATGGTGCATCGGCAGCTCGCTTCAATGCCTACATTGCAACGCTGCTGGCGGATTACCGTCGCATCTTGCTGTAAGGAGCCGTTATGAGCATGATTGATTTAAAAGTGCCTGATATCGGTGATTCCGGTGAAGTAACGGTGATTGAGCTGTTGGTGAATCCTAGCGATACCATCGAGCTGGAACAAAGTCTGATTACCGTTGAATCCGACAAAGCCTCTATGGAAATCCCCGCTGCAGAAGCTGGGGTAGTCAAAGAGGTGTTGGTTAAACTGGGTGACAAGGTAAAAGAAGGCTCTGCCATCGTACGTATAGAAGCAGCAGGTGCCACAGCAGAAGCAGCGCCAACTGCGGCTGCAGCACCCGTGGCAGCGGCTCCCGCCGCTGCACCTGCTCCTGTTCAAGCCCCGCAAGCCGCACAGCACAGCGGTGCGGCAGACGGCGAGTACGACGTGGTGGTGTTGGGTGCAGGCCCTGGCGGTTACTCTGCCGCCTTCCGTGCCGCTGATTTGGGCATGAAAGTAGCCTTGGTTGAGCGTTACAGCACACTGGGCGGCGTATGTTTGAACGTAGGATGTATTCCTTCCAAAGCATTGCTGCACAGTGTGGGCGTGTTTGAAGCCGCTAAAGCCTTGGCTGATCACGGTATTCGCTTTGGCGAGGCCAAGATTGAGCTAGACGCATTGCGCGACTACAAAACATCGGTAATCGGTAAGTTGACTGGCGGTTTGGCTGGCATGGCCAAAGCCCGTAAAGTAACTGTAGTAAATGGTGTGGGCGAGTTTATTGACCCTCACCATATTGCAGTACGTGCGGCAGATGGTAAAGAGCAAGTGTTGAAATTTGCATCGGCCATCATCGCAGCAGGTAGCCAGTCCGTGAAACTGCCATTCTTGCCCGAAGACCCACGTATTGTAGATTCTACTGGTGCGTTAGAGCTGCCATTCTTGCCTAAGAAAATGCTGATCGTTGGTGGTGGCATTATCGGTCTGGAAATGGGTACGGTGTACTCCGCGTTGGGCGCACGTTTAGACGTGGTCGAGATGCAATCCGGCCTGATGCAAGGTGCAGACCGCGAAGCCGTAAAAGTTTGGCAGAAAATGAACGAACACCGTTTCGATCACATTATGCTGAACACCAAAACGGTTTCTGCTGAAGCACGTGAAGACGGTATTTGGGTGAAATTTGAGGGCGATAAAGCCCCAGCAGAAGCCCAACGTTACGACTTGGTACTGCAAGCTGTAGGCCGTACGCCTAATGGCAACAAGATTGGTGCAGATAAAGCGGGTATCGCTGTCACCGATCGCGGTTTCATTAACGTCGATAAGCAGCAGCGTACTAACGTACCGCATATCTATGCGATTGGTGACATTGTGGGTCAACCTATGTTGGCACACAAAGCCGTACATGAAGCGCACGTGGCAGCCGAAGTTATTCATGGTGAAAAAACCTTCTTTGATGCGCGTGTGATTCCTTCTGTTGCGTACACTGACCCAGAAGTAGCTTGGGTAGGTATGACCGAAGAAGAAGCCAAGAAAGAGGGTATTGCCATTGAGAAAGGGCATTTCCCATGGCAGGCTTCTGGCCGTGCGATTGCTAATGCGCGTGATGAAGGCTTCACTAAGCTGATTTTTGATGCTGAGAGCAAGCGTATCCTAGGCGGTACTATCGTAGGTACAGGCGCTGGTGATCTGATCAGTGAAGTGGCGCTGGCAGTTGAAATGGGTGCAGATGCCGTAGATATTGGCAAAACCATCCACCCACACCCAACCTTGGGCGAGTCTGTGGGTATGGCTGCAGAGGCATCTTTGGGTGCGTGCACCGATTTGCCACCTGTACGTCGCAAGTAGTTTTTTCGTCATTAACCTGACGTCAGTAATGGCAGGTGCTATCATTAGCACCTGCTGTTTTTTTGTGTGCTTTGACCATGTTGAATCATTCTTTGACAGCCACCAGCTCGCTGGAACAATGGCTGACATATCTGGAAACCCTACATCCTACCGAAATTGACTTAGGGTTGGATCGCATCAAACAAGTCGCAAAAAATCTTGCACTGCAAACGCCATTTGTCACCATCACCGTGGCGGGCACCAATGGTAAAGGTTCTACCTGTACCATTTTGGATGCTATTTTGCGCGCAGCGGGTTATAAAACCGGCCTCTATACTTCTCCCCACCTAGTGCATTACAACGAGCGCATACAGTTAAATGGCGAGTTGGCGACCGATGCACAGATTACTCAGCAATTTTTCCGTATTGAACAAGCGCGTGGCGAGGTATCGCTGAGCTATTTTGAGTTCGCTACCTTGGCGGCGCTCTTGATGTTCGAGCAAGAAAAAGTAGACGTGGCGATTCTGGAAGTAGGGCTGGGCGGGCGTTTAGATGCCGTGAACATGGTAGATGCAGACTGCTCTATCCTCACCAGCGTAGACATTGATCACATTGCTTATCTGGGCGATTCACGCGATGCCGTGGGTTGGGAAAAAGCGCACGTCTTTAGACCAGGTAGGCCTGCTATTTGTGCAGACCCTGTGCCGCCAGAGACCGTAGCGCGTTATGCCCAAGAAATTGGCGCTGACCTGTGGTTGTTTGGGAAAGATTTTAACTACTCTGGTGATAGCCAGCAGTGGGCTTATGGCGGCCGCGAGCAGCGTCGTGCAGGCTTGGCATACCCATCGCTACGTGGTGTGAACCAACTGCTGAACGCATCGGCAGCGTTGGCAGCCCTAGAAGCGCTGCAAATGAAATTGGTGGTATCGGCTCAAGCGGTACGTAGCGGCCTGAATCGTGCTTCCATTCCTGGCCGTTTGCAGATTTTGCCTGGTGAGCCATTGGTGGTACTGGACGTGGCTCACAATCCGCATGCAGCGGGTGCGTTGGCGCAGAATTTGGATCAAATGCCATGCACAGGTCGTACGTTGGCCGTGTTGGGTATGTTGAATGACAAAGATGCAGCGGGTGTATTGCGCTTGCTGATCGATAGAATTGATAGTTGGTACGTTGCGTCCTTAGAGGGCCCGCGCGGATTAAGCAGCCGCGATTTGGCGGCGTTATTAAATGGCGTGAAAAAGATGGGAGCAGTGCAGAGTAATCCCCAAGAGATTGCTACATCAGAGGGTGATCGCAAGCCCGGTGTACGTCCTGCTGCCGGCAAACGTGTAAACTATTTTGAAACAACTGTTAGAGAGTGTGAAAATCCGGTTAAAGCTTTCGAGCAAGCGCTAACAGATGCTCAACCGAATGATAGAATTCTTGTATTTGGTTCATTCGCCACAGTTGGTCCGGTTCTCAAGCATTTAGGTAGAGATCCTCGCTAACTGTGTGGTGCAAGCGGTTTTTACTTAGTGGGTTTCAGATACATGGGGTTGTTCTCAAACAAAGAAACAGGTGGTGCATCACGACGTCAGTCTAGTGATGCGCAATTGCGCGAGATGCGTACGCGAGCACGACGCCGGTTGGTAGGGGCGTTGGTTCTTGTATTGGCAGCGGTGGTGATTGTTCCGTTTCTCACCAGCAATGATTCTGAGAACATGCCTGAACCAGTCATGGCTGTGATTCCGGCTATTGTCCCTCCTGTCATTGAAGCCGAGCCCACACAAGGTACAGCAGATGAGCAAGAATCTGGCGTGGCAACGGGCGATGAGGGTACTGTCGTTGCGATGCAGCAGCCTACGCCAGTGACTCCGGGTAATACGACGACTCAGCCACCGGCTACAGGGTCTTCTACACCCGCAACACAGCAGCCTGCGCCGGTAGAGCCTCCTAAGCCTGTGGCAGAGCAACCTACACGTCCAGCGACACAACCCGCTACTCCTACACCACCACCTCCACGCCGTGATAATAACCAGCGTACAGATGATGGTTCAGTCGCATTGGCGTTGCTGGAAGGGCGTACGCCACCGAGTAGCAATTCAGCATCAACTGCCGGTAGCAATAATGCACAACGTGGTAACTTTATCTTGCAGATTGCGGCCTATTCATCGGAAAATGATGCACAGACCCGTCGCAAACAGTTAGTAAACGCAGGTGTTACTAACGCTTATGTGGAAAGCACCACATCTGGCGGCAAAACTGCGTACAGGCTGCGCGTAGGGGCTTTCCCTACACGTGAAGCCGCGCAGGCAGCCCAAACGCGCTTACGCTCGTTAGGGTATGCAAATAGTTTTATTTCTACCAAGTGACAAGCTTTGATTATTTACTGTTAGCACTACTAGGACTCTCCAGTATCCTAGGATTAATAAGGGGGCTGCTCAAAGAGCTGCTCTCCTTGATTGCTTACATCGCTGCATTTCTGGTTGCTATATGGTGGGGACCTTCGCTCTCCGTCTTGCTAACCGACTATCTGAATAACGATTTACTTCGCACCGC
Organism: Paenalcaligenes sp. Me131; assembly: GCF_050487225.1. NCBI lineage: Bacteria > Pseudomonadati > Pseudomonadota > Betaproteobacteria > Burkholderiales > Alcaligenaceae > Paenalcaligenes > Paenalcaligenes sp. Me131. The sequence continues at coordinate 498,120 of NZ_JBKQGY010000001.1, forward strand.
TGTGTCCTACGCGGTGCTTTTTATTGCTGCTTTATTGACCCTTGGCCTATTGAATATGATGCTCGCGACCTTGATAGATCGCAGTGGCTTGGGGTCTGCAGATCATGCATTTGGCGCGCTCTTTGGCCTCTTGAGGGGCGTGGTATTTGCATTGTTGCTGGTCATCTTGGCCGGCTATACCGAGTTGCCTAAAGAGCCCTGGTGGCAAGAGGCGCGACTATCAAAAGCCTGCGTGAATGCCGTGCAGCAGTTAAAGCAGTTACTGCCACCTTCTTTAGCATCCTGGTTACCTTACTAAACTAGCACTGGAACATTATTATGTGTGGAATCGTTGGGGCGTACGCGTACAGTCCCGTAAACCAATTGATCTACGATAGTTTGCTGCTTTTACAGCACCGTGGTCAGGATGCCGCTGGCATCACTACTTTTAACGATAACTTCTTTCACACACACCGAGGCAAGGGGCTAGTTAGAGACGTGTTCCGCACACGCAATATGCGTGCGCTGCCAGGTAATAGTGGTCTAGGGCATGTGCGTTATCCCTGCGAAGGTGATAGCGACAGCATCGAAGAGGCGCAACCTTTTTATGTGAACGCGCCTTTTGGTATCAGTTTTGTACATAACGGCAATCTGTCCAACTGGCGTGAGCTGCGTGAAGAATTGTTCAGCGTAGATAGACGCCACATGAACACACGCTCAGATTCTGAAGTGCTGTTGAACGTGTTTGCACACGAGTTGCAGCAAGCGTCCAACCAAGATTCTGACGCTGAGAATATTATTTTTGCAGCCGTGAACGCGGTATATACACGCGCCAGAGGCTCTTACTCGGTGATTGCTCAAGTGGCTAGCTTGGGTATGGTGGCGTTCCGTGATCCTAACGGCATCCGCCCACTGTGTATGGGTAAACGTGAAACCCCTCAGGGTACAGAGTGGATGTTTGCCTCTGAGTCGGTAGCGCTCACAGGCTGTGGTTTTGATTTGGTGCGTGATGTTAAGCCCGGTGAAGCCATTTGGGTAGACGTGAATGGTGTGCCTCACAGCCGCCAGTGCATGGAATCCGCGACATTAATGCCATGTTTGTTTGAGTTCGTGTACTTTGCACGTCCTGACTCTACCGTTGATGGTATTTCCGTGTACGACGCTCGTTTGAACATGGGCGAGTACTTGGGCGATAAAGTGGCCAAAACTGTACGTCTGAGCGATATAGACGTGGTGATGCCTATTCCCGATTCTTCACGTCCATCTGCAATGCAGTTAGCGGACCGATTGAACCTGCCATACCGCGAAGGTCTGATCAAAAACCGCTATATTGGCCGTACCTTCATCATGCCAGGTCAGGCAGTACGTAAAAAATCCGTACGTCAGAAATTGAGTCCTATTCCTATGGAGTTCAAAGGCAAGAACGTATTGCTGGTCGATGACTCTATTGTGCGTGGTACTACCAGTAAAGAAATTGTTGAAATGGCGCGCTCAGCGGGTGCCAACAAGGTCTTTTTGGCGTCTGCCGCACCGCCAGTACGCTATCCAAACGTATATGGCGTGAGCATGCCTACCTATGGTGAGCTGATTGCACATAACCGCGATGTAGATGAAATTGCCAAAGAAATTGGCGTAGATGGCCTGATTTTCCAAGATCTGGAAGATTTGGAGCAAGCATTGCGTGACTTGAACCCTGAAATCAAAGCCTTCGAAGGTTCTTGTTTCCACGGTGAGTACGTAACAGGCGATATTGATGAAGCCTACTTACAGCGCTTGTGCCAAGAGAAAGAAGAGGCCAAGAAACGCAAAAGTGCTATGCCTGCTGATGATTGATGTATAGCTAATGCGGTAGCGATGAACAGGGTGCCATAACCTTGAAAGGGATTATGGCACTTTGTTTTTTAGTCTACGCCTTTTAGCAGTACACATCCTTGGTTGTATTTTTCTATGGATTTCAGCAAAAGGTTTTTGTGTATGCCAAACTTGGTAGCGAGTTTAGTGAGGATATCGTCGTTAAGCTTGAAGGGCTGATTTTCTATTTCTAGGTATTCGGTAATATCCAGATTCATCTTCTTGGCCATAGACTCACTGCTCAAGTACAAATACTCTCGCCACGCACGTATGGGATTCCAAAAATGTTTTTCCATACTGTTAGAGACTTCTGCGGGTATGTTCATGCTTGGTTTAGGCAACTGAATGATCTCACTCAGGGCCTTACAAACTCGGCTATCTAAGAGGGCTCCACTGGTTAAGAAACCTATTTTTTTATCTTTGCTTGATAGACTTTTGCTACTAAGTACTTGCGAAGGAGAGTAGAAAAAGCCGTCAATGTTATGAATGCTGTTTTGGGTATGAGGCATGAGAGTACTCCGAACATAGTCATATGCCGCCTAGAATAGCAATCGCCTAGGCGCAGTGATATCAGATGGGTCTGTATCAGCTTCGGATAAATCTCATAGTCGTGGTCGTGCACGTACCCCCGCTTACGCGGTGTGCTTCTGCTGCAGATAGTGCATGCTAAAAATCGCTATTTGAGGATTTTATGGCCTGCACTATCAACGGCAGGTTAGAGACAGAACAAGGTGTCTTTACGCTATATTCTCAAGAAAAACCCAGGCTTGGCTGTATTTCTCTATGGATTTCGACAGTAGTTGTTTGTGAATCCCCAGTTTTGTAGAAATGGTGTCCAGAGTCTCATCATCAAGTTTCGTTGGCTGTTCTTCTATTTCAAGGTAATCAGCCACATCGAGATTCATTTTCATGGCCATGCTCTCGCTGCTTAAGCATAGGTATTCCCGCCAAGCGCGTATAGGATTCCAGCGGTGTTTTTCCATGCTGACAGGGACTTCAGTCGGGATACCTGATCTAGGTTTTGCCAATTGAGTAATACCACTCAGGGCTTTACGAACCTTACGGTCCTGTAAGGCGCTATTGGTCAAAAAATCTACCTTCTTATCTTTGGCAGATAAGTTTTTAATTTTCAGCACTTGTGTAGGGGAGTAGAAAAGGCCGTCAATATTTGGTGTGGTGGAATGGGTATGCGTCATGGGTGTACTCCGAACATAGGTTATGTGTTCCAGAATAACCATGACCCCCTCTTGTCTATATCAGACAGGTCCTTATCTACTTCAGACAAGTCTCATAGAAGTTTGCTATTTGTAAATATATAGGCTTAGCGCTTATTGAGACTGCGGGGCAGGCACCGTAGTGGTGAGATAGAAACAGCAATCAGTGGGCATATAAGGGGCTGACGCAGGAGTTAGCTAGTAGCGCTGCCACTGCATCATGGCGTATGGGAGGGGAGATGACGTAGCCCTGAATAATGTCGCCGCCCATGTGTTGAACAAGCTCGGCCTCTTGCGGGGTTTCGACTCCTTCAGCAACGACTGCCAACCCCAGATCGTTTCCTAAACGGATGAGGCTTTGCAACGCTGTACGAAAATGCGGATGGTTGAGAGCATTGTGTAGCAGGGAGTGGTCCAGTTTGAGCTCTGTAAATGGTGTGCTCAGTAGCCTATAAAAAGAACTATAGCCCGTGCCAAAGTCGTCTTGTGACAGAGCAAAACCCATCATACGTAAGCGGGTGGCACCGCTGTAATAATGCCCCGTATCTAGCGTGGTTGTATGCTCAGTTAGCTCAAAAGTGATAGAGGCTGGTTTGGCATTTGCCGCGAGAACGTACGCATAGAGTCGTTCGGGCAGGGTTAAGTCGTCCAAGAGACGCGTGTGTAAGTTGATGGAGACAGTGATGTCATGCCCTAGAGCTTGCCAGTATTGCTGGGCGGCAATGGATTGTTGCAGCATGCAGTACAACAGTTCTTCGTGTAGCGCCTCACGCTCTATGTCGGGTAAGAAAGCGCTAGGAGGCAGTTGCCCAAGACGAGGATGCTCCCAGCGTGCTAAAGCTTCTACCCCTACGATTTTTTTCTCCGCCATAGAGTATTTGGGTTGATACCAAGCTTGAATCGCCTGTGTATGTAGGGCCGCCCGCAATAGATCATTAGAATGTGTGTGGCAAGGTGGGCGGGCGGCGGTGAACTGCTGTTGGTGAGTCGCTAAGGCGCGTAACAGTGCTTGAGCACAGCGCTGGGTAAAAGGTTTGGTATAGGCGCCTAGTACAGAGATTCCACGGGCTTTTGCGGCTTGGGATACTCCAGACAAAATAGCTAGTGTGTCGCTGCTGATCAGGGCAAGTGCAGGGCTATGGGCGTGTGTGGGCCATTGTTCTATGAGTGAAAGGCCATCTATGTCAGGCATATGCAAATCACTTAGCACTAGGTCATAAGTAACCTCCGAGAGTAGGCGTAGTGCCTCAGTACCACTACTGACACCGTCAACACGGTGTGGCCCTAGGCTCGCCAGAGTATGGGTGGTATCAGTGAGTAATAGGGGGTGATCTTCTACGACCAGAATGCGATAGCGCATCAATAAGACTCCTGCGCTGACTGCGCCTTCTTGGGTAGGAGGTTGGCCTTGCGAACCGTACGTTATGACAGTAGAAGCGGAATCAGTTAGGCCATGTAGGCAGCGTAGTGGCTTTGTCATAGGGTAGATAGGCGGAAAGATCTGATTGCCCAGTGGATCGGTCTGTAACTGCTGGACTCAGGCTTGCTCGCGTGTAAACACTAGCTGTTTCGCACAAGATGGCTTTAGCGCACTGCAACTGTGCTGATAGTGAAGGGCGATGTCGCATGGTATGAATTAAGAAGAAGTATCTGACGCGGTGGGTATGTGGTTTCCGATTGAACGCGGGAGGTATCTGATCTGGTTTCACGCCTGAATCAGATACATTGAAATCTTCTTAGAGGGAGCGAGTGCACTGTGTGATGTGCTTGATGGTGAAGCCTAGGCAGAGGTGTAGCGCGATGTGATCTAGCCGTCTTTGGGCAGTAACGGATGTGGCCGATTCTATAACAGCGTCAGTACTGAATACTCTTGAAAGCTCATGCGAACTGGTACTACCTAGTATTGCAGGCGTGCTCGTGGCTGTATTTGTGGTGTGGGTGCTGTACTTGCGTAAGCAGGTTGCTAAGCGTATTGCTACCGAAAAAGCCTTGAATGATCAGTTGGAGTTTTTTGATACCTTAAGCGAGGCCACTCCCCAGCCTATTTATGTACGGGACATCGCCGGGAAATTCATTAGCGGTACACGCAGCTACTTGGAAGCAGTAGGGGCTAAAGCAGAAGATTTGTATGGGAAAACAGTGTTGCAGGGGCCACCAAAGTTTGGGGCGGCCGAAGCCATGCATCAGGCCTACATGCACGCTATAGCCAATAACCAGGCCATGCGTATGCGGCGGGCCACGATCATGAATGGGGAAGAGCGCTGGATAGATCATTGGATTCAGCCGTTTCATGATGCAAACGGAGTGATGCAAGGGGTCATTTGTGGTTGGCTAGACGTCACAGAGCAGCAGCGGCTGATTACAGAGCTAGAGCAGGTGGTCACAGAACTCGAGGTTGCGCGTAAGCAGGCCGAGCAAGCCAATAGGGAAAAGACGAGCTTCTTGGCCACAATGAGCCATGAAATCCGCACACCGTTGAGTGCAGTGATAGGGACGTTAGAGTTGGTGCAGCATCAGGCCGATCAAGGCGTATTAGATAAAAAAGGCATACAGATTGCGTATAGCTGTGCCAATGGCTTGCAAGACTTGATTGGCGATGTGTTGGATATCTCTAGAATAGAATCGGGCAGACTGGTTTTTACCCCTGAGCGCGTGAACCTCAAAAGCTTGATAGAGTCGGTAGCTTCGTCCTTTGAAGGGTTAGCAAGAGAAAAGGGGCTGGCTCTGTTGCTAGAGCTAGCTGCGTGTGCGTCCAAAGACGTGCTGGTAGACCCCGTTAGGGTGAGGCAAATGCTGTTTAACTTGGTCAGCAATGCTATCAAGTTCACGGTTACAGGCCATGTGAAAATCAAAGCCGTGGGACAGCACGTAGGAGCGGGAGTGATGCGCCTGCAATTAACGGTGAGTGATACCGGAATAGGCGTATCAGAAAGCGAGCAGAAGCGTTTGTTTTTACCGTTTACACAGCTCAATAAAAGCTCAGACCCATCGGGGTCAGGATTGGGTTTAGCCATTACACGCTCATTGTGTGAGCTAATGGGTGGCACCTTAACTATGAGTAGTTCGCTGAATGCGGGTACCAGTATGCTGATAACGCTGGAGGTTCCTGTATGGCAAGGGAAAAGTACGGTAAGTCAGAAAAACGAGCAAGGCACCGTGCTATCGCACGCTCCTGCACCGTCATTACATGTTTTGGTGGTGGATGATTACGCCATTCATCGGCAGTTGTTGTGCCAGCAGTTGGAGTTTCTGGGGCATACGTTTGCAGAGGCTACTACCGGGCAGCAGGCATTGGAATTATGGCGTACGGCAGCGTTTGCAGTCGTCATCACCGACTGTAGAATGCCGGGCATGTCAGGGGTGGAGCTGACTGAGATTATTCGCTATGAAGAGCAGGTGATGCAACGATCCCCTTGCATGATTTTGGGGCTAACAGCCGATGCACAACGCGAAGAAATACAACGAGCCTTAGCGGCAGGTATGAATGACTGTACGGTGAAACCTTTAGGCTTAGAGGCCTTGCAAGAGAAGTTGAGGTCGTTATCCCGTCATAACGCCATAGGGCAAGCGGTAGCCAAGGAGGTCGATGAACCCAGCCTGGCGTATGCGGTGGATTCAGCATGGATGATGCAAGACTTTGAGGTGTTGTTAACGTTGACAGGAGGCAGTAGGGAAAATGCGTGGCGTTTAGCCAGAGAGATACTAACGTCGGTAGAGCAGGCCAGAAAACAGCTGCAGCCTCCCTACGGGCAGCACGACTGCTGTCGTATTGTCGAGCTAGCGCATCAGACCTTGGGCGTGGCTAGGATGCTGAATCATCACGATTTAGTACAGGCGTGTGAGCAAGTCGGGGTGGCGTGTCAGCAGCATAGGCTAGACGATCCTAAATGGCTGGAGTCAATACAGCAGCTCTATAGTTTATTAGCGGAGATGAGTGCTCGTTATAGACAGCTGTTTGCAGTCAACCCATGCTTGTAAGGCTGATCTAAGTCGTTGCAATATCATTGCGTTGGGCTATTTTCACTAGTTCAACCATATTAGGGGCGTTGAGTTTACTCATAAGCCGTATTTTGTAGGTGCTAACCGTTTTGTGGCTGAGCATGAGTGTATTACCGATTTCTTGGTTGTTCATGCCTTTCACCAACAGCCCAAATACAGTGAGTTCTCTATCGGTTAATAAGGACAGCTCAGAAGGGTTGGTGGTCGTGGTTTTTCGGGCGGTAATAAACGCATTTTCACGTAGTTGATCCGTGACTTCTTTTTGGAAGTAGGAGTACCCAGCCAGTACCGCTTTTACCGCGCGAGTTAACTCTTCTAGCTTATCGTCTTTGCGCACAAAGCCTGAGGCACCTGCTTGCAGACAGCGAAAGGCATAGTGGTTAGAGTCACTTGAGGTCAATATCAGGATGTTAGTTTTGATCGTAGAGCTGCGCAGCCTATCAATGACTGAAAACCCGTCCAGTTTTGGGATGCTTAAATCAAGCACCACTAAGTCTGGCTCTAAGGTACGTACGGTTTGCACGCAGTCAGCACCAGTATGGCATTCGGCCACGATGTCATAACCTTCGCGCTCCAGGACAAGACGCACAGCCATGCACATTAAAGGGTGATCATCAACAATTACAATGCGCGGTTGCATGCGTTAGTCCAGTGTGAAAAGTACAGTTAGCCTATGTAGTGCCAGACTTATCTCGGCAGGCGTGATGAGTGAGCGTATGATTGGCACAAATGGAGATTACCAAAAAATGACGAGAGCAATGGTGAGGGCCGCAGAGCGAAATACTCAGCCTAATCAGGGGCAGAATTTTTGGCATGATCCTGCACTCCCATTCGTGGAAACACGCCGTGCTTGCCATAGTAGAGCCTGCTATAAACCGCATGCTCACCCTACGTTTTCTATTGGGGCGGTAGACGGTGGCACTAGTGTATTTGCGGGAGCAGAGGGCGGCCCGGTAGCCTTACGTCCAGGCTCATTAGTGTTTGTGCCAGCAGAGCGTGTGCATGCTTGTAATCCAGCACCTGACAGCGCGTGGAGCTATCAGATGCTGCATCTGGATGTGGCATGGTTACGTATGGTGAGGGAGGAGTACGCGAATGAACCCTCACAGAAACTAGAGCCAGTGCGTGTGGTATCAGATGCGGTGTTGTACGTACAGTTCTGCACGCTTAATGATGTGTTGTTTTCGGCGGCACCAACGGATGAAAAAGAGGCCGCACTCATAGAGTTTGTTGGGGACTACGACGTATCGCAAAGTGTATGGGTAGAGCCAATTAGCGATACCTCAGTGGTTGCGAAGAAAATCCAACCAGCACTAGAGTACCTACGCAACGTGCCCACGACAAAAGTGTCATTAGTAGAGTTAGCTTCACTAACCAACATGAGTCGGTATCAGCTAATTCGTGCGTTTAGAACGGTAACAGGGATGACTCCGCACATATGGCAACTGAATTTGCGTATTAATGTTGCTCGATCACTGATGCATCAAGGTGATAGTCTCGCTGAGGTAGCGCACCACTTAGGGTTTGCCGACCAAGCTCACTTTCAACGTGTGTTTAAAGCCTATACCGGGGTGACGCCGGGTAGCTATAAGGGCTGATACCGCAAGTACGAACACTGCAATTTTCTTCAATACAACGATCTAGCTCTTAGGCAGACTACACCTACATTTTTTGAGGTGTGTATCTGTCAATGCAGCTGTTTTTAGTGATAGCCGTAGCGCATTTCTTAGCGCTGCTTTCCCCTGGCCCTGATTTCTTCCTTGTAGCCCGAACCTCATTAGCCGCTGGTTGGCGAGTTGCTAGCGGAGCTAGCCTAGGCATAGCCTTGGCAAATGCTGTGTTCATCGTTGTAGCCTTTGCCGGTGTAGAGGCCATGCATCCAGACAGCATCTGGTTTGTGATCTTGCAGATGGCGGGGTGCATTTACCTGTTTTACTTAGGCGTACTGTTTATTTGTTATGCAGGGGATGGCACGTTACATGTACCGACGTCTAGACAGACTACGTCGGTGATGACGGCGTATAGGGCATGGTGGCGAGCGCTTGGCATGGGTTTTTTGTCAGGCATTCTGAACCCTAAGAATGCTTTGTTTTACGCCAGCTTAGTGAGCCTACTGACGGAGCCCTATGTCATCAGCGTAGGCTGGAAAGTGTTTTACGGTTTATGGATGTTTAGCGTCGTGGCGTTATGGGATACGTTGGTTGCCGTGCTGATCGGTAACCAACGTGTACTACAGCGGTTTGCCAGAATACAACCATGGTTAGAGCGGGCATCGGGTGTCATGTTGATTCTACTTGCTATGGCTGTGTTGGGCGTCATGCTACTGCACAGGTAGCCAGCTAGCTACCTAGACAAGGCAGTATTAGCGTTTTAGGAAAGGTGGCAGTAAGGATCCTTCTGCGACCTTTAAGGCTTGTTGGATGAAACCAGTAAAACGGGGCGCATCGTGACGCAGTCCAGTTTGTTGACCACCTATTAAACAGAGATGCACTGCTTGGCCTATAAGGTTAGCGAGAGCAGGGGAAGCTCCCCAGCGCTGGCTGGTGTTCACAGCAAAATCCAGCCTGGTTTGGTCTACTCGTTTCTGAAAGCTAGCGACTAACGGGTCTATTAATGACCACGCTCTAATCGCCACTTCTATGTGTGGGCGTTTTTCAGATGCAATGTCTACATAACGTAATAGGGTGTCGGTGGAATTGGTGCCCTGTGAGGCATAAGCCAGCATTCTACGTGTGTAGTCGTCTTCCCAGTAGCTAAGTAAGGCAGTCACGTAGTCAGATTTGCTGCGAAAGTGGTGATAAAACGAGCCACGCGTCACGTTCAAACGGCGGGCTAGGTTTTCAGCCGATACACCAGCATGACCTTCGTGCTCTAGCGCAGTAAAGCCAGCTTCTATCCAGTGGTGACGAGTGAGAGTACCCATAGTAAGTGGCCATACAGACTGTGTATGGCGTTATCCAAGTTGATAAATTGCGAATTCTACATACGTATTATCACCGCATATGGCGTGTGGTGAGTGGACTAAGGAGTTCGTTTTGAAAACTATTGCACTGGTAGCGTTTGATCAATTTACCGACATAGATCTGTTTTTGATGTGGGATATCTTGGGTCGTAATAAGCAGGATTGGACAGTACGGATTTTGGCAACCAGCCCTACCATTATCTCTGCCCATGGGTTGAACGTTGATGTACATGGCCCGGTGTCAGAAGCCAATACAGCAGATGCTGTGTTTTTTTCTAGTGGGAAACAAGGTATACCTGCGGCGTTACGGGACCCTGATTTCTTACCCTCGCTGAAGTTGGATAGTAGCAAGCAATACATAGGCTCTATTTGTGCTGGGGCCTTTATTCTTGAACGTTTAGGGTTGCTGGCACAATCTCCAGCCACAACACATCCAGAAATTCAATCAGCCTTGCAGGCACGCGGTGTGGATGTGGTGGAACAGGCGCTAGTGTGCCGAGACAGGGTGGCAACGGCTGGGGGCTGTTTGGCTGCCCTGTATTTGGTGGGGTGGTTGGTAGAGTCTTGGTTTGGTGTGAGCAAGCGTCAAGAAACCTTGCTGCCTGTCTTGCCCGCCGGGCAACAAGAGCACTATGAACAATTGATTTCAACGAGTATTCAGCAAGCTAGAGTGTTGGTGCGATAGGGATTGAGCAGGTCATACAATTCACCTGTATACAGGCCTCCAGCATCTTCTACAATGACGCATGGTAATGCGAGGTAGCAGAGAGAAACTATGCAAATTTGGGTAGATGCCGACGCCTGTCCGGTAGTGGTGAAAGAAATCCTGTTCAGGGCGTCGCAACGCTGGCAAAAACCATTAACGTTGGTGGCTAATCAAATGCTGCGTACACCGCCTTTTCACTTGATCAAGGCGGTGCAAGTACCACGAGGCTTTGACGTGGCGGATGATTACATTGTGGAGCATGCCAGTGCTGGCGATCTGGTCATTACCGGTGATATTCCGCTGGCGGCACAATTAGTAGAAAAAAATGTGTATGTACTAAGTTCACGCGGTGAGCGTTTTACGGCAGATAACATTCGTGAGCGTCTGTCGGTGCGCGATATGTTAGAGGAACTGCGTGGAGCGGGTGTGGAGATAGGTGGGCCAGCAGCGTTTAGTCAGTCGGATAGGCGAGAGTTTGCGAATGCGCTGGATGCCTTGATGATGCGTTTGGCGAGAGCACCGTCCGCCTAAGCTGCACTAGGCAACAAATAGACTCTGATGCGAATGATACCCTCAGTGGGTTAACGCTTTTCATGGGTTTCTGTGTGGCAATGACTGCATTTTTAGCAAAATTGCGTTAACCTTTCAGGTCGATTGTTTAGGAGCACACTATGGCACAAGCATCCGCAAGCCACATCTTGGTTAGCAGCGCAGAAAGAGCGCAAGAACTGAAAACTGAAATTGAAAACGGCGCAGATTTCGCGCAGTTGGCACAAGCTAACTCTAGCTGCCCTTCATCCCGTCAAGGCGGTGCTTTGGGTACATTTGGCCGTGGTCAAATGGTTCCTGAGTTTGACGCCGTGGTATTCAGCGCCCCCGTTGGCGTTGTTCAAGGCCCAGTGCAAACACAATTCGGTTACCACTTGGTTCTAGTGACCGAGCGTAACGACTAAGACATGTCTATAAGGGATTAGGGGCATCCTATAGGTATAGGGCAACGCTAATTCCGCTGTAGGACGTCTAAGAAAAGCCAGCATAATGCTGGCTTTTTTTGTATGCATAGAAGGGGGCTTATAAGTCCTCTTGCATGACTCCCCACCACGCCAAGGTTTGTGTGAAGTGATGTTGCACCATTGTGGCGGACGCGGTCTCATCACCGCTGGCGATGGCATCTAAGATCGCGATGTGCTCTGTCATGGCTAACTGAATACGTGTGCTGAGAGGGGGGCGGTATTTTTGCAGCACTTGTATGCGATCGCAGTTTTCGCTGTAGTTTTTGGCAATGATGGGGTTTTTTAGGGTGTTGGCCAAATAGTGATGCAGGCGCCAGTCTAGCTCCATAGCTTCTACCTGCAATTGTCGGGTCAGCGTTGTGTTTTGCAGTTTTTCTATTAGGTCTAGATGCGCGTTTTTCAGTGCCGCCAGTGTACGGTGGTCTGGTTGTCGTGCTGTGAGTCTGGCACCTTCTGCGTCAACTAAATAACGAAAATGAAAGTTGGCGTAAAGCTCTTGCGGGCTAAGCTCTAGTACCACAATCCCGCGTTGGGGGTAAACCGTGACTAAGCCTACGGCCGCTGCTTTTTTGATGGCATCACGTACCGGAGCGGTAGCAAAGCCCAGCTTGTCGCATAACTCGGAAATAGACACCATTTGCCCCGACCGTATCTCGCCGGAGAGTAACGTGTCGCGTAAAGCATCAAAGGCTTGATCACTTAATAGCGAATTAGTACGGGTGCTTATGTTGGTAATCACTCAAAAGGTCTCGCGTAGCGGTACTGGGTCAGGGTAAGTGCTCTGTGTGTGGCTGTGCGGGAATAATTTATATTAGGCATGCCACATCTAGTATTTAACTACTATTTTAGCTGTGTCCTGTTTGCTGCATAACTGAAATGTTAGTTGAGATTTTAATAAGAATAGCAGTTGGAGTGAGAACCATGCGTTTTGTGAAAAGTTTGTTCGGGCAGGTGATTGTTGCACTATTACTGGGGGTACTGGCTGGCGTGATATGGCCAGACACGGCGGTAGCATTAAAGCCTTTTGGCGACGGTTTCATCAAATTGATCAAGATGATCATCGCGCCTTTGGTGTTTTGTGTGGTGGTGCACGGTATTTGCGGCACCAGTGATATTAAGAAAGTAGGGCGCGTTGGGGTGAAAGCGCTGGTGTATTTCGAGGTGGTCACTACGTTTGCCTTGGTATTGGGTATTAGCTTGGCGTACGTCTTTTCGCCAGGTGGTGGTATGAATGTGGACACCAATACCTTAGATGCCAGTGAAATGGCTGCCTATACATCACGCGTGGCAGCGGCGACAGACACCACAGGCTTCTTGATGAACATTATTCCTACTACCTTTGTAGATGCGTTTGCCAGTGGGGATATTTTGCAGGTGCTGTTGATCGCCATTTTGTTTGGCTTGGCAGTGGCCATGTTGGGTGAAAAGGGGCGTCCCATTGCACAGCTCATCGACTTGCTATCGCACGTATTCTTTAAGCTCATTGGTTTTATTGTGCGTTTGGCTCCGCTAGGGGTATTAGGTGCGGTTGCCTTTACGGTTGGGAAGTATGGGATTGGTACACTGGGCAAGTTAGGCATGTTGGTAGCACTGTTTTACGTGACATGCTTCATCTTTGTCGTGGTGATATTAGGGACCATTTTGCGATTGGCTGGTTTCAATATCTTTAAGTTCATCCGTTATTTGCGTGAAGAACTGCTGGTGGTATTGGGTACGGCGTCGTCCGATGCTGTATTGCCGCAAGTGATGCGTAAGCTTGAACGTTTAGGGGTGAAAAACACCACGGTGGGTTTAGTGATTCCTACGGGCTACTCGTTTAACTTGGATGGTTTTTCTATTTACTTAACACTGGCCGCCGTCTTTATCGCCCAAGCTACCAATACGCCTCTGAGTTTTGTAGACCTGATGACCATCTTGCTGATCTCTATGTTGACCTCTAAGGGGGCGCATGGTGTGCCTGGATCAGCCATTGTGATCTTGGCCGCAACGCTCAGTGCTGTACCAGCGATTCCTGCCATAGGCTTGGTCTTGGTGTTATCTGTAGACTGGTTTATGGGCATGGCTAGGGCACTTACCAACATGATTGGTAATTGTGTTGGTACGGTGGTAATTGGTGCATGGGAGGGTGACGTGGATAAAGCGCGTGCCCATGCGGTCTTAAATGGTGAGCTGATTGTTGACTTGAGTAAAGCAGAGGACGACTAGCTTGTACCATTGATGCTTTACCGTTGCCTGCCAAAGCCTCAATAGCGTTTATTGGGGCTTTTGGTTGTACGGATTCCTGTAAGGCCTAGGCGTGATTTCAAGCGTGTTACTCGTTGATGCGCGACAATAATCCTGTAGTAGCGCTGAAATGTGCCAGAGGTTCATTCACGCGTTAGAAACGAGCTAGGTAAATAGGCGTATCACGGAGCATTTATGGCACGAAATATAGAAATCAAAGCACATATAGACAGTATTGTCGGTGTGCTGCCCAAGGCATTAGCAGTGGCGACGGCGTCCCCCGTGGAAATACAGCAAGACGATACTTTCTTTCAGTGCACAAATGGGCGATTGAAGTTACGGGCGTTTGATGAACACCGTGGCGAGCTAATTTTCTATAGCCGCCCAGATCAAGCTGGCCCTAAAACCTCGTTTTACCTGATTAGCCAAAGCGATCAGCCTCAGCAATTGCGAGACGTATTGGCGGCAGCTCATGGTGTGGTTGGCCGGGTGATCAAACATCGCACCTTGGTTATGGCAGGGCGTACGCGTATTCACCTAGATCGAGTGCAAGGTTTGGGCGAGTTTGTAGAGCTTGAAGTGGTGTTAGACGATGATGAGGACACGGCGGTAGGGATTGCCGAGGCACATGCGTTGATGCAGCAGTTAGGGGTAGGTACTGATCAACTGATTGACACGGCTTATGTGGATTTACTGCGCGCCTCAACCTGATCACAGAGACTAGGTAGCATCAGTGGGCATGGGTAAAATAGGGCACAGCTACTTTTAAGGTTGCGTCGGACTATGGCTACCTCTGCAGAGATCATTAATTTTTTGCTAGACCAACTTTCTACGGTTCATCAGCTCAGCACGCGACGCATGTTTGGTGAGTATTGCGTGTATGTGGCGGGTAAGCCTGTAGGCTTTGTGTGCAATGATCAGTTGTACCTCAAAATCACACCAGCAGGCCGGGCCTTCGCGCCAGGCTTAACGGAGGGCTTTCCTTATCCCGGTGCCAAAGCGTACTTGCTGGTGACCGCAGACCGCTGGGAAGACCGAGAGTGGCTGGTAGAGCTAGTCTTGGTGACGGACAGCGATTTGCCAGCTGCAAAGCCTCGCAAGAAATAAAGCGCTACTGGCTACACCTTTTACGATGAGGCGAGCTCAGGCCTAGCACCTAGGTGCGCTACTAGGCTTTGCATGGGAGCACTGAGTTGAGCCCATTCGCGATAGCACACACAGAGTTGCCTACGTGCCCAACTGTCCGTTAGCGTTAGTTTTTTGTAGGCATAACGACGTTGAAGGCGGGTAGCGATGGTTTTGGGCACAATGGCTATGCCTATCCCGTGTTGGACCATTTCGCCTATGCCCTCAAAAGTCTTCATCTGTATGCGTGATTGCAGCACATGGCCTAGCGCTTGAGCTTGTGCTTCTAGGTGGTCTTGCAGCGCATTACCTGAGGGTAAACCAATAAAGTTTTCATGTAGCAGTTGGGCAAAAGAGAGTGTGGATTCTGTTGCCAGCCGGTGCGTGGGTGGCACGATAGCCAGTAAGTGATCTGATGCAACAGGCTGTAGGTGTAAGTGGGGTGCGGTGACAGCATCAGAGATAACGCCAGCTTCTGCAATGCCAGCCGTAATACTGTGAACGATTTCGGCGCTGGTACGCTCTCGTAGGTCTATGCGCAGTTGCGGGCGTGTGCTGAGCCAACTGGCAATCCTAGGCGGTAAAAAGTAGGACAATGCCGCCGTGTTGGCATAGAGTGTGAGCGAGCCTTTGGTGCCGAGAGCAAAGTCACGTAGTTCGCCTTTAAGCAGTGTCTGTTGTTGCAGTATTACGCGAGCGTGATGGGCTAAGGCATCTCCGGCCTCTGTCGTTATTACGCCCCGTGCCTGACGTATGAGTAGCGGCACGCCAGCGTCGTCTTCAATTTTGCGTATACGCTCGCTGGCAGAGGCTAAGGCTAAATGCGCACGCACAGCGCCTTGGGTAATACTACCCGCCTCAACCACACATAAGAAAAGCTGTAGATCAGTCAAATCAAGACGCATAATTCTGCTCGCTTATACTTCGGTTTTTCCGAAGGGTTGAGTCCTAAAACCTCATTGTGCATCAGCGGCGTCAGCGCTTCAATAAGCGCATGACTACAGAACTTTATTTTTATTTACTGCTGACGGCGACCTTCTTCTTTGCTGGTATGGTGAAGGGCGTAACCGGCATGGGGCTACCTACAGTAGCAATGGGCGTATTAGGCACTACGATGCCAGCATCAATGGCGGCAGCAATGCTAGTACTGCCATCTTTTATCACCAACGTGTGGCAGTTGTTGGCGGGGCCTGCGATAGCGAAGTTATGGCGTCGTTTGTGGCCGTTGTTGTTGACTATTTGCGTGGGAACGGTAGGTGGAACCGTGCTGTTAGTGCATGTAAACCCATTGTGGTCAGGGTTTGCATTAGGTGTGGCGTTAATCGTGTATGCGGTGTATGCCTTGGTCGCGCCCGTGTTTTTCGTGCCTACCAAGGCAGAGCGCTGGGCTTCGCCGCTAGTGGGTGTGTTAACCGGGATCATCACCGGAGCAACCGGTGTTTTTGTCATGCCAGCAGTACCCTATATCAGTGCCTTAAATCTGAGCAAAGACGAATTAGTGCAAGCACTGGGACTATCTTTTACGGTGTCTACCGTGGCGCTGGCTGTGGGGTTGTTCGTGCATGGAGCGTTTAGAGTAGAGCAACTGGGGTTATCTACGTGGGCGGTAGTTCCAGCATTAATGGGTATGTGGTTGGGCGCGCGCGTTCGAGCGAGGATTAGCCCCAAACGTTTCAAACAGTGCTTCTTGGTGTTTTTGGTTGTGTTAGGAGGTGAGCTTGCCTCGCAACCTTTTTTCTAGCCTCATAAGCCTAGCTTTTTAAGCAAACAGTCTGCCACCATCACATCTAAATGCGCGCCACCCCCATTTTTGAATACGCTAATGTCGTGCTCAGCACGTAGGCCGCTTGGGTGGGCAACCATATCGTACAGATCGCCTCGTAAGTGCGTTGCAGTAATGGCACCGGAAGCAATAGGTGCTGCAATCTCGCCTATGTGATGCGTGGTGGCGTGGCTGTCTACGTATAAAACAGAGGCTGCAATGAGCGCATCGTCTGCCTCATGCATCGTAGCAGTAAAAGCCCCCACCAAATCAATGTGTGTACCTGGACGTATCCATTCCCCGCGCAGGATTGGACTTTGCGCTTGAGTGGCACTCGCTAAGGCTGCGGGTAAATCAGTTACGGCGTGAACAGCGATATCCATACCAGCCAATTGATTGCAGAGCATGTGCGCTTTTTCTATGCGTCTAGCCCAGATAGATATTTTTTCTAAGCAGGGAACAGCGCACAGTAAGCACGCGCCAGATTTCTTGCCACAACGCCTGCACCCACAATCACCAGATGTTTGCTGTCAGGGCGTGCTAGTAAGGTGGCGCCCAGCACCGTGGGTGTTGGGTAAACCATGTGCTGCATTGTGATTAAACACACTCTCAGTTTTGATGCCAAAGCCTTACCTTCTATACGTGCGGCGCGTGTCATCAACATACCATTTTCAGGTCCAAACAACAGATCGTGCATGTCTGCTTTAGGTAGCAAGTGGCCTTGGCGTAATGCGTCCACGGCCTCTGGCCAACTGAGTACAGATTTGGCGTCTTCGTAGCATAAGTAGGTTGCGGGCATGTTAGTGAAGGTCCAGAGAAAAGTGCACGGCTATTGGCGATGTTGTGCACGAAAAAGAAGCCGAACTAAGCGGTGCAGCATAAACGCTCGTCCATAGTAATCGCAAAGAGGGTTTACACGTAGACGTAAAGACATCCTAAATTCTGTCATTTTCCTGCTATCGACAAAGGTGCACGTCGAGAAATACTAGAGCCAATTCATAAAGCAGAAAAAGGATAACGTTTATGTACAGAGGGTTCTGGTATGCGGAGGCATTGGATCAGGAAAGCGCGTTGGCACCGAGCTTGAGGGGGGCTATAGAGGCGGATGTATGCATTATCGGGGGAGGCTTTTTTGGTTTATGGTCTGCCATACGCTTAAAGCAGGCGAACCCAGACATGAATGTTGCTGTGATAGAGCGTGATCGTTGTGGCTCAGGGGCAAGCGGTCGTAATGGAGGCATTGCTACAAACTGGTGGGCGAAGTACTTGTCGTTGATGCAAATCTGCGGTGAGCAGGAGGCCAGACGAGTATGCGAGGCAGCAGAGTCTGCCATTGATGAAATAGGCAGCTTTTGTGACGAACATGGTATTGATGCCGAGTTTCGCAAAGATGGATGGTTGTGGACCGCCAGTAACCAAACCCAGATGGACTCGTGGGAGCTGCTAACCCTTGAGTTGGAAAAGCACGGGTTGAATCCGTTTCAGCTAGTGTCGCCTGATGAGGTTAGGCAACGTACCGGTTCCCCACGAGTGCTTGGGGGGATTTTTGACCCCAATGCCGCAACCGTACAGCCCGCAAAATTAGCACGCGGTTTACGAGCCGTCGCTATCAAGCTAGGCGTACAAGTGTTCGAGCACACTCCACTAACAAAACTGGAACGATCTGAGCTTCCTGTCGTGCACACGCCAGAAGGCAGCATTCGAGCCAAGAAAGTCGTGGTGGCAATGAATGCATGGGGGGCGCAGTTCCCCGAGTTACGACGCATGATTACGCTCATGTCCAGCGATATGGTGGCCACAGCACCTGTGCCTGAGCGTTTGAAAGCCATAGGGTTAGACAGTGGCGTAGCCATTACAGACTCCCGTACGTTGTTGAACTATTGGCGTAACACCACCAAAGGACGCATCGTATTTGGTAAGCCTTTAGGGCAGTTTGGTTTTGCCGGTGATATAGAAACCATTTACGACAAGCCTAGCCCTGCTGCTGACAAAGTAGAGCAGGAGATGCGTAGCTTCTACCCGCAGTTAAATGATGTGCCTGTAGTCAGTAACTGGACTGGCCCCATAGATAGAACGATAAAAGGGCTACCTAATTTTGGCCGTTTGGGTGGTCACCAGAATATCTTTTTTGGGATTGGTTTTTCAGGTAATGGGGTGGGAACGACAGTCTTTGCCAGCCGCATTATTAAGTCGTTGGTAGAGGGTGTTAACGATGAGTGGGCAAATTGCGGCTTAGTTGATCAAGAGATCAAACTGTTTCCCCCCGAGCCTTTTAGCTATCTAGGTGCACATGTGGTGCGTAATGCGCTGGTGAAAAAAGAGCGCTATGAGGACATGAATAAACAAGCAGGTTGGTTGACACAAAAGCTGGCAGCGTTGGCTCCGGCTGGTTATGTGCCGCAACTCAACGACGTTAAAGAATAGAGAGTTGCCATGACACACCATATTGTTTTCTTAGATTACGAAGGTATAGGGCCTGCGGTCAGTATTAATAGACCTGAGTTTCCTCATACATGGACCAACTATGCGTATACCGCCCCAGATCAGGTGGTTGAGCGCTTAAAGGATGCCACGATTGCAGTGACCTGCAGTTTGCCGTTACGCCAAGAACAGTTAGAGCAGCTGCCTAATCTGCAAATGATTTCTATGGCGTTAACCGGGGTGGATATTGTCGATGTGGCGTATTGCCAAGAACGCGGTTTACGCGTAGCAAACGTGCCTGGCTATGCCGAGAACACAGTGGCAGAACATACCTTGTCGCTGATTTTTGCACTATTGCGTCGCACGGGGAATTACCACCAGTTGATGCGCGACATACACGAGGGCAAGGCTGCGCTACAAAACTTATACCTGAATTACAGGGTGAGGGATCTGCGTGGGCTACAGCTGGGCATCATTGGTAATGGGCCTATTGCTCATCGACTGAAGCAGATCGCTGAAGGTGTAGGCATGCAGGTGAAACTGCATGACAGAAACGGTAAGTACCAAGGCAACGAGTATGTTCCGTTAACTCAGTTACTCAAAACCAGCGATGTGCTGGCGATTTGCTGTCCGTTAACGTCGGAAACCTATCATCTGATTGGTGCAACTGAGCTTACCCTGATGAAAAAAGACGCATTGCTGATTAATACAGGGCGTGGTGGGGTGATTAATGAGCCTGCCATGATTAGCGCCTTACAAGAAAACCGTTTGGGGGGAGTCGCTTTGGATGTGGTGGAGCACGAGCCTATACAACTGGATAACCCTATTTTTCAGCTTATTCACCATCCTAATTTTATGCTCACCCCGCATGTGGCATGGAGCAGCGAGAACGCCATGCAAACATTAATGGATAAAGCGATTGCCAACATCGTCGAGTTTGTGGGCAGCGAAAATAACGTTCACATGGAAAACTAGTATGCAAAGCGTAATAGAGCAGTTAGTCGCTATCGTGGGCGAGCATAGGGTAAAGATAGATGTAGATAGTCAGCAGGTGTTTGGTAAAGACCAAACCCGAGTATTTACGCCTAACCCTATGGCTGTTGTGTTCCCGGATAACACCGAAGAGGTGCAAAAAATAGTGCAACTGGCCAATCAGCAGCGCATCGCTATTGTGCCTTCTGGCGGGCGTACAGGGCTTTCGGGTGGGGCGGTAGCCATGAAGGGCGAAATAGTCCTGAGCCTAGAAAAAATGAATCGAGTTTTGGATTATTTGCCTGAGGACAGAGTGATACAGGTACAGGCTGGCATGGTCACAGAACAGTTGCAAACGATTGCCGAAGAAAAGGGGGGGTTTTACCCCGTTGATTTTGGTTCATCCGGCTCTAGCCAGATAGGGGGGAATATTGCAACCAATGCTGGTGGTATCAAGGTCATACGCTATGGCATGACCCGTAATTGGGTGTTGGGGCTAACAGTGGTTACGGGCAGTGGTGAGGTGCTACATATTAATAACGGCATGATGAAAAATGCCACCGGCTATGCGTTGCAGCATTTGTTTATAGGCTCAGAGGGGACATTGGGGGTGATTACCGAAGCACATATGAAGCTAGAGCGTCAGCCGCAGAATTTACAAGTGCTCGTCCTGGGCGTGCCCAACTTTGAGGCGGTGATGCCGGTCATGCGTGAATTCAGAGCACAAATAGATTTAACAGCTTTTGAGTTTTTTGATGCGAATGCGATGCAAAAAGTGGTGGATTGCGGTCATGTGAGCGCACCCTTTACGACGCAAGCGCCTTTCTATGTGTTGATCGAGTTTGAAAGCCCGCATGAGGAAACCCTGAATCAAGCCATGCAGGTATTTGAAGCCTGCATGGAGAAAGGCTGGGTGCTGGATGGCGTATTAAGCCAGTCGCTAGAGCAGTTGAAAAATCTCTGGCGCTTGCGCGAAGACATCACGGAGTCTTTATCGGGGTATACCACCAACAAAAATGATATCTCGGTGCTGATTGGTCATGTCCCAGCATTCATCAACGATATAGAGCAGTTTTTTGCTCAACATTATGCCGCCTTTGAAACCTGCTGGTTTGGACATATTGGTGACGGCAACCTGCATTTGAATGTGGTGAAGCCACAAGACATGCCCATCCCTGAGTTCTATGAGTTATGTAAAAGCATCAACCCTAAGATTTTCGAGCTAGTGGCGAAATATGGAGGATCAATCTCGGCAGAACATGGGGTAGGGCTCACTAAAAAACCATATTTAGCATACAGTCGTAGCCCAGTTGAGGTGGACTATATGAGGGGTATAAAACAGCTTTTTGACCCGCATGGGATTATGAATCCTGGCAAGATTTTCGACATAGCATAACAACCTGAAACCCGCTTGTACCAAGCCGTGGAACACGGGCGACATTTTCTTCTGAAAATAGTCCGTTTTCTTATATGGGCAATCTTGGATGAGGGTAAGAATGGCTATAACAATAGTGGGGAGACAACATGATAAGAATTACATCTACACCCGCAGATGATAATGGTTGTGCGTGGTATCACTTAAGCCAGAAACGCGCTGTAAAACCAATGCTTACCGGTAAAGTGGAAGCGGATTGGGTGGTTGTGGGGGCAGGCTTTGCTGGGTTATCGGCAGCGCGACAGTTAGCGAACAACTTCCCCGATGACAGCATTGTGCTGGTAGAAGCGCAAGAGGTGGGTTTTGGAGCGTCGGGCCGAAACTCTGGTTTCCTAATTGACCTACCACATGACATCGGTGCTCCGGATTATATTGGTGACTTGAACACAGCTGGTATGTACCTGAAGCTAAACCGAGCGGCCCAAGAAATCCTAAAAGGCTTGGTGGCAGAGTTTTCCATTGATTGCAAAATGGATCCTATAGGCAAGTACCAGTCTGCGGTGGAGCAACGCGGTCTTGACGTGTTGGCGGCCTATCAAAAAGGTTTGGATCGCTTAGGCACTGAGTATCACGTGATAGAAGAAAAAGACCTGCCAGAGCGCATTGGTACTTCATTTTATAAACGTGCGCTCTTTACACCAGGGACTATCTTGGTGCAGCCCTCAGCCTTAGTAAAAGGGCTGGCCGAAAATCTACCCAAAAACGTGACGTTGTATGAGCATACGGTCATCACGGAGTTTGATAATGAAACACACCCTCATAAAGTCGTACTGCATACCGCTAATGGGGGCGTTATTGAGGCTAAAAAACTGGTCTTAACCAACAATGCTTTTGCTGCTAAGTTTGGTTTTTATACTGGTAGATTACTGCCTATTTTTACATACTCCAGCATGACGCGAGTGCTGACAGAAGAAGAGGGCGAACGTTTGGGTGGCCAACGCACATGGGGCATTATTCCAGCTGATACCTTTGGGACTACGCTAAGACGCACACCGGATAATCGCCTGTTAGTACGCAATAGTTTTAGCTACAACAGTGATGGCCGCAGCAAACCAGATCTACTTCCGAAAATCCGTCAGCGACACCGTCGATCCTTCGAGAACCGTTTTCCCATGTTGAGTAACACCGAGTTTGAGTACACATGGGGCGGGGCACTATGTATGTCCCGCAATGGCGAAGGCGTGTTTGGTCAGCTAGGCAAGAACGTATATGGTGCACTGTGCTGCAACGGATTAGGCACGACAAAAGGCACGATTACGGGGGCGTTGTTAGCCGATTGGTTGGCCGGCGAGCGCAATGACATGATCGACTTTTTGTTAGCATCGCCAGGGCCTAGCAGCACACCACCGGATCCCTTCTTAACGCTGGGTGTGAACATCAATTTGATGTATTCACAGCGTAGGGCAGGCATAGAGGCATAGCTCATTTTTACTGATTACATTCCCCTTTCATAAAGGGGATAGGAGTCGTATTGCCAAAAATAAAGCATTCAGATGTGTAGCGAAGACTTCTTTTAAAAATAACTCCCATTGATAAATACATAAATTAAATGTGGATGGAGGCAATTCATGAGACAAAAAACACCGATAGAGGATATCCCTTTAAACAGTTTTCACAAGAAATTAACGTTTTACTCATCTGGTGGACCATTTTTAGATGGTTACGTTCTGAGCGTAATAGGCGTCGTGATGATGCAGATTACTCAGGACCTGAGCTTAACCACGTTTTGGCAAGGGTTGATTGCAGCGTCTGCGCTGATAGGTATTTTTATCGGCGGTTTTCTAGGGGGCATCATTACTGACAGATTGGGTAGGAAAGTGCTGTACCTGATTGATTTAATTGCCATTATTGGATTCTCAGTAGCACAGTTCTGGGTGGACTCCGCATGGATGTTATTTGTATGGCGTCTATTGCTGGGTATTGCCGTAGGGGCGGATTACCCCATCGCTACTGCCTTTCTCACAGAGTTTTTACCTAGAAAATATCGAGGCACCATGATTTCTGTAATGGTGGTGCTGTGGTTTATGGGGGCTGCATCGGCATATATCGTAGGTGAAATAGCGTTACGTTATGGCGGTGCAGAGGCATGGCGTTGGGTGTTAGCTAGTGCCTTAGTGCCAGGGGTGATCTTCCTTATGGCTAGATATGGTACCCCCGAGTCACCGCGCTGGTTGCTTAGCAAGGGGCGTGTAGAAGAAGCGGATGCCGTGATCAAAAAAGTTTATGGCCAACAGTATTCGGTAGAAGATCTTAAAGAGGAGGTGGTGAGTAACGCCAAGAAAATTACGGTGTATGACTTATTCCACTCAGGTTATGGCAAACGAATGCTTTTCGTGTGTATGTATTGGACGTGCTCGATTATCCCTATTTTTGCCATTTATGCTTTCGCTCCTCAAGTTCTTAAGGCACTGCGTATAAGTGAAGATATGGCCACTATAGGTTCGGTTTTGATTACGGTGCTGTTTACCGTGGGGTGTATCTTCGCCACGATGCTGATCAATGTTATGGGACGCAAGAAAATGTTGTTCCACAGTTTCTTGTGGTCTGGGCTGATGTTGTTCTTGCTAGGGTTGTACCCGAACTCACCATCATCGATTATTTTGCTGTTGTTCTCTGGCTATGCGATTTTTGTAGGTGGTACGCAAGTCTTGCTCTATGTATACCCGAACGAACTTTTTCCAACCGAGGTCAGAGCGACGGCTGTGGGCATGGTGACGTCTATTTCCAGAATTGGTGCAGCAACAGGAACTTATTTAGTGCCCATGTCGTTAGTGGACTTTGGGATTGAGTTCACGATGTTAGTTGCTGCAGGGTTGTCCCTGATTGGGGTGTGGTCAGCGTGGAAGTTGGCCCCCGATGTGGATGCATTGTCGCTCTCTGATGCTGCAAGCCTGAGTCTTTCCAGATAAGTATCACTGGTTAGTTACGTTTAATAATGAGGAAAAAAATGAGTAATCAAGTCGTAGTGATTCGAGCAGTAGAAGCAACGAAAATGGGCGCGGCAGCCCCTGCTAAATTCCCGCTAGGGGACATCATTGCCATGCAAAGCACGGCGCAAGCGCATGACGTGATAGAAAGTGATGCAATGATAGGCGTATGGGAAAGTACACCAGGGCGATTTGAGCGTTTTTTACCCAATCGAGAGTTCAGCTATATCGTGCAAGGCTGGTGCGTGTTTGAACCCGAAGGTTTGGATCCTGTGGAGCTGCATGCGGGTGACGCCGTGCTGTTTCCAGCTGATTGCAAAGGCATTTGGGATATCAAAGAAAACTTCAAAAAGACCTATTGCTTGTTCTAAGGAGTGAAACATAAAAGAGCGCATGCGCGCTCTTTTATAGGGTTAGCTTACTTGTCTATTTCGTGACGGCGCTTTCTATATGAATAGGGGGTTTCGCCGTACAGTTTTTTGAACCAAGAAATAAAGTGTGACGCATCGGAGAAACCGCACTCCATCGCAATGTTGGTCACGTAGTCGCTGGTGTTAGTCAGTAAAAAACGCGCATGCTCTAACCGTAAACGTCGCCAGTAACTGGCTGGGGATTCATTCGTGTTCACAGCAAATGCACGATGTAGTTGGCGGGTGTTGGTATCAGCATGATTGGCAACATCCGTCATGGTGATTTGACTGCTTAAGTTATCACGCATGTAGGTGATGGCTTTTTTAACTATCTCGTTCTCATAAATATTGGGGTTTTTAAACAAGATAGAGTCAGTGGGGCCACTTACGCTGGGTTTGTGAGGCAGCAGTAAATAATCCAAGCTTTTCTGCGCACGAACATTGCTGCAGTTCTTGCGTATCAGTGCTGTAGCAAGCCCTATGGCAGTACCGCCAGGACACGTGTAAATTCCACCGTCTTCAATAAAGTTGTCATCGATAAGTGCTTTGGCATTCGGGAATTTTTGTTTGAACTCATCAATGATGGCGTAGTGTATAGCGCATTTACGTTGATCCAGAATACCTGCTCTACCCAATACAAACGAAGCCGAGCACAGAGCAATAATTGAAATCTTTGCTTCATTGATTTGTTGTAACGTCAGTAGCAGCTCCTCTGAGGGGGAGCGCGTTTCAGACAACAAACCACCCGCTAGCACTACATAGTCATAGTTATTAAAAGGGTCAAAAGTGGTGGTGGGGTGTATGAGCAACCCGCAACTGGCGGTGACCGGTTGGTTATCAAAGGTCATCCAGTCCCATTGGCAGTAAATCTGCTGGCTTCGGTATTCTTTGTCGGCCGCAAAACGTAAGGATTCCACAAGTCCCGCGACGGGAGCTAAGGTGAACTTATTCATCAAAATAAAGCCGACGCGCATATCGGGCTGGATGTTTTCCAGATCCTCAATGGCGATGAAATCCCCTAGGGAGGAAGCAAGGTCGTGCATCGTTCATACTGTCTCGGTTAATTATGCAGCCACCTAAATCTAGATGGCAGTGTTTTTTTATGGCTGCTGACACAAGAGGTGAGTGATGGCCTGTGTCATTACACACCAGTATACTGCGCGCTTTTCGCTAGTGTGTCAGTGTACGTATCAGCCGTGTAACGACTACCGTAATAAGGCTGCTTACGGTGGGCAATACACAAAAAAACGGCACTTACTTTCAAGTGCCGTTTTAGGGTGCATGAGAACCTAACTACGGTTTAGAACTTCGCCCGTAGGTTCAGCATAAAGCTGCGTGGTTCGCCGTAAATCAACCCGTTGTAAAAACCAAATTGTCGGTAATAGGTTTTATCAAAGAGGTTGTTGATGTGCGCGCTTAGACTGAAGTTTTTATTCAGGTCGTAGCGAGCCATCACGTTGGTAAGCATGTAGCCTGATTGACGTATGGGGCTATTGTCAAACTTGCCATTACCTAGAGGGCGACCGGGCATAGGCGTACTGGTAGTAGAGCTGTTGTAGCTGATGCTAGTACCCAGAGTCAGTTTGTCGGACAGTATGTCAGGTCTGTAGGTGGTGCTTAGCCTTACGCTGTGTCGAGGGTCTTCACGTGGGCTGCCGTTAGCGTTAGGGTCTACAACGTTCATGTAGGTATAGCCAGCGTAGATGTTCCAGCGGCTGCTAATAGCACCGGCTACTTGCAAATCTATACCAGTGGATTTCACGCCAGTGGCATTTGCTACATAGGCTTGATCGCCGGTATCCTGCACGGTGTTGTCGTCATCTGCTTTAGCAACGTTTTTTTGTTGGGCATGGAAGATGGCTACGGTAGTAGACAGCGTGTCATCTAACCAACTGCTTTTGATACCTGCTTCATAGCTAGCACCGCGTATGGGTTTGATGACGTTGCCGCCAACATCGCGCTGGCTTTGCGGTTTAAAGACATCAGTGTAACTGCTGTAAAGCGTGTGGTTAGGGGTGATGTCAAAGGTCAGACCCAGATAGGGTGTCCAGACTTTTTTGTCCAATTCTGCACGACGGTCACTACGTACATCGTCTTTGTCGTAGTCGTGAGCGTAGGTTTTGTAGTGGCTGTAACGTGAGCCCAGAATAACCTTCAGTTGATCAGTCAGCTCTAGTCTAGTTGCCAGATAGGCACCGTAGTTAGTCGTGGTGGTGACACCGCGAGCATTGGTTCTGAAGGTTTGTGGTGCACCGAACTCATCACCATTCCAGGTTTGCCAGTTCGTGGGCAAGTCTAAACGGTATTGGCAGCCTCGGGCGGGGACGATGCCATCAATATGGCAGTTGCCCAAAGCACCGCTAAATTGGTAGGAGGTTTCTTCGGTGCGTTGGCCATTTAACCCGATAATCAGCTCATGCTCTCTGCCTAATAGCTGGAATGGGCCGTTAATGTTCATTGAGAACGCATGTTGGCGGGTCTCGCTCTCGGAGTGCAAGCTATTTAGGTACGCAAGGCCAGAGTCTTTATCAAAGAAGCCCCATGTGGAACCGGCGCTGTTTGCTTTCAGTACCCCAAAACTGTTGACGCTATCCAGATGACTGTAGCTGTAGTTCGCGCCCAGATTCCAACCACCTCCCAAGTTTTGGTCTAGGTTTGCAAACCAGGTAGAGTTTTTACGTTGGGTGTGGCTCCAGTCTGTGACGGGGTGAAAGCGTCTATCAAAGTCGGTCTCACTGCCATCGGCAAACCAAATAGGAACGTTAGTCCCCCATGAGGTGCCTTTGTGTTTTTTGTAATCGTATTCATAGCCCGCCGTGATGCTGGTGTTGGGCGATAGGTCATAGGTCAGCGTGGCCAACACACCTAGCGTTCTAGGGTGCTCATTGTTGCGGAAGGTATTGCTGTTATCACCACTGACAATTAAGCGCGCACGCAAGTCGCCGTCTGTAGACAGCGGGGTGTTGATGTCACCCATCACGCGCTGCTTGCGCCAGCTACCTACCTCTACTTCGCCGATGACTTGGAAGTCTCGTAGCGCTTTTTTACGCGATAAGCTGACGGTGGCTGATGGGTCACCTGTGCCGCCTAACAAGCCATTGGCGCCACGTAGAATGGTGACGTTCTCGTAGAGATCCATGTTGATGGTGCCACCAATGCCAGAGAAGCCTGACTCACCATTGAATTCCAGCCCATCGATTCGGTAATTGGTGATGTTAAAACCACGCGCTCTATAGGTGGTACGCGAGCCAATATCCACTTCGTTAACCGTAATACCAGACACAGAAAGCAGGGCGTCATCCAACGTTTGGATGTTTTCGTCTTCTAGCTGCTGCCTAGTAATGTTGGTAATAGCTTGAGGGGTTTCTTTTTCTTCTAGGTTCAAACCAGTAGCGCTGCGGCTATAGGTTTGCTGATAGCTGTCTTCGGGATCAAGGTTCTCATGCCCTTTAATCGTAATGCTTTTAAGGGTGTGCGGGGACTCTTGAGCCAGAACACTGTGGCCAGACATGGCCAGCATCACCAAGGCGACCAGTGGTTTTAGCGTAACGCTAGATAAGGGTGACGGCAAAGCTTAACTCCTAATATAATAATGAGAATAATTCTTGTTTGCCGTAAGGTTAGCGTGTATGGTTTTAGGCTGTGTTGTGACGTGTATTGAAACGCAGCTGAATTGTATTGGTATGTAATGGACGAACAAAAAAATAAACAACGGCACGTATTAATTATTGAAGATGATCTGGAGTTGGCCGAGTTAGTCGCGCAGGAACTTAGGTTTGGCGGCTTCAAAACGCATATAGCACAAAGTGGCAGAGAAGCCGCTAAGCTATTGAAAGAACAAACGATTGCATTGGTTTTGTTAGATTTGATGCTGCCAGGTGAGGATGGGCTAGAAATATGCAAACAGATTCGTCGCGGCGAGCATTCACCTGCCATCATCATGGTGACGGCGCGTGGTGAGCTTGTAGATAAAGTGACTGGCTTAGAGTTGGGCGCAGACGACTATGTGGTTAAGCCCTTTGAAGCCCGTGAACTGCTTGCACGCTGTAAAGCGGTGATGCGTAGGCAGGGAGGGGGGCGTGCTACGACGCATACGGCGGAGGAGCAGCCAGTGACCGAACCTGTGCGCTATGGCTTTTTAGGGTGGTCTCTGGACATAAAAGCCAGACAGCTTTACTCCCCTGAGGGGGTAATGATCTCGCTGCCTAATTCAGACTTTCATGTGTTAGCGGCATTGGTAGAGTCTCCCGGCAAGGTGTTAAGCAGAGCGCTACTGCTGGAAAGAGCATTTAGTCGCAGCATGAGCTATGAGGATCGTGCGGTCGACGTTTGCATTAGCCGCTTGCGCCAGCATTTGGAAAAAGACCGCTCTAAACCTGAGCTGATCAGAACGGTGCGTAATGAAGGCTATGTGCTGTATGTAGACCCCGCACACATTACAGTGCAGTAATGGTGGGTATGTTGCGTGCTAAAGCGAGGAATCTAGCAGCTACGCTATATAGATGCGCGTATTTCTTTTATCCCGAACGGTTGCGCAGCAAGATTACGCTTGTTGCGGTAGTGGGTTTGTTTCTGGCTCAGGCGCTCACCAGCACGATGTGGTCGCAGATGCGACAGCAAGCGCTGGTAGAAACGCCTGCGCGTATTGCGGCAGTGCGTTTCTCGGATTGGTATTTGCATGCAGAGTCGCAGATAAAGTTAGGGCAACCCATTAGCCACGAGTGGTTAAATGGCATTTATGCCGTACAGCGTAGTCAGTCTTTGCCACCCGATTATGAGTCGAATATACACGACGATCTGGTGTCTTTCTTTGGCAATATCATTCAGGAAAGAACAGGTGCTTGCGATGGTTTTAGGCTGATTTCCGCCAACAAAGTACAGAGCACCAAAGCGGATAGTAATGGTTTTTTTGCCATGTTCTCTGAAGGGTTGGACTTGGTGGATGTGTCTTTCGTAGCAGTGTTTAGGCTATCAAATGGGCAACTGTGGCAACTGCAAGTCACGGAAAACCAAGGGTGGAGCTCTATAGGAACGGTAGAGCTGATTTATGACTATTTCCTACGTATCTACTTTTTTAGATTAGTGCTGGTGGTGCTGGCACTAACGCTATGCCTGAACTTCATCTTTAGGCCGTTAAAAAAGCTAGAAAAAAGCGTGCAAGAAATGGATGTGAATAGGCATCAAGAGACCATTCAATTAGGCGGCTCCAAAGAGTTTAAACACTTGGGCGATGCCTTTAATAGCATGGTAGAACGCTTACACAAGCACATAGAAGAACGTTCTTATTTCTTTAGTGCGGTATCACATGATTTGCGTACCCCTATAACGCGTTTGGGTTTGCGGGTGCAGCAGGTGGATGACGTGGTGCTAAGAAAGAACCTTAGCCGCGATATAGAGCAGTTAAATGAATTGGTGAATTCCACGTTAGAGCTGATGCGTTTTCAAACCTCTACCGAGGACTGTGTGGCGGTGGATGTAGGGGCTTTAGTGACAGCAGTGAGTGTGAACAGACAAGACCTAGGTGAGTCTATTGTGCTGGAGGACGTGGAGCCCGCCACGCTCACAGTACAAATTCAACGGTTGCGGCGGTGTGTTGAAAACCTGATTTCTAATGGTTTACGTTATGGCTCCAATGTGCGCGTGCGTGCCTATAAAAGCGCAGAGGAATACATTATTGCTGTGTCGGATGAGGGGGCAGGTATTCCGCTAGACGAACAAGCTAAGGTGCTGCGTCCTTACTATCGCATAGAAACCTCACGCAATCGTCAGACTGGTGGCTATGGGTTGGGCTTGAGCATTTGTGATGAAGTGATGCGTGCGCATGGTGGAAGCATTCAATTCATTTCCGATAGAGGGCGCTTCTGCGTGTGCTTGCATTTACCCTTGCCCTAGAGCGAGCTGGCCTCGTACACTGAATTGTCACTTGTTTTTCTGCTACCTACCTAACTCCTACATTATGATCGTCCGTCCAGCCTCTCGTTCCCCTTGGTTGATGCTATTCACCTTAAAAGGCTCCATTGTTTCTATTGTGTGGCGACGCGTAGTGGCGATGATGCTGTTGGCGACGGTGGTGGTGTTTTTTGAGTATAAGTACGCCATGGATACGGCCGGACTGGGGGCTGTACCACTGATGCTAGTGGGTTTGACACTGGCGATTTTCTTGGGCTTCAGAAACAGCGTGGCGTACGAGCGTTGGTGGGAAGCGCGCACCTTGTGGGGTGAACTGTTGATCGTGACACGTAATCTCACACGCCAAACCTTAAGTTTTACCGACAACGTGCCAGAGGAACAAAAGCGAGCATTAGCCCATAGGTTGGTGGCGTTTTCCCATGCGTTGCGCCATAAATTGCGCGCTAGTAATCCTACTGCTGATTTGAGTCGTTGGTTGGGCGAAGAAAACGCACAGCGTTGCTTGGCAGCTTCTAATCCTCCCAATGTGGTGTTAGGCGAGCTAGGCCATGCCTACGCACAACTACGACGTGAAGGTCAGATGGATAACATCTTGTTTGCGGATGTAGATAAACAGCTAAATAGGCTGTCCTATATAGCAGGGGGCTGCGAGCGCATCACAAGTACGCCTATGCCTTTTGCCTATATTTTGTTGCTGCACCGTACGGTCTATATCTATTGTTTTTTATTGCCATTTTGCTTGGTGGGCAGCTTAGGGTGGATGACGCCTATTATGGTGGGCGTGTTGTCGTATACCTTTTTTGGGCTGGACGCCTTGGGCGAGCAAATTGAAGAGCCTTTTGGCATGCTGCCAAATAATCTTCCTTTGGATTCGTTATGCCGCACTATAGAAATTAGCGTGGCCGAGCTCTTGGGCGATGATGAGATACCAGCACCTATACGTCCATTTGACGGCGTGCTGATGTGATTGCTTAATTCGTTCGCTGATAGCCTCTACGGCACATCGTTAGACTAGAAGTCTGATTGCATGCAATGAGAGAGCTAGGCAGATGGTGTAGTAGTTTTGTTTAGCAGCCATTCTTTAGCCCAACGTTTGGGTGATACACCTATTTGCTGACTGAAGGTCTTGCTGAAGTGGCTGATGTTAGAAAACCCTACACTTTGGGCAGTGTGGGTGACAGAGAACCCATGGGCCAACATGGCTAAGGCTACATCAATGCGTATACGAGTGAGGCTTTCGTGCACAGAGTAGCCAAATAGTGTCTGAAAACCGGCTTGTAAACGTTTTTCGTTTAGCCCTACGGCCTGTGCCAGTGCTGAGACAGTCCACGCTTCGTTATAGGAGTTTTCGAGCAAGGCTTTGGCGCGTACCAATTTAGGTCTATCTGTAGGCAAGGCGCGTAGGGTGCTGATGTTGCCGTTACTGGTGATCTGGCTATGAATGATGGTGGCTAAGGCTTCGGTCGCTTTGGCACACAAAAACATTTTTTTGAGTGGCGCGTTGTCTGTGTAACGGTGTTGGCAATGGACAATTTCAGCGGCTAGTCGGCGCAAGCTGCTGCTAAGGGGCAGGGTGCTCATGCATGCATCTACATGTGGCATGTCACATTTAGTGGAGCGCATTTGTTGCAGCAGATCAGGCATCGCCATGCCAGTTAAGCCTTCCAATGCTTTGGCTGTGATATGCACATTAACCAGTTTGAAGTCTTTTTCAGCTGAAAATACGTCCCAACCGCCGATGGGCTGATTCGATGCCATCAACAATACTTGCTCATCTTTTAGGCGTAAATCGACGCCGTCTTCAATGGCAGCCTCTATGCGGCCTTCCAGCAAAAAACTCATGGACAGCGCTGGTTCGGTTTCAGATTGGAAAACCCAAGTGTCGCTAGGACGGCCATACATACTGCAAATATTGATCCCATCGTTGGGACGTTCTAACAGCATGGTCTGACGCCAGGAGTCTGGCACGCCATCCAGTTTACTTTCCACCATTTTGGCCGGATTGTGCGAGAGCACGCTTGATGGCCTTTCTAAAGATAGCCCATTCATACAAAAAATTCCGTATTTGACAAATTTTGTCCGTAAAACGTGAGCCTTAAAACCCGTGATGGCGCATGCTTACACTCTTATTGTATCGCTAAATGATAGTGATAATGATTGTCAATTATCGATGATACTGATGTGGTGAGACTGCTCAGATCATACGGCGATAACACAGATGGTTTTTCTCTTACAAGGGTTTAGGTCTGATGGCTACCACCACGGCTGATACAACAGCTCGGCTTAGTTTGCGCCAGTTATTGCCTGCGGTGGCAGGTATATACGTCACACAAGCCATCATTACGGTATTGATTACCCAAGGGTTGCCTACGCTGTTGCGCGAACAAGGGGCATCGCTGGAAATTGCCGGTTTGACTGCATTGTTATGGCTACCCTGGGGGGTACGTTTCTTGTGGGCTCCTTACATAGAACGATGGCGTTTACCGTTGGACACGACGGTAAGACATTCTCGGAAAATTGTGCTGTTAGGTCAGTGGATGATGGCATTCATTTTGTTCGCCATCGGTGTGGTGTGTTGGTTTGAGCAATTATCACTAGTCACCCATATAGGGTGGATATTAGGCACGCTACTACTGGCTGCGTTGGTAGCCTCAACGGCCGATATTGCCTGTGATGGTTTTGTGGTGGATCAGTTATCAGAGGGGCGTCGCGGTTGGGGTAACAGCATACAAGTGGGCGGCGCTTATGTGGGTGCGATGTTAGGTTCTGGCGGTTTTTTGCTGTTGGTGCGTTGGTGGGGCTGGGAGCAGGCATTGATGGTCGCAGGTTTGGTGGTGTTGCTGTTGACCGTTCCTATGCTGATGGTGAAAGAGCCAGCGAGACAGCAAAACATGGCTAAAGATCATCATCCCAGCTTGTGGTATGCCTTTCGCCGACCCGAGGTGCGCTTAGGTTTACTGATGCTTTTGCTATCCAGTGTTGGCATACGTTTGACCTTAGGGATGTTCGGGCCATTTTTGCTGGATAAAGGCATGGACCTAGATCAGGTAGGTTTGTTATTTGGTTCGTTGTACATAGGAGCAGGCTTGGGCGGCGCTATTTTGGGTGGGTTTTTTGTACGCTTTGCGCCTGGCTGGCGTGCCGTATGGATTGCCGTAGCACTGAAAGCCTGCATCTTGGCGTTGTTGGCTGCGGCGGCATCTGTTGCGTCCTTGTTTGTGGTGACTTCGTTGATTGTAATGATGTTCGCTGTGATGGGTGTGCTGTGGGTGGCTTTGTATTCCAAACTAATGAGTTTGGCGTCCCCTCTACAAGCTGGGGTGGACTTCACCTTATTCCAAAGTGGTGATGCGTTATTAGCGGGTGTGGCTGGTGTGTTGGGGGGCTGGTTATCACAGCATTTTGGCTATGCCACATGCTTTGGTTTGGCGGCTGTGTTGACGCTGATCGCAACCGTGTTGGTACGTCATCAAGATCAAACCCACCGTAGCACAACCGCGACGGCATCCAGTCAGGGGTAAAGGGGCAACATGTCTACAAAAACAAACAAGAAGCCTGATAGTGCGTGGGCCATCATGGACCCTGTCCGTGGGCAGATACGTGTATCCATGTTCTTGGCCGGCGTCAGCGCAGCAGCAGCGTTAGGCGTAGCCGTGGCGCTGGCATGGGCCGCGCAGTTCTTGTTGCAGGATACGACGCAGTATCCGTGGTGGCCCTTACTGTTGGCGCTGGTCTTGACGGTGGTCGCGCTAGTGTTGCGGCTAGCCGCTTTCAATCAGTCGCACTTCGCGGCGTTTAGGTTGGAAACGGTATTGCGCACGCAGTTGGCTACTCACTTGGCCAGTGTGTCGTTAGGCTATGTACAAAAAATGGGGGCGGGAGCGTTGTCCAAAGTGATGATGGAAGACGTCAAAGCTTTGCATGTGTTTGTGGCGGACTCGTCGCCGTTGTATGCGCGCGCCTATCTTTCCCCTGTGCTCACGTTTGTACTGTTGTGTGTGTTGGATTGGCAATTAGCGCTGGCGGCCACTGCTGTATTAGTCATAGGAGTTGCAACGGTTGCTTTAGCGTGGCGTGGTGGTGACGAGATGATGCGCCAGTATAACGAGGCTACTGAGAATGTCGGGGCTGCGGTGGTGGAGTATGTACAGGCCATGCCTGTAGTACGTACCTTTGACAGCGGTACAGCCACGTTTGGGCGCTATCAGCGTGCCTTGGAAGCGTATAGGGAGGTAGTCACGCGTTGGTATCAACGTGCAGGAACATCTTCAAGGCTTTCACAAATTATTTTAAGCCCGCTCCCTACCTTAGCTACCTTATTGTGGCTGGGAGCGTGGATGTTTAGTCAGTCGTGGCTAGATGCGGCAACGTGGATTGCTGTGCTGCTGGTGGGTACGGGTATGGCGGAGTCTTTATTGCCATTGATGTCGCTAAAACATTTGGTGGGCAAGACGCAGATTAGTATTCAGCGTATCCAGGAAGTCTTGGCCGAACCTGTATTACCGGTGCTGGACGATGCAGACAGAGCTCCCCCTAACGATGCGAGCATAGCTTTTCATAAGGTGAGCTTTGCTTATGCTAAAGATGACGCGTTGGTATTAAGCAATGTGAGTTTTACCGCTCCGCAAGGCAGTGTGACGGCTTTGGTCGGTGCTAGTGGCGCCGGTAAAACCACAGTGGCACGATTAATCTTACGTTTTTGGGATGTGAGCGAAGGCAGTATTCAAATAGGTGGTGTAGATATACGCGCTATGTCGCCGCATACCTTGATGCAGCAAGTGGCGTTTGTGTTCCAAGACACCTTTTTGTTCTCGGGCAGTATCGCTGACAACATCCGCTTAGGGATGCCCGAAGCCAGTATGGATCAGATCATCGCGGCGGCTAAAGCCGCCCAAGCGCACGATTTCATTCTGGGCTTGGCGCAAGGCTATGACACACCTACTGGTGAGCGAGGTGCATTCTTATCAGGAGGGCAACGCCAACGTATTACCATTGCCCGCGCTATTTTGCAGAACAGACCTATTTTGGTGTTGGACGAAGCCACAGCGTTTGCCGACCCGGAAAACGAAGCCGCCTTGATTGCCGCTTTGTCTAATCTGATGCGCGGCAAGACAGTAGTGATGGTGGCGCATCGCTTAAATACGATCCGGCATGCCGATCAAATATTGGTGTTTGAGCAAGGGCAAATTGTGGAGCACGGTCAGCACGATAGCTTGGTAGCGCAGGGCGGCGTGTATGCGCAGTTATGGCAGCATTACGAACAGGCGCAGCACTGGGCATTTACAGGAGTAGCGTCATGAGTACTCACTCTTCTCGCCCCCAAACTGTGACATCGTTACGCGACACGTGGCGGCAGTTAATGAGCAGTGCGCGCAGTCGGGCACCACGTTTACGTGCCAGCCTTATTGGGCTAGCGTTATCCGCCACGGTACAAGGGCTAGCGCTGGCTTGCGTACTGCCTATATTTCAAGGGTTGATTCCCCATAAGCAATGGGCAATGACGTGGCCGTGGTTAGTAGCACTGTCATTGTTGATGCTGTTGAGTATGCTCATACGTTGGTGGGCGATGGGCTTTGATTACCGTGGCGACATGGTGCAAAACACGCATGAATTACGTTCGGCATTAGGGGAGCAATTACGACGTATCCCTTTAGAAAAGCTGCAAGACAAACGTGCAGGTGAAATTAATGCGACCTTATTGGGCGGTGTAGACGAAAACCTCAGC
The DNA here is from genome assembly GCF_050487225.1 of Paenalcaligenes sp. Me131. Taxonomy (NCBI): domain Bacteria; kingdom Pseudomonadati; phylum Pseudomonadota; class Betaproteobacteria; order Burkholderiales; family Alcaligenaceae; genus Paenalcaligenes; species Paenalcaligenes sp. Me131. The sequence goes on from NZ_JBKQGY010000001.1 coordinate 534,754, forward strand.
TATTTACTGACTGTCGCCAACATCATGGCGAATGCTTTGATTACACCGCTAGTTGTTGCATTGGTTGTGCTGTGGGTGCAGTGGCAAATAGGTGTGGTATTGCTGTGCGTATTCCCCTTATTGATCCCTTTATACCGCTGGCGACGTCCGGCGTATGGGCGTGGAATGCGCATGTTGGCCGAGGCTAACGAACGCGTCAGTGCCGATATTTTGGAATATACCCAAGGTTTAGCTGTGTTGCGTGCAGCATGTTGCACTGGTGAAAAAGCGCAGCACTTATGTGACAGCTTTGCCTATATAGAGGCGGTGCAAACCATAGGGCAGAAAAAAGGGGCTAAACCCAATTTGATGTTGTCTGCCGTCATGGAAGTTGCCATTGTTGTAGTGGTGTTCATTGGAGCAGGGTTAGTGACACAGGGCAGCCTAGAGAGCGCCATATTTGCTGCATTAATGGTGTTGGTGGTGCGGTTTGGTGAACCCTTAGGTGTGTTTATTCTAAGTACCAAAATGCTGGATATGGTAGAGGCATCACTACACAAAATTACAGCGTTAATGCAGATACAGCCCTTAGCGCAGCAGCCTTCCGCCCAGCCTACGCACTACGACGTACAGTTTGACAATGTGCACTTTAGCTATTCAGGTAGTCATAAGCCGGTGGTAGAGGGTGTATCGGTACAGTTTCCAGCACGTAGTTTAACGGCATTAGTTGGGCCTTCAGGTAGCGGGAAAAGCACGTTAACGCGCTTGTTGATGCGACATGCCGATCCACAAGTAGGCAGTATTGCTATTGGTGGTGTAGATGTGCGTGCAATTGAGCCTGTAAGGCTTAATGCCTTGGTTTCTATTGTGTTCCAAGACGTGTACTTATTTGACGATACGGTGTTAGCCAATATACGTATGGCCAAACCAGAGGCTACGGATGCCGAGGTAGAGGCTGCTGCGCGTGCCGCTCATTGTCACGATTTTATTAGTCGTTTACCACAAGGCTATCTGACCCGTGTGGGTGACATAGGCAGCCGATTATCAGGCGGCGAACGTCAACGCATCAGCATTGCGCGCGCCATATTAAAAGACGCCCCTATTGTGATTTTGGATGAGCCAACTGCAGCCTTAGATACCCAAAGTGAGGTGGCTGTGCAAGCGGCCATTGATGCCTTGGTCAAAGAACGTACCGTGATTGTGATTGCGCATAGGCTATCTACGATCGTTGGGGCTGATCAAATTGTGGTGATCAACGAGGGAAGGGTGGCAGAGCAGGGCACACATGCCTCGCTGCTTGAGCAGAAAGGAGTATATGCCTGTATGTGGCAGGCCAGCGAAAGCATTAAAGAGTGGCATGGCGCATGAGAGCAGACCATCACAGCTTTTATTAAACAGGGTAGTAATCATGAATCCTACGATTCCAGCATTCAAGTTGTGCTGCTTAAGCGTGGCGTTGATGTCCGTGCAAGCAGTTTACGCCGCAGAAAACGAAAAGAACGACAATGATGTACAGTCACTTTCTGCTATTGTGATTTCGGCCTCTAAACAAGGCGAAAAACTAGAGAAATTCAATGGTGCGGCAAGTGTGGTTGAGCGTTATGAGTTAGATGATGCTCAAGTGAACGATACGGTAGATTTAGGCCGTGTGTTTCCAGATTTGCAGATGTCTTACAGTGGCTCGCCTTTATTTCCACAAGTCACTATTCGTGGTGTCACGTCCGCCCAAGATTTTTATAACCCTGCATTAACAGTGTATGTGGATGGCGTGCCCCAGTTGCCGGTGGCTGCATTGCAGTCGTTGGTGGACATAGAGCGCGTAGAGCTACTTAAAGGCCCGCAAGGTACGTTGTACGGTAAAAGTGCTCAAGGTGGGGTCTTAAATATTGTGACCCGCCAGCCTGACAATGATTTTCAAGCGCAGATTAAAACAGGTATTTCTAACCGTCATGGTTACCAAGTACAAGCCAATGTCTCTGGCCCGTTAGTGGAAGACCTGTTGTATGGCTCAGTGTCGCTCTTGAAAAACCAAACACCGTACTGGTTAGAAAGTGAGGTGTTAGGTAACAAGCTTGCGCGTACGCAAGCCGAGGCAGGTGCTTTTAAACTCAGGTTGGCGCCTACGGGGAGCCCTTGGGAGATGGGTATTACAGGTGGCCGAGATTGTGCTAAAGGGGCGCATGATGTGTACACGCCTTACGATGATATTGATGATAGAACCGCTTTTGCATGGTCGGATTTACCCGAGGCCTATCGTGAGGTATACCAGCGTCGCTGCGTTAACTCCTTAACTGGATCAGGGCAATACCTGTGGGATGACTGGCAATTAAATGTCATTTTGAACACACAGCACTTGCGCTTAGAACGCGAATACCCGTTTGCCATGCAGTATTCTTGGCAGCCCGAGCAGTGGCGCCAGGACGTACAGGAATTGCGCCTTTCATCTCGCCCACAAGAGGCGGGTACGTTACACAGTCGTAATTGGGACGGGGTATTTGGCTTATACAGACAAAAAGTGAAGCAAGCACGCCAGTACAAAATTGACATGGTAGTGCCTACCTACATGCCGTATCTGGAAAGCAACTCCAGAAATGAGAGTGAGTCTATAGCGGCCTACGGTAACGTGACATGGCATGTGACCCCCAAACTGGATGTGACAGGCGGCTTACGGTTGTCACGAGACTCAGCGAAAACAGACTTTGGTGGCCACATGGGCGGGGTGCCGGTGCGTGGCGATAAATCCACCCACGAAAATACGTGGCTGACACAGGTGGGGGCAGGCTATCAATTTACTGATGCGTGGCGTGCGTATGTGAATGTGGCGCAAGGCTATAAACCTGCAGGCTATAACTTAGCACCTACTAGCATGGCGGATGCGGAAGGTTTTGGTAGAGAGCGTTCTACTAGCTACGAAATAGGTGCTCGTTATGCCACTGACGATGTACGTTTTAGTGTGGCAGCCTATAGAGTGAACAGCAAAGATACTCAGTTGTATGGCGATAGCCAGATGGGTTACCAAACACTGAAAAACGTTGGTAAAACGCGTTCTACCGGTTTGGAGTTTAATGCCGAGTGGGATGTGTTGCAGTCGTTAACCTTGGCTGCATCTGGCTTTATTAATGATGCAAAATTTGTGAAGTATGTGGCGAATAGTTGCACAGGATGTGAAAATAACCGTGTGCCGTTTACACCTAGCCATGGGCTGACTATTGCGGCGAAAGGCAATGTGCGTCTGGGTAATACCAGCTTGCGCCCACAGATTGCAGTGCGCCGTACAGGCTCACTGTATTTCGATAGTGCTAATACACTCAAGCAAGAAGGCTATACCTTGATTGATACCTCGGTAGCGTGGAATGTGAGCGATAACGTAGAGTTGGCCGCATACATTCATAACCTAACGGATAGAAAATATCGTACGTACGGATTTTCTTATGGGGCACTCGGCAACTTTGCTCAAGTTGCACCAGGCCGAGTTTTCGGTTTGACCGCGACATGGATGTACTAATCGTTGTGTGAAGCATTGTCTGATTTGTCAGCGACTGTCTTTACGTCAAGCATGAACGCGGTAATGCAAAGGCCATACTATTCTCCTAGTATGGCCTTTTCGCTAGTGGTAGTACTTAGAAGGTTATACGTACAACGCTTTCTTTTGTGCTGTCCGGTGTGTCGCCATCGTTTTTGATGGTGACATACACATCGCCCGTAGTGGGGTTAAGTGCCAAGCTATTGGGGTGTGCAGGCAGTGCGATGGTGTGCAACAGCGTGTTGTCAGCGCTGTTATAAACGGTCAGTGTTCCGGCACCACGATTGGTGACATATAAGCGCTGACGCTGTTCATCTACCAACAGGTCCAAGGGTTCTTGGCCCGTAGTAATGCTTTGTTCTACTTGGCCGTTTTCAGGGTTAATGACTACAAGGCGGTTGCCTGCGCCTCGGGGTGTGTAGTCCACTAATTTTCCAGCATTTTTACGCATGGCATCGGTACGCTCATCACCTACGTCTGTGGCGAGTAGTCGGTGGGTGTGCGCATTAAAAGCTAAGGCTGCGCCCCTTGCTACAAAGCCAAAACCGGGGATGGTTTTTTCTACGGCCAATGTGTTGAGGTTAACCACGTACAGCACACTGTCTTGGAACCATAGGCCGGGTGCAAAAATACGCTGGTTCTTTTTGTCTAGTACTAGCTCTCTAGGGTAATGCGTATAGAACTCGCGCTCTGTACCGTCTGGGGCTTTGCGCGTGATCTTCTCCGCTAACTGAACCGTGGTGAGCACTTTATTGTTGGCTGTATCAACCACAGTGATAGAGCTGTCTACGGCATTACCCACATAGAGGCGATTTGCTTCATCGTCCAAGGTGAGAGCAAAGCCTTTGCGTTCTAGTAGGATTTCCCCTTTAACAGCTAGCGTGCAGGCTCAATCTCTCTACGTGCTGCGTCAATCCACTTTTGTAGTGCTGGTAAGGCGAGGATACGTGCTATCCAAGCTTGACAGGGGGTGCTGACGGGTAGTTGGTAGTGATGAATACGGATAGCCACTGGTGCGAAAAACGCATCCACGGTAGTGAAGCGATTACCAGCCAAAAAAGGCCCAGCAAAGCTTTGTAAACCGTTTTCCCATAGTTCTACAATGCGTGCCAGATCTTTGGACAGTTCAGCATCAATAACTGCTAACGGGGCTTGAGGGCTACAGTTCATGGGGCATTGCGTACGTAGCGCTTGAAATCCGGAGTGCATTTCTGCGGTAGCACTACGTGCCCAGACACGTGCGGATTTGTTTTGTGGCCAAGCAGCGGGGTAAGCCTCAGCAATGTGCTCACAAATAGCGAGAGAATCCCATATGAGTAATTCACCATCTTTCAGGCAAGGGACTAAGCCTGTGGGCGAAAACCGTCTGAACTTTTCGTAGCTATGCCCATTACCGCCATAGCTGCTAAAGGTTTCTACCACTTCGTGGAATGGCACACCTAATATTTTTAGTAATAACCATGGTCGTAGTGACCAGGATGATAAGTTTTTATTCGCAATGTGTAGAGTGAGCATTGTGGACGTTAGTGAAAAAATATAGGAAGTTTCGAGAAATAGTGAAGCGTAAAAAATATAGAGTTCGCTCTAATATGGAAACTAGTTATTGTCTCGATTTTTTGATGCTTAACGAATGAGTAGTTTGTGTCAGAGAGTAATTTAGGCTTCACTGAATAAAAAATGGCTCACTAAAATGAGCCATTTTTATAGAGAAATTACAGTAGGGCCAGTGATTTTTGTTGGGTGGTAATAAGACAGTGAGCCAAGGGTTGACGCTATGCAGTAGATGCGGCTTTTCTATGTTCTTTAATACTGGACCAGAAGCCTAGGAGTGCTATTACAGCGGTGATAAGCAAAATTGTTAGGCTAATAGGGCGGTCAATAAAGGTAGAGAAATGACCATCTGATAGCAGCATGGAACGACGGAAATGCTGTTCAATTAGTGGTCCAAGTACAAAGCCTAAGATTAGCGGTGCCATAGGGTATTGAAAACAACGTAACACATAGCCGATGATGCCAAAGCCCGCGACAAATAGAATGTCTACCACGCTGTAGTTAACACTGTATGTACCTATAGCGATAAACATAAGCACTGCGGGGAACAAGAAATGGTAAGGGATAGTGAGTACACGTACCCATACGCCAATCAGTGGCACGTTAAGTATCACTAACAGAATATTCCCTATCCAGAAACTCATGATTAAGCCCCAGAATAAATCGGGTTGTTCAGTCATAAGCTGTGGGCCCGGTGCTATGCCGTGTATCATCAGTGCGCCTAGCATCAGCGCCATAGTAGGGCTACCCGGAATACCTAAGGAAAGGGTTGGGATAAATGAGGTTTGATCCGCTGCACTATTTGCTGTTTCGGGTGCCATGATGCCTTCAATTGCACCGTTACCAAAACGTTCGGGTGTCTTGGAGCAGCGTTTCTCGATGGCGTAGGACACAAAGGCTGCGAGAGATGGGCCTGTCCCGGGTAACGTACCGAAAAAAGAACCAATGGTGGAGCCACGGAACATTGCACCCCACGAGCGTTTCATATCATCCTTAGTGGGTTTCATTGCACCGAAGCTAAGAGTTTTCTTGTCTACATCTTTGGCATTGACCTTCCCGACGCTAGCCACTACTTCGGCGATACCAAATACACCCATAGCCAAAGCAATTAAGCTGATACCATCACCTAGATCCAACAGGCCAAACACAAAGCGGGGCGTACCCGTATAGATATCTGTACCTACCATGCCAACGGTAATACCAAGTACTACCATTAGTAGCCCTTTAACAAATGACCCGTTAGATACACTGCTGGCGGCTACTAAACCAAGTAACATCAAAGAAAAGTACTCTGGTGCAGAAAATGAAATGGCGTAGGAAGCAATGATGGGGGAAAACATCATTAGCAATAAAATACCCACCGAACCACCCACAAGTGAGGCCACCGTGGTCATGAGCAAGGCTACGCCACCTCGACCTTGTTTGGTCATCGGGTAGCCGTCAAGGCATGTAATAGCATTGGTGGGTGAGCCAGGTACGTTCAGTAAGACCGATGCTGTACTGCCGCCATAGGTGGTTCCATACCAGATACCTGCGAGCATAATCAGTGCTGCAGTGGGTTCCATATGAAAGGTGATAGGAAATAGCATGGAAATGGCTGCTAGCACCCCAACACCCGGAATTACACCTAGGAATGTGCCAATAAGCACGCCAAGAAAGCAATACAACAAGTTATCGAAGGTCAGGGCGACGCTTAAGCCTAGAATGGCATTGGAAAATAAATCCATTAGAACACCCCGTTTATGAGGCTAAAGTTCATGCTTAGCATGAGCTTGAAAACAATATAAGCAATACCGAATAAAGCCAAAGCAAGTACTAGCTTGCTCAGCCAGGTGCCACGGTTTTCAGACATAGAGGATAAAAAGACCAGCGCAACAATGGCTGGTAAGGCTCCAAGACTCTCAATCAATACGGCAAATGCAATAATAGAAAGCGTCACAAAAAAAGCGGGTCGTAGACTGAACTCACGTTTTTGAGCTTTAACGCCTAAGCTGGCAAGCATGACTAACAGGCCTAGGATGGACATGGTGGCCCCTAAGATGGCTGGAAAAAAACCAGGCCCCATGTTGGTTAGTTCTCCCATGTCATAATGGCTGCGTGCATAGAAGAAGGTCGCTAACCCTAGTAAAACAAACAGGCCTCCTAAGGTCATGTCCGCATAGTCATTTTTCTTCATTATGTAGTGTCTCCAGTGCCTGATGATGTCAACGAATCAGGTAGGTAGACAGCGAAGCTGGTTAAGGACTTCGCTGTGCATGTGGTTATTTTTTAGTGATATTTGCCTCTTGCAGAACACGTTGCCAACGAGGATATTCTTCATTCAGCATTTCAGCGAAGGCCTCAGGGCTATTGCCTACTACAGTACTGCCCTCGCGCTCAAAGGCTTCGATAAGTTCAGGGTCTTGTAAGGCGCTTCGTACGGCCTCGTTGAGCATGGCAATAGTGTCGGTGTCCATGTTGGAGGGGCCAATGACAGCTTTCCATTCATTTACGTCAAAGTTTTCGTAGCCGAGTTCTGCAATGGTGGGTACATCGGGTAACGCATGGCTACGCTCTTTCGATGTCACAGCTAGGGGGCGAACTGAGCCTGCGCGTATATGTGAAAGAGCGCTAGGCAAGCTGGTGGCCACAAAACCCAGGTGACCACCCATAGCTTCAGTAATGGCTTGTGTCGCACCAGGGTAAGGAATATGGCGGATTTTGGCCCCACTTAACTGGCCTAAGTACTCCATAGCCAAGTGACTAACCGTACCAATTCCGGGGGTGCCCATCGTGACGCTCTTGCCAGACTGTGCGTCTTGAATCAAATCAGTAAACTGCGTGTAGGGTGAGTTTTCTGCCACCACAATCACTACGGGTTGAGAAGCGACTACCGAAATTAAACTGAAGTCTTTTAGCGTGTCATAGCTAATGTCTTTGTTCATGTTGGGGTTGATGGTCATGTTAGACGTTTGACCCATTGCTAGCGCATGCCCATCAGATTTTTGACGCAGCAGGTAAGCCAAGCCAATACTACCGGCAGCTCCTGGTTTGTTTTCTACAATGAAATTCCAACCGCTGGATTTGGCAAGTTTATCTGTGAGTAAACGGGCAGAGATGTCTGTGCCACCACCAGGTGGGTAAGGCACAATGAAACTAATGGCTCGGCTTGGGTATGTATCTGCTAATACAAGGCTAGGGGTAGCCATAGACAATAAACTAGTACCCGCCAATAGTGCTGCAGCAAATTTATTTTTCATGATTTCCTCCGATTCTCTATTTTTGTGGCATTACAAAGGGCAGTTTTTCTTGCGTAGTAGGGTGAGAAAACGATCTACGTCTGGCGTGCCGGCCATGTTTTGAGTTCGTACTTTTTCTTCATGACGCCCTAACTCTTGGCAGCGTGTAAGCAGAGCTTGGGCATCACTAGCTGGGACGCAAACTACGCCATCAGCATCGGCGACAATCAAATCACCAGGGTTTACAACCATGCCCGCGCAGGCAATAGGTGTGTTGAGCTCACCTGGGCCTTCTTTTTTAGGGCCCTTATGTGTATGTCCTTTGGCATAGATAGGCATGTCTCCTTCTGCCCATTCCTCTATGTCGCGAATTGCTCCATCAATAACAAAGCCGCCAATTTTTTTGGCAATCGCCGTGGTACGCATCAAGCCACCAATCACGGCAGTAGACAAATCTTCGCTAGCATCAACAACAATAATGTCACCGGGTTGGGCGCTAAGAATAGCAGCATGGATCATCAGGTTATCGCCGGGGCGTGTTTTAACCGTAACAGCGTTACCGCATAAGCCTCCGCGCTGGATGGCGCCGTGATAATCGTGTAGGCCATTGCTACCGTGAAAGCGTCCCAAACTATCACTAATATGTGCTGTAGGTACGCTTTGGTACGCTTCTAGCAGCTCAGCTGACAGTGTTTGCACACGAGGCTTCATTACAAAACCTGCTGGCCATTCGGCATTTTGTGCTTGTATTAAGTAGTTGTTCATGTTGTTGTGGCTCCTTGTCTGTATTGGGGGTTTACTAGTGTGGCCTCATCGATGGTTTTGTTTTTGAGGTAATCCAGTAAGTTCTGCGCGGCCATCATGGCGGTACGTTCTAATGACTGATCTGTGCTGCCGCCTAAGTGTGGGCTGAGCACAATACGATCCAGTGCAAAGAAAGGGTGATTGCTGGCAGGCGGTTCTGTGGCTAAGGTGTCTAAACCAGCAGCGTAAAGCTGACCACTGGTTATGGCTTTTGCAAGCGCGGCTTCATCAATTAATTGGCCTCTAGCAGTATTAATTAAGATGCTGCCAGGCTTCATGCGCGCGAAAGTGCTGCTTGTGAACAGGGGGTGGCCGTTCTCTTGAGCAGGACAATGCAGGGACACCACATCAGACTGAGCAAGCAGTTCGTCTAATGTGGCAGTTAACGTGTAAGGAGAGTCTGTAATAAAGGGGTCGTATGCCAGCACGCGCATTCCTAGTGCGTTGGCTAGTAGGGCTACGTGTTGAGCAATACGTCCTAAGCCGACTAGCCCTAGAGTTTTACCGTACAGTTCTTTACCTTGGCCTGCACGAGGCCATAAGCCTTGTCGAACAGCTGCATGGCTTTGCGGGATCTGACGTGCGCAGGCTAACAACAAGCCAAGGCATAGCTCAGCAACACCTTGAGCATTTGTACCTGGGGTGACTAATACGGGAATACCACGCTCACTGGCGGCAGAAATGTCTACGTTGTCGTAGCCTATTCCGTGCCTAGCAATCACTTTTAAACTCGGGCAATGCGTAATGAGGTCGTGGGTGATTTTGTATGTTCTAGACAAAATGGCGTCTATGGATTGTGTACGGGCAAGCTGCTCTACCTCAGCTTGTTTATCCTCAGAATGCAAAAATAACAGTTTGCAGCCGGCTTGTTGAAGATAATCAATAGCGGCTTGGCTGATGGTTGCAGCAGTAATCAGTACTGTAGGTGTCATTGCTTTTTATACTTCGTGCGTATTCAGGTTTCGTTCCGGCGTGCCGGTGTATGACCATAGCCATCCTTTGGGCATAGGACCTTTATTACGTGTGTTGGATTGGTTTTGCTCCCATGCGTGCGTCAATATCCCAACGGATCGTGACAATACGAACAGGCCTCTACACAAGGCAGCAGGAAAACCCAATGCACCGTAAATAGCGGCAGTCGCTCCATCTATATTCATAGGCACTGGACGAGACTTTAGCTTGGCGATGTGCTGTTCTACTCCTAGGGCAATTTCTCTATAGTTGCCTGTGGTAGCTTGTGCTTGCTCCGCTTTTTCTAGTAGTTGCATCAATGGACGGCTTCTAGGGTCAACAGGGTGGAAGCGGTGTCCAAAACCCGGCACGTACTTTTTGCCTGAGGCGAAGAAGGCTTGCAATTCGTTCTGTATGGCGCTGTCTAGGTCTAGCCCGCTTTCTATGGCTTGTTGTATGCGTTGGAAAAATTCTAAGCATTGTTCTCCTGCACCACCATGCACATCACCCAGCACATTGGCGGCGGATGCCATGGCGTTGTTAATGCCTACACCGCAACTCATCGCCATACGAGCAATAGCGATACTAGGGGCTTGAGGGCCGTGATCTACGCCTGCCATCAGTGCTGCATTAAACAAAGCCTCTTGTTCAGGGTTGGGAACATCGCCTTTCAGCATGAGCCAAATCATGGACGTGAAACTTAGTTGGCCAATCAAGTCTTGAATGGGGTAACCGTGAAACTGAATTACGCCAGGGCTCATCTTGATGATGTCGGTGGCCCACCATTGGGCAGCTTGTGCTTTAGGGTCAATTGTGGAGGTCATGTGCTGATTCCTTAAATGATGGAGTCCTGTGCGAGTTGTTCAATCGCGTCCGAGCTATAGCCCAGCTCACCCAGTAGGGCGTGAGTATGTTCACCTAGCAGTGGAGGGTAGCAATCGGGGGCTGGATCGCCTGAATGCAAACGGAATCCAGCACGCACAACCTTGATTTTTTTACCTTCTTGATTTTTCAAGGTTTTGATGAATTCACGTTCTTGCATTTGCGGATGCGCCAATGCGGTAGGGATGTCTTGCACGACTCCTGCTGGTACATCGTGTTGGTTTAGCAGTTCAGCCCAGTATTCTGCTGTTTGTGTACTTAAAGCGGCCTCCAGCTCTTCATTCAACAACAAGCGATTTTGTTTACGGGTTTCACGTGCTTTAAAGCGGGGGTCAGTAAGCCAGTCTTCGCGACCTACCAGTTGTGCTAAACGTTCAAATTGCGCTTGTTGGTTGGCGGCGATATTGAGCAAGCTGGTTTGTGTACGGAAGGCACCAGAGGGTACGGCTGTCATGTTTTGGTTACCAAGCCGTGTGGGCTGTACACCAGAAATCAGCCAATTAGATACCACCCAACCCATAGTACCTAGCGTAGATTCCAGCATAGACACATCGATGAAATCGCCACGTCCAGTACTACTGCGTTTCACTAAAGCCGAGCTAATGGCAAAAGCTGCATTCAGCCCGCCTATGGTGTCACACACAGGGTAACCCACGCGGAGTGGACCAGTTTCTTGATCACCTGTAACGCTCATGACTCCCGACAGACCTTGCACAATCTGGTCATAGGCTTGTAGCGGAGCCATAGGGCCATCCTGGCCAAAACCAGAGATGGAGCAGTACACAAGTTTTGGGTTGACCTCACTTAAGGCTGCATACGATAGTCCAAGCCGATCCATCACGCCTGCACGGAAGTTTTCTACTAATACATCTGCGCTAGCCACAAGCTTTAAAAAGATTTCTTTGCCCTGCGGGTGTTTAAGATCAAGCGTTAGCGATTGCTTACCTGCATTTTGAGCCAGAAAGGATGTGCCCATTTGTTGTTGATTCAATGTGGCATCTGCACCGAGCTGACGTGCAAGGTCCCCCACTTTTGGGCGTTCTACTTTGATTACTTCGGCACCAAGCTGCGCAAGCAAATAACAAGCGTATGGTCCAGCTAGTACATTGGTTAAGTCTAAAACGCGTATCCCTGATAAAACTTCTGACACCTCAAGGGCTCCCTATAAATATTTCGTTCCGCAGAATAGAACATACGTTCTGTTTGACGTAATGAGAAAGTAGTTTACAATTCGCTTCATCGTCAACATAATTTGGTAGAGAAAAACCCTTAGTTCATTTTTCTCCCCAGTCTTTTATGAGTGTGTAAGCAGTCCATGACGCAAAAAAACAATCGGGTTGAATCGGTGGAAAGGGCGTTGTCTATCTTGAATGCTTTTAAGGAAGGCAATGCGGAACTAAGCTTGGCCGAGCTAGCAACTAAAACAGACCTGTACAAAAGTACGATCCTGCGTTTAATAGGATCGTTAGAACTCTTTGGCTATATACAGAAGACTGCAGGCGGTACTTATAGACTGGGGCCCGCTTTGTTTCAGCTAGGTGTGTTGTACAAGCAGGCCTTTGATATCGAGGCTTTCGTCAGGCCGATCTTGGCTGAGTTGGTAGAACACACTGGTGAGACAGCGGCCTACTACATACGGCAAGGCGAACGTAGACAGTGTTTGTATAGGCAGAACTCGCCACGCTCTGCGAGGCACCATCTGGAAGAGGGGATTTTGCTGCCCTTAGACGTGGGGGCGACAGGGCGAATATTATTGGCGTATGAGCCAGGTGCCGAACACGATGCTGAGATTAAAAAACAAGGTTTTTATGTCTCTTTAGGCGAGCGTGATCCTGATGTGGCGGCGGTGGCTGTGCCTGTGTTAAGCCAGACTGGTAAGATTTATGGCTCATTAATGGTGTCAGGTTTACGCTCGCGGTATAACGAGGCAGAACGTCAGCAAGCTTTAGAAGCTCTTTTGGTTCAGGCTAAAAAAATAAGTGCGAAATTTGATAGTCTAGGTATTTAAAAAGCCGCTACGTTAAGCGGCTCTCTAATGTTAGAACTGTGTAAATGGCTTAGGGGAGGCGTTTCCCTTGATGCACTTCTAGCTGTTGTGCGCGTTCGCGTTCCGCTAATACTTGGTTGTCTGGGTTGCTAGCGTACTCTAACCATTCAATGATGATGGGATCGTCATCAATAGCCCGTGCTTCGCGGGCGAGTTGCAAGGCTTTAGTAACATTGATAGGCATGCAAATACCACTGAAATAGTGCTGCGATAGCAGGACTTTAGGATGGGGTAATTGCATGTCACTGCCGAGTTTGAGCCAGTTCTGCCCAGTTTTCACCACGCTACAGGTGGTGTAGTGATGGCCTATCTCATAGTACAACCTGCCCAAGGCCATAATAGAGCCCTCATCCCCCTGTTCTGCGGCTTTGGCGACGGCTACCAATTGTTCGACGCTGATAGGGGCATCAGGGTAAAAGCTTTGCATAGCGGTTAAGTAGCGTATGTCAGGGTTGCCGCCGGTGGTGTCTTGGCTCAATACCAATTCGCCTGTAGGGCCGTTATAGTTCACGCCGCATGACGCTGGATAGGGGCCTTGGGGTTTTAAGCATTCGGCTTGTTCGGCATAGTAGTCCGACATAGAGCAGCCGGTTAAACCAGAGAAGGCTAAGGCAATGCACAGTGTGGCTTTTGAGAATAGAGAACGGGACACGTAGAAGCTGCAATAAAAAGAAGGTCAGAGACAGTACAAGTGTAAATATACGGGAGTTTTGTGTTTTGTTTTTTGGAAACTAGACGCAACAAGCGGATTGTATAGAGTTAAGGCAAAAAAATGCCCACCTACATTTTTGGTAGGTGGGCATCTGCGTTGTCTACTTATAGAGCGGGGGAGGTTTTGGCCTGCACCTCACGCTGACGCTGTTCGAACTCACGGCGTAACTCGCGTCGTACTTGCGCTGCTAAGAAGCGGCGTTTTTCGTCATCTGTTTGAGGCTGTAGAGAAGGTACGGCAATAGGTTTGCCATTTTCAACCGCAACCATTGTGAAGAAACAGCTATTCACGTGACGTACAATGCCGCTGCGTATGTCTTCGGCAATCACCTTGATGCCTATCTCCATAGAGGACGTACCGGTGTGGTTAACACTGGCCAAGAAGGTCACCAATTCGCCCACATGAATGGGCTGTTTAAAGGTCACTTGATCCACGCTAAGTGTGACCACATAGCTCTTGGCGTAACGGCTAGCACAGGCGTAGGCCACTTGGTCCAGCAGTTTGAGAATGGTGCCACCATGCACGTTTCCGGAAAAGTTCGCTGTATCGGGTGTCATTAATACAGTCATGCTTAATTGGTGGGCGGGCAAATCCATTGTTCAGGTCCTTGTTTGGATACAAATAACGATGCCAATACATGCGTAAAGGCATCGTCTAAAGAAATCAGTAATAGGGTAAAACACGGCAAACTGGCTATTGCGTAGGCCATCGCTCGCTGCCCATTATATGCCACGGCCTGCGTGGACTGGCTTGAAATGGTCTTTATAGTCGATGAGTGATGTGAAAAATCCTCAGCTGAGCTGAGGGTTTTCATATACCGATGTTAAGTCGTGCTGAGGTGTTAGTGCTTGATGGTCAATACCGTGCTTTCTACCGTGGTGGCTTTGATGTCATCCACGGTTGAACTCACCGGTTTGCAACCAAAGTTCTGATATAAGGCGAGTTGATCCTCATAATGTGGGCTTTTTTTGCCATGCCTATCGATGAAACCGCTTTGGCCCGGAGGCATCGCATCACAAAACTCGACTTTGTCATCATAGAACACAATGCGGTTGTTCTCTGTGCCTCGGTTTTGGTAACCCGTGAAGCTGAACGTATTACCCGCTGTGGTTTGTGGGGTGCCGGTAAAGTTGCGATCGCTAAACTTATGAACTGAACTGCTCATTTTCCAGTTAGCCATATCGTCACCTTGCTCCGCTTTTAAGCGTTGATAGGTATTCTCTAGGGCTTGCTGCATGACCTCGATGGAAGGTTTTTGTTCAAAGAAGTTATGGCGTTGTGGATCGGGGTGCTGCTCTAGTTCCAGTGCGCGCAACAGTACCTTGGTCCCCATGCTGAGGTTAATAGAACCAGGGTTGGGGCCATTGGTGGTAGCAAACCCTGTATTGGTGTAGCTGGCTTGATGCGCCTCAGGCAAGACAGGTACGAGTACCAGCTTGTACATTTCCTCTAGCCAGGTTTTAAAAATCAACCGTTCAGGGCCGGCGTTAACACCGTGACCATCGTCGGTTTCCATGCCATCCCACTGCAGCAATAGCGTTGTCATGTCACGAGTGGGTGAGCTGGCTGTTTGCTTGGCAGCAACCGCCTGTAAGTGCGGCTGAAAGTAACGCCAGTTCACGTCGTGGTACGACGCTTGACGGTTAAAGTCCCAAATCTCTTGCAGTGTGAATGTGTCTTTTTGTGCGAATTGCACGTTTAACTCATTCACCCTATCACCGTAAGTCCAGTAGTACGCATCGGTGTTGGTTTTGTCGGGTGCAGGGCGGTTATTCCAGTTGCTTAGGTAGCCTTGCTGAGGGTTGTAAGCCTTAGGCGTGGCGCTAAAGTCATGTATGCCTTCCCATTCCATGCTGCCATCGCCCAAGGCTGGGATGCGCATATCTTGGTTTGCGGGGCGTTTAGGCAGAAAGCCGGGCGATACGTAGCCTATGTTGCCGTTCTTATCGGCGTAATACCAGTTGATAGAAATGGCCATCTTTTCAGCTTGGGCTAAGAAATCTTCCCAGTTTTGGGCTTTGGCAATATTGAGCC
This sequence comes from Paenalcaligenes sp. Me131, assembly GCF_050487225.1. Taxonomy (NCBI): domain Bacteria; kingdom Pseudomonadati; phylum Pseudomonadota; class Betaproteobacteria; order Burkholderiales; family Alcaligenaceae; genus Paenalcaligenes; species Paenalcaligenes sp. Me131. The sequence goes on from NZ_JBKQGY010000001.1 coordinate 550,455, forward strand.
ATGCCAATAAAGACTGCACCTCGTAGCCGTCCCAACTGCGTTTTTTACTGTAGGCCACATTATTTTGATTATCGACGGCCATCACAGGGCCGTGTACCGTGCGCTGCAAGGTAACGACGGTATCAGGCTGGCCCTTAACCTTAATGGTTTCTTGGCGCTCCTCTATGTCTAGGTATTCGTTGTTGTAGCGATATTGCGCTGGATTATCGGGGTTTAGTTGCTCTTGATAAATATCGACCACATCTTGTGGGCCAGCGGTTGCGCCCCAGGCGATTTGGTTGTTGGTACCAAATAGCACAATCGGGTATGCAAATGGTGTGTTACCCGAGACGTTGAAGCCCGCGCCGTGCAAGCCTATGCCATAGGTGTAGCTGGGGTTATACCAGCCGAATTGTGGGCCGTTAATCAAAACAGTGGCGTTTTCTGATACGCGGTGTGGTTGGGTAGACCAGAGGTTACTGGCTTTGGGCACAAAGTCTGGGCCGTTACCACCCCAACGTGTTGCTGTGTCTTGCAAAATGGATTGTGCTGTATCCGTGGATAGGGCTACCAATTGCTGTGGTGCGGGCTGTTGGTAGGACACGGATTTTTCAGTGTCTGATGCAGGTACGGTGGTGGGGGAGTTGGGGTCATTCACCCATAACAGCTCATTAAAAATGCGCTCAGCCTCTGTTTTACCGTGTTTGGCTTTTAGATCGTTGAGTAGACTTAACGACCCCATTTCCAGATTCACATCAGAAAAACGATTCGCCATTGAGCCTACCCAAATCATGGCTACATCAAAGGCAGAGATAGACGTGGGTGAAAAATCGAAATCCACATACTCTTTAGGCAGTAACTCGGGGTTGTTGAGCACTAAGGCTAGATACGCGTTATAACCGTCAGCATAGCCTTTGAAAATGTTGGCATCCTCTTCTGGTAAGGCGGCGAGCTGTTTATTGATAGATGCGGGGTTGAAGTTGCGGCGTACATTGATGTCGTAGTTCAGGTAGACATTGTTGTCACCAGGCCCTAATACTTCTGCCGTCGTCCCTACAAAGGATCGGCGTGCCATGTCCAATTGAAAGAGGCGATCTTGTGCGACCGCATAGCCATAGCCGTAAAACAGGCCGTAGTTACTGTCGGCAAAAACGTGAGGTACGCCGTAAGCATCCCGGTTGATTTCTACTGTTATGGGGGCCGCATGGGCGACTGAAAGTAGGGCGCTGGCCAATAAACTCAAACTAAAAGCTGTTTTTTTCAAAGCAGAGGATCGCACTGGTTGTCTCCAAGCGCTATACGGGGATAGCGGTTAATACATTACTCATTTTTGATTTATTAGAGTAGTTCTGTAATGTTTAAACTTGAAATAAGGGCTTCTCCTAGTTGTTCAACGATTGTGTGTCGCGTGGTGCTTTGTGTTTGCTGCCTTTTGGAAGCTGGATTAAGCTAGTGAATCAATCCATTACCGTGTTACGAGCACTCTATGAGCCATGCCTATTTCGCCCGCGTCCACTGGCAACGCCAGCCTGATGAAGCCTTTTCTGATAACAAGTACAGCAGATTGCATCACTGGAGCTTTGATGAGGGGGTAAGTATTCCTGCCTCGTCGTCTGTACATTCAGTACCGTTGCCGTATTCAACCCTAGCGGCAGTAGACCCCGAAGAGGCTCTGGTGGCAGCAGTCTCCAGTTGCCATATGTTGTGGTTCTTGGGCTTGGCGGCAAAGAAAAGGTGGGTAGTAGAGAGTTACGATGACAATCCGCAGGGCACGATGGGAAAGAACAGCCACGGTAAAATGGCTATCACCGAGATCGTTTTAAAACCTAAGATTGTGTTTTCGGGCAATTATCAACCTAGCGAAGATGAAATTGCTAAAAACCATGAGCAGGCCCACGAGAACTGCTATATTGCGCACTCTATTTTAGCGACCGTCACCGTGGACGGAGAGAATCATTACGCAGGCTGATAGCACCACATGCGATGTTGAGTAGGGCGTCCTAGTAGGGGCTGCGTTTCTACATTGGCTAGTAGGTCTAGTAGTAGCAAGATTATGTCTGAATCAAAAAAAGCGGCTCGCCCCATGTGTGAGCGTTGCACGCGACCCGTAACCCATTGTTTGTGTGCACATATTAGCGTGGTGCCTAATCGCATTCGCGTGCTGGTGTTGCAGCACCCTGATGAGCAAAAGCACCCATTAAATACCGCGCGTCTGGCGGTGTTGGGCTTAGAGCAGGCCGAGTTGCTAGTAGGAGAGCATTTTCCTCAGTTGGAAGAAAAACTTGCCGCCGTTGGCAGCGCATTTCTATTGTTCCCCGCCAAGGAGCACAGTAGAGAGCAGCCATTAGCCGCTATAGATAAAGGGCAGTCTGCATTGTTAGTTGTGCCGGATGGTACGTGGCGTAATGCACGGAAAATTATTCAGTCCAACCCGTTGCTCAGTCGTTTGCCGCATCTTAGCTTGCCTGTTGGCGAGCCGTCTTCGTATAGAGTACGTAAGGCCACAGAGACGGCTGCGGTAGCGACCATAGAGGCCATCGTTCGCACCTTGACGGTGTTAGAGCCAGAACATGATTTTCAGCCCTTACTAACCCCCTTCAACGTTTTGGTAGAGCAGCAGATTGAGGCGATGGGGGCTGAGGTGTATGCGCGCAACTATGGGCGTTAAGACCAGGCCTCGGCATTGTGATGCAGAAGCCTGATTGGTCTGTATAGCGCTAGCTGATTAGCTTGAGCGTGTCACGACTAACGTTGCAATACGTCGGTTGACGATGCTTGTAATCTCAACGTGCAAATCATCTAGCTTGGTCGTCGCGCCAACCTCGGGTAACGTGCCAAATACATCTAACAAGAGTCCGGCTATGGAGCTAAAGCCATTGGCACTAGAGAGTAACGTGTCACTTTCTAGCGTTTGAGCGAGGTAATGTAAGTCGGTGGTACCGTCTACACGCCATGTGTTTGGTGCTATACGTTCAATAGTGGGGTGTTCGTCCTCATCAGGGAACTCACCGGCAATGGCTTCCAATATATCGATAGGGGTCAGTAGGCCTTGAATGGTGCCGTACTCGTCGGTGACCAGAACTAGCTGACCACGTGACTTTTTGAGTACATCCATGGCTTGCAAGACGCCTGTAGAGTCGTGAACAACAATAGGTTCACGCAAAGAAGGCAACTTCTGCAAGTCGGCTCCATCAAGCATGTCGGCCATGAGGTCTTTGGCTCGCGCCACGCCCAAGGTGTTATCCAATTGCTCTCTACATACCGGGAAGAAGCTATGCGGCGTTTCACGTAAGTGTTGCTGTATCACGGAGGGCGGGTCATCCAAGTTGACCCACGATATCTCGGCACGTGGGGTCATGATGGAGCGAATAGAACGAGCACCTAAGGTGAGAACGCCGCTCACCATGTTGCGTTCTTCTGGGCCAAAAGCTGCTTGCTCAGTGCTTTGCTCGTCGTGGGCCTCATTGTCTGTGTTTTCAGCCTGTTTGCGGTCACCCAACAAGCGTAAAACGGCGTCAGCAGTACGATCGCGCAACGGCAAACGCGCATCGTTTTTAAGGGAACTACGACGGGCCCATTGGTTGAAGAACTCAATCACAATAGAGAAGCCGATGGCGGCGTATAAATAGCCTTTAGGGATTTTGAAGCCTAAGCCTTCCGCTGTTAGCGTTAAGCCTATCATCAAGAGGAAGCTTAAACACAGCACCACAACAGTAGGGTGCGCGCTAACAAAACGCGTTAGAGGTTTAGACGCCCACATCATCATGGCCATAGAGATCACCACGGCAGCCATCATGACAGGCAGTTCATCCACCATACCAATGGCAGTGATAACCGCGTCTAACGAGAATACGGCATCCAACACAATGATTTGTGCCACAACCACGGCAAAGCTGGCGTAGGTTTTAGAGCGACTTTCTTGATGTGGTGTGCCTTCTAAGCGTTCGTGCAGCTCAGACGTGGCTTTAAGTAATAGGAAAAGACCACCTAAGAGCAGAATTAAGTCGCGTCCTGAGAATGAATAGGATGCAATAGAGAAGAGGGGTGTTGTGAGTGTTACTAACCATGAGACGATGGTGAGTAAGCCCAAGCGCATCACCAAGGCGAGCGATAAGCCTATTAAGCGTGCTCTATCACGTTGGTGCGGGGGGAGTTTATCAGCCAAGATGGCGATAAAAATAAGGTTATCAATACCAAGTACGATTTCCAGTACAACCAGAGTCAGCAGACCCACCCATATATTGGGGTCTAAAAGCCATTCCATATGACGCCTACAGAATTAAGTAAAACGTGATGCAGTACCATCGCCTGAAAAGGGATGGGCAAAACCTACAACGCATGTGGTGTGCGTGTTGATCAGGTTAAATGCGGGGCGGTTTTCGTCGTGGTGGGTACGCTAACGGAGAGGTTTGAGCACTATAGCTAGGCCATTGCTCAAACAATAATGGAGAGTGTACGTACAGCTCTGCACTGTTCACTGAGTCACTAAGGTCGGCATGCACAGCTTGTTGTCCCTGAGGTTTGTCTGGGAAAAACGAGGTGCTTTTGAAGATGCTTTTGTCAGTGCTGGTTGCCGTTTCAGCGACCTCCGTGGTCGCGGCGGTATGGGGTACCGTAGGTAAGTCTGCTAAAGACTCAGCTAATACTTGAATGGGCAGGACGAACAGTAAAAAGAGGACGATAAATCGTCGCATATGGGCAGAGAAAAGTTTTTAGACGCTCAGTATAACGTACGAAATAACGGTTTTTATTTTTTATGCTGTAGGGAAGATTCTGTGTAGAAGGGGGCATATCATAAAACCCCAACTGTAGACCGAGAGTTAGTAAGGACGTAGGCCTATAGCTAAAGGTGGCGTAGGGTAGCAGAAACTGCTTACGTTGAAGCGTGCTTGGATAGCGCCTTGGTTAATTCGGATGGCGACATGGGAATGGTAGGGTTGCCTTGAATAAGCTCCCGTGCCCACTCCACAAAGCAGCGCACACGTTTGGAAAGGTGCTTGTTGGTGGGGTACAGGATATGTATAGGGCGGGCTTTGAAACTCCAGAGTGGCAATACCGGTATTAGAGCCCCTGTTTGTATAAAAGTTCTGACGGCAAAGGGCGACCCCGGACAGATGCCCGCACCGGAGATACACGATGTCATCGCAATGTCGGGATCATCAAACTGTAGCCCCTCATTGTGGGGGACATTACACACGTCTGTGTTCGAATAGAGCTCCCAGGCCAAAGGGTGGCGTTGGCCCGCAAACCAAGATAGTCGCTGATGTGCGTACAGTTCTCGTGGGTGTTTGGGTATGCCTGCTTTGTTAAGGTATTCAGGCGCGGCGTACAGCCCAAACTGTACATCGGCAAGGTGTAGAGCGATTTGGCTGGAGTCCTCTAACGGGCCACCTCTGAAAGCGCAATCTATACCGTCTTCTAGTAAATGGCTGACACGGTCGCTGGCACCTAGCTGTATGGCAATGTCTGGGTAGCGTGTTTGAAACTCGTGCAAGTGCGGGGCGATAATCCAGCGAGCAACAGACACTAAAGCCTCTACACGCAGTTTCCCTTTAGGCTCGGTGTTGGCGCCGGTAAGTGTGCTTTCTAACGCCTCAATATCGTGCAGTATTTCTTGGCATTTGGTGTAGTAGGCTTTACCATCCTCGGTGAGTTTTAAGGATCGTGTGGTGCGATGCAGTAGCCGTACATGCAAATGGCGCTCTAAGTCAGATACCCGCTGTGATACGCGTGCTTTAGGCAGGGCGAGTAGTTCGGCTGCTCTAGTGAAGCTGCCCGTTTCTACAACCAGAGCAAAGGCCTCCATGGCGGCAAGTTTATCCATATATCATTGGTAATGAATAGTGAACAATATATGTATTTAAGCACATTCTCGTGCTTGTTTAGTGAACGACTATGCGCAAGATATTGTTCTGTAAGTCATGGTTTATATAAGTAATAAGAGGATGCCGAGTATTTTCATTGTTCAGCATTATTGAACAATGAAATCATAATAAACCCCTTACTGAGTGTGTGCTGGCTGCGTAAACTGTACAGAGCTAACCCAGAAGGAGTCTGTACAAATGATGAATTGTGATCCCGTTACCGGTGCGTGTATATTGCCTGAGTCAGATACGGCCACTCGCACAACGCCTGCATTACGTCAGGGGCCATCTGTGCATTATGTGGGCGATCCTATGTGTTCCTGGTGCTGGGGTATTTCACCCACCGTTAATGCATTAGCCGACTTTTGTGCAGGGGAAGGCATAGCGTTTACGCTCACTATGGGTGGCTTGCGGGCAGGCGGTGGAGATCCCTGGAGCCCACAATTTAAAGATTTCCTGCGTAATGAGTGGCAGCACATTGCTCAAGTCACTGGCCAGCCTTTTGGTTTTACGCTCTTAGAGACACCACACTTTAACTACGATACCGAGCCCGCATGCCGCGCCGTATCGACCGTAAAGTTACTTCAAGCTAAACATAGCTTGCCTGAGGTGGTAGTACAACAGTTCTTCTCCGCTGTGCAGCAGAAATTTTATGTAGAAGGGCAAGACACCACAAAGGTGGATTTCTACGCTGAACTTTGCACGCGTTTAGGGTTGGATGTGACCGAGTTCAATGCGTTATTTGACTCACCCGAAGCCAAGCAGGCCGTACATCAGGAGTTTGTACGTTGCCGACAATGGGGGGTACGTTCTTTTCCTACGATTTTGTTGGAGCGTAATGGTGAGGTGTCAGCGCTAGCAGTAGGCATGGTAACAACAGAGCAGCTTCTTACGGCTCTTAAAGAAGCCATCGCTGCCTAAGTATAGCGATCGTTACTACCACAAGGAGCACACAATGCATTATGTACTTCAAGTTGATTTTCCTTACGCCGGTCCATGGGGAGCAGAGATGGTTCCTGCGATGGAAAGCTTAGCGCAATCTATCGCCAAAGAGTCTGGCCTGATTTGGAAAATATGGACAGAGAACGCCGCTGAGAATGAAGCCGGGGGGATCTACCTGTTTGCCGATAAAGCCAATGCAGAGCGTTACCTAGCATTGCATTCGGATCGCTTAAAGCAAGCTGGTATCCCTTATGTGAATGCCAAGATTTTTGCGGTGAACGAAGCGCTTTCTCATATAGATGGTTGGAGCGCCTAAGCGTAGCAAACTACGTCACAACACAATCACGATGGAGTATAAGATGCAGGACAATCACGAGCGTTATGGTTTGGTTTCTAGGGTATTGCATTGGGGGATGGGTGCCATCTTCCTATGGCAGTTCGTAGGGATGGGGCTATTAATTATCCTAGGAGAAACGCCGCTCACGTATTTTTTTCTGGGTACACACGGGCCGTTAGGCGCGGTGCTGTTTGTCTTGATAATGCTGCGTTTGGGATGGTTGGGGCGTAATGCGCGTAGTCGCCCCCAACCCGCTGACACCTGTAATGGCAAGTTGGCCAGTCTAGGGCACAAGTTGTTGTATGCGTTGATGCTCATTGTGCCGCTACTGGCATTATTACGTAGCTATGGTTCTGGTCGTGCATTCGCACCATTTGGGATTTCACTCTGGGAAGCCAGTGAGCCGAAAATTAGCTGGATGATTTCAGTGGGTAATGCCGCACATGGTGTCTTGGCTTGGTTGTTGCTGGCCTTGATTGTCGGTCATGTAGGCGCTGCCATCTCGCATAAAGCCATCAAGCGTGATCAGGTATGGAGCCGTATGGTGTAAGCACCTACGCAGTGGGGGAGTATAGAACGCTAGTCATCATTTGATTGCAGAGGTGTTTGCTGAAGATTTACACTTGCATGCGTTACGAAACTAAATAGTTTGACGATGATTGGTCAACAGAGTGGGAATGGCATGAAAGTAAAAGCAGTAAACAGTTCTGTAATCGCATTATCCGCCGCCGTATGTTTGTCGATGGCGGGGGCTACGGCTCATGCCAATGGGCATTCGCTTCTGCTAGACGGTGGAGAAGAGGCATTAATCAGTACTATAGATAGCTTCCACGTTAAAGTGTCGGAGCAAGTTGCAGATGGGTGTTTGTCTAATACTGCTGCCTTGAAAGACACCATGGAAGCCGAGCTTAAACAAAATGGTTTCCAAATTGCTGACAGAGTAGGCTCAAGAGCAAAAGGGCTGCTTGTTAGCGCAATTGGGTATCAACTGACACCAGCTTCTCTGTGTGCAGTAAGTGTGACGGTAGCCATTGAGCTTCCACTGGTAGTGCCTGTACCGTATGCTGACAGCACTCCTTCTGGGGATACTACTCTGATTGTATATAAATACGATGTGCGACAAGAGCTGTTAACAGGCCCTAAGAGCGATATGCAAAAACGCGTTGAAGGTGCGATGCAAGCAGCAGCAAACACGGTAGTCGCCGATATATCACACGCTAGAAGCAGTATTTTCACGAAATTCCCCGAGATTAAGCAGGAATTTGAGAACCAATCCCGATAACACGGTTTGTTCTCAGCTCGTTAGTAAACCGCCTTAGGGCGGTTTTTTGTTGAACGCGGTAAGCCTCAACCGCTTCAACGCATGAGCAGTCGGTGAAAGGTGCATCGTTACAGTGCTATTTTGGTGATATGCTCGGAATCCAACGACTCTGCCTAGCGATAACCAAAGGTTCATATTATGGAACACCTACAGCAGCTTTTGATGGTTTACATGGCCTATGTGATTGCAACAGCAAGTCCAGGGCCCAGTAATATGGCCATCATGGGAATGGCGATGAGCCAAGGCCGAGGCTCTGCCTTGCTGTTGGCGTTCGGTGTAATCACTGGTAGTTTGTTTTGGGCTGTGATGGCGGCTACAGGGATTTCAGCAATACTTGCTACCTATGCTAATGCACTATTCGTCATCAAAATAGCGGGTGGTCTGTACCTGCTGTATTTGGCTTACAAAGCAGCCAAGTCTGCACTCAGCGCCAAAATACCTTCCTCAGTAGTGGCCCGCTTACCTGCCCATAAGTGGCAAATTTATAGGCGTGGTCTTTTGCTGCATCTGACCAATCCCAAAGCGGTCTTGGCATGGATAGCAATTATGTCTCTAGGACTTAGACCGGACTCTTCCACTACTACGTTGCTGGCAATAGTCTTTGGTTGCGTGATGTTAAGTGTTGTGGTGTTTGGAGGGTATGCCATTGTGTTTTCTACAGCACCTATGATCCGTTCGTATTTAAAAGCACGCCGCTGGATTGAGGGTGTGCTGGCGATAGCATTTGGTTATGCTGGTATACGGCTGTTGTTATCTAAAGCTATATAATTGCCAGCATGTTTTTCCTTCCACGTATCTCGCAAAACCTAAGTTGGGCCATACAACGCTCGTTGCTGTGGCTGCTTTTGCTTGCGATAGTGATACGGGGGTTGGTGCCTGCAGGCTATATGCCCGATGCGGCGGCTGCCCAGAATGGGCAGTTGGCGCTGACGTTTTGTACGGCTGATGGCGCAGTAAGTACACTGCGTTTTGCCCCAGAGTCGGGTCATGATGACTCGTCTTCGGCTAGTGGCGATATGGACTGTGTCTTTGGTGTGTTGTCGCTGCAAGCGACGATGACGCCACCAGAAGGCATAGAACAGCCTAGGCCAGTACTACGACAATCACCGTTATTGATACGTACCGATCAGGTACATGTCCCCAGTTTTGTTACTCAGGGCCCACCGCTAGGCCCTAGAGCCCCGCCTGTTGTGAGCTAACGCTGCGCATTTCGCCCAGCCTACGTTTTCATGCATGCAGGCGCTGTTGATCAGCGTTGATGCACTACTAATACGAATGAAAGCGTAGCGTTTAGTCGTGATGTATCCATGTTTATGCTTGGGTTGCTGCATCTTGTAGGGCAGGCAGCCTGCGTAGACGTGGTTATGTCTTGTGTTTCACATTGGAGAACACCCGCAGCGGTGTATCCAGTCGTTGGCTACAACATGCAAAAATATATTCATCAGATTGGCACGGCAGCGGTGCTGGCTTCGTGCCCTGTAGCAGTTGCTTATGCGACTACTTCAGACCCTATCCCTCGCGTTGATGAACGCGTACAAACATCCACATTAACCCCCATTCAGGTGCGTGGCTTACAGACAAGTGTCGTCAATGGGCCGGTGAACTTTGAAGCGGTAACGTCTACGGCTAGCCGTTTAGGGCTCAAAATTAGCGAAACGCCTGCCACGGTAACGGTCATTGATCGAGCAACCATTGAACAGCGTGCCGCAGACAATACACAGGAAATGCTAAGGGGCGTGCCAGGCATGAGTGCCTCGTCTCCTCCCGGTGCGATCAATGTTAGCTATAGAGGCTTTACCTCGGGCCAAGTGGCCGTTTTGTATAACGGCATTAATCTTCAAGACACGGGCCAAGCAACGCGCCCCGTAGACAGTTGGATCTATGACAGAGTAGAGGTCATAGGTGGGCCATCAGGCTTTCTATCTGGGGCAGGTGCGGTAGGCGGCACGATTAATTACATCAGTAAGTTGGCGCAGCGGGACGAGTTTTACGATGCTCAAGTACGTATAGGGTCTAACGATTTACGTAGTGTAGGCATAGGGCTTAATAGACAACTTAGTGGGCAGGATGGTGGCCCCGCGCATTATGTGCGTATTGATGCATTGCATAGAGATGGTGATGGTTGGGTGGAGCGTAACTCGTCACGTACCAATCAAATGGCACTATCGCTACTGTCTGACTTCACACCTAGCTTGTCGCATACCTTGGCTTACGAGTATCAGACAGAAGTAGAGCGCAGCCCCTATTTTGGTACCCCGGTGTTGAACCCCAAAGAAGGCGAGCTCAAAATTGACTCAAAGACGCTTAAGAAAAACTACAACAGTAGAGATGCTCGTTATGAGCAGCGCGTGCAGTGGCTGCGATCTATTGTGGACTACAAGATTGCTGACAGTTGGCAATTTAAAAATACGGCGTACTGGTATGACACACGGCGTGATTTCCGTAACGTAGAAAACTATAACTACACGGCTGATAACAGCGCAGTGATGCGTAGTGGCCCCTATCTACAGCGCCACGATCATAGACTGTACGGCAATAGAATGGAACTGACTCATCAGGGGAATATTGCAGGTCTGAGCAGTGATTGGGCATTTGCACTAGATACCAACGTGAGTTATCGCACTAACTCGCCTTATGGTGGAACGTATCTGAGTGTGGTGGACCCGTACGATTTCGAGGTAGAGGATTTTTTCGACATCCCCGGGATGGTTGATAACCTCCAAAAAGACAGGCGTACCCGATTGCGTACCTTGGCCGTGTCTGCAGAAAACCGCACCGAACTCTCTAGCACGTTGCAGCTCATCACAGCCTTACGTTATGAACGTTTAAAGCTGGATTTGACGAATTACCGTACCCCTAGTGCCACAAACCCAGCCCACTTTGGGCGCAATTACTCGGCTACGACGGGAAGGCTAGGTCTGGTGTGGGATCCTGCTCCAGGGGTGAATCTGTACGCGCAGTATGCAACATCGGCCGATGCACCGGCAGGCAGCTTAGTTAGCAGCAGCTATGCCAACCTGAACAATAACGACAAACTCAGTACGGGTAGGCAGTTTGAAGTAGGTGGACGATTTAACTTTTGGGACGATAAATTAACGGTTGGTGTAGCGGCGTATGACATACAACGCAAAAACGTGGCAACGCCTGATCCCCAAGATCCTCGTACTACCGTACAAGCGGGTAAACAGTCGGCGCGAGGTGTAGAGCTATCTGTGGGCCTACAGCCCATCCATACCGTGAGACTGCATGCGAATCTGGCTTATGTGGATGCCGAGTACAAAAGCTTTTCTCAAAAGATAGGCAATGACACAGTTTCTATGGCGGGCAAGAGACCTGTCAACGTGCCTAATCTAGTGGCCAATCTATGGGTGGATTATGATTTCCTCCCGCAATGGACAGCCAGTGCAGCGGTGCGACATGTTAGTAGGATGTACGGCGATGTCGCAAACACTTATTACGTACCTGCTTACACCTTATTAGACCTAGGCGTGTCGTATAAGTTGAGCTCTAACCTGACATTATCAGGGCGCGTGCGTAATGTAACTAATGAGACTTATGCGGTAGGCACCAACAGTATTTCCTACTATTACGCTGGTGCTCCTCGTACGTACGAGTTGACACTACGTGCGGCATTCTAGGTAGGGGGCGAGAATGCTACTGCTACGTAATCCCAAAAGTTTTGTGTATTGGTTACATCGGTGGAGCGGGGTGGCAGTGGCCATCCTCATGGTGCTTTGGTTTTTTAGCGGCATTGTGATGCTGTTTGTGGGGTATCCCAAGCTCTACCCGTGGGAGCATATAGCGCGGGTAGGGCCTTTGCAGCAAGCATCCTGTTGTGTGCCCTTGCAAACAGCGTTAGAGGCCGTGCCGTCTGCCGATGGCGTGGTGAACAGTGTACGTGTGGTGGCGGTAGGAGGAAAGCCGCAATACCACATCGTACAAGGGCGCAACGTTCACGCCGTAGATGCTCAAACAGGTGTGCTCTTAGCCCCTATCACTGCGCAAAACGCTGTAGATTCAGTCACGCATTATTTACAGGGTAGTGCAACCTACGAGGGCTTGGTTGAGGCTGATATGTGGACACGCTCAGGTGTGCTGCAACCACACAGGCCGTTACATAAAGTGCGAGCAAACGACGAGGCGGATACGATTGTCTACGTCTCATCACGCACAGGGGAAGTGGTGTTGCTTGCAGACGCACACACGCGTAACTGGAACTACGTAGGGGCATGGCTACATTGGTTATATATGTTTAGAGGGCCCACACCAGACCCCATATGGCATTGGTTAATCGTAGTGCTGTCAGCGGTGGCTGTAGTTAGCACTATAGCGGGTACAGTAGTAGGGATATGGCGCTGGCGTTTTCGTAAACCTTACCGTTCAGGGGCGAGAACGCCGTACCCATCCAGAGCCATGCGGTGGCACCATATTTCGGGTTTGTTGTTTTGCGCTATAACGTTAGCGTGGATACTTAGTGGGTTGCTCTCTATGAACCCGTTTGGTGTGTTTTCACCTAACCAAATAGCCAATAAAGCCGCCTATCAAGGTAAAGCCTTGAGTGCAACCTGGTTTGATAAATCCGCCAATGATTTCATAGCTGCCATGCCGGCAGGTAGTCTGCGAGAAATACAGTGGACACTGATAGATGGCTATCCGTATCTGGTTGGGCGCAACGCAGATAACCAAACCGCAGTGATGCCTGCCGTAGGAGATGGGCCAACTACTATCCTGCAGCACATGGACGAGCATCAATTGGTGGCGGCGGCTAAACATTTATTTGATTTCCCCATCGAGTCTGTTCAGCGCCTAGAGCAGTACGACACCTACTACTACACCAGAGCGCCACAAGCCATGCGTGGCGCACGAGAAAAACCACTCCCCATTTTGCGTATTCAGTTTGCGGATCCAGATAACAACTGGGTGCACATAGACCCTCGCACAGGCGAGATAGAAAGCATTATGGACAACCACCAGCGATCAGAAAGGTGGTGGTTTGAGCTGTTGCATAGCTGGGATCTACCGGCAATGCTGCGGGCGGAAACACTGCGTAATGTGGTGCTGATTCTGCTGAGTGTGGGTGGGCTATTAGGTAGTGCAACGGGTGTGGTGATTGGGTACAGGCGTATACGTACTACGGTGATAGCGAAAAGGACTGCGAGGGCTAGGAGGAGGAAGCAGCTGTAAAGTGCGTGCAGATCTTGGTTACTGTGCTATCAGACATAGAAAAGGACGTAATGCAGCAAAAGCTATAAGTCCTTTGCTATGATGCGCAGTGACACAGGTAGGCAGTAGTGAGCAGTTCTACAAATAGGGGCTATCAATACCGACGTAGCGCGTAAAAATAGCAGACCAAGAAGCAGCGAAAAGTTAACCAAAAGGCACTGATTTCTGAACGTTCTTTCAAGATTATCGAGGGTAGGCCTAAAGCTATAAATTTTTTTGCCAGTTCTTTTCTTATCTTGTGAGCTGTTAATTTTTTTCTTATCAGAGCAAAGAAATGGCCACACTCACGGTTGGCCTGCAAAAGTAGTGATTTACGAAGTTTTATATCATCGGTCTCTAGAGATTTTTTGGCCAATGCCCGAATTATTTCTATATAACTATTTGCTCTTCTATAGATTGATTGTACTGATGTGGAACCAGTAATAGAGCTTTGGTTTTGTCTATATCCGTAAAAAGGCTCTTGAACAAAACCTATTTTTGAGACTTGTAATGCCAAGTTTGTAGTCCATAGAATGTCTTCATGAACCATTCCTTCAATAAATTGAAGATTTTTGCTTAGAATAACATCTCGTTTAATGAGCTGTAGCCAGGCAAAGTGAGGCCATTCTTTTAGCTCTACTGAGCGGATAATCCATTGCTTCCCGTCAAGGGTATCTCCCCAAGGTTGTTTTGTGAGCAGTGGGTTTCTTACACTCTCTTCTGGATTGTTGGTGAATCTAAACCCGTTGCCGATAATTACATCCACCTCCTGTTCTTTTGCTTGGGCTAGCAGTCTCTGTAGTGAGTCTGGTGTTATCCAGTCGTCAGAGTCTATAAAGCAAATCCATGTGCCTACTGCATGTTTGATGCCTGTGTTGCGGGCGCTAGATAGGCCACCATTTTCTTTATTAATTATTCTGAATCTAGAATCAGCATGGCAGGCTTCTACTACTATGGCCTCGCTTGAGTCCGTAGAGCCATCATTCACAAAAATAAACTCAAAATTTGGATTGGTTTGCTTAGTTAATGAGTTGATTAAGTCCGGAAGGTATTTTTCTACATTGTAGACGGGTATAACTACACTAATTTCAACGTTTTTGATCATGGCTTTTCCTAGAGTGCAGGGATAGTAACACATGCAATCCAGATGCTTCCTAGGGGGGCTTTTTCTGAAAAAACTCTTGCTCAAAATGAGGGAGTTTGAGGCAACTATCCATTGTCTCCATGCAAAGAGACTTGCTGCGCATAGTAGTAACGTGGTCGTATGTGCAGCATCAGAAATCAACAACAAGTGTTGGAGTTGGTTCCTCGTGAGTATAGAACTCAGGCGGTCTATTCACGTGATCGATAACGGCACAGCAATGCGTAGGAGGAGGAAGGATTCTGCGTGTCGCAAGGCTAGGGCAGCAGATGTGCCAGAGGAAGATCGTAGGGTTTTGCTTGGTCATACTAATGGCAGCGTGACATCGCATTACTCAGGTGCCGAGCTTGGAAAACTCGTTGAGTATGCAAATAGGATCATTGCTAACTATCAACAGACCCCCGTGTGGACCCTTTTGAAAAGAAGAGCATGATGTTAGTTGTCACGCAAAAGTCACGCACGGTAAATATAAAAGGAAAAGGGTTTATAGTCCGGTGAACTGTAAACCCTTGATTTTCCTAGAGTATTCTTGGTCGGAACGGAAGGATTTGAACCTTCGACCCCTTGCACCCCATCAAAGTGATGCTATTTATTGTCTTTCTTTGCCTCTAAAAACTCCCATAACTCTTTAATACTAAAATTCTTAGGTAAGTTAATCGTAGGGGGGCTTTCCGTGTGATTAGCGTCAAGTGTTGTTGATGCGTTATACGCTATAGCATCTATGGCTTTTTCGATGAGTGCTTTCTGTAAATCCTCAGCACCATCCTGAAGACCACGGAGTTGTTGTTTATAGCTTTCGTACGATGAGGATAGTGCTTCCTTATGTGCATACTCTTGCTGGAGCCTTTCATATTGGCTACGTCTGGTCGCCGAGAAAATGGCTAACCAAATGGCAGGTAGGATGAAAGGGGCACGAGTTAAAAGTGAGCGAAGCATTTCTTCCCACGATCGCGGCTGTATGAACTCAATGCTGGGAGGCCAAGCACTGGCGCTATCTGTTACTAGGGCAAGGCCAGTAAGAAGTACAAAACCTAAGGAGTAATAGAAGGCTCTGGTGTATTTTCTAATTGGTTCGTTAAATGTCTCTTTAAGTGTTTTGTATGCCGAGGCAAGTCCAGCACTTGTTGCACCAGGCAGAAGAGCTTCAATAGTGTCGAACATTGTCTCATGACGTGCCTTCTGATCTTTTTCGTACTCTTCAAGTTGCACAAGTCGAGTGTCTAATTCATGTTTGAGACCTTCCTGGCCAGCTGTACTGTCTGGTGAACCATAGATGCTTAGATAAAACTCTCGAAGCTTGTCGTGAACAGTAGCAGATGTTGCTGACATTGCGCTCATAGACTCATGTAGGCTTTTGATTTTCTCTTGGAAGTCTGATATTTCCTTAGCAGTGGAATCAGGAGCAGTCAATAAAGATTTATGTAGTTCTAGTACTTGAGTATGCGATTCTTTTACTTCAGAAATCATATCCTCAAAGTATTTCTTAGCGGGGTCATTGCCACCTATCCCAGAAAATACGTAAGCATCAAACTCTTTAACGCGAACTTCGATTTGCTCAATGTTCTGCTGTTGTTCCTGTGCTTTTGTGGCAGCTAACTGAAGACTTTCTTGCGTTTCTAGAGCTTTTTTCTGGAAAGATTCTATGTTGCTGGAAACTTGTGTAGAGAAAGCTTGTATAGCTTTTCCATAGGCATCGAGTGCTTGCTCAGGAACAACCATATAGGGGCGAACATAGGTTAATAAATTATCAGCATGAGTATTGGCCTGCGTTAAGTGCGAGATTTTT
Organism: Paenalcaligenes sp. Me131; assembly: GCF_050487225.1. Classification (NCBI taxonomy): domain Bacteria; kingdom Pseudomonadati; phylum Pseudomonadota; class Betaproteobacteria; order Burkholderiales; family Alcaligenaceae; genus Paenalcaligenes; species Paenalcaligenes sp. Me131. The sequence continues at coordinate 567,027 of NZ_JBKQGY010000001.1, forward strand.
TTATTCGTAATATATGCCTTAGCTTGAGCCAAACAGTTGGCTGCTTGCTCTTTACTTTGATCTAGGACGGATGGAGGAGTGAGCTCTGGATCACAATTTCTCAATACTTCATCGATAAAAGCTAGCACTTTTTTTAGCCTTGCTAGCTCTTCTACCGTAGTCGTGACGGTTTTATCATCAGCTTCTAACACTACTAGTTGTTCCATAAGCTCTTTCCATACCGGCTGGAATGGGTGCTCATTGAATTTATTAATCCATCTGCTGCTCATTTACCTCCCCCTTTTTTTCCTGATTAAAGATGGCCTAATCTTAGCAGAGAGAGCTTATATCATCATAGTCAAGGATAGGTCTGGTTTTAGGAGCTACCGAAGCATAGGGTGTCTTATTAATATGGTGTTTAATGAGTAATCAGAATTTTGATATGGGATTTTTTCGAGAAACCACTGATTCAATAAAAATAGATAATTCAAAGAAAATTTACTTTTCAGATTTTTTTTATGCCTGGATAGAAAATGGTGTTTTTCGAGCAGACAATAATAATGAACTAGAGCGATTGTTCAGTAAGGATGTGTTGCCTCTTATTGGACAAGTGCGATTGCGCGAGGTTGCTTCTGAGCATTTGTTAGGTTTATTGCGAGTACAAAGAGAGCGTGGTGTAACAAGGATGTCCATAGTCACACTGAATAGTCTTCGTCAGTTGTTCAGATGGGGGATGCAACGAGAGCCTTGGTGTGCAGAGATAGGAGCAATCAATCCTGCATCACAAATAGTTCTTAAACAGTTCGTTCCTAGAAGTTATGAAAGTGTTCGTGACAGAGTTCTGTCTAACGCTGAAATTTGGGAGTTGGGTAGGATTTTCTCTAGCATTTCGGGAGACTATCACAACAGTATCTTGGATAAGAAATCACAAATTGCAGTGTGGCTTTGCTTAAGTTCTCTATGCAGAATAGGTGAGTTATTACAGGCGAGATGGGAGAATGTGAACCTCGAATCGGGTATCTGGTATTTGCCAAAGGTGACTACTAAAGGTCGTATTCAAGACCATGTGATATTCATGTCGGAATTCATTCACAGTAAATTCGTTGAACTCTTCAAACTGACGGGGAATAGCCAGTGGTGTTTTCCGTCAAGAAACAATCAAGGCCATGTGGATTTGAAAAGTATTACAAAACAAATATCAGATCGTCAGATACGTTTCAAAAATCGTACAGTACCTCGCAAGGGCAGAGTCAATAGTAATGCCCTGGTGTTAGCGGACGGGTTGCGCGGCGATTGGACTCCCCATGATTTGAGAAGGACGGGAGCGACAATGATGCAGGCTCTAGGGGTTCCACTGGAGGTTATTGACCGGTGCCAGAATCATGTCCTAGCCGGCTCTAAAGTTCGGCGGCATTATATGCATCATGATTATGCTAAAGAAAGAGCTGAGGCCTGGCAAAAGTTAGGACAGAAGATTGAGGAAATTTTGTCCATGCATGAACATCAGTTTCATGATGAGTTTTTAGGAATTAAGCATCCTCTACATAAACCGCACTGGCTACAGTGGAGGGTTTAGTATGCTTTCTTGATTTTCGAACTTAACTTACAGGAATCGAACCTGTATCGAGAGCGCCAAAGGAGGCTTCTTGTCAGAACCTTTATCAGAGCTTTTACGCCTTAGAATCACAGCATCCCAGTACCAAAACATTAACGAAGCGGCGGCATTGGCAGGACTTTCTATTTCAGAGTATGCCCGCAGAACATTGACTGCTAATAACGACATGTTAAATGAGTTACGCGCTTTGCGAATATGCGTTTCAGACTTAACTCGGACTATGCAAAGTGAAGTGGCTATCATTGAAATTCTACATTTAATGCGAGCTTCAGCATCACCAAGCAACATAAACGCAGCACATTCAAAAATGCTAGAGGAGGGGATAAAGCCTTTGGGTTGAGGCTAGAATAGAGAAAATCTATAAATCGGGGCGAATATGAAAAAAACCATACTCATTGTTTTTTTAGCAGGCATGTTTTTCATGTGGTTAGTGTTAGGAGGGTTGGAGCACGCTGCATACCATGATAATTTCATCCTGAAAATGGTTGGTCTGCTGAGCTATGTCATATTCGGCCTGTTGTTTGTTTGGCTTATCTACTTAATAGGTAAATTTGTTTTTGGTGGGCATTCAAAAAACTCTTTTGAGGAAATGCTCATGAAAAACATAATGGAAGGGAAAATAGACCCCGAGCAAGCTGAGCGCCTAAGAGATGAGAGAAAGAAAAAACGATTAAAAGATTTAGCTCTCTGGGACGATTAAATACGTTAGCCGTTCTGGCACGTTAATTTCACGGAGTAATACATGAACAAGCTCACCGCTATCGGTGCGCTGGCATTCGCCTGCGCGTCGTTTCCGGCACACGCCGATAACGCTAAAGATTTCTTGAGAGGGATTGATGTACAGGAGCTATGGTTTACAGCAGCTACAGTACTAGTTGTCTCGATGCTCATTTTTCACATAACCAGACAATTAAAGGAGAGCAACAAGCAAGAGGCACTAACTGTAAAGGCTACAGAAAAGGATATTCGTCGAAGCATTGAGAAATATCCTGAACTGAGACTCAAAATCCAAAAGCATCTAGAGGAGCGAGGTGCATTAACCAAAAATGATCTAACAGTTATGGTCGAGGAAATAGAAAATCGGAAGGCCAGTCTTGCTCAAAACCAAGAGGATGAGGATGAGAGACAAAAACAGTTGGATTTCCTCAATAAAGACCTTTAGGTCTGGCATCACCGTAGTTTTCTAGCCGTTCTGGCACGTTAATTTCACAGGGCAACACATGAACAAGTTCACCTCTATTGGTGCGCTGGCGCTTGCCTGCTCGTTGCTTTAAACAAGGAGGTGTTTATGCCTATTGCTATCATTATTGGCCTAACTTGTATGGCCGTGGTAACAGCAATCCGAGTGATCATATTCCAAACAAGTCTAGAGAGAGCCTTGTTTGCCTGTTTGCTTACAGTGTTCTTTGGGTTCTTTGCTTATCTGCTATTCACCATGTATGGCACCGCCACCGAGAATTTAATGCTGAAAGGGGCGTTAGTAGGTGACGTTGCAAACAGCCCGAAAGAATAAACTCCAACTTCATCTAGCCGTTCTGGCACGTTAATTTCACGGAATAATGGATGAACATTCTCATCACTAGCAGGACTGAAAGAGCTAAAGAGATAATCTCACTACAGGAAATTTGGAACTACGTCGAGTATTGGGTTTCAGTGCTCGCAATCCCTGCAATTATCATCTTCATTGTTTGTATAAGTTATGCAGTACTTAGCGTGTACCTTAGTGAGCACTTCAGCCGAAACTCGCGAGCACAAAAATATCTCATCCGCCGAAGCATCAGAAAATACCCTGAGCTGAGAGTCAAAATTAAGAAACATCTAGAAGAGAAAGGTGTGCTAACCAGAGGCAATATATTGAATATGGTTGACGAAATCGTAGATCGGAAGAGCCACCTCGCTCTTCAAAGGGCGAATGAGGAAAATAGGCAGAAGCAGTTAAATCTTCTCGATAAAGACCTGTAGTTCTAGCATCACCGTAGTTTTCTAGCCGTTCTGGCGCATTAATTTCACGGAGTAATACATGAACAAGCTCACCGCTATCGGTGCGCTGGCGTTCGCCTGCGCGTCGTTACCGTCGTACGCTCAATCATCAGATGTAATGACAGGCATTGATGCTCTGTCATGCAAAGCGCTTTTATGCCTCTCTAGTTCACTACGACCAGGGGAGTGTAATGAGGCTTTGAGCCACTATTTCGATATCAAGAAATACACGAAGGGTATTTTTGATCTTGAAAAGACCATTAATGCTCGGTTCAACTTCCTAGCCATTTGTCCTATGGCTGTGACACCTGAAATCACAGAGCGCAGACGTGCTATCGCTCGTGGAGCAGGCCGTTGCGATCCGGAGTTTTTGAACGCGACTTATGGCAAGACGATATATCGCTATAAAAGTAGGAACTGGGGCTTTGGCTCTAGCTACTACGACATATCGGCAATTAAAACAGTCACTATGAGTGCTTTGCCATCGTATTGCGTGGCGTATAACGATCATGCATGGACATATGACTTGTCTACCAAATATGTTGGTAATCCTCAGACAGGAGGGTACTGGGTCAAAGCAAGTGAATATGACGCTGCGCAAGCTAAGTGGAATGCAGAGCATTCCGGCATCGTAGGGTCTAGCTGGCTGTACTCGGAGGAGTACCCTCGTAGCTCATCCTCTGGCCACGAGTATTAATCATGCTGGCAGAACTTACTTTACTAGCCGCATCATGCGCACCAAACATAGCGCCCACAACGTTGGAGGCATTGGTTAAACATGAATCGACGGGCAATACGTATGCCATCGGCATCAACAAAGGCAAACGTTTAGCAGAACAACCCACTGACCTTGAGAGCGCTGTAGCGATCGTCGATCAGCTCATTAAAGATGGTACTGACTTTGATGCAGGACTAGGTCAGATCAACGTTCGGAACTGGGCGTGGTTAGGGCTGACCTCGGAAACTGTTTTTGAACCGTGTACGAACTTGCAGGCGGCACAAACAGTGCTAGCTGAATGTTATGAGCGTGCTAGTCGTAAGTTCGGAGACGAACAACAGGCGCTACGCGCTGCTTTGTCTTGCTACAACACCGGCAATTTCGATCGTGGCTTTGAAAATGGTTATGTCAATAAAGTGCTAGCACAGGCAGGTATCAAAGTGCCAGCCTTAAAACCATCTGCAACGCAAACACGTCAAACCGCGACTGAAACTACTGCCCCCAAAGGAAATGATGGTTTCACTCGTAATCGCGCAATAGATGGTTTTACCAGAAACCGCACAGACGGTTCCTTGCCACAACCTGAGTTACCAGAAGCCACAACTGAAAACTCAGATTCTTCCGCTTACGTTGTGTCGGCTGTAACGCCTACACGCTGAGCAATTTTCCTTTTCTTTCTATATTTTGCCTGTCTACGGATGGGCAGGGAGTTCTTATGTCTATCGCAATCACATCTTTCAAAACACACGCCATTAAGTTGTTCAACGCATTAGTGTTGATGCTGTTCTCTGCTGCTGTATCTGCTCAAACAGGAGGGCTTGCAAAAGGTAAGACTGCTTTAGAGTCTCTACGCGACAACTTATACATTATCTTGCCCATTGCAGCGGTGATCATCGGGATCATTATCGCCGTGCTGTATTCCGCTGAGATCATGCGTAAAGATGATGCTGTTCGTTGGGGCACTGGAGTTCTGTTAGCAGGTTCGATTGCTGAAATCGTTGTGTTGCTTTGGAAGTAAATATGGCGGAAACACACCAAGAGGAGGTGAAACAAACACCTCATCATTACCCAGTCTTCAAAGGGTTAGGCCGTAAGCCTACTTACTTTGGGATACCTACAGTCTGGTTCTTGGGCACGTTCATGGTCGTTGCTGTTTCGGCCATGCTCTTTGGTTTGATCCTGTGGGGCAGTCTTATCGTAATACTGCCCATCTTAGCGATCATTACCAAGACAGATGACCGCGCTCTTGAAGTCTGGCTGCTAGAAATCAAAACTCGCTGGCGCAACCGAAATAAGAAATTTTGGGGAGGTTCCAGCTACACACCACTCAATCATCCCAAGCGCCGGCCTTGGCGCAAATTCTTGGAGTAAGCACATGAGCACTCTGGCTTTGAAGGAAAGGTCAGTCTCTCGTTACGTGCCATATAAATATCATGTCACTGATCAGATCATTGCTTGCAATGACAATGAGTACATGGCCGTAATAAAAGTTGGTGGCCGTTCAGCCGACGCCGCTGATTTAGCAGAGCAGGACAAATGGATTAAAGCGGTACATAACATTTTGCGCGGCTTGCCTTTGGGCAAGCTCGGGCTGTATTCCCATACCGTGCATCGAGAGGTTAGCGAGTATCCAGAAAGCGAATTTCCTCAGAAGTTTGCTACGAAGTTTGATCAACAGTATCGAGCGACGTTTCAACGTGACTCGCTCATGATTAACGAACTCTATCTAACCTTATTAATACACCCAGTCGAAGATCCAATATTGGGCGCGGTTGCCTCACTTGAGAAAGCGGATGCAAAGCGCATAGAGGCATGGCAGAAAGAGTCGATCGAAGATTTAGAGTCTGCCTTGCGAGCAATTACAGCGGGCCTTACGCGTTATGACGTAGAAGTGCTCGGTATAGCAGACAGGAAAGGCTACGCTTTTAGTGAACCTGCCGAATTTTTGGCCTTCTTGTTGACGGGGCAGCGAATGCAGATACCGGTTACACGTGGTTATCTGAATGAGTCTATTGCTTTGGCTCGCCCTGTGTTTGCTAAATATGGGCCATTGGGTGAGTTACGCAGCATGGAGGGTAATAGGCTCTTTGGGATGCTTGAGTTTACGGATTTGCCTAAAGAGGTGAAACCTGGGCATTTAGATGCGCTTATGTCTGTAAAGGCCGAGTTTGTGTTATCCCAATCATGGGGTTCATTTACTAGTGGCAATGCAAAAGTTTTGACGAAGCGGCATGGTCGGCTTTTGCGTGACTCAAACGACGACTCACCAGGGCAGCTCAAGCAACTGGCGCAATTAGTCGAAGAGCTAAATGCCGGTGAAATTGGCCTTGGTGATCACCACGCAACACTGTTGGTTTATGGTGAGGATCAAGAAAAACTGGTGCGTTCGATGTCCAATATTCGCGCTCTTTTGGCAGAGCAGGGGATTATTGCCAAAGACTTGGAGAAAGGGCTGGAGGCTGGTTTTTGGGCGCAGTTACCGGCGAACTGGAGCTGGCGTACAAGGCCAATTCCAATCACCAGTTATAACTTTTTGTGCCTCAGTAGCTTTCACAACCAGCTAACCGGCAAAGCGACTGGGAACCCTTGGGGGCCTGCTGTCAGCATGTTTAAAACAAAAACAGGCAGTCCATATTTCTTCAACTATCACGTTTCCTTGGATGAGGTCGATGAAACGGGTAAGCGGCGAGCAGGGAACACAATGATTATCGGGCAAACCGGTACGGGTAAAACGGTTTTGCAAGGTGTACTGCTTACGCAGGCTCAGAAGTTCGGAGCAACCGCAATCGTCTACGATAAAGATGAGGGGATGCATGTTCTGATTCTCGCGTTAGGTGGTCGTTACTTCACGCTACGTTACGGCGAATCAACGGGGTGGCAGCCTCTCCAAATGGAGCCGACTGAGCGAAATGTAGCGTTCATGAAGCGATGGGTTGCTTCTCTCGCAGAACACCGAGGGGAGAAGCTAAACACAACACAAAGCAGAGAGATCTCAACGGCAATTGATCAGCTTACACAGCATATTGATCTACATAATCGCAATTTATCTACGTTGAATACCTTGCTGCCTAATCCTATGGGCGCTTCAACCATTTCAGTACACGAGCGCTTGATTCCGTGGTGCCGTGGGGGGGAATATGGTTGGGTTTTCGATAATGACGAAGATCGTCTAAATCTAAATGCATCCCAAGACCATAACCCCATTTTTGGTTTTGACCTGACTGAGCTACTAGACGATGACACAGTGCGATCGGCTGCAACGCTATACCTGAAACACCGCATTGATGAGTTACATGATGGTAGGCGAATCATTAACTTAACTGATGAGTGTCAACATCCCTTGAAAGATGAGCATTTCCAAAAGTCTATGCAGGATGATGCTCGGACTATTCGTAAAAAGAATGGAGTGATGGCGTTGTCTACGCAGGAACCGGAAGCGATTGCCGATAACCCTGTAGGTCCATCTCTAATTCAGCAGTCTGCAACGTTGATATTTTTACCGAATCCGAAAGCGGTAAAGGAAACGTATATCAATAAATTTCACCTAACCGAAGCTGAGTTTAAGTTAGTAGAAGAACTAGGTGAGTTCTCTCGTCAGTTCGTCATAAAACAAGGTGCAAACGTCGCTGTAGCCGAAATGAATCTGAGCGATTGCCAAGATGCATTGCTAGTGTTTTCTGGAAGTTCAGACATGGCCCAGCTAGCTAAGCAAGCGATTGCCGAGGTGGGGGATAATCCCGACGACTGGCTGCCCATCTATTTAAGTAAAGCCCGTTCAGCAATACAACCTGAGTTACAAGAGGAGTTGCTATGAGTGATTCAACGCAAGCAATCGAGCGCGCCAAGAAAGCAGTTTTAGAGCTGCAAGCAACATCACGCGAGCGCGATCAACAAACTCTGGAACACTTAAATGGAGACGATGTTTCGGAAATTAGGGAGGCTGCTCGTCAGGCTAAAGACCTGCCTAAAAATTATGAGTCAAATCGCGAAGCCCTTACGCTCTATCGCGATGCTTTGCGGGATGCACAAAAAGACGCAGCACATCAGCGTTTGGCAGGCAACCACGAAGCAGCAGGGCCGACAGTGCAAGCCTTTGACTCACAGATCGCAAAGGCATCTGTGGCAATTCAAGCAGCGAACCTATCCCTACATCACCAGAAAGCCGCATTGCAGAAATCTGCAGGACGTACTGAAATAGGGGTGGGCAAGTAAAACACTTTTCATAGGAAATCTAATGATTAAAAAGCTGTTTCTTTCGCTGGCCATGCTAGCAAGTCTGGTTCTTGCTGGATGCTCAGACAAGAATGAGCCATTTCTAGGGTATTGGCATCAAGACACTGATAAACGACCCATAACGCTGCATATCAAACCCGACGGGGATAACGTCATGGTGCGTATTAACCAACTGATTTTTGGTAATTACGTCAAACATAATGAATTGGGTAGGGTTGCAGATAAAGACGTTTTGTCGATTGCAGATCGTATTCAAGTCCGTTTTGAAGATGGGCAGCTTGTCGATGTTGATAATAGCTCTACCCGTTTCAAACGAATTACAGAGGCACAGTACGAAGAAATTACAAACCAGTAGTACTCATTTTTACTTGCCCAAGCAATGGCGCTTTATGCGCCATTTCTTTTGCCCGGAGAAAACATGAAAAAACTCTTTATGGTGTTATTGCTCTCATTGGGAGTGTCCTCTGCTTCAGTCGCATCAGGCATTCCCACTTTAGATATCAATTCGGTCAGTCAACTAAATGCATTACTAGACCAATTGGAAACTGCCAAGATGCAGCTACGCAATGCCGAAACACAACTCAAAGCTCTTACTGAGTCATCGGGGTTTGGCTACGTCGTAAACAATCCCAATGTGCGCGACGCTATGCGTAGAACATTGCCTAGCGAGGCTCGCAACTTGCTAGATCGCTTAGGCACTCAGAACGCAGCAGTAGCAGAGTCTGTGCAATCCAGTACTAATGAAGTGAATGCCCCAGTTCTCAATTTCCAAGAGGAAACCAAGAAACTGAGAGAGCGTTCACTTCAGATTGCAGCGACTAAGAAAGCATTTGCCGAGGAGTCGTATCAAGCGATTTCTGATCAGCTCGATGTGTTGGATGACCTACAAGGGAAAATCAATGCGACAAACAACCCAAAGGAAATAGCGGAGCTACAAGCACAGATTGCAGTGGAGCAAGCCAACCTTACTGCCACTCAAACACGTATGGAGCTAGCTGCAAAACAGTTTGAGGCTGAGGAACAGCTCCTAGAGGCCCGAAGCGAGCGCGTCTATAGCGGGTGGTTTGGTGGTAGCCGCTTAACTGAGTGAGACTGTTATGGCTTTTAATCAAAGTAGAGTCACATCTCCTACCGATACTAATCGAATAGGGGAGTGGTTGATGACTCAAGTTGACACTGTGCTTGAGTCAGCCATTGCAGCACCAATCCAACAGCTAGCCACAGCTTTGGCTCCAATTATCGTCGTGGCGCTTTCACTTCAGTTCCTTGCGTATGCCTTTGCACTTATGCGTGGGCAAGGAAATATGAGTTTGACAGAGTTTTTCTGGAAAGCGGGACGCGTAGCAATCATTGCATCAATCGCTACTGCTGGAGGTATGTATCAAACGGATATCTCAAGCGTGATGCTTTCTTTACCCGACGATCTAGCTGGAGTTATAGCCGGTGGCCAAACGCTTACAGCACAAATAGACACGCTTAGGATTGACACAGAAGTCGCGACAATGGTGCTAGAGAAAACAGAGGGCAACTGGTATCCAAGTAGTAAAAATATTTTAGTTTCTATCTACGCAGGTTATCTGAGCCTAATGACTGCTTTAGTCGGTGCTGGCGTTGCGGTTCTGATGGTTGTGGTCAAAGTGGGTATGGCTTTAATCGTAGCTGTTGGGCCAATTTTTATTGCGGCACTGGTGTTTGATCGCACTGAGCGGATGTTTGATGCGTGGGTTTCTCAGGCATTGAATTTTGTCTTTTTAGCACTCCTGGTTGGCTTGGTGTTTGCCGTATTCGTGCAGCTCAATATCGCCTATATGCGGATGTTAATTGATCTTCTAACAGAGGGATCAGTGCAGCTTTTGACCTTGCTTGGCGGCTACTTCTTAGTGGCAGTAGCAACGCTAGTCATCATGGTCTTTATTCCTGGCATAGCACATGGTCTATCAGGCGGTTTTGGTGCTCAGCTTGGAGTCGGAGCAACTGGCCGTGGTGCTTTCAACGCTATACGTTTTCAACGTTTCTTGAAAATGTAATTCCTTTTTTTTCTTTTTGCCCGCTAAGCATTAGCGTCAGCGGGTAGGAGGTCTTATGCGAAAAATTCTGTCTTTAATCATGTTGGTGGCTGTAACAGGTTGCGCTTTTACTCCACCAGCTCCACCACAACCCGCTGAGTCACCGCGTGTGCCTGTGAATGCCTCAGCCCCTCTAGGGAGTCCCGTATGAGCACAGAAAAATTAGAAACTGTTGATGTAGCCGCCGAGCTAGAGAAAAATCGCGGCTTAGAGCGTGATTACACTGCTGAACTGATTGCAAGCCGCAAAACTGCATGGCGAGTGACAGGTACGATGGCTGTGATTGCTGTGGCGGCTGTTGCTGCCGTTATGGGGCTTACTCCCCTTAAACAACCCCCTGAAATGTATGCTGTACGTGTTGATAACACCACTGGTGCAATTGAACACGTAAGTACCTTGGGTGAACCGCTAGATAGCTATGGCGAAAGAGTAGATAAGTATTTTCTCAATAGCTATATCCGAAATTGTGAAAGCTATAACTGGTACACCATTCAAGAGCAGTTTGATACATGCGCTCTGCTTTCATCACCACCAATCCAGACGCGATATGGTAAGCGCTATGAGGGAGCAAATGCTCCCACTCAGCGACTAGGTACGTTGGGTAATATTGAGGTCAAGGTGCACTCAATTTCGTTAGGTGAAAATAACACTGCTGCCATCCGGTTCACTACTACCGAAACTGAAGCTACAACAGGGCGCGTTGATCAAGAACGCCACCGCATCGCTACGCTCGCTTACCAATACGCCAACGTGCCTTTAACTGAAGAAGTCTTACGGCGCAATCCTCTAGGGTTTCAGGTCATTCATTACGAGCTGGCCGAAGATCTCTCCCGCTAATCAAATCTGAAGGAATTTCCATGAATCGCATTGTCCGTGGGGCAGTGGCGATGGCATTCGCGTGCGCGTTTGCCTCACCAGCCCTCGCATTAGACCTCCCGAAAGCGTCGCGAGCAGACCACCGCGTACGTTACGTGAATTACGAACCATCCAACGTTATTCAGCTTGATGCTGTTATTGGCGTGGCAACTTTGATTGTGTTGGAGCCAGACGAAATATACGAATTTCATGTGTTTGGGGATAGCGAAGCCTACGACTTCACGCACTATGAAAACAATTTGTTTTTCAAACCAATGGTTGAATTAGCAGACACGAACCTGATCGTTATTACAAACAAGCGCAACTACACGTTCCGCTTGACCTATCACAGCGATCGAAGTGCTAAAGCACTCTACAAACTGCAAATGCGTTATCCAGATAGCGAAATTCTGCAAGCTAGGGAGCAGCAGCGAGAAGTAGCACTTCAAACGGCGTTCAACAGCGTTGGCCTGCCTGTGAATTGGCAGAGCTATAGCATGTCAGGAAACATGGAGTTAGCGCCTGTACACGCTTGGGATGACGGCTCACAAACGTGGTTTCAATTCCCTAGAGGCGCTGAAATTCCAGTGATCTACCGTGTTTCACCAGATGGGCAAGAGGTTCTGACCAATTACCACATGGCAGATAGTCGCACTATGGTGCTTCACCGCACAGCAGCACGCTGGCATATCCGTTTGGGTGGGCTGGTATTAGCCATCTATAACGATGGTTTTGGTAGTACACCTGTAGCCCCAAGTACAGGTACGGCATCGCCATCAGTCCAGCGAGTAGTAACGGGAGCAGAGCAGCAGCGCCTGCCGGTCGTCCCATCAACGGTCGTGCGTGAGGTAATCCAATGAGTGAGCAACAAACACTAAATAACGAATTAAATGGGCCGGCTAATTTCGGAAACACAAAACGTCCAATGCCTAGAGGCGCTAGAGGTTTTTTGCTTTTGTCGGCGTTAATTGCCGTAGTTGTAATCTTCGTGGTGCTTTGGCGATCCTTTGGCGCGAGTGAAGCTCCAATAATTGACGATGAAGAACCCACCAAAAGCGGCATTTTCCATACACTGAAATTGCCTGAAATTAACCGAGCGATGCCGCAGCAGCAGCCAGCGCCAGAGCCTGTTAGTTTCCGCGAGCCTGAAGAAGTAATGTTGCCTGTCGTGCTCGGGTTAGATCAGCAAGGAGCATTGCCTTTGAACGATGTGGCCCAGCGTCGTTTACGAAGCCCATTAAACCCGACAGAGAGCAATAATGCGGCAAGCGGCTCCAATCAAACGCCTGCACAGCAACCCCAGTACGGCGATGCTGGCCCACTGGCAGATAAGCTCAGACCCCTAGAGCTGCAACCATCCGTAGCAGGTCAGCTCGGTGATCGGAATTTCTTGATCACGCAGGGAACGATGATTGATTGTGTGATGCAAACCAAACTGGTTACAGCTCAAGCGGGCATGTTGACGTGCTCAGCAACACAAGACGTTATGAGTGCTAATGGCAAGGTGGTATTAATTGATGCTGGCACGAAGTTCACAGGCTACCAAAGTGGCGGGATTACGCAAGGACAAGTTCGTGCGTTCATCACATGGAATCGACTGGAAACGCCACAGGGTGTCATCTTAAATCTTGGTTCACCAGGCACAGGTGCGCTCGGCGAGGCAGGGGTAGATGGCGCGATTGATCATCACTTTTGGGATCGTTTTGGCAATGCCATTTTGCTGAGTCTCGTTGGCGATTTGGGCGACTGGGCGGCAAACCAAGGCAATCGTGGTGATAACAATATTCGGTTCTCCAATACGAGTGATGGTGCTCAAGAGATCATCGCTAAAGTGCTGGAGCACTCACTGGATATTCCTCCAACACTCTATAAAAACCAAGGCGAGCGAGTAGGTATTATGGTTGCTCGCGATTTGGATTTTAGTAAGGTGTACTCCCTAAAAACTGCTTACTAAGCGAAGCGGCCTACGTGAGTGGGCCGCTGCCGTTGAGGTTTTTATGACTAAAGTCGCTACACCAGTACCCTTTGATCGAGGGGTTGCTGTTCGCACTTTCTCAAGGCCGTTAGAGCCTTTTCTCGCGAACCCTGATGTGACAGAGATCGCGATTGTTAGACCCTACTACTTGTATACAAAAGAGTTGGGAAACTGGATCGAGCATGAATGCCCAGCGCTTTCTTTGCACTTCCTAAACTCCCTAGCCAATGCTCTAACCGTTTTCAATGGCTTAGGCACAAGTCCTATTTCATCAGTGATTTTCCCTGATGGTGAGCGCGGACAGATCGTTCAGGCACCAGCGATTTTAGATGGCAGCATTGCTATGAATATTCGCAAACACGCACAGGTCGTGAAAACACTAGAAGAGCTGACACAAGAAAATGCGTTCTGCGAAGTCGTGGACAGTCATTCACTGGTCAATGCAGAGGGTTTGACTGAGATTGATTCCAAACTGCTCAAATTGAAAAACGAAAAACGCTATGCCGAATTTCTTCACGAGGCAGTGTTAGCGCGGCGCAATATTGTCGTCAGTGGCCCGACCGGATCAGGAAAAACGACCTTTGCACGTGCGCTTATAGAACGTGTACCAACGCATGAGCGCTTAATCACTATTGAAGACGTGCACGAGTTAAAGCTGCCTCAGCATCGCAATGTGGTGCATATGCTCTATGGCAGGTCAGAGGGGAGGGTAAAGCCCGCTGATTGTATTGAGGCGTGTATGCGCCTATCGCCTGATCGAATATTTCTAGCTGAACTGCGCGATAGCGCTGCTTGGGATTACCTAGTCGCGCTAAATACTGGGCATCCTGGCTCAATTACGACTGCACACTCAAATGGTGGTTTTGAAACCTATGACCGCCTTGCTGTGCTGGTGAAACAGTCGGAGAGCGGGGGACAGCTAGACCTCGATACGATCAACCGTTTTCTACGTCAAACGGTTGATATTGTTTTGTATTTTGAACGCTACAAGCTGCGGGAAGTTTTCTTTGATCCCATTCGCAAGCGGTAAAGGAAAAGGGTATGGCAGAACTACACAACGGCATCGGGTATGCGATTCAATCGTATCTAGTGATGCAAAAAATCTATGACAACGAACTCGCCAAAGGAGCCGCACCAGCAGAAATTGTCGCTGCTATTGATGCAGGCTACCCGTGGGAACGCCGTGGCACGAGTCACCGCTATAGGCGTTGGCTAGATGCTCGTCGGGAGTTTTTCGAGGATTACCACTTGCCTGGTTTACGGCCTATAGAGCGCCTATCAGAAACGATAAAAAGATTGAATCTCAGCAGCTAAACACAAGATTCTTTCTCCATAGATACAGCAAGCCGTCTGCACCCCAACGAGGTGTAGGCGGCTTTTTTTGAGGTTTTCAACATGACGTCCATTGCCAGAAACACAAACACGTTGCTCATTGATGAGCACCCATTACAAGTTCAACCATCTTTAGCGGTTGCAGTAGGACTCAATGAGGCTATTTTTTTGCAGCAGTTGCATTTCTGGTTGGGTATTGCCCTGAAAAGTAAAACAGGTCGTGAGCGTGGCGGCAGACTCTGGTGCTACAAAAAGTTTGAAGAATGGCAAGCAGAAAACTTTCCTTTTTGGAGTGTTTCAACCATCAAGAGACTGGTTAACAAGTTAGAGAAAGACGGGTTGATATTGGTAGAGAAGTTCGATAGCGGTCGGCACATCCAAACTAATTTCTACACGATCAGTTATGAGAAATTGGAAGAAATAACAGCCGGAAACCCGCATGAATCCTCAGAGGGTCAAGATGATACTATCGAGGATGGCAATTTGAACCCATCGAAAGAGTCAGATTGCGACGATGGAAAGGATCAGAATGAGCCACTGTATGAAGGTGTCAAATTGACACCCTCCAGTGGGCCAGAATGCGACGATGTACTAAGAGAACATAGACTACTTACAGAGACTACTACAGAGACTACTACAGAGACTACAGGGGCAAGTGTTAGCAGCAGTAGTTGTCCTGTTCAAGAAATCGTCAATCTCTATCACAAACATATGCCTGAGAATCCCGTAGTCCAAATTTTGGATGAAGAACGGATTGATGCGATCACGAGACGTTGGCAGGAAGCATCGCAGCTGAGCATGCAACCGTTTGCAAACTATTCAACGGTAGATTCAGGACTAGATGCTTGGGCAGAGTTTTTCAAAATTTGTGCAGCGTCCGATTTTCTTACTGGCAAAGTAACTCCTCCATTTGGGCGCACAGCTCCATTCTTAGCCGATTTTGATTTCCTCATGTCACAGAAAGGATTCAAAGGCTGCATTGAAAATAAATATCACAGGAGGGCTGCGTAATGTTGTCTCCGCAAGGTATGGATGCCGAGCAAGCAGTGCTAGGCGCTGTACTTCTCGACAGTCGAGTGTGGCCAGAAGTAGAAACCAGTGTGCAAGCAACGGATTTTCATTTACCGCTGCACCGAGAAATATTCACGGCGATAAGCGGTTTGTTTCTGGATGACCAGGCGGTTGATGTGGTCACACTATGGGATGTTCTACGTAGAAAAGGTCACTCTCAAAAAACGTTGCAGTATCTGAACAGCATATGCCAAAACACACCAAGCGCTGCCAACGTGTTGAGTTATGCAAAAACGGTAGGCAATAACCGTCTTCGTAGGGATGTTGAGCAACTGGGGCAAGCATTCATCACACAAGCAGGGCAAAGCAAAGACACCACAGAATTGCTTGAGTACGTGACAAAAGAGGCGATGGCCCTAGCTGCCAGTAGTCCTGATCAGCATGAAGTCAGAAGCATTGGTGCTTTACTCCCCAGTTTGATGGATATGTTGGATCAGCGTTTAGATGCTGGTGGCATTCTTGGTGTGGCTACTGGTTACTCAGAGCTTGATGAATTGCTGTCTGGTTTACATGACGGTGATCTAGTAATTATTGCTGGTCGCCCCAGTATGGGAAAAACCACTCTGGCAGTGAATATTGCTGAAAACGTCACAAGCGACTTAGAGAAAGTCGCGCTTGTCGTCAATTTGGAAATGACGGCAATACAGCTAACAGAACGATCGCTATCACGTTATGCAGAGGTCAATACCAATGCTTTGCGTACAGGCCAGCTCAGTTCAAGTGACTTCACAAAAATGGCGCAAGCCTTAAAAACACTGCAAGACCAAAAACTCATCATTGCTGACGACCCCGCTTTGGCTTCACCTAACCGTCTCCGGTTAGAAGCCAGAAAGGTTAAGCAAACGCATGGCCGTTTGGATTTGATCGTCATTGACTATCTTCAGCTCATGTCTGGAGTAGGTAATACGCGCAATGATGAATTAGGGGGGATCACCCGCCTCTTAAAACTCTTAGCAAAAGAGTTGGGTTGCCCAATAGTCTTGCTGTCGCAGCTTTCTAGAGAGGTGGAAAAGCGCAACGACAAGCGGCCTGTCTTAAGCGATTTGAGAGAGTCCGGTGCGATTGAGCAAGATGCAGATGTGGTCATGATGGTTTACAGGGATGAGTATTACAACCCTGATTCGCTATGGCGTGGCTATGCAGAGGTTCTGGTACGCAAACAGCGTATGGGGGCTTTGGGCGTAGCGTATTTAGGCTTCGAGGGGCATTACTCCAGATTTGTACCTGTAAGCGCGGCAGAGGTGGCGAGAGTTAAAGCAGACATGGGGTCTACCAATCGTTCACATGGGTTTGTTCGCTAGAGGAACGTGTATGAGTAATAACGCTATTAATCCATTTCAAGACTTTTTATCCACTGCTGAACCATCAGCATCAACAGCAGCAAAGCTGCGCATGCTACTTCCGATTATTGAAAACCGTCTTTTAGCAGGCGCTACCTACGCCGCTGTGGTGACTGATTTAAATAGCGCAGGGCTAGAGATTTCTATTGGTGTGTTCCGTTCGACATTGAGTCGTATACGAATAAAAAATGGTGCTCGTCATCAGACTGCGGCACCAGCACCAGCAAGCACAAATTCAACACAGGCTGCTTCACATAGGCAGCCAGCGGCTTTGCCACCGCCTAAGCGCATTGAGACTCCCGCAGATTTACGTCAATTACGTGATGAGGAAATTGATCTCGATGCCTTGAGGCAACAGCGACGTGAGTCGCAACGTTCTCAACGTAAGTAGTAATCACCACTTTTTTATCTGAAGGAATTTCACTATGAAAATCGCAGTTCTTAACTACACCGGTTCAGTTGGCAAAACAGTTATCGCCTCCCACTTGCTTGCTCCTCGCATGAATAATGCTCAGATTTTTGCTATTGAATCGACTAATGAAACGGCAGGGGATTTGGGCCTTGATATTGACTTGATGCGCGGTGAGCAGTTTGGTTCGCTGTTTCGTGACTTGCTTATTCTTGATGACGCCATCATTGATGTTGGGGCATCAAACATTGAGGACTTCTTAGGCCATATGTCTAAGTACGAAGACTCTCATGAAGAAATTGACTTGTTTGTTTTGCCAGTCATCGAGTCAGGCAAAGCACAACGCGAAACCATCAAAACAATTCAAGCCTTGGCTGGCCTTGGTGTTGAGCCAAAGCGTATTCAGGTGGTGTTTAACCGAGTAGAGAGTTCGGTTGAAGATGAGTTTGCTGCCATTCTGGGCTATGCCGATCAGTCAGGTCTTTTCGTTGCAAATCAAGATGTGGCTGTATATGAAAATGAGGTTTTTGAAATGCTGGCAGAGCAGCGTACAACCATCGGTGCAGTGCTTTCTGACACAACAGATTACCGTCAGCAGCTACGAGAAGCTGACCGCAAAAACAAAAAACTCATCCAGCGGCTGAGCAGTATGCACACACTGCAAAGTTTGGCTCGTCCGGTGAATCGACAATTGGATCGTGCTTTCGCCGCACTGGTGGGAGTGGCCGCGACCGAGGAGGCGTAATGTCTGACACACAAAGCACACCGCGCTCCAAGCTGGATTTGATTTATCAGGAAGTCTTGGGTGAAACGGCAACATTAATTCAAAAACTGGAAACGGTGAATAGCGCACAAGGTGATGCAGCAGTCGCTCTTGTGAAAGGAATAGATGCTTTAGCGGAAACGGCGAAGCAGCTAGATCAACTACCGTCTGATACTGCAACGGTCTTATCCCTAGCGATGGTGGACACAGGGAGAAAGCTCAATGCTGATCTGGTAGATGCTTTCAAGGTGATTCTTTCTGAACATCGGGTGGTACTCGATCAGATAGGGCGAAACATGGCTATGCAATCCGCAGCATCAGCTCGTGCGAGCAAGATCAATGCACTCACAGCACTGTTAGCTGGTTTTGCCAGTTCGTCGGTGTCTTGGGGCATTTTTTACTACCTCACTCTACGTTAATAGAAAGCCCCTAGAGGGCTTTTTGGAGATTACCTATGTCACCAATTACGATGCGCCGAATTGCGGCGCTTTTGGTACTGGTGTTGCCTGTTACGTTCTGGTTGCTGGTTGCCAGTTACGCCAGCGGTATCTGGTTCACCAATTGGGATTGGCGCATTTTTGTACAGTTGGCGTATGCCACGGCAAGTTTCCCGCCACTGTACCTTTCCTTGCTCGTCGGGCTGGTGCTTGCGTTAGTAGCCGCTGTTTGGATTGGTAAACGAGCTAAGACAGAGGGCTTTGAGGGCGCTGCATATAAACAATTTATTCGCGGTACCAAGGTAGCGCCTGCCGCCCAATTGAGAAAACTATGCAAAGAATCCGAGCCTCAGATTGAAGTGGCCACCATTCCGATGCCGGTAAAGGTTGAAAACCTGCACTTAATGATTGGCGGTGCTACGGGTTCTGGTAAGTCTGTACTGCTGCGAAAAATGGTGCATTCAATCACGAAACGTAGAGAGCGGATGTTTGTGATTGATCCGAACGGCGATCTGATGAGCAAGTTCTACAAACCAGGCGATATTGTTCTGAACCCATACGATATTAGGAGCGTAGGATGGGTGTTCTACAACGAGGTGTTTGCTGATTATGACTGGAAACGGTTGGCCAATTCGCTTGTACCAATGAGCCAAGATAAAGCATCAGAGGAGTGGAATGACTTTGGGCGCTTGATCTTACGAGAAACGGCAAAAAAACTTCATTCACAGGGAAATACCGACATTATGGAGTTGTTCAGGCTATGTACGATTGAGACACCTGAAACACTTAAAGAATTTTTAACGGGGACTCTAGCTGAGTCCCTTTTTAGTGGTTCTTCAGAAGCAAGCAAAGCGCTTTCTAGCGCACGGTTTGTACTTTCCAACAAATTATCTGAACACACCAGCATGAAAAAAGGGACGTTTTCTATACGTAAATGGATAGACAATCCTAACGGTGGAAATCTGTTTATCAATTGGCGTGAGGATATGGCGAGTGCGATGAAACCGTTGGTTTCTGCATGGGCTGATGTGTTTATTACAGCGATCTTATCGCTTCCCGAGGACAAGCATAGACGCTGGTGGATGTCTATTGACGAGCTGGCCAGTCTTGATGCGTTGCCGTCGTTAGAGGCAGGGTTAACCAAAGGTCGCAAGAATGGTTTGCGCATTATTGCGGGTCTACAGAGTACATCGCAGCTTGAACATATATACGGGGTCAAGGTCGCTACAACTATTCGTGCATCGTTTAGAAATCTGGCTGTTTTAGGTGGTTCTAAAACAGACCCCCAGACTGCAGAAGATATGAGCAAAAGTCTTGGTGAGCATGAGGTGATGCGGTACGACTACAGCGTTTCAAGGTCAGTAGATACACGTAATACCTCAGATCAGGCTAAGCGTGAAACGGAGCGGGTGGTAACTGCTAGTCAAATTCAATCATTTCCAGAAATGGCTGGATACGTTGCCTTTGCTGGCGATTATCCCATCGCCAAAGTTCAAATGAAGTATGAGAGTTTCCGTACCGTGGTCGAACCATTTATGGAGTCAGAGCAACTTAAACGACTTCCAGCGACCGATACATCAACACACATTGCAGCATAAGAAAAGGAGCTAAGGCTCCTTTTTTTTGAGGTCAAAAACCATGATTACTAAAAAAGTGCTTTTCCGTGGAGAGGCTGCAAAAGACACCCATTATTACGAAGACCAGGCAGACGATTATTACAGTAAAGATGGTGGTGCTGCTGTATGGCAAGGTGAGGGCGCTAGGCGGCTTGGCCTGTCTGGTGAGGTGGATACTAAGCGCTTTCAAGCGATGTTAGCGGGTAACTTTGGGAGAGGCATTACAGCAAGCAGCAGAATACGAAAAGACTCCAATGCTCGTTCTGGCATAGACCTTACTATTTCAGCACCTAAAAGCGTAACGATTCAAGCATTGGTGGGCGGCGATGAGCGTGTTATCGCCGCCCACGATGCGGCTGTTACGGAAACACTCGCCTTTATTGAGAAACATCTAGCTGAGTCTAGGCAAACCATCAAAGGGCAGAACCAAGTAGAGAAAACAGGCAATCTCATTATTGCCAAGTTTCGTCATGAAACGGCGCGTTTTGTAGAGGGGGCTACGCCTGATCCTCAACTGCATACGCACGCCATTGTTATGAACCTGACACAACGAGAAGATGGTTCATGGGCTTCTGTTCACAATGATAATTTGGTGCAACTACGACCGCTGCAGGATGCGGTGTATATGGCTGCTCTTTCTAGGGAGCTAAAAGAGTTGGGTTATGAGGTGCGCCATGAGTCGAACCACATAGAGCTTGCACACATCACGCGGGATGAGATTAACGCGTTTAGCAAGCGCACTGCTCAAATAGAGAAACGCTTAGCAGAACAAGGGTTAAGCAAAGGCAAGGCTACGCATGGCGCACGACAAGTAGCGACACTCGCTACGCGTAGCGCTAAAGATCAATCCATCACGCGAGAGGAGTTGTACCGCGACTGGACAGCACAAGCAGCGGCTATTGGGATGACGCTAAATACAGAGATGGCCGTTTCTAAAGAGAAAGCGACAAAGCAAAAAGGGGAGGTGGGAATTGATGTGGAAAGCACGCAGCGTATAGCGGACGCTGCGGTACTATGGGCCGTTAAGCACATGACAGAAAGAGAAACTGTGATGGAGCATAGCAAACTGCTTTCGACCGCGCTTTTACATGCAGAGGGGGTTGTTTCAGTAGAGCAGGTAGAAACTTCTGTGGTTCGGATGTTAAACCGACAAGAGCTTGTTTCAAGAGCTGATTACTACAAAAGCAATACAGCCCTAGATGAACCTGCTAAAACACGTGAGGCATGGGCGAGGGAGCTGTCAGTGGCGCAAGCACTGTCGTTGGCAGATGCTTATGAAGCGGTTGATCAGGCTATTCGTAATGGGAGGTTCAGTAAAGACGACCACCGGTATGCAACGCAGACAGCATTTCAACGAGAGCAGCGTATTCTTGCTATGGAAAAAGCAGGACGTGGAGCGCTAAACACTGTTATCAGTGCAGATGCCTTGCATGAAAAACTAGCAGATACAACGCTAACGCCTGGTCAAAAGAGTGCAGTAGAGTTGATGCTCTCGGACAAAGATCAGATTGTGGGTATTCAAGGTTTAGCAGGTACGGGTAAGTCTTTTGCTTTACAAAGCACTCAGAAGCTACTTAACGAGCAAGGCTACACCATGTTGGCACTAGCTCCTTATGGTACGCAGGTGGCCAGTCTACGTAGTGACGGGATAGAGGCCAAAACGGTTGCATCACAATTAACAGCCACAGATACTGACCGCTTAACTTCAAAGCTAGGTGAGAAAACAGTTGTTGTTGTGGATGAGGCCGGTGTTATTCCAGTACGCCAAATGGAGCAGCTTCTAGCGCAGTTGCAGAGCAGCGGTGCGCGTATCGTGCTTTTGGGAGATACAGGCCAAACACAAGCGATTGAGGCAGGCCGTGCTTTTTCTATGCTGCAAGAGCGTGGAATGAAGACCGCAGTAATGGGTGACATTCAACGCCAGAAAAGCGAGCGTCTAAAACGTGCGGTGGAGCTTGCAGCAACGGGCAAAGCTAAAGAGTCACTAAGCCTTATTGATAGGGTTGCTGTTGTTCCTGATAGGTTCTCAGAGGGGGTAGAGGGACGTGTTAGGGATAGCTCAGAGCGTTATGAAACGATTGCCAGAGAGTACACCAGTCTTTCGCTGGCTGACCAGGCTGAGACATTGATTGTGACAGGTACGAATGCCTCACGCACTGCAATAAATGCACTGGTGCATGAGTACCGCGGCCTAAGCGGTAAAGGCCATGTACACACAATGCTGACGCGTCACGACACTACTCGTATGCAACGTAGACATGCCAAGTATTACGGTGTGGGAGACATAGTCCAGCCTGAGCGTGACTATAAGAATGGCATGGTGCGCGGTGAATTGTATGAGGTAGTTAGGTGCGATCAAACACGGGATCGCATTTATGTACGTTCGCTTAGTAATACAGAGCAAGAGATCGAAATAGTGCCTAAAACCATGAGTGCTCTTTCTGTGTATCACCAGCATAAAGCTGAGTTATCAGCAGGCGACGTAGTTCGTGTCACAAGACACGATGCAGCCCGAGACTTAGCGAACGGGCAGCGCTACGAGGTGCTAAACGTGACAGATAGGAGCGTAACGCTTAGTGGCAACGGTCGGGTGGTGACCCTGCCAACTGATAAGCCTTTACACCTAGATCATGCCTATGCAACGACAGCACATAGTGCGCAAGGCTTAACCTGCGACACTGTTTTCTATAACGCTGAGAGCTTTTCTAGGACTACTGGCCAAGACACTTATTACGTCAGTATTTCACGAGAACGTCATAACGTAGTGGTGTTTACGGATGATGAAAAAACGCTCCCTAAAGCCATTAGTCGGGTTCCATACAAAGGCTTGGCTCATGACTTAGTAAGTCAAAAGCATAGCGCTAGTCATGGTTTTACAAGACCTGAGCACCATAAACAGGCAACAGGCATGGAAATCGCTTGATTTGTTGACTAAATGTTGACTAAGTGTTGATCAGATGCTGATTAAGTGTTGATCAGGTGTTGACCGTTTGTTGATTAGATGTTGATAAAGCGTTGACGATCGGTTTTTAGTTGAGTGTCTACGCAGGACTAGGCTACATCTGTTCCACATGAAAATGACTATTTTCAATGCTTTGAGGCTAGGCTGTGGCACTTTATGTTCCACAGCCTATTTTTTTGGGTTTTTACGAAAGCCGCGCCAGCATTGGCTTTCGGCACATTTTATATGTGCGTCCTGTGTGAGCCTTTAAGGGCCACAAAAAGCGACTAGCGGCTTGTGGTAATTAAGGGCTCTGGTAGGCATTTTTTGCCTACCAATGTCTCAGGGATGGGGCCCCATCAACGATGGGGTTATTATGAGCGCACAGCTAAAACAGATTTGAGTTCACGGAGTAGCCATGGCCTTTCTTGAAGTAATAAACCTAACAACAGCCGAGAGCTTAATGGAGGAGTTAAAGCCTTGGGGGAAGTCTTTCGCAGTCAATGAATATATTTTTAGAGGCCATTCTGATGCCTCATATCCACTAGTACCGAGCGCTCTTAGAGTAGGGACTCAGTTATGGCATGACTTTACGGAGAATAAGGCGGAATTAAATAAGCGCGAAAATAGTGAGGTTTTTCAGGTTTTAGGAGAGTTCTCTATATTGGCTGAGTTTTATAAACTAGCAGATCGTAGGGGGTTGCCTGTTCCTGTGGCTGATAGTATCAGGAGGTGGATGGTCTCTGACAGTATGCTTCATGCTGCGCTCTGGCTAAAAATACGGCAGTGGATTCCTGACGATTTATTAGAGGTCGCTGCATTGGCTCAGCACTACGGGGTACCAACTAGTTTGCTGGACTGGTCATATGACCCGTTTACGGCAGCTTATTTTGCAGCACAAATATCAAAAAGAGATAAAAAAAAACCGGAGAATTTTTGTGTTTGGGCGCTGAACCGTAGTGTTCTATCAACAATGAGCATGCTGGACTTACCCTTACGGTTTGTGACACCGCATATGGCAGGAAACCAAAATATTTGTGCACAGTCAGGACTTTTCACATTATGGCGAAGAAAAGATTTACTTAAAGAAACAGAGAGTATTTCTGAGCTTTTCACTCAGGAGTTGGCTGGTAGATCACCATTTAAACAGGTAGATAGACGTGGACTAGATGAGCACTTGAAAGAGGCCATGGAGGCGTTAATGAAACAACAGGGCGACGACACAGGCTTTGATGGAATGTTTAATGTTTTTAAGAAGTTTGTCGTTCCATCATCAGAGAAAAATAACCTCATTCAACTGCTCAATAGTGCAGGTTTAGGTGCTTCAAAAATTTTCCCTGGATACGGTGGGTGTGCAACAGAGGTTAATGACAATAGAATACCGAAGATTAGATTAAAGCCCATTGACGATCAGACCTAACGTTTATGTCAGCAGGTTATACAAAAATCCCATCGTTGCGATGGGATTTTTTGCGTTATGGCTCGGTGATCATAAGAGGTCTAGGTAGCCATTTAGTACCTGCAAGCAAGGTTTCAGCTTGTTTTGCTGCATCCTTCTTTTTCATAGGCAGAAGTGGTGCAGCTTGTTCCGCACCTAAGACTTCGGTTACTACCTCAACAATACGCGCTTTAGATACCCGTGACAGATAGCTTGCTTCGGTTGGCTGCCACCATTCAGATGGGTCACATCCTAGAGGTTGAGCTATAGCATTTAATACAGATACGTCTTCATGAAACTGTACGCCATCCAAACTGCTTGCGGTGCAAAATGCTAGAAACTCTAACAATGTTGCTGTGTCTTGGTTGAGTGTCCACGGCAGGAGCGATGTGACGTTTCCGTTATCATCTTTCGGTAGTTGCTCAAACCAATGGGCTTTGTGGCGCTCTATCTCTGTAGCAGCTTTGCTTTCCGCAAAGTCTGGTGCTGCGCTGTGCAAGATTTCTGTCTGATTGCTTAGGGAAATTTTTACGCTGTATGTGTCCCTGCTAAAGCCGTGACCAAACAGATCGTCCCCTAGTTTAGCTGCCAACACAGCTAAAGCGCTGCGTGGTGACTGCATAAGTTCGGCAGAAATAATGCCAGTCATGTTGGCGCTAAGCTGCCGTGTCAGCGCTTCCGAATGAATGCGTTGCACTTTATTAGAGGCTGATTGGTCTCGTCCTCTCATTTGGTTTAGTTGTTTTTTAGCTTGCGGGGTAGCAAGGCCACGAGTTACCTCTACATGCCCATCACGATTAACACTAATAGCAACGCCTGTTAACTCTTTAACTTGTTCAGTCCAAGTGTCGAGTTGCTTGTATATAGTGTCTATCTCATTCTTTACCTGCGAGAGCTGTTGAAATATTTCTGGTCGTAAAGGGGAGTTCATGGGAAGCTCGTCGACTTGGTGAGCTAGTTCATTTTGCTCGGTACGTAATTTTTCCAGCGCGAGTTCTTGCTCATCGGTTAATTCTTTACGGGTTGGGCAGACCTGTTCAAAATCTCCGGCTTCATCAGAATTGTCTAAGATCACTTTTGCCCATGACCAATTTTCATCAGCTTGTATTCGCTCGCTAATCTCCGTGAGGTGGTCTAGGGTCAGAGTCCTAACTAATGCGGTGTTCTCCAAATATAGGCCATCACTATTTTCACCAGCGAACAAGTCCTGACGTATCGTTCCACCAGCATTCTTGTATGCATCCAAGCCGATTAGCTTTACGAAACGATGGTCTGTTTCAAAAGTTTCTTTGGTCAATAAACTTCTTATATGGTGTGGGTGGTGTTGCCAAGAACTGAGCGACTTCCATACAGCCTCTTGTCTTTCATGGTTATCATCAATCGTGAATGCCATTAGGCATTCAAGAGACATATCACCTTGGCGATATGTTTCGAGCAGCGATGGTGCAACCCTAGCGAGTTTAAGCCTGCGCGAGACGACCACCGGAGCTACACCAAAGTGCGCGGCAATGTCTTCTACGGATTTCCCTTGCTCTGCTAGATGCTGAAAAGCAAGAAATTCATCAGCAGGGTGCATGTTGGTTCTGACAGCGTTTTCAGTTAGAGAGGCAAGGAAAGCCACTGCATCATCAACCAGGCGCACAGACAAGGTTTGCAGGTGCTCAGGTAATCTTCCTGTTTCCAAAAGCATATTAAGAGCGCGCAAGCGTCCACCGCCAGCAACCACCTCATAAAAACCTTTTTTCTTCGATTTTGTGACTACTAGGTTTTGCAAGATTCCAAGAGAGTAGATTGACTCTGCGAGTTCAGCGATGAATGCCTCAGTATGTTTTTTCTTTCGTGCTTGGTTCGTTTCCGACAGAGTTAGTTTTGAGAGTTGGACGTCAATAATTGTCATGATCGTATTCCTTAGTTCACTAGATGCAAGTCAGTAAGCAGTGCAGAAAGTTGGCCTAATTGCTTGAAAGTCAAAGCTGGCAAACGAATAGCTTTGGCTGCTTGGTGAGCTACACGAATCTCGTGAGCTAGTTTTTTCAGATCGTGGTTCATGTTTTTCCTTTGCTTTTACTCTGACTGGTGGCTGCCAGCATCGAGAGCAAGAGTGATTAAACGGGCGGTGTCTTTTAACGTCATTGCGACTTCGCCCACTTCTTCCGACATTGCTGTCAGATCCATTTCCGCATAGCGTTTGGCGTAGAACTGCACACCGCGCCATGCTAAAGCTGCGACCTCTGCGTCATTAGCGATGAGAGCGTGTAACCAAGCCTCGGAGTACTCCACGTGCTGTACTCGGCGTAAAGCATCCTCAGCGGCTACAGGTGAAATAATTGGGCGCAGTCCGTATTTAGCTAGTTTCGCTGGTGACGAGTGCATGACACGTTTGAAATACACGCTAATTGCATTGCCAATGAACATTGTCATTTCATCGTTCATGGCCATGTTTGCCAGAGCAACTGCTGTTAACTGAGGGTTCTGGTTGTGGTTCATGGAAAGCTCCATAGCGGGGAGTTATCCCCGCATAGGTGGAATTACAGCGGCATATCATCGGATTCGTGGTTAGATGCATTACCTAGCATTTGCATTTGGTCAGCGATGATTTCAGTGGTGTAGTTGTCTTTACCGTCTTGGCCTTGCCATTTGCGTGTGCGCAGGCGGCCTTCTACGTAAACCGAACGACCTTTTTTCAGGTACTCGCCAGCGATTTCAGCCAGACGGTTGTAGAACACCACACGATGCCATTCGGTTTCCTCACGACGTTCGCCGCTGTTGCGATCTTTCCAGTTGGAAGTGGTAGCAATAGAGATGTTGCAAATAGCATTGCCTTCTGCGCAGTAGCGTATTTCGGGGTCTTGTCCTAAATTACCTACGAGGATTACTTTGTTTACTGATGCCATGACTGTTACTCCTTAGTGTTATGTGAGATTTTCCTGCTGACCTGGACTGAAGATTCTGAGCCTGTCCTAAAAAATCTGTGTTCTGTGTAGGTTTGAGCTGTTCGGTTCTTGCCGCCTGTCCTGTTAGTTCGTCGCCTTACCGCGCTGTACTACGCAGGGAGTAAACGGAAAGGGGAGCGTGGAATAAATAGGGAGCACAGCGACTGGTTTATGCCGCGAAAGCCCCTTGCAGAGAGCGAGTGAAGTGGTACAGTCGGTGCTTTAGGGGGCGGGCTAACCGGATAGGCTACAGAGGCAGAGCCACAAACCTGCACGGTACACAGGCCGCGCGGCGAGCGCCTATTGGCCACTCGTGGCCACAAAAAGACTCGAACGCAGTGAGCAGAGCGCAGCGTATTAGTTAAAAGGCCGCATTGCGCGGCCTTTATTTATGACGGGTGTGAGTGAAGCGATTTCTCTAGGCTATTTAGCGCTCGCGATCACCGAAGTCACGACTCTGCTCAAGTGTATGGTTGTGAGTATGTTCAGTGTTTGGCAGGTTCCGTATGAAACCTGTGTCGCGTGTTAGATAGGTAATTTCGACGGTGCTATTTTCCTGAACGTGAGGAAGTGCCTGCCGTTGATGTAAAACGAGTTCGTGAGTTTTGTCGTTTATTTGTGCGGCGTACCGCTTGGTAACGGCCAACACTTTGCCTGCGTAAATTTTGCCTTGTTGTGGTTCGATAATAGAGGTTGGGGGCTTACCAAGTTTATCGTCGGCTAATTGCAAGGCTAATTCGCGGTCGCTATCTACTAGGTTTTCGCGGATGAGTTTAGCCATCAAATCTGATGATCCTTGGTAAGCATCAATAGATGCTTGGGTCATCGATTGGCGGTCAATTCCTTCCCACGTTATTTCATAACCCGCTTGCTTAGCTAGTTGTCCGACATACTCTCTCAATGTTCGGCCATTGCCCTCACGGAATGGGTGAACAACATTTAGCTCACCTAGATAGTGGCCAGCTCGTTGACTGAAATTTTCAGCAGATAATCCACGCAAGCACTGTTCATGTTTGAGTTGGTCTGTGATTTTTTTAGTTTCTGACTCAATAAAGGCATGATGGGCAAAACGAGTAGCGCCTTTCATGATATCTACTCTGCGGATTTCTCCTGCCCATTCATAAACATCGCTAAAGAGTTTTTTATGTATTTCTTGTAGATGAGATAGGTCGAAATTGCCAGCGATTGGTTTGAGGCCTATCTCATGTGAGCGCATTGCTACGCTATGCGCTTCGGCGTGTTCTAAACTTTCTTGTGTTGTATAGCCTAGTTTGTTTTTTAGAACACCTGTTTGCGGGTCTGTGTAGAGATCGCTGTTATTGCTGTATTTCCTCACGTTTGATCCTTGCTAGACCGTTCTTAATGGCTTGTTCTGTTGTTAGCTCACCTTGATTGACGCGGTGCATATCAGCAATGGTTTGTTCGGTGATCTCCAGTCCTTCGAGACGGAAGGAGCCAACAATATTGTTGATGATTTTTTGCTGTTCTTTTTCTGAAACGATAGGCAATTTAGTCTCTCCTAGTAGCGTTTTTTGAGCGTGAAAAGCACTCAGTCAGTATGTCATTTTACTTGATATGATGAATTTTAGGTGTGTTTTTAAGCACTTACGAAAGTGCTTTGGCCGCATTGCGCGGCCTGACATATAGTTCAAAATAGCTGAATCTGACCCAATTCCCTTGCTTGATTTAGTAGTGGTAGGGTAGGAGTTCGGGCATTGCTCGCCGGCATTACCATTGTTTGTTGGGTGTGCTTGCTCTGACGCAACTTGCGACTCCAGCCGCCAATGATGTGCGCTGGTGTGAACCAATGCCCCCATTCTTCAAGGGAAAGTGCATTTCCATGAATCACGATGCCAGGAATGTGTAAGAGCGCCATTTGTACAAATGTCATGTGAACGCAGCGGCTATCTATGTCTGTAGCTGTTACGTGCAATGTTTGCTGGTAGTTATGACCATCGTCTTTCATGGTACGTGCATAGGCAATAATCATGCCACCTGCGCCAGAGGTTGGTTCAGCAAGGGTGACATAACCGTTTGCCTCGATGAGATTTTTGATATGGTTTTCTGGTGCAGTGATCTTGGCCATCAGATAAGAAACCTCGAACGGCGTGAAGAATTGACCTGAGCGAGAGTTACCCATGTTAAGTGCCATGAAGATGCTGCCAAGTACATCTGTTATTTCGCCATTCTTTACTCGGTAATCGAAAGCCATCACTAGATGACTAAATGCTTGTACAAGCTGCTCTAGTTCTGCTTTGCTATAGGACTTTACGATTTGCAGGTAACGTTCTTCTCGGCGGTCAAATTGCGCTTTGTCGAGTCGAGCTAGTGCGATGGCGCTTATTTCTACCCAGTCAGACCAAACGCGATCTAAACCATGTGTACGAGACAGTCCTTCGATGGTTTTAACAACGGCTTGCTGATGTTCATCAGCAGAGCGAAAGAAATTGTTTTTCTGAGCTTTACTCATAGCGTTCTCCAAAGATGGTTAGGGAGGTATTGCCCGTTCTTTGGGGACACGTCGCAGCGCAGCTATCAAGGGTCAAAGATGACCATTGGACACAAGCACAACGTGCGCAGCCTTTGAAAGCGAGAACGATGTGACACAATGACGGAAAGCAAGACAGCCCACGGTGGTGGGCTTGAGGTGGAATTGGTTGACGAGGAAACGCTACTCTAGCGGTGCTGCATTAGAACGCCCTTACAACCTTACACTCGCAGGAAACGATGGTTTTTGGTAAGATTTTAAGCGTCATCCTCATTCCTTCAGATCGTGGGTGATTAGTGGTGTACGTTCCTAGTGAGTGGCTGCTCACTAGGAACAATTAAATAATGGCTCTTAGCGAGCCATTTATTATTTAGATTTCACCAATCTCGGCAAGCGAAATTGCTTGTGAACCGGCTACGATCAGGTGATCGATTAGTCGCATATCTATCATTTCCAAACACTCCCTGACAGTTTTAGTGATCCGTATGTCGGCATCGCTTGGACTCGCTGCCCCGCTTGGGTGGTTATGAGCCATGATGACCGCGGATGCATTCAGCCTCAGTGCTGCTTTAACTATCTCGCGAGGGTAAATAGCCGACTGGTTTACAGTGCCATTAAATATTTCCTGGTACTGGATGAGTCGGAGCTGGTTGTTTAGGAAAATGCAGCTCACAATTTCATGCTCCATACCTGCCAATTTAGCTACTAGAAATTGCTTAACTATGTTCGGGCGTTGTAGCAACGGGCCGCGATCTAACAACTGGTCGGCTTTGTGTCGGGCTGCGGCTAATACTTGAGCTGGTGTGGCCAACACGTATTGACCGTGTTCATCACGAACATACAAGGTTTCCGCTTCATTCATATTGTCATGTGAAAGGCCGTGATACATAGCTATCTCCAAAGGGTACAGGCTGGATTGCCTGTCCATTGAAGTTACGTCGCAGCGCAGCTATCAAGGGTCGTAGATGGCCCAATTGGGCCACTGCACGAAGTGCTAGCCCTTGAAAGCGAGAACGATGTGACACAATGACAGATAGCAAGACAGCCCACGGTGGTGGGCTTGAGGGGTGGCTAATTAGTGAGGCGCTGTCACTCTAGCGGTGCAGCAGAAGAATGGCTTTAACCCTTGAAATGGTTAGCGGTCTAAGCGTTGTGAGACACTGCGAGGTCATATCTATATTAAAATATAAGCCTATCAAGGAGATACTATGAAAATTAGCTACCAAACAATTTTAGCTAGTAAGCTGCACCCACAAAGAAAACTCAGAGAACACGTAGTAGCAATGCTAAATGATGGCAACATAGTGCAGGTTGAAGTTGGTCACGGCTACCGAGCATTTCAAAATGCTGATGAGTTCGCGCAGTGGTATGACTCTATGCCAGGGTAAGTATTTCGCTTGTCTACGAGTGTTCTGTTTTACTGGCTAAATCGGCTGTGATCTTGGTACGTACTAAAGCAGCGTCATCGTAGGCCAGTTCGTACAGACGTAGTAAGTTTTGTGCTTCGTGTTGAAGCCTACCCTGTAATTCCACCTTTGACTCAATATCACCAGCGTTGATGAACTCAACTAATTGGTCGAGGTTTGCGCTTTTTCTACTGTAAAAGTCAGGTTCAATTTTGATGCTCATGGTTAAGTTCCTGCAAAATAAGTGGTGGACGTGGAGCAACTTTATAAATTGTTGCGCGTGAAACTCCGTATCTTTCAGCAATCTGGTTTACTGGTATAGATGGGTCTGCCATTAGCCGTTGAATTTCGCGAATCTTCTTATCGTCTAGCTTTGGTGGCCTGCCTCCCTTACGGCCTCTGGCTCGGGCAGCGATGAGGCCAGACTGTGTGCGTTCACGGATCAAGTTGCGCTCAAACTCAGCTAAAGCAGCGAACAGATGAAAAACCAACTTGCCAGTACTACTGCCGGTTTCAATCTTCTCTGTAATGCTTTCAAAGAGAACGCCGCGTTGTTCAAGTTCGGTAACTATCGAGATGAGGTCTGGTAGGCTTCGCCCTAAACGATCTAATCGCCAAACAACCAATGTGTCCCCAGGGCGCAAGGCTTTTAAGCATTGTTGAAGTTCTGGACGATCAGTGTTTTTCCCGCTGAGAGCTTCTTCGTATATCAGTGAGCATTGAGCTGCTTGTAGCGCATCGCATTGCAGATCAAGATTTTGGTCATCTGTAGAAACTCTTGCGTATCCTATTTTTTGATTCATAGACTGTTTGTGGACGTTGATTGTTAGACGAGTTTACGACACAAAAAGGTAAAAAAACAGCCCCTTTTTCGGGGCTGAAAAGAGTGTCTTAAAAACTAACGTTTGTTAGACACAGTTATCGGCTGCAATCGACCCAAACCGGAAATTCGTCTTGCACCAAAGCAGTCATTCAGCCCGTACCCGGCTCCCACAAAAAAGCACCAAAGACATGACTCCCTAGTGCTCTAAAAAGCTAGCGGCCATCAATTACCGCCAGCTATAGGCGCAGCTTTCGCTGCATTGCAATCGTCACGCCATCACTAGCGGCGCATGTACAGGCCGAGCGCAGCAAAGCCCAGCACCATCACCGACAACAGCAGCCGCTGTCACGTTAATGCTTTAAGTCTGTACCACTGTGGGCACTCATGTGAACTAAGCCGCCTCCGGCATGAAGACTGCCTACGTCCAAATTATTGTTCTGGCCT
Organism: Paenalcaligenes sp. Me131; assembly: GCF_050487225.1. Classification (NCBI taxonomy): domain Bacteria; kingdom Pseudomonadati; phylum Pseudomonadota; class Betaproteobacteria; order Burkholderiales; family Alcaligenaceae; genus Paenalcaligenes; species Paenalcaligenes sp. Me131. The sequence continues at coordinate 599,889 of NZ_JBKQGY010000001.1, forward strand.
TGTTATGGACAAACGCATTGTCAATCGCCATGAACAGAAAGCTCCCAAATGTGGAGCTCATGATTCAAAACTTCGGCATTCAAAAATCCGACCAGGTTGTCCTGCGATGTCTCAGCGACCCAAACGGTTCTGTTGAGAATGAGCCGCTCATGTTAAGCCCGCGCGATGACTGGCCATCTGCCAGCCAATCCAAATGGGGGATAGCTCGATAGAACTCGCTGGCGGACTTTTCGATTCGCGGCAAATATGCCGCGTCCTCAAGAGTGGCAACACGAATGAACATGTGGGCGGAAATAACCGGTCAATTGGAAGGCTGCACCCGCGCCAGTGAACCAGGCACTTTAGTGAGGTGTGGTCCTCCACAACGATTGTGGGGTAGCATCTGCACGCAAACTGTACAGATGCTCTTGGTCAGTCTATCGCTTGACCGCACTCAGATAACGGAAGCCGCCGCCTGCAATCTGCAAGCCATCTCTGCGGCCCGCGAAATAGCGGGCGTTGAGTTCTGCCGGCCCCAAGTCTTCATCGACTTCAAAGCCCGCAAATGACAGCAGTTCACGCATGCGCTCCGGCGTGCAAGATGATTGCCACGGCTCGCCTCCCGCAGCCATCATGCTGGCCGTGAACTGCATCATGACCCGCTCTACAGGATGCAGTTGGGCCTCATCCAGACGGTAGTCCAGCGTAACGGTGGAGCCTGGAGCAAGTTGCTGTAACGCAGCAATCTCGCGCTCAACCACATCGTTGCAAAGGTAGACGAGCACCCCCAGCACAGACAGGCTGACAGGCTTGGCAAGGTCTGCTCCACCTGCGAGAAGACCATCAACACTGGTCATCTCCCGCAAATCGGTGGCTACATAGCGCAGGCTTGCGGGCTGAGCCCATCCGTTGTCTGCATATAGGTCTGTCTTCCATTTCTGCATTGAAGGCTGGTCCAGTTCAAACGTGGTGACGGCAGGAAGCGTGGACGCACTGCGCAGTGCCCATGTATCCAGACCTGCCCCGACTACGCCGTATTGCACAGTCCCGTTAGCAATGGCTTTCAGCAAATGGTCTTCCGCGAATCGTGAGCGAGCTACGATGCCCGCCCGCATGGAGCGTGACGGGACATCGTTTTGCATCATTGGTTCGCGCATCAGTGATGCTGCATTGGCACTTCCCAAAGACGCTATGGCGAAGGGGTCCTTGAATACCAGGTCGCCTTCGAGAATCTGGTGCGCTGCTCGTGAAGTGGCGACACGCATGGCCGAGGGGCTTGGACAGTCGGTGAATTTCATTGGAAGACTCCTGTTGTTGGTTCAACGAAAGGAGTACTTTCAGGCCTGACGTAACGTCAGGGTCAAGAGGCAGCAACTTCGAGGTATGCCCTCAGCTGTGGACCAACAAAGTGACCGAGCGCCAATATAGGCTCCGAGGAATAGGCCTGCTTCAGCTTGACCGCAAGCGACATATCCTGCGCTACGGTTCTAAGCGAGAGTTCGCGATATCGCGCCACCAACTCGCGCGCAGCCTTTGTCTTTGGAGAGACTCTATTGGCGAGCAGCCTCTCTCCTTGAGCCGCAAATGTCTCCCACTCAGGCCCTGTAGAGCCATCCAGTCTGTTAAGCTCGTCTGGCGAGAGATGCCGGCGCAATGCTTCCAGGCGCAACTCGATGGCTTGTTCAAGGTATTGCATGAGCTCTGGCTCAAGTCCAGCATGCCGCGCCGTCTCAGGCGCTTCCCGATGCATTCGCGCCCAATCAAGAATGGCGCCCAGCCGTCCTCCGAAAACAGACATTGCGATGTTCATCCACCGCTGTGCAAGCAACTGCGTTTGCGCTGCATCGACCGGAACAGCGCCGCTTCGGCATGCAAGCAATTCCCTGGCAACTGGCTGCCATCGGGCCTTGGCGCGACGCCAGCGCGCAAGCAGCCGCCGTACGTCCTCTGAAGGAAGGTACAACTGGTGAGTCTCAAGGAGGCGAATGCCGTCGAGCAAATCACCGGCCGATGCATTTTGGCTAGAGACAGCGTGCTCCAGAAACAGCAGCTTTTCTTTGAGCTCCTGTATTTCCACCAGCTTGCGCGTAGCATCTTCTACCTGGCGACGCAGTAACACTTGAGGCGTGACTTCACCTCCAGTCAATGTTGCCGCAATCGCTTCGAGGCTGAGTCCTAGTTGTTTGAGGGACTGAACGGCATGCAATCGCTCGATGTCGTTGGCACTGTAGAGGCGATACCCCGACTCGCTTCGGGCACTGGGGCATACCAATCCGATATAGTCGTAATGATGCAGAGTACGTACGGTGATACCCGCACGCTTGGCGACTGCTCCTATGGTGAGATGAATGGTATCCATGGTTTACACGGTTTGTCAGATTAACCACAATTGTCTGGTAAAGGTCGAGCCTGTAGGGGTAACCGCCCTAAAGCGGGCTTAGCATTCTTTCAATTGCCGGCATGGCTGGTTAACCTAAGTCTGCGACACAAGCTCAAGGCCATCCGAAGCTTCCGGCTCGTAGGTATCAAGCAACAACTTGATGCCGCGCTGCGCTGGCGCAAGCATGGTTTCGGGTGAAAGCTCCACGCCCTTGCTATTACTGTCCATGAACCATCCGCAGAACAGGTCAACACGAAACCGAGTCACGATGTCACCCCAAACCGCTAGGTCCGACGTGACTTGACCAAGCAACTCCGAGACCTGACCATCCAAGTATTCTGGCTCGGTCTCCTTCGCCCTTAAACGCCACATGCTAGATTTCTTCGTGCCAATGCGGCCCGATGGGCTCGAAGGAAGCTGCGGCCCTTTCACATGAGCTGACGTCGGCATTGCACTGAGTAGCCTCAAAATTCCCTCAGGCACTAGTTCGTCACCCATGATACACAACATTGCCACAGACCGTTCGAGATGAACCATTAGTGAAGCCTATTCAGATTGACGAAGGACCTCTGTTGGCTCCATTGTGCCCATGGAGCGAATGTCGGGTCATGGCTGATTACAGACATTATAAGGTCTACCCAGAAATAGATCAGCCTACAAAAAAACGTGTATAGAGGCCGCCTTTGTTTGTGTGGCGGAACTGTTTAGTTAGTCTGATTAACGTTTAGCTTGTTGTTCGTCTCTGCCGTTAATCCAATGTGGTTTATCACTTTTCTTCGTGGTAACGTTCTACCCCACACATATCAAGGTTCCACCATGTTGATTATCTTCAGCGGGCTACCGGGCTCCGGAAAAAGTACTATTGCACAGCTTTTAGTGCAAAAGCGACTCGCAGCATATTTGCGTATTGATGCAATTGAGCACTCTATTCTCCAGTCAGGAGAGCATACAAATATTGGCCCAACAGGGTATATGGTGGCCTATGAACTCGCCGCATCAAATTTGGCGCTAGGCATACCAGTAGTGGCTGATAGCGTGAATCCATTGGAAATTACTCGACGCGCTTGGCGTGAAGTGGCAACCAAAATGACTTCACCGTTTATCGAAGTAGAAGTTGTGTGCTCGGACAGGACAGAGCATGAGCGGCGGGTAACAAGCAGGAAATCCGACATCTCAGGATTCAAGCTACCGACATGGGATAACGTCGTCTTGCATTATTACGAGCCATGGCACTCGACGCGTCTGGAAATAGATACTGCGTTAATCACCGCTAATGAAGCTGCGGAGCTAATTTTAGAGCGATGGAAAGCATTATCCGCTCCTGATTGATCGCAGGTCTTATAAGTTTACCTATCGACTGTCACGCTGATCAGCCTTTAGTTCGTTGGGTATGTCAGCTTGCAACACAAAGCCGTCCTGCTATTTAATGTTGACTTAGTCGTCTGAATCTACGAAACCAAACTCAAATGTTCCAGGCACCTGCCTAACGCTTCGGACTTTTACATGCGCGTAGTCTGGATGGCGTAAGATGTTGGCTAGTGTCTCGCGATCTGATTCATGCGTCCTAGTACCGAATATCACTTCACGTAAAGCTTTCGGAGAGAACGCATGGTGCCCTGGCCGCGAAGTAATCATTCGATACTCTTCCTCGTACTTCCATTTATCCGACTTGACCAACAAGTTTGCTCGCATAAGGCGGGATAGCTGGGATGTGTAGAACTGCTCACCCCGCTCATCTGGGGACTTGTGCTGTTCCCATGGTCGGACGAACTCACCAAGCTCTTCCGTCATTTTCAAAAAAAGGTCTACGTAAGGAGGCCTAGCTGAGTATTCAACGTCGCCTTTGATTAAAGTATCGAACTCAAGAAGCTCAGGGTCGAATCCTAGGCACATTCCACAATGCCCTTCAGCGTAGTGCGACCACAGTAGCGCGTCGGTTGGGGTACGTGAAAGAGACAAAATGCCCAGCGATTGAATGAAGAGCTGGAGAACCTTGTTTAAACCTATCGACTCACCTGATGTAGGGTCCTTGAATCGGTGGCTTTGATTCAGCAAGAAGATTAAGAAAGATTTTCGACGCTCAGGATGATCGTCAGATTCGTGCACTAATTCTTTTGCTCGCTCGTACTCGGCATGAATGTCTATGGAGGAATCTAAAGGATCGTTTAGCTGCGCTGGGGGGGCAAAGAAGAGCTTTCGATTGAGGAGAAGCTCCCAGGTACGTTGTGCACAGTTTCGGTATTTGTAGACGAGCATGTTTTTCCGGGCGCTACCTAATTTAAGTTAACTAGTGTTTGTGTATCTAACATGGCACTAAATGTCTGCTGTTCGTTGTAATTCGCATGGGGAGTATCGCGAAATACCGTCTCTGTTATGGCCTCAATGAGCGCAAAGTCTTCCAGGGCTTCGGAGCGGATGATTTGTGTCGTTTTAGGGTCGGTATAGAGGCAATGGCCTGTATTGGTTGGGAGAGGGCTTTGACGCATTGCTAGTCAATTTTTGTCGGGGCCATCATCCAAAGGGAGCTACGACTGCAGCGATCAAGGTTTAGAAAAGGGCGTTTCAAACCAATATTTCTATAAATAAAAATCATATAGAGACTTTAAGTTCAGGCCACATCTCATGAAAATCATCAGGCCTGAGCATTTGGCGTGTAACTTCACCTTTGGTAATTTGTTCTATTTGCACGCATCGCAAATGTGGAACTAGGCGTTCTTTAGTGGCCCACTTGTGAACGATTGGGGGCGCAACGCCCACTAGTTTCGCTAGTGCAGATAGGCCTCCCACAATTTCACAGGCTCTTCGTACGGGAAGAAAATCGCTCATATGATTCGACTATAGTTGTTAGTTATAAAGGTAGGGGTTGCTGATTTTTATCATATAGATAATAATAGCATCGAACACTGACTACCAGTGGATGCTCATTAACAACCTGGTCGATAAATACCGGCTCATGCATAGAGTTATTGATTTGTGCAGAGTAGGCCGGCTGCCCGATTACATAGGGGCAGAAGTAAATCCTATGAAAAACCGGTCAATCTTCAGGCATGTAGAGTATGCGCAAAGAGAAGATGTGGCTGGCGACCCTACGAAGGGCTGTCTCATTTCGATGTGACACCTAGAGGGCGCCCATTGTCGTGAGACAACCATCGCGGGGATGGCGGGTAATTCCCGACAAACAGTAGTAACTTGATCAGTGTTTTATGAGCCTCATTGTTGACGCAATGAATCTCTTACTAAATCAAGGTTGATACAGCAATCTTAAGCAGTACGCTGTATCTCAAAGCGGGATGTTTTTGCATCCTGCTTTGGTTAGTCATCTCTAGGGTAGAGTAGGCTAACCAAAGCATTTCATTTTCTTTCGTCCAAAACGGAAAAAGCCATAGTATTGCTACCATAGCTTTTTGCCTTAAAGGCGTGTTCTGAATCGTTAAAGAACCAGTACTACCTTGGGGAATTCTTTGGTCGGAACGGAAGGATTTGAACCTTCGACCCCTTGCACCCCATGCAAGTGCGCTACCAGGCTGCGCTACGCCCCGAGAGAATTAAACTATAGCCTATGTAACAGACTTTTGTCAACTAATCAGGGAGTGATATACGCTGTTTGCTAGAGGCGATTTTCGTGTGATGCCTCAATGGTGAGATCTTTAATTAGGACCGCAAAACGGTCAGACGCGGGCAGGTTACAACTGCCTATACGCACATTAACGGTCTCACCGTAAAGTTCAGATAGCGCTTGGGCGATAACTTGTTCGGTTTCAGCGATGGATTTGGATTTAAATAGTTTGCCTACGGCGGGCAATTCAACCAACTGATCCAGGATGTTCTGATTGGGTCTGCTTTCATACATAGTTTGTCTCCTGATAGCACAATAGGTTATGTAGCCTCATGGTAGGGGCTTATATAACGCGGTGATTTGTGTCACATCAACAAATGCGTATATTTCACGGACAACCTGTAGGGTTTTATAAAAATTCTGTACACGTTGTTAGCGTAGAGCTACTGCGATAGCGATTCGCACAGTAGAATAGCGGCTGAGCTATTACAGGAGGTGGATTGCTATGAGGTTGGTGATTGCGCTGTTGTTGCCTTGGTTGGTGTTCTTTACAATCAAGCGCCCTGTTTCTGGCATTATTTGCCTGATTTTACAGATCACGATTATTGGTTGGGTTCCGGCTGCAATTTGGGCGGTATACGCGTTAAGCCAATATGATACGGATAAGAAAATTGCTGAGGCGTTCGGACGTAAGTTATGAGTACAAAGGTTATGACAGAAGTGAAGTGGAATATTGGTGATGTGGTGCAGCTTAGAAGTGGCGGCCCACGCATGACGGTGACTCAACTAGGGCTAACGCACGGTAGAGTAGAGTGCTCGTGGTTTGTGGCGGATACAGAATTGCGTTCTGCATTTATCCATTCGCAAGCAGTCGTACGAGTGAGCGACGCTCAGTAGTAATAAAAATAGCCAGCAAATTGCTGGCTATTTTTTTGTCTAGAAGTTGGCTTGCACAGCCATTTTGACATAAGGGTCTAGGCCGTCTTGGCGCAGCAACCAGGCTTTGTAGTCTGGTGGTAGATCAGCGATGGGCATACCTCGGTGTTTACCAAAAGGCATGATGCTGGGTACGCGTGCTTGGTCTGAGTAATGCCAGAGTTCTTCCCAACTGTTGACGGGGTTAGGCATTGCTTTTAGCAAGGCGCGCAGCAGGTCTAAACAGTTGCGTACATCAGCCAATGCGGAGTGTGCATTTTTTAAGCGTTCACGAGCGTTGGCTCTGTCTATGTAATAGATCAATGCGGATTGGCTATGGCTGTCTAGCTGTGGGAACAACTGTTTGCTCAATGCTAGCGTGCATATGCGTTTAACGTCAGGTTTGCCAGCGACCTCCCAGTCGTAGTCCACGTTGTGCCCAATGATGTACTGGGTATCAGCAGGTAATTGGAACGTGGTGTGTGGCGGGCAAGAGGCCAGTTCTTCATCGTAGATGTGGTGCACAGCGAGTGCGCCCAATGTGATGGCTTCGCTGGGTTTGTAGCGCTGTTCAAACTCTTCCAAGATGGTGAGGTTTGCAGGCGTATCCAGCTTGAGCCAGGCGGCTTCAATGACTTGCGGGGCGCGTGTGCCCGTGGTTTCTGTATCAAATAATAGCGCGCTCATCAGCCTTTTCCTGTGTGGTAATTCATTCAAAAGCACCGCCCCCGTGAGAGGGCGGTCTGATCAGGAATTGTAGACTGCTTATAGGTGCTTTTGCTAGGGTAGCCCTTAACCAACTTGGAAGGGGGTTTCTGGGTAGCGGATACGGCTACGTGTACGTCTGGCAATGGTATAGACCAGTGTGAGCGGGCCTAACCTACCAACGAACATCAGCACGGCCAGCATGGCTTGGCTAGGTCTGGTGAGTTCAGGGGTAATGCCGTGGCCCATCCCCGTGGTGGTAATGGCGGACATGACCTCAAATAACACGCTGCGGAAAGGTTGATGGCCATCAAAAATGGTGACAAACATCACCCCAAACACAAACCAAACGCTGGTAATGAAGGCTAGTGCCAAGGCTTTTTGTGTGATGGCGGGTGAAATAGTGCGTCCACCAATGACTACTTCTTCGCGGTGGCGTATGTACGAGAATACGGCTGCCACTAAGACGATAAAGGTCCCTAGCTTAATACCGCTTGCGGTGCTTAACGAGCCGCCGCCAATAAACATGTACATCATCATCAGCATGGTAGAGCTGTCATGCATGTCTACGACGCTCATGGTACTAAAGCCGGCTGTACGAGTGGCAATGGCTTGGAACCAGGCGGCAGTAGCTTGCTCGCCCAAAGGCAGGGGTTCGAGGGTGGCGGGGTTATTAGCCTCAAACGCCCAGATAGCTAAGAAGCCAACGATATTCAGCGCTAATGTGCCCAGCAGAATCAAGCGAGTGTAGAGCTGCAGTTTGGACCAGCGGCGTTTTTGTAGGATATTCATCAGCACTGGGAAGCCTAAACCGCCCAGAATGATCATGAGCGATAGCGTCAAAATGCTAAAGGTGTCGGGCACCATGCTGCGCAAGCTTTGATCGTATAGAGAAATCCCCGCATTATTAAATGCCATACTGACGTGGAAGTAGGCTTGGTAAAAAGCGTCCTTCCAGGGATCATGGCGTGTCCACCAAAGACCTAAAATCAAAATGGTGATGATCTGTATGGTGGCCGATATTTTGATTACGGCCAGCGCGGTTTGGTGAATTTTCCCCACGTTGGTTTGGTTGAAGGCCTCTAAGGCCAGAGCTTGCTGATTTAGGCTTATGCGTTTTTGTATGCTTTGTGCGGCAAGCACCGCAAAGGTGATAATCCCCAAGCCGCCCAACTGCACCAATATGGTTAGGATCACCTGGCCAGTAGTGGTGAAGGTGGTGGCAGGCTCTACCACGGCTAGGCCACTCACCGTCACGGCTGATGTTGCCATAAATAGGGCATCAAACCAGCCTATAGGGCGTTGAGTGGAAACTGGCAGAGAAAGTAGTACTGAGCCCAGTACGATCAACAAGAAAAAACCTAATGCTAGTACCGCTGGAGGGCTAGCATTCAGGGTGGTGCGACGATCTACCGGGAAGGGAAATCGTTCGCGGGTTTGGCGTATTTTCATCAGATCAGTTTAGGCGCAATAGTACGTAAGGCCGTGAGCGGGCCAAACAATACAATGACATCTTTAGCTTGAAGCAGAAAATCATGGGCGGGTCGTATGGTGACTTGGCCGCGCCGTTTAATCAATAATACTTCTACATTTGGCTTGTTTTGTAGAATAGAGCGAATGGCTAAATCTTCCAGATTATCGCTGGCAATAATTTCAACGATAAATTCTCCATTTCCTAGAGAGATATAATCGTTTACCATTGGGTAGCTGAGCATTTGTGCTACACGTATACCCATCTCTTCTTCTGGGTGAACAATACGCTGTACACCAAGCTTGCCCAAGATAAGGTGCTGGGCGTGAGATACAGCTTTCACCCAGATGTTTTGCAGCCCCATGGACTTTAAGTGCACAACGCATACCAGACAGGCTTGCACATCATCGCCAATGGCAATGAGTACGGCATCGTAGTTTTCTAAGCCTAACTCTTCTAACGCTGCTTTGTCGGTAACGTCTACGATAACAGCGCGTGAAATGTCGTCGGCATAGCGCTCTACAAGTTTGGGATCATTATCTACGCCAAGGACGGCGTGCCCCATTTTTGTCAGCTCCAGCGATGCAGCGGAGCCGAAACGTCCCAGGCCGATGACGGCGAACTGTGCCATTTTTAGTCCTGAATGTTGCGGTTCTATAAAAGTTTTGGAATAAGAGATTGGTAGTCTACTCCAATTTCTGGTAAAAAAACCTTATACGGGAAACTACGGATATCATGTCTGCAGCTGATATTTTTACTCTGTGAGTGGCAGTGTTGTAATGGTAAGTTTGTTTGATGCTTGTAAAGCAGGGGATCTAACGATGTCAAATCGCATCGTTATGGCCCCCATGACGCGTACGCGTGCTACCGATGCTCGCGTACCTAGCGATCTAATGCGCAATTATTATTGCCAACGATCCAGCGCGGGTTTGATTATTTCAGAAGCGACTTCTGTGTCACCTCAAGGTGTGGGCTATTTGCGCACGCCAGGTATCTGGAGCTCCGCTCAAGTAGAGGCGTGGAAGAACATTGTGCAGGCTGTGCATGCACGCGAGGGGAAAATCTTCTTGCAGTTGTGGCATGTAGGGCGCGTGTCTGACCCAGAGCTACTTAACGGACAAATGCCTGTGGCACCTAGTGCTATAGCGTGCCAAGGTAATGTCAGCTTGCTACGCCCACCTCGTGAATACGTGGTACCGCGTGCACTGAGCGTAGAAGAGATTGCTGGTATCGTTAAGGATTTCAAAAATGCAGCGCAAAACGCCATGGTGGCAGGTTTTGATGGTGTAGAAATCCATGCTGCAAATGGTTATCTGATTGACCAATTCCTTAACGATAGCAGTAATCACAGACAAGACGACTACGGCGGCAGTATCGCAAACCGTAGTCGTTTTCTTTTTGAGGTTGTAGACGCGTGTGCCGAAGTATGGGGGCACGGTAGAGTAGGTGTACACTTATCGCCGCGCGGTACCGTGCATTCCATGCACGACTCTGCACCGGCAAGTTTGTACACGCACGTGGCCGCAGAACTAGAGCGTCGTAAAGTAGCGTTTGTGTTTTGCCGTGAAGCGAACGGTAGCCAAGACATTACGGCTGTGGTGCGACAAGCATACAGTGGCTTGTTGATCGTGAACGAAAGCTACGATCTAGAGCGAGCCGAACGTACGGTGAGTTCAGGACGGGCTGATGCGGTTTCTTTTGGTCGCTTGTTTATCGCTAACCCAGATTTGGTCGAGCGTTTTAAACAACGTGCTACCTTGTCCGAGGCAGACAGCAGCTCGTTTTATTCAGATGGCCCCAGAGGCTATACCGATTATTCTAGTTTAGAGCAGTAGTAAGTACACCGCAGCCCTGATATCTCAGGGCTGCAGCGTTTTAGACGCGGGTGTTACGGTCTCGCTTGCGTACTACTTTAAAGCTAGCAGAGGCAGTGGCTACCAAGCGCTGCTTGGGATCACGGGCTTCTGCGGTGCAATACGCAATCTCATCAATGATCTGCAAACAGGTAGCTGTGAACTCTATGTCGCCCCTGGCGGGGTTCAGAAACTGCGTAGACATTTCAATGGTCGCCATGCCTGACTCAGGAATATGGGCACGAGCGGCAGCGCTTAAGGTGTAGTCCAACGCACTCATTAAGGCACCGCCATGCACGTCGCCACGACTATTGGTATTGTCTTCACGCCAAGGCAGTCGAGTGACAGCACTTTGGTGATCAGAGGTCAGCGAGAGCAAGCCAATGGCTTCCATAAAAGGAATATGCAAGCCAAAATGCTCACCCGTTAGTGGGGCTGTTACTGCTTGGCTCATACTTGCAAAGACTGTTTTACCTGTGCGGCAACGGCAGCCATATCAGCACGACCAGCCAGTTTAGTGCGTACACCTGTCATGACAGCACCCATCAGTGCGGGGCCTTGAATGCCTTTGGCGGTGGCTTCGTCCAGTACCGCTTTGATAACGGCTTGAATTTCTTGCTCGTCTGCTTGAGCAGGCAGGTATTCTTGCAGAATCAGCAGTTCAGCGTGCTCTTTCTCGGCATGCTCCGTGCGGCCCGCTTGTTCAAACGCAACGATGGATTCGCGGCGTTGTTTTACTTGCTTTTCGATAATGCTTTGCACTTCGCTGTCATTCAATTCGCTTTGACTATCAATTTCACGACTTTTGATCGCGGCCTGCAAAAAGCGCAGGGTGCTTAGGCGCACTTGTTCGCGGGCGCGCATAGCGGATTTGATGTCATCGTTGATTCGTGTTTTAAGCGTTTGGCTCATGATAGTTTTGCTATAGAGGTGTGAAATCGGGATGGCGTTAGGGTTTGGCCGGCCAGTTCAGATCCAGTGCCGTGTTTTTGTTTTCTTGAATCGTGATCTTGCGGGTTTGGGTAACGCCTTCGTAAGTGCTGTGCAGTGTGTAGCTGCCAGCAGGAAGTTGGATCAGGCAGAAAGGGCCTTCACTGGTGATATTCAGCACGGTGTTGCTGTCATGTTGATCACGCACGACGACTTGCACATCGCTGACAAAAGCTGCGCGGCCATCACTGGTATGGGCAGAAAAATTCAAACTTAATGAGTACTTAGAGCGTACGCGTCGAAATGCCGCTGTTTCATCACTACCAATACCGCCAGTCACATACACGATAGAGCCGTGATATTGAGGTGGGGGTAGGGCTGTAGGTGTTTCTTGAGCCTGAATAGCTGTGCTGGACAGTGCTGCAGAAAAGAACCAAGCAAATAACAGGGAGAATTTTTTCATGGTCGCAATAACACAGGAATACAGGCAGGGGATCTGCCTGTCATGCGACTATTGTAGCGTCATCTTAGAGCATCGCTAGTTGTGAACTGCCTTCGACCAAATTGCGTAGCCGTACAGCATCACCAATACGCGAGTAGCGGCCTTGGGCATTCAGCAAGACGATGGCGACATCGCGGCCATCAATTTTGGTGAGCATGACCAAGCATTCACCTGCTTCATTGATAAAACCGGTTTTAGAGATTTGGATGTCCCATTTCTCGTTTTGCACCAATCTATTGGTGTTATTGAACTGCAGTTCACGACCACGGCTAGGTTGCACAGAATAGTGCTCGCTGGTGGTGTAACGATGAATAATAGGGTGTTGGGATGTAGCTTGTAGCAGCTTGACCAAGTCTTGCGGGCTGGATACGTTTTGGCTATTTAAGCCAGTAGGCTCAACAAAATGCGTTTGACGCATACCCAGTGCGCGAGCTTTGTCGTTCATGGCGCGCGTGAACGCAGGCAAACCACCGGGGTAGTGACGGCCTAATGAGTTAGCAGCACGGTTCTCGGATGACATAAGAGCCAAGTGCAGCATATCAGTGCGGCTAAGTTTGCTACCAATAGCCAAACGAGAGCTAGAGTTCTTGAGGGTATCTACGTCTTCGCGAGCAATTTCCAGCATTTCATCCATATCTTGACCAGACTCAGCCACGATCAATGCTGTCATCAGTTTTGTAATGGAAGCGATGGGGCGAATTTCCTCACTATTTTTCTCGTACAGAATCGTAGAGCTTTCTAGATCTTGTACTAAGGCAATCTCAGAATGCAATGCTGCTGATTTGCTTTGGCTCAAGGGTAAAATAGTAGGGCGCTCAGCAGGAGCCATGCCTACTGGGCGTAAATTTTTCTGAAAGCTCAGGTAGGGCTGGTTATAAACCAAGCTGTTCGCTGGGTTCATTGCTGTTTCCGCCAAGACCGCAACAGAGCTTAGGCTTAAACCAATGCATGTAACCAGAGAAGCTGGAAATTTGGTGAGGAAGCGGGCAGATGTTTTTAGTGTCATGGCCAGTCTGTGCGTAGAGCGTATGGTGCAGCAATAATAGCAGAGTTTTTTGATTTAAATTAGGGGCTTACGAGCTAAACTTGAAAAAAACTTCAAGTGACGTAACAAGGTGTTTTATATAATGAAAAAAGCTGATTTTTCATACAGTGGTTTTGCGATAAAAAAGGCTGTGATAAGAAAAATCCTAACGATTAGTGTTGCAGCGCTGTTGGTTCAGCCTGCAATGAGCTGGGCAAAAAATACACGCGCATACTCAGCCGTCAGCCCTGGCATCGAACGATTGGATTCCGTAATGGCATACCCCGTTGCGAATGACAACGAGGCAGGCCACATTGCTAAGGTATATATAGACGTGTCGTATGCGGGTAATGCGACGGTGTACAGCGAGCTATGCCACGCCAGTGGTAGCCCATGTATACAGGTAGGCAGCGTAGGCAGGCAAAGTACTGCATTTGCAGGGTTAGATGCCGCTGTGGGTTTTGTCTTAAAGCACAACGTACAAAGCTGGGGCAGCAGCCCACGCCCGTTATTCATCCAAAGTAACCTTGGCGTGTGGACGCAGTAAGGTGTTGTTTTTTTAGGGTTCATTGATACAAGTCAGACGGCACACCTAAACTAAACGCCGCAAATGCCGATACCAGAGGGTTGTCTTGTTGCCTGAATATTCTGTTTGGGCTGCTTTGGTGAGTATTATGAATCCCTCCACACTGATAGGAATTGTGGCCAGCGTGTTGCTGCTGGCCGTTGTGTTGTTCTTTTCGGCAGAAGATGCATCACTGTTTCTGGATTGGCCCAGCTTGGGCATTGTGCTGATAGGTACGCTGGCAGCAACCTTTATTAGCTATCCGTTGAGTGAAGTGGTACGAATATTTGGGTTGATTGGCACCGTTTTGCGTAACGAAAAGCTCTACACCCAACACGATATTGATGAGTTGGTGAATATTTCCCGCCTTTGGATAGCGGGCGATATACGTGCGGTAGAAAATGCGTTGGATAACGTCTCTAACCCATTTCTAAAAACTGGCGTGCAATTGGTCATCGACATGACCCCTGAGGAAGAAATCATCGAGTTATTGCAGTGGCGCATTTCTCGTATGCGGGCGCGTGAGCATGCTGAGGCGCAGTTGTTTAGAGTGATGTCTAGCTATGCACCGGCCTTCGGTATGGTGGGTACGTTAATCGGCTTAGTGAATTTGATGTTTTTGTTGGGCGATGGCGATATGACGGCCATTGGCCAGCAGATGGCATTGGCATTAATGACAACGTTCTATGGTGTGTTGTTTGCCAACCTGTTGTTTAAGCCTGTGGCAGTGAAACTAGAGCGACGCACCGAGCAACGTGTGGTGCTGATGAATATGGTGCTGCAAGGTATTTCGTTGATGAGCCAGAAGCGTGGCCCTGCTGTGATGCGTGAAACGTTGAATTCCTTTATGGCGCAATACCAAGATGAAATTAATGATTCCGATATACGTCATGAGTACGCAGAGTAACGATGAACCGCATAACGAATACTCAGGAGCACACACATGAGTCAAGTTGATTCGCTGGGCGTTAATCAGTTGGCGGCAAGAGCTAAGGCGCTGGAAGCTGAACTGCAACAAGCTAGACGCTTGCAAGGCCGTCATAAAGGGCCGCGTAGTACTAAAGACTGGTTGAATGAAACCGCTAACCCCATCAAAGAGGATGAAGATGCGTGGTTTGTGACGTATCTGGACATGATGACCCTGCTGTTAGTGCTGATGCTAGTCATGTTGGCGTTTGCAGGCAATTACAGCGGTTCTGATGGCAAAGGATCCGGTGCGGGAGGCAATGCCTCGGCACAGACTACAGGCTCGGCTACTGGCGGCGGTGCAGCAGGTGATGGGGGGAGTGGCACAGGCGCTGCAGGAAGTGGTGGTTTACTGGCAGCGGATGGCTCGCATTCTGGTAAGTCTGGCCGCAGCTTGGCCGATTTGGGTTTGGATGGATTGGGCGACGACATCGATGTGTTGCTGAATGATCAGTCTGTAAGCTTTAGGATCAACAGCGAAATACTCTTTCCATCAGGGCAGGCGGATTTGAGCTTGGCGGGTATGGGGGTGTTACGCAAGCTGAGTCACGTGCTTAATCAGACTATCTACCCCATTGCTGTTGAAGGGCATACAGATTCTATTCCGATGCGTAGTCCGCGCTACCCCTCTAACTGGGAGCTATCAGGGGCTCGAGCGGGTAGTGTTGTGCGTTATTTTGAGGCCAATGGCGTGGCGAAGGACCGCTTGCGTGCGGTGGGCTATGCCGATACCAGACCCATCGCTGATAACGCGACGGCAACAGGCCGTGCAAACAATAGAAGGGTGGAGTTAGTGATGGATATACCAGCGGCTAACCCCTAGGGCGCAGAGTGAAAAAAAGACGTAGGGCGGAGAAGCCCTACGTCTAAAAAGGTGGTGTACTAAAATTCGCATTCGCGCTCTTGAGCAACCACCTTGCCACAACTGGTCAGGTGCAGATCGGTTATGGTAGATCCGCACTGCGATCAATACCTCTGATTTTAAACTTTAAACTGTCTAGATCAAATTGATGGTTGCTACTTATAGACTTTAGTATAAGCCACGTTACTCCAACGGGGACCATAGCAGCAAGCAAAAATGATTCCAAAAGATAGTCCATGGCAGCGCCTGGAGCCGGAAAAACAGCTAGGCCAGCAACCAGTCCACATAGGGTACTGATGGTCGCTGTCTTGCCTGATATTTTTCGGCTATAAAGCCCGTAAAACACTGGGAAAGCAGCCGCAGAGCATAACAGATCAGCCAAAAGGAAAAGGTATAAAACGCTATATCCTTGCGCTGACGCAATAAAAACGGGAACCATCAACACGATGACCAACCAACGTGATAGTTGTCTCAAAGTTTGAGCTTGCGTGTTGGGACGTAACCGTTGCAAATCTACAGCAATGATGCTCGCGATGGCACTAATTGCGGTGTCCGCACTGCTCATTACCAACGATAAACCTAAGGGTATAAGCACAATAACGAACCACGTAGGCAACACGGGCGTAATCACATTGAACAGAGCAACTGAACTGTCGCCTGTAGGAGTGAAGGCCATGAAAGCCAAGCCAAATAAGCCCATGACGAAAATAAAAGGGGCTACAAGCAAGCCACCCAGTAGAAAACCACGGCGCATGGAGGGGGTATCTTTGGCGGAATAAACGCGTTGCCAGTTGCCTTGGTGGAAGAGCCCGGTCAGCAAAATAGCCACAAAAAAGGTTAAACCAGCTTTAATCCCCATGGGGTCAGTGAATGACAGTAATTGTGGGGCACTTTGTTGCAATGCATTGACGGTAGGCGTGATGCCGCCAATAGCTTGCCAACCAAAGGCCACCAAAATGACTAACGCTGGAACAATGATCAGCATTTGCACCTTGTCGGTGAAGATGCTGGCGCGTAAGCCGCCGTATGAGGTGTAGATCAGCGTAGAGATCAGCACGATCCCTGCAGTGGCCCATAACGGTATAGGGGCGATGAGTTGTACTAGCTTTGCCATCGCGGTGAGTTCCGCTGTTAGGGCAATGAAAATGTAGAACAACATAATAAGTAAGGTCAGTGCATACATGGGCTTGCCATAGCGGCTCAGTACGAACTCGCTGAGTGTATGACCTTCGGGAATCAGCTCACGCATACGTTGACCCAGCGGGATCATCGCTAAACGTGGTGACATAGAGCCAATGGCATAGCCAGTGACGGCTGCTAAACCGCCCCAGGTGGCGGCTTGGGCGGGTGAGAATAGAATCCACGCACCTAAGGACGATGCCAGCAAAGTAAGAATGGTGGCCGTTGAGCTTTGGCTATTTCGTGCGACCACGAAATCTTCCAAGCTTTCACGGGCATGGCGTGCGTAGAGCACACCAGCTAATGCAAAGACGGCAGCAAAAGCGATAAGCCACAAGAGGGTGGCAGTAGAGGGCAACAACACGAAAACAGCTTCCTGTAACAGTGACTCCAGCATCTGGAGGGACCGGCAGGCAAGCGAATAGGAGAGGGCACAGAGAGAGTGCGAGATGATTATCCTTCCCTTCGCCGGCATTACCCGGATCAGGTTCAAAGGGTTACGGCATAACCGAATCTCAGCCTACAAAAAGGCCCCCCTAGGAACAGCAGCTAGCTTAGTAGATGGTGCTTTATTCGTCAAATAATGCGGGTGTGTATTGTGTAAATACTAGAGTGTGCTAATCTTTCTAGTCTTGACGCGGGGTGCTTCGCCAACAGCGATGCTGAGATCATACCCGTATAACCTGAACCAGATAATGCTGGCGTAGGGATGTCTCTAGCTTTAGTCATAAAGCCTATAGCCTCCTCGCGCCGTTGTGGAGGCTTTTTCATGTCTGCAGTTGTTTCTTTTCCCTTGAATCAACAAGTGGTGCTGGTCACTGGCGGTGCTCGAGGTTTGGGCGCTGAGTTATCTAGAGCCTTCTTGGAGCAAGGGGCCAAAGTGGTGGTGAACTACTTCCAAAGCGCAGAGGCAGCGCGTGCATTGGTGCAGGAGTACCCCGATAGCGCGTTGGCATGGCAAGCAGACGTGTGTGATCCTAAACAAGTGAAAGCCATGGTGGCGGCTGCCGCGCTGCATTTTGGCCAGCCTGTTACCACCATTGTGAATAACGCGTTGCCGCAGTTCTCGTTTAATGGGGATGCTCGCCCCCATGCAGACACCATTAGCTGGGCGCATATGCAGCAACAGTTGGAAGGCATCGTAGCTGGTGCGTTACATACGGTACAAGCCTGCTTGCCTGGCATGGAAAAACTGCGTTTTGGTCGTGTGGTGAATATTGGCACTAACTTGTTCCAAAATCCTGTGGTGCCTTATCACGATTACACCGCAGCGAAAGCGG
The DNA here is from genome assembly GCF_050487225.1 of Paenalcaligenes sp. Me131. Lineage (NCBI taxonomy): Bacteria > Pseudomonadati > Pseudomonadota > Betaproteobacteria > Burkholderiales > Alcaligenaceae > Paenalcaligenes > Paenalcaligenes sp. Me131. Next base: position 618,056 of record NZ_JBKQGY010000001.1, read on the forward strand.
CATTGCTGTCGTTAACGCGTACGTTAGCAAATGATCTAGGCCCTAAAGGTGTCACGGTGAATATGATTTCTGGTGGTCTACTGCGCACGACCGATGCCTCAGCAGCAACGCCTGAAGCCGTCTTTGATTTGATTGCGGCCAACACACCATTGCGACGTGTCACCACACCGCGAGAATTTGCCGAAACAGCGTTGTTCTTTGCATCACCGTGGTCTAGCGCAGTGAGCGGGCAGAATTTGATTGTGGATGGCGGGATGGTGAAAAACTAATGAAACGTCAATTGCATTTAAACCTGTTTATTTATGGTTGCGGTCATCACCGCGCCGCATGGCGTCATCCTAATTCTAGCGTCGACCAATTAGGCGACATACGCTATTACCAGTCGTTGGCGCAATTAGCAGAGCGCGGAAAGTTTGACGCAATCTTTTTTGCGGATGGCCAATATACCGATAGTGTGTCTGATGGCCCGCGTTGGTTTGTAGAGCCGTTGACCACCTTGTCGGCGTTGGCGGTAGCGACGGAGCGTGTAGGCTTGATTACGACTGTGTCCAGCACCTTTTACACGCCATTTCACGCTGCACGTATGCTGTCGTCGTTGGATCATATTTCCAATGGGCGCATAGGTTGGAACGTGGTGACCTCTATGTACGATGCCGAGGCACGTAATCATGGTCATGAATCCATGCCAGACCACGCATGGCGTTACGCACGAGCAGCAGAGTTCATCGAGGTTACCAAACGGTTATGGGACTCCTGGCCTGATGCGGCGTTGAAAATAGACAAAGCAGGCGTTTATGCCGATGAGAGCTTGGTGCACCAGATTAACCATCATGGTGATCACTTCTTAGTCGATGGCCCGTTAACGTTGCCGCGTTCCCCGCAAGGGCATCCCGTGCTATTTCAAGCGGGAGCATCCGAGCAAGGGCGTAATTTGGCGGCGTTAGAGGCAGAAGCTATCTATGCTGTGGCGTACGACTTAGCCGCTTCACAGGCCTACTATCGCGATATTAAAAAGCGTGTGAAAGCAGCAGGTAGAAGTGTGGATGTGCCTATCATGCCGGGTTTGGTGACGTACGTAGCTTCTACCCAAGCGGAAGTGTTGGCCAAGCAGCGAGAGTTGGATGTGCTGCTACCCGCTGATGCGTCACTGCGCCAATTAAGCATGTTCGTAGGGCAAGACTGCATGGACTGGGAGCTGGATGCCCCAGTGCCTGATTTACCTCCGCTAGAAAGCTTCACTGGCCCCAAAGGTCGGTATGGCACCATCCTGCGTATTATTGAGAAAGAGCAGCCTACCGTGCGTCAATTGCTAGGTCGTTTAGCCGCTGGAGGCGGACACTGCACGATGGTGGGTACACCGGATGTGATTGCTGACCAAATGGAGCAATGGTTCTTAAATGAAGGGGCGGATGGTTTTAACTTGATGCCGCCAGCTTTGCCTAGCAGCATTGAAGACTTCATTGAGCATGTGGTGCCAATCCTGCAGCAGCGCGGGTTATTTCGCAAAGAGTATTCTGGTTTCACATTACGGGATCATTTAGGCTTAAATAGGCCCTCAGCCTAGCCCGTTACCAAATCTAGGGAAAACCCCTAGCTATTGCTTATGAGATAAACCCGGACTTCTTGAATGCTATTTATTTTCAATGGGTTGGGTTGCTTTTTATATGCTGTACAAAGCCTAGAAATAGATGATGTATAGGCTGTTAATGCAAGCGTTGACGTTGATTTGAAGCCTAAACGCGGCAATAATTTGCCGTTGCAAAATGTTAGCACTGCTTTTGCGCAAGCGATCGCTTACTTTTTTGCTCATAGTGTGGGACACATTGCGCGTGCCTACCCACCTATTTTTTGTGTGTTTACCGTCACCAGATTGGCGTCTGGAACGCGTAAACCTTTCTCGTGATGAGTGATGCGTGTAAGTACAACTTCACGCTTAAATAACGACTGTGATTAATTGGGCTTAATCTGGTCGTGAGGATATGTTATGCAGTCTACAAATGTAGCAACTGCTGCCGAGTCGTCGGCGGTAGGGGCAGCTCCTACACGTAAATCCCTGACCTTCTTAGAAGGGGTGGCAATGATCGTGGGTACCAATATTGGTGCTGGCGTCTTGTCTATCGCGTATGCATCGCGAAAATCTGGTTTTATGCCTTTGTTGTTTTGGCTGATTTTGGCCGGGTGTTTAACCACTATTACGATGCTGTATGTGGCTGAAACCACCTTGCGCACTAAAGCGCATTTGCAGTTAAGTGGTTTGGCTAAACGTTACGTAGGTAACTTTGGCTCGTGGCTGATTTTTGCTTCCGTGTGTGTGAACTCGGTAGGTGCGTTGATTGCCTACATGGATGGTAGCGGTAAATTGCTGGCATCGTTGTTGGGCATTTCCCCTATGCTGGGTAGTGTGCTGTTTTTTGTACCTGCAGCAGGTGTACTGTATTTGGGCCTGAAAGCCATTGGTAGAGGCGAGAAGTACATCAGTATCGGTATGGTCACTATGCTAACAGTGCTGATTATTGCTACGGCTTTGCATGAGTACACCGACATTGCTCGTGCCATGCATGGTGAGTGGAAATACATGATTCCCGTGTTTAACGTGGCGGTATTCTGCTTCTCAGCGCAGTACATCGTGCCTGAAATGGCTCGTGGTTTCACGGATAAGCCCGAGAAACTGCCTAAAGCCGTCATGACAGGTATGTTGATTACCTTCATTTTGCTGTCCTTGGTGCCGTTTTCTGTAATCACCCTCAATGGCTTGGAGAACATTTCTGATGTAGCCACCATTAACTGGGGTCAAGCGTTGGGTGAATGGGCATTTTTCTCTGCCAATATTTTCGCATTGTGCGCCATGTTGACCTCGTACTGGGGGTTGGGCGGTAGCTTCTTTACGAACATTTTTGACAAGTTCAATCTGGGCGAAGAAGACAAAGCACCAGCGAAACGCCGCTTTGTGGTGTTGATGGTCGTGACATTGCCGCCGTTCATCATGGCGTACAGTGGCTTAGTATCTTTTGTGAATGCGCTGTATATCGCAGGTACGTTCAGTGGCGTGGTGCTGTCCATTATGCCTATTCTGATGTTGCGTGGTGCTCGTAAGAAAGGGGATATCACGCCCGCATGGCAATGTGGTTGGATCACTCACCCTGTTTTGCAAATCAGTATTGTCGTGCTGTACCTATGCAGTGCGGCCTACGCGATTGCATCGTTGTTTGGTTACTTGCCAGCAGGTTGGTAAGTAGATTGCTTGCGCAGAAGTAAAAGCCGCCCCAGTAAGGGGCGGTTTTTTATGGGACTAAGCCTATTATACCGGGCTGTAAATATGGCTAATGCTTTGGTAAGAAGCTAACCCCCATGGTCCTAGCTCTCTACCTATGCCGCTACGCTTATAGCCGCCCCAAGAGCCTGCTGCAGGTACAAACTGATGGCTATTAATCCATGTCACACCACTCACCAATTGTTGGGCAATGTTGTGTGCGTTTTCTTGATCAGCAGAAATTACCGTTGCAGCCAAACCGAAGTGCTGTTGGTTTGCCAGATCAATAGCTTGATCAATTTCATCAAACTCTTGTACGCATAGAACCGGCCCAAACACCTCTTTTTGCCATAGATCGTGTTCACTAGGCACGTTCAGGAAAATGCTAGGGCGTACATAGAAGCCTTCTTCAGGCACGGTAATAGGTACAGAAGCTAACAAGTCTACGAGGCCATCTTGTAAGCCTTGGGTCTGAAATGCTTGTACCTGTTTTTGCTGAGTAGCGCTGATGAGTGGGGCTAAGGTGCTAGTAGGCAATGTAGGATCACCCAGCACAATGTTATGAGCACGCTGTTTCAGTGCGGCATACAGAGCCGGTGCAATGCTGCTATGTACCAGCAGGCGCGAGGTGGCAGAACACATTTGCCCGCTATTGCTGAAAATACCGCTACATACCCAGTCGCAAGCGTGTTCAATATCGCTGTCTGCCATCACAATAATAGGGGACTTGCCGCCCAGTTCTAACGAGACGGGGCGCGTTCCTTGCGCCGCGGCACGCATGACATCTTCACCCACTTTGTTGCTGCCTGTGAACGAGATCTTATTGACCAGAGGGTGCGCGCAGAGTGGAGCACCTACGTGTAGGCCATCGCCATGCACAAGATTCAGGACACCAGCTGGCAAACCGCTAGCCAAGGCGCAGGAAGCAACATGTTGTTCAGGTAAGGGAATCAGCTCTGAAGGCTTCCAAACAACCGTACAACCGGCTGCTAGGGCAGGGGCAAGTTTCCAGGCTGCCGTCACCAGGGGGAAATTCCATGGCGTAATCAGGGCAACCACACCCAAGGGCTGGTGATAACAGTGAGCTTGAAAACCAGGCGTCTGAATGTCACGCAATTGGCCTTGTTGAGCATCCAATTGCGTAGCTAATTCGGCGTAGTACCTAAAGCAGGCTACAGCGTCTTCTACGTCCAACTGGGCTTCGGTCAGCAGCTTGCCAGAGAAACGTACGCTATCGGCCGCAAGAATGTCAGCTCGTTCTTCCAATTGGTTGGCGATTGCCAGTAAATGGTGAGCACGTTTGCTGCCGCTTAAGGCCTTCCACGAATTAAAGGCAGTAGCGGCAGCTTGCACGGCCTTATCTACATCGCTGGCATCACCTCGAGTGAGTACTGCGTGCAGTTGTCCTGTTGCCGGGTGGTAGAGGTTTAGCGTTTCCGAGGATGCGCTATCCACCCATTGGTTTTGAATAAAGTGCTTTTGTAGTGTCAGCATAGCTAAGGTTTACAACGTTGCGATCCACGCGTGAGCGTCGATTTCTATGATGAGCGGAGCAGTCTGCTGCCAGAGTTGTAGTTGCTCAGACAACTGGGCAGGGGTTTGTACATGTTCGTAGGCAGCGCCAATGCTTTGGCTAAGCACCTTGAAGTCCGGTGGTGGAATGTTCACGCCTATTCTGGCAACGGATGCTCTATCCATCGCACGACGGATCTCGTCGTACCCGGTGTTGTTCCAGATCAGCACCACAATGTTCAGTTGCTCATCCACCATGGTGGCCAGTTCAGCAACAGTGAACATAATGCCGCCATCGCCCATCAAAGCAACCACAGGGCTGTGAGGATGCCCAAGCTTAGCTCCTAGCGCTGCAGGCAACGCGTAGCCCAATGTGCCGTATCCGGTGGAGGCATTGAAGTAATGACGTGCTGCAGGCTGGTTGCAGATGTGGTTGCCCGCATAAACGGTAGCTGTTGAGTCACCTACTAGCGTAGCGTTAGGTAAGTGCTGTTCTAACGTTTTATACAGCGGGTAGAAAGGAGTGAAAGCAGGATCTGATTCTAGTGCTAGGGCCGCCCGTACTTCAGCCACGACACTAGCGCCTGTGTTGGGTAATGGCTGAGGGAAATGCGTGAGCAGAGCGCGAGCAAACTCCCCAGCGTCGGACACCAAAGCAATATGAGGACGTTGGTTACCCACTAATTGTGACGCATCTATATCAACGCGTATCAGCTTGCCTTGCAGGATAAAGCCGTCATCAAACACCACGTCATAGTCGGTTTCGCCCAACTCTGTGCCCAATGCCAGAATGACATCGGCTTGTGCTGCCAGTTTGCGCACGGCAGGGAAGGCAGCATTGGCACCTAAATCTAACGGATGAGGCTGATGCAGGTTACCTGGCAATACACCTTTAGCATTGATGGTCGTGACGGTAGGGACGTTTAGCGTTTCTGCCAAACGCTGAATAGTGTCAGCACTGTCCACGCAACCACCACCCACTAACAGTAAAGGCTGTTTGGCCGCTTGCAGCAGTTGCGCGCAGTGGGCTACAGCGTCGGGGTGCGGGCTAGCTTTATAGAAAGTAGGCAAGGCTTGTACCGGCGTGTTGAGTGGCGCGGTGAGCAAGTCTATGGGAATCTCTAGGTGCACTGGGCCAGGTTTGCCCGAGTTAAAGATGGCCATCGCGCGTTCTAACGCATGGGGCAGTTGCTGTGGGTCCAGAATGGTTTGGCTAAAGCGTGCTACTTGGCTGACTAAGGCCTGCTGCGAACTGAGTTCGTGCAGTCGGCCTTGTTGGCTGCCCAAGGTATCGCGTCGCCCCACGCTGGAAATTACTAGCATGGGGATGGAGTCTGCCAAGGCTTGCCCCATGGCTGTCAAAATATTGCTCATGCCGGGGCCAGTGATAATAAAACATACCCCCGGTTTGCCTGTGGCTCGGGCGTAGCCGTCTGCCATGAACCCAGCGCCTTGCTCATGACGCGGGGTGACGTGGCGAACACGACTATTTTCCAACCCTCTATACAACTCAATGGTATGCACGCCGGGGATGCCAAATACCTGTTCAACTCCCCAATGCTCCAATTGTCGAACCAGATATTCACTACAGCTTTGCATAATCATTATTCTCCAGAAACAGGGCTAGGGGTTGGCACGACGCTAGTGCGGCGTGGATTAGGGTCTGTAAGGCTGAACACAATAAAGGTAATTAGCCCAATGCTCAAACTGAAATAGATAGGGGTATTGGCAAGCAGACCATCTTTAAGCATAAACACCGAAGCTGTAATTGCTCCTGTTGCCATGCTTACAATGGCACCACGTGTTGTGGCACGCTTCCAGAATATCCCGCCAATTAGTGGAATCAACATACCGCCAACCAGTAGGTTGTAGGCCATGGTCAGAGCACTAATCACATCACCAATGGTAGGAGCGATTGCCAGCATCAGCAAACCGAAGAGTAGGGTGAATACACGGTTTAAGGTTACAGAGTCGCTGTCACGGTGATGTTTACCGCGTAGCAGTGGCCATAAGTCTTGGGCGACGGTAGTAGAGGCGGCAAGCAAACCGGCACTCGCGGTGGACATCAACGCAGCCAAGCTGGCAGCAATCACTAAACCACGCAAACCTACAGGCAACACTTCGTTGATCATGGCGGCAAAAGCGGTGTCTGGGGCATCTAGCTCAGGCAATACCAGTCTGGCTGCCATACCAATCACAGCCATGGCGATACCGTACAAAATGCAGTACAAGCCGCTTAGCATGCCAGCACGTTTGGCGACCTTTTCGCTGCGGGCAGTAAATACACGCTGCCAAATATCTTGACCAATGAACACACCTAAAAAGTAGATGAGGAAATAGGTCAGAATAGTGTCGTAGCCTATGTTGCTGAACGAAAAGAACGCGTCTGGCAATTGTTGTGTCATGGCAGACCAGCCACCAGCGTTGTACACCGAAGCCGGTAGCAAAATAAATACCAAGCCTACCGTCATGATGATGAACTGAATCATGTCAGTCAGCGTGAGTGACCACATACCGCCGATGGTGGCGTACAGCACGACCAAACCACCGCCCAGAATAATGCCGGTGATAAAAGGTAGATCAAAAATCACTGCCAAAATGGTGCCAGTCGCAATGGTGGAGGTCACACCAATCATCAAGGCATAGACCAGCATGATCACGGCGCTGGCATTGCGGGTAGCAGGGCTGTAGTAGCGTTCTAGCACTTGGGTCACGGTGTACACGCGCAAACGCAGCAACGGTTTGGCCAACAACCAGCTCAAGCCCATGATGCCTAGACCTAGTGTGGCACAGAGCCAAAGCCCTGAAATACCATACAGGTAGCCTAAGCGCACCGAGCCTATGGTGGCGGCTCCACCTAAGACGGTGGCCGCCATGGTGCCGGTATAGAAGCCTGAGCCCAAGTTTCTACCCGCCACTAAAAAGTCGTCTTTATTTTTTATGCGACGCATGCCTATCCAACCGAACGAGAGGATAAGCAGCGCATAAAGAATCACGACACCCAGATCTATACTAACTTCCATAGTTGTCTCCTTGTTATAGCTCTATTGATGCAGGAGTAAAGATTATTTGGTGGCGTAATGCACACCGGGGAATACGCACAGCATTTCGTAGGCCAAGTTGGCGCCTAGCAAGGCTGTAGTACCGCTTTGGTCGTAAGGTGGGCTAACTTCTACTACGTCAGCACCGATTAAGTTAACGCCACGCAGACCACGTACGATTTCCAATGCTTGAGGAACCGTCAAGCCACCAATTTCTGGTGTGCCGGTGCCTGGAGCATAAGCAGGGTCAATGCCGTCAATATCAAAGGAGAAGTACACGGGGCCATCACCTAAGCGGGCGCGTACTTCGGCCATGATGGGTTCCATGGTGCGATGCCAGCATTCGTGCGCTTGGTAAATGGTGAAGCCTTGTTTGGTACACCAGTCAAAGTCTTCTGCAGCGTAACCTGTACCGCGCAAACCGATTTGTACGACGCGATCGCAATCCAACAGGTCTTCTTCAGCAGCACGTCTAAATGGTGTGCCGTGAGCAATTTTTTCACCGTTCATTGTGTCGTTTACATCGGCGTGTGCATCGATGTGTACCAAGCCTACTTTGCCGTATTTCTTTTTAATGGCGCGCAAGATAGGCAATGTCATAGTGTGATCGCCACCCAAGGCGATCAGCTTACAGCCCGATTCAATAAGTTTGCTGTAGCCTTCCTCAATCAAACGTACTGAGTCTTTGAGGTCGTAAGGGTTGATCGCGATATCGCCTACGTCAGCCACTTGCAGGCTATCAAAGGGGGCAGCACGTGTCGCCATGTTATAGGGGCGCAGCAACGATGACTCAAAGCGAATAGCTTTGGCACCAAAGCGTGTGCCAGAACGGTTGGACGTACCAATATCCAGCGGAATGCCAGTGAAAGCTACATCTAGACCTTCAGTGCTCTGGGCGTAGGGCAGACGCATCATGGTGGCGATGCCGCCAGAACGTGGCATATCGTTACCGCTAAGAGGTTGATTGAAGGTAGTCATAATCGGGTACTCCTAGAAATTAAAACAAATGTGATGGCTACCAGAGTAAATCGTAGGGCAGGGGGCTACCATGAGAAGCTGTGAATTGATACATTGATGTTTATCAATGTAATGATTTCAATATTAGGGTTTCTACTATGTTGGTCAATGTAAGAGATTTGGATTTACGACTGATACGGGTGTTCTTGGCTATTGTGGATGCCAATGGTATTTCAGCGGCGCAGGAGCGTTTGGGTATTAGTCAGTCCACCATCAGTACGCAGTTAGCGACCTTAGAGGTGCGATTGGGCTTTAAGCTCTGTGAGCGGGGGCGTACCGGCTTTAGGCTTACCGCCAAAGGTGAGCGCTTTACCAATTTGGCGCGTCGGTTGCTGTCTAACCTGAGTGAATTTGCGGTAGAAACCCAGCACCTAGAGAAAAAGCTCATTGGCCAATTAAACGTAGGATTGATCGGCCATCTGTCTCGTAGTGATAGTTGGCGTTTAAGCCAAGTTGTGGCACGATTTAGAAAACGCGACGAAGCCGTACGTTTAAATTTCTACATACATTCGCCAGACCAACAAGAAGAAATGCTGCTGTATGGCAGACTGCATTTGGCGATTGGGTATTTTCTGCGCCGTACACAAAACTTGCGTTACAGCACCTTGCTAAGCGAAAAACAGGTGGCTTACTGCGGTCGTGGTCATGCCCTGTTTGAGCAAGCCGGAAAGGTGGATGTGAACGAAGCGATTAACTATTCCTGGGTGAGTCGAGGCTACACACCACCTAAGGCACACTTACAAGTGCCACAGCAAAACATCAGGGCGACTGCTAACAATATGGAAGCAGTTGCCATTTTGGTGATGTCTGGCGAGCATTTGGGCTATTTGCCGCAAGAGGTAGGGGAAGAATATGTGCAGCAGGGGCTAATGCGGGCGTTGAATCCGGCGCAAATGCATTACGACGTGACCTTACACACGGTAGTCAATAGAGTGACCGAGCATGATGATGAGGCGTTGCAGGCGTTTCAACAAGATCTCAAAGCGGTGTTTAGTCAGCCGCAGTCTGAACCCTACGTGCTCTAAAGCAGAAAGAAAAAGCGCCACGAGTGTGGCGCTTAGCATGGTGGTCTTAGTAGGTTTTATAGGGCAAAAACTTGCCGCTCATGGTGATTTTCACGCGGTCGCCATTCGGGTCGGGCTGACGAGATAAATCCATGTTGAAGTCGATGGCGCTCATGATGCCATCGCCAAACTCTTCGTGAATCAGTTCTTTGAAGGTGGTGCCGTACACGTTGATTAGCTCGTAAAAGCGGTAAATCAGCGGGTCTGTAGGGACAGAGGTAGGTAAGGAGCCTTTGTAAGGCACCACTTGCAGTAGTTCTACGGCTTCATCGGGAAGCTCCAGTGCTGCTACCACTGCCTGAGCTTGTTTCTCGGTTAAGGTCATTTGCCCTAGTAAAGCGGCTGTAGACCATTCTTTGCTGTGACCAATAATGTCAGCCAGCTGTTGCCAACTGAGCTTATGGCGACGTTTGGCGAGCAAGATTTCTTGGGTTAGCTCTTGGCGATTCATGGTGAAGCTCCTCCAGTAAAAGCAGTTCAGACAGTACTGTTGAGTATAGGCAAAAAGCCCTAGAGAAAGAAGCCGCCATCCTAACTAGACCAAAGGAACTAGGGCGGCAGCTTTTTTACTTTTATCGGCTAACCGCTTGGCAGCCTGGGCCTACCAAACGACTGCGGCCACCTGACTGTGGAACGACCTGAATTTGCGTACTGATGCGTTCTTTCAGCACAGACACGTGGGAAATAATACCGATAAGTTTGCCGTGTTGTTGCAGCTCAGACAGGGTTTCTAAGGCAACATCAAGCGCCTCTTCGTCCAAGGTACCAAAGCCTTCGTCTAAGAATAGCGAATCTACGCGTATACGGTGGCTAGCCATATTCGACAGGCCCAGTGCTAAGGCCAAGCTCACAATAAAACTTTCACCACCCGACAGGTTTTTGGTGGAACGCACTTCACCTGCTTGGTCGTTATCAATCACATTGAGTTCTAAAGGCTGCTGTAGATCACGTATCAATACATAGCGGCTACTCATCTTTTGTAGCTGTTCGTTGGCATGCGCCACCATGATTTCAAACGTCAGGCCTTGAGCAAAGTTGCGGTACTTTTTACCGTCAGCAGAGCCGATTAGGTCGTGCAGCATAGACCAATGCTCGCAACGCTGTTGTTGTGCGCGTATGTGCTGCAACTGTGTGGCTTGTTGTTGCACGTTTTGATGGTGTATATCCAATCTGCTGCGTAGTGCGCCCAGTGTTTGCTGTAGCTGTTGTAAGTGCTCTTGGTGATGCTCTTGCTGTGTCTGTAGCGCAGCGGTGCTCTCATTACTGAGTGCGCGTTGGCTTTCGTGTTCTAGAAGTTGCTGTTTATCGTGCAGCAGGCTGTGCAGGGATGTAGTGTCGCGGTCTAGGGTGTGAGCCTCTTGTTCCAGTTCTAGCCGTTGTGCTTCGGGTAGCAGGGCTTCTAAAAAATGGGCCTCATCGCGTAGCCCTTGGCTCTGGCAGCGCTGTGCAAACTCATTGCTTTGCTGCTGAATTAACGGGGCTAACGCTTGGCTGCGTTCGTTCAGTTCGGTGATGCGTTGTTGTTGGTTTTTTTCGTTTTGCGTGGCTTGTTGCCACTGTTGCTGGCGTGTTTCTTGCTCGGCCTGTGCGGCTAATAACTGTTGGGCTAGTGTGTTTTCTACGTCGTCAGGCTGTTGCTCACCAAATAACGTATGACGTTGCTCTGCCAGTGTTTGTAATGCCGTATGTTGAGTGTCTAGATTAGCTTTCAACTGCTGTAGGCTCAGCGTTTGTGCGTCGATGTGTTTGGCATTTTCAGCGTGCTGTACTGCTATGCTATGCAGTGATTGGGTTAGCTCTTGCAGTTGTTTGGCACGAGTTAGACGTTGGTCACGGCGCTGTCGTAGGTGCTCATAGCACTGCATCAAATTTTCTGCATCAGTGTGCAACGTCGTGATGCCATAAGGCGCGAGTTCGCTGAGTAAATGGTGATGTAGATGCTGTTGCTCTGTAGCAAGTGCCGCTACCTGCGTAGTGGCTTCTTCTACGCGCGTTGTGGCGTGTTGCAGCTCTTGTAGCGCGAGGGCATGTGCATGGCTGTGGCTGCGATGTTCGTTTGCGGCCTGCTCGTGCTGACTTTGTAGTTCAAGGATATGCGTCTGCATTTGTTCTAGTGTAGTCAGCTTTTCGGTTAGCGCTGCCAGTTCTTGAGTATGGATATGCTGCAGGGCTTGAAAGCTTTCTATATTTAGTTCTGGTGTGTTTTCTAAGCCCAAGCTCTCTACCAGAGTTTTCAGTTGCTCTATACCTTCTTGTTGCAGGCTTATCGTGTCGCGTAATTGTTGTGAGGTATAACGAACCTTTTCCTGTAGCTCGGTGGTGCGTATACGTTGTTCTGTGTGTTGCTGGCGCAATTCGCGTACGCGCTGCTCGGTGTTATGGGTGGCAGCGCTTAGCGCATCATCCGTTTCTGGTTGTTGTTCAGCATAGGGGTGAGTTAGAGCACCACATAAGGGGCAGGGCTCACCATCCTGTAAATGAGCTCTAGCTGCCTCAAGTGACAGTACTTGTTGCTGTAATTGCTGCTGTTTCAGTTGCAGCGCGTGGTGTTGCTCTTGTTCGCCTAGCTGTTGCTCTAGCTGTGTCTGGCGCGTAATGGACTGCTCTAGTGCCTGTTGGTGTTGAGCACTTTCTTGCTGCAACTGCGTGACGCGTTGTTCTACGCTTTGCTGCTTGGTTAAGCCTTGCAGGATACTGAGGTAGCTATGTTGATGCGTTTTGCTGGTGGCTAAGCTTTGCTGCCAGTGGGATAACGTGTGTCCTGCTAAGTGATTTTGCAGTGTTTCTTGTTGGGATTGCAGTTGTTTGTCGGTATGTTCAGCCCGCGCTTGTGAGCGTACACAGGCCTCTTGGTGTGTGTGTACCGTAGATTGGCGATATTCACGCTGTGTTAGTGCCGTTTCATGGTGTTTCTGAGCTTCTAAGTGGGCTGTTTGTTTAGCGGCTAAGGTCTCAAATCGACTTTTAAGCCCAGCTAACTCACTTATCAACTGTTCGTCGTGTAGGGTTTTTTCTTGTTCACTATGCAGGTGCTCAAGCTTTTGTTGGTGTTCGGCTTTGGCAGTAGAGAGCGCGCTCTGGGTGACGAGCAATGCCAGATGTTGACGTTCTTGCTCAGCCAGAGCCGCGCGGTCACGTTGTAGGGTTTGCTGGCGTTCACGTAACTGTGTATCGACTTCGCGTACACGTCGTAGCACAGGTAGCGATTCTTGTTGCGCTGAATGTGCTTGGGTGTACTGCTGCTTTGCTGTTTGCAAGGCTTTGGCGGCATGTTCTACATGGGCATGCAAGGTAGGCAATTGCGCTTGGCGTTGGTGCAGGTCTTGCGTTAGGTGGTGGTGTTGTTCGCGTTGTGTCGCTAAGGCCGTATAAGCAGCATGCAACGAGAGGGCGCGTTGTGCCAAGTGCAGGCGCTGCAGCTGTGGGGCAAAAGCGGTACGACGTTGCTCTAACTGCTGTTTGCGCTCGTTTAGGGTAACGATCTCGGCCTGTAGGCTTTCTACACGTAGACGCCATTGTAGGTGTTGCTGAATCGTAGACAGTTGGCGTTGTGCGGCGCTGGTTTGTTCCTGAATGAGTGTCTGCTGTTGCTTAAGCGCAGTTTCCTCTTCTTCGCTTAAGAGTTGTAAGCCAGATAGATTGCTTTGTAATTGCTCTAGCTCTCGCTGTGCTTGGCTACGTGCCTCATGTACGCGCATCGAAATCTGACTGTAGATTTCGGTGCCTGTGATCTGTTCCAGAATGGGGGCGCGTTCATCGGCGGGGGCTTGCAAAAAGGCGGCAAACTGGCCTTGGGCTAACATCATCGAGCGCGTGAAACGCTCAAAATCCATACCGGATAGTTTTTCTACCTGTTCAGCGACATCACGCAGTTTAGACGCCAGAATGGCACCCGTTTGTGCATTGGCTATTTCATGCTTGGGGGGTTGCAACTCGCCATCTGCCTGACGGCGTGAGCGGTGTTGGCTCCAGTGGCATCTAAACACACCCTGAGTGCATTCAAAGGTGACTTCAGCAAAACACTCACCTGTTTGGCGTGACAGTATTTCATTACTGCTTTTGCTGAGCCTGCCTAGGCGGGGAGTTTGGCCATAGAGTGCTAAACAAATAGCATCAAGTAGGGTGGTTTTGCCTGCGCCGGTAGGCCCAGTAATGGCAAAAATACCGCTGTTTTCAAAGGCTGGGTCGGTGAGGTCTACACGCCATTCCCCCACCAGTGAGTTCAAGTTCTGGAAATGTATAGTAAGAATTCGCATGACTGGCCTTAAACGCTGCGGTTATCGCTGTCTTCCAGCGACTGCACAATATGCTGATAGTGCTCGCGCAGCACAGGGCGTTGTTCTTCGGGGATGTCATGCGCGCTTAAACAGCGCTCAAACACCTCAGTGACACTCATTTCTTCTAGGGTTTCAGTTTGGTGAGTACGTTGCAGCAGACGCTCAATGACACGCTGATTTTGAACGCGCAGCACATCAATAGTGGTGTTATGAATGCAGTCATCAATACGTTCACGCAAATTACCAATCAGGTCTTCGCCGTCATAAATAATTTCTACCCATACTGCGTCTGTTGCAGTTGAAAGCTGCTGTAGCGTGGACTGTATATGTGGCCAGTCACCCCGTATGGACACGAGTTTTTGAAAGACAGGAATGGGCAGTAAAGTTAGTTCTACTTGTTGATCTTGTAAGCGCACGAGGCACAACGATTTTTGTTGAGTAGCCTCGCCAAAGCCCATGGGTAAGGGCGAGCCGCTATAACGAATTCGAGGATCTTGTGCCACCATCTGCGGCACATGTAAGTGCCCCAGCGCCACATACGAAAACACCGGTGAGAAGGCCGAGGCCGGAACGCGGTTTAATGAGCCTACATACAGCTCGCGCACACCATCACCGTCTATGGTTTGCCCGCCCGTCGCAAACAGGTGTCCAGTCGCGATAATGGGGGGGTGTGAGGCATGCTGGGCTTGTATTTGCTCGGCCTGTGCCGCAATAGCATGGTAATGCGCATGAATGTTTTGTAATAGCTGCTGATTTTTCTCGTCCGGGCTTTCCCCAGCCTGTGTGGTACGTATGTCTTTGTCTCGCAAATACGGTACGGCGCACACAATTAGTTCGGCCTGCTGATGCTCATCAAACAACACCAGCACGTCATCCTCTATCGCGCTGCTTGGGCTACCTACAACATGAATGCGCAACGCTTTTAGCAGCGACTTAGGCGCTTCTAGAAAAGAGGGTGAGTCGTGGTTGCCCGCAATAATCACCACATGTCGGCAAGGGGATTGGGCTACCTGTTGCAGAAAGTGGTAGTACAGTTCTTGCGCTTTATTACTGGGAGTGGTGGTATCAAAAATGTCCCCGGCAATCAGCAATACATCTACATGGTGCTCATGCAATTGCGTTAATAACCAGTGTAAAAAATCCTCAAATTCTTGATAACGCCTCTTGCCATACAGTGAGCGCCCCAAATGCCAATCTGAGGTATGCAGGATGTTAAGAGGGGTAGCGGACATAAACGAAGTACCAGCAAGGTGAGGCAAGGAAAGTAGCTATGGTAACAAGCGACAGGAAAAAGTGAAGTCCTGCTAAAAGTACTTTATTATTTCAACTCTACGGCATGGCGCGTTGCGCAAGAATTTCAAAGGGAATGTGATGAAAACTATAGGGTTGATTGGTGGAATGAGCTGGGAATCAACCATTCCCTACTATAGACAGATTAACGAAACCATCAAGCAGCGTTTGGGTGGTTTGCACTCTGCAAAAATTGTGCTCTACAGCGTGGACTTTCAGGAAATTGAAGCCTTGCAGCATACAGGACAGTGGGAGCAAGCGGGTTTGTTATTAGCGGATGTCGCCAAACGGCTAGAGGCGGCAGGGGCTGAAGGGGTGGTGCTTTGTACAAACACGATGCATAAGGTGGCGACGGCGATTGAGAGCGCCACCCGTATTCCGTTACTGCATATCGCGGACCCCACGGCAGAAGCAATTCAGCACGCAGGTATTTCAACTGTTGGCTTGCTAGGAACCCGCTTCACCATGGAGCAAGATTTTTATCGCGCTAGGTTAGAAGATAAATATGGTTTGACTGTGCTGACACCGAATGCCGAAGACAGAGACACCGTACACCGTATTATTTATGATGAGTTGTGCTTAGGGCATATCAACGATGGCTCACGAAACGCCTATAGTGAGGTCATCAATAGACTAGTTGAAAATGGGGCTGAAGCAGTGATTCTTGGATGCACGGAGATATCGTTATTGATTGAACCGCAACACGTGGACATTCCTTTGTTTGATACGACGCGACTACACGCAGAGCATGCAGCGGAGTGGATGCTGCGTTAGGAATAGGGCACTACTTAAACGTTGGTTTGGTATAGTCGTAGCCTAAGGCGTGCCTATTCTCAGGAGGTGTTATGTTAGTGACGATTAGCAGATACAGCTTTCCCCACGAAGCGTATGTGGCACGTGCGCTGTTGGAGTCTGAGGGGATTCCGGTTTTCTTGGCCGATGAACACACCATCACCATGCAATGGCTGTACTCCAACGCGTTAGGAGGCGTGCGTTTGCAAGTGCCTGAGACTTTTGCTGCTAGAGCGGTAGAGCTACTGGCTGAGTGCACCGATAATGCAGCGCAAGATGAAGAGCTTTAATGTCGTGATAGCACCGAGGCTTGGCCCAGTACTGCCAATTAACGGTGTTCAGAATAGGGAATGGGCCACGTTTTAGCTATATGCTAATTTTCAAACCAGTTATATAGCCATCAACTTTAAATGGTTTGGTTGTAGGTGCTCTTTACCTAGAATGCATTCAACGATGTTTGTTTTCTGGCTGTGAAGTACGTCATCTATTGACTGATATCGTAGTCATTGCGCGTGACGCGTAGCGGTCTGGTTGCCGTAGAAAACAACGCCAAGTAATCACAAGCGTGGTGTGTTGAATGCGACTATTTCTACAAAGCAAAGCGGTGTGGCGCCGTAAGTTGATTGCCTTTCTTAAATGGGCAAAAAGCGTGAACCTACCGCATTATTAAAAAGAAAGGCCACCCAAACTGGGCGGCCTTATCTCTAGTCTTGCTCGTTGCTGAGGACGTTAACGAACTGAACCGGCAATACTGTTCACTTGGCTGGGCGTGACAGCGGTAGCTTGACCTCCCCATTGTGCACGCATCCACGTAGACAAATCAGCGATTTCTTCATCGCTAAGTTCATGCGCAAAGGGTGGCATGGCATACATACGCTGATTTCCCGTAAAGGTCTGGGTAGGAATACCGTTTAGCACCACACGTACCAAGTTCTGAGCACTGTCCATCGCCAATGTGGCATTGCCGTACATGGCAGGCGCTACATTAGGGATACCTTCCCCTTTACTGCCGTGACAACCCGCACAAGCGGCTAAGTACGTACGTCTGCCGATAGCCATGTTGCTGTCAGCAGCGGGGTTCTTTGCTTCAGGTAAGGGCGTTGGCGCCGACGCTGCAGGAGGAATTGAACCGTTAGCATCCGTGAGCAAGTAGGTAGCAACCGCTTCTACGTCGTCTACTTTCATCGCGCTAGTAGAGAAGTGCGTGACGGTATGCATGTCCGCAAATGACGTGCCTTGTGGTGCAATGCCAGTGCTGAGGTATTGGGTTAACGTGGCTACATCAAAACCATGCTTGGCTAAAGAGTTTGCCGTGATGTTAGGAATAGCCCACCCATTGATCTCACCACCTTGGAAGTCACGAGAGAAATCCACGCCCATCATAAAGTTCTGTGGTGTGTGGCAGCTTGCACAATGGCCTACACCCTGCACCAAGTACGCACCACGCAACCATTGTGCTGAACGCTCTGGGTTCTCGGGAGCGACGCGATTAGGGAAATTCAGCAGATTCCAGAAGTTCATGAACGGCCGCACAGGTAACGAGAATGCACCGCTATTGCTCTTATTGGCTACCGCAATAGGAGGAATGCTCATTAGGTAGGCATACAGCGCATCTATATCTTCAGGTGTGGTGATGTGCGTGAAGATGTACGGCATGGCCGGGTACAAGTTACCTTTAGGGGCCACGCCATCTTTCAACGCACGGTGGAAATCCGCACGCGTGTACTTGCCTATCCCGTAGGTGGGGTCAGGCGTGATGTTGGTGGAGTAGAGCGTGCCAAAGGGCGTGCCAATGGCCACACCGCCTGCGGCCTTAGGGCCTTGGGGTTGAGAGTGACAGCCAAAACAGTCGCCCGCCATGGCTAATTCACGCCCACGGGGGATTAATTGCTGCATCTCGTCGGCGCTTAACGGCTTATCGACACCGGGGGCAACGCTGGTACTGCGAAACGCACCTAGCAAGATGGCAATACAGACCGCCACAGCCACCAGAATCACGGTAATGATTACTTTACGTAGCATGTCGCCTCCTTAGTCGATCACACAGCCGGGCGTTGCCAGAGCAACTTCCTTCACGGCTTCGTAATAACGTACATAGCCCGTGCAACGACAGATGTGGTCGTTTAAGGCTTCTTCGATAGCACTTTCTAGATTGGCACGTTGTACAGGTTGGCGTTTTAGACCATCCAGAAATACTGTGGCACCGGCCACAAAACCGGGCGTACAGTAGCCGCACTGGAACGAGAAGTGGTCGATAAAGGCTTGCTGTACCGGTGTTAAGGCTTCTACCTTGCCCAGCTTGTCGTACTTGGCTTGGCCTTCAATAGTCGTGATGGACTTGTTGTTGAAGTAGTGGGCGCTAAACACACAGGTACGGCTTTCAGTGGTAGAACCATCAGGGTGATTTTCTACGATGGTACAGGCATGGCAAATGCCTTGGCCGCAACCAAAACGAGTGCCAGTGAGGTTGAGGTGCTCATGCAGAAAGTCGATCATGGGCATGTCGACAGGAACGTCTACAGGACCAATGGTTTTGCCGTTGATCGTGAGCGTCAGGGGTTGTTTTTCTAAGCTCATGCCAGCGCCGCCTTGATTTTTTTAGGGGTAATAGGAAATTCGTAAAAGCGTTTGTCTACCGCATGGGTAATGGCATTACTGATGGCAGCGACCACGGGGATCATGCCTAATTCAGCCATACCTTTAGGCGGTGACGTTTCGGATAACGGAGGCAAGTAGTCTGCTGTTTGCGTCCACACGGCCACATCTTTAGCGCGCGGAAGTGTGTAGCGGTTGAAGTTCCAGGTACCGTTACCAGGGCCATCCTCATAAAGCGGTAGTTCTTCCATCAGGGCATGACCTATACCCATGGCAGCACCACCTTGCAGTTGACCTGAAACCAGTTCTGGAACAATCATCGTGCCGGGGTCCATCAGCGAGTGGTGATTCATGACTTCAACCTGTCCGGTGAAGGTATTCACATTCAGCTCTACGATGTAAGCGGCAGGTGTGTAGGTGGTTGGGCCAGCGCTACTGCGTTGGGTAGGAGGGTAGGTGGCACTGTTACGCTTAATGAAGTCGTAGCCAGCCGTTGTCATCCGCTGTTTCAATGCATCCGGGGCACCGTCACCATAACGAATTGCCAACGCATCTATAGGCAGGGTGCGTACACCGATGCCAGGAATGTCGAACTCTGCGCTTGCCCATTCCCAACGGCTGAAGGTATGCAGAGCTACGCCCGTGATCAACCCCATTTCGTGCGCTTTTTTAGCAAGCTGCTCGAAAGCAATAGGTTTCATCCCTGCACCGCCCAAGCCATCTGGCCCAATGCGTAAGTCAGAAAACTGCACATTGAAGCTGGAAATAGGGCCGCCGCCTGCACCTTGACTCCAGATGGCACGTGCCGCAGGCCAGAGGGTGAACTCCAGTAAAAAGCGTGCAGCTTGTCGAGTCGCAAAACCAATGTAGTAGACACTGGATGACGAGCTCATGTCAGGAATGATAGACGGTACCCAGTAAGGATCCTTCTTGGAGTATTCGTCTTGCAGTTTCTGGTCTGCCCATGCGCTGGTCAAGGGGAGTTCTGGGAACTCAGTGACACCAAAGTCCACGTGGTCGGGTGCTTTACCCAAAGCCTGCCACACCATAACTTGCTGTGCCGTGGTTGCGCCTGTACCAATTTCTTGGGCGCAATGACGCATGCTTAATTTGCCATCGCTGTCGAACTCTAGCACTAAAAGGCTAGGGTCTCCGCTAGAGCCATACACTTGCTGAACTTGAGCAAAGCCTACGCCATAACGTTTGCCGGGGTTGGCTGCATCGTAGTCGGCTTTGGCCTTGTCTCTATTGGCCCATAACGGGTGTTTAGCGGCTAGATCCAGCATTTCTTCAATGCGAGGGTCACCGGCTTGTACACCACCTTGCGTATTTTGTGCGCCTTCACGTAGGGCGTTACGACGTCGTAGCTCGATGGGATCTATGCCCAACTCGTTGGCAAGCTCATCAACCATAACCTCGGTGATAGACATGGACTGAAGCGAGCCAAAGCCTCGCATGGAACCAGCTTCTACTGCCTGTGTCGCCATGGCTACCGTTGCCAAGTCGGACTTAGGGAAATAGTAAACAGATTGTGCGCCACGAGCCGCCACGTGCGACACAGCAACTGACAAGTTTTCTCTACCACCGCCGTTGCAGTTATAAAAGCCTTTTAGAATCTCAAACTGCCCCGTTTTGCGATCCGCCGTAATGGTGACATCCATGGCAATAGAATGGCGTTTCATGCCTAACTGGAATTGCTCGTAGCGGTCATTGGCCACCCGAACCGGGACACCGCCGCTGTATAAACAGGCGGCAATGGCGTAGTAGGGGAATACCGAGTAATCCTTGGAGCCATAACCTACAGTAGAACCAGTCAGCAAAATGATGCGCTCTACTGGAGCTTGTGTATTGTCTTTCACCATGGCTGCCGCTGCGCTGGCCACACCCGCGGGTGACTGTGTAGCCGTCATAATATGCAGGCTACGGGTCTCGGCGTCGTACCAAGCCGTACAGTTATCAGGCTCCATCGCACAGGGGTCTATAGACTGTGAAAAGCCATGACGCTCTAGCACGATTTTGTCAGGGTTATGACGTGCTTGTTCTATATCCTCGGCAATGATCATGGCCGCATCCATTGCTTGCTCGGGCACCGTAGGATCTAGGCTGGACGCATGCAAGGAGTCTTCAAAGCCACTGCCACGTTTGCGTTTAATGACTTCGGGAATGAACAGCTCATTATCCGGCTTGAATGGCGGCCAGACTACCTCATTGCCATGGAAACCGCCCTTCAGGGAGCCATTCTGGAATGGGGCAAATTTTGGTGGATCATAGGGGGTTTCACCGCCTATACGCACAAAGCGGCCAGCACCGTAATTAGCGGGTGGTTTAGGGCCGGTAAATTCACCGTACTTAACAACGTTAGTATCAAAACGCAGCTTACGCTTGGCGGCTTGGAAACGGTCATAGTCTTTATAGAATAGGATCGCAACCGGGTGCCCTAGTAGCGGAGCTGTTTCGCCTTGAGGCAGCAAGATATGCTCGCCGTAAAAGCGTTTACCCATACTTTTAGGGGCTTCTAGGCCGTGCTCAGCCAAGTCTTTTTGTAGCAACAGCTTGTCTGGCTGCAAGTCATCACCCAGTATGGAGATGTCTACGCCCTCAAAGCGATGCTCGGCATCACTGGCTTTAAGCATGAAGGCATAACCTTGCTGTTGGGGCCAGCCGGGAAGATCGCTAGAGCGGAAGTCAAACGAAAAGTTCTTTTGACCGGTAACTTTACGTATGGCGTCCCAGCGAAATTTGGCTTTACCGTCGCGACCAATCCAGTCGGTTGAACTAGCGCCGGAGTTAACCTCTAGCGCATGTGCCGTCGGTAAACGGCCAAGCAGTAGGGTGATGCCGCCTACCGTGCCTAGTTTGATGAAATCCCTACGGGAAAATCCAGTTTGATGTGTACTCATTACAGCCAACTCCTGAACGTGAGGTGGGGGCTAATCGGTATGTGTGTCAGACCCGAAAGTCATGAAGCAATGACGGTCAGAAACTGTGATCCAACCCAACGATGGCTTGCTGGCCTCTAACGTTTTGGAAGGCAAAGCCTGTGGCATAGCCCGCTAGCGCATAAAGTGTCGTGCGCTTGGACAGGTTGTAGGAATAGCCTGCGCTATAAATATTTTGCTGTCGCTTGTCTAGGTTGTGCGTGTTGTTAAACGCGTTGCTGGCACGCGAAACACTCCAACCCACCATGGCGCTAGAAACAGGAGTAATAGGCACAGTGGCGTTGATGGTGAAGCTGGTGGTTTTGAAGTCTTTGGTGTAGCCAGAATTCCAATAGGTGAACGCGGACGAGGGGGCATACGAGCCAAAACCAGATTGTCGGCCATTAATATCCTGACCCACTGCGATGCCAAGCTGTAGCGCACTGAAATCGTAACCACCGATCAGTACCCATGAATGTACTTTTTTAGCCCAGTCTTTGGATTGCAAGCGGTCGTAACCTAAGGACAGACTTAATGGGCCATTGGAATAGGCGATAGCGGACGTAATGAGTTTTGTGTTGTCGCTGCTGTTCCAGCTTTGCTGGCCTTTAGTATTAAAGGAATAACCAATAGAGAAATCTAAACCGTTGAACGTTGGCGATTTATAAACAACGGTGTTGTCCGCTTTATTAGAACCGGCAGCACTAAAAGTATTGGTAATATCGGACAAGTTTTCTTCATCGTCTGGGCCGGCGATGTAGCTGGCGTAGTCTTGAATAGCATTGCCTACACGGCCGAAATTTATGCTACCCCAGTCATCGCTGCTTAGGCCCAGTGTGGTGGTTTTAAATAAGCGGTCACTAGAAGATTTACCTGTTAATACGTTAAAGCCGCTTTCCAATTTAAAGATGGCACGTAAGCCATCGCCTAGGTCTTCACTGCCTTTCAGGCCCCAGGCACTACTAGACCATACGCCGTTAAACAGGCCGGTCTGCGAGGCTTTGACACCGCTATCGCGGTTTTTGAAGGATTGAAACCCAATACCAGTATCTATGGTGCCGTATAGGGTTACGGAGGTTTCTGCGTGTGCAATAGAAGAACTACCTATGACCAAGGTCATGGCAAATAAGGATTTCTTCATGAGGCTGTCCCCTTGTGCTTGTGCTGAGTTTTATTTGTGGTTGTTTACTAAGTGCCGCGATATAAACATAGGTGCTCTGTAATCTATGTAAGCAGGGTCCTTAGTGACTAATAGTGCTATTGGTTTTATCGCTATGCTTCATTTGCTGGCGTATACAGTGACTTGTGCTGTCCTTAATCTTCTGGTGCATACGACAATAAGATGCTCATGAAAATCGCGAATAAGACATAAAAATTTTGTTTTACGTAATTCAGGCGTTATGGCAAAAATAAACATCTTTTGGGAAAAATGAGGAATTATATGAGTCTGCCATTAGTGAAATACTTTAGGATTTATTTTTACATATTTTAAGTATTGTGTTGATATTTGGCGACGAGTAATACAGACAGTGAGCGGGTGTGCTTCCAAAGAGTTCAACGATGCCACTAGGCAGCACTAATTTGCGAATCTGGATAAAATGTTGCGGCATAGTTTGAGTTATGAGTAACCGTAGGAGCAAGGGAAATGAACTCACGGAAACAACGTCACAAGGCGTTTAATGTCATCCCAGCAGCTTTGATGATGTTGGCGACTTATTGTGGCAGTGCGACAGCGGCTAGTGTCGCTGGGGGCTTTTCCCACAAAGACTGGGATCTCACTTGTGACAACACGTTGACCTGTAGAGCAGTAGGTTATGGTGCGATCGCTGAAGAAGAAGGGGCATCCGTATTACTCACTCGTAAGGCGGGTAGAAATGAACCTGTGATAAATAGGGTCATGCTGGCTCATTACGGTGATGATGAATGGCAAGAGGGTTCAGCACCTGAACTCATCATTGCTGGCCGTACAGCAGGGGCGTTAAGCTTTGCCGGAGACGAATCTTGGCAGATGAGTGAGGCCCAGCTAGCTCAGTTCCTTACCGCGTTAAAACAAGATAAGTCCATTTCTTTTAGAAAAAATGACGACGACTATTCGTTGTCGGGTGCAGGATCTAGCGCTGTGCTACTCAAGATGGACGATGTACAAGGGAGAGTAAATACCCCCGGAGCCATTCTTCGCAAAGGTAAGAATAGCGAGTCCTCTGTTAAAGCGCCCATAGCGATTCCTGTGATTCTCAAAGCACCGGTAATAGATAAATATCTACGCCGCATGACCGCACAGGAAGAGGCCGTTTTCAGACCAGTAATTTTGCAGGCACTTGGTGCCGATGCAGATACGTTTTGTAGTGAAGAGAGATTGGCAGAGCCTTTGGAAATAGCGAGGTTGAATGAGCAGCGTTCTTTAGTGAGTGCTCCATGTTGGCTCGCTGCTTACAACAGTGGGGATGCCTATTTTGAAATCAATAATGATATGCAGTCAGCCCCAGTCTTAGTAAGCGATAGTGCAAACGGTTACGACAACGGTGTCATCTCATCCGGTATGAGAGGACGTGGGGTGGGCGACTGCTGGAGTTATGATGCATGGGTGTGGAATGGGACAGAGTTTGTGCAGAGCCAGAGGGGTGACACAGGTCGCTGCATGATGATGCGTGTTGGAGGGGCTTGGGATCTCCCCTTGCTTGTTACTGAGGTGGTAGAGCAGTAACTTGAAAAAGCACAGGCCATCTACGATGGCCTGTATTCATCTGGGTGCCGTATGTCACGCTAGCACCACTTGGTTTTGGCGTTCTTTAAAGAACGATATTTTCTTGCTCGCCTAGTTCCCACTTACAAATATTATTAACCGTAATTTGGGCTCTTCTTGTCATAGCCTCTTCGGTTGCAAAGCCAATGTGGGGTACAAGAACCGTATTTGGGGCAGAGAGAATAGGGTAGTCGGCGGGAACAGGAGGTTCCATATCTACTCTATCTAAACCAGCTCCTGCAATGGTGCCGTTGTGCAGCGCTTCAGCCAATGCGGCATTATCAACAATAGGGCCTACAGCGGTGTTGATTAAAAAAGCGCTGCTCTTCATCAAGGCCAGCTTGCTTTTATCAATTAAGCCTTTGGTATCAGCAGTTAACGGCATGTGGATGGTAACAATATCGCTAGCCTGCAGAACCTCATCTAAGGATTGATACGCTACGCCTTTGCTGATCAGTGCTGGTTTTTCACTTCGGTTGTACGCAATGACTTTACAGCCAAAAGCTAAGGCTAACTCAGCTACGGCACTACCAATATCGCCAGTGCCTAGGATCCCTACTGTTTTGCCTTTTAAGTCGATTTGTCTGTAGCCCTGCTTTGTGCCGCCTTCTCTGAGTTTTTTCTCCAGAGGCACAACATTACGCAGTAGGGCGATGATTAAACCAAACGTTAGTTCGGCAACAGAGTTAGTGCTGTAACCGGCAGCATTAGAGACTTGAATGCCTTTTTCTTTACATTTATCTAGATCAATATGATCGTAGCCAGTAAAGGCGACAGAAATGTATTTTAATTTCTCTGCTGCATCAATGACATCAGCGCTAAGCGGCATATTAGCAAGCACTAGAATTTCTGCATCTTTCACTCTTGATTTCAGAGTTGCAATATCAGAATTTCCGTCTTTATAGACAGTTAAATCGTGACCGCTATCTTTTAAAGGCTGAGATATCGCACTAAATTCGCTGTCATTAATTCCTAGAGATTCTAAGATTACAATTTTCATTTTTCCTCCATGTTTATGACTGCATTCATTGGCCTCTTTAATTAGAGACACGAACCGTCAATAATTGGAGTGCCAAGATGAGCTAAGCTAAAGGTAGCTGCAAGCTGTAAGTTAGGATACTAGGGTAGGATTGTACACTACGGCTGAAAAGGCTCGGCTTGCAGGGTTGTGTACTAAAAGTACTTGCTGTGGGTATCGTCAGGACTGGAGTCTAGGGGTAAATATACTCTGGTCGATTGAGCTCAACAGGGTTTTTTAATGTTTAGCCTCATGCCGATCATAGGTTAAATTTTCCTATGAAAGACCGCTTAAATTATTTTTGCTGTTTGTATGTAGAGAAGAAATGCTGTCTCGATCAAATAAAAAAACAGAATACATACAAGGGATAAGCATGAAGCGTAGAGTGCGGTTTTTTTTCCAGAGTATTTGCCTTCCATACGTATGCTGAAAATTATTATGCCAACAATAAAAAAGCAAAAATAATAGGGTGGCACTACATTGATAGAGGTTGAGACTACGGATGAAACGGCTATTTGTGGTACAGCAAAAAATAGCTGAACAACAAACGCCAGCCCTGCGATTAGGTACACACTAAAGAATGGACGGCGTATCTTGATGCTAGAATAGTGCTTGCCCAGCCACGACAGGCCAAGGCCTGTAATAAAAGCAATAGCAATAAATGCGATAACAAAGATCACGCCAACTAAGAGGAATGCAGGGGCTGCTGTCATCAATACACCTCAAACATCATCTGCTCGACTGAGTGCTCAAAAAAACACCCACCAAAAATTATAGTGGTGGGTGTTCGTTGAGTTGATTGTTCTTTGGTCGATATTACTCAATATGCTGCGCCTGAATGACTGATGTGTTGGTTATGTTGTTATAAATCAAACGGTTATGTTTTAATTGGTGTGTGATTTATAACTGTACCCACCAATATACCCACCGTTTGGTTGTGTTGCTGCTTTTTGCCATCAGGCGCAGTTTTTGCAGTCGATAACTTCTCAGTATGCTTCTAGTGTGCTGCGTTAAGGCGCTTTGATACGATCTAGATAGTGATCTCGATGATATTTTAAATGCGTTATGGCTATCTCGTGCCCCTTTTTAACGAGGAGCTCCCCATCAATGCCAATCAGCTTTAAGTCATCCTGGATAGAGAAGGCACCAAGATCGAACATCACATGGTGATTTGGGCACAAGCACAGAATATTGTCCGAAGTGTCAGGGCCATTGTGTGGTGCTCCAAGCGGTCTAATATGCGCGGCTTCTGCATAAGGGCCCGATGCTGTCGTGATTCTAATATTGCAGACTTGGCATTGGTAGTCGTAGTGCTTCTTGAGCTCTTTTGAGCATTTTGTATCACGAACGATTCTTTGTGTTGTGATCGACTTGCGCTCTGGGTGTGGATTCCCCTCTGATGGAGATATGGTCGAGAAATTATTCTCTAGAAGCACAGAGCTATCTTCGATTTTCTCCAGACGATAACGCCATACCCTAAACCCACTTTTACCAATCTCGTGCCAGTGACTTTCGACGCGATACAAGCCGTCGTATCTGTAGCCCTGAGCCGGAGCAAACTTGTTTTTTGGATCTTTTCCCCGGATAACTCGAAGAGGCAGGCCTTCTTTTTGGCTAATTGCTAAAGCTAAGTTACCACGGGTTAACTCTTGGTCACGTACATGCTTGCCTGAGTCATTGCGTCCACCTTGACCTGTATAAATAATCACATTTCCCATGTCTTTATCGTCCTCGTAGCCACCGGAGATAACGATTGAGTCAGCCCCGGTCCTGCCGGAACCAGAGATTCCACCCATTGTTGAGCGATGAAGGCCAACCTCGTTCATTTCTTTGTAGAGATTAAAGGTGGTACCAATTGGAACACTTGAAATGTGGCCGAAAATCAATTTAGATGGCATGTTTTGTTTGTGGTGTTTATGAGTAGAACCTAAATATGTAACTTCAAAGACTTGGTTTGAGCTAACGAAAGAGAAACCGTTGGACTTTTTCTTAGCTGAATGTGATGCGGCTATTTTTGCTTGTGGTTGCTAATGAGCAAAGCAGGTCATAAGTTACCTCACGTCGTTTGTTTTGGAGAATGAGTTAGTGCCCTACTTGCAAACTGTCACAAATCGACCCATAGCAGCCATCTAGCGCACCGAATTAGAGGCTTGCAAGTTAGTTTGGGCCTGTTAGACAACCGAAAAATTCTTGCAAAAGTACCAACAGGTTAGCTTTTAGCCTTATCGCTCCGCGACTCACAGTGGCAAGATCGCCATTCCGTGACCCGGCAGCCACCATTCGGAGAACATCTCATCTAGCGCATCGCGCTCACGTTGATCATTAGTCCACGCCTTTGCGAGCTTGAACACTGTCTTCATTCTTGCAAGTTGCTCATCAAGAGAAGCCCTGGTTCGAGTCTGTAAGCTTAGGGCAACCTCACTGACGTGAGCATAAGTCTTTTGAGAGAGTTCATTGGGCGCCACACTAAAAGTGGTCGCTCCAGTGTGTGTCATGACTGGGGGAATCGCCCGGAAGATGAGCCGATGGAGGGCCTTGTCACCGGTAGCCAGCGCGGAATGGCTACCAATCGATAATCCCAGTTGGCGCAAAATTGGTAGTCCCAGCCATGTATTCAGATCCCCAGCGCGATTGCGTAGGTATGAGACGTTCATGTGGTCGCTCTCGTCTTTACCTGCTGGTTGGAAATCCAAGAAAGACGAGAGGTAAGAGTAGGCAGGTTTTGGGTCACTTACCAACTTGAATGCCTGCTCCTTCTTTAGCGAAACACCTAGTGCTGTCAGCGCAATCACCCCCGTGAAACGCGGAATGTCGGACTGTCCCATTTCTTTCAAGCGTGCCAGAGACTCATCGACTGGCATCTTTTGCGACAGCAGGCACTTCATTATTGCTACGAACGGAACTATCGAGCTGAACTGCCTGCGAAGCGCAATTTCGTTCTTAATCAATAACTCAACTTGATCGCTTGCGTATCCTGGGCGGAACTTGACGCCGTACTGCTCAAGATTTTTGATCCAGCCATTGATACGGTTTTCTGGCTCATTGCGAAAGCTGGGGTTAGAGAGCCACTGTTCTTGGATCGCCATCCAAGGATTTACCACACAATATCGACGCTGATCTTCAGATAGTTCGGACAGCCACTTAGACCTAGTAAGGGCATTGGTGTCCAAGAAGAGTTCAAGTTCTCCTCGGCTACGCTGAACATTTAGGAACGGCCAAATAACGGCAACTCCTGACTCGGTGCGTTGACAACGCTGGTCGTAGGGGATGGCTTTATTCATGTGTACTTGAAACTTGAAGATGGAGTATATGTCTTACTGATATTAGCCACACACGAATGACGACTCATGGCCGATAGCTGACATTATAAGGTCTATCCAGAAATAGGTCAGTCCACAAAAAAAGCCGCCTAGAAAGATGACTTTTATCTTATGTGGCAGGGGAGGTTAGTCCGGCTGATCAGCCTTTAGCTTGTTGTGTATGTCGGCTATCGACCCAAAGCTGCCGCTGGCGAACAACAGCAATTAGTCAAAAGCGGCTGATTGATCCGAAAAATAAATGCTTCCCCTTTTTTCGATGATCATTGCGACATAATGGGTTATGGATTGTTGGTTATGCTCGAGTACATTGTGGGAGCAAGGAGAAATTGTGAAAAATCTAACAAGGAATCAACATTTTATCTCTCAGGCCGAACAGCGCAGAAACTGCATAGACGAGAGCAGGCCAAAGGATATACAGCGAATTTACAAATTTGAAATTGCCGATCGAGAAAATGGCATTGTCCGCCTGATTAATCCTCAAGGTGTCAAGATCAAGAGGAATCTCTCTTTTGATGATCTATTTAGCTTTGATCTAACAAGCTTACCCCTAAGAAAAAACCTAGAGGGTTTCTTTCAGAAATTTGAAGCGGATCTGGCTCGAGCAGTAGACCGTCTTATTTCCGAGTCAAAGGTCGATTCTGGAGGCGATGTTTTGAAGGATGCCGCTGAACGAGTATTTAAAGCAAAGTTCATGGGGGGAATAAGAAACCCATATTCTATTGCTCGAACAATTGATATATTTAAGGGACTGGTGGGTTTTTATCCAACGGATCCTCTTCTGCAAGCCCATTTTTCCGACATTCGCGCGGGAAAAAAGCCTCACCTAGCTGATGTGTGCTCAGAGTTCGGGGTGACGAGTGATCAGTACTGTCAATGGCTGGAGATTCTTTTTCTGGCGTTAATGTGCCCTCCTGACGGCACAAAAAGTATTTTGGAATTGTCCGTTGAGAGGATGATTGAGTCAGAGGGCCACATGTGCCATGTGATAGTGGCAACCTTTGACGATGTTGCGGGCTGTCGAGTCTCTATACCTGATACAGGTTACCTTCAAGGAACTAAGGCTCCTAATCACAATATGTTTCTTTTTAATTTGAGCCGGAGTGCGTTTGCTTCATTCAATGTCTTGAACTTGTCAAAGCAGACCCTTGTAACGGTCCCATCGCGTATGAAAGAGCAAGTAAAGTCGTTCAATATTAAATTCTCGGCAAAGCATCATCACAACGATATGAGGCTACTTAAGAATTTTAACGTGCTTGCTGCGTATCAAGCCCATTCTCATGTTTTTTGTGCCGACCCCCAGGTTTTCGGAGTTACCACCACTTAATGAGTGCTATTGCTTTACGCTGAGAGTCACCCGCTCTGCCGCAATGGGCAAGGAAATGTCAGGTTGGGTTGAGCCGGTTAGAGGTTTATTCGGCCCAGTGCTGGGTAGCTACTCTTTACCTTTGCCGCTTGAGGGCAAGATCTCAACCAGACGGCCTCGGCAGCATAATGCTTGCTGACAGCTCCAAGAAAATGGGTCAGACTTATTGATTGGATTGACTGCCCCTTCTGGCCGATAGCAGACAATTATAAGGTTACCCGCAGAAATAAGGTAGCCCACAAAAAAAAGCCGCCTAGAGAGGAGGCTTTTCGAGTATTGAGTTAATTCCAATGGCTGATTCAATAGGAAAATTCATGAAGCCACATGTGGAGCCTCTTAGAAAGTATTGGAATAAAATTTTTCATCTTCGCGAAGATCTTGAGGATATAAGGTTGTTTTTTACGAGCGAGGTTGATTGAGTTCAATGGGTAAGAACGTTACATACAGAGATCGCTGGTTTTTTTCTCTCAATATCGTGTGCTGTGTGAACTCCATTATTGTTTAAATGGTCGTAAAATTGAGATAGCTTCATTTAGAAAACCAAAGTACTGAAGTTTACGTGCTGAATGAGGGGGTAATGAAGAGGATAGTCAGTCTCAAATCTTGCCGCAGGCAATCTGCCTTTGTTGTGGTGGAGGTGCTGGCTCAATGCCGACCAGTTGTGCTCCGTGTGGTTAGCTCCAGCTTAGCAGGCCCGTAGCATCAACCCAAAATTTGGCTATTCAATATACGCGTCCCACTTGATGGATCTCGTCACCATTCGCCCAGTTACTTTCGATAGTAATGCAAGAAAACGAGCTAGGCCTATGGCTGGGTCCTTATAGCAAAGATATTCTTCAGTTCCGTTTTTCAAAAAAAGAAAACCTTCATTTTTTATTAAAATTCCTTTGGTCAAATCTAAGTAAACATCTGGCTTGCTCACGTCGGGCAAAGAGTTAAGCTTTTCATTAATGACGCTCAACTCCGAGCCTTCGTAGGTCAGCACGACGTGAAGAACTCTGCTATATGGCCAGTCTAGATCACCCAGTTGTGCACCAGCAAGGTTCGACGGTACTAAGCTCTTTACACTTTCAATATTGTTTGCAATATCGTTTAGTACAGATGGTGTAATTTGGGTTTTGATCTCAAAAGTCGCGACGGCTCCCTCTTGAAAAATTAAATCGTGGCCGCTTGCGAAGGTCAGTCTTGGCATTGATTTCAGCATTAATACTATGTCTTGCTGTTTTGATCGTTGCCCAGTTGAATCAATGATTACACCACTGACTACGCTAGTCATTTCAGGAAGGTGACTAGTCAGAAAATTACGAATCAGGTGTTCCCTCGCTGTGCCAGCTGTTGCAGCGTGTCCCAGAACCTCTGTCATCTTGTATTGTGCGTTGAGAGCTTCAACAGCTCCTCGACAATATTTCACTAACGGTTTCATAGTTCGTTTTTCTGCCTTGAGGTTCTTTTTAAAGTTGGCATAGATGACAAGAGTTAGTCGCAGGGGGAAGCTTTATTGCCATTAGTGAGATTGCCACTAACTTATAAACTAGGTTATGGTTTTTTAAGATGTCGTATCTTGTTGTTTTCTTTGAACGACTGGCTTAGAAACCACCACATCAAGCACCATCATTAGTTCAGACGGCAAAACACCTAAAGCCTTACTGATGGCGATGATGTTCATCAGCGAGATATTCTTCTCGCCTCTTTCAACTGTCCCTAAATAGCCCGGATGCAGCTCTGCTGCAGCGGCGAGCTCTTCTTGTGTCATGCCTGCGGCAATGCGGTAGGCCTTAACTGCCTGGCCAAAAGAGGCGAGTGATCTGTCAGTGTGTTTAGGGCGCATGATTTCTTGTGTATGCAAAATCCCATCCCACCAAAACCACATCCATAGGTAAAGAACTTATAAGTTAGGTTATTATTGTTTTTGGGAATCGAATAACTAAGCTAAACCAAAGGGAAGCCAACGTTTTCGATGGCAGTGAAGAGAGAGCTTCACTGCTCTAAAAGCGATAAAACTACTTTATAGAGGTGGTAAGTGGGTTACTCAATTAACAAGATTGCGATTTATACAGGTCTGGCGCTATTGGCAGGGTGTAGTAGCAGCGGTGGGGGGGGTAAGGGGTCTGAGCCCATACCGCCCGTGACAGACTCTTCACTGAGCAGTGTTCCTGCTGAATACCGTGATGCTGTTAGAAAGGCCAAGACCTTTGATCCGTTGGCTATTCTTAGAGAGGATCTGGCTGATGAGGGGGCAACGGTAAAGAGCGTTACCCTGAACGGACAAACATTGAGCGGGACAGGCTATAACTTTTCAGAGCTCAAGAATGGTCTTCAAGATTTGTCTTTCACGCTTGAGGTGGAAGACAGTCAGCAGGCTAAGCATCAAGTGGAAGGTAAGGCCTTTCTCTATCAGCAGCCGTATTCGCTTGCTATGGGAAGTTTGATCAGCAAAATGCAAGGCGCACAGGCATCTGATCTCAATGTGTTTTACGTAGACAGCATTAAAGGTTTGCAGACAACAAGTGCCGCCATAGCAGGGCTAGATGGGCAGTTTACCTATCAAGGGGTTGCTTTTAGTGGTAGTGACGAGGGCAAGCTAAGCTATGTTGTAGACTTCGGTTCACGTGAGGGCTCGGGGCAGATTAGCGGCTTAACTGAAACAGGCAACATTGATCTCTTGAAAGCGAGCATTGCTAACCTCAATCAGGAAATGATCCAGGGGATGGGGATTGTTGGTAAGGCGACGTTTGAAAAAGATCCTACAGCGGACATTAGTTATGAGTTAGGTTTTTTTGGTCCAAATGCTGAAGAGATAGCAGGGCGTGTGAACTACGTACGAGATGGCGATAACGTTCACAACATCAGTGAAGTAGGTTTTGGCGGTAAACGCTAGTTTCATAGACCTTGTTACTGCCTAGTCTCACACACTAGGCAGTATTTTTTTGATCGTTACTTGCGCTTTCTCTAGTGAAATACTCTTTAGTCCACTGCTTTGCGATGGTCGGTTTTCTGTGTATGAGCACAGCGATACAGGCGCAGACGCTTGATGTGCACCGTTTTGAGCCAGCCACAGTACCAGCTGTGTTACCGCAGGTCTTGCAAAATGAATCCGACATTCAGTCTTCCTCTGAGCAGCAAAATCAGAGTATTCAGAATGAGGCCCTTACGCAGATTTCAGGCACTGAGTTGAGTCAGCATCCTGCTGTGATGGCTCAGCTTATTAGCCAGGCAATACAGCAACAACAATGGCCGTTAGTGGAGTTGCTTATACCGGCGTATGAGGAGCATGCAGATGCAGATCCTTATTTGGTGTTGTATGCGAAGGGGGCGTTGTACCGGCATAAGCAAAACTACTACATGGCTATAGGTGCGTTTAAAGCATTGTTGTATCTTGATCCAGCGTTGAGCTATGTACAGTTAGACCTGGCTGTAATGCAGATAGAAGATAAACGCTATGCAGAGGCTATGAGTACATTAGAGGCATTGTTGAAACAGCCAGAAACGCCTACTGCTGTTCGAGAAATAGCCTCACGCTACATCGATAGCCTGCAAAAACTCTATAGCCCTAATGTTGAGTTTTCTCTTAGTTATACGCGAAACGATAACGTTAATCAGGCTTCTGCTGAGCGTACATTAGAGCTATGGGGAGCCACTTTTGAAAAGAACCCAGATAGCCTCCCCAAATCTGGCCACGGTGTGAGCTATGGAGTCAATGTGACGAAGCTAACTGCTCTCCACGGTAACCATTCTTTGTGGTTGGGGTTGCAGTATAGGGGTATGTACTACTGGGACCAGAAAGACTATAACGAACGTGTTTTGCGTTTAGCGCCAGCGTATCTATATCAGAGTCATCATCAGTGGCTACGTATTGGCCCTGTGTATGAGAAAACTTGGTTAGGTAGTCAGCAATATGGTGATAGGTTCGGTGTGCAGGCAGAGTACGGCCTACAGGTCATTCCACAGCACTATGTGATTCCTACCCTAGAGTATGCCTATAAAAACTACGATGACAGTAGGTTACGTCCCTATGAGGGTAATGCGTATAGTGCTGGCTTGAGTTGGGTTTACCAGCCTAGAGCGGGCGTTTCATTGTCAGCAGGTGCGTACTATCAACAAGACCATCTACGCGATAAGGCCGAGTCATCACGAACTATCTCCGCTAGGTTGGGCGGTAGTTATCGCTGGGTCAATGGTTTGAATGTCCAGGCAAACCTACAAGTGGGCAGGCGGCATTTTGATGCGCCTCATTTTCTGTTTAATGACGTACGTAAAGATAGAGAGGCGGGTGTTAGCTTTGGCTTATGGCATAGCAAATTTAGCGTCATGGGGATTACTCCAAAATTGGTATATCGCTACAACCGGGTTAATAGCAATATGCCGGCCTTATACAGTAGAACCAGCAAAGGGTTTATGT
This sequence comes from Paenalcaligenes sp. Me131, assembly GCF_050487225.1. NCBI lineage: Bacteria > Pseudomonadati > Pseudomonadota > Betaproteobacteria > Burkholderiales > Alcaligenaceae > Paenalcaligenes > Paenalcaligenes sp. Me131. Next base: position 652,655 of record NZ_JBKQGY010000001.1, read on the forward strand.
TGGAGATTGTAGATATGGCGTTTTAATAGATAGCCATATGGACTGCATTCGATCAAAACCAGTATCTCCAGCTTGTAGGAGTCTCTGGTTTTTTTTTGTGCAAGAGGGAGGGGCGTTCACAAGCTGTAGATTCACAATCAGAAGACGTGGTGCTTAGTCAGCTGAAAAAACATAACCAACTCCCCATACGGAATGTATAGGAATATGTTCTCCCGATTCCGATATTTTCCGCTTAAGACGACTGATAACCACGTCTATGTATCGTTGTGGAGGGGGCTTGTCTGCATGCTCACTATATAGTTGCTCTCTAGGAACAGGGTCCGGGCTATGTTTAAATAGTGTTCGTAGCACATGTCTTTCGGCGCCAGTTAAAACAATAGACTGACGTTGCGGTGTTAATAGCCGCCATCCCCCCTCGCTTAGCGCCCAAGTTTGAGAGCTCTCTACCTCAACTGCTGCATCGTGCCTTTCATCAGTCGTGTTAATGCTTGTTTTGGTATCTTGTTCACTTACAAGCGAACAGTATTTGGATTTTAAAGCCAAGCCACGGCGGCGTAATGCTTGGATACTTGCTAGCACTTCGAAACCACGCACGTTTTCGTCAAAACAAATATCAGCACCAGCTAAAAGTAAAAGACTACTTTGCTCTGTTGTAACGATACGATCAACATATTGCACCACGATGCCTGCTGTCGGGTACTCAACTCGTAATCGACTGATGTCGGTTAATAGCGTATCGGTATGCAGTCGCATCATGATTATTTCGTCGTTGTTATTATGAGCAATAGCTTTTAGTGCTGATACAGTTTCAATTTGTGCAGCACGTATAGGTAGCCCCCACAAGGCAAAATCATCAACGAGATTTCTCATCATCTCATCGTCGTCAGATAACAGAAAAATTCTCTCTGTAGTGAGTGGTTCCAAACCGAGTCCTCCTTGAACCAAAGAAATATCTCAGGCTAATCGTTAAACCTGTCTTTAATGAGCTTCATAGCGATGATGGCTAATGCCGTATTTCGGGCATTAGCGAGACCTCGGAGTTTGAGGAGATCTATGTGAAACCCACGTAAGGAATGCATAAACGGTAGTCGAGTACTTTATTGTTTGCCTTGCATCAGCTTAATGATGGCTTGGGAGTGTTGAGCATTTTGTGTTCCCACTAGTAAACGACCGTCAGAGATGGTTTCTCCAATTTGGGTTATGTTTACCAACTGCCCTTGAACGCTTAATAGGAGATAGTGTCCTTGCGCTTGACTTGTAATACTGCGTAGCTTGGATGTTCCACTTTGGTTCATTTCTAATAGAAGAAACGTTAGCTGATCTGGGGTTGTAACAGGCGTAATGCGGAGCATGTCAGCTTGTGTTAAAACCGGCTGGTGCAGTGCGTAAAGAGCGGTGCCGCCTATGTCTACAGCAACTAAGGGGGGCTCTGGTTGTTCCTGTGCTAAGTGTAAGGTGATGATAATTTCTGCTTGGGGCTGAGATGCCATAGTGGCTGATGGGGGAGAGTGCCGAGTTGAAGGCTGTTTGTTGGCTAGCTCTGAGTCAAAGAGAGGGGGCGTATGTTGGCAAGCCGCTAAGCCCGTTACTAGCATTAATAAAAGTGATTTATGTAAAGCTGTCATTTTTGTTAGCCTTCAAAACCACCCAGATTGGTCTGGGTGGTTAATTTGTTACCACAACCAATTTAGCGTTGGCCTTGAACGTCAATATCTACACGGCGATTCGGAGCTAAGCAGGCAATCAAGTCGTTACGTAGCTGTTGGTCGCACTGCACGATAGGGCGTTGAGAACCAAATCCCTGAGATTGAATTACAGCGGAGGGAATCCCCTCAGCTGCTAGTGCACGTTGTACCGTTTCAGCGCGTTGTTGAGATAAACGCTGATTGGCAGAAGTATTGCCGATTCGGTCGGTATGGCCTGAAACGGTAATTTTCTGGATTGCAGACATCTGCTTGAGACTCTTTGCGATATCTCGAATTGTGTTTTGCCCAGCAGTAGTGAGAGCTGAGCTGCCGAAAGAGAATGCTACGTCTCCTGAAAGAGAAAATGGTTCTATAGCGGTTTTTTCTTCTACAGGGTGTAGAAGAGAGGCGCAATCACTAGGTTTCCAATAAAAGCTGCGGCCAAGCTTATCCTCATCAAACAACACCTTAAATTGACATGTTTTCAGTCCTTGCGGTGTATTGAAATGGAATAGGTAGTCCCATTCGCGTACTTTAAAACCCTCAGAGAAGTGTGGGCGACCTAAAAGCTCGTAGAGCTGGTCGCGTGTTACACCGTCTTGAACCTGACGAAGATTCTGAATGTTGGGATATGAGCCGGTATGAAATGTGACGTTGTCGACCTCAGGGAATACAGGGTTATCCGTCTGACCATGAGAGTCCACTTGGCTTAACGTTCCGCAGCCGACTAATGCCAGACTACTTAGCAAGGCAGTCACAAGCCATTTTTTTTTCATCATTTGGTTTCCTATCAAAAATAGATGCTGCGCACCGGTGGAACTCCACCGATGCATTGTGTGATTAGCTAAGCCTTACCATTGATAACCGATGCCTACTGCGCCACCGTAGTCACCACGAGATGTGGCATTCCCGGATAGCTTGTAAACCCATTTACCGTTGTCTGTGATGCCTGAGAAACCGATAGCCATACCAGTTTCGCCACGCCAGGTACCTCCAGCCATCGACATCATATGTTTGCCAGGTAAGTAGGCTTGGGGCAGGGAGGCGGTTGCCATTGCGGCAGCAACACCTGCGCTGAGCCTATTATCTAAACGATGCATGTCATTGCGAATGTGATTGACTTGACCTTGGAGGTTGCCAGCCACTTCTTGTAACTGTCCGACGTTCACGGCATCTGTTTCGTTTATACCTGCTGCGACGTTAGTGATACGTTTGCCTGACATATCAATGCCGTTCTCATTAATAATGGGGCCTCCATTATTAATTTGGATTTCATCTGCTTTGATGTTTACAGCCGTAATAGAGTTAACTTTCAAGTCTTGAGCTACTGCTACCTTGATGTCAGCGCCAACCACCTGTCCAGCATCATTTACCTTATCTGTCTTGGAAATCACAATGTTGTCGCCTTCGACAAAGCCCACAGTATTGCCGTTATGAATAGGTGTACTGTCTCCTGAGCTGTTATTGCCACCACCTGGCGAGCCTGGGCCAGTAGAACCGCCCGTATTACCATCTTCCTTGCCGGGTGCTGGAGCTTCGACATTCCAATGCAGACTGTCTAGTACATCTTTTAGCGAGGTATGTTGACCACCGTTGTAGGTAAAAGAACCTTTTCCATCTAGGTCTATGAAGGACTCAATGGGTTGGAGTTGCCCATAATTAACGGCATCTGTAGGGTTCACCCCTGCAGCAACATGGGTGATGCGCATGCCACCTGCATTGATCCCGTCTACAGTCATGCTAGGCCCATTGTTGATGACTAGGCCGGTACTGCCTAGGTGAACATCTTTGCCTACGTTAACCCCAGAGTTATCGATTAAGGTATCACCCGTTTGCAGACTGCCATCTGCTCCGAGGTCAATATCCTTGTTCAACTTGACTTCAACCTGTCCGGCATCATCAGTTCCGGTCTGTTCGACCGTCACGTTATTGTCACCAACAAATGCGACCTTTCCGTTCGGGCCAATATTGGCGCTATTACCATCCTCGTCAGTTACATTCCAACCTGCGCTGGCAACATCACTAACTCGTTTGAGCTGGTCTTCGGTAGCTGCTTGGCCGCTGGTGTAGTTGTCTGGATCCCAAGTGGTGTTGGTCAGGCCACTAATTCGGCCGGTATCGCCATTGATCGTGACTTGGTTCGCTCCACCCACCACCACTTGTGTGCTGCCGATAGCAGTGCTATTACCGTCTGCATCTGTCACTGTAATCGAACCCGCTGCCACTGTGGTTTTCTCACCGGCGGTATTACTAACAGTGGTGCCTGTCGCTGTCGTGGAGGTCTTGTTACCTGCTCCATCAGCCACAATCAGACCATCATTATTGACCACCGTGTTACCAGTCGTCAGGCTGCCATCCGCCCCCAGATCAATGTCCTTGTTTAGGTTGAAGGCCAGATCAGTACCGGTGCGAGTGACGGTAATGTTGCCATCGTCATTGCTGAAGTCCACTGAACCACCGGGTTTGACGTTCTCAGCAGGATCACCATTAGCACTGATGTTCCAGCCAGCATTGGCTACCTCTGAAACATCCTTCAACTGGGATACATTCACAGCATCGGTATCTTCTGTCCCAGCAGCCAGATTGGTGATCTTTTTGCTGTTCATATTGATGCCGTCGCCATTGATCACCGGACCACCATTATTGATGGTGATGCTCTTGCCAACCGTCAGGTCATCAGCCAGGTTGAAGGCTAGATCAGTATCTGTGCGAGTGACGGTAATGTTGCCATCGTCATTGCTGAAGTCCACTGAAGCGCCGGGCTTAACGTTTTCGGCTGCTTGACCATTGGCGCTGACGTTCCAGCCAGCGTTGGCCACATCTGAAACCTCTTTCAACTGCGATACATTCACGGCATCAGTGTCATCCGTGCCGGCATCCAGATTAGTGATCTTCTTGCCACCCATATTGATGCCGTCGACATTGATCACCGGACCACCATTATTGATGGTGATGCTGTTCAGATCCGTCAGGTTTTGAGCCATGACCAGACTCAACTTGTTGCCGTCGCTATCGACACGCAGGTTTGCACCGGTGGAGGCTTCACCACCGGCCAATTCACCAGAAATGGTTAGAGGTGTGTCATCACCCAGCGTCTTGGCAATGGTGTTGCCGGTATTGCCTGCGAAGCTCAAGCCATCGGCCTGGGTAGCAACCTCGTTACCCTTGTAAATAACGTCCCCTGTGTTGTTGACCACAAAGTTATCGCCCAAGCGAGTTTCACCCTGAACGGTTAAGCTATTGGTAGTGATGCTATCGCCCTTGACTACCGTATCGCCTACAGTGATACTTTTGCCAACAGTTAGATCATCCGCCAGGTTGAAGGCCAGATCGGTGCCAGTACGCGTAACGATGATGTTCTCATCGTCATTGCTGAAGTCCACTGAACCACCGGGTTTGACGTTCGCAGTAGCGGCGCCATTGGCACTCACATGCCAACCTTGAGCTGCGTATTTGATTGCATCGTGCACCGTGTTTTCTCCGGTATCACCGATATTGCTCATGCTTAGATTGCCGTTGGGGGCCAGAGAGGCATTACCACCCAAGATATTTTTCGTGGTGTTGGCCACATTGCCCAGCACCGAATTCGTGGCATACAACTGGCTGCCATTGATCGCATCTGTGCTGCTCGCGCTGATCCGGCCTGCGGCCACATTTGTCACAGTGCGTTTTTCCTGCTCCGTGCCCACGCTGACCGTCGCAATAGGACGATCACCGGCAAAGTTACCGTAGGTCAGTCCGTTCAAAGAGGCATTCGAAGTGCCAACCGCACCTGCTGTCTCCGCGCCATCTCCCAGAGCTACCGAGCGCGCATTGCCTGCACGTGCGCCCTGGCCAATAGCGACAGCACGATTAGCCGTGCTGCGGGAACCGTCACCCAGCGCGATCGCCTGCCGTTCAAGAGCCAAAGCGTCACGACCTTGTGCAATCGATGCCTCACCAAAGGCATGAGCACCCTTGCCCTGTGCCTGTGCATAGTCGGCTGTGGCCTGGGCTTCGCGACCTACCGCAATGCTGCTATTGAACTCGGCAACGGAGTCCGTACCCAGCGCAATGGAGTCACGGTTCTTGTCCTGATTTTCTACATCAGGATTAGCCTGGCCTGAGCGAGCATTAGTACCTATTGCAATACTGCGTGCCGCAAAGGCTTTGGCATCCGTACCGCTGGCTTGTGAATTACCGGCGGTTGCCTGCGACCGGGTACCAAAGGCCATGGCGTCATTGGCCGTTGCCTCCGCATGGCTACCCTGTGCGATACCGCGTGCCGCATTCACCACTGAGTTTTTACCAATCACAATCCCTTCCACTGCTGTGGAGCTGGATTCTGTACCAATCACAATCGAGTTCTCGACAGAAGGACCATTGGCCTGGCGATCAGTGTAGGAATCCCTACCAATCACGATGGAGTTCTTGTCACGGCTAACGACGTGCGTGCCGATAGCCACACCGCTTTCGTCGCGTGCTTCTGATTGGGAGTTACCGATAGTTGTGGAGTTTAGCCCCAAGCCCTTGATGTTGTGACCCATCACAACAGCGGAGGCTCCTTCTGCTCCAGCCATATGCCCAATGGCAACGGAGTCTTTCTCTTTGGCTGTCGCATCTGGGCCAATAGCAACAGAGTCGACGGCCGTGGCAGCAGCTCCGTTATTGTCCTTATTACCTTTATCTACACCGCCGTCGTTGACACTGAAGTAACGCGCCTTGCTGTCTTCAATTTGCTGCCCCCAGTCCTCACCAACCTTCTCGGCCAGCTTCTCATAGTCTACTGTTGCACCCAGCGTCACCTGATCCACTGCTGATTGCAGTTGGCGCACGTTCACAGCATCAGTATCATTGGCACCATCTTCTACGTTCACGATACGACGAGTGAATTCACTGCCAGCTTGGCTGCTGCCAACAGAAACAGCACTTCCGGTGAAGCCTTTATTGGTAAATCGGCCCAAGCCAGACACATCACTTTGTGTAGCATGAGAGTTCAAACCCAGGGCCACAAAATTACTGTCCGCATGGGCATTAGGACCAATGGCTGTCCCAGTTCCCAATGCTGTTGTCTGACGGCCCACCGCGACCCCGGTATTCCCGGCAATGGCCTTGTAGCCAATCGCCACGCCTTCTGTGTCAGCGCCTGAACTCTCACCAATACCGATGGCACGGTTTGATTCACGTCCTTGATTGGCATTCTTGCCTAGGCTGACGTTGGCATCCCCAACAAGATTCAGGCCGGCACTGTGGCCCAACGCTACGTTATCGCTACCATTTACACCATTGCCAGTGCCATCACCCAACGCCACATTAAACTGACCTTTGACGTTCTGACCACTGGCCTGACCGATGGCAATATTGTGTGAACGGTCACCTGGCAGATGATTGCCAGTCGCCCGGCCAGCACCATTACCGATAGAGATATTGTTTTCAGCATCGGCCTGGGCACCTAAACCTAAGGCGATACCATTAGCACCGCTGGCCTGTGCTTGTGTGCCCAGAGCGAGTGCATTATTTCCACCCGCCGCTGCTTCGCGACCTACCGCAACGCTGGCTAAGCCGCTGCTCTGGCTATCCTTACCAATGGCAATGGCCGCTTCCGGTTTAGGGCGGCTGTCTGCGCTGGCGACACGGGCACCATCACCCAATGCAATTGCGCTTTCGGCATCCGCCAAAGCACCTTGGCCTGCGGCAATACTGCGATCACCCTCTGCCTTGGAATCAGGGCCAATTGCAATGGATTCTTCGCCGTTCGCTTCGGCGTCAGGCAGCTCTGAATTGGCACGGAAATACTTCACTCCAGGATTCGTTTCATCCACTCCCAAAGCGGTCAGACGATTGTTGATCGTGTCCAACTCTTCTTCGGCCGTTTCAATGCGAGTGCCTTGCGCGGTAATGGCCGTTGCATTATTCGTGATCCGAGTGTCATGAGTGGTAATTTTTGTCTGGTTGTCAGCTATTTTGACTGCATGGTCGTCAAGATCGTCTTTATTACCCGCGACTAGGCCTTCCAGTACACCAATCTTGCCTGCATTGGTCTGCACATCCGCAGAGGTGGAATTTAACTGTGCCAGGGTCGCCACAGACTCACCACCCACCGTAATCTGATCAGCATTTAAGGCACCAGAAATTGTCAGGTTGCTCAACCCTACAATACTTCCACCGTCTACAAACTTAATAGTGCCGTCCGGGGCTGTGAAATTAATCACATTTTCCCCTTGAGGGATATCAACGGCAGCCCAAGCAGTGCTCATGCTTAAACTACCTACAGCTGCCAGTGTGGCGCATGCGATATGTATAGAAAGTGACGAGGTTTTTCTTCCATTCGTACAAGAAGAGCTTCGCTTTCCTTTAGCTTTTTGATTTTCTGAAACGGCAACAAATGTTCCTGTTTGCTCATTCCAAATGGCTTTATAAACATGATTCATCGGTTTCTTTTCCTCGGAGGAAATGTCAAAGAGATACGGGGTTGTGAGTAGGGGTAAAGCTGTCTCGCACGCACAAAGGGACAGCTCCATTCCATGGAGGCTGTACAGTGGGTGGCGTTATGAAGTGGCCTTGCACGGCATGTACGCCGGCATCGACGCTTAGCTGAAGGTCTAGGTCTGTTTCAATACCTTCTGCTACAACTTGTTGACTCATGCTTTTGGGGAGTTGCAACCACGAATGGAAACCAGGGCCGCTCCCTTGGTTACGAGCTTGATGCAGTAAGGTTTTATGAATTTTTATAACGTGGGGGCCAAGCTTTTTGGCTAGTCTGAAGGCATTAAGACCAGCTCCGGTAGTAGCAATGGCGAGTTTGCAGCCTAGAACTCGTAACGAGTTCAATTGCTTCGCTGCCGCGTGAAGATCAAAAACGGCAGTTGTCTCAGAAATCTCTAAAGTCAGACGGGCAGCAAGTTTTGGGGCTTTTCTTAACGTTGAAGCTATGAGTCGCCAACAAGTCCTATCATGTAGCGACAAGGGGGAAATATTGCATGCTAGGTGAAGGCTCGGGTCTTGTTTCAATAGCTGTAGAACTGTCCAGAGCACACTGGCATCTAGTCGCTCAGTGCTGTGTAGTCGTTCTAATGCTTGAATAACAGGAGCGCAGGAGGTTGCTGCGTTGGCCGCATCAGCAGACTCATTTCTGCGTAATAGGACTTCGTAATACAGTATTTGCTGGCGATTCTTGATAGATACAACCGGCTGGAAAGACAGCACGACCTTATCGCTCTGCATATCCGTATAAAAGCGGATCGCTAAAGCCATGTCATCTCGAGTCTGTTCGCGAGGTTGCGGGATGACCTCTGAGAACGCTATTGCGTTTGCTAACGATCGTAATTGAGAAGAGTTGGGTGCCTCATAAGGCGATAGCGTTAGCCAAGAGGAAAAGACATTTATTTGAATTCGAGCAGAACCACACTGAACAGGCTCATAGCAAAGCGCTGCTTTGATACGTTCTAGGTATAAGTCTTTATTAGGTTGTAGCGGTAAACCGGTGTTGCTCCATCCGACTAGCAACAACACTTGATTCACTACAGTAATATCTTGATCGGTAACGCCATACGGGCGTAAACGCTCTTGTACCGCTGATAAAAAGGCGTGCTGAAAAGGTTCTAAGCCATACGCGTCACATAGCGCTTTGCCATTGCTCAGGCCTAGAAGAAGGTATTCGTTGGAGGCAGTGATCTGCTGCAGTACATCAGACAAAGAGAGCATTGATGGGACATTCATTGCATGCCCCGTTGTTTCTTTTGGTTGCTGGTGTGCTGGTCTTCTGTCAATGACTGGCTTTTTGGCCAGGAAAGGACAAAATGCCTCCTTTATGTCAACATCAAACTTGTAATAAAAAGATAGATTGTTTGTATAGAATTTGCGCTGAAAAGGATAATTCTAATGTGCGACTCAATAGGGACTAAAAGGAGCCTTATTGTCAAAATCTGAACCCTGTACAGACCTCTATTCTTGACGTTTATTGACGTTCTTTGAACAAAACGCAACGAGCACTGATCCGTATTATGGTTTGTGCCTGCCTTGCATTTGTTGACACCCGGGTAGCATTAACTAACATTAAATTACTGTATGTAATTATTGGTGTAATGCTAATAACGTGTCTATGTAACGGTTTTTATAGCAGTACGAGCGAGCTTGGCCTTTCTTTAAGAGGCTTCAAGCTGGCGTGTGTTTAGTAAAACCTGAGATCGTATGGCAGCAAATCCGCTAGACCTTAAAATTTATTAGCGTCGATTTCGCAAAGAGAGGTCGGGGAGGGCGCGCGCCTTGCGCTAGGAAGATGGGGATTATGAGTAAAAGATATGGGTATGCGCGAGTCTCGACGCAAGATCAAAATCTAGATCTGCAGATAGCTGCCCTAAAGAGAGCAAATTGTGATTCTATTTATACGGATAAGGGGATATCCGGAGCAAAAGCAGCACGTCCAGGTTTAAGCGACCTTAAGGGAAAGTTGAAGTCGGGTGATACGCTAGTAGTTTGGCGTTTAGATCGATTGGGAAGATCCTTGCGTTATTTAGTGGAGACTATAGATAGGTTAGGCAAGGAAAATATTCACTTCATTTCACTGACTGAAAGCATTGATACAACAACATCAGGCGGCAGGTTGTTATTTCATATGATGGCTGCACTTGCGGAGTTCGAGCGATCGCTCATCAGTGAGCGCACGCGGGCAGGGATGGCAGCTGCCCGTGCAAACGGAAGGCAACTTGGTAGGCGGCCAGCATTATCACCGGCTCAACATAAGGAAGCAATTTTGGCATTAACCAATCAAGTGCCTTTGGAGAAAGTTGCTCAAAAATACTCTGTACATCCCAGAACTATACGCAGAATTAAAGCAATGATGCATGGCGATGATTATGAGCCACCAGTGCGAGATGTCGGCTTTACGTAGTTTTTGAGTGTTTGGCTCGATGATAAAGACTCTACGGCTATATGGACTGAGTTGCGCTATTTTAAAAAATTCTCTTAATAGAGATGCTCTCAATATTTACTAGAGCTAGGCCGTATACGTTTGTATAAGAACAGCTAAGTTTTAGGAATGTATCCTAGGCTTTTTCAGACCTATATCACCTTGATGAGGGCAAGCAACCGCTTGCTCATTTATGCCGTTTTTCCATCAAGGAGTTTTTATGTCTGAGCCATTAGGTTCGTCCCATCTACAAACTAAAAATCACGCTCAAAAACTTGCTGGCATCTTAGGTGCCAGCGTTGGCGTTTTGCGTGCACTCTCGGGAGGTGTTCAAGGCGTTGGAGGAGGAGCTCTCCAATTGGTTGTATCGACCTCATCCCTTACTCGTATTTCGACAGCAGTGCTGGGCGCCTTTGTGGAAGGTGCTTTGGGTTGTGCAGCCGGTGCAGCGTTTGGGAAAGCGCTAGATGAGGCTGTTTTGAGCAACTACCAATGTCTGCGTTGCCATCATTCGTTTCAAGTCAGTTCTCGCTTGCAGGAGGGAAATGATGCTGCATCACGCTGATATGGATTGGAGGGCTAACGAGGTGCCGTTGATAGGTTTTTTGATCAAGGCGCCTTACCCATGAGCTCTAAAGTAACAGAGGGCAAGCGACACAGAAGAGGCTGGCGTAATGCTCTTGGGCAGCAGCTCGAGGATCACACAACGATTCAAGCGTTTCTTTTTGAGCAGCTCCACAATGCTACGCAGGAGGTGTTAGCAGTTCTGTTGCTGGATAAGGCGTATCGAGTGCTTCATTTTTATCAAATACGCAAAGCAGATCTAAGAACTATAACGGCATATCCTCGAGAGGCTATTAAACGTGCCTTGGATTACAAGGCTTATGCTGTCGTGCTAGCACGTAGTTGTTCCTTTCAAAATCCTCGGTTTGACCAAATGGAGATCAAACTAACCCAGGCTCTTAAAAACCTCCTAGCGCTTGTTGATGTACATGTGATTGATCATGTCTTGGTTACCCAAGATGCTTGCGTGTCGTTAGCGGAAGGAGGGAGGCTTAAATAGTAGCCAACGATGTACAGCACCTAGTCATACAGCAAAACGCCACCCTAACCGGTGGCGTTTTTTTATGTGTTGAGGAAATTATGAAGTACCACAAAATGAAATCGTGCCCAGAGACTGGACTCTACCTGATGGAGTCTATGTGCTTGTCAGAAGCTGATATTTTAACCATGGCCAATCAGCTCTCACGTAAACGACTGAGTAAAGGCAAAGTCATTGATAGCCCTAGTACCGTCAAAACGTATATTCAAACGTTATTGCAAGGTTATGAGCATGAGGTTTTTGCAGTGTTGCTTTTGGATACCAAACACAAAATCATTGGTTTCGAGGAAGTGTTTAGGGGCACTTTATCTCAAGCGGCTGTGTACCCAAGAGAGATTGTGAAGCTTGCTTTAGCACATAATGCTGCTGCGATGATTTTTACTCATAACCACCCATCAGGTGATCCAATCCCTAGCAGTACGGATATCTCACTTACTAAGCAATTGCAGGACGCGTTAGCGCTAGTCGATGTAAGAGTGTTAGACCATATCGTCGTAGGAGCAAAGGGGTGCGTTTCTCTGGCTGATTTGGGCCATCTTTAAGAGGCTAAGGCTACTAAAGGATCTAGTAGCCATCCTCCGTTTTTCTTGAGTCATAAATTTTTTGTCTTATCCAGGACTCCACTTCACTTTTAAGCCATCTAGAACTTCGTCCAAACTTTATAGGTTGGGGGAATTTGCCATCTTGTATGAGTTTGTAGAACCATTTGTCTGTCAGTCCTGTGAGCTGAGTAATAAAGGCCATGCTAAGGAACTGATCTTCCAGCACAGGTACGAGTGTGCTGGGAGCAAGTGGGATTGAGTTTGAGTGGCTGGTTTGTGTTGCATCCATGTAGATCTCCTGTCTCGTTAAGGGCAGAAGAGGGCGTCAAGTTAACGATTTGAGCGTTTCTTCTACTGGATGGAGCAACACAATAAAAACGTATCAAGAACGGCTACAGCCAAAGGAGCGTTCACCGTCTCCATATTGTTTTGTGGCCTTCTTTGCCAAGTAGTTGGCCCTAGCTAACACCAGACGACGTTGTTGCTCAAAGGTAGGGTGATTGGCATCTACATACATAAGACCGCCAAAGGGGAAGTGTGTGAGTGTCTTGTGCTCAGGGTAGGGGACTGAAAGTGCACTACACCAAGCTTGAGCGATCATTGATGCCAAGGTATTCCTGTCCTGACGAAAATCTCCTAGAGCGTGATAAACGTCTTTGTTAAGTAACAGCAGAACGTGGAAGTGTTTTTTCTTGTTGATGGGGCCAACCTCACGTACCCATGCATATTTCAGCTGGCAGGCTAGTTGCCTGTTCCATTGAGTGCTTTTTCTTTCGAGATCAACAGCCAGTTTTGCTTTTAATGACTCGATAAACCGAGTCATTAGGGCAGAGGGGTATGGTTGGTTTGAGTGGTCACTGCTGGTTCTTAGATCAACGCGAACAGCAGTGATTCGCTTGTGCGCTTTTAGTGCTGACCAAAGAGTGCGAATGATTTGTTTTTGGTAGCTCTTATTGTAGGAATGGGCAGGGTGAGTGTTCATGTGTTACCTCGTATGGTTAAAGTCATACGAGGTACTACCTCTATATTTTTTGTCTCTTGAGTGTGTCTAGTTGCTGATGAGTCTGTGACTCATGACTAGTGTTTATAGTTGTCTACTTCAGTCTCTTAGCTAGTTAAGAGTACAGGCAATACAGATGGCTACTTACCTCTCTTATTTATATTACTAAACCGACAAGTTGGCCGCGCTGAGGCAGTTGTGCTCTTGGGGTTTAGCCTGTAGGAATTGCCTTAATAGGGATGTTTGGTGTGAGCACTGTGCTCTGATATTAAGAGTGCTTGGTTACAGACGATCTAGATTCTCTAGCTAATTGTTGGGTTGTTTTTTGTTAAGAATGTAAGCATTGCAGTCATTCTGACTAGCAAATACGTTTCTATATGATTCTTTTAGCCTATGATTAAGCATCAATTACCTTCAGGGTTGCTAGTGATTGTCTACGGAAGTGTAATGGTTTAGGCTCTGATTGACACGCAGTGTTTTGTATGGGGATGGCTATGTATGACCTTATTCATGGGAATAATCATTTAGTGAGGGATGAGCTGTTAAGAGCTGACTTGAGAGCGCTTAGGCTTTTTAGTCGTCATGTAAACAAATATAGGGACCCTCGGAATGGCCAAGAGTCTCGATTACAACATGTTAATTTTTATTCTGAGAGGCCACATGATGAGTTATCAGTAGATGGCACTGAAGCAGAAATAAGGCATGACCTGCTTAGTTATTCATTAGGCTGCCCGCAAGATGAAAAGTCACAGGTAAACGCTAGTAGATTTTTGATAGCTCTGAAGCAGGGGCTCGTGCCACTGAGTCTGGTTGAGTGGCTATTGGAAAATGAAAGAGCCTGTTTGTTCTTTTTTTTATGCATGGCGACAAGACTTCCGAAACCTAACCTACAAAAGAGCTTGTCTGTTGCTCGTGAGGAGTTTAAAGGTTCTATTCCTCAGGGGCATAAAGCGCGCTACAAGTTCTTCCTAGAAGCGCTTGAAGATTCCGATATGAGTCAAGATAAGACAGAGTTTGTTGCTTATTTGGAAAGAGGCTATGCTGCTGCGCAACAAAGGGTAAAACCTTTGCCATGGTTAAAGCCCGACAACGATGGCGCATGTCAGTGGGCTTGGGATTACTTGCTACACGCTCATGAAAGCAAGGTCGAGGCCTTTAATAAAGCGCAGCATGACGTTGTTGGGTTTAATTGTGATGTAGCACCTCTTCCATTATTGTTTTGGTTGGTACCGCATGGTGAGCAAGAACAGGAAATGGCTTTTTATGCAGCTTTACAAACTTGGAAATGTAGCGATGCAGAGCTAACGCTTTTTAGGACGAATATCTCTAAAGCATGGAGGCAGAGGCAGTTACGTAGGTCGGATAAGTTTAGGGCGATTAACACTCATATTAGAGCGGAGTCTAAAGAGCAGTTAGATGCTCTATCTAGAAGGGCTGGGCTTAGCCTGCAAAAGACACTTGAGTCAATAATTGAGACAGCATACCGAGAGATGAGTAGCGGGTCATCTCATCGTTAACAGCCACTAACTTGTTTAAAACAGTGCAAGTTGTAGGGTTTATGCTGTTCTCTTGTTGTCTGTCGAGAGGCTGTGTTTCGAATTCCATTAGTTGATTGATTCGATGTACAGATGACAAGCTATAGATCGAAAGAGCTTCGTGAATGAGGCCTCCTCAATGTAATAGGTATGTTTCTCTCTGAATAACTATATATGGTGTATTGACTTAAATAAAAGCACTATATATAGTGCTTTTATTATTTCCATAAGAGTGTCAAACTAGGGAGGGATGTATGTCTAAGCGCACGTGGAAAGAGGATAAGGCGAAGTCGCGGATCGCAACTCGTTTGGCTGAAGTCAGTAATGTAGAGATCAAGGACTATGTACGCGACACCGAGTTGATTAGTCTTGGGACAAACGTTGCTTATCGGGTTGATGGCGTACATCTTTATGTCGACATCAGCAACATCAAAGAGTTGCTGGAAACTACTGTGATCGATGGCGAGCGCTCACATAAGCGTGCTCTTCGATTTCTCAATAACCATTACCGAGCGGTCAGAAACATTCTACAGAGCGTTGAAGCCATTCAGGTTGACTTCCATAACCAGCGACTACACGCTGTATTCGCCAAGCCATACAGTGATGAGGCTGCGCGCGTACATAAAGCGGTTGCAACTGCCCAACTCATCAGAGATACCCTCGCCCGGATTGGCGAGAACGAGGATGACCCACTTCCGGCTGCTAAAACCCGGATAGGAATCGACACCGGAAAGGCCCTTGCTGTTAACAACGGTCGCCGGCGCGGCCGTGAACCCCTGTTTTTGGGTAATCCTGCAAACCAAGCTGCAAAACGGGCTGGTTACGACTTAAATGTTGAGGGTATATTTATTACCAATGCCGCTCGTGCTGCGGTCGGGTGGGGTAAGGCGATAAACGATTACACGAGTGCTCTCAACGAGACGCAAATCGCGGAATCACAGAGGGAGGCCGACCTCAGTATCACTGTGGATAGAGTCGTTAAGGATTGGGAAAAAGACCTGCAAGACAACCCAATAGGGAAGTTCGAATTCACACGGCACACACCTCCGTATAGCGACCTTGACCTAGAAGTGTTGACACCGAAGAACTCTCGTCGGCAGGAAGCAACTTCCATTTATGCCGACATCGATAACTTCACCAAGTATGTGGAGGAGCGGATTGATGATGACGATGATGCGATTGATGTCATCAAGACCCTCCATGTGCTGCGTAGCGAGCTCGATGCTGTGCTCTATGAGGATTTTGCAGGCAAGAAAATCCGATTTATTGGTGACTGTATTCATGGCATCTTAATCGAAGGTACCTCAGCAACAACTGATAATGCGGAGACTGCGAAAAACGCAATGCTGTGTGCGGCGGCAATGCGCAGCAGCTTTGAAGTTGCTCTGAGTGAGCTGAAAGCCGAAGGTGTCGATGTTGGGAGCTTGGGTTTGGCAATCGGCTTGGAACACGCATTCATTGCTGTGACCCGGCTGGGGGTTAAGTCCGAAATGATCCGATGTTGCATCAGTCGCTCAGTGCTTGATTCTGAAGCAGAACAAAAGCGTTGTAGTGGTCACCAAACGGCTATTGGGCCGGGGCTGTATGCCCATGCCCCCAAAGCTTTTCGAGATCTATTTGAGACCGACCGACGACGCTCCAACTTTGATTACGCTGCAGCTATCGAGGCTTTGGAGCCTAAGGAGGAGAGCAAAGGGTCAACTAATTCAAGCTCTCTCCTGAAACCGGCGACGGCTGCAGCCGCGGGATTCTCTTTCAAGGCCGCAGCCGAGCCGTCCAGGACCCTTGCAGGCTTTTCATAATGGTCTGGTTTGAGTTGCGCCCATGGCGTTTAGCACATGAGAAGAGAGCTCTTGCTGCACTGGAAGATGAGGGGTGGGTGACGAGAATTGACTGGACTCTCAATGCCGAAGCACAGACCGCGCACGTCAACATTGATTTCACTGCAGGCGGTCAGTTGCGGCAAGCGCGATTGGAGTATCCCTTCATCTATCCTGGCGCGCCTCCGCGGCTAGTTCCACGACAGTCAGAGCAGCGTTGGTCGACTCATCAATGGGGCTATGGAGAACTTTGCTTGCAGCTGCGCGCCGATACTTGGCGCAAGGTATATGATGGTGCAGATATCCTTAGAAGCGCACGGCACTTGTTGGATACAGAAGGTGCCGCGGACACCTCCGGTCAAATGGGAGTGGTTCCATCTGAGCATCGCTTCACCTATGGTCAAGCACTTAGCTGGAGTAATACACGACTTGTACTGAGTGATGAGCTCATTAACAGGGTCAAAAGTAGAGCAACTGCACCTTCCATATTGGACGTAAGGACTAATTTTGTTGGAGATACGTGCATCTTCATCGCTACCGGCATTGTAGGTTCAGCACAGCACGCATCGTGGGTAGACCAATCTATCTCACCATCTATCGGTCACACACAGCGGGAAGGCGGTCGGATTGCGGTCATTACGGAGGGCGACCCAAGGCATATAGCATTAACAGCTCAGGAGATGTCTTGTGCTGAGCGTTGGGCCGCGTTCTCATCTATTCCATTCCACGTTCCTAGCCTCATTGTCGGGTTGATAGATAATAGAGCTATTGCTCTGTTTCTCAGCCTGGAGGGCCATGTTTTTAACGTCACGAGTATCCATATGGATCAGCAACAACGCACTCCCGTACAAAACGAAATACTCAAAGACATGAAAGTAGCCATCCTCGGCTGCGGCTCGATGGGAAGCAAAGTCGCAACGTCCTTGGTCAGAATGGGCGTAGAAAAGTTTTTTCTCGTCGATTCTGATATTCTGCACGTAGGAAATCTGGTCCGTAATGAGCTCGACTGGCAAGGGGTTGGCGCTCATAAGGTTGATGGACTGATTGACCTCCTCCAACGAATCAACAGTCGCGTGGTTGTTGACAAGTGGATAAATCACTTGGGTGGTCAGACATCTGTGGACACCCTAATGTGTTGCCTTGCTCAATTGCAAACGTGTGATTTAATTGTCGAAACCACGGGCAGCGGGCAAGGGTTCATATATGCTGCCTCGGTGTCTGAAGACAAGCGCATACCAATGGTCTGGGGGCGTGTATTCGGTGGTGGTTTTGGCGGTTACATCGCCAGAAGCCGGCCAGGGATTGAGGCAGCCCCCAACCTTGTGCGAGATAGTATCTATTCTTGGTTCCGCAACCCAGAACATCCTGAGCCGCCACCGTCAGCAGGTATTGACTACGCCACCGCTGGGCCAGATGACCAAGCGCCGTTGATTGCTGACGACGCAGATGTCTCGGTGATCTCTGCGCACCTCACGCACTTTGCTGCTGACTTGCTGCGCAGTGGACAAGACAGTGAGTACCCTCACTCAGCTTATGCGATTGGTTTGCGTAGGGAGTGGGTCTTCGATCAGCCTTTTGATACACGTCCCATAGGCGTGGCCGATGCATCCATCGTGGATGACCCATGCCCTGAGTCAAACGACTCCTCATCCGAGGTTAAGGCATAGCCGTGATCGAGATAGTACTCAACAGCCGCTGTATCCGAAAGCTCCGTAGGGAGTTGGAAGCAGCGGGCCCGAATGAAATTGGCGGCGTACTTGCTGCTGAGCAGGTGGCTGATGGGAGGTTTCTCGTTCTCGATTTATCAGTCCAACGCAATGGTACTACTAGTCGTTTTAATCGGGATCCCGTCCAGCATACTGAGTTCATCCAGCGTTTTCATAAGCGAATGGGAAATCGCCCTGAGCAGTTCAACTACTTGGGTGAATGGCATTCGCACCCCTTGTATCCAGCAACCCCAAGTTTGGGAGATTTCAGACAGATGCAGCGACTGGTTGAGGATAAAGATCAGGCATCAACTTTTTTGGCGCTCTTAGTGGTCAAGCTCGATTCGAGAGGAAAACTCCGAGGCTCAACGCATGCTTTTCGGCCTGGGAAGATGCCTGTTCGTAGCACTTTGAAAAGTACTGACATTGATGGGATTGCTGAGGAGTGGTTATCGGTTTTTTTTTCTAAAACAAGTATTATAAATTAGGCGATCATTCGCATTATTTAGGGTCTTGTTTTTGGGGAATTGTTATATCTGTCTAGCATCTCAATATCCTTTAAAATGTTTTTCTTTCTGGTCGGAGTGGTTTAAAAAACCATGTTAACTTGGAGTGAGTATGATGAACCGTTTTTTGGGCGAACCGGGACGCCGATTACGCTTTGAGGCATTTAAAAATCAGCAGCTTGTAGCAGGGAATACTGATTTAGCAGAGAGGCTAGCCGAAATATCAGAGCTAATTGAGGTTGCTGCAGAAGAGTCAATTATTAATCAAGGGGACTACTCAAACGAAATTTATTTTATTCTTATCGGTTCATTTAAAATTATCGTAAATGGCCGAGAGATTGCGAGACGAGGAGCAGGAAGTCATATTGGAGAAATGGGAGTAATTGAGCCCACTCAGGAACGCTCAGCTACAGTGACAGCAATACAGCAGAGTCTCATCGCCAAAATAGATGAGGCACAGTTCGACGAATTGGGAAAACAGTATCCAGAATTGTATAAACTGATCGCAAAAGAACTTGCTCGCCGATTATTGGAGAGAAACCGACTGGTCAAACCTCTGCGTGAGCGTATTCGTTTGTTCATCATCTGCTCTGTTGAGGCGTTACCTGTTGCACGTCTAATTCACAGCGGGTTGCAGCATGATCCTTTCGAGGTAATCCTATGGAGCGAAGGCGTTTTTAAGGTGACTAACTATACCCTGGAGACTTTAGAGGATGAGGTGAATCAGGCAGATTTCGCTATTGCTATTGCTCATGGTGATGATATTGCTGAGATTCGTGAGCAGCAATGGCCTGTTCCGCGCGACAATGTCATATTTGAGCTGGGACTTTTTATGGGTCGCCTAGGTCGAAATCGAGCTATTTTAATGGAGCCGCGTGAGGATAAAGTCAAACTACCAAGTGATATAGCTGGTGTAACAAGCATCGGATATCGGTATGTACCCGGAAAGGATGCTGCCTCGCATATCGCACCTGCAGTAAATGATCTGCGCAGCCATATTCAAGCGCTCGGACCACAATAATTACAAGGAGGGTACGATGGCACTTAAGGATGATTTGACCAATGAGGTTGGATTGGTTTTTAGGAGTGGATGGACAGAGACGACCGGACGAGTCGTGCCAACACCAAGTGACGTTGGGCTTGGGAATAAGGCAACGTTGTTGGAGCAAGCTGTTGTGTTCTATGCAGACCTCGACGGATCAACTAATATGGTGGACAAAAAAAAATGGGAATTTAGCGCCGAAATATACAAAGCGTTTTTACACTGTGCTGCGAAGATCATAAAGGCTGAAAGCGGTGATATTACGGCTTACGATGGTGATCGCATTATGGCGATCTTCATTGGTAATAACAAGCATGATCGGGCGGTACGTGCTGCACTAAGGCTTCGGTGGGCGATAACAAATATTATAGAACCTTGCATGAAAGAAATTTACACAACAACCGATCTCTCCATAAAGCACACTGTAGGCATCGACAGCAGCGATTTACGTGCCGTTCGAACTGGTGTGCGAGGTGATAATGATCTTGTGTGGGTCGGCAGTGCAGCAAACTATGCAGCGAAACTTAATACACTAAGCAGTGATTTTCCAACCTGGATAACCAAAGCTGTATATGACGGCTTATCTTCAAATCTGAAAATCTCAAACACACAGTCGGTTTGGGAACCCAGGCTTTGGACTGCTATGAATAACATGCCCATATATTGTTCCACTTGGCATATGGGTATTTCATAATACGAAGCATGCAAATACTCCACTGAAGGCTCTGATGTCGAAAGCGGCCATCTACTAATGTGTAATAGTTTCTAGATGAGATGTATAAGTATGCAGCCAGGCGCAACTTCTGCCAAATACGAATGCCCAGTGTTTTAATATCAAATATTGTTGTGTATTACATACAGCCAATAATCATGTCGCTAAGGCTTATTAAAATGAGTGGTGCCACAATCACGGCCTGAATCGACAGTAGGTGCCAGCCGAAAAGCTTGCGCTTAACGAAAACGTACTATGCTGCGAGCCTAGGGTTATGTCAGATTGACACCAATTAATCTGCTAACTTAACCTCAACTCCAGTGGTATCACTACTCGTAGATACAGCCGGAAACGTCACCCGTCCATTAGAGAGCAAAATGGCTTTCCTGCAAGCAGTCGCGTATCTAGCATCTTGGGTAGATACTAGATACTGCACTGGCGGGAATAAATCAGGTGTAAAGACTAAAGCAGTAGAAGCAGTATCTGCGGCGTTATGGCACTTTTCGGTAAAAGGATCCCCTCGATCGACCAACTGTTGGAGTCTGAAGCCATTACCAAACAACACCGGCTTGGCAGGTGAGGTTACTTCTTCTCGCTGTAAGTCTTCGTGAATATTCATAGAAAGTTGTCGTAACTTATCAATATTCACAGCCTTACTGTCCTTACCTTCAGCTTCTCCAATCAACCGTCCCTCCTCACATTCAAACACGACATCAAATTCTGATTCAGAATTCTTAAAAGGTTCAGCTTCAAAGCCAAGGATTCGCAGTGCATCAATAATTGCTGCTTCCAAAGCCTTGCCTTTTTCATACAGTAGGGATCTCAACGCTCCTGCAGACTTAAGAGATTCAGCTATCACTTCCTTTCTTTTTTGTGCTTTTTCCACCTGTTTTTCTGCGGCAAGCAATTGAATTTTTAAATTTTCTTCAGAGGCAAGCATAAACTTTTTTTCGCTTGCCCATGCAGGCTCTGGTGTTATTTCAAGGGCACTCCGCAGTGCCTTATCTAACCTGACAATTGAAGTGATAAAGCTTTTAGAAAACTGTTGGCCGGATTTAGACCAAGCCAACTCATCTCCTTCATCGTCCCAGAAGTCATCCTCAAAGAAGTCTATATCAGGTAGGCATAAAAGAGTTCCCCCCGATGTCTTATTTCGATAAAGAGCACCGACACACTTTCCGCCAGATCGGGTTACAAGACAACCTGGGACTTTGTCATGAGTAAGAAGGACCTGATATGTTGAGAGCTCTTCAAAATCATGCCAATAACTAGCCAAAACTTCGGAGCCACGATCTACCAGCTTCATAGCGTTTCCTGATGTATGTACAGGGGTCAAAGAAGCAGGTATAGCCTCGTAGTTACTATAAAGCTCAACGTGTGTAGTCGTCTTTTGATTACGACCTGTTCCAGAGTAGCTCCGCTTACCAGTATCAACATATACTTCCGTCACAGGAGGAAGATAAATAATTACTGTCTTACCAGTGTCGTAAGCTTGTTTTAATTCTCGTCGCCAATGTTCACAGCACTCCTTAAGGCGGAAAGAACGGCTATCATTCAGGCTGGGCTTTCCTTGAAAAAAATCATTATGAGAAATTAGTTCAAAAATATCTGGTCTAAATAATATAATATCCCAATCCAATAAAGACACTTTTGATTGAAAATTCGCAGACTCTACTTCTGACGAAGCAAGTTCAAATCCAATAGTAAGAATTTTCTTTCCCATTTTTTTCCTCTTTCTGATTGCTGCAATACGTTGGTCAGTAGCAAGTTCGTCCTTTCCTTCATTGAGCGCTGTAGTTCATGGGTTGGAGGGGGGGCTGCTCTTAAGGCATCAATCACAAACTGGTGTCCAGACGTGTTTTATTCTTGGCTTTTATCGCAAGCGCTTCTTTTTTAAAGTCAGTCAGCATGATTTTAAAGTCTTTTTCGCCTTGTGTTGAATCTTTCCCATTAGTTTAAAAATAGTCCGTGTCTTACTGGCCTGTAGCGCTGTAAGTTGTTTCTCAGTCGCTTCACACAAAAAAGCAGCCCCCAGTTTTTTGCTAACGGATGTGCAGTGCTCAACCCAAGGGGGGCTAAGGTCGCTCAAGTAAGTGTCCATATGGAAGGGATAGCCCTTTTCTTTTTGTTCACTCATAGCCTTACATAACCCTCAAAATGATCTAAATTTCCTGGTTTCACAAACTATACGTATAGTTTACCGGCGGTTAGCCTATCCTGCAGTAGTCCTTAACCATTGATGCGCCATGGGTGACTTACGACTTTTGAGTGGTGCCTGGGACTGGCATTGGTTGAAAAAAAGCTATCATGTTAGGTGTTTAAGCGCCCCTGCAAGTTGTTCCAAAGCTTCGCATCGCTCATCAAAATAATCATGCCGGTTATAAATGCCCTCCACACCTTTAAGCTTATGGTTCAGACATCGCTCTGCTACATGACTGGGTACACCTATAGCAGCTAATAAGCTTCTGCACGTACGGCGTAAGTCGTGCACGGTAAAGTACTCAAGATCTCCCATCTTGTTCTCAGGCTGTACCGCTTTACCTGACTCTTTGCCAAACAATTTGGCTATTGCTCGGTTTAGAGTGTCTTTACCCATATGGGGTGCTTTGCTGAGCCTTCTGTTAGGAAAGACATAAGGAGAGCCAAAGGCACGAATTTTGAGTTCATGTAGCCACTCAAGAGCCAGATCGGGTAAGGGGATATCAATGGCTACACCTGATTTGCTACGTTCGCTAGGCAAGTACCAAACTTTTGCAGCTAGATCGAATTCACTCCATGGTGCTTCGGTTAACTCGCCTTTGCGTACACCCAGCAGCACCAAAAGAGCACAAGCTAAGTAGTTGTCACGAGTGAAGCTATCTATCTCTTCTCTGAACTTTTTAAATACAAAAGAGAGCTCTTCAAGTGTTAAGGCTCTGTCTCTGCTGTTTTCTACGCCACCGGCATCCGCTATATCAAAAGCACTGGCAGGGTTGTGGGTGAGGATATCCAACTTAATAGCATGGTTAAACAGTTGCTTGCAATAGAGTAGGGCATCGTTAGCAATAGTGGGTCTATTGCTTTCTGCTATGTTCCGCAGAATTTGTCTAATGTCTCGTCCTGTGACGGCTGTCGGTTGCATTTGACCTATCACGGGGGCGATGTCTTTGGTGTAAACCCGAAAGGGGATCTGATGGTGTTTAAGGCGTTTTATGTTGCCTTCATGCCAGTCAGTAAATAGATCATCTACGGTATCCATAGGGCCGTATATGGCTCTTTTTTTCTCTATAAGTGGATCAAGGCCTTCACGGTGCTGCTTCATTTTTAGTGCAGCTTCTGTTCTGGCATCGGCAAGGGATAGGTCATCCACTTTGCCTAGCGTCATTTCTTTACGCTTTCCGTTGGATGTGAAGCGCAGCATCCAGTATGAGCGTCCTGCTTTAGGGACTACGAGATAAAGGCCTCCACCATCGGCATAGCGGCCAGGCGCCCCCTTGATTTTTGCACTAACAGTTTTGCTGGTAAGGCTGGCCATAAAACACTCCAAAAGTACCCACCACTACTACATGGAAAAACCCTAGTATACCCACCAATGTACCCACCAGTGTAGTGTTGATAGTGGTGGGTAACTGTTGAGTTCTGTGGAGTGGGTGGAATCTTGAAGTGCTTGTATTTATTGGGTTTGTTGAACTTTATGGATGCCGATTGAGGTCATTCAATATTCTGCGCCTGTTCACGCATCTGCTCAATCAGCAGCTTCAAATCAATCGCTGCTTCAGTCACATTCAACGAACCAGCCTTAGAACCCAGCGTATTAGCTTCGCGATTCATTTCTTGGAACAGAAAATCCAAACGTTTACCGCTGCTACCTTTACGCTGGCGTTTGTTGCCTGTGTCTTTGCCCTGCAGAATATGTTGCAGTTCTTTCAGGTGCGAGCGTAGACGAGTCAATTCCTCAGCAACGTCTGAGCGCAAGGAAAACAACGAGGCTTCTTGTGCAATCCGAGCCGATAACTCTTCACCAGAGATATGGCTAAAGCCATCTGGATTAGCAAGGCTTAAGCTTTCACGTAGGCGATCGCTGATCTTGTTTTGCTGGTCTTGCAGCATTTGTGGAATGTGCTGTTCAACGTCGTCGACAATGCGCTGTATGTCTGCAGCAATGCTCAGCATCTCTTTGGCTAAGCGTTCACCTTCACGCAAACGCGCTGCTTGGAAGTCTTGCAGGGCTTGCCCTAAAGCTTCTAAACACGTTGCTTGCCATTGTTCGGCTTTTTCTTGAGTTTGTTCTTGCTGCTGCGACTGCATCAACTCTTGCAGTTTTGGGGCAGGGGTGTCGGGAATAAAACGGCGCGCCAACTCCAGTTCAGCGGCTAGTTTTTCTAGGTAAGCTGGGTCTAGGCGGCTTTTCTGAACTAGCAGGTTTTTATGGAAAGACAGGCGTAGTTCAATTTTTCCGCGCTGTAGGGATTCGTTAAGGCGCTCACGTACCTGTGACTCCACAAAGCGTAACTCTTCGGGAATACGTAGATTCAGGTCTAGGTAGCGGTTGTTGACGCTGCGCAGATCAATGGTGATACTGCCTAGTTCTGACTCGGCGCGTGCGCTGCCAAAAGCGGTCATACTGCTGATCATAGGATAAGGTACCGTGTGTGAGCTTGAATTAGAGTATTGTAGCCTGTTCTAATAGCGACTTCGGGCGAAGTCGTCCAAATCAGTAGGAGAATCAAGTTGCCAGGTTTGCAGAATTATGAACGTCATGCCGCGCGCGCGCATGATGCATTGCGCAGCATAGAGTTTGAAGTGAATTTCAGCAAACACGCTGAGGGTTCAGTACTGATTAAAGCGGGCGATACCCATGTGTTGTGTACAGCCAGCGTCGCGGACAAAGTGCCTGGTTTTCTGAAAGGGAAAGAACAGGGTTGGGTGACGGCTGAATACGGCATGTTGCCACGTTCTACGCACACACGTATGGACAGGGAGGCCGCTCGAGGTAAACAAAGCGGTCGTACACAGGAAATTCAACGTTTGATTGGCCGCAGCTTGCGTGCCGTGGTGGATCTTAAGGCGTTGGGCGAGCGTTCCGTGAATTTGGATTGCGACGTACTGCAAGCGGATGGCGGCACACGTTGTGCGAGCATCACTGGCGCTTGGGTGGCGTTGGCGATTGCATTAAAGCGTGTGGGCCTAGAGCAAGCGTTAACAGGCCAAGTGGCTGCTGTCTCGGTAGGCAAGTTGGGCGATAGCTTACTGCTGGATTTAGATTATGTGGAAGACTCTGGTTGTGATGCCGACGTGAACGTCGTGATGACCGATGCTGACCAACTGGTAGAGATTCAAGGTACAGCCGAAGGCAATACTTTTAGCCGTCAAGAATTAAATGCGTTGTTAGACAGCGCACAAGCAGGTATTCAACAATTACACCGTGCACAACGTGCAGCGGTAGAGCGTGCATAAGCGGGTAGGGTAAACATGGCACTACAGAAAGTCGTACTAGCATCCAACAATGCGGGTAAGTTGCGTGAATTTTCTGCGATGCTGGAGCCTGTTGGGCTGCAGATGATTGCGCAGGGCGAGTTAGGTGTTCCCGAAGCCGCTGAGCCGTTTCATACCTTTGTAGAAAATGCCTTGGCTAAAGCTAGGCACGCCAGTGCCATCACAGGCTTGCCTGCGCTGGCGGATGATTCAGGCTTGTCCGTACGTGCTTTGGATGGCGCGCCGGGCGTGTATTCGGCGCGTTTTGCCAGTATGGCTGGTGGTGAAAAATCCGATGCGGCTAACAATGCGCATTTGGTTTCGAAACTGCAGGGTGTGAGTCAACGCGATGCACGCTATGTGGCCTTGCTAGTGTTTGTACGCCATGCGGAAGACCCCTGTCCCATTATTTGTGAAGGGTTTTGGGAAGGCAAAATCGTGGATCAGCCTCAAGGCGAAAACGGCTTTGGTTACGACCCGCATTTTTTCCTGCCTGACCTGGGCAAAACTGCGGCGCAATTAAGCTCAGCAGAAAAGAATAGTGTGAGCCACCGTGCTATTGCTTTGAAGCAGTTGCTACAGCGCTTACAGCATGAAGGATGGACCTGTTAATGATCTCCATTCAGCCTTTGCAGCGCGTACAACCACGCAAAGCGGATGAGTTCAGATTTAGCACACTGCCACCACTTGCCTTGTATATACATGTGCCATGGTGCGTACGTAAGTGCCCGTACTGTGATTTCAACTCTCACAAAGCGCCGCAAACGTTGCCAGAAGAGCAGTATTTGTCGGCGCTGCGTGCGGATCTTGAGCAGTCGTTGCCCTTAATCTGGGGGCGTCAGCTGATTTCTGTATTTATTGGTGGTGGTACACCTAGTTTGCTGTCAGAGCAGACGGTAGACGCTATGTTGTCGATGATCCGGGCCTATTTACCTCTGTTGCCGGATGCGGAAATTACGCTTGAAGCTAACCCTGGTACGGCTGAGGCCTCACGTTTTAAGTCGTATGCGCAAAGCGGTGTAAACCGTATCTCGTTAGGCATTCAAAGTTTTGATGACAATGCATTGAAAGCCTTGGGCCGTATTCACGATGGCCATCAGGCTAGGCTCGCTATTGAGATGGCACAGCAAGCGGTAGAGCGCGTGAACTTAGATGTGATGTTTGCTTTACCGGGCCAGACACCAGAGCTTGCTATTCACGATGTACAGCAAGCGTTGAGTTTTGGTACGGAGCATTTGTCGCTCTATCACCTAACGCTAGAGCCTAATACGGTGTTTGCTAAGTATCCGCCTGCGCTGCCTGATGAAGACCAAAGTGCTGTGATGCAGGATGCGATGATTCAAACGGTGCAAGAGCACGGTTTTGAACAATACGAGATCTCCGCCTACAGCAAACCGGGTCGACGCAGTAGACACAACATGAACTATTGGGAGTTCGGTGACTATTTGGGTATAGGTCCAGGTGCACACAGTAAATTATCGTTTCCCGATAGAATCGTACGCCGCGCGGTATTGCGAAACCCGCAATCGTGGATGGAGGCTGCTGAAAAACGCGATGGTAGTCACTTGGCCGAGGATGTGAGCGTAGCCTTTCATGATGTGCCGTTTGAGTTCATGTTAAACGCGTTACGGTTGAAGCAGGGCGTGCCTGTGGGGCTCTACGAAGAGCATACCGGGCAGCCTTTAAGCTATGTGCTGTCAACGTTGCGCCGTTGCCGTGATAAGGGCTTATTGGCTGACGATCCACTGCGTATTCGTGCATCAGAAATGGGCTGGCGTTTCCTAAATGATCTGCAAGCGGAATTTTTACACGATCAGTAGTTGTTTTCCTGTTGTTGTTGCAGGTTTTTTTAGCGGCTGTCTAGCCCTTGAATTACAATAAACCAGGCCCTTTGCAGCACGGGCGTGCTGTAAGGTGGCCTTTATCTCTGCTTTTTAGCCTTATTCTGGAGTCATAATGTCTACCCCCGAAGAGCTGGTCAAACTCATTGCGGAACGTAATGTTGCCTTCGTCGACTGCCGTTTCACGGATACGCTGGGCCGTGAACACCACCTGACTGTGCCAGCGCACAGCTTTGATGAAGAGCGCATAGAAGGGGGGGTAGCGTTCGATGCATCGTCTTTGCCTGGATGGAAAGGAGTGGAATGCTCCGACATGCTGTTGCTGCCAGACGCAAGTTCTGCCCGCCTAGATCCATTCCGCGAAGAAAGCACGCTTATTGTGACGTGCGATGTAGCAGAACCTACCGATTTGAATGGTTACGATCGTGACCCTCGTTCGTTGGCCAAACGTGCCGAAATTTACTTGAAAGCCAGTGGCTTGGGCGATACCGCTTACTTTGGTCCTGAGCCAGAGTTTTTCGTTTTCGACAATATTCGTTGGGACGACCGCATGTACGGCTGTATGGTTGAAATTGGCGCGGAACACGCACCATGGTCAACCTCGGCGGCTCTGAATGGCCATAACTTAGGTCATCGTCTGCGTGTTAAAGGCGGCTACGCACCCGTACCACCCGTTGATAGCTTCCAAGATCTGCGTTCAGAGATGTGCGTACTGATGGAGCAGCAAGGCGTTCC
This sequence comes from Paenalcaligenes sp. Me131, assembly GCF_050487225.1. NCBI lineage: Bacteria > Pseudomonadati > Pseudomonadota > Betaproteobacteria > Burkholderiales > Alcaligenaceae > Paenalcaligenes > Paenalcaligenes sp. Me131. The sequence continues at coordinate 681,222 of NZ_JBKQGY010000001.1, forward strand.
TGTTGAAGTGCACCACCACGAAGTGGGTGGCGGCGGTCAGTTGGAAATTGGTACACGTTTCTCCACGCTGGTGCAGCGCGCCGACTGGAACCAGATCATGAAGTACACCATCATGAACGTGGCTCACGTGTACGGTAAAACTGCTACCTTTATGCCTAAGCCTATTTTGGGCGATAACGGTTCGGGTATGCACGTACACCAATCTATCTGGAAAGATGGCCAGAACTTGTTTGCAGGGAATGGTTACGGGGGTTTGTCCGATATGGCCTTGTTCTACATTGGCGGTATTATCAAACACGCTCGTGCACTGAATGCGATTACTAACCCTACTACCAACTCCTACAAACGCTTGGTACCTCATTACGAAGCGCCTGTGAAGTTGGCCTACTCGGCACGTAACCGTTCAGCGTCTATCCGTATTCCTTACGTGAGCAGCCCTAAAGCACGCCGTGTAGAGGTACGTTTCCCTGATCCTATGGCCAACCCATACTTGGCATTCTCTGCCATGTTGATGGCTGGTCTAGACGGTATTCAGAACCGCATTCATCCTGGTGATGCAGCGGATAAAAACTTGTACGATTTGCCACCGGAAGAGGATGCAAAAATCCCAACCGTGTGCAGCTCGTTGGAACAAGCGTTGGAAGCACTGGATAACGATAGAGAGTTCTTGACGCGTGGCGGTGTATTCAGCAACGACATGCTGGATGCCTACATTGAGTTGAAACAAGCCGAAGTGAATAGGCTGCGTATGACGCCACACCCGGTTGAGTTCGACATGTACTACAGCCTATAAAGCGTAGTTAAGACTGCACAGCCCCTGTCTGTATGGCAGGGGCTTTTTTCTTTACAGCAGGAGTGAGGCCGATGTTTACTGGGCTAATTTCATTTCCCTTAACCCCGTTGATGAATGACAGTGCTATTGATGTGCCTAGCTTTGAGCGCCTAATGCAGCGCCAAGTGCAGGCTCAAGTCAGCATGATTACGGTATTAGGCTCTACGGGCAGTTATGCCTATCTGAACCGGGACGAGCGAGCAATGGTGATCAAGCACGCTGTGGCTCATGCTTCCTCTATACCTGTTATGGCTGGTATTGGTTCGGTACGCACTCGTGATGTGTTAACGCTTGCGGAAGATGCCCAGCGCGCTGGGGCAAAAGCTGTATTGATGGCACCAGTGTCGTATCAGAAACTGCAGCCTGATGAGGTGTATGGTTTGTTTGAAATGGTCACGCGTGAGTTGTCGGTGCCATTGTGTGTGTACGATAACCCGGCCACCACGCAGTTTCATTTTAGTGATGAGCTGTTGGTGGCGTTAGCAGCGTTGCCGCAGGTAGCCTCTATCAAAATTCCTGCGCTGACTGGCAGCTTGGATGAGGCTCGCGCACGTGTGCGTGCGCTGAAGGCGCATTTGCCTGCAACGTGTAGTTTGGGTGTGAGTGGTGACCATGCGGCAAGCTTAGGGCTGCAAGCAGGCTGTGATGGCTGGTATTCAGTATTAGGTGGTTTGCTACCGCAATTGTGCATGCGTTTGCTAGCAGAAGCTAAGCAGCCTAGCGCTGATGGCGAGGCATTATCCGCTGCGATGCAACCATTGTGGGCGTTATTTAAGCAGCACGGTAGTGTGCGTGTGGTGGCGGCTGTTGCAGAGTTACTCGGACTCGTGCAAACACCGTGCTTACCATTACCGTTGCATAGCTTGCAAGGCGAGGAGCGTGCCAAAGTGGCAGCATGGTTAGCGTCGCTACCAGAAGGCTTTACCCACTGATAGCGATGCAGGTTTACTCGTCTGACGGGCTACCACGTAAAAAGGCTTGAGCGCGTTGGTGTAGCAGTGCTTCGCGACGAATGAATTCCGACACAAAGCTATTGGCAGGGTTGTGATGCAGGTTATAGGCCGTATCCCATTGGGCAATGCGGCCTTCGTGCATAACGCCTATGCGATCAGCAATGGCAAACGCTTCGGCTTGGTTGTGAGTGACCAATAGTGCAGTTAAGCCTGCTGTTTTTAGAATGTCACGCACCTCAAAGGCCAAGCGTTCACGCGTATCTATATCCAGATTAGAGAAGGGTTCATCCAGTAGGAGTAGGGCTGGTTCAGGCGCTAGTGCGCGTGCTAGCGCGATGCGTTGTTGTTGCCCACCAGAGAGTTCGTGTGGATACCGCTTGGCATGACTGGCTAAATCCACTAATTCCAACATTTCCTCTACACGTTGACGTCGGTACGTTTTCTCAGATTTGCGCAGCCCAAATGCAATATTCTGAGCGACTGTTAGGTGAGGAAATAGGGCGTAGTCCTGAAACATCATGCCTACATTGCGGTGCTCAGGTAGCACCACCTGTTCGGGTGTGGACAGTGTGATTGCCCCCAAGTGTATGCTGCCCTGTTGCAAAGGTTCAAAGCCAGCGATGCTACGTAACACGGTGGTCTTACCGCAGCCTGAAGAACCTAGCAAACAGCCTATATGACCCTGGTTTAGCGACAAACCTAAATCATCAACTACTGTTTTTCTACCCTCGGGTGCAGGGTAACTAATAGACAAATGTTCTAAACGCAGAAAAGCAGTCATAGTGATTTAGTGATTTTTGAATTGTGTACGAGCAAGCAAAATAACAGGCAGCAACCCTGCTACTACAATGGCCAGTGCGGCAATTGCACCTTCTTCATAGGTGCCGCGAGCCGCTTCGGCATAGAGCCATGTGGCCAGCGTGTCAAAATTCATGGGGCGTAGCAAGAGGGTTGCGGGTAGCTCTTTCATGGCATCCACGAACACAAGCAACGCGGCAGCGCCTACGGCTGGTCGCAATAATGGTAAATGCACGCGTCGTAAGGTGCCGCTTGCGCTTTCGCCTAATAGTCTAGAGGCTTGTTCTAAGGATGGTGGGATGCGAGATAAACCGGCCTGTAAACTACCCGCTGAAATCGCTAAAAAACGTATGCTGTATGCAATGATGAGAGCCCCCATGGAGCCCATCAAAATCAGTTGTTGGGGTGCATCCCATAACTGACCAATACGATTCAGCACACCATCTACAAAGACCAACGGGCCAAGTAAGCCAATGGCTAATACTGTACCTGGAATGGCATACCCTATAGATGCTATACCCGCCAGCATAGTAGGCAATGCGCGTCCCCCTTGTTGGTGATGGTTTCCTCGTGCAGACCATGCCAAGACTAGCCCAGCCACTAAAGTGACGATGGTGGCAATCAGCGCCAAGCTCAAGGTATTCCATGCGCTGCTGAGTAATTGGGCGGATACTGTGCCATTCAAATTCAAATATTTAACGCTGGCATTGATAAGGTATAACGCTGGCGCTACAAAGCCAATCACAATAGGTGTCCAGGTTAAGGAGCATGCAATGAGTGCAGATACACCTTTAAGGGCTTGGGGGCGTACTGGATGTGAGCGTTGATTGCTGCTATAGCGCTGATGGCGACGACCTAAGCGTTCAATCCAAATCAGGCTTACCACCATGACCAACATCGTCAGGGCAATTTGTGCGGCACCAGCCAAGTTAGAGCGTGTGACCCATGTAGAGTAAATGGAAACCGTCAGCGTTTGTATGCCTAGGAACTCAGATGCGCCTATGTCGTTTAAGGTTTCCAACAACGTTAGGCTTAGGCCTACGGCAATGGCTGGTCTCGCCATAGGCAGTGCGACACGGAAAAATACAGATCTACGGCTTTCACCCAAAATGCGGGCGGCTTCAATCAAACTAGCGGCCTGGGTGGCAAACATGGCACGAGTGCTCAAATACACATACGGGTAGAGCACAAAGCCTAGCAAGAAGATGGCACCGGGCAGTGAACGCAAATCGGGTAAACGGAATTGCCTAGGGCTGGTGTAGCCGAGGATGTCGCGAATAAAGCCTTGAACAGGGCCTATAGGGTGCAGTAAGTCTAAGTAAGCAAAGGCGACTATATAGGTAGGAACGGCCAGTGGCAGTAAGAGCGCCCACGACACAATGCGTCGGCCAGGAAACTCGTAGGCGGTAATCAGCCATGCGGCTCCTACACCTAAGCAACCTGCTAGCACGGCAACGCCCGCTAACAGCAATACAGTATTAAGAAAGGCGCCGGGTAGCACGTAGTCAATCAAGTGTACCCAGTGATCAACGGCACCAAAGGATTCCCAGAACAGCATGCCCACGGGAGCAATCACAATCAGGGCAATTAGAAGGGAAACCAGCAGCCAACTGTTCTTTTGGAAAAACATAGGTAGTGAGGAGCGAGCCTCAACAGGCCGCTGGCCAGCAGCGATAGCCTGTTGAGTGTACTTAAGCTTTGTTGTTTTAGTTGTTGAAGCCAACTTTATCTACCAGTTCACTAGCCTCTTTGCGGTGTTTCGCAATTTCGGTCAGTGGCAGTGGGTCTATCACTAGTTCACCAAAACTCGCCACCACGGGGTCAAGCTCTACGCCAGCTTTCACAGGGTATTCGTAGTTTGCTTTGGCATACAAGCTTTGGGCAGAGTCAGAAACCAGATATTCCAATAACTTTACTGCATTGTCTTTGTTGGGAGAGTGCTTGGCAACGGCAGCGCCAGAGATATTAACGTGTGTACCGCTACTGTCAGAGTTGGCGAAGGTAGGACGAATGACCTTAATGGCTTCACCCCAAGCGTAGTCATCAGTGCCAGGTGCGGCATTTTTCATGCGGCCTACGTAGTACGCGTTCGCAATCCCTACGTCGCAAATACCACCCAAAATGTCGCGCGCGACATCGCGGTCACCACCAGCAGCTTTACGTGCGAGGTTCTGTTTTACGCCTTGTAGCCATGTTTCAGTAGCTTCTACACCGTCGTGTGCGATTTTGGCCGCGATTAATGCGGTGTTGTAGGGGTGTTGACCAGAGCGAATGCAGACTTTGCCTTTGAACTCTGGGTTGGCGAAATCCTCGTAAGTCAACGAGGTGATGTCTTCCATGTCTTTAGCAACGTAAGCGACACGATCACGTAAAGACAAGGTGAACCATTGGTTGTCTGTACCACGTAGGTTCTCAGGAATAGCGGTTTGCAATGTAGAGGACTCTACGGGTTGAGTCACGCCAGCCTCTACCAGATCAAGTAGGTTGCCAATATCGACGGTCATGAGCAGGTCAGCAGGGGATTTGTCGCCCTCAGTGCGTACGCGTTCAATTAGGCCATCTTTCACAAACACGGTGTTGACCTTGATATTGCTTTCGTTAGTGAAAGCTTCAAGTATAGGCAGTATTAATTGTGGTTCACGTGTGGTGTAAAGATTCACTTCTTCAGCGGCATACGCGTTGACAGCCATGCTGCTAAAAACTAGACCAGCCAAAATGGAGAGACGATTACGTGCAAAACGCATAGTGGGGCTCCTACCTGAGTGAGGAATTTTCATCGAAATAACAATCATTATTGATTGCTGCGATTGCACCTTAACAGACTGCGCTAAGACTCACAACAAATGACGTATATATATGAATTAATTGATGAAAACTTCACGAACCATACAGTAGGTAGAGCAGGGAAGTGTGTGGCTTTTGATGCAGATCAGTAGGCCGTACGCACATATCTGCGATCATGGGTAAACCCAGTTTTGCATAAGGATATCAGGATTTACACTATAAAACGCGCTAAACTGATGCGGTAAATCACTTTATCCTGTCCTGCTGAGGCTGGCAGATTCCTTACATACTCTGAAACTGATACATGGCTGCTTTTAATACTGAAAAAGTCCTGAGCGTGCATCACTGGAATGACACGCTTTTTTCATTCACTACAACGCGCGATCAGGCCCTACGTTTTACCAACGGACACTTTGTCATGATTGGTTTGGAAGTAGAAGGTAAGCCACTGATGCGTGCTTACAGTATCGCTAGTGCGAACTATGAAGAAAACCTCGAGTTTCTGAGCATTAAAGTACAAAATGGTCCGTTGACCTCTAGGTTGCAGCACTTGCAAGTGGGTGACTCCATTCTGGTTAGCCGCAAACCCGTTGGTACCTTGGTTGTAGATGACCTGCGAGATGGCCGCAATTTGTATTTGTTGGGCACAGGCACCGGTTTGGCTCCGTTCATGAGCATCATCAAAGATCCCGATACATACGAACGTTTCGAGAAAGTGATCTTGGTGCATGGTGTACGTTTTGTCAGTGAGTTGGCGTATGCTGATTTCATTGAAAAAGAATTGCCAAACAATGAGTTCTTCGGTGAGTTGATTCGCGAAAAACTGTTGTACTACCCAACAGTTACGCGTGAACCGTACCGCAACGAAGGCCGTATTACCTCGGTCATTGAATCTGGCAAAATCTTCACTGATTTAGGTATAGACGCCTTGGATCCTGAGAAAGATCGCGTCATGTTGTGCGGTAGCCCAGCCATGCTGGAAGACCTAAGCAATATGCTGGATGCACGTGGGTTCAAAGTTTCTCCAGGGGTAGGTCAGCCTGGCGATTACGTAATTGAACGTGCGTTTGTAGAGAAATAACAGACTACGTTTGTGCGCAAAGGGCTTGTGTAGCCTTTTGCGGCACGATTAGAATGGTGCGGTTTTCAGCATTTATATAACGTACCCATGATTAAAGATATTATCCAGACAAGTGCTGCACCTGCAGCAGTAGGCCCTTATTCTCAAGCCGTAGCGGTACAAGGCAGCAAAACAGTTTATCTGTCAGGCCAGATTGGTCTGAGCCCAACGACTGGCGAATTGGTTTCTGACAACTTTGAAGCGCAAGCACGTCAGTGTTTTGACAACATGGAAGCTGTCATTAAAGAGGCGGGCGGTACGCTGGAAAATATTGCCAAATTAACGCTATATCTAACAGACCTGAGCAAGTTCGCTACTGTGAACGCCATCATGGCTGATGTGATTCCTCAGCCTTTTCCAGCACGTTCTACGCTGGGTGTGGCAAGCCTGCCTAAAGGTGCTCAGGTTGAAGTAGAGGCCATTCTGGTTCTCTAATCGCTATGGCATCTGCATCATCCTCACGGCCCAGCAAGGGCCGCGCAGATGCCGCGGCAACCACACTGGCACGAAAATTCAGCCAACTGGGCTTGGAAACCGATGCCGATTTCGTCGTGCATCTACCGTTGCGCTACGAAGATGAAACCGCTGTTCACGCCATTGCAGACGCCAGATCTGGCCTAGCTCAGCAATTCGAAGGCGAGGTGGTTGAACAAATTATTACCCAGCGCCCACGTAAACAGCTGCAAGTGATTTTGCAAGACGAGAGCGGCAGAATTACATTACGCTGGCTGCATTTTTATCCCTCACAACTTAAACAATTGGCAGAAGGCCAACGTGTACGTGTGCGTGGCGAAGTGCGCCGTGGCTTTCATGGGTTAGAGCTAGTACACCCTAAGGTGACGCGTCCTGATCAGGGTTTGTCTGATACCTTGACGCCGGTGTATCCCGCCAGTGACGGATTACGTCAACAGCAAATACTGAATCGTATTAACCAAGCCTTAGAGCGCTTACCGTTAAAAGACACGTTGCCAGAGGTGCTGCGCGAGCAATTTGAGCTGCCTGATTTCGCCCAGTCTTTGCGTTTGCTGCATCACCCTCCGCGTGATGTGGATGCTTATGCGTTGATGCAGAAAACGCACCCAGCCTGGCAACGTATTAAGTTTGATGAGCTGTTGGCTCAGCAATTGAGCTTGGCTGCGGCCAGGGCAGCGCGACGTAAACAGAAATCGTGGCCGTTAAAAAAGAAAAAGGGTCAATTGGAGAAACGCTTACGTGAGCGATTGGGGTTTCATTTAACCAATGCGCAAGAGCGTGTGGTGGCTGAAATAGCCGAGGACTTAAGCTTCTCACACCCTATGCATCGTCTCTTACAAGGGGATGTGGGGAGTGGCAAAACCGTGGTGGCCGCCATGGCGGCGGCGCAAGCCATTGAAAGTGGTTACCAAGTGGCGTTGATGGCGCCTACCGAATTATTAGCTGAACAGCACTACCAGAAAATGCAGCAGTGGTTTGAACCACTAGGTATAGAGGTAGGCTGGTTAAGTGGCAGCCAAACGGCTAAGCAACGTGCGCCTGTATTAGCGGGCGTATTGAGTGGTAGTTGTGCCTTGGTGGTGGGTACACAGGCGTTAATCCAAGAAGGCGTAGAATTTCATAAGCTAGGGCTGGTGATCTTGGATGAACAGCATAGGTTTGGCGTGGGTCAACGGTTGAGCTTAAGTCGCAAAGGTGAGCAAGGTGAACAACAGGCTCGTACCATTCCTCATCAACTGAATATGAGTGCCACCCCCATACCACGCACCTTGGCCATGAGTTTTCTTGCTGATCTAGATGTCTCAGTGATTGATGAACTACCGGCAGGGCGTACACCCGTAATCACTAAGCTCTTATCTGAGCATAGACGCGAAGAGGTGATCGCGCATATTTATGCGCAAATCCAAGAGGGTAGGCAGGTGTACTGGGTATGCCCTTTGGTAGAAGAAAGTGAAGCTCTGCAACTGCAAACTGCTGTAGACACCTACCAGCATCTGGCTGAACAGTTACCTGGCGTAAAAGTAGGGTTGTTGCACGGCAAGTTGCCCACCCAAGAGAAAGCCCACATTATGGAAGCGTTCCGTGCGGGTGAGGTGCAGGTGTTGGTGGCTACCACGGTTATTGAAGTAGGCGTGGATGTGCCTAACGCTAATTTGATGGTGATAGAGCATGCCGAACGATTTGGGTTGGCGCAGCTACACCAGTTGCGTGGGCGAGTAGGGCGAGGCTCACACCAAGCGGTATGCGTGTTGCTGTATCAACAGCCGCTGTCGGCCATTGCTCGTGAGCGTTTGAAGGCAATGTACGAGAGCACCGACGGTTTTGAAATTGCGCGTCGTGATTTGTCATTGCGAGGCCCTGGCGAGTTTCTAGGGGTGCGCCAGTCTGGGCAGGCATTATTGCGTTTTGCCAGTTTAGATAGTGATGAGTATATGATTGAGCAAGCGCAGGAATGTGCTGTTTTGTTGCGAGAACACTATCCTGAGCATGCTCATGCGCATGTACAGCGCTGGCTCAAAGGACGTGAAGAATTTTTGCGTACCTGATATAACTGTTGGGATACGCTATCTAAGGGCTGAACATGACACTGACTGAGTTGAAATACATTGTGGCGGTTGCGCGAGAACGCCACTTTGGCCGGGCGGCAGAAGCTTGTTTTGTAAGCCAGCCTACCTTATCGGTAGCCATTAAAAAGCTAGAGGAAGAGCTGGGCATCGTGATCTTCGAGCGAGGTGGGCCTGAAATAGGTATCACTCCCATAGGGTTGCGTATTATTGAGCAGGCTCAGCGCGTATTGGAAGAGGGCGCCAAGGTGCAAGAAATTGCACGTCAAGGTAATGATCCGTTAGCAGGGCCATTGCGCGTGGGTATTATTTATACGGTAGCGCCGTATCTATTACCCAAACTTGTGCCGGAACAAATACGCCAAACACCACAAATGCCGTTGTTGCTGCAAGAAAATTTCACCGTGAAATTAATTGAGCTGCTTAAGCAGGGCGAAGTGGACTGCGCTATTGTGGCTTTGCCTATTCCTGACACAGGCTTCATGGTGCGTGATCTGTACGACGAGCCCTTTGTGGTGGCTGTACCCAGCACCCATGCTTGGGCGGATAAAGAAGCGATTGACCCTGAGGCGTTAAAAAGCGAAACCATGCTGCTTTTGGGGGCGGGGCATTGTTTTAGAGATCAGGTCTTGGGCGTATGCCCCGAGCTATCACGCTTTTCAGCAAGTAGCGAAGGCATACAGCGCACCTTTGAAGGCTCATCGTTAGAGACTATCCGCCATATGGTGGCTACAGGTATAGGCGTAACGGTAATGCCATCTAGTGCGCTAGCAGCGCCTGGCCAAGAAGGTGCTTTGCTGCGCTACATTCCTTTCACCAACCCCGCTCCAGATAGACGTATTGCCTTAATCTGGCGTAAAAGCTTTCCCCGTACCGAAGCGATTAACGCATTAACTAAAGCCATCATGAATTGCGGCTTGGAAAATGTTAATTTTTTGTTAGATAAAAGCGTTATTTACAGTAATCTTGACGGATTACAGTAAACTGTTTGACTTGAAATACAAGGTTCGTAGGTTCTATTTAGTCCAACCTCAAGGAGCGATGTATGGCTAAAGCGGTAAAAGCTGTGAAAAAAGTGGCAAGTAAAAAAGTTGCAACTAAAAAGGCTGCACCTAAAACGGTAGCCCCAAAAACAGTCAAGGCGGCGCCAGGTATTCTGGCTGTTAACATCGGCATTAGTGATGCTGACCGTGCCCGTATCGCCGAGGAGCTATCTAAGGTATTGGCTGATTCCTACACGGTGTACCTGATGACGCACAATTTTCATTGGAACGTCACAGGCCCTATGTTCAACACATTGCATGAAATGTTCATGGGTCAATACACCGAAACATGGCAGGCGCTGGATGCGATTGCTGAACGTATGCGCGCATTGGGGCACTATGCTCCAGGTACGTACGCTCAGTTTGCAGCACTCAGTTCTATTGCAGAACCTAAAGGCGTGCCAGATGCACAGCAAATGATTGCTATGCTATTGTCTGCTAACGAGGCGTTATCACGTACAGCCAGACAAGCATTTGATTGTGCCGATGCCGCAGACGATCAGCCTACCGCTGATTTGTTAACGCAGCGTTTGGATGTGCACGAGAAAAATGCGTGGATGCTGCGCAGCCTCTTACAATAAGTACTATGAGGTAAGGGCTTGAGTCATCAGGCTCTTATAGTGGGTGACTGCCTGCGCCGGTTAGGGCAGGCAGTCATGTCATTTATCAGGAGATCACATTTATGAAAATCCGTTTTACCCCTGTTGCCAGTGCTCTGGCATTGGCTACCGGCATGATGCTGGCTACAACCGCTCATGCAGATAGCATCAAAATTGCCGTAGCAGGTCCAACCACAGGCCCCGTAACTCAGTATGGCGATATGGTTCGTGAAGGGGTGAATACCGCTATCGAACAAATCAATGCTGGCGGTGGCGTATTGGGTAAGCAACTGGAACTGGTCGTCATCGATGATGGCTGTGAACCTAAACAAGGTCCAGTGGTAGCGAACCGTGTGATCAATGATGGTATTAACTACGTTGTTGGCCACGTATGTTCCGGTGCAACGATTGCTGCTACCGACATCTACAACAGCGAAGGCATCGTGATGGTTAGCCCATCTGCTACAGCGCCTGCTGTGACTGATGGCAAAGGCTACGACAGTATTTTCCGTACTATCGGTCGCGATGACCAGCAAGGCCCTGCCGCTGCTGCCTTTATCGCTGCGAACATCAAGCCAACTAAAGTGGCTGTGCTGCACGACAAACAATCCTACGGCCAAGGTATTGCGACAGCCGTACGTGATGGTTTGAAAGATGCTGGCTACGAAATCGTGATGTTCGAAGGTATTAACGCCGGTGACACCGACTACTCCGCTGTAATCACTAAGCTGAAATCTACAGGTGCTGACTTCATTTACTACGGTGGCTACCACCCAGAAATGGGCTTGTTGCTGCGTCAAGGTGCAGAGCAAGGTCTGAAAGTGACTGTGATGGGCCCTGAGGGTTCTGGTAACCCAGACATCAACGCCATTGCTGGTGAAGCCGTTGAAGGCATGCTGCTGACATTGCCGGCTGACTTTACTCAAGATGCCGAAAACGCCGAAATCGTTAAAGCCTTTGAAGCCAAAGGTCGCGATGCAGCCGGTGCGTTCCAAATGACATCGTATGCAGCGACTAAAGCCATTGCTGACGGTATTGCTGGTGCAGGTGTAGACGATCCAGTCAAAGTAGCCGAGTTCTTGCATGCTAACGAAATCAAAACGCCAATTGGCATGATTTCCTGGAACGAGCAAGGCGATTTGAACGAGTTCAAATTTGATGTGTACGTATGGCACAAAGACGGTTCCAAAACACTGTACGGTAAATAATTAACGTATAGGTAGTTCCTAAAAGAGGGCGGCGATAAGCCGCCTTCTTTTATGTGGGCAAGGCCTCTGCTACAGTGTTGAGTGCGCGTCTTGGAGCGCAGTAATAAGAAAGATATTCTAGGAGTTACATAGATGGTGAATGAGGCTTACCAAATGACGTTGGCATTTATTGGCGGGGGCAACATGGCTTCTGCATTGTCAGCAGGATTAATCGGTAAACGATGTGCCGCATCGGATGTGTTGGTGGTAGAACCCCATGCAGAATTACGCGATAAATGGGCTGAGCAAGGCGTCTTGACGCAACCACATGCTCAAGAGCAACTGCGCCATCATCGTGTGTGGGTGTTTGCCGTGAAGCCTCAAGTGATGAAAGAGGTCGTACTGCAGTGCAAGCCTTTCTTGCAGCCTGACACCTTGATCATTAGTGTGGCAGCCGGCATTGCGGCCACAGATATTGCGCGTTGGTTAGGGGATGACACGCCTTACGACCGCGTAATTCGCTGTATGCCCAATACGCCTGCCTTCATTGGTTGTGGTGCAACTGGCTTGTTAGCATTACCAGCTGTCCCTGAGCGTGATAAAAACATCGCTAATCAGTTGTTGGGCACAGTAGGTGAAGTGGTGTGGGTAGATAATGATGATCAGATAGATGCGGTCACCGCATTGTCTGGTAGTGGCCCTGCTTACGTGTTCTTGTTCTTAGAGGCATTAATTGCTGGTGGCACAGAGCTGGGGTTATCGCCTGAGCAAGCCAGAAAACTCGCTCTGGCTACATTGAACGGTGCGACACAGTTAGCGAGTTTGTCTCCAGAAACGCCCGAAACCCTGCGTAAACGTGTGACGTCGCAAGGGGGTACAACCGCTGCAGCGTTAGATGTGTTGTTTGCTGAGAATTTTGAGACTACCGTTAAAACGGCGATGGCAGCCGCCAAACGTCGAGCGGCAGAGTTGTCTGTGGAATTTGCATGAAAGCAGTAGGTGAAACGGGTCGTCTTGAGGCGGTCCGACCTATACATTATGGGGTGGCCATTATTGCGATGATCATCATCGTGGTGGCCTCTAATGTATTGGTGCAGTACCCCATCAACCCCTGGCTGACATGGGGAGCGTTAACCTATCCAGTGTCTTTTCTGGTCTCGGACCTACTAAATAGACGTTTTGGCCCTATCACAGCACGTAAAGTGGCGCTGTGGGGCTTTATTGCAGCCTTATTGGTGTCAGCGTGGTTGGCAACACCTCGCATTGCAATAGCTTCGGGTTTGGCGTTTCTGATTGCACAGTTGGCCGATATACATGTGTTTGATAGGTTGCGTGATGGCAAGTGGTGGCAAGCGCCTTTTGTTGGTGGGATTGCCGGTGCAGCAGTCGATACTTTTGTTTTCTTTGGTATCGCTTTTGCTGGGACCGATATGCCTTGGCACACATTAATGCTAGGTGATTTCGCAATAAAAATTCTATTAAACACCTTCATGCTTGCTCCATTTAGAGCATTAATGTGGAACCTTGCTAGACCAAAGGATAAGTAAAAAAGCGTTAAATCTGCTCTGTCGCTAGGGCTTTTACGTAGTGACACTCCCTAGTGGGATGTAGAAAATACATGAACTTTGTTCACTTTGTTTCTACAAATCATGTCCGTGGCAATTAAGCGTATTTTCTGAAAGCAGCGGCTCACTCGGGAGTGGTAGCAATGAAATTAACAGCTTTAGGTTTTAGTCTGGCAGTGGCGATGGGGGCAGGATGGAGTGTGGCGTACGCCGCCGACGACACCATCAAAATTGGTATTGTGCAGCCCATGACAGGGCCCTCTACTCAATACGGAGATCAAATTCAGGCAGGGGCGTTAACCGCTATTGATGCTATTAATGCCAAGGGCGGTGTAAATAACCGCCAATTAGAAGCTGTACTGATTGATGATGCTTGCGAACCCAAGCAGGCCGTTGCCTCTGCAAACCGAGTGATGACGGCTGGTGCAAACTTCGCTGTTGCGCATGCTTGCTCTGGTACGGCTGTCCCCGCAGTGAATATTTATGAGCAAGAAGGGATTGTCGCCATCACGCCAGGGGCAACTTCACCTGCTGTGACCGATACCATCAAACCGCATTATTTCTTCCGTACTATTGGTAGAGACGATCAGCAAGGCCCATTTGCTGCGGCCTATATCCTGGAACAACTCAAGCCAGCCAGCATCGCTATTTTGCACGATAAACAGACCTACGGTTCTGGTGTGGCCAATCAAGTGCGAGATGCGCTAACCAAGGGCGGTGCAAACATTGTTTTTTACGAAGGTATTAACGTAGGGGATACAGACTACTCAGCGGTCATCACCAAATTGCGTAGCATGAACCCCGATTTAATCTATTTTGGTGGGTATCACGCTGAGTTAGGGTTATTACTACGTCAAGCACGTGAACAGGGCGTAACCACTCAGTTTATGGGCCCAGAGGGTGTGGCAAACCAAGATTTGGTAGCCATTGCGGGTGACGCGGTGGATGGTTTACTGGTAACCTTGCCGGCTGACTTCGCCAAAATGGACAGTAACAAGCAGGTCATGGAAGAGTTTAAGACCTATGGACGCAGTCCAGATGGTGCATTTACCTTCCCAGCTTATGCCGCTGTACAGATCATTGCAGATACCTTAACAGCAGTAGGAGACGATGCTGCTAAAGGTGCTGATCACATGCACGAGAACAACTTCGAAACCGCCATTGGCAACGTAGCTTATGACGATAAGGGGGATCTCAAACATTTTGAGTTTTCAGTTTACAAATGGGACAAAGAGAGCGGTTTCTCTGAGGTCAATTAAAGGTTAATTAGGTCTGGCGTCGCAAATTTACTGACGCCAGACAGAATAAGCATCTAGCTACGGGTTACAATCCCTGCCAAAGCTTTATTCGGAATCCCAAATTCAATGTCTGATTTATTACCACAATTAATTCAGCAGCTGTTTAACGGGCTGTCGCTGGGTGCTATTTACGCGTTGATTGCCATCGGCTATACCATGGTTTACGGCATCATCGGAATGATCAACTTTGCTCATGGTGAGATCTATATGATCGGTGCCTATGCAGGGTTGGTGACGTTATCTATTATCGGTATGAACTCTGGCTTACCTGTGCTCCTGATCGTGCTGATCATGATCTTGGTAGCGGTAGCCATTACGGCCGCTTATGGTTTTGCGGTAGAGAAAGTCGCTTACGCGCCATTACGGGGCAGTCCACGTTTAGTGCCTTTGATTTCTGCAATTGGTATGTCTATTTTCTTGCAGAACTGGGTGGCTTTGGGCCAAGGCGCGCGTGATATGGCTGTGCCTGCACTGGTAACCGGTGCCGTACAGATTCCCATGGGGGACGACTTCACGGTGACGGCGGCGTACTCACGTATCTTGATCATTGTAGTGACGGTGGTTTTGATGGTTGCGCTGAGTTTTTACATCAAATATTCCCGTATGGGCCGTGCATCGCGAGCTTGTTCTCAAGATTTACGCATGGCCAATCTGCTGGGTATTGATACCAACAAGGTGATCTCTTTCACGTTTGTGATTGGGGCCATGCTTGCCGCCGTAGGTGGGGTATTGATTGCATTGGCCATTGGTAAGTTGAATCCCTATATTGGGTTTATCGCCGGTATCAAGGCGTTTACCGCTGCTGTGTTGGGTGGTATTGGTAGCATTCCTGGCGCTATGCTGGGTGGCGTTCTGCTAGGGCTAGCAGAGACATTTGCCGCTGCTTATATCTCATCGCAGTACAAGGACATTGTGGCGTTCAGCTTGCTTGTGCTGATTCTGCTGTTCCGTCCTACAGGCCTGCTTGGTAAACCAGAAGTGGAAAAAGTTTAATGGCAAGTCGAATTAAACACGCATTGTTCGCCGCATTTATTGCAGGCGTGATTGTCGCCCCAATCTTTGGTTTTCAAATTCTACGCTCAGGAATGAACACAACGGTTCAGCCTGAGTGGCCATTGATTTTCTATGGCATGGCGGCTGTGTTCATCGTGCAATTGTTGCGTCCCATGCTGGCAGGCAAACTGTCCAAAAGCGGGGCGTCGTTCAAGATCCCCGCTATGGGAGACCGGACACGACAAGTATTGATTGGTGCCTTAATTATTCTGGCTGTAGTATGGCCTTTCTTTTCAGGGCGATCGCAGATTGATATTGCTACTTTGGTGCTGATCTATGTGATGTTGGCATTGGGGTTGAATATCGTGGTGGGCTACGCTGGCCTGCTGGATCTGGGCTTTGTGGGTTTTTATGCTGTGGGGGCTTATACCTACGCATTGATGTACCACTGGCTGGGTCTAGGCTTCTGGTGGGCGCTACCATTTTCAGGTGTGATGGCAGGTATCTTTGGTTATTTACTAGGTTTCCCTGTCTTGCGTTTGCGCGGCGATTACCTGGCGATTGTGACCTTAGGGTTTGGTGAGATCATCCGCCTGCTATTGATCAACCTATATGATTTCACTGGCGGGCCTGACGGTATTTCTGGTATTCCTAAGCCTACTGTGTTTGGTTACCCTATGGTGCGTCGTGCGCCTGAAGGTGAAACCAGCTTCCACGAACTGGTGGGCTGGGCCTTCAATAACCAAGACATGACTACCTACTTGTATATTCTGGCTTTGGTGTTGGCGTTGATTACTTTCTTCGTCTCTAACCGCCTGTTGCGTATGCCTATAGGTAGGGCATGGGAAGCATTACGCGAAGATGAAATCGCCTGCCGTTCCTTGGGCTTAAACCCTACAGGCATCAAGTTGTCCGCTTTTACTATTGGTGCGACGTTTGCTGGCTTTGGCGGGGCATTCTTTGCGGCACGCCAAGGGATTGTGAATCCAGAGTCCTTTACCTTTATTGAGTCAGCGCTGATTCTAGCTATTGTGGTATTGGGTGGTATGGGTTCGCAAATAGGGGTAATTTTGGCAGCCATACTGTTAACGGTATTGCCTGAGTTTGCTCGCCAGTTTGCAGAGTATCGAATGCTGGTATTTGGTTTGGTGATGGTGTTGATGATGATTTGGCGTCCACAAGGATTGTTGCCAGCTAAACGTCCACATGTGGAGCTAAAACCATGACACAAACTAAAAAGATTTTAGAAGTAGACGGTTTGCGCATGCGTTTTGGTGGCTTGTTGGCCGTAGACGGTGTGAAGTTCGACCTAGAACCTCAAGAAGTATTTGCGATTATTGGGCCTAATGGTGCAGGTAAAACGACGGTTTTTAACTGCATTAGTGGTTTCTATAAGCCTAGCGAAGGCAATATTCGTCTCGATGGTGAGTCCATTCAAGGTTTGCCTAGTCATATGGTGGCGCGCAAAGGTATTGTGCGCACGTTCCAAAACGTACGTCTGTTTAAGAACCTGACCGTATTGGAAAACTTGATGGTGGCGCAGCATACTCGTATTTACACGGGTTTACTGGGCGGTTTGCTGAAGCTACCTAAGCATAGACACTCCGAGGAACAAGCCCTAGAGCGTGCGGCGCACTGGTTGGATTACTTAGATCTGCGTGAGTTCGCGAACCGTGAGGCGGGAAATTTGGCGTATGGTTTGCAACGACGCTTAGAAATTGCGCGTTGCATGATCACGGATCCACGTATTTTGTTGTTGGATGAGCCCGCAGCCGGCCTTAACCCGCAAGAAAAACGTGATCTACAAGTGTTGATCAATGATTTGCGCAGTAAGTACAACGTGGCTGTACTGCTTATTGAGCACGATATGAGTCTAGTAATGGGTATTTCAGATCGTGTGATGGTGATGGAGTACGGTAGACCTATTGCTTCAGGCCTGCCTGCAGAAGTACAGAATGATCCGCGAGTGATTAAAGCGTATCTAGGAGAAGAGTAGCGTGCTTAAGCTTGAGAATGTCAGTACATATTACGGTGCTATTCAGGCCCTAGATGGCGTAACACTGGACGTAAATAAAGGTGAAATTGTCACCTTAATTGGTGCAAACGGCGCGGGTAAAACCACCATGCTAATGACCGTGTGTGGTTCACCACGGGCGAAGAGCGGCCGTGTTACCTTTGAGGGCGACGACATCACAAATCTGCCTACGCATGAAATTATGCAGCGTGGTATAGCGATTTCGCCTGAAGGACGTCGAGTATTCCCCGATTTGACGGTATCTGAAAACCTGAAAATGGGTGGTTTCTTTTTGAGTAAGGGCCAAATCGCAGAAGGGGAGGAGCACGTGTACGAGTTGTTCCCTAGATTGCGTGAGCGGGCATCACAACGCGCAGGAACGATGTCAGGTGGCGAGCAGCAGATGTTAGCCATCGGTAGGGCATTAATGAGTAAGCCTAGGCTATTACTATTAGATGAGCCTACCTTAGGCTTGGCACCGCTGATCATTGCGCAGATATTTGATATCATCCGCACAATCCGAGACGAGGGTGTGACCGTGTTTCTGGTTGAGCAGAATGCAAACAAAGCACTACAAGTCGCTGATCGAGGCTATGTAATCGAGACTGGTAAAGTAGTTATGCAGGATACTGGCGCTAATCTATTGGCTAACCCGGACGTGCGTAAAGCCTATCTAGGTGCGTAAAAGAAAACAAAATAAAGATGGCCGGTGCAATACCGGCTTCTTTAGGTATAATTAATGCAACTAACGGAAGATTAAAGTTTTACTTAAAGAAAAAGTTAACAATAAAGCAGGTGGGAAGTGGATAAATCTAAGGCTTTACGTCGCAAAGAAGCTATCAACCTGTTTGAGCGTTGGATGGATACTCAGCATCCGCCTTTTAGGTTATCCAGCAAGCGTATCTACCTAGTATTGTGGCGACGCTTTCTAGATTGGCTGCCTACACAACGACTACATATCAATACGGTTAATGAAACCCATATCAGCAACTTCTTAAGCAGTTTAGAAGATACTAATAGACAACAGCGCGAGCGCTATCAATTGGTGATTTTGCGTGCCTATGAAGCCTTGCAAACCCAAATTCCAGAACTCATTAATCCTACTGCATCGCAAAATCTGCAGGATATGCACGCAACATCCTGGCGTGACTCTAGTAGTAATCAAAGCAAGCAGTTCTTAACGCCAGAGCAATGTGTAGAAATTGTAGAGAGCTTAGAGGCCGAACAACAGCGATTAGCGTTAGAGCATCATAGTCTAACGGCTGCTGCACTTTGGAAAGCGCATAGAAATTCGGCGGTTGTCGCATTGCTGCTAGGTTGCGGACTTAAAGCGTTAGAAGTTCTATCACTACGAATAGAGGCTATACATCCTAATGAGGATGGTGAGTATTGCCTAGATACTGGCTGCTATATTAGTTTTTCACTGCAAGAACAGTTAGCTTTAAATCGCAGCAATCCTGAAGATTCTACTATCCATGCCTATATACAAGATCATGGTGGCAAACACAGGGTATTGGCAATGCCCGAGTGGGCGGTAAAAATTGTACTGAACTGGAAGCAACGGTTAGAACACACTACAGGGCATCAGTTGCTCTTTCCATCCAACCGAGTGCCATCTGAATTTAGATCCAAAGAAACCATGAACCCGGCTACATTAGCCAGAATTGTGTCAGGATGGGGAAATGAGCACGGTTTTGCAGGTTTAACCGCGCAGAAACTACGTAATAGTTATGGCGGACTGCTGCTAGAAGAGGGGGCAAGTTTGTCGGACTTAGATAGCTCTATGGGCTTTGTGGCGGCGGCCGCCGGAAGCTCCAGACTGGCCGCCGAATGGCGTCATTTCAAAAGCTATAACTGCTGAATTACGCCAAACCTTCTGCTTTCAGTGCGGCTTGAACACCGGCATCAGCTTCCATATTTTTGAAGAAACGCTGCAGATTAGGCAAGTCGCTCAAATCAATTTTCTGAATAGGTGCCCAACGCATGACCACGTACAAGTATGGATCAGCGATAGAGCGTGTGCCTGTCAGCCAGTCTTTACCTTCTAGCTGTTTGTCTAACAGCTCAAAGTAGCCACGCAAACGCTTCGCCGTGTTTTCTTTAACTTCTTTCTGGGCTTCTTCGTTTTGTGTGTAGCCCTGAATACCAAACATCACACCAAAATTTTTGTGTACGTCGGAATTCAAGAAAGCCAAAGAACGACGTGTCTCTGCTCGTTGCTGTGGTGTAGTGCCTAGCAAGTTTTGTTCTGGGGCGCTTTCCGCCAAGTATTCCAAAATAGCCATGCTTTGTGTCAGCAACATATCGCCATCTACAAAGGCTGGCACAGAACCCAATGGGTTTAGGGCCAGAAAAGCAGGTTCTTTAAGTTCTTTGCGACTAACGGCTTGAGCTTGGTACGGCTTACCAATCCACTCCAGCACAATATGTGATACCAAAGCACAAGAACCAGCCATGTAATACAGTTTCATAAGAGCCCCTTCACGGAAAAAAACAAAAAACCTAGATGTTTATAGCATGCAATAACCCCGTTTTTCACACAGGGAGCTGCAGTCTCATACATTACTACGGTAGACTAGATGGCTATGATACGCGTACTCATACGCGTCATGTGTCATGTTTGATCCTACTATGAGTGTCATATGTTAAATCAGCCTCTACGCATTGTTTTTCTCGATAGCGAGACACTAGGCCCGCATACGCAATTGCAGGCATTTTCTTTCCCGCATGAATTGGTTTGCTACGAAAAAAGCACCGAAGCACAAGCCATAGAGCGCTGTAAAACAGCCCACATCATTATTAGCAATAAAGCGCCTGTCAGCCCAGCGGTGATAGAGGCCGCTACATCGCTAAAATTAGTGGCCGTAGCCGCGACGGGCTATAACAATGTGGCCTTGGATGCCTGTAAAAGCCGCAACATTGTCGTGTGTAATGTGCGTAATTATGCAGAGCACACCGTGCCAGAACACACATTGGCTCTAATTTTCGCACTACGCCGCAGCTTGTTCGCTTATCACCAGTCTGTTGCTCGTGGGCGTTGGCAAGAATCACAGCAATTTTGCTATTTTGACTACCCAATACGTGACTTAGCAGGTAGCACACTGGGCATTATTGGCTCAGGAGCGTTGGGGCAGTCAGTCGCAAAGTTAGCCCAAGGTCTAGGCATGACCGTGCAGTTTGCTGCTCGCAAAGGCAGTAATGATGTCAGCGATGGCAAAGTATCGTTTGAACACATGCTGCGTACCTCGGACATCATCAGTTTGCATTGCCCGTTAACGCCCGAAACCGCCAATTTGCTTACTGCCAAAGAATTTGCCATGATGGATAAGCGTCCTTTGGTGATTAATACCGCCAGAGGCGGGCTTATTTGTGAAGAAGATTTGGCTGTTGCCTTACGTAGCGGGCAAATCAGCGGTGCTGGCATAGATGTGACCACGCCTGAACCGCCGCGCGATGATAATGTGCTCTTTAGTTTGATGGATTTACCTAATTTTATCTTCACGCCACATGTCGCCTGGGCAAGCCAGGAAGCTGTTCAAGCACTAGCTGATCAGTTGGTGGGCAATATCGAAGCTTTTATAGCAGGTGCTCCGCGTAACGTGGTGATGTGAGCTAGGTGGTATGCAAACTATAGAGTCGTTTATTCCTTCGTTTGACCTGCACGGTCAGACAGCGTTAATTACAGGTTCGGCGCAAGGTCTAGGCTGGGCAATAGCTGCCGCATACGCT
The DNA here is from genome assembly GCF_050487225.1 of Paenalcaligenes sp. Me131. Lineage (NCBI taxonomy): Bacteria > Pseudomonadati > Pseudomonadota > Betaproteobacteria > Burkholderiales > Alcaligenaceae > Paenalcaligenes > Paenalcaligenes sp. Me131. The sequence continues at coordinate 702,674 of NZ_JBKQGY010000001.1, forward strand.
GGCTTAGGCGCACATGTGATCGTAAATGGTAGGAGCCCAGCGCCATTGCAGGCGGCTCAGCAGCGCCTACAAGACGCTGGCTATAAGGCATCTGTCTGGTGTCAGGATATTTCCGACCTCTCGACGTTAGAAGCATCCTATGCAACGTTACCTGTACAGCCTGATATTTTGGTGAATACCGTAGGTAGTCGTTTGCGCCGCCCATTTAGTGAGTTGAGCGCGCTCGAAATTGCGCAACATATACAAGATAATCTGACGGCTACTGTTGTGTTATCCAAGCTTGCGGCAATGGGAATGGCGGCTAAAGGTTATGGCCGTATTATCACCTTTAGCTCTATTGCTGGCCGCATAGCCAGAGCAGGGGATGCGGTGTATCCTGTTGCTAAACAAGGCTTGGAAGCACTGGTGCGCTCCTTGGCGGTTGAGTTTGGCTCACAGGGTATTACTAGCAATGGGATTGCCCCTGGTACGTTTGCTACCGAGTCTAATCACGCTTTGGCAAGTGACCCTATTAAAGGTGCACATGTGATTGGCAGAAATCCGCTGGCGAGATGGGCTCAGCCAGCTGAAATCACACCTGCAGCCGTATTTCTGGCCTCAAAATCAGCCAGTTACGTCAACGGCCATATCGTGGTGGTAGACGGTGGTTTTTCTATTACTTTTTAAACAAGGATGGGCATGGGAACGCCTGTGACACGCATAGCAATCAATGGATATGGTCGCATAGGGCGATGTGTTTTACGTGCTATCTATGAACGCAAATTGCAGGATACGCTGCAAGTGGTTGCCATTAATGAGCCTGCGGACATGGAAAGCATGGCTTACTTAACACGTTTTGACTCTACGCACGGACCGTTCCCGGCTGCCCAAATCAATCACAATGCGCAGTCGTTGGTGATTGATGGTCATACTATTGCGATCACTCATGCCCAAAATCCAGAAGATGTAGACTGGAGAAGTCTTAATCTGGACTTGGTGATTGAATGTTCAGGTGTCTATGGCAAACGCGAACAGTTACAGCGCTTTATAGACAGCGGCTGCCCGCGTGTGCTGGTGTCTCATCCAGCTGATGGTGCTGCCGATGTAGATTACACAGCCGTGTTGGATATTAATGATGCTGGTTTAGCGGCACATCACCGTATTGTGTCTAATGCATCCTGCACCACAAACGCCATTATTCCCGTGCTGGCGGTGTTAGATAAAGCCTTTGGTATAGAGCATTGCTTTCTGACCACCTTGCACTCGGTGATGAATGACCAGCCTATGATTGACGGTTATCACCATAAAGATTTACGCCGTACTCGCTCAGCTATGCAATCTATAGTGCCAGTGGCTACTGGATTAGCCCAAGGGGTAGAGCGCTTATTGCCTCAACTGCAGGGGAAGGTTCAAGCCAAAGCGATTCGTGTGCCAATCTTAAACGTCTCGGCTATAGATTTGATGGTGAATTTGCGTACTGAGACCACCCCTGACGCCATTAACCAGCTCTTTAAAGACGCTGCAGAAAAGTCCTGTACTACCATCGCGTTTACGAATCAGCCTCATGCATCCGTAGACTTTAATCATGATCCGCATTCTGTGATTGTGGATGGCAGTCAAACACGTACCAATCACGATGGTTTTGCCAACCTTTTTGTCTGGTTTGACAACGAGTGGGGCTTTGCCAATAGGTTAGTAGATATCGCACAAGTATGGGTGCAACGCTTGGCAGAAGCCAATGCACTAGCCTGTACTAAATAATTTTTCTCTGTAGGAGCAAAGCATGTCTGATACACGTATAGAACAAGATTCGATGGGTGACATTGCTGTCCCAGCAAATCATTACTGGGGTGCGCAAACACAGCGCTCTATCATTAACTTCCCCATTGGAAGAGAGCGCTTTGTATGGCAAGCCCCCATGATTCAGGCATTGGGTTATCTGAAAAAAGCAGCCGCCATGGCCAACAAAGAGTTGGGCGAATTACCAGCGGAGATCGCAGACCCTATCGTGGCAGCCGCACAGTTAGTGGTTGAAAACAAGCTGGATGCAGAATTCCCGCTGGTGGTGTTCCAGACTGGTTCTGGCACACAAAGCAACATGAACACCAATGAGGTCATCTCCAACAAAGCCATTGAGTTGGTGGGTGGCGTAATCGGTAGCAAAAGCCCCATTCACCCCAATGATCATGTGAACCGTGGCCAGTCCTCAAACGACACCTTCCCAACAGCCATGCACATTGCCGTGGCATTGCAAGTGAAAGAGCGCTTGTTGCCTAGCGTGGCACAACTGCGTGACACCTTTAAAACACTGGCAGCTCGTTACGAAACACTGGTGAAAACAGGTCGTACTCACTTGCAAGATGCAACGCCTATCACCTTAGGCCAAGAGATTGGTAGCTGGGCTGCCCAGCTAGACTTCGCTCTGGAACACGTAGAAGCACAATTGCCAGGTATTTATGATTTGGCCATTGGCGGTACAGCCGTTGGTACAGGTTTGAATGCTCACCCTAAATTTGGTGATACTGTTGCACGTCATTTGAAAGAATTGACTGGCTTGCCATTCCGCAGTGCTGAGAACAAATTCTTTGCCTTGTCTGCCCACGACGCCTTGGTCAATATGTCGGCATCATTGCGTACGCTAGCCGGTGCATTGATGAAAATCGCAAACGACGTGCGTTGGTTGGCCAGCGGCCCTCGTTGCGGTATTGGCGAGATCCAAATCCCAGAAAACGAGCCAGGTTCTTCCATCATGCCAGGCAAAGTAAACCCTACACAATGCGAAGCCATGACAATGGTATGCGTGCAGGTGTTTGGTAACGATGCAGCGGTAGCGTTTGCCGGCTCACAAGGTAACTTCCAGTTGAACGTTTACAAGCCAGTGATGGTGCACAACGTGATGGAAAGTATCGCGTTGATCAGCGACGCATGTTTGTCTTTTGACGAACACTGCGCAGTCGGTATCTTGCCTCACGAAGAGCGTATTCGTGAGAATCTAGAGAAAAACCTGATGTTGGTGACAGCCCTGAACAAGCATATTGGCTACGACAAAGCAGCCAAAATTGCTAAAACAGCTCACCTGAAAGGGCAAAGCCTGAAAGAAGCAGCGCTTGAGTCAGGCTTTTTAACCGAAGCAGAATACGATAGCTGGATCAACCCATTGGCAATGACACAGCCATCGGTATAAGGCAATAAAAAACGGTAGGTGCGCATATATAGACACCTACCGTTTTTTTATTTGATCAGCGTTACCGGTACGCTCACCAAACTCAGAACTTTGGTCGTCACAGAGCCCAATACCAAACCAGGGATAGCACCCAAGCCTCGGCTACCCATAATGATATGGTCGCAGTGGTGTAGTTGTACGTACTCTTCAATGGTTTCAGCAACTGAACCCGTCAGCACGCTTTTCTGAAACTTCATTCCCGCTTGCGTAGCAAGTTCTACTGCTGGTGCTAGTGCAGCATTACCTTCGTCCTGATAATATTCATTCAGTACTTCAGGAGCAAAAAAGCGTGATACGTTGCGCGACACGATAGGGGCCTGCACAGTCACGATGTGCAATTCACCGTCTGGAATGGATTTCAGCATCGTAATTGCCATTTGTACCGCACGGGTAGAAGCGTCGGAACCATCAACGGGTACTAAAATTTTGCGCATGATATATCCTCAGAGTAGGGGGAACATAATGACTATTGTAATGTGAGAGCATCTACATAATGATAAGACGATACAGCTTTATTGCTCTTTGTTTGATACTTGCCCCGCAGCATGCTGTAATAGCACAAACCTCAGCACATGATGTACTAGAACTACTCAAAAAAAATACCTGCTTAGCCTGCCACCGCGTCGACAAAAAACTACTTGGACCTTCTTTTCAAAGTATTTTTGAGGCTGCACCTGCGAGCGTAGAACGCGCCGAATTACTGAAAACACACATACGACGCGGTAGCCAAGGGGTATGGGGGCCTGTTGCCATGCCACCCAATACCAAAATCAGTGATGCCGATCTAGAGATTATTGTTGAATGGATAGTGTCTGGCGCTTCAGAACACTAATATCAAGCCACTTGCAGTACCTGCTGTAATTGTTGACGTAATGCCGTATCAGCAGAGAAATCCAGCATGCGTTTTAAACTTTTCTCTGCAGCGACACGAATCGTTTCATCGACATGAATCTCGGTTTGATTCCTTGTCAGACTGCCTAGCAAGGCGGGTAAATTATTTAAGCTCATCCACGGACAAAACGCGCAGCTTTTACAGGTTGCTCCTACACCGCCAGTAGGTGCAGGCATAAACTTCTTGTTTGGCAATAACTGCTTTAACTTATGTTGTAGCCGCTGATCCGTGGCCACAATAAATAAAGTATGTGGAAACCGTGCTGCAGCGGCCAAAATCTGTGATGTAGAACCAATAAAATCTGCATGCTCCAGCACATTCGCAGGGGCTTCTGGGTGTGCCAACACACAGGCATCTGGGTAACGCTTTTTCATTACCAAAAGCTCATCAGCTTGGAATTCATCGTGTACCAAGCACGAACCTTGCCATAGCACCATATCAGCGCCGGTTGTGTGCTGTATGTAGGAACCTAAGTGTCTGTCAGGCGCCCACAGTATCTTTTTACCTTGTTGGTGCAAGTGTAGGACTATCTCTTGGCCGACGGCTGACGTAACCACCCAATCTGCACGTGCTTTGACGGCTGCACTGGTATTGGCATAGACCACCACTTCACGGTCTGGGTGCTGATCGCAAAAGGCTTCAAAAGCGGAGATCTCACACCCTAAATCTAGTGAGCACGTGGCCTGCATATCTGCCATCAATACGCGTTTTTGCGGGCTGAGTATTTTGGCGCTTTCCCCCATAAATCGCACGCCAGCCACCAGAAGGGTAGAGCTTTCGCAATCACGGCCAAATCTAGCCATCTCTAATGAGTCAGCCACGCAGCCGCCTGTTTCTTCTGCCAGATCTTGAATAACAGGGTCTACATAGTAATGGGCTACTAACGTAGCGTCTTGCGCCTTTAACTGTTCACGTATTTTGTTTTTGTAGGTTTCTACGTCGGTATCTGCAATAGGCTCTGGTACATTGGCCCACGCCGTGGCTAAACGCACTGCACCTGACGTAGCGTCGGGTAGGTCAAAATAGATTTCTTTTAGGCTCTCCACCTGCTGTTCTCCTTATATGCTCAAATTGAGCTTAATTAATGTAGAACATAGCAGCAGAAAAAACAAGCCATAGCGTTGCCATCGTTGTATTCCCTGTTTCTGCAGGCGGTAATGCGACGAAAACCATCGTGAAACTGAATATTGCCTACAGCGAACGAGGTTACGTTTACAATGCTGCTTTATGAATTTATCGTATTTGAGCCAGTTATACCGGAGTCACTCATGAAGCCATTAGGTACACCGCTAAGTCCTGCTGCAACTCGTGTCATGCTTTTGGGCGCAGGAGAGTTGGGTAAGGAAGTCATTATTGCCTTGCAACGTTTAGGCGTAGAAACCATTGCGGTTGATCGCTATGAGAATGCTCCTGGTCACCAGGTCGCACACCACGCTTTTGTGACTGATATGCGTGATGCCAACGCGCTAACAGCACTCATTGAGCAAGTTAAGCCACACATTATCGTGCCTGAAATCGAAGCGATTGCTACCGATGCGTTAGCAGCTGTAGAGGCTGCTGGTAAAGCGCGTGTCGTGCCTATGGCTCGCGCCACGCAACTGACAATGGATCGCGAGGGTATTCGTCGCTTAGCAGCTGAAACACTAGGCTTGCCAACCAGCCCCTACAAGTTCTGCAATACCTTGGATGAGCTCAAAGCAGCGATTCAAGACCACATTGGCTACCCGTGTGTGATCAAGCCGTTAATGAGTAGCTCAGGTAAAGGCCAAAGCAAGATCAGTGGCCCTGAAGACATAGAAAAAGCGTGGAATTACGCCATGGAAGGCGGCCGCGTTAGCCAACAGCGCGTGATCGTAGAAGGCTTTATTGATTTCGATTATGAAATCACTCTATTGACTGTACGTAGCCTAGACGCTCAAGGCGCTGTGCAAACCAGTTTCTGCGCACCAATCGGCCACAAACAAGTGGATGGTGACTATGTAGAAAGCTGGCAACCACACCCTATGAGCAAGACAGCGCTTGAGTCTGCACAACATATTGCAGCGTCTATTACGCAAGATTTGGGTGGCCAAGGTATTTTTGGCGTTGAGTTGTTTGTCAAAGGTGACCAAGTGTGGTTTAGCGAAGTAAGCCCACGACCACACGATACTGGCATGGTCACTATGGTGACACAGCGTCAAAACGAATTTGAACTGCATGCACGTGCAATTTTGGGGCTTCCTGTTTCTACAGGCTTGTTGGCCCCTGGCGCTAGCGCTGTGATTTATGGTGGCGTAGACAGTAAGAACGTAACGTTTGATGGCGTAGCCGAAGCCTTGAGTATTCCTCAATCCGATCTACGCTTGTTTGGTAAACCTGAAAGCTTCACTAAGCGTCGTATGGGCGTTGCCTTGGCGTATGACGAAACGGTAGAAGCAGCACGTGAACGTGCGAAGAAAATTGCAGCAACAGTACGCGTAAGCGCTGCTGAATAAGCCAGACGAAAAAAAAGGCTGCCAAGGGAGGGCAGCCTTAAATCTGGCTTGAAGGGAGATTAATTTCTTATATTAGTAACGTGCATCCTTTGGTTTTTTACCATTAGGCCAATCGTTCACTTTAGCGGCAAAGTCAGGTCTAGGCATGTGAGTGAAGTACTCGGCGATATCTACTGCATCTTGATCGTCCAACACACCACCTTGGCCCCACGCACCATGATCTTCAACACTCATAGGCATGTTGTACTTAATGAAAGCAGCGGCTTTGTAAGTACGCGCCATACCTGCCCCAATATTGAACGACTCATCGCCCCATAGCGGTGGGAAGACAATATTGCCGCGCTCATCTTTTAGACCTTCACCGTCAGCACCGTGACAGGTTGCACATTGCGCAGCGTACAACGTACGACCGCGTTCAGTGTTAGGTACTAAGCTTTCATCCAAAGAGCCAGCGATAGGAATCTGTACTTTTTGACCTGGTTCAACGCCTTGTGCCAACCATTTCATGTAGTCCAGCATACCTACCATTTCAGCAGAGTCTACTGGCAAGGGTTTACCGTTCATGGAGCGCATGAAACACCCGTTGATACGGCCTGCTAAGTCCACCATTTTGCCGGAACGCGGCATAACTTTAGGGTAGCTCACAAAACTGTTGATGTAGTGCGCACCCAGTGGAGCTTTACCTTCGGCAATGTGACAACTATTACAGTTCATCATTGCACCCACGTTGTCAGGCAATAAGCGGCGTGTTTCATTCAACAAGCGTTTGCCGTATAAAATGGATTCTGCGTTAGGCTCGTTTTCAATAAGCAGATCGGACGGTACTTGATACTGACCAATAACCTGCTTAGTTTCTACGTCAATAATAGGGTAGCTAACTTCTGTTGGGCCAGTCAGGGTAGGGCTGGCAAGGCTATACCAAGAAGCACCTGCAATACCAGCGATCGCCAAGGCTACTACGGAAAGGGTTTTGGCTTTACTCATGGCTGGCTCCTTCAGGAAGGATGTTAGGCGATTTTTTAGCAACGAACTGGCGGATATGCGCAACGTCTTCGGCTTGAACCTCAGGCGCTTGGTTAGTCCAGCTAGTTCGAATGAAATTCACTACATCAGCCACTTCCTGATCGCCCAAGTGACGGAAAGCAGGCATGGTGAATGTCATTGCATCTACTTCGTTTTCTGGCATGCGGCCACCTTCCAAGGTCACTTGGATGACAGACTGCGCATTGTTGGCAAATACTGCAGAGTTACCGGCCAGCGCAGGGAATATACGCGGCACACCTTTACCATCAGCACGGTGGCAGGTTACGCAGTGTTCAGCGTACAACCAAGCGCCTGGAGTCGTGTATTGACCATCCAATTGTGCTTGGGTGGTGGTATCAGTCTGATGTGGGATCTCTGGGTTACGGCCTTTTACTGGAGGCAACGCTTTCAAGTATTGCGCCATAGCACGTTGATCTTCGGGGGTCATGTACTGAGTACTGTGCTCCACTACATCAGCCATCGCGCCAAACGCGGCTACTTTGTCTGTTCTACCAGTTGCGAAGAAGTCCACCAACTCATCTTCTGTCCAACTTGCTAAACCACGACCTTCACCACGCAAGCTTTTTGCACGCCAACCGTCAATTACTGCACCAGACAAGAAGTCATCACCATCATTCAGGCTTAATGCCAACTCTTGGTAAGCCAAGCCACGTGGGGTATGACAGGCGCCACAGTGGCCAGGACCTTGTACCAAGTATGCACCACGGTTTCTGATGCTATCTACGGCATCATCCGCGATAAACTTTTGATCTGTAGGCGCAAACATCCATTGCCACCAAGCAACAGTCCAGCGCATTTGGAACATCTTAGGCAATGTAGGCTCTGCATTTTCTTGTTTGACTGCAGGTACACCACGCATGAAGTACGCATACAGCGCGTTCATGTCGTCATCACTCATGATGGCGTAAGAGGGGTAGGGCATAGCTGGGTACAAAGCTGCGCCATCTTTACGCACACCGTGTTGTACAGCAGTTTTGAATTCGTCTAGGGTGTAGCTACCAATACCGGTTTCTACATCGGGAGTGATGTTAGTTGAGTAAATCGCCCCCAGCGGTGTTTGCATTGCCAGACCACCGGCATACTCTTTACCACCAGGAACGGTATGACAGGCCACACAGTCGCCGGTACGGGATACATAGGCTCCTTGCTTGATGAGTTTTTCATCATCCAAGTTCAAGTTGCTCGCAGATGAGGACGTTATGCTACGTTGCGAAAGAATAAGCTGTGATCCGCCATAACCGACCCCCAGCGCAACCAGTGCAACAATCAGGGTTTTAGACAAGGCTTTCATAAACACTACCCATAATTAATAAAGAAATGTGTCAATTAACTTCAATGTCACACTCAATACTCATGGTATAGAGAGGCCATATGGGTAGAAACCCTTATCGAATTCATGTTTGATCTAGCGCAAGACCTATATAGATAAGGCTATAACGACTCAAAAATCGTACGCTCAGGGCAACAAATACACTAAATAATCTATTGCTTTAGCACTTTGCTAGACTAAATCGTGTAATGACAATTTCGTGCTGAAAATCACTATAGGCTATTGATAATAAACTAATTTATTTGATTTAAGCTTATAATATTTCTTAAGAATACAGTTAAAACTCAAGCGAAGAAGCACCCAGAAATAGCCATTTTCCTGAACCAAAAGCACACGTAGAAATAGCACTAGATAACAACCGGTAAAAATAGCCTGAGCTGAAACAAAAAATGCTGATGTCTATCACGTCACTATGCGTCTGTGCGTTACCTCAAAGCACTCTGATCACGCGCTAACACCCACTACCACTGAATTTTATGGTGTTGCTCTGTCTCTTGGTGTCTAGCGTCATCGGCTGAGTGCAAATAAATATTTGTAGTGCTCAATGACTCATGCCCCAAGTTATCGCGTACATAGCGTAAATCGACCTGCTTATTCGCCATATGCGAACCTGCCGTGTGACGTAGCCAGTGGGCCGATGCTTGTTCTAGCTGTTGAGCTTGCCATTCATTATTTGGATTAGCAGCGCGGATTCTTTCCGCTGTTGCCTTAAATACCGATTTCACAATCCCATGTACGCCTGCCCGCGTTAACGGCCGCTGCTGATGACCTATAGGCAATAACAAGGGCGTAGTTTCCGTAGCAGTGGGGTGGGGCGGTAAGGATTTTTCACGCCTATAGCGCAATAGCTCTGCCATGAGTTCGGATGTGGCCGGCACAATACGTGTTTTATTGCCCTTACCAGTCACCTCTAGCCACCAACTGTCTACGCCATCATTGCCACGCCTACAAAAAAAGCCCGACATTTGGTTCTCAATCACTTCAGAAATCCGTAATCCGCACACATAGAGCAACGAGAACAACCAACGCAAACGGGCATAGTGTTCACGTTCCCTATCGCTTTCTTGGGGCAATGCGGTAATCGTACGTTTTACCTCTAGCCAAATATCATCGTCTAAATAACGGCTAACACGAGGAGCGGCGTTACGAGCCCGCTGTTTGGTTAACGACAACGGGTTTCCGGCCAAGTAACCCGCAGCAACCAGCCAAGAAAACATGGAATTTAAGATGATGACCGCTTGCCGTTGGCTGGCTTGAGAGAGCGGTCCAGCAAACGGGCACCAGTCGGGATGTGATCTAGCGACTTTACGGCCGGCCGGCATTACCCAGTGTGCCGCAGGCTGCGGGTCAGTTAAAAAATACTGATAGAGCACAAGATCTTCGTGCGTGAGCGACGAAATAGGCTTGCGCAGGGTAATGGTGGCCCATAACAGCAAACGCTCAGCTTCTTTACGGTAATTACTGAAGGTGTGCGGGGAGTTAACGAAACGTGCCAGCCATGCCTTGATGGCATCGATGTCTGTGGTTGCACTAATCTGCGAACGGCCACCTACAGCTCTATTTGTACCGTTGCTGCCATCCATTTGCGCAGATCGCGGGAAATGCTCAAGGGGAGGGAAGCGCATAAGCGCTGTTGAGTGGCTGTCAGACATGATTTTCCGTATACCTATCTAGTAATTTGACATTATAAGAGTAATGTCAAATTTCAATCAACAATAATTGTGTTCTTAACGTATTACGTTGTATTATCAATTATCGAATAAGGAATAATGATGAATACAGCAAATACCAGCGAAATAAGCCTAAATACCGAGGTTGAGGCACTTAAAGAGCGTTTTTCAAACACGCAAGAGCTATATAGGGAAGTCTGTGCGTTGTTATTCTTCCGATACGGCACTACACCCACGGCTAACAAGCTGTATCAGCTAGTGCGTAGGGGCAGCATGAGCGCACCATCACAGGCATTGGTCACGTTCTGGGAAGAGTTACGCGAAAAAAGCCGTACACGCATCGAACATCCTGATCTCCCCGAAACACTCACCTCTGCTGCCGGTGAGCTTATTGCCACCTTGTGGCGTCACGCTCAGGAAGCTGCGCAAGCGTCTTTAGAAACATTTAAGGCTGAGGCACAGGTCATGGTTGATAACGCCAGAATGGATGTGGCGGCGTTTGAGCTAGAGCGCGATAGAGCCTTACAAAGAGAGCAAACTACGCAACAATCCCTTGCCGCCGCAGAACAAGAAATCATTAGCTATAGAGAAGAATTAGCTGCTGCTAATGAAGCCAGACTGGCGCTAACCAAGGCTATAGAGCAAGCTCAGCACGATAACCAGACCTTGCAGCAGCAGTTGCACGACGTCAGAAAAGAGTTCAGTACAGAATTGGAAAAACTGCATCACGCAGCACAGCTGTCCGAAACACGTTCCAGGGAGACAGAAAAACGCCTTATGCTGGATTTGGACAGAGAAAGACTCGCTGCCGTTAAAGCTCAACGTGAAACCGATGCTGTACGTGCAGCAGCCAAAGCTTCTGAAGCGCAACAACAAACAGCGTTAAAAGAAGTAGAACAACAACTACAAAGCAGCCAACATGAGTGCGGCAAGCTTGAAGGCGCCTTACAAGCCCTACACCTTAGCCTTGAGCGCTCTGATACTGAGCTCAAATCCTTATATCAACAAGCCGCACAGGCAAAAGCCGAAATAGCCACACTGAGAGAGCAACAGAAGCCAAGCCATCAGCAGAAACCAGCCAAACGCAAAGGCATGAAAGTGCTAGAGGGCAGGGGACGACGCTCGCCTACCGCTAAGCCTTAAACCATCCATGCCATCTCAAAAGCATTTACCTACTAAGTAGTCCATACCCTTACAACGCTTTATAGAGCGGACTTATGTTTACTGTTGATACGCTACGTAGCCTATTAGAACCTTTCGGACAATTACGATCACAATCACCATCAGAATGGACTGGTCAAAGCGATTTACCTGCGCCCATAGCTGATTTTTATCAGCAAGTAGGGCCTTTGGGGCATACCTACTACGAGAATGTAGGCCCAGTAGGTTGCACACTAACCGTAGGAGGCAACCCAGTATGCATCCCTCCACTCAGCAAACTTGCCGCTTTACAAGCAGGCTACGCTTGGTCAGAAACCCCCGCTCAGCCATTGGATGATTGGAATCCCAATTGGCTAGTGATTGCTGAACAAGGTGGTGATCCATTCATTTATGACAAGACAACAGGGCATGTATTATTTGCTTTTCATGGCGCAGGCTCATGGAAGCCAACCTTCTTTACTAAAAACCTCACTACTGCAATAGGAGCATTGGCGACGGTTGCTACAAGTTATTGCTGCTTGGATGAAGATCAGTTTTTCGACGAGGCACTCTTAGATAGCGGTTTGCAATGCATTACGGATGACTTGGCTAACGTCGTGGGAGGGTTAGCTGAGGCACAACGAATGTTGGATGCATGGGAGTACGAACAATAAAAACTAGCTCTACTATTTTCTGCACAAAGCTGTCTATAGCCGCATGAAATTTCGTTGTTTCACTACTAAATTTGTTATGAAAATAACATTTTGAAAACAATTATTGTCGTGTTTATTTTTAGTGTTATGAGTGGTAATTAGGGTCGATCTTTAACAGTTTTTTTCAATAAACTCATGTAGTTCTATCGCTTTTGAAGAAATCACCTCATCGTTGGAGAGAGCACTAAAGAGCATATCTTTATTGAACAATGTTAGCCATCGCACCACTATAGAATCATGAGTTGTATTCATTCCTGTGCAAACCTAAGTTGGCACATGGTGGTGTAAACAAAGGCCCCATATATCTCACAGGCAGACAGATAGCTAAATAGATATGAGATTACGCATGCGCGCTAGCTCGCCATGCTGTAGCCAAGAAGGCGGCCAGACAAATGTCGCATCACATGTGGTTGTATCTGTCTCTGGGATAAAAATACATGCATAGTAGATGGAGAAGTCATGCAGCAACCCAGGTTTCAGAAGACGCTGATCTATTCAGTACTCATTCAAGCTTTGTCCGTAGGATTAGTCGCCAGTAGCCTTACGTCAGCAGCACAGGCCACCGCTTTAACTGCCTCAGGCGACTGGTCTGGACAGCCAGCCGTTGACCTCACAGGCTCGGGGCATACCAAAATAGACTTGGCCACCGACACCGTAGGCGTACGGATCTATACCAGTAAAGCCTATACGCTCAAACAAGCCGCAAACGATAGCTCTCCCATTGTCTTGGTGCGTGCAGGCAGTAACCTCGAACTCAACACCAGTGCTATACCTGAAAAAAACAACTCGACAGTCTTAAAAATCACAGGCTCAGGATCAGACACCGCAGCAATCTGGGTAGGCCGTGAACCCCCACCCAATGATGGGGATATAGAAACTTCGCAGACTACCGTTTTCCGGGGACAGTATTTAGACATTACCCAGAAAAAAGGCGTAGCGATTGATGGTAATGGTAGTGCTGATGCGGCAGGCAATAGTGCCCTCACTACGTTAGACCTGAGCAACAGCAAACTTTCAGCTCAAGAGGGCATACTCTGGGAGGACTACGACACCAATAGTCAGCTTAACCTTAGTGATGTCACCATTACTGCTGATAACACGGGCGCCTATATCACCTCGTCTCGCGGCTCATCAACAAAGCTCAACACAAATAATCTGAAGATCACGACCAAAGGTACAGCAATAGGTGCTGACCTTGGTACAGGGCTCTACCTTTCCGGTGCTGGCATAGATGCCACACTGCATGACACTACGGTTTCTAGCCAAGCCTCAGCAATAAGAGTGAACAGCAATGCAGCGGCTCATTTCACCGGCACAACCAAAATTTCAGTATCAGACAGCAGTAAGAGTGGCGGTCAAAATGGGGTGCATGCCGGTCGTGGAGCTGTAGTCACGATTGATCATTTAGACATGGCCTTCCAATCACAAAAAAATAGTGATTATAGTGGTGCACTAACAGCCTCCGATGATGCACAGCTTGTTGTAGGCCAATTAGGTCAATCGGCAAGAAGTAAAATAGAGCTTTTTAACCTGCGCAACTCTAACCGCCCCGGTGATGTGGAAGGGGTGAATGCCTTCTTGGGCGGGGAGGTCACGTTAAATAGCCTAGATATAGTGAACTTCCGCAAGAAAACTTTGGGGGAGGATATCAGCGACAAAGTTATTGGCTTGTCGGCACGCTATAACAGCCATCTCACGCTGAATGACAGCACAGTCACCTTCAAAGACTTTAAAGATGAGCCTTTAATGCGTATAGGCTCAAGCATAGAGAACTCATCGTCCTTAACCCTAACGCAAGGCTCGCGTATACAAGCAGGCCAGTTTGCGGTGCGTATTTCAGATAAATCCACTCTGAATATGACTGACTCTAGTCTAGAGGCGGGTAGAGCAGCTATTTATGTCATGCCTGGTGCAGGTGGAAAAAGTAATGAGGTTCAAGCCACATTAAATAACAGCAAGATTACTGCTTTACAAGAAAAAAGTAAGGATCCCTTAGCTACTGCCATGCGTATAGGGCCTGTAGGGACAACGCCTGGCGATGCTTACCTCGATATGCGTGTCAATAACGGCTCTGTCATTAATGCAGATTATCTCTACCAAGTGCATCGTGGTGGACTAACGCTGGTAGCGGATCAGTCCACACTTTCCGGTGCAGCACAATTATCAGCAAACTCCCCTGATAATTATGCCAATGTTACGCTAGCCAATGGTTCCGTCTGGCATCTGAAGCATGACCCGAATAAGCCTACTGCAGCGGACTATGTACATGTGAATACACTGACCTTGGATCGTAGTGAGCTGCAGTTTGAGCGTCCAAAAAATAGGCAAGGATTCCAGCAACTGGCCGTCGATACCTTAGATGGTAAGGGCGGGGTAGTGCAGTTATGGACGGAGTTGCAAGATGACAGCTCTGCAACAGATCAGTTAGTGATTAGAGAAAAGGCTACGGGTACCACGTATTTGCGTATCAAGCGTTTCGACGATGAACTAGACGATGGTGCGCAAACCAACGTGGGCATTAAGGTGGTTTCCGCAGATAGCGGCACGGCAATCAATACCGCAACGACGTCAGCAACAGCTTTTGTTTTAGATAGTGGCTCAACAGGCTACAGGTCTAGCGCTACCCCTTCACTGGTAGCTGGTTTGTACGATTACTACCTAGTAAAGGGCGGTAAAGGCGGGGAGGCTGAAGGTTGGTACTTAAACTCTAAAGCGGTTCCGATTATTGACCCCGTGGATCCTGTAGATCCTGTAGACCCTGTGGACCCGGTTGATCCCGTTGACCCCGTTGACCCCGTAGATCCTGTGGACCCAGATCCAGGCAAACCGGAGCCATTGGATCCCGATCCAATAAAACCCACCACCTATAGGCCTGAAATTGATGCCTATTTTGCCAACCGTCAAATGGCTGTAGCTACACAACGCCATCGCTGGCAAGAGCGCATTAGCTCTCAAGCGCCTGGCAGTAGAGCATGGGGCAGAGTCGTGCACCAAGAAGACCGCTTTACTAACCAATTTGGCTATAAGCGGAAAATGGAAAGCACAACGCTGCATTTTGGTGCAGATGTATGGCAAACCACCTTCTCTGATTTGAGCAAACTCAGCGTTGGTGCCATGATGCTCTTTTCTGACGGTAAGTCTAAAACACGCAACGAGGACTTAAAAGCCGAAGGCAAAGTAAAGGGGTATAACCTAGGCGTCTATGCCACATGGCAGCAGAATCCTGATAGCGATGCCGGTGTTTATGTAGATAGCTGGTTGATGCAAGGTTGGTTCAGAAACAAAGTGAAAGGCGACGGCCTGGACACAGAGAAATATAACTCTCGAAGCTTCTCTGCTTCATTAGAGGGTGGCTATGGTTTTGTCTTATCCGAGACAGAAAGCACTCGCTACTACTTACAGCCTCAAGCTCAAGTCATTTGGAGTCGTTTCAGCGCCAATGATGTCTATGAACAAACACATACGCGTGTACATGATCAAGACAAAAACTTTACCTCGTATCGTTTAGGTCTACGCTTCAAAGCGGATATAGCACAAGAGAACGGCACACAACTCGCGCCTTTTGCTGAGATCAACTACTGGCGTCATCCTAGCAGCTCGCGCATGTCCTTTAACGAACGCTCCGCAAAGGACATTACACCTAAAAATGTGTTTGCAACAACAGTAGGTATGCAAGCCCAACTTTCTAAAAGCACCTCTATTTCTGGGCGTTTCTCATACATGATGGGGAATGAAAAGTACCGAGATAGCAATGTGCAACTGGGTGTTAATTATGCTTGGTAACTTGCCCAGCTAAATTGTTTATCCTCACGAAAAAGCCGCCAAATACTGGCGGCTTTTTTACTTCTTAGGCCTTTAAGCTAGAACGCAGGCCTTCTCTAAGATGACAAAAAAACAATGTCCAAAGTGCCATTCAGTTGCTTGTATAGGCCAAATTTTTTCTGACCAAGAGGCTACACCTCTCATGTTACAAGTTGGTAATTAATTATATCTTTATCGCTCTTTTGTCTTTAACTCCTTTCATTTGTTAGCATTATTAGGAAAATAAGCCATTGAACTTTTCCTAAAAATAACGATGGCACAGCGTAGTAAACCTACTCTGCAACATAGAAAACCAGAGCCACAGAAACGGAGAAGATATGCATAAAGCCACATTCAAAAAAAAGATCTACGTATTATCACTACAAACACTAGCGATCACCGTTCTCGCCAGCACCAATATGACTCTAGCCTATGCAACACTACTACATGCGAATGGCGACTGGACGAGCAACATTCCCATTGATCTCTCTAACGAGGGGATCACAAGAATAGAAACGGATAAAGAAACTACTGGCCTACAGGTCTATACCAACACAGCCTACACACTCGCCAAACCCAATGGAGCTACTGAGCCCAGTATATTTGTACGAGCAGGCAGTACATTCAAACTGAATACCTCTGACATCTCTGGAAAAACGGGTTCTGACATTTTGACAGTGGTAGGCCATACCCCCGAAACTGCTGCTATCTGGATAGGGAGTGAGTTGCCACCCTATGAAAAAGATATAGAAACATCCAAAGAAACAGTATTTCAAGGCCAATACTTAAACATTATTCAGAAAGAGGGCACTGCTATACATGGCAACGGCAGCCCAGATAGTAACGGCGGTAGTGCTCTCACTACCTTTGAACTCAAGAACAGTAGTATCTCTGCACTAGAGGGCATAGTCTGGATAGATTATGGAACAACCAGCAAACTCAACCTAGATGATGTCAGCCTCAATACAGGTAACTCAGGCATTTATATTGCCTCCTCAGCAGAGGGTAATACAACGCTTACGGCCCGTAACCTCGACATTACTACTGGCGAGGAAGTATCTGGCGGCAATATCGCTGTAGGCCTAACACTGAACGGTGAAGGTCTAACTGCCACACTGGACAATACAACGATTTCAGGAAAAACCTCCGCACTCAGCATTCGTGGTGCTCAGGCTCATTTCACAGGTGATACGAAAATTTCCTCTCAAGACAGTACCCGAGGAGGACAATTTGGTATCCGTACATCGGATGCTAGTACCGTCCTTACCATCGACCACTTAGAGCTGGACTACCTCTCCAAATACAATGGAGCTTATGGTGGAGGGATTGTTGCGTCGAATAACAGTAAAGTGTTCATCGGAACCTTAGGTCAAAATCGACGTAGCAAAATTAAAGTCTTTACGATTGAGAACGCCAACCCCTACTATGAAACCTTAGGTATAAATGCGATCTCAGGAGAAATTACACTCAACAGTGTAGATTTGGTTAATTTTCGCCCAGGAGTTAACGGGGAAGAGATTAGCAAGAGTGTTATCGGAATTCAGACTAGCTACCGTGGAAACGTCACGCTTAACGACAGCACTGTAATTATCAAAGACACTGATGACGATCCTTTCTTTAGCAATACCGTAGGTGCAAATCTTAATGCCAACACACAGCTTACGTTGACACAGGGCTCGCATATAGAAGCAGGGCGATTTGCCGTTAAGATGGCCAAAAAATCCGCCTTGACAATGCGGGACTCAAGTCTTGCTGCGACAATCTCAGCCATCTATGCGTCCCCAAGCGTAGGGACTCAACAAGAAATCGGTGTACACGCCTCTATAGATAACAGTCGCATTACTGCTTTACAGAAAAACCTTACAGATCCATTCGGTACCGCTCTAACGGTAGGTTCAGAGCGCCTTACCGATGCAGCCCATTTAGATATAGAAGCCAAAAATGGATCTGTCATTAATGCTAACTACCTCTATAAAGTTCAACGAGGTACTCTGACCTTAAACGCCGATAACTCAACGCTCTATGGTGCTGCCCGTATTGCGGCCCCCTACACGGTAGGTGGCTTGAAAAACTCTGCTGACGTGACCCTTACTAACGGTTCGGTTTGGCACCTTAATAAAGATCCTGATACTTTTCAGCCTACTGAGCCTGACTATGTTCATGTAAATAATTTGGTGCTAGATCATAGCGAAATACGTTTTTCTAAACCCAAGAGCTTACAAGACTTCCAACAGTTTGCCGTAGGGACCTTACATGGCACGAATGGAGTCATTGAGCTATGGACAGAATTAAACAATGATCAATCTGGATCTGACCAACTACTCATACGAGATCAAGCCACCGGAACTACTTTTCTGCGTATTAAGCGTTTTGATGATAAATCAAACGATGGTGCACAAACCAATGTAGGTATCAAGGTGGTTTCGGCCGATAGTGGTACAGCAACCAATACCGCAACAACGGCTGATAATGCCTTTATTTTGGACAGCGGCTCTACTGGTTATAGAGCAGGTACTACTCCTTCACTGGCCGCGGGCTTATATGACTATTACTTAGTGAAAGGCGGTAAAGGTGGGGAATCCGAAAGCTGGTATTTAAACTCTAAAGCGACTCCAATAATTGACCCTGATCCTATTGATCCAGACCCGGTGGATCCCGATCCTGTAGACCCCATAAAACCTACCACCTATAGGCCTGAAATTGATGCCTATTTTGCCAACCGTCAAATGGCCGTCGCTACGCAACGCCATCGCTGGCAAGAGCGCATTAGTTCTCAAGCATCTGGTAGTAGAGCATGGGGAAGGACCGCGCACCAAGAAGACCGCTTTACCAACCAATTTGGCTATAAGCGCAAAATGGAAAGCACAACGCTGCATTTTGGTGCAGATGTGTGGCAAACCACTTTTTCTGATTTGAGCAAACTAAGCGTTGGTGCCATGGTGCTCTTTTCTGATGGCAAGTCTAAAACACGCAATGAACATTTAACAGCCGAAGGCAAAGTAAAGGGGTACAACCTAGGCGTCTATGCCACATGGCAGCAGAATCCTGATAGCGATGTCGGCGTTTATGTAGATAGTTGGTTGATGCAGGGCTGGTTCAGAAACAAAGTAAAAGGCGAGGGTCTTAATGCTGAAAAGTACAACTCTCGAAACATCTCTGCTTCGTTAGAGGGAGGCTATGGTTTTGTCTTATCTGAAACAGAGAGCACTCGTTACTACTTACAGCCCCAGGCTCAAGTGATTTGGAGTCACTTCAACGCAAATGATGTCTATGAACAAACACGCACTCGTATACACGAGCAAGGTAAAAGTTTTACTTCGTATCGTTTAGGTCTGCGCTTCAAAGCGGATATAGCACAAGAGAACGGCACACAACTTGCTCCTTTTGCTGAACTCAACTACTGGCGCCATCCTAGCAGCTCGCGCATGTCCTTTAACGAACGTTCCGCAAAGGACATTACGCCTAAAAATGTGTTCGCAACAACGGTAGGTATGCAAGCTCAACTTTCTAAAAGCACCTCAATTTCTGGGCGTTTTTCATACATGATGGGGAATGAAAAGTACCGAGATAGCAATGTGCAGTTGGGGGTTAATTATGCTTGGTAACTTGCCCAGCTAAATTGTTTATCTTCACGAAAAAGCCGCCAAACACTGACGGCTTTTTTACTTCTTAGGCCTTCAACGTATAACGCAGAATTTCTACTACCTGTTCAGGCGTAGTCGCCCATGCTTGGGCGTTGGCATCCACCTCTTTAAGAGGGTGAATAATATCTTCTGCATGTAGGGTAATGTATGGCTTACCCAAGGCCGCACAGAAACCCGCATCAAAAGCGGCGTTCCACTGCTTATACTTGTCACCAAAACGCACTACCACCAGATCTGCTTTCTCAATCAGTGTACGTGTGCGAATCGCGTTCACTTTAGATGATTTGTGATCACGCCAAAATGATTCGCTTTCAGGCCCCAAATGGTCGCCTGCTGCATCACTGGCATCATGATCAGTTACGGGTGCAGTGAAATGAATGTCCAATCCGGCCGCGCGGGCACCGTTGGCGATCTGTTCACGCCAATCCGTGTGAATCTCGCCAGACAAATAGACGGTAAAGCTCATGTAAGTCTCCATAATAAAAAGTCGGGTTAGCTCCAAGGGAAGCACCCGACTCATTCAAGCAGACTACACCATAGCATGTTGCGCTAGATAGAGAACCTACACAGCATGATGCGCAGTATTCAAGACAGCAATATCATTTAGGTCCAGAAACCGTGATGAGGCACAGCAGCTTCATCCTCAATTAAAGGGCCTATGACAGTAACTGGTCTTTGGCCACGAGCAAAAACCTCTCTACATGGCAACGAAAATGTAGGATTTTCAGGATGATCGCCTGTTAACTCCAATAGTTTTTCTTCTGCTAATGCATAGACCACACGTCCTATACCGCACCAATAAATTGCTCCAGAACACATGCAGCAAGGCTCTGCACTGGTATATAAGGTGCATTTAGCGAGCTCCTCAGGAGACAGCAACTTAGCTGCTTCTGCGGCAGCGCGTAATTCTGCGTGTTGCGTTGGATCACCCTCAGGAGGCATGGAGTTATTTCCAGCCATGCAGACTATTGTTCCATTACCATCTGCCACCAATGCTGCAAAAGGGTGTCTACCGCTGTTCTTAGACTGCTCAGATAGCACAATGGTTTGACGTAGCAGTTTCATATCTCTGGGACTGAGTTCTGTATTGTCAACGTAAGTATTAGTCATGATTCACTCCTTTCTGGTGTGCAAGAATTGGGGCAGCAGAGTCCTCTTTGCCGGCCGCCAGCGTTTCTTTGGTATTAAGTAAGAGATTCAACAAAATGGCAGTTATCGCTGCTAAAAAGATGCCGCTTTCTACAAACAGTTTCAGTGGGCCATCTACGCGTTGAAATAGGGCGGGGAATGACATGGGCAATACCCCCACACTGATGGAAACAGCCACAATCAAGCCGTTTCGTGTGCCTTCGAACTTCACTCTGCTCAACTCTTGAATACCAGCAACCGTTGTCATGCCAAACATCACAATGGCGCAGCCACCTAACACCGGACGAGGGATGGTCGCAATTAAGGCGCCGAGTTTCGGGAAAAGCCCCATCAAAATCATAATGACACCAGCTGCTGCCACGACAAAACGACTACGTACATTAGACATGGCGATTAAGCCAGTATTCTGAGTGAAAGCGTTATAGGGAAAACTGTTAAATACACCGCCAAGCATGGTAGATAAGCCATCAGCGCGGAAGGCATCGCCTAGTGTTGTTTGATTGGCTGGTTTGCCGGTTATTTTCCCTATAGCCAGTACATTGCCAGTAGTTTCAGCCATAATGACTAGCATCGCCATCATCATGACCAACGTGGGAGCTAATGCGAATTGCGGCATACCAAAAGCAAAAGGTGGGCTTAGTTCAAACCATGCCGCCTCACCAACACGCGTGAAATCGGTGTATCCCATTGCCATGGCGAGCGCAGTACCAAACAACAAGCCAATTAACACAGAGAGGTTGCCTACAAAGCCTGAGAACTTCGCATGGATGAACAAAATAATGGCGATGGTGGCCAAGCCCAACAGTAAGTTCTCTGGCGCGCCAAAATCCGCAGCATCAGGGTTGCCTCCTCCTAGCCATATCGCTGCAGCCGGCATTAGCGAGATACCAATAACACTAATCAGGCTTCCTATGACTACTGGCGGGAAGAACTTCAGTAAACGACTAAATAAGGGGGCAATCACTATAGTTAATGCGCCAGCTGCAATCACAGCTCCGAACACTGTCGTTAGACCATATTGCTGGCCAATCATGATCATAGGAGCAATAGCAATAAACGAGCAGCCTTGGATTAATGGCAGACGAGCACCAAAGCGCCAAAACCCTAAGGTTTGAATTAGCGTGGCAACGCCAGAGGTCAGTAAGTTGGCATTGATCAACGTAATCATTTGCTCGGTAGTAAGCCCTAAGGCGCTACCCAAAATAAGCGGTACGGCTACGGCGCCGGCGTACATAACAAGCACGTGTTGCAAGCCAAAGCTAGCCAACTGCCGTAAGGGTAGAACCTCATCTACTGGATGAACTGAAACGCTGTTTTTCATACTTGTCTCCTTTGTGGTGGATGCCACGTAGTACTCTTTTTGTTAGAGCTTGCTGCTATCATCAATCAGCTTTGTAATTGAACATAATTAATATTCATCGAAAAATTCGATAGATGAGAGAGACATGCGTTTTTCAATCGAGCAGCTAGAAATGTTTAGTGCCGTCGCTAGACATGGATCTTTTTCAGCAGCCGCACGCGCTATTAGTAAAAGCCAATCAACAGTTAGCACCGCTGTCGCCAATTTAGAGGTAGATCTAGGTGTAGAGCTTTTTGATAGACAAGCAAAATTGCCTGTTTTAACCCCAGCTGGGGTGCAGTTGTTGCGTCAAGCAGAACTGGTTTTAGATAGATGCAGCAATCTGGAAATGCATGCGCATCAGCTATTGGATATTCCGCAATCTGAGCTTTTGTTAGCGATAGAGATTCCGTACCCAGTACTTGCTCAACCTTTACAAGCTCTGTCTACGCAGTTTCCTTATTTAGATGTGACGATTCGCCATCCTATGGACGGCGATGTAGCCGTGCTAGTACAAAAAGGTGAGGTTGACCTTGGGATCACTTTTTCTCAACCCGCCTATGCGCGTGGTATAGCATTCAGACAAATGGGGAAGTTGATATTGACCCACGTCGTGCATAAAGATCACCCATTAGCGCACTATGCGTCCATTAGCTTTGCTGAGCTACGAGCCCATCGCCGATTAGCGTTTTCTGCCTACGGGCATAGGTTGCCTTCTACTGAGTATTTGACCGCAGGGAACAGTTGGCAGGCTGAAAGCTACTCCGCACTACTAGAAATGACTAGAGCGGGCTTAGGCTGGACTACGCTGCCACGACAATCGATTCTGCGAGAAATTGGGTCTGGAGAATTAGTGGAGTTACCGCTAGAGGCCTACCCACATACAGACTGGGTAGTAGGTGTAGATTTACTCTGGTCACAACAAGCGCAACTAGGTCAAGCCTCTACGTGGTTAAAGCATTACCTACAGGAATTTAAGGTGTTTGAGCTGGATAGAAATGGAAATAAAACCATTTTGTAGCGCCTAAGACGCTGAACTATTCAACGAGTGTTTGAGCTTGTTTATGGTATTTTGATCTGCCATAACGAAACTTGCCCCAACAGGGGCAAGTAGTCATGTGGCAATAGCGTGATTAACCGCTTACCTATCTTCCAAAAAGCGCATACGGAAGCGGCGCCCTTTGATGTTGCTGTTGGCAATGCGATCAAAGTACTTTCTAGCAATTTTTCTATCTAGAGCTACGTAGCTGCTGTATTCAGTAATGGCTATTTTGCCTACTTGATCACCACTCAAACCTACGTCGCGGGTGAGCGCACCCAATAAGTCGCCAGGGCGTAGTTTGTCTTTCTTGCCGCCTTGTATTTGCAAGGTCATCATCGGTGCTAACAAAGGCTCTTGAGACTTAGCCCGCAAGCCTTTGGCCTGACCCCATCTCACAGGGCTGCCTTGATACTCTTCAATCTGTTTTACCCAGCGCATTTCGCTACCAGATACCAAGCTCAATGCTAGGCCTTTTTGATCGCCTCGGCCGCTACGGCCCACACGGTGTACGTGTACTTCCGCATCTTTGGTTACGTCTACGTTGATCACTGCCTCAAGGTTCTGAATGTCCAAACCTCGTGATGCCACATCCGTAGCCACCAACACGGCACAACTTTTGTTCGCAAACTGAATGAGGATTTCGTCTCTATCACGCTGATCTAAATCACCCGTTAGTGTTTCAGCGCTAATGCCTTCGGACCGTAGTTCCTCTACCACTTCTTGGCAACGCATTTTGGTATTACAGAACACCAAGGTAGAAGCAGGGCGGAAGTGCTTCAGTAGGGTCACAACTGTGCTGAGTCGGTTGTCAAAACTGACTTCGTAGAAAATCTGTTCGATCTGGCTAGCGCTGTGTAGAGCTTCAACTTTGATCTCTACCGGGTTCTTCAAGAACCTAGCACTGATTTTGCGAATGTTGTCAGGATACGTAGCCGAAAACAGCAGCGTTTGACGGCGAGTAGGGCAGTGTGACGCAATAGCGATCATGTCGTCTTTAAAGCCCATGTCTACCATGCGATCAGCCTCATCCAGCACCAGCGTTTTTAAGGCGGTTAGGTCTAAGTTGCCTCTGTCCAAATGGTCTTGAATACGGCCTGGTGTACCCACAACGACGTGAGCACCATTACGTAGGGCTTCAGTTTGCGGTCTAGAAGGTACGCCACCACATAACGTCAGCATACGAACGTTAGGAATTTGGCGGGCTAGCCGACGCAGCTCGGTCGTAACTTGATCAGCCAATTCGCGAGTAGGGCAGACCACAAGAGCTTGAGGCTCTAGTTTGCTAGGATCCAGCGTTTGCAGCAGTCCTAAGCCAAATGCAGCCGTTTTCCCGCTACCGGTTTTGGCTTGAGCTATCAGGTCTTTACCGTCCAGAATCAAAGGCAAACTTTGCTCCTGAATAGCAGTCATGTTTTCAAAACCCAAACCTTGCAGGGTTTCAAGCAAAACAGGCAACAGGGGGAGCGTATTAAAAGATGTAGTGGACATAAAAGCCAGATAAAAAGAACTGCAAAATAAAAATATACCTACAGTTTACCTTTAGCTGGCCCATCGCTGTGAAATATGAGGATAGCTAGCGCACTAATAGCTTCACTCTGCTGCCACGGTTGGCACTGTGACAGGCGCGCGCGAAAGCCGCATACACCACTGAAGCGATCACAATCGTTACGGGTGCAGAAAAGCTGCTGTACGCACCGCCTACATGCATAATCGTGATTCCTGTTAAGGCTGCCAACAACCACGCCATTACAGCCCCAACTCGTAGAAAGGTCACGTGCTCAAGTTGCTGTTGTATGTAGGTTGCCGAGGTCTGTTTATGCGTTAGCGCAATGTGCGTTAAGGCCATAGCTACCCAAGCCACAACGAAAATACCTTGATAGGCTAAGGCTTGCAGCAAGTAGCTAAAGACGTCGGCCAACATCAAGACATACACAAGGCCAGCTACCACGAGCGCCCACAACAGATAGTGTCCTCTGACGCCGATGAGCTGGGTCATACAGGCTTGCATATTTGTAGCGGCCAAATAAAAGTTCGCGGTATTGATACGGGTTTGTGTGGCCCAGATAAACAGCAATCCCAACACACCCATCATTTTTAACAGCGCCAACAAGACCGAAACTTCGCTTAGCCCGCCATCCAAAGGCACGCTCGCCACTAAGAAAATACCAGCTAGGCCACTGAGGAAAAACGCCACAAAATAAAAAGGCATCCCAAAGTTAACGCGTGCATGAAAGCGGCTATCTTCTTTTTTGCCATAACGTGCATAGTCAAAGGTGTACATCATCAGTACCCAAATGCCCATGTAATACACAAAAGTATGCCACCACCCGTATGGGCTGGGTTCTGCAGGGCCTAAGGCCAGCCACTGATCGTTATAGCCATATAAACTGATGGCTAAGACAATGGCAGTCACTAAACCAATAATGTAGACGGGCAACAAGATAGCGTTGAGTCGGTCTAACCAGCGCATTGCATTACCAAACATTAATGGCACACTCAGCAGTACAACAACTAATGCCGCTAACGGGTAGCTCACACTCGGGAAGACGGTAGTAATGCCTACTGCGATGACTGAGCCTTCAAAAATAGCGTAGTACATAGCCGTAGCAAAGAAGATTAAGGTAGCGATGACAGACCCTGTTCTGCCCAAGAGAATTTGTGAAAATAAAGCTACTGATAGCCCCGTTTTAATGGCATAGCGTGCAATGACCGCATTAATCAAGCCGTATACCACTACAGACATGGCCATACCGATAAAGGCGTTGATAGCGCCAAAATTTAAAGCCAGACTTGCCGCGACCACTAAATAAAACATAGCACTACAGACTCCCCACCATGCCATCATCAAGTTGTTTTTTGATAAGCGGGCGCTAGGGGGAACAAGCATTTCAGCGATGGTTGTTGATCCAGTTTGTTGCGTCATAATTGTCTCCTTGGTCTTTTTGTAAACACGTTACGCCACTGAATTACGGATGCGTAAAGTAAGCCTTTTCACGAGATTGTCGACTGAGTGAATCCTCCTGTGTATGCAGTGCCATTTACTGCTAGCACTAGCATTGAGATAAATTTTCCTCATTCTAGTGAGCAGAAAGAATGGCCTACAAGCGAGCGCTTTTTGCTGAGCGCACAAAAGCTTCCCTGTATGCGCAATACTAGGGAAATCAAGTAGTTAAATACTGGTTTGGGGCGTAAACCTAGGCGTTATTTCTAGTCGTTTTACGGCCTGAATAGCGGCACGTTATGATCAACGCCTCTGAAAATAGCGGCTTGGTACTTCGCCTAGCACGGACTTAAAAGCAGAGGTAAAAGCGCTAGAGCTGCTATAGCCAAGCTCAATGGCAACACTAGTAATGGATTGCCCATTCCCCAACCGAACCACGGCCGCTAATAAACACGCTTGTTGTCGCCACTCTATAAAGCTAACGCCTGTATGCATACGGAATAGTCGCGTGAAAGTTCGTCTGCTCATGGCAGCGAGTTTCGCCATATCATCAATACTCATTTCTAATGATGGCGCAGCAAGAAATGCATTACACGCGTAGGCCAACCTAGGCTCAGAAGGCAAGGGAGCGTTAAGCGATAAGGCGGGCATCACAGCAATTTCATGCAATAACAGCCCCATTAAAAAGCTCTCACGCCCATCCTGCTCATAGCGTAAGGGAACGTCTACGGCTTTTTCTAGTAGCTGTTGCAACAGTGCAGAAACACCAAACACCTGACAATGGGTGGGTAATCCTACGCGCTGTGCGGCAGTAGGGCTGATATAGCTATTAAGCATCGTGACAGGCCCACGCATTTGCATCGCATGCCCCATATCAGCAGGTACCCAGATAGCTCGCAAAGGGGGAACTGCCCAGTTCCCCGCTTCTGTTTCTACCGTAATAACACCGCACGCCGCATACGCAAATTGGCCACGACCATGCGTATGCCAAGGAAATAGCTCCCCATCCACATAGTCTCGCCGTGTCACCGTGACATCGTGCGGCGTGTGCTCATAAGGTAGGTCGTGTATGTCTTTCATGGCCCAATTTTATTTCTATTTGACCTTAAATTGAAAGCGGGCCAAAGAACCTACGCGCATAGTGGCAGGGTCATCAAGGCATTCTGCCGCGATTCAGCACAGAGATGAAGATCATGCTCACAAAACACCTAGTTTTAGCCATTCTTGTAACCGCTGTATGGGGGTTTAATTTTCCCATTACGAAGCTGGGTTTAGCGCATATAGACCCCATACTACTTACTGCCATACGCTTTACCTTCGCGGCATTACCGTGGGTGTTCTTTATTAAACGTCCCGCTGTGGCAACTCGCTGGTTAGTGGCCTACGGTTTGATCTTTGGTGTAGCGATGTGGGCACTGATTAATATGGGGATCGCGCTAGGTGTGCCACCGGGTAACGCTGCATTATTAATTCAATTCAGTGCATTTTTTACAGTAGGGTGGGGCGTTTTACTGTTTCGTGAACGCCTTACGTGGCCACAAGTGATAGGGGTAGTGCTTGCAGCAATCGGGCTGCTGGGCATTTTGCTTAGTAGCCCGAGCAAGACAACAACGATAGGTTTAGTTCTGGTATTGATTAGTGCCGTTGCATGGAGCATAGGCAACATCATCATCAAGCTATCCAAAGTAAAAGAAATTTTCGCTTTCGTTGTATGGTCTAGTCTTTTCCCGCCATTACCCTTATTGCTGATCACATGGTGGTTACACGGCACAACACCATTTACTACCTTAGCCTTGCACATCGATGCCGTAGCAATTTTTTCCCTTGCCTTTCAAACCTATGCGGCTACCCATTTCTGCTATTGGGGATGGAATCTGCTGTTGCGTGAATACCCTGCATCCAAAGTAGCCCCTTTATCGCTATTAATCCCGGTCTTTGCCACGATTAGCTCTGTTTTTATTGTTAATCAAACTCCTAGCCTTACAGATTGGCTATGTCTTGCTATGATTTTGTCAGCATTAGGGGTTGGCATGAAAAAAGGCTCATCTGTGATGAAAACCACACATTCTCCAGCCTCATAAACCAACACTATTTTTGTAATCGATACACTACGGCGACAAATATTTGCGTAGTTTCGCATCCATCACACATTAGAGATTGATATGAAAGTTGCTTCGTTTCTACTCCTACTGGTTTTACCAGCGAGCGTACTTGCCAATAATGAGTGTACGAGTCCCCGTGCACCATTAGCAATCTGTAAAGCAGAAGCGGAAGCAGGGCACGCCATGGCCCAAGTGGCCTTGGGCACAAAATATATGTATGGCGAGGAACTACCGCGAGATGAAGAGCAAGCCTTTAGTTGGTATTTAAAAGCAGCCGAACAAGGTGTGGCGCCTGGCTCTGTAGCGTATATGTATGCCACAGGCACAGGCGTCGCACAAAACGATCAAGAAGCCGCCGTATGGTATGCAAAAGGTGCGGAACAAGGCGATGCCGTATCTCAAGTCAACCTAGGCAGATATTACGAACATGGCACGGGCGTTGAAGAAAATATGGATAAAGCTAAGGCCTTATATCAAGCATCATGTGATGGCGGTAATTACTCAGGCTGTGACGAGCTCAAACGACTACAAACACCCTAAAGAAAGTGGCTGTCTTTGTCAGCATATCAACAATATATGCACCCAAAAACAGCCATGCACTTGATTCGCTCGTCACCCTCAACACCATACAAGAATTGCCTGGTAGGCTACATCCAGTGTCACGCTGTAGCGTCCATCAGGCTACGCAACGCATCACAAATTTCTAACGCTGCTCGGCACTGTGCTTCGGTTTGTTGAGTCTGGTTCTTGAAACTTTGCTCTAGCTCTTTAGCTTTATCAGCGACCTCATGTAAACCCATGACCACCAGCGCACCCGACATGCGATGCAAAACAGCCTGACACTGTGCAGCATCTTGTTCTGCTAGGGCTTGTTCTAACGTATGCAAATCACTATCCATAGTGCTGCGGAAAATCGCTCTATAACGTTGGGGAATAGGCGAGCTAACCAATGATTCGAACAGGTTTTTCAACGTGGCCAAATCCATGGGTTTTACCAAGCAAGCACTCATACCGCTTTGGGTACAACGCTGTGCCTCGTCGCGCATCGCATTAGCAGTAATACCAATAATAGGGGCACTCACGCCCTGTGCTCGCAACTGTTGGGCCAACTTATCACCCGTAATTTTGGGCATATTGACATCCGTCAGCAGCAAATCGTGGTTATTGCTATCCCACAAACTCAGCGCTTCTTCACCGTCTTGAGCCACGGTAACCAAACAGCCTAAGCTCTCTAGCTGTTCGCGTAAGGTCGCCTGATTCAGGGGGTTATCTTCTGCTACAAGCACATGCAGACCGGGACGACTTGGTGGCTTGATTGCTGTTTTAGCCGGTGGTGCTGGCACTACTGCCTGAGCAGAACTTGTATGCTGTTTCGTCTGCCAGACTTCAAGGGCACGTGCAATGCTTTCTGGGCTAGTGCTATCGGCCTCAAGCAACGTCGAGCTACCATCTCGTGCAGATACACTGAGATAAGGACCTGGCCAGTGCTGGATCGGACTGCTGCTGGGCATCATGACATCCAGCAAAACTTCCTCTTCGGAATAACCAATCATAGGTGAGCTGGGCAACATGGCGTGCGCCTTAGCATTCCAACTGTTGAGCCAAGAACAAAGAGACTCAGACAGTTCAGCGTGGGGTGTTCGCACATATAGCTTCATACCCTGTAAATTAGGGGCTGACGCCGTGCTGCCTGTTGCAGGCTCTATGCTCAGATCCAATGCAAAAGAAAAACTGCTACCTAAACCAGGCTCGCTGGTAAGTTGAATCTGGCTACCCATCAGTTCTGCGAGTCGAGCACAGATAGACAAGCCTAAACCTGCGCCTCGTATAGTGTGTTCACCCGAATGAGCCACGTAAAAGGGCGTAAACAGGTTTTCTTGTCGCTCTTGTTCAATGCCCACGCCACTGTCTGCGACTTGAAACAACAACTGTGTACGTTCCTTATCGACATGTTCTTGACGCAGTCGAACAATTACATGGCCCGCTTGCGTAAATTTGACTGCATTACTGATTAAATTGTTTAAAACCTGACGTATATGCAGCGGATCACCTAAAACACTGCGTGGTACGTCAGGATCTACATGACAAAATAACAGCAGGTTTTTCTGCTGTGCCATCGCCGTGTAGGTAGCAGTGCAATCTTGTACTAAGACAACAGGGTCTAGCCAGACAGACTGCACATTTGTTTGACCCGCTTCAATGCGACTGATATCCAGAATGTCACTGATAATTTGCAGTAATTGGTGAGAAGCCCCCTGAATTCGACCCACTTGTTGCTGTTGCTGCACATTTAGCTCAGTCATAGACAGCAACTCTAGTGACCCCAAAACACCATACAACGGTGTACGGATTTCATGGCTCATCGTTGCCAAAAAGGCTGATTTCGCTGTGCTCGCTTCATCAGCAGCTGTTCGAGCACGCTCTAGTTCGCGCTGGATTTCTTCTTGTGCGGTGAGATCCATCAACACACACAACAAGACGTCTTGTTCGTGATAGCGGCTAGGTGCACAGGCCAAATGCAGGCTACGACCATCGGCTAAATCCACCTTACCCTCTGTACTACTCAGCTCTTGCGATTGTTGCAATGCATTCAACGACAGAGACAGGGGTGAGCCTTCTGGCAGTACATCGCCGGCATCTACTTCTAGCCATGCTAACGCTTGCGCATTGCCAAAGATCACCTTCCTTTGATCATTACTGATAACGCACAACGCCACTGGGGATGTATCAATAATGCTTTGATTAAAGTCCTGACTTTCCAGTAACGCGCGCTGTGCTTGGCGAGCCGGTTCTAGCACGCGGCGTCCATACCAACGGACGTAAGCCACACCACCAAACAGGCTGAGTATGAGGAAAAGCACTCCGCCCAAAGGTAACCACGTGTTATTCAGCAATTGGCTGGGACTGATGAGATAGCGTCCTACCCATGTTCCCGATGGGTCACTCATTTGAAAGGCCAGACCATCTAGACTGACGGTAAAACCGTCATGCGTTAAATCGGGAGAGTCATTTTTGCCTATCAATAAACCTTGTTCGGCGTGATGCAGCCAAAACCTATAACCAACCGGCGCTTCTGATTGATTAAAAAACTCACGCAATCTCCCTTTATCAAACAAGCTCATCGCCTGAAAGAGGGTAGGGTCTACACCAGACACCGGAAAACCAGGCAAAGTAATGGGCATAATGCCTAGCATATGCAATGGATGCTTAGGCAAAGAAACCCATTTCACAGGTTGTGCACCAGGCTTGGGTTTTTGAGCAAGGAGAATATGTTGCCTAGCCTCTTTGTGTGAGGCTATAGGTTGTACCGTATCGGTACGAGAGGACTCTAGCTCAGGAATACTAAGGCTGTCCTCTATATCAGGATGAAAGAGGAACAGGTAGCCGGAAGGAAAGTAGGATAGGGCCCAAAAAGAGGCAAAGCTATCGGCCAGTTCAGCCCCCAATGTACCGAAATCATCTTGGGGGACACGGCAGTTAAGCCCGCACAGCATAGAAAAAGATACACTGGCTGTTGGTCGCCAGATGCTGACAGAACGGCCACTTTCTACAGGTGGAGGCTCTGGCTCAGAGCCCGCCTCAAGCTTGGCAGCATCGTCCCTTAATTGGGCCAAGAACCGTTCCTGCTCATTAATATAAGCTAGGGTCAAGGTGAAATCTGCTCCCAGTCGATGGCGCTCTTTACTGAGAAACTGTTTACCGCCAACCACTAACGCACCGAGCAGAATTAACAAGACAGGAATCACGCTTAACAACAGCCACGTGTGCCTACGTGAGTGTTGCGTCATGCGATTAAAAGGTGAGGTGGCCATGGTTCTCCGTCAAGTCGCCGTGCAGGACAAGTCCTGTCGCATCATACCATCCTGCGCCGTTATACCGGCGCAAGAATTGTCAATAGCGGGGCGAACTTAGTGTATCGGAGTCTGCAAACTATCGCGTAATGCCGACATGTGCAAAGGCTTAATCAATAGGGCATCCATGCCTGCCGTAGACCAGGTTTTATCTTTATCCAAAATAGCATTAGCTGTGATACCTATAATACGATGTTGGTAACCTTCGGCACGTAATGCACGGGCCAGAGAATACCCATCCATACCTGGCATGAACAAGTCCGTAAAGACAATATCAAAGCTATTTTTATTCGCTAGAGCAAGCGCAGCCTCTCCGTTTTCTTCCAGATGAATACTGCAACCTAACAAGCTCAACTGCTCCTGCAAAATCTGCCGATTGACAGGATTATCATCCACTACCAAGACCTTTTGTGCTCTGCCAGTAGGACTCAGACTTTCTGCGGCCAGAAGAGTGGGACCATCTAGTGTTTGTGCCTGCTGTACCGTTTCCATCACATCATTCATCGCAATGGAATCGGTATAAAAGCAGTTAGGCTGTTGTGCAGCGGTATCCGTACTTGGTCTATTAGGCTGAACAATAACCTGACTACCAGACCACTCAGGCGTACTCGTCGCCACAGAAGGCCAACTGTGAACCAGCACAGCCCCCGGTTTAGCTGCCTGTCCTGTATAAGGCAAGACATAGGCTCCCCAATGGCGCAACCATTTACTGACGTTAGAAACAATTTCTGGAATATCCCCTGTGACATAAATTGGCCGGAATGCTAGCGGTGATTTAGGGGCAGGAGGCGTGCCTGGGGGGGTAGCTACAGGCAAACTCACTTCAAAGGTGATGCTTGTGCCTAAGCCTGGCTCACTGACCACAGACAGACCTCCACCCATCAAACTCGCCAGACGCTGACAAATGGGTAAGCCTAGACCCGTACCTACTTGTTTAGTCGTCCCGCCTTCATTCGAACTGAAATAGGGCAAGAATAGTTTAGGAAGGACGTCAGCACTAATACCTTGACCTGAATCGGTGATTTGAAAGCGCAGCGCGAGCCTATTGCCTGACTGAGGCTCTATATACAGACGCAACACAACATGACCAGAGATCGTAAATTTGATGGCATTACTCACCAAATTGCTCAGAATCTGCCGGATTTTCAAGGGATCACCTATCAGGGGAACCAACGCCTTGATAGGGGTGACGGAGTACAACAACAAGCCTTTATTCTGTGCTGTTGCAGAAAAAGCGGCAATCACATCATCCACTTGTTCTTGCACAGAAAACTCACGAGGCTCCAGTGTCACATGACCGGCTTCAATTCGTGACAGGTCCAACGAGTCACCCACCACTCGAAACAGAGTTTCCGCCGAGCGACGCAAGGTGTCCAGATAAGGGGAGGGCGACAGCTGTTTTTCAGATACAGACAGCAATTCCAGCGTCCCTAGAATGCCATACAGGGGAGTACGAATTTCATGACTCATCGTGGTCAAGAACTGTGTCTTAGCAATATTGGCATTCTCGGCAATTTCACGTGAATGTCGCAGAGCGGCTTCTTCTGCTTTTTCAGTAGTAATGTCGATAATAGAACAAAGCGCTGCTTGATTTCCTCGGTAATTCAAACTGATCGCATGCACACGCACACTACAGCCATCACTTAACGTAACATCGGTGCGGGCGCTTTGTTCGTGCTCGCTAGGTAAGCGCGAGCGCCATTGCTCATCGCCTTGCATCCACGCACGTGCCTGTTGATTCTCTTGGAAAATCACCTCGCCTTTGGCATCAACCAACGCTAGGCCTACGGGAGCCATCGCAACTAGTTTGCGGTTCAAGGTCACACTATCAACTAGGCTTTGCTGTTGCTGACGAGCTGGTATCAGTAAACGTCGGCGTATCAAAGACGCACCCACCAAAACAACCGTGCTAAACACGATCAATATTAAAAAAGCCGTAATCAGTGCGTTGCGTCCATCATGTAGCAACTGCGTGGTTGGTAATGCATAGAGCACTCGCAGGCCACCAGTACCAATGGACTTGCTCAAGAGAATATTCTGTGGCCAACCTTTTTTATCAAAACCAAAATAATCCTGCTGTATCCAACGTAATTCCGACGGATCTGGCGGGGCACTACTGAACAGCACAGCTTGGCCACGTATATCAAACAAGATGTATTCTGTACCCGGCGGCGGTGACGTTAAAGTTAGCGCACGATCTATATCTCTTAGCTCTAGGCCCAACCAAGCACCTTGACGGTTTTCTCTATCTATAGGAGTGTAGGCCACCAGACGTGACGGAGAATCATCATCTTGGTGTAACCAAACCACGGGGATTTGGCGAGCATGAGGCTCACTATTAATGCTACTTAGACGTGATGCCAACTCGTTTACTTGTGGTTCCCAAGTCAGAGTCTGGCCGTTTTGTTCTAGGCGAAAGTCTTGTGCAGGGTTGAGTTCGCTGTAACGCAGATTACCGGTGCGATGAATGGCATTCCAGTGGCGTGTTGTCAGCAATAACGTATAGTGTTCTGCAGATTTGTATTCTGGTGTATTGATGGCTTCCAGATTATGGTTGTTGGGTGACACAACTAACGAGTCTGGCGATACAGCACTGGCCGCAACAGCGCGTAACAACACTTCGCGCTGGTCAAAAAACAATTGAGCATGATCGGCCGCACCATTAAGCTGGCGACGGTACTCAGAAATGAGGTGAATAGCTGAAGCATACAGATATGCACCAGTGCCCAGCGCTGCGCACAGAATCAAGATCAGAGATAAAGCGCCTAACAAAACGCTGGGAAAGCGTGGAATCTGCATGGAAGGTAAGTTCTCACGCATAGGACCGTCCACTAACTGAGATATTTTCATACGGTACCGTCTTGAGCTTTGCCCAGCTTTGCCAGATTGCCTGGCAGTATTGGATCAGGGTTGCGTTTAATGCAGTTAACGCGAATTAATTGGTAATTCTGGCCTGCAGTTTCTTCGGCCAGCTCATAGCGAGCTCGGCACAGTTGACCATCTCGGTCTATATCCAGATAACCGCTGGTGTTCGCTGGAGAGATCATGGTCAAAATACGGCCTCGTGGGTCAGTCATGCCCAGTTGTCTACCTGCAGAATCACGCACCATAGCACCAAAGGGCAAAGCCATGCCTTGTTCATCACGCAACTCAAACTGCACACGGTGACCCACTTCGGCCTTGAATGTAGTCACCACTATCGCGCCGCGAGTAGGAACAACATCCTGCACGGCGTTCTCAAACTCCGCATTACGGGGAGCATTCCGCGTATCTAGACTAACGTTATTACTACGGTACGGCGTGGCACTTGGAATAATGGCGTAACCATTCGAGCCTGTTGTAACACCTGCATGACTAGAAATTCCCACACCTGCTACAGGGGGCTCTACTTTTGCCAGCATAATCGTCTCACCCATGGGCTGGCCCATATTCACACCACCACCATGCACCACCACCGAGCCATTAGCAGAGAAATTGGCTGATCTGTGCTGACTACCATAGGAATAACCTGCACCCATGTTTGCAAAAGAGGTGTTCATACCCACGTTAACCGAAGCACTGCGTTCGCCGTTGGCAGTACGGCCGCCAGAAACTGCATAGCTAATTTCGTGTTCAGTAGGTAAAAACCCACTCACACCCGCTTGTACAGCACTACCGCTCTTATCATGGTTAATAGTGGTGAAACTTTGTGGCGCATAGGAATCGCTGCCCAGAGGAATACTCAAGGTCAACATGATAGCGTTATCGTACGAGCGGGAAGACCCCACTGAAGACTGCAGATTACGAGTTCGGGTGTAAGAGATGTTGTAACTCACTCTACCAATACTGTTACTGTAGCCCACCGACAGGCTATTAGAAGAGTTGTTTTCCCAATTTTTATTGTAGGATGCGCTCAGATACAAACTGCCGCTACCGACTGGTTGGCTAATGTTCGCATCAATACGTTGACGTGAGTCACGCTGATTAAATACACGAAAGTGTGCAGGGACATCGGCTGCCTGAACATGATCAGACAAAGTACGATAACCTTGGCTTAAATCACGACGCAAGTTGACCGACACATTTGAACCAGTCGCCTCAATGAACTTGTTGTAACGCAAGTTCATGCTAGTCCCCTTGGATTCTTGATCTTGAATACGGCTAGTAGAACGTGTTGCATCCAGTGACACGGCGCCCAGCGTTGTGTTCATACCTACGCCTAAAGAATAGGCGCTAAAATCTTTGGACACTTGCACACCAGCGGCCACAGTAGTGTTAGTGCCAACACCATACAACATGGAACCGCCAATAAAATTAGGACGCTCGTCTATCTCATCATTTAAGCGTACCTGACCAACAGCAATGTCATAGGTGAAGCGTCCTTCACGCACCATCAACGGCGGTGCAGAAAAGGCTTGGCGTAACGTACGACGTGAACCATCGGCTTCAATAATAGTGATCTCTAGATCGCCATTTGACCCTGAAGGCGATAAGTCGCGAATCGCAAAGGGGCCTGGTGCGACGTTGGTGGTGTAAATCACGTAGCCATTCTGACGCACTTCAACCGTGGCGTTACTCTCGGCTGTACCACGAATCACTGGCGCATAACCTTGCTCGCTATCTGGGCGCATCGCTTCATCAGAAAGCATTTGCACACCCATAAAGCGCACACTGTCAAAAAGAGGAGAGCGAGTGTAGGTTTCACCAGCCAGCAACTGGCTTTTTGCGCTGATAATATCGCGCTGCACATAGGTATTCTGGCTAGTCAACTTACTAGGGCGGTTAGTAGCCGAAGTGAAGTAGGAGTTATTACGTACACGCCAGGGACCAATGTTCATCCCCAAGCGAAGGTCTGCACCCACATAATTGCTCGCCGATATCCCCTTACTTTGATCTCGGCGTACATTGACGCTGTAATTCAAAAAGGCGGCAGTTTGGCCTTCGTCCCACAGGGAAGGGTCTACGTAACCACGCACACTGGGGCTTAGATAAATTTGAGGAATACTCAACAACAGGCGCAACTGTGAGCTTTCATAAACCACAGTGGCCTCTGGCACCACCTCAGATAAGCGCAAGCAATTCGACTCAGCGGATACAGGAGCCGGCAATTTACTCAGATCAACACCCAGTTGAGTGAGCATTTCTGCATTAAAACAAGGCTCGTTTTCATCCGTGCGAGGGTTACGCTTAAAGGTAATATCACGTCGCCCAGTACGCTGCTGGTTCACATACAAATCCACACGTTGCACGCCCTCTGGCACGTTGCTATTAGAAAGTAGGCTACGCAAGTCTGCTGTAGAGGCATTACCGTGCAGAAATGCTGTGTTAAAGCCTAGTGAGTCGGTATCGCTTAATGCTGCAACTTGAACAGGCTCAGTCGGGCTATTTTTGTCGGTATCATCAGGAGCTGTAGCAGATGCTGTCTGGGCCTGTGCTGCACAAGCCGCCATTACCATACAGGGTAACAACGCAAGTTTCAACGCGACCAGAGGCTGGCGGCTGATGATGCGTATACGATCGCAGAACAGATAGTTTTTTGTGAACATGATTCTGCACCCTGTGGGCGAAATTGGCGAATTAAAGACGTACAAGGGCTCCTGCTACTGGCCTAGTACCAGTAGCCGAAAAATTCAGACGTGTGCTAGTTAGGGAAGGGCGGCTGAAGGTGCCGCCTTACGGCGCGTCGGAGTCTATGGCGCGAGCCTGAACTTTGGTTTGCCCGTTCAGGCGGACTTCATAGGAGTCTGCGCTACCGTAATCGCTGATAGCGAGAAATTTCAATGTCTCTTGTGAACTACTGCGACCTAGCGGAAAGAAACGAGTCTGACCAGGAGCAATCATGCTGACACCTTCCATTTCCTGACCATTAGCGTTATACAGGGCGGACATAGATACATGGTAAGCACTGGGGTTATAGACTTCTAGCATAGAAGCCCCCTGATTATTGACGACAGACCACTGCAGGTCAGTAGGGGCCTCGGCAGCGGAGCCAGGCAGTCCCTCTGGACGGAAAAACAATTTAATACGTTGGCGAATGGCAATCTGCAACTGATTATCACCAGGACTCTGTTGAGGTATTTCCTGAACATTTAACCAGAGCACGGTTTCCTTGTCGCGAGGCAACCCTTGATCACCACCGGCATACAGCACACGCATCACCTGTTGACCGTTGGGTGCAACTTTGACGAGTGCTGGAGTAATAGCAAAGGGTAATTCAGCTTGATCGTGATCGGTATTTGTTTCTAGCCAAGACTGAACCAGAATAGGCGAATTCTCGTTGCGAACCACGATAGAAGCTTCTTGATGTTGCTCAAGCAAGATTAAACGAGTACCACTCAAGGAGATCGATGCTTGTACCTGGCTGCCCAACAGCGCAGTACCAAGGGCTAAACACCCTAAAGCCAGTTTCTTGAAAGTTAAGATAGACATGCTTCATTCTCCTTGAGGGGTGGGGCAGGCGAAGGGCAAAACCCTTCGCCCCTAGCGTAGATCGTCTTATTCGTAAGACAACTCGTAAGCAACAGTAGCGTTAGCTTGGCCGCCAACTACGTCTGCATTAGTCTTACCTGCTTTGGTCGTGTAGTAAGCAACCAGAGGAATGTTGATACCACCTTCCACATAAGGTGCTTCCAGAACTACGTCACCAGTTGAAAAGTCCAGAACAGTGTCGTTGTTCACCAGCATGATTTGTACGTTTTGTGCACCGCCAGTTACAGCAATACCTTTACCGGATTTAGCTGTAGGGGCCAGTTTCAGTTCAACTTTGGTACCTTCTGCACATTCGACTTGCAGGTCAATGTTTTTAGCAAAAGTAGCCAAGCCACCTGCGGATGTAGCTGGTGTAGCTTCAGTACCCAGCGTTTTGGCCGCTACAGGACCCATATCAACCAGCATGTTGGCGCCAGAGCTAGATGCACCAGGAGAACGCACTGTGCAACTGTCTGCATTGATGCTGCCGACAAAGTTAATGTTACCGGTAGCACCGATTTCGGCTTGAGCACCAGTAGCAGCGAAAGCGGAAAGAATAGTGAGGCCTAAAAGGATTTTTTTCATGATTGATTTAACTTCCGATTGTTTGACAAACGAAGCAACCTTGTTTTACGCCTTGGGGCGCTCTAAGGTTCCCATATGTGTGCACTGTTTGAGCACAATTAAAGTTTATTAAATCAATTAAAAAAATATGTAGGACTATTCTTAAAACATAACCCCTACAATTCAAATCTATTTGTTTTTTTATTTAAAATAATGTCAATAGATTTTAATCTTGAATTCACAATTGTTAACGTTTTGGCGCGTTACATCTCTATTGTTTATTAAATAGTGTTACGGCATTCTCGGAATAGTCTTAAATAATTAAAGGTCTCGTACTTTTACACTTTCATCATCAATCACCCTATCTATAGGGATGACAGTTAAGCCTGATGAACGAGGAGTGTTAAATGCGCAGTATTCTACTCAATAAACCGAAGCTGTACAGCGTGAAAGCCCTGTGCCTTCAAGCTCTGATGCTGCTCTTTATATTTTTCATCGGAGCGGAGCAAGTACAGGCACAGGCTGTCACGTGCTTTCGATCCAGAGACTTAACCCCCAACGGCAACTGGAGCATGGTTCCTGGTGGTAGATTTTTTAAAAATGGGGAAATAATAGGGACCACATCAGCTTACGCTCAGTACACCATGCCTATTGCACATGGTGACGTTATCCGAGTAGAGGCCATGGGCCAACCAGTGAGTAACTCATATCGTGCTGTTCCCTTACCCGGTATGCCTGGTCTGGGCTTGATTGTACGTTGGATGGGCTACGACACAAATGGCGTCGCTTTAACACCAGTAGCACCTACAGTCCCATCAACCACCATTATTTCTGATAGTAGCTGGGTCCAAGTAGTCAGAGCGCGAACTACAAGAGATTACATCATGACCCAGAAATACAGGTTTGAACTGATAATTATTGATGAGAACCAATACAAAGGCGGACTGTTAACCTTTGTTGAGGAGTACAAAGTTACAGTACATACCAGTACACAACAGGGTACTAACGTATATCAACAGTGCCGTGATGGCGTTATCGACCCCATGGCAGCACTAATAGGTACCGTACAAGTACCTGAGTTACCCAGGCCAGTCGTGACCACCTGCAGATTTTCTGCAGACACCTTAAATCAAAAGGTGACATTAGGCGCTGTTGACCCTAGCCAGATTACAGACACAACAACGCTACGTCCTGAAGGAACGGCAGGGCAGAATAGCTTTCTTATTACGGGGACCAACTGTAACAAAGGGGCCAAAATAGATTTTTATTTAACGGATGCTCGCGATCAGTCAACCAACAAAGACTATTTACGTACTACGAATCCCGCTGTAGGCATACGTCTATTTTACCGTGGTGAGTATGAACCTATGCCTTTTGGTCCACCTCCTTCAGGCTCTTGGGTACCATCGCGTTATGCCGGTTCGTTAGGGCCTGCACCAACAGAGGGCGCAACGTTAACGTCAGGTTTTACAGCTCAATATGTACGCCTTCCCAATTACAGCCAAGGTGATATTAAGCCTGGACCTCTAACCGCAGAGGCAATAGTTGTCATTGTGTATCCCTAAAGAAGATAAATAAAAAGGAGCCTCTTAGGCTCCTTTTTATTTCGTAGCTACACACTATAGGTGAAAATAAATAGTGTTAATCGGGGAGGGCAGACAGAGTGTTAAGTGCGTTACTTTATTAACGTTGTAGTAGCGCATAAACATACAGTGTAGATATGTCGCATTAATCACTACGCACATCCTTTATCGATACAGTCCCACAACGCATAATCGATATCATTAGCATTGCCATGCAGTAGTTGCCTTTAAGCCATAAGGCTACATGCGTGGTGTAATCCACATACTGGTTTACTTTCTGTCTACACGTTTGATCTTTATCAAAAGTATCCGGATGATCATTGATGACTTATAGCGATCACCATCTCATACTAAGCGCTTTTCAAGCCGTGTTTCATTACGCTCTTTACGCCATGTTTAATAAGCGAGCATTCATAACGGACACTGCAATCCTGTAGATTCAGCTTGCACAGCCAGTGGGGAATAATGTGGCCGTGCTAACTACGTGCTCTAAGGGCACAGAAAACGCTAAAAAACCACATGCTAAACTTGCCTAGCCAATAACAACAATAATCGCATAATGTATATTATGTAAAGTCAATAAAATACGAACCTGTACAGGCAGATCCCTCTTCATATATATCAGACCGTACACTACCACCTACAAGCTGCATCCTTGGGTTTATAGCAATGATTTCATACGTAGCAACCGGCAGTATCTATTCCATCCAACAGCTAGGTCTCAGCGCCGCTGCAGGCGGTATGTTTGCCGTTGTCTACCTAATGGCCTTGTTAGCCATTCTGCTTGCCGTCGTATTATCACTCTGGGGCTTATGGCGCTACATCAAAGCCAAACAAGGTAAACCACGTCCTCCATTATCGCTGCCTGTGCGGCTGTTGGTCATTGTCGTGGCTATCTATCCTATATGGTTTGGATTGATGTATGCCCAAGTTTGGTATTCAGGTTATCAAACGGATCAAGCACGAAAGGCCGAAAACATACGCCGTTTTGGCCCTCTGGAAAAGAACACGAGATTTGGTGAAATGGAGCTTGTGGCCGGCACGCTTATCAACCGTGGTGACCCCTGGCGTTTTAAAGACCTGCCGCAACAGGATCCGTTGCTAGATTTGAAGGCAGTACGCTTCAAGGAGCCCACGCTTGTCGCTGGTGTATTAGCCTATGCAATGTCGGTAGAGGGATCCAGCCTAACCGTTGAATTAGCTCAAGAATATCAATTAGATACGCCTGAACTATCTAGGCATTGCCCAGTAGGTTTTGTGCTGCTGTATAACTTCCCGAATCGCCGAATTACGGAAAAACAACGCCTAGAGCCACCCTATACCTGGTTCACACCTAGTCAATGGCAGCCTAACAGCTGTTTTCAGACCACAGGAAGCGTGATGGTGATGGACATGAACCAGCACGGCATTTATTTCCCTAAAGCTGGTGCACCTTATACACCTAAAAAATAATGATCACAGGGATTAGAAAGGGCTACCCCGCCCTGTCTGATCTGTAAACTATCTGTATTGATGAAACTCTATCTTCCGTTAGTTGCATTATTTAGACTGGTCATGTGTGGTTAACGGCTTGTACTCTTGTTGTCCTATTATTATTGATGCTACCTACGGTCACTCTGTGACAAAATACCATGTCACAATCGCCTAAGACTCCATCTGTCGCTGTATGGGTACATTGGATTCCGTATGCGCAAGGCGGTAAGAAAACGCTGCCTCAAGATCATTTGTACTACGTCGTCACTGAAGCTCTGCCTTGCACACTACCTGATCCATGTGCATGGTCATTAGTACTAGCAATTACTGAGAATGACGACGCTGCTGACGAGCATAGATATGGCG
Source organism: Paenalcaligenes sp. Me131 (assembly GCF_050487225.1). Classification (NCBI taxonomy): domain Bacteria; kingdom Pseudomonadati; phylum Pseudomonadota; class Betaproteobacteria; order Burkholderiales; family Alcaligenaceae; genus Paenalcaligenes; species Paenalcaligenes sp. Me131. The sequence continues at coordinate 745,441 of NZ_JBKQGY010000001.1, forward strand.
TAGGCTACGCGCATTTTCTGATGGATAACGCACCCAGTGCATTGCTCATATCAGGCTTCACCGTAGCTATTTACGAAGGACCTCACAAGGTGGGTTTGGTAGAGGTTATCTAAATCCAGACGCCTCTACCCTACTTCGCTGCTACAACATGCTTTTACGTTGAAAGGCTGCAGGTAGGTTTTCCAGTAAATACTCAAGCAAAATGCGTACACGCTGAGGTATATAGTGGTTACTAGGCAATACCGCATAAATACCTAGTTTGTTATGACAGTATTCATCCAGCACAGACACTAACGATCCGTTCTCTAGGTATTCCCACGCTATAAAATCAGGTAGCAGCGTTAGCCCAAGACCATGCACTGCCGCTTGTGCTAAGGCATCACCATTATTCGCCTGCACACGCCCTGAAGTGTTGATGCCAATGGTTTTACCCTCCACCTCAAACATCCACCGGTTGTCCTGCCGGTACTGCAAACAGATATGTTCCGTTAAATCGCTAGGGTGTTTGGGTGTGCCATGGCGTTTTAAGTAGTCTCTCGAAGCCACCATCATTAATCTGCACTCGCCCAGTCTACGCACGATATCGTTTGGGGCTGGTTCTTTGGTGACGCGTATGGCCACATCTAAACCTTGTTCACTGGTATTCACCAGATTATCGTCATATTCCAACTGCAGATTGACTTCAGGGTACTCAGCAACAAAACGAGCCAATACCGGCGCTAAGTGACGCACACCAAAGCTTAATGGCAAGCTAATGCGAATCATCCCTTTGGGTAATAAACGCTCTTCTTGTATTTCACTTTCTGCACTTTCTACCAAATCCACAATGGCTTTGGCACGCTCTAGATACAGCCTACCTGCTGATGTGAGTGCCTGTTTGCGGGTACTACGAATGATGAGCTGTACACCGAGCTGCTTTTCCAAGGCCGCAATTTGACGCGTCACTACTGATCTATCTACCCCCATTTGCTCAGCAACTGCAGCAAAACTACCCTGCTCAGCAACCTGGATGAAGAGAGTTATGAAGTCCAATCTGCTCATTGTTGTAATAAATGCAATTGATAATTGTGGAACTAAACTGTTTTACATCAATCAAACAGGCTAAAGTAGATATCTCACCAAATTTTACGAGGTTTACATGGTTCACCGCTATGCGTGGTCATTGCGACTATTGCATTGGCTCATGGCTGCTCTGCTCATAGGCATGCTGGCATTGGGCTTATACATGAAGGCACTACCGTTTTCCCCAGCTAAATTACAGCTTTATTCGTGGCATAAGTGGATTGGTATCACACTCATGGCATTGGTAGTGCTTCGTCTTATAGTCCGTTTCTTGACTGCAAAACCTCGTTACCCTTCTCACATGGGGCCTACTACTAAAATGTTGGCTCACCTGGGACACTGGCTATTGTACGTGCTTATGCTTTGTATCCCATTATCTGGCTGGTTGATGAGTTCGGCTAAAGGCTTTCAAACTGTCTGGTTTGGTGTGTTACCGTTGCCTGACCTCATCCAAAAAGATCTTCCTTTGGGTGAGCAATTAGTCGTCGTTCACGGCTGGCTTAACTGGTTGTTTATTGCGGTACTCGCTGGGCATATTGTGGCCGCACTGAAACACCAGTTCATGGATCGCGACGCGATCTTTCACAGAATCTCTCTGTCCCCTACTAAAAAGGACTAAGACCATGAACAAAAAAATACTTGGTGCCTGCTTACTAGCAGTTAGCCCACTATGGGCTCATGCTGCCACCTTTGATAAATTCGTTCCGGCAGATAGCAAAATTGGCTTCACCTACTCACAAATGGGCGTAAGCCTTGATGGTGAATTTAAAAAATTTGACGGTACGTTATCCTTTGATCCAGCCAATGCTGAGGCAGCTAAAGTCACGCTGTCTGTGCCACTGTCTGATATAGACACCGGCAGCGCTGAAGGCAACGATGAGGTTGCTAATAAAGACTGGTTCAATACCGCAGCACACCCAGCTGCTAGCTTTGAGAGCACAGCCATCACCGTGGATGGCGATGGCTACAAAGTCGAGGGCAACCTCACCATTAAAGGCGTGAGCAAAACCATTAGCTTCCCCGCCACCTTCGTTGAAAACGGTGACACTGGTACGTTTGAAGGTAAGTTTGTTGTACAACGAGGCGACTTCAATGTAGGTGAAGGCGCTTGGTCTACTTTTGATATCGTCGCAAACGATGTCAACGTTAACTTTTCTATTGTGGCAGCACAGTAATTTCTCTTAGGAGCTCATTTCATGTTGAAAAAAACACTGCGTACTACCGCCCTGACAACATTGGCTGCCCTGCTGAGCAGCGCTGCAATCGCTGCCCCAGTAACTTTTGGCATTGATGATTCCCATACTTTCTCTCGTATTTCTTACGATCACATGGGCTTCAGCACACAGCTAAACCGTTTTGACAAAACCAGCGGTACCGTTGTGCTGGATCAAGAAGCTAAAGATGGCCAAGTGGATATCGAAATCGATACACGCAGTATCAGCACTGGCCACGACGGGTTTAACCAGCACATCCAAGGCGCAGACTTCTTGGATACAGCGAATTTCCCTACTGCTACATTCAAATCCAGCAAAATCAACTTTGATGGCGACAAACCCGTCTCTGTTGAAGGTGATTTGACCATCAAAGGCGTGACCAAACCTGTCACACTGGAAATTACTCGCTTCGTTCGTAAAGAGCACCCAATGATGAAAAAAGATACCATTGGCGCTGATGCTCAAGTTGTAATCAAGCGTTCTGATTTCAACGCTGGCAAATTTGCACCAGGCGTTGGTGACGAAGTCACTATCGGTATTGCGCTGGAAGCCATGGCTAAGTAAGCCTACGTTTCTCGCATAAAAATGGGCCCTTAGGGGCCCATTTTCGTACTAGCTAAAGCAGTAACTAGAGAATTTCTTCTACGACTTCTTTAGGTCGGCATAACCGTGTGCCTTTTTCGGTGACCACAAACGGCCTATTCATCAAGATAGGATGTGCTGCCATTGCTTCCAACAACTGTTCATCGGTTGCCGACTCAAGCCCTAACTCGGTGTACAAGCTTTCTTTAGTGCGAACTGCGTCTTTTACCGACAAATTAGCATCAGCAATCAGTTTTCGCAGGCCCTCTTTATCCAGAGGAGTTTTCAGGTATTCGATAACGGTTACCTTGTGTCCTGCTTCCTCTAAACGCGCCAAGGTGTTGCGCGACGTACCGCAACGCGGGTTATGGTAAATTGTGCTCATATTCCGGTTATGTGTAGTGATCTATAGGTTAGCCATTGTAGCCAAATCACCCGCCTCTGACCTCAGCATCTTATTTTGAAGGTATATCCATGATTGATTTGTATTACTGGACAACACCCAACGGCCACAAAATCACGCTTTTTCTCGAAGAATGTGGTTTGGAATATAAGATCAACCCCATTAATATAGGCAAGGGTGACCAATTCGAACCGGCCTTCCTACGCATTGCCCCCAACAACCGCATCCCTGCTATTGTGGATCACACCCCTACGGATGGCGGCGAGGCCATTTCAGTCTTTGAGTCTGGGGCGATCTTACAGTATTTGGCTGAGAAAACCGGTAAGTTCTTGCCTACTGATCTACGTACACGCACTCAAGTCATGGAATGGCTATTCTGGCAGATGGCAGGTTTAGGCCCTATGGCTGGTCAAAACCATCATTTCAACGTCTACGCCCCCGTTAAACTTGAGTACGCTATAGACCGATACGTGCGTGAAACCGCTAGACTGTATAAAGTGCTTAATACACGTTTAGAAGGCCGTGACTACATCGTAGACGAGTACTCAATTGCTGACATGGCGTGCTACCCGTGGGTTAAACCGCACGTTCAACAGCAGCAAGATTTGAATGACTTCCCGCATCTCAAAGCGTGGTTTGAGCGTATAAGCCAACGCCCTGCTACACAGCGTGCTTATGCACTGGTAGACAGCATCAACCCTGCTGCAGGTACTCATGATGATGCCGCTAAAAAAATCCTCTTTGGCCAAGACGGCAAATCCACACAACCCTAACGGATCTCTTGCATGACACGTTCTTCCAAATCCCTGTTTTGTGTTCTCGCATTAAGCGCTGCGTTGGCAGGGTGTGCCAGCACTGACCAACAAAGCCGCATTCCCCCCTTGACCGATGATGTCACAAGTGCCGATGGTGTATTTAGTCAGCCCGTAAAATGGTCTAAAAAACAACCAGACTGTAAAGGCCAATGCGCGACCTTAAGCGTAGACAGCTTAGTGTTCCCTGGTAACAGAGAACTCACTGAGCTGGTGGACACCGCTCTGGCCACAATGACAGGGATGGGGGAAACCACGCTACAAACCTCTATTGAGGACTTCGAGCAGCATTATTGGAAAACAGCTGGCCCACGTGACGAAGTCTTATTGGCAGCCAAAACTCGCTACCGTAACAAAGACATCACCACGTTAGAGCTGGGGTCCTGGCAATATTTCACCGGTGCCGCACACGGTATGTCGGCCACGCAGTTCATCAATTGGGATAACCAACGAAAAACCCCTATTGCGTTAGACCAAATGCTGCAACGAGGTGAGAAAGATGCGTTTATCAGCGCACTACGCCAGGCCCATACACAATGGCTAGCCACTCAAGAAGACGCCATTGAAAACCTCGAGCGTTACCGCCGTTTATGGCCGTTTCAGCCTAGCGATAACGCAGGCATTACCGACAAAGGCATTGTGGTGAAATACGACGCTTATGCTATTGCCCCCTACTCGTCGGGCCAGCCTGAGTTACTCATCCCTTATTCAGCATTACGCGGTATCTTAAAACCTGCCTATTTACCTGAATAAACAAAAAACCGCTTGGGGATTCTCAAGCGGTTTTTTTATAGCGGACGCAGTACACCCACGTAGTCACACCCCACGTTACTGCTTTCTGAAGCGCCACTTTTTCATGGATGTCACGGTTAACCCCGCCAAATACCGTACCGACTCATCCGTATCCATCTGAGCTAATGTTGCCAGCAGTGCCTGTATAGGCTCTACGCCTTGCGCCCCTAGCGACTCGCCTACGGTTCTTTCATCCAAAACGCAGGCTGCATGACGCCTAACCACAGCAAAAGGCGATGAGAGGCCTCTACACGCCTCTGGCACATCGCTTACGCCAATGGTGCAGTAACTAGAGCCCGGCTCTAACACCTCTTCTGCTTTTCCTTGCATCTCTGGACATGCGGTAAGCAGCTTTTCCAGCGGTTTATAATCCAATCGCACAGGTTTAGCTCCTCTATTTCTAAAGGCGCGTAGCGGTGCACAGTACGCCGTGACAACAGCGTCACTATGCTTAGCTGACTGTACCAACGACATCATCCAGTCAAAATCCCCAAGATAGCCTAAAGCCGAGGCGCTCCAGTTCACTGTGCTAGGCTCTTTCGCTGTTATCACCAACTGACGCAGTGCCTCTATCGCCTTGGCATCCGCCTCACCAATCAGCCCCAAGATCATCGCCACTTTCCAAACATGATTACGCTGCGCTAAGGCATCGAGTAATGCCGGTATGGCTGCCGCACCACACGCAATTACCCACTTCTCTGCCTCTTCTCCGTCTATGCCCTCATAACTGCCCAAACGCTGTGTGTAGCAAGCCGCCTGCTCGGCCACGGGTAAGGTTGCAATACGCTGACGCTCTTGCTCTGTTGCATCTAACTCTGGAAAGTGATGAAAAAACAGCTGTTTAGGTATACTTTGCTGTGCTAAATCTGCACCGCCATATTCATCTTGAAAATACACCACAAAGTCTTTTGCAACCCGTTGGTCTTTGGCAAAGTGTTTACGTAACGCAGAGGCTACTTGCGCAACTGCGGTCATAAAGCGTTTCTCGGCCGCATCCCACATAGCAACACTACCGCGATTCGCATAGGCTTCAAGTTCAGCCTCGTAGGCGGCTAGCGGCTCGCCCCCATATTCATCAGCATCCCAGTTCCAGTGCCAATCTACAGGGCTCCATTTCACCCCATCAAAGCACTCATCGCTCGCACGTCGATTAGGATGTTCTGCATCTAACATAGCCCTATTATTAGCCGCCAACGACGGCATGCCTATCACGCTTTCTTGCTCTCTATAACTAGCAAAGAAAGCAGCCGCATACAGTGGCTCTACACCCTCAGATAACAGCGCTTCTAATTTGCACTTTGCCGCCTCAAACAAGCATGCCTTAAATGCTTTCCAATCCATCACATCCCTTAATCCTAAAACACAGCCACTGCGTACGGTACGCCGTTTTATGTCTTTGCTACTGGCCTAAAACACAAAGCCGCTTAACGCGAGGGTAAGCGGCTTTGTGATCAGCGTGTAAGCAAGCAGCACCTTAGAGGGCTGCCTCACAGTCATCATGACACAGTATTAATCGTCAAAACGCCCTAAGTCAAAATACTGGCTGCCACCACTGCCACCTGAACTTTGCGTCGTAGACGGCGCAGAAGGTGTGCTAGGCGCTTGGCTGTCAACGGCGGCTGCCGGTGTTGCTGCGGGGTTACCCACTTGTTCTAAATAACTAGCTAGGCTGGTATGGCCGTTTTCACGCGCCCAATCTGCTGCTGTTAAATGCTGCAAGTTCACCGCTTTAGGGTCAGCACCGGCGGCAATCAGTAGATCCACCACATCACGTCTACCCGACCTTGCGGCCATCATTAATGGGCTTGTACCATCGGCTGAGGGTGAGTTAGGCAACGCCCCTTCGGCCAGCAGCATTCTAGCCATGTCAGTTTGCCCTGTAGACGCAGCATAATGCAGTGGTGTCCAGCCCAATCTACGTACCTTAGCACCACGTTTTATTAGCTCTTCGGCACGCTTGGTTTCACCCAACAACGCCAAATACATTAGGGGTGTTTCATCGTGAGCATTAGTGATATTCACATCAATGGCACGGTGTGCACTAAGCACGTCGTACACATCCCACGACTTATTCTGTATGGACAGCATAATCGTAGGCTGGCCTTGCTCTGTTTTTTGATTAGGATCTGCCCCCGTGGCCAGCTCTTGCAGCACATCGCTCTTACGGTTGTTGATCACATCATTCCACCACCCTTCACCTGCCCACACAGGTGATACCAGAGCAGAGCTCAATGCTATTCCAGCCAGTAAAGCAGACCACAACGGTTTTTTCATCCTGATTTCCTTTTTATTTACGCCAGCACCTTGGGCGCTTTTTTAAACAAAGCATAAAAGTTTTCACGTGTTGCTTGCGCTATTTCTGCACTGCTACAATCTCGCAACTCAGCAATTTTCTCAGCAACATGCACCACAAGTGAAGGGTCATTCTGTTTCCCTCTGTAAGGCACAGGTGCCAAATACGGGGAATCGGTTTCTATCAGCAGTCGGTCCAGTGGCACTTTAGCGGCCACCTCTTGTATGTCTTTAGCGCTTTTGAAGGTCACAATACCGGAAATGGAAATATAGAATCCCATCTCCATAGCGGCTTCGGCCATTTCCCAAGACTCTGTAAAACAGTGCATCACCCCGCCTACTTCGGCAGCACCCTCTTCCTGCATAATACGAATGGTGTCGGCCGACGCATTACGAGTATGAATAATCAAGGGCAAACCACTTTCTTTGGCAGCTCGTATATGAATGCGAAAACGCTCACGTTGCCAGTCTAATGGCTCGGACTGATAGTAGTAATCTAGGCCCGTTTCACCAATCGCTATCACTTTAGGATGCGCGGCACGCTCACACAAATCAGCTACCGTAGGTTGCACGATATTGTCGTAACCTGGGTGCACTCCTACTGACGCCTGCAAATGCGGATGCTGCTCGACTAACGCCATCAGTCTAGGCCAGTCGTCTAGTGTGACGCTAACCACCAACGCTTGCCCCACCTGGTTCTGCTTCATGCGCGCTAAGATGCTCTCGATATTGACGGAGAGATCAGGGAAATCAAGGTGACAATGGGAATCTATAAACATGATAGCGATATCAACTAAAACACTGCATTAAACGATCCAGCAAATGCTGCACAAACAACTTGGCATTCAAAGGGTGCTGAGCCCATCTAGACTGCTCATTCAACCATTTTAACAACTGCGCCAACATCACAGGTTGAGCACGTGGCACCAGTTGTTCGTACACCCCCTGCAACCCCGGATAATAACAAACTGGCTGCCCATGCTGCACTAACTGCATATCCAAGCCGCTACGTTGCAAAATGGGGATCCACTGGGCTGCACCCAGTTTTTCTAGCTCATCCATCACCACCATGGCATCTTCAGCATTGCGTGCCGCAAGCGCCTTCCATAATGTTCCCAGCCATTCAGGATACGGCGTACGTTGTTGCTGTGATAATGCTAACGCCGCAACGGGCCCTCCCCCTGCCGCTGACAACCAGTCTTGCGCATCGCCATCGACTTGCCCTTTTAACCAATCTAATGCAACCGCCGTATCAGGCCTAGGCAGCACCAGGCGCCTACAACGCGACACAATCGTCGGCAACAAACGGTCTGGGGCATCGGCAACCAGTAGGAAAATCGTGGAAGCAGGAGGTTCTTCTAGCACTTTCAGCAACGCATTTGCTGAAATCTGATTCAGACTTTCGGCAGGATACAGTACAGCTACTCTATAACCACCACGGTGTGTGGCCGTATTGAACCACGTATGCAACTGACGTAGTTGCTCTACCCGAATTTCTTTGGATGGCGCCTGTTTGCTTTCAGATGCAGTACCGTCTTCCTCTTGAGCAACACTCTCAGGGCGTATCACGCGCAAATCAGGGTGATTACCATGCTGGCACCACAAACAGGCATCACAGTGGCCACATGCACGCGACTGTACGGGTTGGGTACATAACAACGACGCGGCAGCAGCCCGGGCAAATTGTGTTTTCCCTATACCCGGCACACCATGCAACAACCATGCATGCGCAAAACGCTCACGCTGACTTAACCACTCGCTGGCGCGCTCTTCTTGCCAAGGGTAGAAAGTCGTTATGGGTAAGCTCATGACTATTTCCTAGATGCCTGATGCAAATGCTGTAGATCTGCCTCTAGTTCCAAACGGATCTGCTCAATGGTTTGGCTGCTATCGATCACACAAAATCGCTGACTATCGTGCTCGGCTCTGTGCAAGTACGCTGCTCGTGTGCGCTCAAAGAAATCACTTTGCTCTTGCTCGAACCTGTCTAAGTCGCGTGTGCGCTCTAAGCGCTCGCGGGCGATCTCTAAAGGCAGGTCAAACAACCACGTTCTGTCAGGTTGCACATCAGGATGCACCCACTGCTCTAGCTGCTCTATCGCCACACCGCCCAACTGACGACCACCGCCTTGATACGCGTAGGAAGCATCACTGAACCTGTCGCATAACACCCATTTACCCGCTGACAATGCTGGCAAAATAACTTGCTGTAAATGCTCATTACGTGCCGCAAACATCAACAGAGCTTCGGTTTTCAAATGCATAGGTTCATGTAGCAAAAGCTCACGCAGTTTTTCGCCCAGCACCGTACCACCTGGCTCACGCGTCACAACCACGTCGTAACCTAATTGCTGTATAGCTTGTTGTAACCACGCGATGTGACTACTTTTGCCTGCGCCATCTACACCCTCTACCGTTAAAAACAGTCCTTTTTGCATGTTAATTCCTGCGCAAAATATACGTTGATACGGCTCTATTATGTTCAGCCAAATTGCGGGAGAACTCACTGGTTCCATCACCGCGCGATACAAAATAGTAGAAATTATGTTGTTCTGGATGCAATACGGCTTCTAATGCCGCTTTGCCGGCATTAGCAATAGGTGTAGGTGGCAACCCCTTGCGGGTATACGTATTCCACGGTGTGTCGGTTTGCAGATCACGTTTGCGAATTCTGCCATCGTACTTATCGCCCATACCGTAAATCACCGTTGGATCGGTTTGTAGCGGCATACCCACTTTGAGTCTATTGATAAACACACCCGCCACTCTGAATCTATCTGGCCCGTGCCCTGTTTCTTTTTCTACGATGGAAGCCAGAATCAACGCTTCATACGGGGTGTTAAGCGGCAAGTTAGGATCACGGCTATCCCACATCTCTTGCAACAGCGTTTGCTGTGCTTGATAAGCACGACGCAAAATATCCATATCGCTGGTACCTCGCGTGAACACGTAGGTATCAGGGTAGAACAAACCTTCCGGATGACTCAGATCGCTGCCCAATTGTGTGAGTAATTCGGCATCGGTCATATCACCTAAGGTTTGTTTAACGTTGGGATCCGTTTTTAAGGTATCGCGCAAACGCTTATAAGCCCACCCCTCTACAAAGGTCAGCCTAGTTTGTGTCATATCGCCATTGGCCATACGCTGGATCATGCGCCATAAGGTGTCACCCTCATGGGCCTCATATGCACCAGCTTGCAGCAGCTTATCTTGTTTGCTCAGTCGGCTCACCGCCACAAACACGTCTGGCTGCACATCTATCCCCGCCTCTCGCATGGCTAACGCGATCTGTCTAGGGCCACTACCCTGTTCGATGATGTAATCCACCGTTGGAGCGCTAAGCTCTACTGGGCGCTTCATCACCCACCACCATGCTCCGCCTGCCGCTGCTCCCCCTACGAGGATAAGCAACAACAGCAGCCAAAGAAGAAGAGAAAAGATTTTTTTCATAGACTCAGAGTGTAAACCGGAAGCAGTACCCACTGCTACGACAAGGTTGAGCAGTGCGAGATTCATCAAGGCTCGTTATCATAGTGTCATTCACTCTTATTTTGCAGAAATTCGTTGTTTTGTTTAGCGCTATGAGTCTTCCCACGTTTAACTCCCTAGTTACGCTTCCTCACTATGTAGTGCTGGATGCCACCGGCCCCGATGCACTGTCGTTTCTACAAGGGCAGTTCAGCAATGATCTGCAAACTTTAGGGAACACACAAGCCAGTTTCGGCGTGTACTGCGCGGCGAATGGCCGTATGCTGGCCTCAGCACTGTTGTGGCAAAACGATGCACAAACTATCAGCCTATTAGTGCACCAAAGCCTGGCAGAGCCCCTGCTGAAGCGTCTGCGCATGTTTGTACTACGCGCCAAGGTGACGTTGAGCCAACGCGATGCAACCGTATACGGCGCTTATGCGGATACCCCTACCGCCGTTACCGATACATTAGCGGTTCTGCATCCCGATGAAGCTAGTGTCTTGGTTCAAGCACCATCCAGCGCTGATACACCACGCTGGTGGATGATCACAAGCGCCTCCCCCTCTGTCGCACCTGACACGAGTATAGAAGCTCAACAACGCTGGGATGCCCAAACACTACAGCAAGGTGTTGCTCACATTGAGCTTGCCACCCAAGACCTGTTTATCCCTCAAACCCTCAATATGGAGCTGATTAACGCGATCAGCTTTAGTAAAGGCTGCTTTCCCGGGCAAGAGGTAGTGGCTCGTAGCCATTACCGTGGCACTATTCGCCGCCGTAGTGCATTGTTTAGTATTGCTGCGACAGAGGTTGATGCTGAGGCGCTACTACCTGCTCAAGATATTTTTGGTACAGATGTCGATAACCAACCTATAGGCCGTATCGTTAACAGCGCGCTGATGAGTGATCGTTACTATCTGCTCGCTGAAGTATTGTTAGATGAGTGGGGCAGCGAACAGAGCTACCACCTACAACGCAGTAATGGACCACAACTGCAGCGAGAGTCATTACCTTATGACATTACCCAACAGCGGGATAACAAACGCCCTAAGCTATAAGGTGATTCACTGGTAAAAATAGGCCACCTCGTAAAGGTGGCCTGTTTTTTGGCTTGTTAGTCTGGCAAGCTAAGCGCCAATGCTGGAGACTCCCAGGCAGGTTGCCAGTACTGACGTACGTCGTGTTCCAACGGTTGCCATTGCGGGTTTTTATCTTTATCAATCAACAAAGCACGCACACCTTCTTTGAAGTCGCCATGCGCACAACACTGTATGGCCACCCACAAGTCACGACCCAAGGTTTGCGCAATATTCTTGCTGCGATTTTGTTGTACCAACGCCAAGCTAATGGTTCGTGACAGCATTGAACCTTTACTACCCAAAACCAGCCCTTGTTCAAACCACGGCGTTTTTTGCTGTGCGATAAGGTCTTCTGCTTGTTGGAAGAAGCTTTCTACCGACACAGGGTTCGCCAACTTACGCAGTACATCGTAGTTTTGCCATACCGCAGATTCCTCAAACTGGTAAGGCGTGCTTAAACTACGCAAGGCCGCATTCAAGGCCAAGGTAGGATTACCCAAATCATTAGGTAACAAGCTTGGCAACATCTCGACGATTTTTTTGGCATCCAAATCTTGGATATACCAATCTGCCAAACCCAAGAAACCGCAATCCTGCGCCGTAATACTGCTGCCAGTCAGTGTGAGGAACTCACCCACGCCACCCGCCAAGCGGCCAAGCAAATAGGTACCCGCCACATCCGGGAACAGGCCAATCCCCACCTCAGGCATAGCGTAACGTGTAGAGGGGAACACCACACGGTGGCTGGCCCCCATAAAAAGCCCCACACCACCGCCCATCACCACGCCCTGTCCCAACGCCACGACCGGCTTGGTGTAGTAATGCAGTAAGTGATTCACACTGTATTCAGCGCGGAAAAACTGGTAAGCATAGTGATCCCCATTTTGCACCACATCGGGGTGCTCAGTTAATGAGCGATAGATGGACACAATATCGCCACCTGCACAAAATGCTCGCTCACCTTCGCCTCGCATGACGACAAAAGCAATTCGGTCATCGTGTTGCCAAGCCAATAACTGCTTGCTTAACAACTCTGCCATTTCTAGGTTGGTACTGTTTAAGGCCTGCGGTCTGTTTAAAACCAGCTCACCAAAAGCATGCTTGCCATCACCCAAGTCATGCGTAAATGTTAATAACGGCATATCAATTCTTTTTTGAACTGTGCAGCAACATGCTTGCTGCCGCACTCAATGATTTTTTACCTTGTTTCTCGGCAAGACTACGCGCTTTGTGTTCAGCACGTCGTCGTCTGGAGTCTGTAGGGTCGAAGCTAAGCTCTCTGTAGAACTCTAGCCTATCGCCATCGTGTAGCACGTATGTGCCGCTGACTAGCTCACCAAAAATGCCATATGGCAGGCCCTGCAGCTCAGGGCATTCGTCTTGCCATGGAACACTGCCCAGTACATCAGCCACCGTAGCGCCCTCTGCTACCTGTACTTGTTTTTTCCATTGACGCTCAGGCGCCAAATACAACAGTTCTACCGTAATCATCGTTGCAGCATGTGTTTCAGTCATACAGGTCGTGCGCTCTACGCGTAAACGAATCAATAAAACTATTCGCCACCCGATTAAAAATGGGGCCCACCACCATTTCTAGCGTACGGCTTGAAAACGCGTAGTCCATGACGTAGTTCACCTTACAGCCCTCGTCACCCAACGCAATAAACTCCCATACGCCGGTCAGCTCTGAAAATGGGCCATCCACTAAACTGAGCTGAATACGATTAGGATAATCGTGCTCGTTACGCGTGCTGAAAGTATGCTTAAGGCCAGCAATGCTGATGGTTACCGAGGCTTCCATCCCATGCTCATCTTGCTGTTTAACCTCTGTACCACCACACCAGGGCATGAACTCTGGATAGCGCGCAACATCGGCAACCAGATCAAACATTTGAGAGCAAGTGAAGGGAACCAAGACAGAACGTTTTACTGTATGCATCGAACAAGGGATAATAAGAGAATAATACTGATTAAATCATTCAAGGTTGGACCATAACTACATGAGCATCGTCGACAATCGTAAAGCAAGACACGATTACTTCATCGAAGAAACCTATGAAGCCGGACTGGTACTGCAGGGCTGGGAGGTTAAAGCCATTCGCGCCGGCCATATTCAGCTTGCAGAAAGCTACATTATCATCCGCAATGCAGAACTTTGGGTAATCGGCATGCATATCAGCCCCTTACCTACAGTGTCGACCCATATTGTCCCCGACGCTACCCGTACACGCAAACTTTTATTAAAAGAGGAAGAAATCAGCAAGCTAATTGGTCGCGTAGAGCAGCGAGGCTACGCCCTGATTCCGCTGAATTTACACTTCACGCGTGGACGCATCAAGATGGATGTGGGCTTGGGTAAAGGTAAAAAGCATCACGATAAACGTGATGCTTCGCGTGATCGTGACTGGGCGCGTGAACAAGAGCGTTTAATGAAGCACGACACCCGTCGTCGCCGTACAGAGCAGGACTGATTCACGCAGTCCTGCCTCTGGTTTAATGCAGTTTGACGCGCGGCGCAGAGCGTTTTAACAACAATCTACCTAACGCCATCGATGCCGTGCGTAACACGCCCAAAATGGCCATGTGATGCATTAAGTGCAAGCTCATGTACATGGTTCTTGCCACCAAACCCTCTACAAACCAACTGCGGCCCTGTAGCACCCCCATGAGGCTACCCACGCCTTTGCTGTGCCCCACCGAGACCAACGACCCGTAGTCCTTGTACTCAAACGCTGCCGTGTGCACTGGGAGCCCTTTCAAGTGCTTGGCTAACACCTTAATCAAGTAGGCGGCTTGCTGGTGAGCAACCTGTGCCCTAGCAGGCAAATACTGACCTGCTTCGTCCCCCCAGGGGGCTTGAGCGCAATCACCCAATGCATAAATATGCGGATCTGCCGTTTGCAGATGATCGTTCACCACCAACTGATTAATGCGGTTTACTTCCAAGCCTAGCTCTGTCAGGAAGGCGGGGGCTTTAATCCCTGCGGCCCACACACATAGATCAGCCGGATACTCTGTACCATTGGTGTCCTGCAAAAAGCCTTTACGCACCTCGCTTACACGTACGCCTGCGTGCACGGTGACACCACGCTTTTGCAGTAATTGTGTGGCGCGTAATGACACTTTGGGCGGCAATGCCGCTAAAACTCGATCAGCTCCTTCAATCAGCGTGATATGCAATGATCTAGCTTGGTCTAAGGTATGCGTACCATAGGCCTGCAAACTGGCATTGGCCTCCATCAACTCTGCCGCCAGCTCTACCCCTGTAGCGCCACCACCAACAATGGCAATTTCGAGCGGCCCTACTTCCCCATCAGCACTTTGTACACGTGAGGATTTGGTCAACTCATACAGCAATCGCATGCGAAAACGCTCGGCTTGATGCGTAGAGTCCAGTGCAATCGCAAATTCTTCCGCACCTGGTGTATTAAAGAAATTCGACTTGCTGCCCACGGCCATCACTAAAACACCGTACTCAACCGTACGCGCTGGCAACAGCTCTTCACCTTCCGCATTACGTACCGCTTGCAGCGAAATGGTTTTGTTCTCTTTATCTAGCGCATGCATGCGCCCTGGTACAAACGTAAACCCGTTATCACGCGCCAGCATGAAATACGACAAGCCTTCACGGTGAATATCCAGCGTACCAGCAGCCACTTCGTGCAAGGAGGGCTTCCAAATATGCTCATCCATCTTGTCTATTAAATACACCTTTTCTGGACCAAAGCGACGCCCTAACTTGGCCGCTAACTCAAGCCCACCTGCCCCACCACCTACTACAACCACTGGCGCGATCTTGTTCATCGTTCACCCTTTAAAAGTACACCATCACTCACTCATCTAGCTGTGTCACCACTAGCATAATCTATCTTTTCTACGCAACGGTGACATCGTATCTGCATAATGCTCATATGCTTTTTACCGTTGCACAGACAAACATTCTTGTCACTGATCCCACTACTCTACACCATACTGCATCCTGATTATGATCGTCGCCGCCATATGCAGGAGGCATAAAAAAAGAGCCTCATAAAGAGGCTCTTTTTAACGGGATAGATACACCCTAGAAACGCTGTCGCTAATTACTTAGCCAGACGCTGCCATGTATCAACCACGGTATCAGGGTTCAGCGACAAGGATTGGATACCTTCGTCACGCAACCACTCAGCCAAATCTGGGTGATCGCTAGGACCTTGACCACAAATACCTACGTATTTGCCTGCTTTGTTACACGCTTGAATCGCACGGCTCAGCATGAATTTCACGGCAGCATCGCGCTCGTCGAAGTCAGCCGCCAACAGTTCCATACCGGAGTCACGGTCCAGACCCAGTGTTAGCTGAGTCATGTCGTTAGAACCGATGGAGAAACCATCAAAATACTGCAGGAACTCGTCAGCCAAGATTGCGTTGGACGGTACTTCGCACATCATGATGACGCGCAAACCGTTCTTACCACGCTCAAGGCCATTAGCGGCCAACATGCTTACTACACGCTCAGCTTGAGAGAGCGTACGCACGAATGGCACCATGATTTCCACGTTGGTCAGGCCCATTTCATCACGTACTTTCTTCAGTGCTTCACATTCCATACGGAAACACTCTTCGAAGTCGTCAGAGATGTAACGTGCAGCACCACGGAAGCCCAGCATTGGGTTCTCTTCCTCTGGCTCGTAACGGGAACCACCAACCAATTTGCGGTATTCGTTGGATTTGAAATCGGACAAACGTACGATCACTGGTTTTGGATAGAAAGCAGCGCCCAACGTCGCTACGCCTTCAGCCAATTTTTCAACGAAGAAAGCACGTGGGCTAGCGTAACCGCGCGCAGCAGATTCAACGGCTTTTTTCAGTTCGCTATCTACATTGGGGTAATCCAACACAGCTTTAGGGTGAATCGCAATGTTGTTATTGATGATGAACTCTAGACGAGCCAGACCAATACCAGCATTAGGGATCTGAGCAAAGTCAAAAGCCAATTGTGGGTTACCCACGTTCATCATGACTTTCAAGCCCACTTCAGGCATTTCGCCCCAGCGTACTTCTTCGATGTGTGTTTCCAGCAAACCATCGTAAATACGGCCTTCGTCGCCTTCCGCACACGATACAGTCACTTCTTGACCAGCTTTCAGTACGTCAGTCGCGTTACCACAACCTACCACCGCAGGAATACCTAACTCACGCGCGATAATCGCAGCGTGACAAGTACGGCCACCACGGTTAGTCACGATAGCAGAGGCCAATTTCATCACAGGTTCCCAGTTAGGGTCTGTCATGTCAGTCACCAAGATATCGCCGGCTTTAACTTGATCCATTTCGCTGGCATCGCCAACCAAACGCACAGTACCTGAACCAATTTTCTGACCAATCGCACGGCCAGTTACCAGTACATCGCCAGTGGCTTTCAAGCTGTAGCGCTCTTGTACATCGTTTGCGCTTTGCTGAGACTTAACGGTTTCTGGACGAGCTTGCAGAATGTAGATTTTGCCATCGATACCATCACGGCCCCACTCAACGTCCATTGGGCGTTGGTAGTGTTTTTCGATGATGGTGGCGTATTTTGCCAACTCGATTACTTCGTCGTCGCTCAGGGAGTAACGGTTACGTTCGTTCACTGGCACATCAACGGTACGTACGGACTCGCCGCTTTCACGCAGTGGATCGAATTCCATTTTCAACAGTTTGGAACCGATACGACGGCTAATGATTGGGTAATGACCCGCAGCCAAGGATGGCTTGAACACGTAGAACTCGTCGGGGTTCACAGCACCCTGCACAACGGTTTCGCCCAAGCCGTAAGAAGAAGTGATAAACACCACATCTTGGAAACCAGACTCGGTGTCGATAGTGAACATCACACCAGCACTGCCCTTGTCAGAGCGAACCATGCGTTGAATACCTGCAGACAAAGCCACTTCAGCGTGAGCAAAGCCTTTGTGTACACGGTAGGAAATCGCGCGGTCGTTGTACAAGGAAGCAAATACCAAGTGGATTTTTTCCAGTACGTCGTCCATGCCTACCACGTTCAGGTAGCTTTCTTGCTGCCCCGCGAAAGACGCGTCTGGCAAGTCTTCAGCGGTAGCAGAAGAACGCACAGCAAAAGAACCTTTACCGTCTGCATCCAGCTTTGCGAATGCATCGCGGATTTGCTGTTCCAACTCTGCTGGGAAAGGTGTTTCGATGATCCATTTACGGATTTCCGCACCAGCGACTGCCAGTTCACGTACATCGTCAGCATCCAATTTGCTCAGACGGTCAGCAATACGCTGATCCAAGCCATCGGCTTTCAAGAACACACGGAAGGCTTCCGCTGTGGTCGCGAAACCGCCAGGTACGCGCACGCCCGCACCTGCCAACTGGCTAATCATTTCCCCTAGGGAAGCGTTTTTGCCCCCTACGGTGTCCACGTCCGTCATACGGAGCGTTTCAAATGGCAAAACATAAGACATAAAAGTCACCTTAATAGTAAAAAAGCGTGTTTGCTTAATGTGCTGCACTGCAGCGGCGCACTAAGCAAACTTGCCTTGCTCGGATTTGAGGTCACTGTTAATCTCTGGAATTGTACCTTTTAATAGGCTTTTGTGTGCCCTTTTAGTTATGACATCGTCACTGATCAAACGTACCGTTTTTATAGTTTCGGATAGCACTGGTATCACTGCAGAAACCTTCGGGCATTCCGTCCTCTCCCAGTTCGACCAGTTCAATTTCGAGGCAGTACGTATGCCTTTCATTGACACCATCGAAAAGGCTCAGGACGTCGCTGAACGCATTAATCGCTGTGCCGAAGAGAAGAATGTGAAACCCTTGGTGTTCAGCACCTTGGTAGACCCCAAAATGGCCAAAATTGTGGGGGCATCCAACTGCACTTTCTTAGATTTATTCGGCTCATTTTTGCGCCATATCGAACGCGCTCTAGGTGTAAAATCCAGCCGTTCCGTAGGCCGTTCTCATAGCAATGGACTGTCTAAACAATACAACAACCGTATCGAAGCCATTAACTTCACATTGGCCCACGATGACGGTCAATATGTACAAGGTTTAGAACAAGCTGATGTGATCTTGGTTGGTGTATCCCGTTGCGGTAAAACACCCACCAGTTTGTACTTGGCCATGCAGTACGCCGTTAAGGCCGCCAACTACCCTCTGATCCCCGAGGACTTCGAGCGCGATACATTGCCTGCCACGCTGGCACCTTACCGAAACAAGCTATTTGGGCTGTCTATTCAACCTGAACGCTTGGCCGAAGTACGTAACGAACGCCGTCCCAACAGCAAATACGCGTCCATACAACAATGTATTGATGAAGTGGCTGATGCTGAACGCATGATGCGCATGGAAGCCATTCCTTGGCTATCCACCACCAGCCGTTCTATTGAAGAAATTTCCAGCAAGATTCTGGAAGAAATCGGCCTAAACCGCCGTATGCTGTACTAAGGCTGTTTAGCCTTGCAGATGCTGGCGGCGTTGTTCAAACAAACAAATAGCCGCCGCAACTGCCACATTCAATGACTCTACCGCCGCTTCTTGCGGTATGAACACCTGATGGCGTGATTGCGCTACTAAATCAGGATGCACGCCCCGCCCCTCATTGCCAAACAGCCACGCACCTTCTTTGGCGATGTCCAAGGCAAACAACGACTGCGCCTTATCACTCAGCATGGTTGTGTAAACCGGCACTTGGGCATTCTGCAACAACGCCTGCAAATTCTGGTTCTCATGGATGGCTAACGCAAAATGTGCACCTTGCCCACTACGTAAGCTTTTTTGTGACCATGCATCGGCACACCCCACCGACAAAAACACATCACGTATCCCTGCCGCTGCCGCCGTGCGTAACAATGTACCCAAATTACCTGGGTCTTGAACCCTATCCAACAACAACGCCGCTTTCTTCAGCACGGGCTGCGCTGGCACAACAGGACGTTGCACCACAAAAGCTACACCCTGCCCTTGCTCTACGCTAGAGAGGCCCTTCATGAGGCTAGAACTCAGCATCAGTTGCTGACGTACAGGCACCGCATCCACCAAATTTTGTACCGCGTCTGACAACGGTTCGCGTCCAGCATCCACCACCACCATTTCTGGTGTGCCGTAATGCTGTAACCAACTCTGGCACAGATTGGGGCCTTCCAACCACAAGACGGCTAGATCACCGTCTGCAAGGCGCTTACCTTCCACCACACGTTGTAGGCGTTTATAGGTGGGGTTCTGGCGCGACTCAATAATCATGATGAAGCTTTATCGTTTAATGCCCGTTGTACAGGCGCAAAACTACGGCGGTGCTCTGGGCACGGTCCATGCTCACGCAGCAGTTCACTATGCAGTGCTGTACCGTAGCCTTTGTGTTGATCAAAAGCATACTGAGGATAGCGCTCATGCATCTGCAAACACGCTGCGTCACGTGCCGTTTTGGCCAAAATAGACGCTGCCGAAATCGCTTGCACTTGGCTATCGCCCTTGATCACCGCACGCGCCGGGGCATTTAGGCCTTCAGGTACACGATTACCATCAATCAAGATCAGCTCAGGTTGTGCCGGCAGCGCTTCGCATGCACGACGCATAGCCAGCATAGTGGCCTGCAAGATATTGATCTCGTCAATTTCTTCACGGCTAGCGCTACTAATGCTCCATGCCAAGGCTTGCTCTCGAATCAGCTCAGCCAAGCGATCGCGTTTTTTAGGAGTGAGTTTTTTAGAATCTGTTAGCCCATCTATAGGGCGATTCGGATCGAGGATAACAGCGGCAGCAAAAACTGGGCCAGCCAATGGTCCACGCCCTGCTTCATCTACCCCTGCTACCCATGACCCTGACTGCAATAGCTGCGATAAATCAGCGTTCACGTGCCACCTGCATAATGACTTCTGCCGCCAATTTTGGCGTATCTAAGCGCAACACTTCATGTAAGTGCTGGAATTTTTGCTCTACCCCTTGGCGCCACGAGCTGTCATTTAAGGCCTTCTCGCATGCTTTCGCCAATTTCTCGGGTTCAGCATCGTCTTGCAACAATTCGGGCACTACGAAATCTTGGCTTAAGATATTGGGTAAACCAATCCAATCTAGCAACGGTTTTTCTTGGCCTGACTGCCACGCCATCAGTTTTTTCATCATGGGCGTCAACACATAAGAAATCACCATAGGCTTCTTGTAGAGCGCAGCTTCTAGTGTTGCTGTACCACTGGCTACCAATAACGCATCACTGGCTTCCATAACGTCCCATGCCACCGGCTTGCTACCACCGTCTTCCAATAACGTAGGTGCCTGTGTTTCTGCTGTGACGATGCGTAAATTCTCTACTGGGTTATCACGCAGAATCTCTAGAAACTGCTGATGTCTGGCCCCATTTACCACGGGCACAACCACATGCAAGTTAGGATCATCTTTTTGCAGCCGTTGCACCGTTCGCAAAAAGCGGGGAGCTAATTGCATGATTTCTGACTTTCTACTGCCAGGCAACACCCCAAGAATTTTCACGTCCTCCGGAAGATTCAAGCGTTGGCGTGCAGCCTTTTGATCAGGAACCAAAGGAATATTTTGCGCCAGTGGGTGCCCTACATAGGTTACCGGTATCCCCTCTTTCTGGTAGATTTCAACCTCAAAGGGAAACAGTACCAGCATATGGGATACGGCTTTACGTATAGTATGAATACGTTCGTAGCGCCATGCCCAAATAGACGGACTCACGAACTGTACGGTTGCAATACCTGCTTTACGTAGGTCAGATTCCATACGTAAGTTGAAATCAGGCGCATCAATACCCACGAACACGTCCGGCTGTTGTTTTAGCCAGCGGCGTCGCACACCGTAATAGGTATTGAGTAATCTAGGCAGGCTTTTTAAGGCATCCACATAACCGAATACCGACAAGGCATCCATAGGATACCAGGCATTAAAGCCAGCCGAGGTCATTTCAGGACCACCAATACCGTTAAATACGGCATTGGGATCCTCATGTTGCAAGCCTCGCTGAATACGCGAAGCCAGCAGGTCACCCGAAGGCTCCCCTGCCACCATCCCTATATTCAGGCCGCTCATGGGCGCACGATACCTCGTTGTGACTGCTCCAGGAAATCAACCATAATGGTGGTTTCTGGTGTCTGCTCTAAGGCTTTCATTTGCTCTAACGCTTCTTCTACTTTGAGCTCACGGCGGTACAGCAATTTGTAGAGGTTTTTAACATTGGACACGGCCGCTGCATCAAACCCTCGACGATTCAAGCCTTCGGAATTCACACCCACAGGGCGGAATGGATCACCCGCACCAATCACGTAAGGCGGCACGTCCTGACGGATGGAGCTAGTGCCACCAATCATGCAGTGTGCACCAATACGTACGAATTGGTGTATAGCGGTCAAGCCACCAATAATGGCCCAGTCGCCCACATGAATATGACCTGCAAACTGAACGCTGTTGGCAATCACGGTATGACTGGCGATCTGGCAGTCATGTGCAATGTGCACATACGCCATGATCCAGTTATCGTCACCTACACGCGTTACACCTACGTCTTGGGTAGTGCCGGTGTTGATAGTCACATACTCACGTATGGTATTGCCATCACCGATTTCCAAGCGCGTAGGTTCACCCGCATATTTTTTGTCTTGAGGCATCCCACCAATAGAGCAAAAACGGTAAAAATTATTGTTTTTACCTATAGTGGTATGACCGTCGATGACACAGTGTGATCCCACCACTGTGCCGGCGCCGATTTCTACGTTTTCACCAATAATGCTGTATGCACCTACTTGAACGTCATCAGCAAGACGCGCTCCCGGTGCAATGATTGCGGTAGGATGTATTAGACTCATTGATCGTCTGCTTCCAAAATACGGATGGCACACATCAACTTGGCTTCGGCCACAACTTGACCGTCAACCAGCGTTTTTGCAGTGTATTTACACATAGTACGGCTGATGCGGTCTGCGGTCACTTCCAAGCGCAGTTGGTCGCCTGGAACAACCGGTTTACGGAAACGCGCCCCATCCACACCTACCAAGTAGTAAGCAATTTTTTGGCTGGCCGGGTTAATTTCGGGGTGGCCCTCAAACGAGAACAAGGCCGCTGCTTGTGCCATTGCTTCGATAATCAACACGCCAGGCATCACTGGATGATGTGGGAAATGGCCGGTAAAGAAAGGCTCGTTCAGTGTGACGTTTTTGATGGCCACAATGCTCTTGCCTGGCACCATTTCCAAGACACGGTCTACCAGCAGCATCGGGTAGCGATGCGGTAGACGTTCCATAATTTGTTTAATATCCAGTTCCATGACTTATCCTATATTTGCTATTCGTTATTGTTTTCACGTTCCAACGCACGTAGACGACGTCGTAAAGTCGCGAGTTGCGTCAATACGGCTGCGTTGCGTTGCCAGTGTTGGTGGTCCGCAAACGGGAACACACCTGTGTAATGACCACTTTCTTTGATATCAGCCGTGATAGCTGTACCGCCTGAGACTTGTACTTCGTCAGTGATGTGCAGGTGACCTGAGAACATTGCCGCACCACCAATAATGCAACGCTCACCAATATGTGTAGAGCCCGCAATACCCGTACATGCTGCGATAGCCGTATGCTCACCAATGTGAACGTTATGGCCCACCATAATCTGGTTATCCAGCTTCACGCCGTTAGCAATCACGGTGTTATCTAGCGCACCACGATCAACGGTGGTATTGGCGCCTATTTCCACATCATTGCCCAGTTCCACTGCACCAATCTGCGAGATCTTTGCCCAAGCACCGGCTTGTCGTGGGTCTGGCGCAAAGCCAAAACCATCAGCACCAAGCACCGCACCAGAGTGCAGAATGCAGCGATCGCCCATGCGCACTTGATGATATAAGACTACGCGTGCATGCAATAAACAATGCTCACCGATGACGCTATCCGCACCAATGCTGCAACCTGCGCCAATTCGTGTTCCTTTGCCTATTTGCACACCAGCTTCAATCACGGTGTAAGCACCAATAGTGACGTTTTCACCCACGACTGCTGACGGATCAACCACTGCAGTAGGATGAATGCCTTTGGGCAGATTATTCAGTCTATGCTCGTCAAACCACTGCGCCAGCAAGGCGTACATCGCGTACGGCAATTCACACAACACCACTGCAAAGCTTGGCTCACCATCTAAGGATTGGTAGTCAGCAGTAGTCAGAATGACCGCAGCGGCCTCTGTAGTGGCTAGTTGCCCTTTTAGCTTCTGGTTCGACAAGAAGCTTAACTCGCTAGGCCCGGCATGAAGCAAAGAGCCCAGTCCCTGTATACGTGGAACGGGCTCTTTGCGGGGAGCCAGACTACAAGGTAGTCCGGCTTTTTGTACGATGCCGAGTAGCTGTTCTAATGAAGGCGCCCTATCGGACGCTAACAATACTGGCATTATGTATTAATTACCCAATGCGGTCAGCACTTCTTCCGTGATGTCTACACGTGGGTTTACTGTCACTGCATCTTGGATGATCAGATCGTAACCTTGGGTCTCAGCAATACGCTGGATAGCGGCATCCGCTTTTTCCACGATCGCAGAAAACTCTTCGTTACGGCGACGGTTGAAATCCTCTTGGAATTCACGACGTTTGCGCTGCAGATCTGCATCCATGTCTGTAAGCTGACGTTCACGACGAATACGGTCTGTTTCGGACATTACTGGCGCATCTTTGTCGAATTTCACTGCATCATCACGCAGTTGGTTCGCCAAACGCTGCAACTCTTCGTCACGACGCTTGAATTCAGATTCGATTTTTTGCTGTGCAGCCAATGCTGGTTTGGAGTCACGCAGAATGCGCTCTGTACTCACAAAACCAATTTTGGTTTGCGCTTGCACTACAGGTGTAGCCACGATGGCCGACACACCCAAGACAGCAGCCATAAGCGCAGTACGATTGCGGCGAACCAATTGGCTGCCAACTGCTGAAAGTTTAAACGCGAATTTAGACGACATGTAAATCTACCTTGCTAATAACGCTGCTAAAAAGTTAATTGTGCCATTAATTACAGGAATTTAAAACGCGGTACCAATCTGGAACTGGAACGCTTGTTTATCATCACCTGGTTTGGAATTCAGTGCTCTACCGTATGACAGTTGCAATGGCCCCATTGGAGACTGCCACGACAGACCTATACCTGCTGAGTATTTCCAACCGCATGGATCCTCTGCCGTATGGCCCTTAGAACCTTTCATGCATGAACCATCGGAGTTATCTACTCTACCCACATCACCGAAGATGAACCAACGCAGCGTACGGTCACGTGATGCGCCTGGGAATGGCAAGTACAACTGTACGTTACCGACAATACGACGTGAACCACCCAGATAGTCGTTAGTCAGGCTATCACGCGGCCCCAAGGATGCCCCCTCGTAACCACGTACCGAACCAATACCACCACCATACATGGTTTTAATGATTGGGAACGCTTTGCTACCGTAGGATCTACCGTAGTCCACAAAACCATTAAAGGCCAGTGTAGTAGATCGGCTAAGCGGCAGGTAGTACTGCTGCTGTGCACTTAACAAATAATAACGCAAGTCCATTGTAGAGAAATCAGCGGACAAGCGCGTGAAACTGCCTCGAGTAGGTGCCAACGCGCTATCACGCGTATCTTTGGACCAACCCAAGTTAAAGATCAATGCATTCGTACCTTTGCCATACTCTTTTACAAAGTCTTGGTAGGCCTGTGGCATGTATTTCTCGTCATACCTACCAATCTTGTTGTGCTCAAAGTTAGCACCCACAAAAATGCGGTCGTATTCGGAAATAGGTACACCAAAGTTCATACCCAAACCGTAAGCGGTCACTTGGTAGTCACCATCACTATAACCACGTGTATCGTACGGTGTAGTACGACGGTAGTACAACGATGTGGTTTTACTAATACCGTCTTGTGTCCAGTATGGATCAGTGTGCGAAATAATGGCAGAGCGGTTGGTCTTGCTGGTGTTCATCTGCAATGACAAGCTATTACCGCTACCAAAAATATTGTCTTGGCTAATACCCGCAGACAGCATCACTTTGTCAGTAGAGCCGTAACCCACACCCAGGTTAATCATACCGGTGGGTTTTTCTTTCACGTTAACGTTTACGTCTACCTGGTCAGGCGAACCTGGCACTGGCGATGTAGTCACGTCCACTTCATTGAAGTAGCCCAAGCGGTCAATACGGTCACGCGATGCACTAATGCTATCGGAATCGTACCAAGCGGCTTCGTTTTGACGCATTTCACGACGCACCACTTCATCACGAGTGCGGACGTTACCACCCACCTGAATACGGCGCACATATACACGGCGGCCTGGATCCACGTAGAAGGTCAAATCGGTAGTGTTATTTTCGCGATCCAATACTGGATGCGGGTTCACGTTAGCAAACGCATAACCCAGTGTTCCCAAGTAGTCGCTAATTGCTTTAGCGGTTTCGTTGGTTTTCTCTGCCGAGAAACGCTCATCGGCTTTTACTTTCACCAATTGCTGGATTTCGTCTTCCATGCCCAGCAAATCACCAGCCAATTTCACATCCGTCACGGTGTAGGGCTTACCTTCGTTCACGGTCAACGTAACGAAAATGCCTTCACGGTCTGGGGAAATGGATACCTGCGGTGGCTCGGACGAGAACTCCAAATAGCCTTCATCCAGGTAATAGGAACGGATACGCTCCATATCGCCTTCCAGTTTCTCTCTGGAGTATTTATCGCTACCGGTATACCAGGTCATCATGCCTGGGGTGGTCAAATCCATCAAGTCCAGCAATGTGCCGGTACTGACTTCCTTGTTACCGACAATGTTGATCTCTTGAATCTTCGCCAGATCGCCTTCGAACACGTCAAAGCTAATCCCTACACGGTTACGCGGCAAAGGAGTAATGATTGGCGTAATTTCAACGCTGTACTTACCTTTACTCAGGTACTGCTGCTTCAACTCAAACTCGGCGCGCTCAAGCATAGAGCGGTCAAAAATACGACCTTCACCAAAACCAACCTGTGACAGCGACTGTGTGATGCCTTTAGCATCAAACTCACGCATACCGTTGAAGGTCACTGACGCAATGGTAGGACGCTCGGCAACGGTAATCACCAGCACGTCGCCGGCAGTATCCACTTTCACATCGCTAAAGAAACCAGAAGCATACAAACGCTGAATCGCTTCGCTTGCTTTAGTCTCATCAAACTCTTCACCCACCTTCACTGGCAAGTAGCTAAACACCGCACCGGGATCTACCCGTTGAATACCTTCCACCTGAATGTCGCGCACAACAAAAGGGGTAAAAGCATTTGCCAAAGCGGGAGCCAGCAGCGAGGCCACCAAAAAAGGCAAAGTACGCAAAGTAAATGTAGGTTTACGGCGTAACGACATCCTGTGAATCCTTGGTTGATCTTAATGGGGTTGAATTTTAAGCTATGGAGGGCTAACTGAAAAGGCGCGTAAAGTCATTTGTAAACGCCAGCACCATAAAGAATGCAAGTATACCCAATCCTATGGCTCTTCCGCGAGCTTGCCATGCCTCTGATAGAGGACGGCCTCGCACAGCTTCGATCGCATAATACAGCAAATGCCCCCCATCCAGCATGGGTATGGGCAAAAGATTTAACAATCCTATACTAATACTGATCAATGCTAGGAAGTTTAAGTAGGCAATTGCGCCGATACTTGCACTCTGACCAGCATAATCTGCAATAGAAACGGGACCACTGAGGTTTTTCACTGAAACCTCACCCACCAGCATACGGCCTATCATCTTGATAGACATCCACAACGTATCCACGGTACGGCTAAAACCACGCTGTATGCTGTCTAACACACCATAACGCACCGTTACCATTGGCAATGCATTACCTACCCGTAAACCAACACGGCCTATTGTCGTACCATTAGTCTCGTAAGCATCTACAACGACGGGAATATGGATGGTGTCATCAGCACGTTGAATCGTGAATATTACGGTTTGGCCGGGTGCTTTCTGTATCGCAGCAACGAACTCATCAGCCGTTTGATAACGCTGATCATCGACGGCCAAGATCAAATCCTCAGCGCGTACACCCGCATCACCTGCGCTACTGCCCTCTTTCACCACCGTTTTGACAATGGGGGTTCCGGGCATTAAGACAAAGCCTGCCTCACCCAACACATCCGGTTTGTCGGGATCAATGTGTACTTTAGGTAAATCAATATCGTAGGTAGCAGCTGTGCCTAATGGATCGGTAGCCTCTAGGCTTATACGTCGCCCAGAAGATAAGGCATCCATCATTTGCCAGCGAAATTGCGTCCAAGAAGCGACCTCGTGGCCATCTACCGCAGTAATCACACTACCTTCTGGAATATGCGCTGACGCGGCTATGCTATGCTCTGGCGCTTTGCCCATAATGGGCGCAGGCTCTTCACTACCTACTGCACCAATAATCGCATAAAGCATGATTGCCAGCAGCAAGTTAGCGACTGGCCCTGCTACGGTAATCGCTGAACGTTGCCACAAGCTTTTATTGTTATAGGCAGACGCCTCTTCTGCTGGCGTCGCATGCTCAAGTGGCTCATTGCGCATCATCACATAGCCGCCTAACGGCAAGGCTGAAAATGCCCATTCGCAGCCGTGCTTATCTGTGCGCTTAAACAGTACCTTGCCAAAGCCAAATGAAAAACGCTCTACATGTACGCCACACCAGCGTGCTACCCAATAATGGCCCAGCTCATGAATAGTAACCAATAAGCCAATGGCGACAATAAAAGCAATAACAGTGACCACTCAGCGCAATCCTAGTTCGAACCTACTAGACTGTTACAGCGCACAAACTGCGTGCCTGTTCACGTGCTCGTTGGTCTATATGCAAAATAGCTTCCAACGAGTCCAATACCACATTTGGCAATGCGGTAATTTTTTCTATACTTTCAGCAATCACTTTCACAATATCGGTGTAAGCGATTTTGCGATTCAAGAAATGCTCAACGGCCACTTCATTGGCCGCATTCAATGTAATACAGGCCACCTGCGAGCTACGCAGCGCATCAAAGGCCAATTTCAAACAAGGAAAGCGTTGAAAGTCTGGCTCTTCGAAATCTAAACGCCCAAGCGTAGACAGCTCTAGCAAGCCTACACCGCTCTGTATACGCTCTGCACACCCCAACCCATAGGCAATGGGTGTACGCATATCAGGCAGGCCTAATTGAGCCAATACAGAGCCATCCACATACTCCACCATAGAGTGAATCATGCTTTGCGGATGCACCAACACTTGAATTTGATCAGCAGGCATACCAAATAGCCAATGTGCCTCGATGACTTCCAAGCCCTTATTAACCATTGTCGCGGAGTCTACCGAGATCTTTCTGCCCATACTCCAGTTAGGATGGGCACACGCTTGCTCTGGCGTAACAGAAGAAAGCAACTCAGGCGCCCATGTTCTGAAGGGGCCACCCGACGCCGTCACTAATAACCTACGAATGGTTTGATCGGCAGGAGCCGGCACATCTTTACGTATGCGCTCCGGTAAGCACTGGTAAATAGCGCTGTGTTCGCTATCAATAGGGATCAGCTCGGCTTTCCCTGCTTTCACAGCATCAATAAATAACTGCCCCGCCGTGATCAGCGCCTCTTTGTTCGCGAGCAGTATGCGTTTACCCGCATAGGCTGCGGCCAACACTGGCTCCAAACACGCTGCCCCAACAATCGCTGCCATTACGGTTGTCACATCAGTATCAGAAGCCGTTTGCACCAATGCGTGACTACCTACGCGCACCTCTGGCTTGTTTACACCTTGTCCTAAGTGCTGCAAAAACTCTGCGGCCGCATCATCTGTAGGCACGACCACCACCGCAGGCTGATACTGGCTAGCCTGCTCGGCCAGTTGCCGCATACTGCGATGCGCTGTTAATGCGTAAACCGCCATTTTTTCTGGGTGACGGGCAATGACGTCCAAAGTGCTACAACCTATGGAGCCTGTAGAGCCCAACACACAAACACGTTGAAATTCCATAATCAATGCACCAGCTTCGCAACTTCCAAGAATGGGCCACCTAGCAGCAAGGCTACAGGCGCCACCGGAATCAACGCGTCAATACGATCAAATACACCGCCATGGCCTGGCAACAGATTGCTAGAATCCTTCACGCCGGCACGACGTTTTAACAATGACTCGAACAAATCGCCCATTACAGACAATGCAGCCAAACCAGCCGCAATCAGAATAACCAGCGGCCATGACCACCGTACAGTCAGCGCATGCGCGTAGCTACCATCGAATTGCGCTGTCAGCACAATGTAGAGCACCACACCAATCACGCCACCCACAAAACCAGCCCAGGTTTTCCCGGGGCTAATACGTGCTGCCAATTTCGCTTTACCAAAAGCGCGTCCACAAAAGTACGCAGCAATATCAGCCACCCACACAATGGCCATCATGGACAACAAGTACCAGGCATTACGGTATTGCAACATTTCGTTCAGTGACGCCCACGCCACCAATACAGCCACCACGCCAAACACGCTCAGCGCAGGTTTAGCGGATGGATGACCCACTTGAGCAAAGCCCAGCATTAGGCTTACGCCCAACACCCAGTAAAGCACCACCAAAGGCAGCAAGATCATAAAGAACTGCGCTCGTATGGCATCCGCCCACGGCTGTAGCTCAGCAGGTTGCCAGCCCACCAAGAGGGCCAACATAGCAAGAAAAGATAAAAAGCCTACGCCAGGTGCTAACCAACCCGCGCTTTCAGGCCAAGATAGGCGCAGCCATTCCCACACTGCCGCTGCAGCAATAATGGTCAACAGCAAGGCTAGTGGCCACTTGGACGGTAAGATCATGGCCACCAACAGTACAGCAATCAGCACGACAGCTGTTATTACCCGCTGCTTCAACATAATCTCTACACCTTTAAAAGATTTTAGCGCCCTGCCAACTGGGCACTTGTGCGGCCAAAGCGACGCTCTCTACCAGCGTACCATTCAAAGGCACGGGCTAGCGCATCGGCATCAAAATCTGGCCAATAACTATCTGTGAAGTACAGCTCGGTATAAGCTAACTGCCAGATTAGAAAATTAGAAATACGTTGCTCACCACCTGTACGGACGAACAAGTCCGGTTCGGGAGCAAAAGACATGGAAAGATAAGGGGATAGCATATTCTCATCCAGAGCGTCAGGCGATTGCGCCAGCTCGGGATGCTCAGCCAGTAAACGGCGAGTCGCTTGAAGAATATCCCAACGGCCACCGTAATTGGCCGCGATAGTCAGTTGTAACGCTGTATTGTGCTGTGTGCTTGCTTCGGCTTGGCGAATCAACTCTTGTAAACGCGGCTCAAAGGCAGACAAATCACCAATGACGCGTAAGCGCACGCCCTGCTTACTGAGCTTGCCTACTTCTTTTTCCAGGGTTTGTACAAAAAGACGCATCAGCAATGACACTTCTTCTTGTGGTCGACGCCAGTTTTCAGAGCTGAAAGCAAACAGCGTTAGATATTCCACACCAGCTTTACCACAAGCTTCTACCGCACGGCGTACAGCCTGCATGCCACGTATGTGACCTGCTGTGCGGGGAAGCATGCGGCGGGTGGCCCACCTACCATTGCCGTCCATAATAACCGCCAAATGGCGTGGGACAGCACTGTAGTCCGGTATGGATTGCGTAGAGCTTTTAGACATGGGCCACACCTGTATAACGGTTTAAACCGTCATGACTTCTTGTTCTTTTGCTGCAATCAGTTTATCGATTTCAGCAATGAACTTATCCGTCAACTTCTGGATTTCATCTTGGAAACGACGATCATCATCCTCAGAAATTTCTTTGTCTTTCAGAAGACGTTTAGCCGCATCGTTAGCTTCACGACGCAGGTTGCGTACTGCAACTTTAGAGTCCTCGCCATCGCCTCGCACCACTTTGGTCAAGTCACGACGACGCTCTTCGGTCAATGCTGGTAGGGGTACACGAATAGTTTCACCCAACAGAATTGGGTTCAGGCCTAAATCAGATTCACGTATGGCCTTATCCACTGCGGCAGCCATATGTTTTTCCCACACCTGCAGGTTCAATGTGCGGGCATCTGCAACGCTAACGTTAGCAACTTGCCCGACTGGTACATCCGAACCATAGTATTCAACCATCACGTGATCCAACAAACCGGCGTGAGCACGGCCTGTACGAATCTTACCCAAACTAACTTGCAGCGCCTCCAAAGAGCGCTTCATGCGGCTCTCGGCTGAACTACGAATTTCAGACAAACTCATTGTTGAATTCCTGTATCAAACGTGTACCAAAGTACCCTCGTCTTCACCACACACTGCGCGGCTCAACGCGCCAAGCTTGTTGATGGAGAACACTTTGATAGGAAGTTTTCGATCACGGCACAACGCAAAAGCTGTAGCATCCATGACTTCAAGACGACGCACAATAGCTTCATCAAAGCTAATACGCGCATAACGCGTAGCACCGGGGTCTTTGTTCGGGTCTGCGCTGTAAATACCGTCTACTTTGGTTGCTTTCAGCACAATTTCCGCACCCACTTCTGCGCCACGCAACGCTGCAGCAGTATCCGTTGTAAAAAACGGGTTACCGGTACCAGCAGCAAATACCACCACCTTGCCTTCTTCTAGATAGCGCAAGGCTTTGGGACGGATGTAAGGCTCTACAACCTGCTCGATATTCAGAGCGGACTGTACGCGCGCATCCAGACCACGATTTTTCAACGCATCTTGCAACGCTAGTGCGTTCATCACGGTGGCCATCATTCCCATGTAATCAGCAGTGGCACGGTCCATACCTTGCGCACCCGCAGCAATACCTCGGAAGATATTACCGCCACCGATTACGATACCAACCTGAACACCCATCGCAACAACTTCGGAGATTTCCTCTGTCATGCGCATGATGGTGGCGCGGTTAATGCCAAAGGCATCTTCCCCCATTAGCGCTTCACCAGATAATTTAAGCAGAATACGTTTATAGAGAGGGGTATTCATGGCAGGGCTTCCAGACATAGGTACTGATGAAATTTAATGCAGTAAAACACAATGGCAGGCGCCAGTCTATGGCGCCTGCCGAAAAAAACGAAACAGAATTAAAATCTGTCACTGTTTCGTATTAGTTGCCAGCTTGAGCAGCAGCTACTTCAGCAGCGAAGTCTTCGTTACGACGTTCGATACCTTCACCTACTACAAACAAAGCGTAGCCACTGATTTGAGCGCCCTGCTCTTTCAGCATTTGCTCTACAGTCAGTTTGTCGTTTTTCACGAAAGGCTGAGACAACAGAGTCACTTCCTTCAAGAATTTGGCAACGGAACCTTCTACCATTTTCTTAACGATTTCTTCTGGCTTGCCGGATTCAGCAGCTTTCTGAGAAGCTACGGAACGCTCTGTTTCGATGTCAGCAGCGTCAACACCGGATGCATCCAGTGCTTTAGGACGTGTTGCAGCGATGTGCATAGCCAAGTCTTTACCAACTTCGTCGTCACCGGCGAATTCAACCAATGTAGCGATACGGCCACCGTGCACGTATTGAGCCAGCTTGTTAGCTGTTTCAAAACGTTTGAAGCGACGGATAGTCATGTTTTCGCCAATACGGCCGATCAATTCTGCACGTACGCTTTCTACTGTGCTGCCATTCAAAGGCAATGCAGCCAAAGCATCTACGTCTGCTGGGTTGTTTTCTGCAACCAGTTTAGCCACTTCGTTCACGAAGTTGATGAAATCATCGTTTTTGGCAACAAAGTCGGTTTCGCAGTTAACTTCAACTACGGCACCTGTTTTGGCGTCTTCAGCAATGAATACAGTCACCAAGCCTTCGGCTGTTACGCGCGATGCGGCTTTGCTTGCTTTGCTGCCCAGTTTTACACGTAGCAGCTCTTCAGCTTTGGCCATATCGCCATCAGTTTCAACCAGCGCTTTTTTGCACTCCATCATTGGCGCGTCAGTTTTTTCGCGCAGTTCTTTAACCATCGATGCTGAGATTTGAGCCACGATATTCTCCAATTCGGTAAACACGGGCCCTGGCGAACCAGGGCCGAGAAATTCTACGCGGCGACTGTTCAGGGATCATGAAACGAACAGTCGCCACCTGCACGAGGCAGGGTTTAGGTGAAGAGATTACTCTTCGCTGCCGCTTTCTTCGACAACTTCAACTTCTTCCACTTCAACGAATTCTTCGTTTTCGCGGATGCCTTCAACCAAACCGCTCAGTGCTTGGTTACGGCCTTCCAGAACGGCATCAGCCATGCCACGTGCGTACAACGCAATAGCTTTGGCGGAGTCATCGTTACCTGGAATAACTTTAGTCAAACCATCTGGGGAGTGGTTGGTATCAACAACTGCCACAACTGGGATACCCAGTGTGCGAGCTTCTGCCACAGCAATTTTGTGGTAGCCAACGTCGATCACGAACAGTGCGTCTGGCAACTTGTTCATGTCTTTGATACCGCCGATGGATTTGTGCAGTTTTTCCAACTCACGTTCAAACAGCAGGCCTTCTTTCTTAGTCATGCGCTCTAGTGCACCTTCGGCCACTTGAGCTTCCATGTCTTTCAGACGTTTGATAGAAGTTTTAACTGTTTTGAAGTTGGTCATCATACCGCCCAGCCAACGGCTGTCTACGTATGGCATACCGCAACGTTCAGCTTCAGCAGCTACCAATTCACGCGCAGCGCGTTTAGTACCTACGAACAGAACGTTACCACCACGAGCCACTAGCTGAGTGATGAACTTCTGGGAGTCGATGAAGTTGACAACCGTTTTTTCCAGGTTGATGATGTGGATACGGTTACGTTGACCAAAAATGTACTGAGCCATTTTTGGGTTCCAGAAACGGGTTTGGTGGCCGAAGTGTACGCCGGCTTCCAACATTTCACGCATTAAAGACATGCTGTTCTCACAAGGGTTAGGTCTTGTACCCATTCAGTATCCGGTAGGGATCTTGCACTAAAGCTTAGGCAATCTTCCAGACACCCCGAGACAAATGGGCACGCGATTTACATAAATAAAAGTCTTACCTGTTGCCGCCGCAAGACTCTCTCAAAAGCTATACAATAAGTAAAGACTAGTGGCGAAATACGGGTAAGTCCGTAATTTTACTATTTTTAAACGCTTTAATTCAAGTCATCATGAGTATTATTGTTTCCGATCCCGCTGATTTAGATAAAATGCGCGCTGCCTGCCAGGCCGCAGCAGCCACCTTGGACTTCCTAGGTACACACGTACGTGCTGGCATTACTACGGCTGAATTGGACGCGCTCTGCAAGGACTTCATCACCAATACCCTGCATGTAGAGTCAGCTACCGTGGGTTACGCCCCTCCGGGCTATCCGCCCTTCCCTGGCGCGATTTGCACCTCTGTTAACCACGTTATTTGTCACGGCATCCCCGGCGATAAAGCGTTGAAAAACGGCGACATACTGAATATTGACGTCACGGTTATCAAAGACGGTTGGTTTGGTGACACAAGCCGTATGTATTACATTGGCGAGCCTTCCATTTTGGCAAAACGCCTCGTAGAAACCACGTATGAGTGTATGTGGTTAGGGATTGACATGGTCAAACCCGGCATCCGTTTGGGCGATATTGGCCATGTGATTCAACAGCACGCTGAGTCTAAAAACTACTCTGTAGTGCGTGAATATTGTGGTCACGGTATTGGTCAAAAATTCCACCAAGACCCACAAGTGTTGCATTACGGCAAACCTGGTACGGGTGTAGAACTGAAACCCGGCATGATTTTCACCATTGAGCCCATGATTAACGCTGGTCGTCGCGATATTCGCACACTGCCTGACCAATGGACAGTCGTGACGCGTGACCGCAGCCTATCAGCACAATGGGAACACAGCATTCTGGTGACTGACACCGGTTACGAAGTGTTGACCATTTCACCTGACATGCCGGCTCCACCAGCCTTTGTAAAAGGCCACCAAGCCTAAGTAGATTATGGCTATTGCTGCCATACGCTTGCGTCATCAACAACGACGACGTAAAGCCATAGAACGGTTTCAGCGCAATCATCGCGCTGAGCCGTTGCTGCGCCGATTAAGCCAAATCGCCGATCAAACTCTTAAAAAACTTTTTGCACGAGCAGCTCTTCCTGAAGAGTGCGCGGTCTGTGCAGTGGGCGGTTACGGCCGTAAAGAGCTGTACCCCGAATCCGATCTCGATATTCTTATACTACTGCCCAGCACGCCCACCCCCAGCATGGCCGCTGGCGTTGAGCAATTGATTGCCTCGCTATGGGACACCGGCCTTAAAGCGGCCCATGCCGTGCGCACAATCGCACAATGCGTCAGCGAAGCACGCACAGATATCACCACCCAAACATCACTCTTAGATGCACGCTGGGTTTGTGGCTCGACACCTCTGGTCAACGAACTACGGCAACAACTGCATGATGCACTCAACCCCCAAGCCTTCTTTTTGGCTAAACGGGCTGAAATGCGTCAACGTCACCTACGCTATCAGGGCACGGCTTACGCGTTAGAGCCCAACTGCAAAGAATCGCCTGGCGCCTTACGTGACTTACAAGTGCTGTTTTGGGTAGCTAAAGCAGCAGGCTTAGGTGACACCTGGTCAGACATTGCGCACTCCGGTTTGCTTGATGACTCCGAACTGCGTGCTATTAAACGAGTCAGTACGGCCTTTATGCGGCTGCGTGTAGAGCTGCATCTGCTTTGCGAGCGCCGCGAAGACAGACTGCTCTTTGATTTACAACCCCGCTTAGCCACGCTGTATGGTTTTCAAGATACGGATGGGCGTTTAGCCAGCGAAGTGCTGATGCAGCGCTATTACTGGGCTGCTCGCGTGGTTTCGCAGTTGAACCTTATCTTCATGCAAGAGCTGGAAGAACATCTACTTCCCGCTCCCAACGCACTGCCTCAGTTTTTGGATAATGATTTCGAGATACTGAACCACCGTTTGCACTTACGTGAACCAGAGTTGCTACCACAGCAGCCTGCTTTGCTGTTTCGCAGCTTCTTGCATCTACAACAGCAACCTCAGTTGCAGGGCATGACGGCCTCTACGCTGCGAGCAATTTGGCACCACCGTCGGCTAATAGACGAGCGCTTCCGCAGCCAGCCCAAACACCGCCAGCTATTTATACAGATTTTGCAGCAACCTCGTGGGGTGCTACATGCCCTGCGATTGATGACGATGCTGAATATTCTGCCACGCTATCTGCCACCTTTTAGGCGTATCGTCGGGCAAATGCAGCATGACCTGTTCCACACCTATACGGTGGATCAGCATACGCTGATGGTGGTACGCAATCTGCGTCGCTTTACTATGGCTGACCATGCCAACGAACACCCCTTGGCTGCCGAACTCGCTACCGATTTTCAAGACTATTGGGTGCTCTACATTGCAGCGCTTTTTCATGACATTGCCAAAGGGCGTGGCGGCAATCACTCTGAACTAGGTGCTGAAGACGCACTGCTGTTTTGTCATGAGCATGGGCTAACCGAAGAGCAAACCACCTTGGTCGTATTTTTGGTGCGAGAGCACCTACAAATGTCGCTGGTGGCACAAAAACGCGATATTTACGATCCCGCTGTAGTCCAAGAATTTGCTAGCCACTTACCCAACATGCACACGCTGGATGCGCTGTATATGTTGACCATTGCAGATATTAAAGGCACTAACCCTAATATCTGGAATACGTGGAAGGCCAAGCTGTTAGATGATCTGTATCACCTCACGCATAAAGCCTTACGCCACCAAAATACGTTACCTGCTGGCAGTTTCCTTGCCCAACGCAAACAAGCCGCGCAGAATCAATTACTGGAACGCGGTATAGCGCTAGAAGCCGTGCAACGTTTTTGGAGTGTCTTGGATACGGATTATTTTCTACGGCACGACAGCGAAGATATTATTTGGCACAGTCATGAACTATGCCCCATTTGGGAACAAGCCAATTTTGCTTACGCATCGGTACACGCATTGGGCAATGACCACCTACATCAAGTCATGGTCTACGCTCCCGACCGCTCAGATTTATTCATGCAGTTGTGTCAGTTTTTCGACCAAAACGGCTTAGGTATTCAAGACGCTCGTATCTACACCACACAGCATCACTGGGCCTTAGATACCTTTGTGATTGAAGTGCCTGCCGAAACCGCGCAGCAAGCGAGTTTTGCGCAACGCCTCAAACACAGCTTAGAGCATTGGTTGCAGCAAACCCCTACTACTGAAGAACCAGAGCCTACCGATTACATTGCGCCCTACGAAGCGCAGGCCAGAGCCTTCCCCATTACCCCAACTTTCGAGCTGAGCTTGCACGGTAATCACCTCTGGAAACTAACAATAGTCACAAGCGATCGCAAAGGGCTGTTGTATAGTCTCGCTAAAGTTTTTGTCAGCAATGGTATCAATTTAAAATCTGCCAAAATCATGACGCTAGGCTTACGGGTAGAAGACAGCTTTTTGCTCTACAGCGAACACTTGCAACACCAAACACACTTCAAGAATTTCGAGCGACAACTCGCCGAAACGCTTTAATCATCAGGGTTTTACGTAAATGACCGATTCAGTCTTATGGTTGGATTTTGGCAGAAGCTTTCTGTTTACCATTGCTACCCTGCTACCCATGCTTAACCCACCGGCGGCGGCTCCTATCTTCTTAACATTGACTGAAGGGGCCTCAACACCTGCACGTAACGAATTAGCCAAACGCGTATGCGTCAACATCTTTATTATGCTTGCCATCGCTCTGGTCGCTGGTAACTTGGTGCTGGACTTGTTTGGTATTTCATTGCCCATCATCCGTATAGGCGGCGGGCTGCTGGTTATTGTCACCGCCTGGAATCTAGTGGTTGCGACTGACCCAGATACTAGCCACGCACAAGATATGGTAGAGCAATACTCTTTTGAGAAAGTGCGCTCCAAAGCCTTTTACCCCCTGACCTTCCCCATGCTGTGTGGACCAGGCTCAATTTCTGCCGCCTTGACCGTGGGGGTGACACTGCACGACTCCACCACCGTACTAACCGCCAGTAAGTTAACCGGCTCAATCACAGCCATCGCTGCTGCGGCCATAATCGTATACATGTGCTTACGTTTTGCTTCGCAGTTTCTTTATAAGCTAGGCACCACCGGCACTGCGGTACTCATGCGTCTATCTGCATTCATCCTACTTTGCTTGGGTGTGCAAATTGTGTGGGACGGCGTGCATGATCTGGTGTTAAATCTGCTTATTGAAGCTGCCAAAGCTACCCAGTAACCCTTCCGCCTTTTCTTGATTCAATCATGAACAATACCTCTACTAAACTCCTGTTCCTACTTTCTGGGCTGTGTTTCTTGGCACTGGCTGTAGCGCTGGTTTCTCAACATATGTTTGGCATGCGCCCTTGCGCGTGGTGCGTGCTACAACGACTCATGCTCATTGCCGTAGGCGTAGGCTGCTTAGTTGCTGGCATCGCCGCAAAACTCCGTATTAACGTTATCGCTAAACTGCTGACGCTGCTGAGTGCCTTGCTGGCAGCAAGCGGCATTTGGGCAGCCTGGCACCAGTACAGCGTGGCGTCGTTGAGTTTTTCTTGTGATCAAACCTTGGCAGACCGCATCATGACGCAATCTGGTTTGGAAAGCCAATTCCCATCACTGTTCGGTATTTACGCCACCTGCATGGATGCTCGTGTAGAACTGCTGGGCATAGAGTACGCACTCTGGGGAATGGGGCTATTTGCCGTTTGCGTGCTTGCTTTGCTCTATGTCTTGTTCAAAAAACCAGCACGCACTTTCTAAGCTGCACGTCTAGCTACACTGCTCACACTCAGCCCTCACTCCGCAGAATGAGGGCTTTTTCATACCCAACCGATCCCGCACACAGGTTACCTGCAGTCACGCACATGCATGACCCATCACCTACAAATCACCTATACTGGAGCCAGAACTCAACTCTGCTTAGGTGAAAAAATGGATATTGATAACTTTGACTTTGAACTAGACGAAGAGACCGAAAAAAAGCTCAATCAGAAACACCAAGAGTTCATTGAAAACCAGGAAGAAATAGAGCCTAGCAATGATTGTGAGGGTGGTGCTTGCATCATCTAAGCACGCTGCGACACCTTTTCTTTGACTATTTTCTACCTGCTTACTTATGGATCAACTGATAGAGCTATTCACCGTCGTCGGGCTTGGCCTCACCCTCATGCTTCCCCTGGCCAACCCGTTAACCTCCATGACATTGCTGCTATCGCTAGGCCGTCATATACCCCTTCAAG
This sequence comes from Paenalcaligenes sp. Me131, assembly GCF_050487225.1. Lineage (NCBI taxonomy): Bacteria > Pseudomonadati > Pseudomonadota > Betaproteobacteria > Burkholderiales > Alcaligenaceae > Paenalcaligenes > Paenalcaligenes sp. Me131. The sequence continues at coordinate 785,309 of NZ_JBKQGY010000001.1, forward strand.
AACGTAACAAGCAAATCAATCAAGCTGCTATTTATGTAGTTATGATTATGCTGGTGACGTATTTTGCAGGGCAATGGGTGATGCATTCATTTGGGATTTCCATCCCCGGCTTGCGTATTGCGGGTGGCTTGATTGTGGCCTTTATTGGCTTCACCATGCTGTTCCCCACGCAAGGTACCAATGACATGCCTGAAGCCGAGGCGAATGCCGATGCCTTAGCGCAACGTAAAACCGTCAATATTGCCTTTGTACCCTTAGCACTACCCGGTACGGCAGGCCCTGGCACTATTGCATTTATTATCAGTGCCACCGCTACAGTGCAGTCTGATGCTGTGCACTACAGCACGCTGACATTAACGCTAGCCCCTATCATCGTGTCTATACTCTTAGGGGTATTGTTCTGGGTATGTTTACGCAGCGCCAACAGCATCAATAAGTTCTTGGGTGAAGGCGGTGTGCAAGCGGTTGCCCGTGTGATGGGCTTTTTACTAGTCTGCATGGGCGTCCAGTTTGTGATCAACGGCATACTGGAAATTATTACGCAACATGGTGCACCAGTAATCTAAGCGTTTAATACGCTAGCTACTAGCTGTTATCAACTAAAAACGGGGTCAGATAATATCATCTGACCCCGTTTTGTATGATGTCATCAGGATCAAAACCCCTTGGTAACCAATGCCTATATCGTCCGTTTGAATTCTTCTAAATGTATAGTGAGATACCCTGAGCTCGGGAACTGGCACAGCTATTTCGACATACAGTTTCTAAAAAGATCTGCCGTACGATGACGGTATAGTTGACCAAATTTCACCAAACTTCTTTCTATTGCTACATGGACACTTTCCAAGACGTGCCTCAACACCCACCACTCTCTTTTCTTTCTGTTTTACCCTGCTCTGATGGCTCTATTTGCATTCGTACTATGCAAGACAGCGATGCTGAGGCTTATGCTGCGGGCACTGAAGATATATCAGTCAAACGTTTTGCCCACTTACCCTTAGACCACTACACACCAGAGATTGTGCGCGACATGATTCAAGGCGTGATTACAGAAGGTTTACAAGCTGGTTTTTTGGCCGTGCTGAGTATTGCTGACGCCAACAATGATGAGTTTCTGGGCAGCATGGTGTTCTTTGATATCACCGCCACAGATGCCGAAATAGGTTACTGGGTGTCCCCCAATCATCGTGGTCGTAAAGTATCTAAACATGCCCTACTATTGGCGATGGAAATTTCCCGGCAGTTGGGCTTAACGCATTTACGTGCACGCACCGTCGTAGATAACCCTGCATCAGCCTATGCGCTAACAACAGTAGGCTTCGCTCAGCAAGGTGAGCCTATTGCTGAAACCGCGCCCTCCGGTAAGACAGAAATGAGCGTCAAATACCAAATAGCGCTATAGCTTTTGTTGGCCATTTGTAGGGAAGTACTGCGTGCCAAGGTGGAATACACCGAACACATACTCCATCAAGCACGGCGCTGTGCAATAACAGGCTTTTTTATTCTTAATTAAAACAAATAAAAAAGCGCATAAATTGAAAATAATTTATGCGCTTCTAATTATTTTCAATTATTTATTTTTTCAAACCTTTCACACCGTTCAGCAGCAAGCCCAAACCCAGTGCCAACGACAAACCCATCAAGAACATGTAGATCAAGTGGCTGCCTGTATCACTTTGGTTCGCAGCGCTAATAGCTTGAGCCATTTCGCCTGCCGAGCTAGCACCGCCAGAACGTGCATTCATCATGGCGATAAAACCCACACTGGTTTTGCACTGACCTATCAAAGCATCTGCGCTGTTACCGTAGTTAGCTAATACTTGTTTTTCACAATTTGCTTGTTCAGCAGCACTGATACCGGAATCTTGGCTTTTCCAGTAAATCAATGCGCTCAACACCAACAGAATAACCCCTAGTATCAGCGAGGTTTTTGGACTTAGTTTTTTCATTCTAGCTTCCCACTCTATATTCTATTTTTAATTAATTGCTATTAACTAAAACTTTGTTTGATAAATTTTGAGCAGGGATTATAAACCAGCCATATTGGAAAAATTACCGATAAAAGGTTCAAATTTGAAACACCTATTTCAAATTGAAACAAAACATAAACAAGCTCATCATACAGAGCCAAAGTAGGCTGTCACGAGCCTTCGCACTTCTTCACAGCAACTTACGACTACACTCGCTCTGCTGCTACCGTTGACTCACTACCTTGACCTCGTAATAACAAAAACACGGTGATGGCAACACACACAGCCAGCCCAGCCAACGCATACAATACATGCACAAAGGACTCTGCATAGCTATGCGCCAAAGCGGCCTCAGCACCGGGCAATAACTCAGCTGCCGCGCGTAGCTCTCCCAGTGCGGCAAGGCCTGCCCCTTTAATCACTGCCTCTGCTGGCAACGCACCTACGTCCAAGACCAAACTCTGCTGTATCAACGTGGCCAACAACACGCTGACCACTGCAATGGCTACGCCATCCGCCGACACACGCACGGTATTAAAGATACCTGTCGCCATACCGACCCTATCGGCGTTCACTACACTGACGGCCATCGCATCCATTAAGCCCCACGGCAAACCAATGCCTATGCCGATTAGCAATAAAGGCAGTTGCACCTGATGCGCCCCCTCTGCAGCAAACGCTTGTGCTAACCACAACAAGCCCATCGCCACGATAATCAACCCGGCTCCGGATAGGGCCCCCGGCGTAAACCAACGGGTCAACATTGCTGCAATGACGGGAACCACCAGCAAAGGGGCCGCCAACCACACCATCATCTGACCAGCTTGCAAGGCACTGTAGCCATCAATACCAATGAACCTGCCTGGTAACACCACAATCAAGGCTATAAACAAAAATGCAGGGGATGCTGCCAAAGCTTGCACGCCCACAAAAGACGGCTGTTTGAAAAAGCTCAGATCCAACATGGGCTTGGTGACTTTTTTCTCTATGACAACAAAGACAGAGAACACGACCACCGAGGCCACCAAGGCGCTGATGACCGTCGTATCCCACCAGCCTTTTTCGGGAATCAACAGCATGCCGTACGTGAACAAACCCAACGCCAAGGTAAAGCTGATCGCCCCCGGCCAGTCTAATGCACCACTGGTGTTTTCATGCGTGGTAGAGGTGCTCACCATCACCATCACCATCGCTATACTCACCAGCCCTACTGCGCCGGTCACATAAAACACGCCCTGCCAATTGCTGATCTCTACAATCCAGCCTGCTACCCACGGGCCGAATGCCAACCCCAAGCCAAAGGTGGTGCCTAATAAGCTAAAAGCTCTGGCACGTGCCTGCCCTTCAAACAGCGGTGCTAAAGACGTCATGGCCGCAGCAAAAGCAGCCGCACCACCTAACCCCTGCAACAAACGCAGAATATCAATCCAAAACACTGATGGCATGAAAGGGATGGCAAAGGTTACGGCGCAAAACCAGCCTAAGCCCAACAACCAAATACGTCGACGCCCATAAATATCCGTCAAACTACCTGAGACCATCACCGCGCCACCATAACTCAGGATGTACGCGTTCATAATCCAACTAAGCTGGGTCGCAGTTCCGCCTAGGTCTGCACTAATTGACGGCAGTACAACTGCTGGCCCGGTGAAACATAAAGGAATAAGCAGCCCAGTCAAACAGGCTGCTGCCAATTGAAGCCAACGCATGGACGATGGCTGTGAAAAATGAGACATGGTTTCTCTACTGTAAAAATCACGTAGCACGGAACACAACTGCCGTTACACGCACTACTAAAGCAAGATCAGTAGCTTACGATCAAAAATAGCCAAGAAAAATATGCTAGAGTAATCAACACTTCGGACCAATTTATCTTAAATAGAATCGCATATGATCGATAACTTGGGCGGTATGGGGGTATTTGTACGTGTCGCAGAACGACTAGGGTTTTCTGCGGTTGCCCGTGAACTGGGGTTATCGCCCTCGGCCGTAGGCAAAGCGATTGCCCGACTAGAAGAACGATTAGGCGTACGTTTATTTCACCGCAGCACGCGTACCTTAGCCTTAACCGCCGATGGCGAGCGGTTTCTTGAACGCTGCTTGCGAATTTTGGCTGAAGTAGAAGCTGCTGAGTTAGAAATGTCCAATGCCAGCGAAACCCCGCATGGCAAATTACGTGTCAGCCTGCCCAAATACAGCGGCTTATTCCAACCCGCTATTGCCAGTTTTATGCAGCGCTACCCAGCCGTAGAACTGGACTTGGATTTTTCGGACCACATCGTTGATGTGATTGGTGATGGGTTTGATGCGGCGGTACGCACAGGCAAACTCACCGACTCTAGTTTAAAACGCCGCAAAATTGGCGCACTACAGCGTGTGTTAGTGGGGGCACCGGCCTACTTTGAAACACATGGCCACCCACAACAACCGGCAGATTTACTGACTCATACCTGCTTGCATTACCGCTTTCCTACCAATGGCAGGCTAGAACCTTGGCCCTTACCAACGAATGACGAAGAGGAAGCCATAGAACTGCCGCGCTCATTCGTGTGCAATAGCATAGAAATGCGCATCCATTTGACCTTAAATGGCCAAGGCATAGCTTGCTTGCCAGACTTTAGTGTGGCGGAGTATGTGCAGCAAGGGCTGCTACAAACCATCTTAGAAGACTGCACCCAAAACGCTATTCCTATCTGGATAGTATGGCCATCTAGCCGAGATTTATCCCCTAAGTTACGCGCTTTTATTGATTGTTTAGGGGAAACCAGTCTAGGTATCAACAAGGGTGCAATGGGGCACAGCAGTGCCCGTTAACTCGCTGATTAGCTGTGCTGCACCACCAACTCAACCAACAACGCCCCCGCAATCGCCATCATACAAAAGCCCGACAATTGGCTAACCCGTTGGGCCATTTCAGGTCGCGTTTGCAATACCGCTTGTGAGCTATAGCCCACCAGTAAATACACAGCACCACAACTCACTAGGTGAATCCCACCTAAGGTCAGCATTTGTACCGATAACGGCCACGAGCTGGCTGGGTCTGCAAACTGCGGAAACAACGCTAAAAACAGTAGGAACACCTTGGGATTCAAACCGCTTACCCCTATGCCTTTGACAATCCACTGCATGCTGCGGTCTGGCGCATTACTGAACTCCGCCAGTGGTGACACCGGGTGGCGAATCATCCCTACCCCCAACCACAGCAAATACCCTGCTCCCACCAGCGTAACCGCATCTAGCGCATAAGGGATATCGGCCACAACCGCCCCCACCCCTGCCGCCACCAAACCCGTCACCGCCAAGTGGCCTAACAACATCCCACTCACTGCAGGAGCGACCACCGTCTTACCCCGTATACCCGCCGAAATAGCATAAGCCCAGTCCATACCAGGCACAATCACCAACAAAAACGACACCAGCCAAAACGACGCCAAAATGCTGAACGACACGCTAACCTCTATTGATTAAACATACTCAAAAATCAATAGGAAGAATATCCCCAATCCATTAGAATATGCTTTCAAATAAAGACCATATGAGGTCTATTTTTGGAAGAAAATTGCAAATGGATGACTTTGACAAGAAGATTCTTGCTGAACTTCAATCTGATGGTCGTTTAACCATCACCGAACTGGCTGAACGGGTAGGTTTAAGCCTGTCTCCCTGCCACCGTCGCTTGAAGGCATTAGAGCAATCTGGCGCTATACGAGACTACCGCGCACAGTTGAATCCTCTTGCCTTAGGGTTAGGATTTTCAGCTGTCGTATTTGTGACCATGCGCGATGGTAACCAAGAAAACATCAACCGTTTTGAAGCCGCCGTTATCGACATTCCGCAGATCATTGAAGCCAAGCGCTTGTTTGGTGACCCCGACTATATGCTGCAGATTGTCGTGAAAGATCTAGAGGCCTACCAAGTACTGTATGACCGCCAACTTTCTGCCATGCCGGGAGTGCAACGGTTAACGTCTACGTTGGTGATGAAGAATCTAGTGCAGAATCGGGAATTGCCGCTGTAAGCGGCATAAGAAATGGCCCACAGATGTGGGCCATTTTTCCTATAGTAAATACGATTTACTGCTCTCTGAGACTCTAGCGCGATGCTGCGTTCCATCGCCTGCTCTCATCGCAACTACCCACTACGCAGTGTGTGTGCCAAGAAATTGTCACAAGACCTTAGATAATTTTACTTAGTAGCCTCATACCTTTCTTGTTACCGTGTAATGAAGAACGCAGCAAAAAGGTGTACCCGTTGTCCTCCCCTACGATCAGCAACACAGACTCGCTAGTACTGGATTATGTGAAGGCATTAGGCATTATTGCGGTGGTAATAGGTCACTACCCCGGTGACCCATTTACCTTTCTAAAGCCCTATGTCTACCATATGCCGCTGTTTTTCTTCTTAGGCGGCTTGTTACTTAATACCCGCCGAAGCGTAGCGTCGCACGCGCTGGGCATTGTAAGAAAGCACTTGTTTTACATTGCCGCCGTCTATGTATTGATCGCGCTAGTCTTTGCCATCCTGCACCAGCTTTACCCCATCGCCTATACCAGCATGTGGCGTGGGAATTTGCTGGATTCGGTGCTGTACCCTATAGAGCAAAGCTTTCACGGCGGCAGCTATTTTTTCGTGGGGTGGTTTTTATTTACCTACGCGATTGTGTCACTACTGTGTTTTATCGTCGTAAGTGCCGTAGCGAAAGTGATCACCGCCCCCATCCCCTTATACGCAACCATCTTACTTATCGCGTTGTTCAGCGGCTATGCAGGGATGGATTATGTGGCCGATGTTTATCAAAGCTCGAAGGTGTTTTACTTCAATTTGCTTGCGCAAATCTTGGTAGGTTCTTCATTTTTCTTACTGGGCTATGTAGGCAAAAACCTGATAATGAAACACAGCGGTGTATACGCATTTGTAGCCGCTTTTGTGCTGCTTTACCTGATGTCTCAATACGATGTACTAGAGCCTTTAGTGATTGCCTGGAGTAAGTACAACGTGGGCTTTGTGTACCAAACGCTAACGGCTTTAGCGGGTATTGTGGCCGTGTTTTCTGTGGCAAAAGTCATTGCACACTACGAACACATTCCCCTACTAAAACGCATAGGGCAGCACTCTAAACCCATCATGTCGTATCACATACTGGCCTTTGTGTTACTCGACATTGTGTTTTCATGGTTTGGTCTATGGGATCTGCACAAAACCAAAGCCCTGAACCATTACTACAGCGAATTTACTTGGCCACTCTACATAGGCTTGGGCATCGCTATCCCTATGGTATTGCATACCCTGTTTGCGCATGCCAAACGCAAGGTGCCGACTCTGGCTATGTAGCCGGTAAACGTATTATCGGCCGTATAGCAGCCTGTTGCCCGGCAAGCAGGGATCATATCGTTGCCGCTTCGGCAGAAACCCACTCAATAAAGGCTTGTACCTCTGCGCGTTTTGCTGCACCTGGACGCGTCACAATGTAATAAGCAAATCGTGCAGGCCACGGTTTATCTAGCACCTGCAGCAATCTACCCACTTTGATTTCTTCGCGGGCGTAAGCTTCTGGAATCAAGGCTATACCTTGCCCTGCTTCGGCTGCTCGTATGAGCAAATAGTCATCCTCAAACACACCGCCAGATCGCGTATGCTCATCAACATCCACGCCATGTGCACGCAGCCACAATGACCAATCGGCACGATCCACATCGTGCAGCAGCGGATAATCCAAACAGTCTGCAGGCTCTTGTATGCTTCGCCCTTGTAGCAAGCTAGCTGCTGCCACAGGCACTAACACCGGAGCCATTAAAGGCAGCACATCCAACTCTGGATAGTCGCCCAACCCATGTCGCAGCGCGATGTCTACGCGATCTTTGCGCATATCAACGAGATCTGAGCCAGTTTCTACCCGCACTTCAATATGCGGATACTGTTGCGTAAAGCGCCCCAGTCGCGGCACTAGCCACGATGCCGCAAACGCAGCCACCGTACTAATGGTGAGTGTTTTGGTGCTGGCGTGCGCCGCTACCATATCCATTGCCCTATCAACTTGTGAGAACGCGTCATTCAGCATGGGGTACAGCTTTTCACCCATATAGGTAAGCCGCATGCCTAAACGCTCACGTTGCAATAGCTCGGTATTCAAGCGCTCTTCCAGTAAGCGCATTTGCTGGCTCACCGCACCCGGTGTCACATGTAGTGCCTCGGCTGCACCTTTGATGCTGCCCTGTTTGGCGACTTCCACAAACGTACGTAGCGCCTGCAAAGGTGGCATCACACTCATTTTAGTTTTCCTAAACTCTAAAGTTAGTATAAATCGCTTTATTTACGAGCTAATAACGGCCGAAAATTGCCTAACTTAAGCCCTATTCTACCTTTAGAAAATTCAAAGACTGTTATGTTACATCTTTACACCGATAGCTCGCCTAATGGCTTCAAAATCACCATTGTTTTAGAAGAGTTAGGCATGCCCTACAGCTTGCACCACATTCGTATCGAAGAAGGCGAGCACCGTCAGCCCGCGTTTTTAGCGCTGAACCCACATGGCCGTATTCCTGTGCTCAAAGACGACGACACCGGCGTGGTGCTGTTTGAGTCTGCTGCGATTTTGCTCTATCTTGCGGAGCGAACAGGCAAACTGTTGCCCAGCGATCTACAACAACGCTGGGAAGCCATTAAATGGCTGCAATTTCATGCCTCCAGTGTAGGGCCCATTATTGGCCAACGTGTGTATTTCGAGTTATTTGATAGCACACCCAACCCCGCCGCCATTGAGCGCTATCAACGCCTGACAAACCAGCTTTTTGGAGTACTGGATCAACAACTGGCACAACACCCTTATTTAGCCGGTGAGCACTACTCTATTGCCGATATTGCTCATTTTGGCTGGTCGCATATCGCACGCATTATTAATATGGATTTCAGCCACCACACACACCTCACTGCATGGCATGAACGTATTGCCGCGCGGCCTGCCGTACAAAAAGGGGTGACTGTGCCAGAGCCAGCCACCGGCGCGTAACTATTTTTCTCTATCTTCGCGACTTGAGCCATTTTTTAGTAGACTGAGACGGCGCCACCGTTCGGTAGGCGTCGTCTACGGCTTGTACGCTGATGCGCGAGCTCACACGTCACGCTACTCTCATATTGCTGAATCATTATGGCCAGACCGGGATACTTCTCACCGCGCAATGCGTTGTTGCTGCTTTCTGCGGGGATTTTGTCTGCCTGCCATTTACCCGCCACACCAGATAAAACGGTATCAGAAGCCTGCCTACAACACGATACCCACGACACGCTGCTGGGAAAAAGTGTGCAGCCACAAGTAGCACAACATCCGCTACTGTCCGGTGTGGTGCCGCTGCCTGATGCGCTAGACGCTTTTGCAGCACGCATATTAATGATCTCGACGGCGCAACGTAGCGTGGATGTGCAGTATTACATTTGGCGGGATGACATTACGGGCAACTTGCTTTTGCATGCGTTGCATGAAGCGGCCAAACGCAATGTGCGCGTACGCCTGCTCATTGATGACAACGGCACCAGTGGTTTAGACGAAAAGCTGGCGTTGCTAAATGCTGAAGCCAATGTGGAAGTCCGGCTGTTTAATCCCTTCCCATTCCGTACCTTTAAACAGTTAGGTTTCTTAACCGATTTCAGTCGTCTCAATAGACGCATGCATAACAAGTCGCTCACCGTGGATGGTCAAGCTACCATCGTAGGTGGGCGCAATATTGGGGATGAATATTTTGGCGCGACGCAAGACGTAGCCTTTGCCGATTTAGATGTCATGGTGGTAGGCCCCGTTGTCGATGAGGTCGCTACGGATTTTGACCGTTACTGGAACCATCAAGCAGCCTACCCGATTGAGTTATTGGTAGACACACCCGACCAGAAAACGGCTGAGGCGCTGCTTTCAGAAGAGCGCAATGCTTCACGCATACCCCAAGCCCAAGCATATGTAGAAAACATTGCTACCTCTACCTTTGTCGAAAACCTCTTGGCCGGCCAGTTAGCGTTTCAGTGGGTGCCTGTCACCATGGTTAGCGATGACCCAGACAAGGTACTGGGCAAAGCACAACCTACCTCTTTGTTGATGCCCAGACTATTAGAAATTCTGGGGGAACCCACGCAATCCATCGATTTAGTATCGCCCTACTTTGTTCCGACTCAACAAGGGGTTGAGGCATTTTCCGCCCTCACCAAACAAGGTGTGCGCTTACGTATTCTCACCAATGCAATGGAGGCCACCGACGTACTAGCGGTACACGCAGGCTATGCCAAATATCGGCTGCCCTTGCTGCAGCAAGGCGTAGAGCTGTTTGAAATGCGTAGAGAGGGTGACCCGGAACGGGCCAAAGAAAAGGCGGGGCCCTTTGGTAGTTCGGGTTCTAGCCTGCACGCCAAAACCTTTGCCGTAGATGGTAAGCGTGCATTTGTGGGGTCTTTTAATTTCGACCCTCGTTCTGCTGTGCTAAATACCGAGCTAGGTTTTGTGATTGAAAGCGAGGACATCGCTCAATCCATCACCAGTGCCTTCGACCATGTTGTTCCTTACTACGCGTATAAGTTAGCGCTGGCAGAAAACAATGATGTGGTGTGGATTAGCCAAAGCTCTCAAGGTACACATACCCAAACCACGGAACCGTCTTCGTCGTTTTGGAAGCGTTTATACGTGGGCTTTCTGTCTTGGCTACCCATAGAATCTCTGCTCTAAGTAGCTGCACAGCACATCACTGCTATTGCCTCATGCACAACGGCCTAGACAATCACGCTGTCTAGGCCGTTTACGCTTGTAGCAAGATGATTAACGTTCGTGCGTTTATCGTGTCTGTACTACCTTAGGCACGTTTATTACGCCTCACTTTTTTTAGCTTTACGATGCGCAAAGTATCGCAACACCATAGGCCCTACACTCACCAAGATAGCAGCTACCCACAAACCTATAGAAACAGGGCTACTAAACAAGATACCCACATCACCATCTGTGATGGACAAGGCGCGACGTAAGTTTTGTTCCATCATGTTGCCTAACACTACTCCTAGCACCATAGGTGCCATAGGTACGTCCAGCTTACGTAGGAAGTAACCAATCACGCCTATACCAACCACCATGCCCAAGTCAAAGACTGTGCCATTTAGCGCATACACACCTATGTAGCTAATGGCTAAGACACCTGGTACTAACAAACGAGGAGGAATGGAAAGCATTGCTGCAAACACACGCACCATGGGTACGTTCATCATAAATAACATGACGTTAGCCACCATCAAAGAAGCAATCAGCCCCCAAACAATTTGAGGTTGTGCTTCAAACAGAATGGGACCTGGGGTAATGTTGTAGAGGGTAAGCGCCCCCATCATCACCGCAGTCGTTCCTGAGCCTGGCACGCCTAACGTCAACATAGGAATAAAGGAGCCTGTCGCCGCACTGTTGTTAGCAGACTCTGGCGCAGCCAAGCCTCGCATATCCCCTTTGCCAAAACACGCATTCGGGTCTTTGCCTTCGATGTACTTTTTCTCGTTAGCATACGCGACGGCAGATGCCACACTCGCCCCTGCACCGGGTAAAATCCCAATAAAGAACCCCATCAAGCCACCACGTATGGTGCTCCACCATGTAAAGGCCAACTCTTTCAAGTTAAAGAGTTTACGTTTGCTCTTAGGCACTTCTATAGACAACCCACCAAGCAGGTTTTCCAGCATTTGCATCATCTCAGCGACGGCAAACAAACCAATCACGACCACCACAAAGTCGATGCCATCCGCAAGGTTAGGAATATCAAAGCTATAGCGGTACACACCCGAGTTAGCATCCACCCCTACCGTAGAAATGAACAACCCTAACATGGCTGCCAAAATCCCTTTCACCGGCTCATCACCCAACAAACTGGTCAACGCGCAAAAGGCAAACACCATCAGTACAAAGTACTCGGCAGGCCCAAACGCCACCGCCCAATTCGCCAACAACGGCGCCAATAATACAATGCCAAAAATCGCAATTGCCGACCCAATAAAAGATGCAAACGCCGACAACGATAACGCTACGCTCGCCATCCCTTTACGTGCCAACGGGTAACCATCTAACGTAGTCATCACCGCAGCGGCTTCACCTGGTACGTTAATCAGAATAGAGGTAATACGGCCACCATACTCAGCCCCTACGTACACCGCAGCCAGCAAAATCAACGCGGACTCTGGCGGTAGTTTCATGGCGAAAGCAATGGGCACCAACATGGCTACACCATTAATAGGCCCTAAACCGGGCAACACGCCAACAATCGTGCCAATGAACGAACCTATGGCTGCCACCAGCAGATTCAGGCCTGAAAATGCCACCCCAAACCCTATGCCCAGATAGGTCAAAGTATCACTCATAGCCACTCTCCTAAGATGCCATGCGGCAGGACCACATCCAAGGCCAAGTCAAACAATAAAAACAGCCCTATACCCATGCCCACGCCACCCATAACAGCTTGCTTCCATGAGGCACCAAACAATCGCCCCACACAGATCGCCATCAGTGCGGTTGCAACGATAAAACCCAACCATTGAAACAACCAGGCATAACCAGCCAGCACACCTACCATCACCACAATACGGGCAGTCGCGCCAGATGGGTTAGGAGCAACCTCACCGCCGCCTTTGAGTATGAGCCTCAACCCGCACAGCGCAATAATGAACGCCAGCAACAAGGGAAAAGCTTTGGGGCCTACCGGCTCATAGGAAAACGGTGGTTCCAAGTCATAGCCAAAAGCCGTAATCAGGGCGGCAAAAACCAGCGCGCTCACACCTAGCACGCGATTATTCAGCGTCATCATGAAGTCTCCTGAATCTCCTGCATCAAAACAGGCAGGAAAAAGATACCCGGTAACCAATTACCGGGCTAAAGAGGGGATCAAAGCCTTATTTTTTGATCAGGCCAAAGGAGTCAGCGAGTTCTCGATACTCTACGACTCTGTCTTTCACATACGAATCCAACTCAGCACCGGTCATGTTGAACGGAAACAACCCTTGCTGTTGCTGCAACTGAGCGAATTCCGGTGTTTGCATTAATTTATCAAATGCCGCCACCCACCATTGATACTGCTCGTCTGACACTTTAGGCCCTACGTAGAAGCCACGAATAATAGGCCATTCAATATCAAAACCTTGCTCTTGAGCCGTAGGAACTTCGGCCAACGCACCATCTAAGCGTTTGTCGTTGAAGACAGCTAACACGCGTATAGGCGCACCACCCTCCAACATGGTGTAGGCCTCTGCCGCATCACCCATATAGGCTTGAATATGACCGCCGCGCAAAGCAGTCATGGCTTCGCCACCCCCTTCAAACGCCACAAAACGCATTCTGCGGAAGTCCACATCAGCTGCTCGCGCCGTTAAGGCTGCTTTCATCCAATCTTGACCACCTACAGAACCACCTGCCCCTAATACTATTTTGGTGGGATCGGCTTTAAACGCCGCCATCAGCGAGCCCAAATCCTGGAAAGGAGAGTCGTCACGCACGATGGCCACACCATAATCACTACCGATGGACGCTACCCAGCGCACATCGTTTTCGGAATACTTACCAAACTTGCCTTGGGCTAGGTTCAACAATGAGCCACCCGAAAACGCAGTGATGGCATTCGCATCACTGGCACGCTGCGCCACTATATGGTTATATGCCACCGCCCCTACGCCACCAGGCATGTAGATGGTGCGCATAGGCTGATCCAAACCGCCTGTTTCTAGAAAACCATTTACCGCTACTCGGCAGGTCAGATCAAAACCACCCCCGGGTTGTGCGGGAGCAATACATTCAGGCTTAGTAGGTTGTTGAGCCTGTACAGTCATTGCCACACTGCTCAAGCCAATCATGCTGCTCACCAACAGCGTACGAAGCGTAGTGCGTGTCATCATGTCACCTCTCTAAAAAGTCTATCCTTGTTGTAGTACACGCACCTTAACGTAGCGAAGCTTTCACTCACCTTTCAGTTTATGCAGTTTTTGCACACATCAAGGGTATTCCCCAGTTATTTCAGTAATAACGCTGCACCACCAAACCGCAACTCCACCACCAACCCTCTGTTGTTCTCGCCTGTTGTTAAATGCATGGTGGCACGATGAATTTGTGCCGTTGCTTGCACAATCGCCAAACCCAGCCCTGAACCTTGCTGCGCCTTCCCTGCTTCACCACGTCTAAATCTATGCCCTGCTTTGGCCCTATCCGCATCACTCATACCCGGCCCATCGTCTTCTACACGTAAGACGCAATCTTGACCTGTCGTCACCACTGAAACCGTGATCGTTGCCCCCTTGGGGCAATACTTGATGGCATTACTGACCACATTGCTCACCGCTTGTAGCAATAACCACTGCACACCAGCTATGTGTACTGGTGTCTCGGGAAGCTCTAAGCCTAAGTCTTGTTTTTTGGCACGCGCTAGATGCCAAAGCTCATCTACAACCTCTGCTGCGACCTGACATATATCTACCGATTCAAACTGAGCTTTGCTACGTAACTGATCAGCAGCATCATGCACTCTGGACAAGGCCACCAACTGATGCGTCATTTGTACCGTGTTATTTAAACGCGTTTGAATCGCCGCTAGCACCTCTTTCATTTCATCCGTTTTAGCAATAGAGCGAGCAAAGTCCACCTGCGTTAGCAATACCGCCAACGGGGTTTTTAACTGGTGTGAGGCATCATCCAAAAACTGTTGTTGCTCTCTGGATTTCAGGGCGTAACGTTCCATATGCAGATTAATGGTCTGCACCAGTGGACGTACCTCACGAGGCAAACGGGTTTCATCTATAGGCTGCAAGTTATCGGATGATCGCAGCCGTACCGCCTCACTGGTTTTGCGCAACGGCCGCAGCGCCAACAACGTACCACCCAAAATGAGCAGGATAAACAAGATAAGGGTGATGACGTCTTGCACCAGATTTTGCAGCACCACTTTGCTGATAAAGGCATTACGATCACTCACGTTTTCGCCTGCCTGAATAATGATGCGACTGTCTTGAAAAGTATTTAACCGTCCACCTGATTGGGTCACCACGGCCGCGATACGTAAGGGCTCACCCAAATACTCTGCGTTGTAAAACACCGGCTTATTGTTTGCTAATTTTTCAGTGGGCAATGGCATGCCAGCAAAACCAATTTCTGACAAACCATCTTCAGTGACTGCACGAAAATACACCTGGCTACTAATGGTGTATTCCATGAACTCCATCATGTAATAGGACTGCTCCATCGCGAGCCCACCACTGATGGTACGCACATTCGCCTCCATGGATTTCAGCGCGCCCGCTAAAGCCCTATCAAACGCGGCATTCACTTGCTCGGTCAGTTCCACACTGGAAATTACCAAAGAGATGCCCGATATCACCACCGCCGTGGGAATCAAAATAGATAGCAGCGTAGAACGTAAGCTGTTTAACATGCGTCACACTCCCTATGCCTCGCTACCTCACGACTACACCGCCTCATCATCCACCGGCTCCAAGCAATAGCCCACGCCCCGTAAGGTGCTGATCTGCACATCAGAGTGCTGTAGCTTCTTGCGTAGTCTATGAATAAGCACCTCGATGGCTTCGATGTTGATTTCCTCTACATCCTGAGTATTCAAGCGCTCCAGAATGTATTTTTTATTTACGGGCTCACCGCTACGACTGACCAACAACCGCAGCACCTCTGCCTCTCTGGGGGACACAGAAAGCACCACCCCATCCACACTGAATCGCTGCAATGACAAGTCGTACACCAAACTGGCACAGGCCATGCGCGGTTTATCTTTGCCACGGCTGCGCCTAATCAGCGCATTAATACGCGCCACCAGTTCCTCTATTTGAAAAGGCTTAGGTAAAAAGTCGTCAGCCCCACACTCCAAAGTCTCCACACGATCTTGTAAGGAATCTCGGGCAGTGAGAATCAGCACGGGGGTACGATTATCGTTAGCGCGTAAGCGTTGCAACAAGGCTCTGCCATCCAGACTAGGTAAGCCCAAATCCAGCACTAGCGCATCGAACTCTTCTACTTGTAAGCGATGATGGGCCACCAAACCATCATTTGCCCACTCCACCGCGAACCCTTTTTTTTCTAAGCTACGCGTCAGCCATAGCGCCAGATCTGGCTCATCCTCAATCAGTAAAATACGCATGATGCAGATTCAAAAGTCTCTCTTAGGATTTCATTATTAGTTAGCGCTATCATAGCCAACTCACCAAAAACGATATGCACCTTATTGCTTCATTTCTTGACAGAGCCTTGAGCACGATACGGTTTTCACACCGCCTGAAGGCTGCTGTTCTGTGCCCGTTATCTAGTCTTTTCTCGCCTACACACAACGGCAACAATTAGCCCACAGAAGGCCAACAATAGGCACGCATAATGCAGGCTACCTTGGCATTATCCTGCCATGATCTGATCTACACCGAGGATGTTCCATGCTGCAGACCCAGCAACTCAAAACAAAAAAAACCATTCTTCTTGTGGCTCTTTGTGCGGCCTTATCCGGCGCTGCACACGCTCAACCTGTGGCTCACACTGCCACCTTGCAAGACAGTCGCACTACGTTGGCATTCGATCGCTTTGCCAAAACCTTGGCCGAAAACTTGGTACAAAGCTCGGATTACATCAGTGTGCAGTATGCACTCATTGATCTGGATACCATCGTGGTTTCTGGGCAGGTAGGTGAGAACGTAAAACCACTGAATCATGAAACTGTCTATGGCATAGGGTCAGTCAGCAAAATGTTCGCCGCAGCCAGTGTGATGAAACTGGCTGAAACAAATGCGTTGAATCTAGACACACCTATTTATCGTTATTTGCCCGACTTCACCATGGCAGACCCACGGTATAAGCGCATCACAGCCCGTATGTTATTGAACCATTCGGCAGGCTTACGTGGTGACGATTACGTCAACGACGCCTTGATTAGTGGTGATAACTCTACTGACGGCTACGACAACTTTTTAGCCATTCTGTCTACGCAAGAACTGAATGCCGACCCTGGTGCGTACTCGGTGTACTGCAACAGCTGTTTCACCCTGTCCGAAAAGTTGGTGGAACGTGTGAGTGGCAAAAGCTTCACGCAGTACATCACCGACACTTTCCTACGCCCCTTAGGGATGACACACAGTAGCACGCCCGAAAATGCATCGGCCACGGCTGACTATGCCTACTTCAAACCTGAAGACCAGTCCACCTACTGGCCTTGGATACACTACAACGTCATCGCTTCTGGTGGTATCAACTCTACCGCGGAAGACATGGCTTCGTTTGCTCGTGTATTCATGCAAAATGGCGCAGGCATATTGTCTGAAAATTCCTTAGCCCAAATGCAAGCCGCTGAGTATCGTCGCGGCTTATGGCCTGCTGAAGCAGATGATAGCGGCAACTACGGTTTGGGATGGGATAGCGTCAAGCTGTACCCTTTTAACGACCTACGCATGCAAGCACTGGCCAAAGGCGGTGACATCACCTCGCACCATGCCTCACTCGTCGTACTACCACAGCACAACATGGCTGCCGTGGTACTCAGCACAGGTGGCAGCAGCAGCCTCAATCAACAACTGGCCACCAAACTGCTATTGCAAGCGCTGGCGACCAAAGGCATCGCCACGACTACGTTAGTAGAGAAAAACTTTCCCGTATTAGCTGGCGTCATCATGCCTCAACAACTGGCCTCTTACGCGGGGGAATACGCCCATAGCGATGGTCGCTTAACCATCACCATTAGCCAATCTGGCGAACTGAATGTTTATGTGCCTGACACTGATGTACAAAGCTTTCAATACGCCGGCAACCAAGGATTTGTTAGCCCTGACCGCCGCACACGCATAGAGTTTGTAGACGTCGCCAATGGCCGCACCTATTTATGGGTACGCCGCTACAGTACACACCCATTTTTAGGGCAAACAGCCACCTCTGAGTTTCAAGCCCAGAAGCTACAACCCAGCCCATTAAACGCTACCACTAAGGAAGCATGGGCGGCCCGCAATGGTGTGCGCTACTACCCCGTAAAATTGGTTTATAACTCAGAACGTTTTTTGACTGGCTTACCACCTGAAGAAGTACACGTCACTAAAGACTTCGAGGGCTATTGGGGAGCCAAACGCATACGTAATGCCAATAGTGCCATCAGCGAAGTACAAATTCCCGGCCAAGCAGGACGAGAAACACAGCTAGCCACATTTGAAACACGCGACAGTAAAGAGTATCTGCACCTAAACGATGATGTGTTGATCAGCCAGCAATCCATCACCGCCTTAACGCCTGATATACAGCACGTAGAAATTGCCTCCGATGGCTTAGCAACATGGTTTGGCTTGACACCCGCAACCGCTGGCTATGCGCTTCAGATCACTGTGCCAGATAAGGGCGCATACGCTATTTACGATGGTGAGGCCAACAACCTGCACTACAGCGTGGTAGATGGCTCTGCCCCTATCACTCTGCCAGCACAAGGCGCCTTGGTATTGGCTGGGCTACCCGGCACCACATTCCAAATTCGTATGGTCAAAAACTAAGCAAAATCATGCTCTTGCTATACAACGAGGTAAACACATCACTACTTCGTTAGCTTATTAACCACTCCCTGTTTACAGCGCCTGCTGTGTCAGCTCTCTGATCTTCCCTGATGGATTAGAGAGCTGTTTTTTTATTACGTCTAAAGGATAGTAAAGGCCAAGATTGTTTTGCAAATAATCTGACTACAATACAAAGAGTAACTCTGCAGGAAAATTACTTTAGCCGTTTTTAACTGATCAAACAGGAGTCACGCATGTCCCAATCCGTAGCACAAGTTATTGTCGACACTCTGGAACAGGCTGGCGTAAAACGCTGGTACGGCGTTCCAGGTGACACCTTAAATTACATTACTGACGCAATTCGTACCAACAAGAATATGCGTTGGATTCATGTACGGCACGAAGAAGTTGGCGGCTTTGCTGCTGGTGCAGATTCTATGCTCACCGGCGAACTCACTGCCTGCGCTGGCTCATGTGGCCCCGGCAGTTTGCACTTCATCAATGGTTTGATGGAAAGCCATCGTAACCGCGCCCCCGTAGTCTTAATTGCCAGCCAGATTGTTCGCGACGAGCTGGGTTTTGATTTCCCCCAAGAAGTAGATTTCAAATCGGTATACGAAAGCTGCTCGGTATTTTGTGAAGAAATCCGTACACCCGAGCAGGCCCAGCGCTTGACTGTTATGGCAGCTCAGGCCGCCTTGGCGAAACGCGGTGTGGCAGTATTGATTGTGCCAGCCGATGTATCGATGGCTCCGGCTCCTAAAACCCCCTATCACTACACCGTTCATCACGCACAACCCCGTGTATTGCCTTCAGAATCTGAAGTGCAACGTATTGCTGATCTGTTGAATGCCGGTAAGAAAATTGCTATTTACGGCGGTTCTGGCTGCGAACTAGCCCACGATCACGTCATTGCACTGGCTGAAAAACTGCGCGCGCCCGTAGTGCACACCTCGCGCGCTACCGACTTCTTGGCTCACGACAACCCCTTTGATGTAGGGATGGCCGGTATGTTGGGCTACTACGCAGGGGTACATACGCTAGCCAGTTGCGACACGTTGCTACTACTGGGTTGTGACTTTGCATGGCGCCAGTTCTACCCCGAAAACGCCAAAATCATCCAAGTGGATATTGATAACACCCACATTGGTAGACGCCACCCAGTAGACGTGGGTGTAGTGGGAAATATTCCAGATACCCTGCAAGCGTTGCTACCACTGGTCAATGCACGCCAAGACGACACTTTCCTTAAAGCGGCTTTGGATCTCTACACCAAAGACAAAGCTAAAGAAGAAAAACACAACATCGACCAACCCGGCCACCCTATTCACCCACAGTACCTGGTAGAAACCATTGCCAAACATGCGGCCGACGATGCCATCTATACGGCTGATGGTGGTACAGCTATGTTGTGGTGCTTGCGTCATGTACCTTCTACCGGTAAAAACCGCCGCGTGATTTCCTTAACGCATGGCACGATGGCTGGGGCCATGCCGCAAGCATTGGGCGCTAAAGCCGCGTTCCCCGATAGACAGGTCATCTCGCTATCCGGTGACGGTGGCTTGGCCATGCTCATGGGTGATTTGCTCACGGCTATACAAGAGCGCTTGCCCATTAAGGTTTGCATCATTAACAACGGCGCACTGGGCTTTGTTGATCTGGAGCAGAAAGTAGAAGGTCTAATCAGTGCCTTTACTGATCTGCATAACCCCGATTTTGCTAAAGTCGCCGAAGCGATTGGTTTCTGGTCACGCCGCGTAGAAAAAAGTGCTGATGTGGATCAGGCAGTTCGTGACTGGATCAATGAACCCGGCCCCGCGCTGCTGGATGTGGTCACCGATAGATTTGAACTGATCATGCCGCCTCAAGTCGGTGCAGAACAAGTTTTTGGTACCGCTCTGTACTCAGCTAAAGCCATTTTGGCCGGTGAAGGTAAAGACGTCTTAGCGATGGCACGTAATCTGCTGACGTAATTCCTCAGTAGCGCTGTAGCCACAAACGCCGCCTTAAAAAGCGGCGTTTGTGTTTAGTGGTTCAGCCGTCACAGAGATAGCCGTATAAAGTTGTAACGTTCTATACTTGGCACTATATCGTCTCGTCATAAACAAAAACAATAGTGCTTTGACGCTCCCACGCTTCACCCATCTGCTACGTAGCCGCTACTTGTGGCTGCCATTTTTGTTCTGCGCTCTGCTGTTGCGTAGCGCTCTTCCTATGGGTTATATGCCCAGTGCAGAAGCATGGCGAGACGGCACCTTTGAGCTTACCTTCTGTACCGCAGACGGCAGCTACAGTTCGCAACGTTTAGAACAACTATTTGCGGATGAGTTTCCCAGCGACGACACACACCAAGCCCCCGGACATGCTACCTGTCCGGCTTTTCTCGTTCACATAGAATTACTACCCGATGCACTAGACAGTGTTCTAGAGGTCGTCGCAAAAAGTTGGTACAGCTATCCGTGGTTAGCGCGTGCTACCCAAACCGAATACTGTGCGCAGGGCATCTGTGGCCCACCCTTAGGAGCACGAGCCCCACCTGAGTGGACTTGACCGCACTTTTTTGTACGTTCAACGTTTATTTCAGGATTTTTCATGTCATACATTCACTATCTGCGGCCTTGTTCCGCAGCGATGGCGCTATGCTGCGTCTACCCTTACGCCTACGCGGCTGACACTCACACAGCACCTACCAAACTCTTTGATCCTTTGGTGGTCACCAGTGTGAAACCAGACCAAACGCCACTGCGTTTCGTGACTGACCCTAAACAGCCTAGACAGCCCTTGCCAGCCAGCGACGGCTCTGATTATTTGTCTACCATTGCCGGCTTTAGCGCCATCCGCAATGGCGGCAGTAATGGTGACCCTATATTCCGTGGCATGTTTGGCTCACGTTTAGCGATTTTGGCAAACAATAGCTATATGCCAGGTGCTTGCCCTAGCCGTATGGATAACCCCACATCCTATATCTCACCGCAAAACTTTGATGAGCTAGAGGTGATCAAAGGGCCGCAAACGGTATTGTGGGGTCCAGGCGCCTCTGCTGGCACGATTCGATTTGATAGGAAAGCCCCCGTATTTGCAGAAGGCCAACCGGTGCAATTTGATGGCAGTTTTACGGGAGGCTCATGGGGGCGAAACGATCAATCCGCCGACTTGGCCGTTGGTAACTCGCAGTACTATGCCCGCATTACGGCCAACAACTCCCACTCCCAAGACTACGAGGATGGCAATGGCGACAAAGTGCCATCCAAATGGAAAAAGTGGAATACCGACGTTGCCGTAGGGGTAACGCCAAACGAGGACACGCGCATCGAATTATCGGCTGGTGCTGGCGATGGTGAAGCCCGTTACGCCGGGCGCGGTATGGATGGTGTGAAGTTCAAACGCCAAAGCGTTGCCTTACGCTTCGAGCAAGAGAACATCAACGACAACTGGCACAAGATTGAAGCCCAACTGTACTACAACTACGCCGATCACGACATGGACAACTTCAGTTTGCGTGAGTTCAACCCTTCGGGTGGCATGATGATGCCGATGACCTCTAACGTAGACAGAGCCACATGGGGCGGCAGATTGGCCACCCAATTCAGTTTGTCTAGCGAAGTAAAACTGGATGTGGGCTTAGACACCCAGCACAGCCGACATCGTGCACGGCGTGGCATGCTGAACACCCACCGCGACAAACCTCGCGTCAAAGATGCACAGTTTGAAAACACCGGCGTATTCTCGGAGTTGCGTTGGCAAGCTACGGACACCCAAGAGATCATTGCTGGCATGCGTGTTGATTTCGCAAGCGTCAAAGACTACCGCGATACCAGCCCTACCCATAACCAACGTCGTACAGATACCTTGTATAGTGGCTTCTTACGCTTAGAACAAAAACTCAGTGACGCCACTAGCTTCTACGCTGGCTTGGGCCATGTACAGCGTATGCCGGATTACTGGGAACTGTTCTCACCAAACATGGGTACACCTGGCAGCAAAAATGCCTTTGATAGCATTAAGCCTGAGAAAACCACACAGGTAGATATTGGACTGCAGCACAAAGCGGATGCTGTCGATATATGGGCATCTGCTTACGTAGGGCACGTGCAAGACTTTATCCTGTTTAATTATCGCCCCGGCGGCATGATGGGCAGTATGAGCCAAGTATCCAATGTCAACGCGCGCATTTTCGGTGGCGAGTTAGGCGTGGAATATGCCTTGTCCTCAGCATGGAAACTGGGTACAACGGTGGCATATTCATGGGGCAAAAACACTACTGACCACCAAGCACTGCCACAAATCCCGCCGTTGGAAACTCGTTTAAGTTTAGGCTACGAGTCGGGTAAATGGTCTGCCGGTGCGTTGTGGCGCATTGTGTCTAAACAAAGTCGTTATGCCTTAAACCAAGGTAACGTAGTCGGTAAAGACTTTGGCCCTAGTGGCGGATTTAGCACCTTAGCTCTACATACTGCTTACCAAGCCAACAAAAACCTAAGCTTCAGCGTAGGGGTAGACAACGTGTTTAACCGCACCTACAGCGAACACCTGAACTTAGCAGGTAATGCAGGCTTCGGTTATGCCTCTAACACGTCCATCAATAACCCTGGCCGCACGCTTTGGGCCACGATGCGAGTCACCTTCTAAACACACCGCCCTTTAGGCTATCAGCACTGGATAGCCTAAAGGGCCGCTACAGCACTGGGCTACGCGCACCGCACACAACACAACCACAATCTATAAATCTGCGTAAAATTCACCTCTATCACTGGCTACCAGACTGATGTATTTTCGCTGCGGCCCTTGCTTGACCTTCACCTTATGGCAATGTTTATGCTTCAGGGTATGCCATATTCAATCATTGGGAGCCACGTATGAGTGAGTCCAAAAACAATTCAGGTTCTACCCCTGCCACAACCATCAGTCTACCTATTGAAGGTATGAGCTGCGCCAGTTGTGTGGGGCGTGTAGAGGCTGCCTTATCCAAAGTAGAAGGTGTGAGCCGCGTATCCGTTAATCTGGCCACTGAACGTGCAGACATACAGGCTGACCCACATACTGATAGGCAAGCGCTCATACAAGCCGTTGAAAAATCGGGCTACAACGTACCAGCGGGCAAGGTAGAACTGTCCGTAGAAGGGATGACCTGCGCTTCCTGCGTAGGCCGCGTAGAGCGCGCGCTGAAAGCTGTACCCGGCGTCAATGAAGCCGCAGTGAACCTCGCCACAGAGCGTGCCACGATTAGCGGTGTAGCCAGTACTGAGCAGCTTATCGCCGCCGTCGCCAAAGCGGGTTACGATGCCAAGCTTATCGACAATGCACTGCAAAATGACGATGAAGCTGCTGAAAAGAAAGATGCAGAACGCGTCGCACTAAAGCGTGACCTAATTTTGGCTGCTGTGCTGGCCTTGCCAGTGTTTGCTCTGGAAATGGGGTCTCACTTAATCCCTGGCGTACACGAACTCATAGCCCATACCATCGGTATACAAGAAAGCTGGTACCTGCAATTTGTACTTACTGCCTTAGTGCTGCTGATCCCTGGTCGCCGTTTTTACACCAAAGGTTTTCCGGCACTGTTCCGCTTGGCTCCAGACATGAACTCACTGGTTGCCGTCGGTACAGTTGCCGCTTTTGCTTACTCCGTCGTTGCCACCTTTATGCCGTCGGTATTGCCCGCCGGTACTGTTAATGTGTATTACGAAGCTGCTGCGGTCATCGTCGCTCTGATTTTATTAGGTCGTTACCTAGAAGCCCGCGCTAAAGGCCGAACCTCTGAAGCTATCAAGCGCTTAGTAGGCTTACAAGCCAAAGTCGCTCACGTCTTACGTGACGGCAACATGGTGGATATTCCTATCGCCGAAGTGGTTACTGGAGACCTAGTAGAAGTACGCCCTGGTGAACGTATTCCTGTAGATGGTGAAGTCACACAAGGCAACAGTTATGTAGACGAGTCCATGATTACGGGCGAGCCTATTCCCGTAGAAAAAACAGCGGGGAGCACAGTAGTAGGCGGTACGGTCAACCAAACAGGTGCCTTCTCTCTGCGTGCGACTGCCGTAGGTGGTCAAACCATGCTGGCGCAAATCATTAGGCTAGTGGAACAAGCGCAGGGCTCTAAGCTGCCTATACAAGCCGTGGTAGACAAAGTCACGCTGTGGTTTGTACCCGCTGTGATGGTGGCTGCGCTGTTAACCTTCTTAATCTGGCTGATTTTTGGTCCATCACCAGCCCTCACCTTTGCATTGGTGAATGCCGTAGCCGTGCTGATCATTGCTTGCCCTTGCGCTATGGGCTTGGCCACACCAACCTCTATTATGGTGGGTACAGGTCGTGGTGCTGAAATGGGCGTATTGTTCCGTAAAGGCGAAGCTCTACAACTGCTTAAAGATGCTAGCGTTGTAGCAGTAGATAAAACCGGTACTTTAACGGAAGGCCACCCATCCCTCACCGATCTAGAAGTTGCTGAAGGCTTTGATCGCCAACACGTACTGGCTCAAGTTGCTGCCGTAGAAGCGCGTTCTGAGCACCCTATTGCCCGCGCCATTGTTGACGCCGCTAATGCAGAAGGGCTGACACTTCCTGCCTTGGATGACTTCAACTCGGTCACTGGCATGGGAGTGCGCGCCATGGTGGGTGAAAACACCCGTGTGGAAATCGGTGCCGACCGCTATATGCGTGAATTAGGTTTAGACGTAAGCAACTTTAGCCAGACAGCACAACGTCTAGGTAGTGAGGGTAAATCACCTCTGTATACAGCGATTAACGGTCGCTTGGCAGCCATTATCGCCGTCGCCGATCCCATTAAGGCCTCCACGCCTGCTGCTATAGAGGCCTTGCACCAGTTAGGCTTAAAAGTAGCGATGATTACGGGCGATAACGAACATACTGCCCGCGCTATTGCTAAACAACTAGGTATAGACGAAGTCGTGGCAGAGGTGTTGCCTGAAGGCAAAGTAGATGCAGTACGTAAACTCAAAGCCAATTACGGCAAGGTGGCCTTCGTGGGTGACGGCATTAACGACGCCCCAGCCTTAGCAGAAGCCGATGTAGGTTTGGCCATTGGTACCGGTACAGACGTAGCGGTAGAGTCTGCAGACGTAGTGCTGATGTCAGGTAGTCTGCAAGGTGTGCCTAACGCTATTGCCCTGTCTAAAGCCACCATTGGCAATATTCGTCAGAACTTGTTCTGGGCATTTGCCTACAACACAGCGCTGATTCCAATCGCCGCAGGCGCACTGTATCCTGCCTGGGGGGTGCTACTGTCGCCGATTTTTGCGGCCGGTGCCATGGCATTATCTAGCGTGTTTGTCTTGGGTAATGCACTGCGCTTGCGTAGCTTCCAACCCCCACTGCGAGACAGCAACCACTAAACCAAATAATGTGAGCACAGCAATGGCTCACCAATTCCCATAAAAACATCACGCCCTGCACGCTAAAACGTGTGGGGCGTGATGTTTTTTGCAACACAATTCGCACTACCTATTGACCCTAACGTAACGTAAGGCTTTAGAGTAAGCCCCATGTAGTCGTGAATGAGCGGAGCGAAGATGTACTGGAAAGTCGGCGAACTGGCAAAAATGGCTGACGTCAGTGTACGCACACTGCATCACTATGAACACATAGGGTTATTGACGCCATCCGGCCGTAGTGAGGGTGGTTATAGACTGTACGATCAGCAAGACGTATATAGGCTGATGCAGATTTTGTGCTTAAGCCAAGTCGGTATGCCGCTAGCTGATGTGCAGCAAGTACTGGCACAGTATCCAGATGGCATTTTGGGACACTTGAAACAGCACCTCAAGACATTGTCTGAACGCATTGAGCAGATGCAAGTAATAAGAGACAGGTTGCAAGTAGTTATGCACAAAATTGCGGATAACCAGCAGCCCACATGGTTAGATTGGGCTGTTAATCCCGAATTGATTACCTTGTATCAAAAATGGTGTGAAACGGATGATTTCGACACACTGGCTTTATACGAATCGTATTTACGACAATCTGCTGTGTGGCAAAAGCAAACAGCCTCGTTTGCACAGTTACAGAGCGCAGGCGCCTCTGATGAGCTCTTGCAAGCACAGGCGTGGGATATACGAGCAAATTTTGAAGAGCTAACTGATTTCAATCTCTATTGCTATGCGCAAGTATGGGGTGAGGGAGTACAGACTTCATTTGCTACGGTGAGTACTAAGACCCTGAATGACATTGCTTGGTGCTGGGAGCAACTGCATTTGCAGCAATGGTGCTCAATGTTGCCCGATGAGGCTGGTACTGTCCTTCAACACACTCATCATCAGGCCATCGTGGCGTGGCCCTCTATAGTTGCCCTCTTGGATGCCCTAGATAAGCAGAGCGTCGAACCATTACAGGCATATACAAACATGGAGCAGTGGTTGTCTGCACTGAGCCTGGCAAACGTACAACATGAAAAACAACTCATGATTTGTTTTTTAACAGAGCCCGCCTTAAACAAAGGCTTGTGCCTGAATGACGCAAGGCGAAAACAATGGCAGGCATGGCTGTGCCATGTGTTGACCCGTAGTGAAGTAGCAAAAGGAAGAAAATGACTATACGCATAGATACTGCATCTACAACAGATTACCCATGTTTGTTAGAAATATGGTCCACCTCAGTGTTGGCGACTCATGACTTCTTAAAATCAGAGGACTATGAAGAAATTAAACAGCAATTGATTCCGGCATATTTTCCGGCAGTCAGCTTATATAAGGCTACGCATAACCAGAGCCAGAAAACCCTAGGCTTTCTAGGCGTGTTAGAGAGCTGCGTAGAAATGCTATTTATTGATGCCTGTGCGCGGGGGCATGGTGTGGGTACTACGTTGCTGAACTACGCAGTGCATGAGTTAGGAGCGACTAAGCTGGATGTAAATGAGCAAAATACCCAAGCCGTAGGTTTTTATTTGCATTACGGTTTCGTACAAACGGGCCGCAGCGACTTGGATGCGGCAGGCAAACCGTATCCTACGCTGCACTTCAATTTACCTAAGCATATCTAGTGTAGAGGCTCAGGCAGACTACGTCTTTCACCACATAGCAGCGGTTCCACCCAGCCTTAGGTGTTAAACAGACGACGTAGCAATTCCACGTTCACCGTGCCATCCTGGTCTAGCGAAATAAAGTATCTACACTGCCATCGTTGCGTGACTATTGCGGCCTTCGCTGTTAGCTGTACCCACGGCGGGTAGACACGCATAGCACGCTTACCACCCTCGCCAGCACTAGAGAAAACACCTTTAGCGACCAATACAGCTTGATCGAACACAAACAGCCCTTTATGCATTGCATCGCTCACGCCTACCAGCACAAACGCTATACCATCGCGGCTATCTAACGGAGCAATATCGCCGTCAGGTGTAGGACGTTTCCATATTGTCACAAACTGCCCTAGCTTGGTAGGCGTTGTTTTGGCTGTACGAAAGACAACTTTATGACCATTCAATGCAAAGCGCGCAGCGCCGTACTCCGCGCTTTCAGGCTCGCATACAACCATCTCGGTCAAATGCAGACCTGCTGGCTCAAATACCTGCCCTATAGCCACCATCACATCGCCAGGAAGAGATTCAGCAGTATCTAGCTTCCTCGGTGCTATGCCAGCAGTATCTATCTTCGTGTTATCGCGTTTCAAAAAAACCTGCTTATATTTTTCATCAGGCTGTATTTGATCACGAAGACGCTTTCTACTGCCAAAAAACATCACGCCCCGCACGTTTTACCGTGCGGGGCGTGATGATGAGTGGGTTTAAAACAGCTTATAGCGCTTTAGGCGGATAACCTGCGGCTGTTAAGGCCGACACAATTTGCTCTTGCGATGCGGAGCTTTGAATCGCCACTACTTTAGCAGCCACGTCAGCCTCTACTGTGGCAGCAGGATCCAATGCCTGTACTGTTTTAGTCACTCGCGTTGCGCAGCCACCGCACGTCATATCTTGAATCTGGAATTTCATCGTTTTACTCCTTAGAAGAACCTATCACTATCCTAAGGATTCCCACTGTTGTAAGGTCAATCGTTTTCTCACTACTACGTTAGCTAGTTGATGAAACCGCCTCTTTAACCGGTGCTGAGCGCAACCTATGCAGCAACGTTAAAGGACTACTCTGTTGATGCGTATAAGTTTTTGCTGCCTCTTCCCATCTGGTTGCAGGAAACGTCGTGCTAGACGCCACACTACTAATCCCACACTGCAGAAGCATCACAAACTGATCGGGCAACAACGGCCCTACTGCACGAATATCACCCGTAAAACCATGGCGCTCACGCAGGAGCTTTGCCAAGGTAAAGCCACGCCCATCACGCGTTTGCGCAAAGCCTATGGCTACCAGCTGCACCTTATCCAACACCGGCAAAAGCTCTGTAATGTTGTGATAACTGTTCACCCATACACCAGCCGCATACTCCCCTGTTTCTGCGTGGTAAGCCTCCCAGTTTTCTAACGCAATGATGCGTTGTGATGCGGGCTGCTCTGCTGCCCCCTCTTGCTCTGGGTACCACCAGGTTTCGGCTTTCACACGGCCTTCAGCATCAAACAGCATGAGTAAGTGCCTCCTTAAATACAGTAATGCCTACACGGTTATAGGTATCAATAAAACGTTCGGACCCCTGACGTTCTTTTAAGTAAATGTCGACTAAGGCTTCGATCACTTCCGGCACCTCATCGTATGACACGGATGGGCCTAAAATTTTTCCTAATGCCGCGTCTTGGTCAGAGCGACCTCCTAAGGTGATCTGGTAGCTTTCCTGTCCACCTTTATCCAAGCCTAAAATCCCTATATGCGCGACGTGGTGGTGAGCACAGGCATTAATACAACCCGATACGTTAATGCTCAATGGCCCTACTTCTCGCTGTTTCTCCTCTGAAAAACGTAAAGCGATACGCTGCGCCACAGGGACTGATCTGGCGGTCGCCAAGCTGCAATAGTCCATGCCAGGGCACGCAATAGAATCTGAGACCAAACCAATGTTCGACGTTGCTAAACCTGCGTCACACAACGCTTGCCACACGGCATACACATCATCTTGCTTCACATGCGGAAGCACCAAGTTCTGACGGTGAGTCACGCGCACTTCATTTAATGAGTAGCGCTCTGCTAATGACGCAACCAGCTCCATTTGCTCGGCACTCGCGTCGCCTGGAATGCCCCCATTAGGTTTCAGCGAAATCACTACGCTAAGGTAACCAGACTGTTTATGTGGATGCGAGTTATGGTCTACCCAATGGGCGAATGCCGGATTTTGTGCACGAGCAACGGTAAACGATGCCGAATGCGGCGCTAGATTTTGCTCTAACGCAGGTGCCACAAAGCGAGCTTGTACGGCCTCTACAATAGTGCTATCCAACGCAGGTCGGTCTGCCAGCAACGCCGCAAACTCGGTATCAATCATCTGGATGAAGGTTTCTGGCTTAAGCTCGCGCACCAGAATTTTGATACGTGCTTTGTAGATATTGTCGCGTCGCCCTAAGGCATTGTAGACACGCAAAATGGCTTCTATGTAACGTAGCAAATCGCGCTCAGGCAACCATTCGCGGACCAATGTACCAACTACTGGCGTACGGCCTAATCCGCCCCCAGCATAGATATGGAAAGCAATCTCACCTGCTTCATTTTTGTCAGCAATAATGCCTATATCGTGAAAACGTATAGCGGCTCTATCGTCTGCACTACCGGTAATCGCAATTTTGAATTTACGCGGTAAGTAGGTGAACTCAGGATGTTCGGTAGACCACTGACGCATAATCTCGGCGTACACCCGAGGGTCTACACGCTCATCGGCGGCCGCACCGGCGAACTCGTCTGTTGTGACGTTACGAATACAGTTCCCGCTGGTTTGAATGCAATGCAAGTCGGCATCGGCCAGTACCGATAGAATCTCGGCCGCATCCGATAATTTGGGCCAGTTATATTGCAAGTTTTGGCGTGTCGTAAAGTGACCATAGCCCTTATCAAAACGTCTGGCCACATACGCTAGCTGAGAAAGCTGCACCGCACTTAAAGTGCCATAAGGAATCGCCACCCGCAGCATGTAACCGTGCAATTGCAGGTATAGACCATTCATGAGCCTATACACTTTGAACTGTTCTTCAGTCAGCTCACCCGACAACCGGCGTTGCACCTGCTGCGAGAATGCTTGCGCACGTTCTTTCAGAAAAGTCCGTTCGCTATCGTCGTATTGGTAAATACCAGCATGGGGGGCAAACTCGCCCGCGGCAGGGGCTAACGAATTACTGTACTGATCCTGTTCTGCGCCTGCCTGTTTCCCTAAATCAGCCCGCACCGAAGGGCCACGAGCACGCAGTTGTTCTCTGAACGTCACCGGCACAATGCCCTTAGGCGTACGCTCGGCTTCCTGCGGCACTGGGTCCACAATTTCGTTATTGGTCACGCCCTCTTGCGCGGCCTGCTGTGCAGCTACCAGCGCTTCCTCATCAAAGGCGTGGGCGTGCTCTAAAGCCTCCACCCATTGATAGCGGCTATCTAGCCATACCACTGCCCCATCATGCAGCCTATTGGCAGAAATCAAATGGTAGTCACTCATCGTATACCTGTAGGATTGGAGGCAACGTACACCTAACCGTAGCCGTATCCTTGCTACCGTTACCTAGTCAAAAAACAGACCCTGCGCATGGCAGGGCCATAGCCATCATGCTGTTTATTGTGACCAGACAACCCATAGCTGACAAAGTATAAAAAGGCATATGCAAATGCTTGATGCGTTACTGAGCTTGTCCTAGCAACTCTAACGGGTGTCCCGCAACGCACACGCATCTATGCCATCATGCAAGGACCTTACATGCGTATAGCTCTATACTCGGTAGGCCCCATCCCTGTGTGACGACTAAAGTATTTGCTTAAATAGGACGGGTCTACAAAGTTCAGCGCATCGGCAATCTGTTGAATGCTATGTTGCGACTGCCTAAGCTCTTTTTTAATTTCCAGCACCACTTGCCTATCGATTAAGGTTTTGGGCGAATCATTAAAGAAGCGTTTAGTCAGTTGCGACAAATAGTAGGGTGTGATGTGTAAAGCATCCGCATAAAACGCTACCTCCCGATGCTGCCTGCACTGCACAGCCAACATCTCCCAGAACTTCCAGCAAATCATTTCCTGTCGGCTGTAATCATTACGTAACTGCTGTTTATGGCTATCTGCTTGTTCGCTGAGAAACAAAAACAAGTTCTGAAACGCATTAATCAGCATTTGCCGTCTATACCCAGAGGGGCGTGCAAACACCTGCTTTATATGCTGCTCCCACACGGATACAAAAGCTTTGCTATCTGGCGTAGCGGCAAAATAAGGGTGCTTGTTCAAATAGGCAAACAAGTGATTGGGTAATAGGTACGCGACGTCTGCCGCACTGGAGCGTTTTAATAAATAATACGAGCACAGAAAGTCTTGGCTGCGCTGTTTTAGCAGTGCAATAGAATCCTCCGCCAAGACCAGAAAATCATGCTTTTTTAGGTGGTATGACTGAAAGTTCACCTCGAACTCGGCCTCACCTTGCTGACAAATCACTACCACCACGTACGCCAACGGTAAAGGATGCTCTGGCATGGCTTGCAAAGTGGCCAAGCCATGCGTGATGTCCTGATCCTCTATCCCTAACAAAATAGACTCAGTTTCTATTACCTCCTTAGCAATAGCCATAAAACCTTATTTTTATCCTATTTTGTTTTCAAAATTACCTTTTTCACCCAAGTCTGTACCTTAGCACAGTCTGCTATTCTTTCTACACTTCTCTCTGTTCAGTCATTACCTACACAGGAGAAAAACATGTTGAATACAGAACGCCTGATTCTCAGACCGTGGCGAGACAGCGATGCCGCCAGCCTTTATCACTACGCTAAAGACGAACGCGTAGGCCCTATCGCTGGTTGGCCTACCCACCGCAGCGAGGCAGAAAGTTTGGAAATCATTCAAACCATTTTTTCGGGCGAAGAAATATACGCCGTTGCCTTAAATACCGACGACGTCGCTATTGGCATGATTGGTTTACTAAAAGGGAAAAACAGCAACTTCCCGCTGCCAGAGACTGAGGCTGAAGTTGCTTATTGGATAGGCGTGCCATTCTGGGGACAAGGCTTAATCCCTGAAGCGCTGCGCACAATCATGCAGCACTCGTTTCAGACACTACAACTAGACGCGTTGTGGTGCGGCTACTTTGCCGACAATGAGCAGTCGTTCAAAGCACAGGCCAAATGCGGCTTTCTTCATCACCATACCGAAGAAAACCAGTTTAACCCGTTCATGAACGACTACCGTACAGAGCACATCAGTCGTATCACCAAGGAAGAATGGCTGCAGCAGCAACAGGCTTAAGCTTCTACCCTATTTCTGCCGTTGCGTTTGGCTTGGTACAGTTTTTCATCCGCCTGCTTCAACACAGTGGCAGAGTCGCTACCGTCGGTAGCCGATACGGCCACACCCAATGAGATCGTGATGTGCCCAACCTCTGGCATCTCTGTCGTTTCCACTTGAACGCGCAGTCGCTCTGCAATCTCTATGGCGGCATCCACACCTGTGCCTGGCAGCAAAATCAAAAACTCCTCACCACCAATACGGCACGCCACATCACCAGAACGTATGCTATTACGCATCTGCACTGCTAATTCTTGCAGCACTATATCGCCCGTATCATGGCCATAGGTGTCATTCACTTTCTTGAAGAAATCAATATCCACGGAAATCACCGAGAACATGCGCTGCATATGGCCGTATACACGTAGTTCTTGATCTAAACCACGGCGATTCAACAAGCCTGTTAAAGGATCGGTGCGGTTGTCTTTGTCGAGTTTTTCAATATTGCGCTTTAAAAAGCCCATGCCCATCAAGAGTGCTTTTTTCAACTCATGCGCTTCAAAGTACCAAGAACGCACATGGCTGATTTCACTTTCTGTGCCCGATGAATGCATCATACGAGCATTTTCGGCCAGCAATCGCAACGGTTTGGCAATCTTACGCGCGCCCCACCACACTAGCAGCAATGAAATCACCGCCACTGGCAAGGTTTTATTAATGACTTGTCGCATCAGCCCTTCTAACGGTTCTAAGGTGGCTGACTCTGGACGCTGCGCCACAATACCCCAACCACTGAGGGGCACGGGAGCATAACCTGCCAACATCGTAATGCCTTGGCTATTGACTAACACCATACTGCCAGCCTGCCCTTGCACAACGCTATTTACCACATCATTATCTTCTACTACATCGCCTACTCGCGACGTATCGGGGTGATAAATCACTTGTTTTTCGGCAGACACCACATACAAATAAGAGCCATCCTTATAAGGGTGATGACCTAACAACCTATTTAAAATGCTTTCTTTTTTTAGGTACAAACTGCCACCCACTAACCCACGGTATTTACCGCTTTTATCAAAGATGGGGTGGGAAATAAACACAATGAAATTACCTACCGTAGATAAGTACGG
The DNA here is from genome assembly GCF_050487225.1 of Paenalcaligenes sp. Me131. Classification (NCBI taxonomy): domain Bacteria; kingdom Pseudomonadati; phylum Pseudomonadota; class Betaproteobacteria; order Burkholderiales; family Alcaligenaceae; genus Paenalcaligenes; species Paenalcaligenes sp. Me131. Next base: position 819,203 of record NZ_JBKQGY010000001.1, read on the forward strand.
CGCACTGATCACCGGTGCTTGTCGTTCTAAGGCCTCTTGTATGCCAGGGCTGTCTAAACTGAGCCCCGTCAACTGTAAGCTCTCTGGTGACGTGGCTTGCACCGCACCGTTCTGATCGATAATCAGCACAGAGTTAAAACTATCGGTTTGTAAGCGCAGCCGCTCAGCCTCGACGTGTAAACGCTGTTCATCGCCCAGCATGTCTTCCAACAACTGGGCACTAATTTTCAGTTGTTGTAGCGCGGAATGTAAGAAATCATCCGTACTATTAGCAAGCTTTTGCGCGTAGTTCGAGTTGCTTTCCAGCGTATTTTGCACAAGCTGCTGACGTTGCACCTTGTAGCCTGCGTAAAAAGTATTTACAAGCGTGACCAAGCAACTGAGAATAGTCACCAGCAGGATTAGCCGCAACAAATCTATTTTTTTAAACAATTTTGCAAACCATCAATCAGAAATACTGCACCAGTCTGGCGTCATTGTATTCTGCCATTGATGACGCAAATATCATAGAAAACAGCTAAAACACCGCTTAATTTCTCATAACAGCGTTGCTTTCTGTGCTGATCGTTTGCCGACCTGCTGCGAGCCTCTAGATAGGTAGTAGGACAAAACCTACGCTTTATACCTGCTTCTTTTATTGCCGTTGACCCCAAAATAGAGTTCACTTATCATCTATTTTTCTGTAACAGTTGCCCTGCCCACAAGTCATGGCCAACACTGTATCGTTCACCTTATACGCCTATAGCAACGACAACGGCGACAAAAGGATAGGTCATGACATCTGTATGGCGTAAAAGCACCTGGATCATGCTGGGCGCATCCCTAGTTTTATTTTTATCCCTAGGGATACGACATGGTTTTGGCCTGTTCTTAACCCCGATGAGTAGCGAGTTTGACTGGGGGCGAGAAGTCTTTGCTTTTGCTATGGCATTACAAAACTTGATCTGGGGGCTAACGCAACCGTTTACAGGGGCATTAGCCGACAAGTTTGGTGCCAGAATCACGGTGGTCGTAGGCGGCCTGCTCTATACCGTGGGCTTAATACTCATGGGTTTCGCTGACTCCTCACTATCGCTCTCACTTAGCGCTGGGATTTTGGTTGGCATAGGGTTATCAGGCACCTCGTTTTCTGTGATCTTAGGCGTGGTGGGCCGAGCTGTACCGCCTGAAAAACGCAGTATGGCGATGGGTATAGCCGCCGCCGCAGGGTCGTTTGGCCAGTTTGCGATGCTTCCTGGCTCATTGGGCTTGATTCAATGGCTGGGCTGGTCATCAGCCTTGATTACACTGGGCCTCATGGTAGCGTTGATTATGCCTTTGGCTGCCATGATTAAAGACACGCCTCCTGTCGATCTGGGGCCGCAGCAAACCATGATGGAAGCCTTGCGCGAGGCCTGTAGCCATTCCGACTTCAGGCTCTTAGCCCTAGGTTTTTTTGTATGCGGCTTCCAAGTGCTGTTTATTGGCGTGCACTTACCCAGCTACTTAGTCGATAAAGGCTTGCCTGTTGTTGTCGGTACAACCGTACTGGCCTTGGTGGGATTATTTAATGTGTTCGGTACGTACGTTGCAGGCTGGTTAGGTACGACACGCTCTAAACCACACTTACTGTGCATTCTGTATCTGGTACGGGCAGTGATTATTGCCTTATTTATTTGGCTGCCCCTTTCTACATGGACGGCATACGCCTTTGGTATTTTGATGGGCTTGTTGTGGCTGTCAACCGTGCCACTCACCAACGGCACTATCGCCACCATGTTCGGCGTACGTAATCTGTCTATGCTAGGCGGTGTAGTCTTTTTGTTGCACCAATTGGGGTCCTTCCTTGGTGGCTGGTTGGGTGGCTACATGTTTGATAAAACCGGTAGCTACGATATGGTCTGGTATATTTCTATCGTGCTTAGTCTAGTTGCCGCCGCACTGAATTTACCTATCAAAGAAAAACCCGTAGTACGACTCTCTAAGGTTGCACACGCATGAAACGTAGACTTTGGCTGATGTTGGCAATAGTTGCTGCTGCAGCCATTGCCCTTCTCCTGCTATACAGTTGGCGTCAGGCCGCATTTGCCCTGATGCCTATTCAACTGCCTATGTGCTAAATACAGCGATAGTTATTTAGACTGCAACAATTGCGTGCGCGCCGCTGCTAACAACTCATCAGACAGCGCAGTGCCTTCTGTGGCTCGCGCCAACAACATCGCCCCCACCAACGTCGATAACTGCTCTAGCGCCTGCTGGCGTGCCACATCAGACGTACCAGCCTCAGGCTGTAAGGTACTCAGCACATCCACTAGCTGCTCCAAACCTTGATGAAAGGCATCGCGTACAGGTTTGCTGCTGTCCTCGCGGGACACATCCACGACCAACGATGCTAAGGGGCACCCGGTGCTAGGCTCAGTGCGGTGTTTATCATCCAAATAGCCGTTTATCAGCGCATTGCGGGCAGCCACCGCATTCTCCATGGCAGCGACACGCTGTTTCCATTTCGCGGCAGAACCCTCAAACGCTTTAGCGCAAGCAATGGCGGCTAACTCGTCTTTAGATTTGAAATGCCCATAAAAACCGCCGTGCGTTAGCCCCGCTGCTCGCATAACATCGGCAACGCTCACACTTAACCCTCGCTCTCTGAAAAGCTTAGAAGAGGCTTCTTCGATAGCAAGACGGTTTTTCTCGGTTTCGGCTCTGGAGACTCGTGGCATAGCGCAAATCTATAAAAGACAATAACGGGTAGCGATGATGCTTACTGAGGCAACACACGCAAAAGTATAAACACCAACACAATAAGGATGCCTAACCCTATATGTGCAAACCATACGGCGCACCCTAGGCATCTTAACTGCTTATAGTTAGGAAAGGCTTGCGCGACCTCAAGAGGTGGCTGTGTGGTTTTATACAGTGCGCGGGCTGGCGCATAACGGCAGCGCGATAAGGCAAATACGAAGTACCAATCTGGCACGGCAGACGTTAAGCCAAACTGTTGTCGATGCTGATTCATGGCATCCAATAAATCACCAACTTTTGTCTGCACAAACACAGAAAATAGCAACAGCAACACGGCGTAGCCAAGTACAAAATAGCCCAGATACTCTCTCATTTTTTACCCAGAGTCAGTTAGCACCGCCAGTGTGAGCCATGCTTGCCTGTAGTGTAGCAGGCTCACACTGTTGCTTAACCTTCTCTGTGGTCGGCTTTGCCTACTTTCCAATAGCCTTCAGTACGTACACGATGACGTTCTAAATAACGTTCGCGCAAATAGTGAGCACGCAGCTCTTTAGCAATGCGAGACTCACCGGCTACCCATACATATCCAGCCCCCAAAGGAAAGGGCCTGTACAACACTCGTTGCTCTAGCGCTAAGCCTGGGCGTTGACGTGGCTCTAGCCACACCACACTCAAGGCCGCAGGGCTTTGAATTACCTGCTGGTCTTCGGGTGTGGGCACTTCTACATATACTCTTGCTCGCACATTAGCTGGCAAGTTAACCGCAATATTTTGTATGGCCGGTAATGCGGTGACATCTCCTGCCAAAATCACCCACGCTGCATCGTCTGGCAGCGCAAAGCCACCCGCACGCGGGCCTGCTAACGTAACACGTTCGCCCTTTTGCGCGTGAAATGCCCAGCTGGATGCCGGGCTGTAGGAGTCTTCTTTGTGGTGCAACACAAAGTCCAGATCCAATGTTTGGCTTTCTCGGTTAATTTGCCTAATCGTGTAGGCTCGTCCTTCCCCGCCAGGCAAAAACACTTTCACCCATGCAGCGGGAGTTTCCACGCCCTCGGTACGTAAGAAGCTCTCCAATGCCGCACCACCTACCGTAATGCGCTGCATATGGGGCGTCAGGTGGTTGACCGCTACCACCTCAGCTTCAACGCGAGGAATGATGGGTCTAACCATGTCATCCATCGCTCACTCCTTCATAAAAACAAATATGAGTAATTGCTCAGTCCCTCTATAATATAAGCCTTTACTCGCATTTGATACTCGCATTCTCCCAAGCGTATGAAACCCCTATTACAGCCTAGAAAATCCCCGCTACAAGCACGCTCCAAAGCGCTAGTTACCGCTATTTTGGACGCTACCGCTCAGGTTTTAGTAGAGCGCGGCTACGCTGGCACAAGTACCAATGTCATTGCCGCACGCGCAGGCGTAAGCATTGGTTCTATCTACCAATACTTTCCAAACAAAGATTCGTTGATTGCCGCCTTACGAGAAAGGCATGCGACAGACTTATATGAGACGCTAGAGTCAGTACTTTCTAGTCGTAACCCACAAACGCTAGACGAAAAACTGGCCGCTATTGTGCACGGCTGGATGATCGCCCACCAGCTAGAGCCTGATCTACACCGCGTCGTAGAACAAGAGTTTCCTTTTTTCGAACGCGCTAACCACGATGAGCTCCCCATCTATCGCAGTATTGTTGAGCGTGTTCGGCAACTACTTGAAGAGCATCGCGAGCACTTGCTACCCGATGATCTAGACCTTGCCACATGGATGGTGCTGCAAACTATAGAGTCTTTGATTCATGCTGCTACCACCACCACGCCCTTGCCACCCCATGCACCCACTGCCATCGAACAACAGATTGTCACCTTACTGGTTCGCTACTTACAGGCCTAACCGCATACCACGAGCAGGTCTCTAGCACTACTGCATCGTGGACGCCTTTTTCATTTGCTGCTGGATAATCTGCAACGCGCGCTCTGAGGATGCAATCAGCACCAGTTGCGTCATGGCTGGCGGCGGATCACAAGGTGTTAGCCTACATTGCCCACCGGTATAGTGCAACACATAGGCTTTACCATCTTGCTCGTCAATCAATCGCCCTTTTACCCTATACAGCACCGTCGCCCACTCTTCTAAGCACTCCAACAAGGCTGACAACACAATGGGGTGGCGACTTTCTAAGGTGCAACTATGCCACCCACCGGCTTGCAGTGGCGTCGGTGTGATAGGCGCGGAAAACGCTATCTCGTCAGCGGCTGTATGCGTGTCGTAATGCAGTACGGCCTCACTGGTTTTTAAGACCGTTTCCAATGCCGTTGGCAAACATTCGCGATCCGCATACCTATTCAACACCAACTGCGTGGCGCTTTGTATTTGCTGACGCCACACTGTATTGACCTGTGAATCTTCGCTGTAACGCTGCGCTTGTGACACATCCACAAAACACCAGATATCTTGCAAACGCAAACGCGCTGACACGCGCACCATATCAGCCACACGCCCCGCATTCGCCACGCCACTGACTTCCATATAGAGTGCGCCAGGCGCTGGCTGCATCCGACTAATTTCTGCGAGCTTTTCTGCCATGCTGCCGCCTAGAGTGCAGCACACACAGCCATTATTGAGGCGCACGATCTTATCGTCTTGATAAGCAATCAGCGAGGCGTCAATATTGATTTTCCCAAAATCATTGACCACCACCAAACTGTTATCCGGCACACCCTCTTGCAGCAGACGATTTAACCACGTGGTTTTACCGGCTCCTAAAAAGCCGGTCAGGATGATGGTAGGTATAGTGTCACGCAACGGTGCTTTCATGAACTCGCCCTCCTACTAGCGTCGCTCGCACCTGCATATCTGGTAAGGCATCGGCATCACACGCAAACAGGTCATGATCCAAGACCACCATATCGGCATATTTACCCACCTCTAAACTGCCCACTTTGTCGTCCATACGTAAGGTGTAAGCGGCGCCTAACGTGGCCGCATACAAGGCTTGCTCCATGGTTAAGCCTTCATGCTCCCCCAACTGGTGACCGCATGCTGTCTGCCGGCGCATCGCACACCACATGGAAAACAATGGCCCTAAAGGTGTAACGGGTGCATCTGAATGCATAGCAACGGGAATACCCATATCCAAGGCCGAGCGCAATGGCTGCATACGGCGGCTACGGCTATAACCCAAAGTCTTATTACGGTGAACGTCACCCCAGTAATAAATGTGATTCACAAACATGTTTAAACACACACCCAGTTTGGCGGCTCTACGCATTTGCGCTTGGCTAATAAACTGGCAATGTTGCAAGGTATGGCGATGATCGGCTCGGTACCACAGCGTTTGAGCCTCTTCAATCGCATCCAAAATCAGTTCTACTGCTTCGTCACCATTGGTGTGTATATGCAGTTGCAAACCAGATTGATGGTAATCCAGCACCATCTGCTTCAAACTTTCTGGTGGTGCATTCCAAATGCCATTTTCATGGCCATTGTGATAGCCAGGCCATAGCATACGGGCTGAGAAGCCTTGTATGGAACCATCCGTCATGATTTTGACTAAACCAAAATGCAGCTTGTCGTTATTGTCACGCTGACACGCTTGCACTCGGGCAATCCCGTCTTGGTTTTCCCATTCCAACGCTGCCATGGCGGGTACTAAACGCACCGCGTAATCCGCTTGCGCGGAGGCATCGCGCAGCACTTGTACGCCAGCATCACTTAACGGGTTATATAAATCGGTGATGGTGGTTATCCCTGTACGTTGCGCTGCACGCGCATAACGCTCTAGGGTTTGAGGGCTATCCACCTCTGAAAACAAACTGCTACCCAGCGCCTCGAACACCGCAAACATGGCTGCCATTTCGCGCAACTCACCATTAGGTTTGCCATCTTTACCCAGCATCACCCCTTCAATCGTCGCGTTTTGCGCGAGCGTAGTTTGGGCCAGCATCGCGCTATTGACCGTCATTAAATGTAGATTGGCATGCATGATGACTACAGGCCTATCACCCACTACGGCATCGATCACCTGTTTATCTAAGCGGTCACCGTCAAAGTACACGGGGTCAAAGCCCCATGCCACCAGCGGCTCACCAGCAGGTAATTGCTTGGCATACTCTGCCAAGGTCTGCTGTATTTGCGTCAAACTTTGGCATCCCGGCCAACGCTTGCCCTCAGGGTCGTGGCGCGGGAAATACCCCAAATACAGGTATTTCCACATCGCCCCCTCTAGTGCATGGCTATGACCCTCTACAAAACCGGGGTAAATGTACTGATTCGCGAACCGCGTATCTACTGTTGCCTCACCCAGATCTTTCAATTCGTCCAACGGCCCTACACCTAGTACTTTGCCGTCTTTCACCGCGATATGCGTCGCTGTAGGTAAAGAAGGATCCATCGTGATAATACGTTTTGCGGCAAAAATAGTTAGCATGGTTTTCTTACTCTCCTACAACAACATTGGATTTAGCAAAGCCTACTGAAGACGATTTCTTTTTCAGCATTAATAATGGCATCAGCGCCAGCGGAATAAAGGTAGTGGCAGCAAACACCAACAAATAGGTATTTGGGCTCAGGCTTGGTGCAATAGGCGTCACGATATACAGCACGGGTAAATTGATGAGCACAATGGCCAAGTTGAAAAAAGCCAGCTCTTTCCCCACTGAGGTGCTGAAATCCGCATCCACTAAACGCAGCAGCAATAACCCTGTACCCGTAGAACCTGTGCAGCAACCGAATGAAGTAATCGCGCGCTCTGGCCCCAGCTTGCCGCTGAGTTTTCCGCAATACCAACACAAAATAAATGTGGCAATGGTCACTGCTACTGACACCAACAAAATCGGTACTAACAGGGAGTACAACACCGCAAACGCGATACTCATGATGGTGCCAACCACCATGAAATCCACCGACGCCCCCGTAATGCGTTTCATAGTTTCATCGTCTACAAAGTGCGACCAACCCATTTTGTCTATCACCATGCGCATCACCACGCATACGATCATGCCGTGCACAAAAAACATGTTGTGACTGAACAGAACTTCTAGACTTAGCCCCCACGGCGCTTTGCCCGCTACTACCCCTTGCATGAAATGCAGCCATACATAGGTAATGCCATAGGCAACACCCAACAACCCTAAGTGCCAAGCAAAGCTATCCATATTGGCGCTATGACTGACTTCACGCGTAGTAGTGTGGCCATTTTCTTTTTGATAAAAACCCTGCAAGAAAGTCTGATCTATAGAGGATTTCTTGTTTAAATTCATTCCCTTGCGGATGATGCGCTGAGCAGCTGGCACGCCCACCACAAACGCCGCTAAAAAGCCCAAAGAAGCATAAATCAGCCCCACTTGCGCGGCATTGGTGATCCCGTATTCTTGCTCCCAAATGGTGCCGTATGTCAGCGCTTGACCTGGGCCTTGAGTAAAGCCATGGGTAATCAGTGCGCCCAACATAGGGCCTACTTGGCTACCTGTGAACTGGTCATAGAGCACAATCATGCCGTAGCCTATCAAGACTTGCAGACCTAAACTGGAGGTCCAAATCAAGCTCAACCACATCCCGCCTTTGGCAATACTGCCACCCGATAGCGATTTGTCTTTGCTGCTTCCTGTCAAACATAAGGACATGAAGCTTAAAGTGAAAAAGTGAAAGGTCAGACTATTGAAATCTGCAGGTTTATAGCCGGGTATCCAGTCTGCAGAAAGCAAGATAAAGCCTATCAAACCACCCAGAATACTGGCCGGAATCAAGGTTTTTTGCAGGATGGGAATATGTCTGCGCAATATTCCCCCTAAGGCCAGCATTCCCGCTATCAGCGCAAATGCAATAATGCCGTGAAATGAGTTTCCCATCACTGCCTCCTATTACTTATCGAGATATTTTGTTTTGTTATTTTGTTTACAGCACCATTATGGGTACTAAACATCTCGAGTTACACACGTAATAACCCCAATATTTCTCATAAAACAAAACAGAACGTTTCTATATATAAGAATATCATCAGAAAACAGGAGGTTATTCGGCCACCAACTTTTCGTTACCCATTGAAATTATTATTCTTTTTAGATTCTCCCCAAAATGGCTCTATTTTTATCACTGACGTTTTCTACAAAAAAATCACGTCATTTCTGAACGCACAATAGTTTGTGGGGCGCTATATCTAATTCTTACTGGTGTTGTGGGACTTCATTGAAAGCCTGACTCATACGCTTGTATAGTGAATAAACCACCCTGTTTTTTTGGCGACCGCCATCCCTTAACTAAAGGCCTCTGTTATGCGTGCACACGACTACCCCACTCCTAGCATTGACGAATGTATCGCCGTAGATCATTACTTTGCCAACCGGTTAGCGCCGTCAGACCCAGTACTGCAACAGGTATTGGCCGCCAATGCCGCAGCAGGCATGCCACCCCATGATGTAGCAGCCGTACAAGGCCAATTTCTTGCTGTGATGGTGCAGATTTGCCAAGCCAAACGCGTGTTAGAGATAGGTACGTTGGGCGGCTACAGCACCATCTGTATGGCGCGAGCCTTACCCGCAGGTGGGCGTATCACTACCATTGATAACAATGCTGCCTTTGCTGCTGTCGCCAAAAACAACTTCGCCCTTGCCGAAATGAGCGAACGCATCGATCAGAAGGTAGGCACAGCACTGGATGTGCTTGCCACCTTAGAAGGCCCCTTTGATCTCATCTTTATTGATGCCGATAAACCTAATAACCCCGCCTATCTCGATGCCGTTCTGAAACTAAGCCGTGTAGGTACGACGATTATTGGTGACAACGTGGTGCGTGGCGGCGCAGTATCTAACCCCAACAGTGCGGACCCTAACGTGCTGGGCGTACAGCATTTTTTGCAGAAACTCGCCAGCAATCCCAACCTCAACAGCACTGCTCTACAAACAGTAGGTGAAAAAGGCTGGGACGGCTTTTCACTGACCGTAGTAAACGCCTTACCCTAATCACCGCACATACACCCTATTTAGGCGGATCGCCTACGCATAATGAAGTAGGTCAATCCGCCCCCCACCATACCCCAAAAGGCAGAGCTAATTCCCCATAAACTCAACCCTGATGCGGTCACTAAAAACGTTATAGCGGCTGCATCACGGCGCTCTTCATCTTTCATGGCCAACGTCACACTACTGGTGAATGTGCCCAACAATGCCAAACCTGCAATGCTTTTAATGAAGGCTTCGGGCAAGTTACTAAATAGCACGCCAATAGACGCGCCAAATATCCCCGCTAACAAGTAGAAAATACCTGCACACGCTGCTGCCATATAACGACGCGATTGGTCTGCATGCGCTTCAGGGCCTAAACAAAATGCGGCTGAAATTGCAGCAATACACACACTGAATCCACCCAATGGCGACAGCACCAAGGACAGCAATGCGGTAATGGAAATTAAGGGTGAAATACGGGGTGTATAGCCAAAGGCTTGTAGCGTTGCAATGCCGGGGGCATTTTGCGACCCCATGCTCACAATAAAAAACGGAATGCCCACACCGACTAACGATGCCCATTCAAACTTTGGTGTCACCCAACTAGGCCAGCTGATGACGTCTTGATGACTGAAATCCATGCCCTGCATTTTGCCAGCCGCTAACGCCACCCCTACCAATAATGTCAGCACAATGGCGTATCGTGGTGCATAGCGTCTGGACACCAAAAACACCAAACACATCAAGCCACTCATGAGCAAATCTAGCTCGAATGCCAAAAAGGCTTCCAAGCAGAAGCGCAACAAAATACCCGCCAACATGGCGGCAGCTAGCGATTGCGGAATACGCTGCATGATGCGTGCAAATATCCCTGTCACACCACACAGCAACATCAAGCCTGCTGCAAAAATAAAGATCCCCACCACCTCATTCAGTGGCACACCTACCGCACTAGTCGCTAACACCGCCATACCGGGCGTAGACCAAGCCGTCAAAATGGGAATACGGTAGTACAACGATAAACCCAATGAACTTACGCCCATCGCCAGCCCCAACATAGTCAGCCAGCCACCTATTTCAGACGCCGGAACGCTAGAAGCCTGTAAAGCCTGCACCACAATGGCAATAGAGCCGGTATAGCCCACCAGTACGGATACAAAGCCTGCCACGATGGCAGAGAATGACAAATGACGCAAAGAAAGATGTGGCTGCATGGTTAACCTTGATTGGACGTTATAACGCACGAACAAAGTATATAACACTGTACGTTATAACGTACAATGCTTTTTACTTTCTACCGAACAGGAGCTTAAGTCATGCAAAACATGGCGCTGTATTTAGCTCAAACCTTAAAAGACTTACGACACGAAAAGCAGTGGAGCCTTAGTCAAGCTGCCGAACACACTGGTGTCAGCAAAGCGATGCTAGGCCAAATAGAACGTGGTGAATCCAGCCCCACGGTAGCGACGCTTTGGAAAATCGCTACAGGCTTTAATGTGCCTTTTTCTACTTTTTTGGAAGAGGAACAGTCTAGATCGCCTTTGCTATTGCATAGACAAGGTGCCTTGCCCGTTTACGATCAAGCCAATAACCACATGCGCGTCACACCGCTGTTTCCCTTTGATCCGCAGTTAGGCTTTGATATTTTCCGAATAGAACTGGCCGCTGGCGCCTACAGTGAGTCCACCGCACACGAAGCTGGTGTGATTGAACACGTCATTGTGTTGGAGGGAGAGTTAGAGCTGCTTGCTGAAGGCATATGGCACAACCTAAAAACCGGGGAAGCTGTGCGCTTTCAAGCCGATCAACCTCATGCCTATCGCAATAGCAGCGCACAAACAGTGGTGCTACATGACCTGATTCACTATCCATCACGCGGCACCACCTGATAAGGTATTACGCCAGTTTCTGCGAGCAGGTCGCCATGAAGGTAGGCAAGAAGTGATCCACGACAAAGCGCGGATTGGGCTGTTTGTCTTCGTAAAAACCCGTGAGCACCAAGCCTGCTTGTAGCTGACCACCAATTTGGTCCGTCAAGCTATGACCAAATACCAGCGCCTGCCCTTGATCCATTTTCTGCTGCAAGCTGGCTGCATCTAAGTCTTTGACGTCAGCATACGGCACGCTATAACGAGGACGAATTAAGCCCTCTTCCATCAGTTTCGGGTCTCGGTCACCAATAAATACAACCGGGTTATAAAAACTGGACAACAACTTGCCGCCCGTTTTTAGCACGCGATAGCACTCTTTCCATACCGGCAACACGCTAGGCACATACAGGTTAGAAATGGGGTGCACGATGAGGTCAAAACTGTTGTCAGCGAAAACCGATAAATCCGCCATATCGCTACGTACCAACTCTAGTGTTAAACCGTCACGCTCGGCCACCATACGATCTTGATCCAGTTGGCCTTCAGAAATATCGACAACCGTCACGTTGGCCCCAGCAGCGGCTAGCACCGGAGCCTGCTGCCCACCACCAGACGCCAAGCACAAAATTTTGAGCCCTGCTACAGAAGCTGGTAACCAGCCCTCAGGCATAGGCTGCGGTGTGATGTATACGGTCCACTGCCCTTTTTTGGCCTGCTCAATCACCTCTGACGATACGGGTTGTGACCAGGGGCACTGTTGTTGTACCAGCTTGTTCCATGCACCACGATTATGTTGCCCCAACTCGTGTTGATCCATGGGTGTATTAGCTTCTGACATATGTTTAGTTCCTACTTAATAAACGGTTACGGATCTACGCCGTGCAGTTTGTGCTGTGCAGAGCAAGCACGACTGTGATTTTTCCGTTGACCATCATACGCTTGTCAGCGCGTCGCATGAAAACCACCTTAGTCAAAATATGGGTTTAACCTTAGCTATTTTCCAATTAACATACACCGTATGATAAATAATGAAAGATGACGATTATGGGTTTTGGAAAAGTCTTTATTGCCACCTCTGTAGATGGCTTTATTGCGCGTGACAACGGCTCGTTAGACTGGCTACCTGCACCACTAGACGGCGAAGATTACGGCTACGCAGCACTCATGGATTCGGTAGATGGCATCATCATGGGGCGCTCCACTTACGAAACTGTACTAGGATTTGGTGAATGGCCCTTTAGTAAACCGGTAGTGGTGCTCAGCCGTACCCTGACGGCAGCAGATGTACCCGAAGCCTTACGCAAATCGGTGCAAGTATCCAACGTAGCACCATCTACCTTGGTTGCCACACTACGCGAACAGGGCTGGAAACACGCCTACATCGATGGCGGTCAAACCATACGCAGCTTTATAGAAGCGGGCGAAGTATCTGAGCTTACCCTTACCCGTATTCCAATCTTGCTAGGTAGCGGCATACCTTTATTTGGCCCTTTACCTGAAAGCATCGTGTTGCGCTGTGAGTATTCCAAACACTACCCCAACGGGGTCATCAGCACGCGTTATCATGCCCTCTAACATGACAACTTCCATCACTAAACGCGGCCGCCCCTCAAGCGCGCAAAGCTTATCTCGTGAACACGTAATAAACAGCGCATTAACATTGCTGCAAACCGGCGGGATGCACGCGTTTAGCATTCGCGCACTGGCTAGGCATTTGGGGATCACCCCCATGTCGGTTCTCTATCACGTCACCGACCTCACCACATTACAACAGTTGCTGGTAGAGCGCGTGCATGGCGCACCCCTTGAGATCACCGACACTGCCACCCCGCAACAACGCGTCATTGCCTTGCTACACGCTTATATGCAACGTGTACGCACGCACCCAGCGCTGACCTTATGCATTTTTAGCTCCCCCGATTTATTTACGCACTCATTGGCTAGCTTTACCCAACAGCTAGAACATGAAATACGTCAGTTCGATGCAGAACCAATCTTGTTGCGCGATATGCTGGTGGACTACACCAATGGCTATGCTCTATCGGTAGCACTATCACCTGCCGATACACACATCAGCGAACATCACTTTCATGCCGCACTAAAACGCTTGTTGGCCACTGCCCATACGCCCACCTAGCAAGAAACCGAGTGTGGACGTACACGTTTATGCGCTATAAGCTCTACACACTAACGCACTGATTGTGCTTCCACCCTGCCCCAACTCTGTCTATGTCCAATCTGGATCTTTTTGCGACCCCACTGCAGCACACTAACTTACTGCCCTATGACGGTGAGGTGTATTACTACGGCCCAATACTGGATACCGTACGTGCTCAGGCGTATTTCCAGACGTTGCTAGATGCCTTGGACTGGAAACCAGATGAAGCCCTCATCATGGGCCAGACCGTAGTTACCAAACGCAAAGTGGCTTGGTACGCTGACCACCCTTTTCAGTACACCTATTCTAAAAAAACCAAAACAGCATTGCCGTGGCTACCGGTTCTAGAAGAGCTTAAAGCGCTGGTAGAAACACAGAGCGGTGAGCGCTACAACGCCTGCTTAGCCAACTTGTACCACTCAGGTGAGGAAGACATGGCGTGGCACAGTGATGCTGAACGTGATTTAAAGAAAAATGGCGCTATTGCTTCGCTGAGTTTGGGCGCGCAGCGTAAGTTCAGTTTTAAGCACAAAGTAACCGGCCAAACACAGTCTATTGTGTTGGAGCATGGCAGTTTATTGATCATGACGGGTATCACCCAAACGTATTGGCTGCACCGCCTTCCACCTACACGCACGGTGCATCAGCCACGCATCAACCTCACCTTTAGAACCATAGAAACCGCCTCGCAACCACGCTAATCAGCGTGTTATGCCAAGGCACGTCTAAACGCGAACTGCCCAACCACACTGGAAATCAATAATGTTAGTGCGGCCAACAGTGCATGGTCTGCACCTAAACCCGTCACCACAGTACAAACGGCCCCTATCATCATTTGCCCAAAACCATACAAGCCTGAGGCTGCTCCAGATAACTCTGGCTGCACACTAATTACTTGTGTCGCAGCGGCTGGGCTGGTTAAGCCTGCCGCAATGGAAAACACGATAGCAGGCCCAATGAACAAGCCCACATTCAGTTCTACAGTCACGCACACCACGAACAAAAATACGGCACTCACAATGCTCAGCGCATTCGCCCCTAATAACACCTTCCGCAAGGGTAAACGACGCAATAAAAACCGAGCCAATAAGTTACCCAAGGCCATTGCCCCTATCACTAATGACAAATAGCCCCCTACTTCCGAGGCAGGCCTATGCAATTGCTCCATAAACACAAATGGGGCCGCAGCGACTACCGCGTAAATAGAGGTGGTCGCTAAACCGCCCCCTACGGCATAACCCAAAAACACAGGCGAACGCAGCAAACTCCAGTATTCACGTACTACAGAGCGTTTGCGCACGGAAGGCTGACGTGTTTCAGGCAGTAGGAAAATGGTGTAGGCCATATTGGCAATGCCCAGCAAACACAAGAATATGAATACCGAACGCCAACCCAAATGGTGCACCAGCACCCCACCCAGTAGCGGTGCTAAACCAGGGCCTATCACCACCATCACATTCATCAGGGCCAACCGACTGGCTACGTCTTGCGCTACACGAGTGGTGTCACGCACGATGACACGCCCCAACACCATACCTGCACAACCACCCAATGCCGCCAGCAATCGCAACGCAATCAAGCTGTGTACGCCCTCTACAAACAACGCCACAAAGCTCGCCAAGATATACAGCGCTAACCCCACTAATAACGGCTTGCGTCGCCCATATCTGTCTGACAGCGGACCATAGATAAGTTGGCCTACCGCCAAACCCACGATGTAAAAACTGATGGTCATTTGCATTTGTGCTGGTGTAGCCGCAAGGCTTACGCCCGCATCAGGCAACGCCGGAACAAAGATATGCATGGCCAACGTACCACTGAACGTCAACATAGCCAGCCCCCACAAGGGTGGCATGTGCGCATCAGGGATGAACCACTGTTTTAGTGAGCGCATGGCAAGTCTCCGCAAGCTTAACGAGGTTGACTAAGTAGCTGCAAAATCTGCTGCAACCCCGACTGCGTGCTGGAGAGCAGATCATCAGGAATGGCATCAAAGACTTGCTGTAACACCTGCTGCGAAGCCTGTTTGACTTGTAATGCCACGTCAGTGCCCGCCTGCGTCAACTGCACACGCTTGATACGCCTGTCTTGGGTATCTTCCTGTCGCGTGACATACCCCGCACGCTGTAATACATCGAGCAAGCGCACTACGGATGATCGATCTAAGCCCATGAGTTCAGCCAAGTCGTTTTGGGATAACGGCTCAACGGCTCTGAACAAATAAATCAGTGGGCGCCATGTACCTTCCGTTAACCCAAACTCAGCCAAGCTTTCATTCATGGCTTTGCGCCATACACGGGTCACCTGCCCTAATAGTGAACCAAAAGCCTCGTATTCCTGAATCATACTCATGATGCATACCAACAGTTGTTATACAAACAGTTTATATTACAACAAATAGAATGCCGAAATGCAATGTGCTCTATCGCTGTTATGACATCCCCGCCACAACATAAGCAGCACGAAAGTACAGGCTTAGAAATACAAAAAGCGGGCTATAAAGCCCGCCCATCACACTCAAAACCCATACCCACTATGGTGTAAAGCGTTGCACCACCATGACCCCAGCAAAAATCATCACTACACCTAACACCCTGCCCAGGTTCACTTCTTTAATGGGCAACCCCATCAGCCCAAAGTGATCAATCAGCATCGCAACCAGTATTTGCCCCGCAATGGCACTGATCATAAAGCCGGTAGCCCCTAGTCTAGGTGTGATCAACAATGCCGCTGTAATGAACACCACCCCAGATAAGCCACCCGTCCATACCCAGATCGGCGCTTGAAACGCCTGCTCTATCTTGGGTAATGGCGCGCGAAACAACAGCAGTAACGGTATCACTGCCAATAAGCTCACACACAAAGACGTCACGGTCGCCCACAATGGGTGCCCTAACATGCGCCCCAACATAGCATTACTGCCGGACTGAAACGGCACCACCGCACCGGCGATTAATGCAGCACCTAACAACAACGCATGATAGAGAGAAGCATTCATTTTGCTCTAGACCCTTACAAAATGTTCATGGATTGAATACAGTCTAAGGTATATATAATATGAATTGAAATTCTAATTATCTAGTAACCATTATTCTTATAATGAATAACTTACGCCGCATAGACCTAAACCTCCTGCTATGCCTGCACGCCTTACTGGAAGAAAAGCACGTATCCCGTGCGGCCAGTAGGTTGCATAAAAGCCAACCTGCCATGAGCCATGCGTTGGCCCACCTACGTCGTATTTTTAATGATCCATTATTGGTACGCCGTGAGGGTAAGCTCACATTGACCAGCAAAGCAACGGATCTGCTGCCGTTACTACACCAGTCTCTGAATCAGTTGGAGACTCTGTTTCAAGCACCCACCTTTGACCCCACACACGAAGCACGCAGTTTCAGGCTCGCCATGTCAGACTATGGCGCACGTCTTATCCTACCCAAACTGGTACGTACCCTACGGCAGCAAGCCCCCCATATTGAGTTGCTGATTAGCCAAGGTAGCCGTGAAGCCATGTTGGCGCAGGTGATGGATGCTGAAGTCGATATAGCCTTAGGCGTGTTCCCCACCGGGGTTACGCCAGCCTTAAAACAGCAGATATTGTTTAATGAGGCATTTACCTGCGTCGCTGATGCTAGCACCCTCAACCATACAGGCACACTAGCACTGGATGAGTGGCTTGCCCGCCCCCATGTGAGCGTTGCCATGCAGCCGCATTTAAACAATGAAATTGATGTAGCCTTACAAGCCATGGGCGCCAAACGCCACGTGATGGTGTCTTTGCCTCACTGGGGCGTTGCCAACACCTTAATTGCAGGCACCGACTTAATCTTAACGATTGCTACAAGAAACTTAAGCCCCGAAGGGCTACACGCACCACTGTGTAGTTTTGCGCCACCCTTGGACATTGCCTTGTTTGAGTTTGTGCAGGTGTGGCACACACGTAGAGATGCCGATCCCGCTCATCATTGGTTACGCCAACAAATAGCGCAGATTGCGCAGCAACAATCGTGACACGGTATACATCATCTCTGTACACGACGCGTCAACAGTCGCGCTACCAGTGGGGACGTCACCATCTGCACAATGGCAAAAAACACAGCAGGAATAGCGATTTCAGACGGTAAGCCCGACGCTGCCACAAAGGCCGCCGCAATACTGAATTCTTTTTTACTCACGGTAAACAAATAGGCAATCAGCTCTTGCCTATCACTAATCCAGATTTTGGCGCACATTCCTACCGCATACCCGGTCAGATTCAAGCACAGCGCAGCTGCCGCAATCACCCATGCATACCAACCATAGTCCAAAATCGTTTGTGCATTAGGCCCGATCACCGCCAACAAAATCAGCAAATACAGCAGCGAACCCGCTCCGGCATACACCGAATCGTAGCGTGCTACGGCCGTCGTGAATCGTGTCCGTAACCCTACTCCCACTAATGTAGGCACTAAGACGATTAAAACGAGTTCAGCGACAATATTCCCTAGCGGAACATCCAGCTCTACGCCGGTGAGTCCTAAGAATAAAAATGGAATAATAAAGGGCGCTAAGGCTGTATTCACAGCATTCAAGACTGCCGCTAAGGCAACGTTTCCCTGTGCCATCAACACCAGTAACGGCGCAGAAACATCGGTAGGCAACATACCCAATAAGGTTTGGCCGTCGGCTAATGGCCCTTGCCCAAAAAACCAGCGACCAGTCAGCCAACCCAATAACGACATGGGCACATAGACCAAGAACAACGCTAGAAACTGCTTAGCGGGGTGGCGCAATACGACGCTAACGGCTCGCGCATCAAAAGTTAAGCTGATGACCAGCATCAGCAACGCCAGCAACGCACTAACACCTGGCGCTAACCACTGCCCCGGCGTAGGCCACAGTAAACCCACTACGGCCACCAACAGCACCCACACTACCAAGTGTGACTCTATGCTTTGAAAGAGCTTACGCATACTGCAAGTGACCAGCGACTGCTACGACCTGATTGACATCAAGCGCCAGTATTAGACAGCGGTATGCTATCTGGGCGGCAATCGTCTAAGCCGTCTGTCGCGTTTACATCGCACGTAACGCCAGGCATGTCTTCTAATTCTTTGATGATTTTCTTTTCTTGTGCCGTGCAGCCAGCCAACACGATGCCACACACTAACGACATACCCAAAAACAGGTTTTTCATGATGCAGTTCAGGAAAGGATTGTGATGGCGCATTATACATGCATTGCCAGTACTCTCTGTCCGCCCTAAGCGTGGCTACACATCAAAAACACCGCATGCTTCACAAAAATTGCTTGATTATCTTTGTAAATATACTGTATAAATACACAGCATTAAGGAGATTGCCATGCTATATATTATCCGCTTAGAAGATGCCCCAAAAGACTTAGCTGAACGCAATAAGCGCGATGCTGAATCACGCTTTCAACGCACTCTGGAACGCAAACTAGGCGGGCCAGATGCGGTAATCCAAGCCTATCAAGCCTGGCGCAATGCCGAAGAAACCTCAGAGTACGAGCTAAACGACTCACAAATCAGCTTAGTGAAGCAATGGTTATCTGCCGCATCACAAGCGCAAACAGATGGCTTCCGAGAACTAGGCGAAAGCGAAGCCTATTTCGATATACGCTTGCAATGCTAACACAGCACGCCACCAACTACTGTTGTTTTAACCAGTCTCTATGTCGTAGTCGGTATAACACATGATGACGCAGCGGGTGATCAGCTGGCAATGCCGGATGCGTGAACTCTTCGCCTTCGGCATAGCGCATCCCTATACGCTGCATCACCGCTTGTGATCGCTGATTGGTCAATGTCGTGAATGCCACTACTTCTGATAGTTTTAGCGTGGTGAATGCATGCGCTAGCACCACGCGCGCGGCTTCACTCGCATACCCTTTTCCCCATGCTTGCTGGCATAAGCGCCAACCTATCTCTACAGCAGGCATAAAAGGTAGCGCTGCCGTGCCAGGTACTGATAAACCCACAAATCCCGCAAACGGCAACACGTCAGGTATTTCTAGCGCCCAAAAACCAAAGCCGTTGTTCTCAAAACCTGCTTGTATACGCTTCGCTAAATCATCGCTCTGCTCGGTATCCAATACCGATGGAAAGTATTCCATCACGGCAGGATCGGCATTTAACTGAGCAAATGCCGCCACATCATCGGCACGCCACGGGCGTAGTAACACGCGCGTCCCACGCAGGGTCATAGCGCTTTCCATACTGCTTTCCTTAAAACTGTGGCTTTCTAGTATAGAACGAGGCGACCCTCCGCTACTGTCTGGCGAGTAGTTTTATACTACGACACATTAACCTAAACGCTGTCATGCATCGCCAATTGTTGCGCACTAGGCGTGTAAAACAGTGCACTCTACCTGCCCATTTACACGGAGACATTTATGGCTGCAACACCCCCTTGGCTAACCCCGGTCACGCTGCAAGGAACCACCGTTACTCTGCGCCCCCTTCAGCCCGCCGACCGTGACGCACTGCTATTGGCTGCCAGCGATGGGGAGCTCTGGAAGTTATGGTTCACTAGCGTACCCAGCGCAGACACTATTGATGCCTATTTATCCAAAGCATTTGCCGACCGCGATGCTGGTGTGTCGCTGCCGTTTACTGTCGTTGATAACGCCACTGGTGAGGTAGTAGGTAGCACCCGCCTCTGCAATGCCGATGTGGTGAATCACCGCGTAGAAATCGGCTATACCTGGTATGCCAAGCGCTGCCAACGCACAGCCACCAATACCGAATGCAAACTCTTACTGCTAACACACGCCTTTGAAAACCGTGATGCCATTGCCGTAGAGTTCAGAACCAACTGGCATAACCATGCGTCAAGACAAGCCATTGCTCGCCTAGGTGCCAAACAAGATGGCGTGCTGCGCAATCATCAAAAAATGCCTAATGGTGGCTATCGCGATACGGTGGTGTTCTCCATCTTGAATCACGAATGGCCTTCAGTGAAGCAAGCATTGTCCAGCCGTTTGTTGTAATTATTTTTTCTCAACCCTCTTACCACACTCACACCTACATACATGGAATTTCTATTGGCTGGCAACTATGCCCACTACGTGCTGATGCTGTCTACCCTTGTTTTACTGATGGGTGCAGCTTTTTTGGGCAAGCGCATTGGTAAACGACGTCAAGCACAAGATCTACCAGTAGACGACGAGTTAAAAATCGTACTGGGCGCGATTTTGTCGCTGTTTGGCTTACTGGTAGGTTTTACCTTTTCGTTTGCCATCAACGGCTATCAAGCCCGTATACAAGCAGAGGAAAACGAAGCCATTGCTATTGGCAATGCTTTTCAACGCATTTCTGTCTTGGAAGAAAAATACCAGCCTCGTGCCGAAACCATGCTGCAAGAGTACTTGTCACTGCGCATACAGTTCTTTGAAACCACCAACGAGGACAACCGCGCCGACATCCGCCTAGAAGCTATTCAATTGCAAACCCATATGTGGAAATTGATTAGCCAGTTGGCACAACAAAACCCTAACGCCGTGATGGTAACCGCGTTAAATGCCAGCAATGAGCTGTATACCGCCCAACAAAAAACCATGTCCAGTTGGCAACGACAAGTGCCAGGTGCGGCGTGGATATTGTTACTTTTCTTCGCGGTGTGCTCCAACTACTTGCTCGGCCACAACATACGCGGTATTCATGGCAACAACACCATTATCATGTTGCTACCAGCTCTGATTTCACTGGCGTTGCTGATGATTTCTGAAATAGATTCTCCGGGTGCTGGCATTATTTATGTCACCCCAGAAAACCTCAATGCATTGCGCCATACGCTGGAGCTAGGCGGCCTTGCCCCCTAGCGGCACACCATAGATGGCTACGGTTTTACACAGTTATGCTTAGTTGTTACTAAAACCTACAAACCGTGCATAGCCAAAAAACTGGATTACCCTGTTGCTATAGCAAACGACTGTGATCGCCGCAGCGTTTGCCATGACATGGTTACTACCTTCGCCGCATTCTAACTATGACAGAGGCTGCTGCCTCTGTTTTCATCCTTCTGGTTTTGTGTAGATGGCAAAAACCTTACAGTCCAACCAGCCTCGCCCTGCTTCCTTTGCCCACCCCGTCGCCTGGATGCGGCAGCTAACACGCCTACAACCGGCTAAGTGGAATTGGTCACGCTCAACCCGAGCCGCCTTAGGTATGGGTTTACCGTTGGCTATAGGCACGCTTTCAGGCAACCTAGGCGTTTACCTTTGGGTAGCCATGGGCTTCCTGCTACAAATGGGTGGTGAACGCGACAACCCCTACCATATTCAGTTTCAGCGCATGCTGATCACCACGCCACTCAGTTTACTCGGCCTCTTGCTAGGCTATTTAAGCTACCTACCGTGGGAACTGGTCATACTGTGCTTTACTGTCTTGGCGTTTATTTCTGCCATCTTGAGTAGCTATAACTCGGCACTGTCTATTGGCACCATGCAGATGCTCATGATGGGGACGGTCGCCGTCGGCAACCCTGCCATCAATCATTACTGGCATGTAGCCTTGCTCGCCTTTATTGGCATTGTGTTTTATGCGGCCTTATTAGGTATAGAGGCCTTACTACTCAGGCATAGGCCTGAAGACCAAGCCTCAGAAAACCTATTACGCGCACTGGCATCGTTAGCGCTACATCGTGCCCAAAAGCAGCCCATCGAACAAGACGAACAGCAAATTACCAATAACTTAAATACGCTGTACACGCTGATGTTTCATACCCGTTCGTTGTCACAAGGTCGAAACTTAGGTTCTGAACACACTGCCGCAGTACTGCAACGCTTTGACAGTGTATTTGCTTCTATTGTGGGCTGCGCGGATAGCGCCCAGTTAACGGCGATAGCCGCCACCTTACAGCAAGCGGCCACGGCCTACGCCTCAAAATCTAAGCACATCCCCACTGTTGATGACACACCGGGTTGTAGCACTAGCCTCAACAAAGACGCCAACGAGCTATTTCAAACTTTATGGAAACGCTCAAGCACCCTGCCCGATAACAGCATTACCGCACCGCAACCCGCCGCCAAACGCAAACAACTGGCCGCCATTTTGGGTGAGCTTAGCCCCGGTAGAGAAGTACTGCTGGCTGCTGCTGCACTGGCCGTCTGTACCTTTATTGCTTACGCGTTGCGCTGGAAAGACGACTACAGTCATTGGTATTGGATTCCCATGACGGTGATTCTCGTTATGAAACCGGATATGGGCTCCGTATTTTCGCGCAGCATGCTACGTAGTATAGGCACGAGTTTTGGCGTTATTATCGGCGGGTTCATTCTGTATTTTGTGAGCCCAGGCCCGTTGTTTGTGCTCATTATGGCGGCGCTGGCCTTTGTCTTACCGTGGGCATCACAACGCTCGTACGCCATGATGTCACTGATCATCACCCCATTGGTGCTTGTGCTCATAGACTACGTAAGCCCCGAAAGAAATGGTGTGAATTACGCACTGCTGCGCTTTGAGGATACCCTGCTAGGTGGCGCTATTGCCTTGGTATTTGGGTATTTATTGTGGCCCAAAACCAATCATCGTCAGTTATACCAAAACTTCCAGCAGATACGCTTGGCCTTGGCCAACTACTTACACGCCACCTTACCGCAGGCCGATACCCCTGCACCGCAAAGCCAGTTGCATAGCGCACGCCATGCTGCTTATGGGCAAATAGCGAACATACGTACTAACCTGCAAAAACAATTATCAGACCCGCCACCGGCTAGCCAAGAAGCCCTATCGTGGTTTCCGCTCATTTCCAGTGCCGCACGCATGGCAAATAGCATCACCACCTACTCCATCAACAGCACCGGCAAGCTTAGCGCGCACGATTTGCAGTATCTACAGAAACTGGGGGAACTCATCGCACATGGCACGCCTGCCGACTTTCCAAAAGAAGCCTGGCAAAGCGATACGCCAGGCTCTGCCGAGGATCAGTTGCTACGTGCCGCCATGAATGAGCTACAGCACGTGAACGGTATGGTGGATGTACGCCCTGCTCCCACCCCTAACGACACAGTTAGTGCCTAAGCCCCTAGTCACCACGTATTAATAAAACCAATGTGCTAAATGAATATCGTCGGGCTCTTTTTCATAGAGCTCGCGATCGGGAGGCAGGCTTAGCTCTGCACCACGACTCAGGTAAAACTCAACGGTACGCTGCGTAGAGGTTGCCGAAATATAAAAGCCAGCAATGCCCATTGCTTGCGCTTCCGCTCTAGTACGCGCATACAACTCCGACGCTAAACCTTGACCACGCCAACCATGGCTCACATGCAAAAAAGCCAACTGATGCAGCTTAGGGTAATCGGTGACGGGACGACTATCCATCACACTCACTGCGGCCAACTCGTCACCCTCAAAAGCCCCAAGAAAAAGACCACCACGCTCAAAGCAGGCGCGCAATACTGGGCCATATTCTTGTTCTTCGCCTTCTGGCCAGCCACGTGTATCGTAAAACTGCTCACGTAGCTGCAAACGGTCATTCACCATCACGTAGACATGCTGAACGATTTCGCGCCGTTCTATTTCCCATACCTTATCTACTTCTTGCTCTGTTAACCGTCTGTACTGCATTCAAACCCCTTCATCACCTACGTAATTAATCCCACAAACACGGTCTGTCGCTGCTATCTGCTCTGATTTGCGCAACGCTACTGATCTACAGCGCGCGCCATCCCTATGCGTCTTGTAGGGATGAGCAATAGTGTTTGCCTCTGACAATAAAAAACCGAGTCTAGGACTCGGTTTTTAGTATTACAACATACCTAGCTGTAATCGGGCGGATTCGCTCATCATGTCGCGACTCCATGGTGGATCCCACACCAGATCCACATCTACCTGCTCAACGCCTTGTATGGATTGCAACTTGAAGCGTGCTTCGTCGGCAATCATAGTGCCCATGCCGCAGCCAGGAGCCGTCAAGGTCATTTCCATACGAATGGCATAATTGCCTGACTCTAATTTGCTCACTGCGCAGGTATACACCAACCCCAAATTCACGATATCAACGGGAATTTCTGGGTCAAACACCTGTGTTAATACAATCCACGCAGCGTCTTCTACAGTTTTTTCGCTTAACGGCTGCTCGGGCACAAACACTTCACGCTCTACGACATCTTGACCCAATGCATCAGCATCCGAGCCTTCAACACGGTACAGGTTGCCCTCTACCAAGACGGTAAAACTACCGCCCAAGCGCTGCGTGATGGTTGCCATGCAACCCGCTTCAATCGTGACCGGTGAGCCATAAGGAATGGTTACAGCCGGACAATCACGACTAACTACTACATCTTCACGGTCGAAGTAACTCAACGTCTGCCCCTATTCTGTCTTTGCGGTTTCTTGGGCTTGGGAAATGGCATTATGCAAAGTGTGCCAAGCCAAAGACGCACACTTCACACGTGCAGGGAACTCTTTCACGCCAGACAATACTTCCAGTTTGCCCAAGTCACGATCAGGGTGCTCTTGGGTCAACATAGCGTGCACATCTTCAAACAACTGCTCTACGTCTGCCTTGCTTTTGCCTTTGCAGGCTTCCGTCATCAACGAGGCCGAGGCCTTAGAGATCGCACAGCCGTGGCCAATGAAGCTCACTTCTTCTACAACACCGTCATCGCTCAGACGTGCATAGACCGTCAATTGATCACCACACAACGGGTTATGCCCATCAGCCTGATGTGTGGCAGGATCCAACGCCTTAAAATTTCGTGGATTGCGGTTATGGTCAAAAATTACTTCTTGATAGAGTTCGCGCAGACCATCAAATGCATTACTCATCACTTACCCCAAAGAGTTTCTGTGCTTTTTTCAAACTAGCTACCAATGCATCTACATCGGCAAATGTGTTGTACACGCCAAAAGACGCACGAGCAGTACCGGGAATGCCCAGTTCAGTCATCAATGGCATCGCGCAATGATGCCCAGCACGAATGGCTACACCATCCATATCCAAGATCGTGCCCAAGTCATGGGGGTGTATGCCATCAACCATGAATGACACCACACCGGCTTTATGCGGTGCTGTGCCAATGATCTTGATGCCTGACAACGCTTGCAATTGCTCAGTCGCATAGGCCAACAGCGCTTGCTCGTGCTCGGTAATGGCATCAAAACCAATACGTTGTACGTACTTTAGGGCTTCCGCCAATACCACCACACCCGCGATATTGGGCGTACCTGCTTCAAATCGTTGTGGTGCAGGCGCAAAGGTGCTGCCAGAAAAGCTCACGGTATGAATCATGTCGCCGCCGCCTTTCCAAGGTGGCATGGCATCCAAAATCGCGTATTTACCGTACAGCACGCCTACGCCTGTAGGACCGTAGATTTTGTGGCCTGAGAAGGCATAAAAATCACAATCCAAATCTTGTACATCTACCACTTGGTGCGCCACAGCCTGAGCACCATCTAACAGCACTACCGCACCCACGGCATGCGCTTGTGCAATCATCTCTTTTACGGGGTTCACGGTACCCAACGCATTAGACACATGCACAAGGCCCACAAATTTTGTACGTGGGTTGAGCAAACGACTGTACTCAGCCTGATCCAAGGTGCCGTCTTCTAGCATAGGCACGACTTTGATCACGGCACCTTTCTCATCCGCCAACAACTGCCACGGCACGATATTGGAGTGGTGCTCTAACATAGTGAGCAAAATCTCATCGCCCGCCTTAATGTTGGCACGCCCCCACGTCGCCGCTACCAAGTTGATGCTATCGGTAGTACCACTGGTGAAAACGATTTCTTCTGTACGTGCCGCATTCAAAAATGCACGTGTGCACTCACGACTGCGATCGTACAAATCGGTCGCATGCTGCGAGAGCCAATGCACACCGCGGTGTATATTGGCGTTCTCGCGTTCGTAGAATTCGCGCTCAGCCTGAATGACACACTGAGGTTTCTGCGTGGTGGCTCCGTTATCCAGATACACCAGTCGCTTGTCACGGATGGGGTGCTGCAAAATGGGGAAATCCCCTTGCACATCCAGTTTGATTTCAGTAACGGCAGAAGCGCTCATCATTTATTCCTCAACCAACGCCAAGCCGCCGGGCAGCAAGGCAGAAATACTAGCGGTTGCTCGAGCTCGCAGAGCATCATTGCGAATACGCTCCAGACTGGAGGCAGCAAACGCATAAATCAACAGGTTGCGAGCTTCTTCTTCACTCAGACCACGAGAGCGCAGGTAGAACAGGCTTTCTTCATCTAGCTGCCCCACCGTCGCACCGTGCGCACATTTCACGTCATCAGCGTAGATTTCCAACTCTGGACGAGCATCGCTACGTGCCAGTTTGGATAACAACAAGCTGTCTGAACGTTGGATAGCATCAGTGCCATCAGCGCCCTTGCCCACCACAATACGGCCACTAAACACACCTCGTGCCATATCAGCCAAAATACCGCGGTAGTACTCGTGGCTAATACAATTAGGCACGGCGTGGTCGATAACGGTGTTGTGGTCAACGTGGCGTTTGCCATCCACGTAGTACAAACCGTTAAACAGTGTCTCGCAGCGTTCGCCCAAGAAGGTGGTACGAATATTGTGACGCGCCAACTTAGCACCAAAGGACAACGAGTGCGACTCAAAGCGCGAGGCTTTTTCCTGCGTCACACTGATATCAGCCAAGTGCAAGGCTTGCGTGTTTTCATGCTGGAACTTCAGGTGTGTCAGGTTCGCATCTGCTGCTACAAACGCTTGTGTGACTACGTTATTCAGTGAAGCGACAGCGTCGTTCACGCTGACGTGATGCTCAACTACCGTCGCTACGGCACCTGCGTCCACACGCACTACGTTACGAGGGAAACTAGCGCCCTGTGCCGCCGTATTCATGAATACCAGGTGCACAGGTTGCTCTAGCATGACGCCTTTAGCGACGTGCACATAAGCACCGTCTTCTGCCAATGCCAAGTTCAATGCGCTAACGCTGGTACCAGCATCGGCAGCACCATAGTACTGTTCCAGATCGGCATTATTTAGCTGAGCGGCCAATGCGCCCAGTGTTACGCCTGCCGGTACGTTATCCAGTTGCGACAACTGGCTTGCGTACTTGCCATCTACAAACACCAACCAGTAGCCAGCTTCAGCGTGTTGCAACGCCTTAACTTGTGCCGTCGCATCAGCACTCACAGGACGCTGGTACTCAGCTTGTTCCAGGAATACCAATGAGGTGTGATGCCAGTTTTCTTGTTTGGTAGTGGGCCAACCTTCTGCTGCAAAACGCTCCAAGGCCTGCTGTCGCTGGCTACTTAGCCATGCGGGTGCTTCTGCCAGTGTCTGCGCATACTCCGTGACCCATGCAGGGAGCTTGCTCATACAGCGGCTCCTTTAGCAGCCTGTTCCGCAGCCAATTCTTTTACCCAGCCGTAACCGCGTTTTTCCAGTTCCAGCGCCAAGCTAGCATCGCCAGACTTGATGATCTGACCATTAGCCAAAACGTGTACGTGATCAGGAACGATGTAATCCAACAGACGTTGATAGTGCGTAATCACGATCATGGCGCGATCAGGGGCACGCAGACGGTTCACACCATCAGCCACCACACGCAAGGCATCGATATCCAAACCGGAGTCAGTTTCGTCCAGAATGGCCAACTTAGGTTCTAACAGACTCATCTGCAGAACTTCATTACGTTTTTTCTCGCCGCCAGAGAAACCTTCGTTCACAGAGCGGTACAAGAATTCTTCACGCATACCCACGGTTTTCATTTCAGCTTTAACCAGCTTCAAGAAATCCATGGCATCCAGCTCGGGCTCACCGCGTTGACGGCGAATAGCGTTCAAGGATGCTCGCAGGAAGTAAGCGTTAGACACGCCAGGAATTTCGATGGGGTATTGGAACGCCAAGAACACGCCATTACGGGCACGCTCTTCAATAGCCATGTCCAACAAATCTTGACCATCAAACTCTACTGAACCACCGTTAATGGTGTAGTCATCACGACCCGCCAACACTTGCGACAAGGTACTTTTACCAGAGCCGTTAGGGCCCATGATGGCGTGTACTTCACCCGCTTTAACTTCCAGATTCAGACCGCGCAAAATTTGTTTGTCTTCAATAGAAGCACGTAAATCTTTAATACTCAACATGATGAAGCTCTCCTTAACCTACACTGCCTTCCAAACTTACGCCGAGCAGGTTTTGGGCCTCGACTGCAAATTCCATTGGCAACTCTTTAATAACATCCTTGCAAAAACCGTTCACGATCATGGAAACGGCATCTTCAGCTGAAATCCCACGCTGCATGGCATAGAACAACTGATCCTCGCCAATGCGGGATGCGGTTGCTTCGTGCTCGACGTTAGCCGTAGGATTTTGCACTTCCATGGTTGGGAAGGTATGAGCTGAACAGCGCTTGCCAATCAGCAAGGAGTCACACTGGGTAAAATTCCGGGCATTTTCTGCTTTAGGGGTAATACGCACCAAACCACGGTACGTGTTCATGCCCTCACCAGCCGAAATACCTTTAGAAATGATAGTGCTACGGGTATTTTTACCCATATGTATCATTTTGGTGCCGGTATCTGCCTGCTGACGGTGATTACTCAACGCTACCGAGTAGAACTCGCCTACGGAGTCATCGCCACGCAAGATCACACTTGGGTATTTCCAAGTGATTGCAGAACCCGTTTCTACCTGAGTCCAAGAGATACGTGAACGAGCGCCACGGCATTCGCCACGCTTTGTCACGAAGTTATAAATACCGCCCACCCCGTCTTTATCGCCGGGATACCAGTTTTGCACGGTGGAATATTTAATGTTTGCATCATCCAACGCGACCAGTTCAACCACTGCCGCATGCAACTGGTTTTCATCTCGCATGGGCGCCGTACAGCCTTCTAGGTAGCTTACCGAAGCACCTTCTTCTGCAATGATCAACGTACGCTCAAACTGCCCTGTATTGGCCGCATTAATACGGAAGTAGGTAGAGAGTTCCATGGGGCAACGTACGCCTTTAGGAACAAACACAAACGAACCGTCGGAGAACACAGCGGAGTTCAGCGCTGCATAGAAGTTATCCGTAGTAGGAACTACCGTACCCAAGTACTTGCGAATAAGCTCTGGGTATTTATGCACGGCTTCAGAGAAGGCACAGAAAATCACGCCTACGTCTTCTAGCTGCTTTTTAAAGGTAGTCGCCACCGACACGGAGTCAAATACCGCATCTACTGCCACACCAGCCAAACGTGCGCGCTCATGCAGAGGTACGCCTAGTTTTTCGTAAGTACGCAGCAATTCTGGATCGACTTCGTCCAGACTTTTAGGGCCATCATCCTTACTTTTGGGGGCCGCGTAATAACTGATGTCTTGGAAATCTATAGGAGGATAATTCACCACCGACCACGTCGGCGACTTCATTTTCAACCATTGGCGATAAGCAGCCAAACGCCATTCGAGCATAAACTCGGGCTCCTGCTTTTTAGCAGAAATCAGGCGGATGGTATCTTCATTTAGCCCCTTAGGGATGATGACAGATTCAATATCCGTCACAAAACCTGCTTCGTATTCTCTATCGAGAAACGTATCGAGGTGTTCGTTGACAGTACTCATTCAAGAAAGCTCCACTTTGGAAGTGCGTGCTGTGAAGGGTGTTTGGTCTTGCAAGACCGTACGTTTAAGAGGAAATTCTGAGGGCGAAGGCCGAATCATGTCTGCAACACTGACATCTTCCAGCGTTCGACGTACAATATCGTTGATTCGTTGCCAGTTGCTACGAATGTGGCAATCTGATTCCACAGTACAGGCGCCTGGAGTCGCTACACATTCGGTAATACCGAAAGGCTGATCGTCCAGAGCATCAATAATCTGCGCAACGCTAATTTCATTAGCTGGCCGCGCGAGCGTATAACCACCACGCGCACCACGAGTACTGATGACCAGCTCATCCTGACTTAGCAGCTTCAACACTTTGCTGACTGTGGGTTGCCCCAACCCCAGTAGTGTAGCGAGCTCCGATGCACTGAACACACGGCTGGGGTCTCCCGCCATATGGGTCAGAACAAGGGTTCCATAGTCTATAATTTTGCTGATTCGCAGCATATCGCGATCTCTTGCAAGCCTCAAATAAGGATATGGTACTGCTTTGGTACTATATGCGTCAAATCACCTAGGTAAGCAGATCACTGTTACCCCCACCCTGCGCAAGATTTAGCACTTTTAAACAACAGTTTCCCCTACAATAGATGTTTCGTTTACATTTTCTGGCACGCAGCATCTCTCATGGTTTCCCGTCACGTCGATCTCAACACCGCCTTGCAGCTTTGTGCCAAAGGCGACCAACGCGCTTTTGCTGACCTTTACACCCAAGAAATGCCCCGCATTATGGCGTATTCCTTGTCTATGCTAGGCAGCCCCTCTGCAGCAGAAAACCTGGCTTGCGAAACATTTGTACTGGCGTGGAAAAACTCGTTGGGCTTTGACGCATCACTAGGAAGTGCCCAAGCGTGGGTATACAGCATCTTGCGTTACCGCGCGCGTGCACATCAACAGCGAGGAGCTAGCGCGGGAGACCTGCCTAGCAGCACCCCTAGCCACCGTTACAGCAGTGGGTTACTGGCTTACTTCCCGCGCTTGGACCAAACCTCCAAACAAGTATTGCTGATGGCCTACCTGCAGGGCAAAAACTATGCAGATATCGCTCAGCGAGAAAACACCCCAGTCAGTCAATTACGTAGACGCACCCGTTTGGGTATAGCCTTGCTACGCAAGCTACTGCACGGTCAAAGCACCTCATTAGATGAGCAGCAGCTACAAATTGCCGAGTACACCTTAGGTTTGCTGTCTGATACTGAGCAACACGCGATACAGTCATTGTTACAACATGATGACCAAGCGGCGCACGACGCACTGAGCTGGGAGCAAGATCTGATTGCGTTGTGTGACTTGTTGCCGCAGCAGCAACCTCCCTCTGAAGCACTATTTGTGCGCATACAGGAAATGCTGGGGCTAAACCCCATTGCCTTGACCGCTGCCCAAACATCCGACCACCAGAACTTTCAGCCCAAGCTGTACCGTGCCGACGCCGCCTCTACGTTTGCGATCCCTGCCAAAGAACAAGACTCTATCGCCGTTGCGGAGCCTGAACCAGAGCCCGAAGATGTAGAGGACCTACATCACATCAGCTTCTCTGCCCGTGACGACCAACCCGTCCACGACGAGCAGCGTTATGCCGCAGCGGCTGCGCCTGCTGCCACCACCAGCGCACACAACGACTTCTCCCCTGCCCCCACCGAAAGCTTCACCGCTCAACGTGACGAGCCACGTTCTCAAGCTCGTGCCAAACAGCAAAAACCAGCCAAACCCAAAAAGCCGTTAACGTTGAAGCTCTCAAAGCCATGGCGTATTGCTGCCATCGCCTTGGCGGTAGTTGCTGTAGCGCTGATTGTGATCAGCCTATTGCCCACTAAACCACCCATTACGGTGATTGAAATGGCACCACGCTATGGCGCTATTTTGATGGCCCCTGGCCAATCCTCCACACCCGGCTGGGTCATGACCTCTGACCCCGAAGGCAACCTGCTACTAGAACCTAAAGTACACACACAGTTGGACGCCAACCAAAGCGCTCAACTGTGGACGCAACGCCCTTTTGACCCTAAGCCAACTTCACTAGGGCTCATTGACCCCAACCAGCCTGTAGCCCTGCCGGTCTCCCTTATAGGTACTATTGAGAACGATCAAGTTTTTGAGATCACACTAGAAAGCGCCCAAGGGGCCGCCGCCGGACAACCTCAAGGGCCAGTGCTGTTTATTGGGCGTATTGTGCGCTTTGGTGAAGTTCCCGCTATGCAAGCCCCTGGCGCTGCCAGTGAAGCCTCCTAAACGGAATAGACATTAGCGATTGCGCTTACGGGCGGCGTCCTGCTGCTCTAACCACTCTAACTCTGCCTGCTCAAAACCCGCCTCAAGGCGCGCCGGAATATTAAACGGCCCTTTTAAGGTGGGCGCACGAAACTTCTCTGCCATGATGGGATACATCGCTATAGGGTCTACCCCTTGCTGCGAACACTGCCAGCGATACCAGTAATTGCCTAACGCTACGTGCCCCACCTCATCACGCAAGATGATATCCAAAACAGCAGCGCCTTTTTCATCCCCCACTTGAGCCAGCCTATTACGCACAATAGGGCAGGCATCCAAGCCCCTGGCTTCTAAGGTTCTAGGTACTAGGGCTAACCGCGCTAACAAATCATCTTCAGTGCGCTCAGCCATATCCCATAGGCCATCATGCGCAGGGAAATAACCATAATCAAAACCCAGCTCACGCAGGTAATCGCGTAGCAAGTTAAAGTGATACACCTCTTCGGCAGCAACGTTAAGCCATCCACCATAAAAGGCTTCGGGCATGCCGGCGAACCGCCACATGATATCCAGCGCCAGATTGATGGCGTTGAATTCAATATGCGCTAAGGCATGCAATAACCCTGCCCTGCCCTCTACCGCCCCCAACCCACGATGCGGCACGTTCTGTGGCGCTACAATAGGTGGCGCATCAGGTCGGCCAGGCACACCCATAGGGGCGACATAAGATGCCGCCGTATCCACCAAAGGCGTTTGAATACCTTGTATGTGGCGCACCAGTTCCGATTTTTTTTGTGGATCAGGCTCTAACAGTGCGGCTAGCGCTAGCTGTCGTATACACGTTTTTTGCATAGAAAAAGTCCGGCTAGAAGCCGGACCCTTTTGTATTCAGAAAAACCATCTTAGTGCGCGGCGGCTGTTTTAGTCAGCACATGATCCAACGCATTCGCGACGTTTTCCAACTCTTGGCGCAGACCTTGTAGCTCTACACCGCTTAAACGAACTGCCGCTTCGCTATCGTAAGGAACTTCCACACCATCACCCAGACGATTACGCGCACCGCTGATGGTGAAACCCTCTTCGTACAGCAGCTTACGAATACGACGAATCAGCAATACCTCGTGGTGCTGGTAGTAACGTCGATTACCTCTACGTTTTACCGGCTTTAATTGCATGAACTCCTGTTCCCAGTACCGCAGCACGTGCGGCTTCACACAACACAGCTCGCTTACCTCACCAATAGTGAAATAGCGTTTGGCAGGAATAGGAGGCAGATTTGCCGTAGTATTTTCTACATTCGTCATGATGAGTTCTTAATCAATGCGAGAGACAAAAAAGCATGGACCTGCGATCAGGCTTCAACCACCTGTTCTACATCTTCCACTACCGCTTTCAATTTCTGACTGGCATGGAATGTCACTACACGACGAGCTGAAATAGGTATCACCTCGCCGGTTTTTGGGTTACGACCAGGGCGCGGCGGTTTATTGCGCACCTGGAAATTACCAAACCCAGACAGTTTCACTTCATCACCTTGTTCCAGCGTATTGCGGATCTCGGCAAAAAACGTATCAACAATGTCTTTTGCTTCCCGCTTATTCAACCCCACGTGGTCGAACAACAATTCGGTCAGTTCTGCTTTAGTAAGCGTGCTGCTGACATTCATGAATACCTCTCCCCTTCCTTATGCGCGCTGACGTACTTGGTGATTATCAACCAGCGCTTTTAACAACTGTTGCATTGCTTGTTCTACTGTGGCGTCGTCCAGAGTGCTGTCAGGCGATTGCAGCCAGAAACGCATTGCCAAACTCTGCTCAGCAGGGTCTGCTGGATCGCGCCAAATATCAAACAAGCGAATATCCTTAACGATAGCAAGATTTTCATGCTGGCGCACGGTTTCTTGCAAGGTATCCACCAAGCTTTGGTAAGTCACTTGACTGTTTACCCAGAATGCCAAGTCACGCTGCACCACCGGCTGTCTGGACAAGGCTTTAGCTTCTGGCAAATCTTTGTGCGACAAGGCTTCTACATCCACCTCAAAAACCACTGGTGCTGTAGAGATATCCATGTTTTGCAACCATGCTGGATGCAGTTCGCCAATGAAACCTACCGCTTTACCGTCTAGCTCAATGCGTGCGCTGCGACCTGGGTGCAGTGCAGGATGCTCTGCTGCCACGAAGCGCAAATCTTGTGCTTTGCCAGCAAACAGTGTTTCTACATCTTTTTTGACGTCAAAGAAATCAACGTTACGCTTCGCCATGCCCCACTGCTCTGGGAACGCTTGCCCCCATGCTGCACCAGCCAAGTGTGTGGGTTGAGCGATACCAGCCACTTCCAAATCACTGCTTTGCACGCTGGCATCACGACGGAACACACGCCCCAACTCAAACACACGCACACGCGGCTGACGATGTTTAGCGTTGTACTCAATGTTGGCCAGCAAACCGCCCAACAGCGAAGAACGCATTACGGCCAAATGGCTAGCAATAGGGTTCAACAACCGCACAGGATCTTGATTGCCGTGGTAATTCTTCTCCCACTCTTCTTCTACGAAAGAGTAGTTAATGACTTCCTGGAAATCCAACGCTGCCATGCTGGCACGCAATGCGTGTGGGCCGCGCAAGGATTCAGGTTCCTCGTACATGGCGGCTCGCGCTACAGGCGGCACATCAGGTAAGTTTTCAAAACCGTAGATACGTGCCACTTCTTCGATAAGATCTTCTTCGATCTGCATATCGAAACGGTAGCTAGGCGGCACAACCGTAAACACCTGATCCTTACATTGGAACTCAAAGCCCAAGCGTTGGAAAATGCGTGTCACCTGTTCTTCGGATACCGGCACACCCAACACTTTATGGCAGCGCGCCAAACGCATAGAGACAGGCTCACGTGCTGGCAGCTTACGCTGGATGTCATCAACCGGGCCTGCTTGGCCACCGCAAATATCCAGAATCAACGCCGTAATGCGTTCAACGTGTTCAGTAATGTGATCGAAATCCACACCACGCTCAAAACGGTGGCTGGCATCAGACGAGAATTTGTACTCACGAGCGCGGCCCATGATGGCCTCTGGCCACCAGAAAGCAGACTCCAAGAACACATCGGTAGTGTCTAGTGTCACAGCGGTGTCTTCACCACCCATGATACCTGCCAAGCTTTCAATCTTGCCGTTGCAAGCGATCACGCCTACTTTGTCGTTCAGATCAATTACTTTGCCGCTCAGCAGTTCTAATTTCTCGCCTTCTTTGGCCCAACGCACTTCCAAACCGCCTTGCAGCTTGGACAAATCAAATACGTGGGAAGGACGGCCCATTTCTAGCATGACGTAGTTGGAGATATCTACCAACGCCGACACTGGACGCTGGCCTGAGCGCTCCAAACGGCGCTTCATCCAATCTGGTGTTTCAGCGCGTGCGTTCACACCTTTAATCACACGACCTACAAAACGGCCACACAAGTCAGGCGCTTGTACATCTACCGCAACCTGATCGTTAATGCTAACCGCTACAGGCGCGCAGCTAGGTACGTTTAGGGGCAGCTCATTCAGTGCTGCTACTTCACGTGCCACACCCAACACAGACAAACAATCTGCACGATTAGGCGTCATTTTTAGTTCGAACACGGTGTCGTCTAGATCTAGATATTCACGAATATCTGTGCCTACTGGTGCGCTAGCGGGTAGCTCCATTAGGCCTTCGTGATCTGTAGACAACCCCAACTCACGAGCAGAGCACAACATACCTGCAGAAGGCACGCCACGCATTTTTACTGCACCAATTGTCATGCCACCAGGCAGTTCTGCACCAATACGAGCGACTGGTACGCGCAAACCTTCTGCCGCATTCGGTGCGCCGCACACAATTTGCAGCAACTCACCTGAGCCGTCGTCCACTTTGCACACGCGCAAACGGTCTGCATCGGGGTGAGGAGCCACATTAACAATGTGGCCTACCACTACGCCAGTAAAAGCGGGTGCAGCGGTAAAGACATCCTCTACCTCTAGCCCTGCCATGGTCAACTGGTGAGCCAGTGCATCGGCATCCAAAGTGGTATTAACAAAAGAACGAAGCCAGGATTCTGAAATTAACATGATGAATACGTAAGCGTAAAAAGTTGCCGTAGCGTTTGGAGGTGAAGGGCCTTCAGAGTCTTATCAGGCGAATTGGCGCAAGAAACGCAAATCGCCTTCGTAAAACAGACGCAAGTCGTTAACACCATAACGCAACATCGTCAGGCGTTCCAAGCCAGAGCCAAAAGCAAAACCAATGTATTGCTCAGGGTCTAATCCAAAATTACGCACTACGTTGGGGTGTACCTGTCCGCAACCAGAAATCTCCAGCCATTTACCTTGGTTAGGACCACTGGTAAACATCATATCAATTTCAGCAGAGGGCTCCGTGAAGGGAAAGAAAGATGGGCGGAAACGCACCACCAAATCGTCGCTTTCAAAGAAGGTACGCAAGAAATCGGTATACACGCCTTTGAGGTCTGCAAAAGAAATATCTTCAGCAATCCACAAACCTTCCACTTGGTGGAACATAGGCGAGTGTGTTGCATCGCTGTCTACACGGTAGGTGCGGCCAGGAGCAATCACTTTAATAGGGGGTTTATGCATACGTGCGTAGCGCACTTGCATAGGACTGGTGTGTGTGCGCAGCAGCAATGGCAAGCCGCTCTCATCGTTCATGTCGATGTAGAACGTATCGTGCATAGAGCGCGCGGGGTGATTTTCCGGGCTGTTCAGCGCGGTAAAGTTAGTCCAGTCATTTTCGATTTCGGGGCCATTTGCCACACCAAAACCAATAGAGCCAAAAATCTGCTCTACACGTTGCCAAGTCTGAATCACCGGGTGAATACCACCCATGGCACGACCTCGGCCTGGCAGCGTGACATCAATCGCTTCTGCAGTCAGCTTTTTGTTCAGCTCAGCTTGTGCCATTTCAGCACGGCGAGCATTTAATAAATCTTCAACCTGACGTTTTAACTGATTAATTCTTGCCCCTTCTTCTTTTTTTTCTTCGGGAGACAAGGTTGCTAGCCCTTTCAGCAATGCTGTAATTTCGCCCTGCTTGCCCAGAAAACGGGCTTTGGCATTTTCCAGCGATGCAGCATCCTGAGCCTCAGCAAATTGAGACTGAGCACGCGCAATAAAATCTTCTACAGAGAACGTCATGGTGTGTTTTGCCTTTACCAAAAACAAACGGAGCCCATGCAGAGCCCCGTTTGCCATCTATACTAAACGACGATAAGCCGATTAAGCTGCCAGAGCGGTTTTAGCCTGAGCTACCACAGCGGCGAAGCCTGCTTTGTCATTTACAGCCATATCAGCCAGAACTTTACGATCCAACTCGATATTAGCTTTATTCATGCCTGCGATAAACTGGCTGTATGTTACACCCAACTCACGGCATGCAGCGTTGATACGAGCAATCCACAGTGCGCGGAATACACGTTTGCGATTACGACGGTCGCGGTATGCATATTGACCGGCCTTCATCACAGCCTGTTTGGCTACGCGATAAGACGTACCGCGGCGACCACGGAAACCCTTGGCTTCAGCCAAAACTTTTTTATGACGAGCGTGGGCTGTTACACCACCTTTAACACGTGACATAGTAGTAGTTCTCCGTTATCAGGCGAAAGGAAGCATCGCTTTTACAGCGGACACATCAGATTTATGAACTTCAACTGCACCACGCAATTGACGTTTGTTTTTAGTAGTTTTCTTGGTAAGGATGTGACGCTTGAACGCCTGACCCCGTTTAATGGAGCCACTACCACGAACAATAAAGCGCTTGGAAGCACTTTTCTTCGTTTTCATTTTAGGCATGATGACACTCTAGTAAAGTTGTGACTGGCGGTGACAGGCCAAACTGATAGCGCTGCACTTGATAACCGACATGACACTTATTGTTTTTTCTAGGGGAACCACATTGGCCAAAGCCAAACCCTTGAAAAGCTAATAATTATAGAAAGATACCGAAAAAATGTCTAGCCAATTCAAACTTTAGCCACGATATTGTATGGCCATCGCCAGATGCTCGGTCTGTATGTGCTCAGACTCAGCTAGATCAGCAAGGGTACGAGCAACTTTTTTAGCCCGCTGCACGCTGCGCCCAGACCACCCCCACCGCCTAATGCACTGGCGCAACAAATGCTCTGCCTCATCACCCAAGCCTGCATAAAGCGCCACGCCCTCTTCGTCTAGCCTACTATTTAAACAGCCTTGCCGCTGCTGTTGTATGGCCTGCGCACTCGCTACCCGTTTGCGTATTTGCACAGAGCTTTCCATTACGGCAGAGGAATCTAGCACCTCAATTTCTACCTTTAGGTTGATGCATAAATCCAACCTATCCATGAAAGGCCCTGATAATTTAGCCCTATAACGCTCTATACGTTCAGGCGTACACAGACACTGCTGCACCGCGTGCCCCAACCATCCACATGGACACGGATTCATCGCCGCTACCAGTTGAAAGTCCGCCGGGAACCACACACTACGCCCAGCTCGGGCTATTGTGATCCCACCCGTTTCTAGCGGTTCACGCAAAGCCTCTAATGCGCGCCCACCGAACTCTGCCACCTCATCCAAAAACAACACGCCGTGGTGCGCCAGCGATATCTCGCCTGGCTTAGGCTGTGAGCCGCCACCCACTAAGGCCACCGTCGATGCAGAATGATGA
Source organism: Paenalcaligenes sp. Me131 (assembly GCF_050487225.1). Classification (NCBI taxonomy): domain Bacteria; kingdom Pseudomonadati; phylum Pseudomonadota; class Betaproteobacteria; order Burkholderiales; family Alcaligenaceae; genus Paenalcaligenes; species Paenalcaligenes sp. Me131. Next base: position 858,371 of record NZ_JBKQGY010000001.1, read on the forward strand.
GGCGATCGAAACGGTGGCAACGCATTCACAGGCTCAGACCTGCCAGCCCCCCCTGCCAGCACAGCCACATCCAAACGCTGCGTTTCTGATAATTCTGGCAGCACTGTGATCAAGCGCTGTGCCAGCATGCTTTTACCTACACCAGGCGTTCCACGTAGCAACACATTGTGCCTACCCGCTGCCGCCACCTCTATCGCATGCCTGGCTTGTTGCTGCCCTTTCACCTCTGACATACATAACCCCGCAGACAGCGAATCTGCTATAACCGCCGGCTCGGGTAAGGCACAGGTTAGCTCATGCGTAAGCAAAGCCTCCACAAGCTGACGCACGCTACTTGCCCCATAGACCTGCACTTCACTAACTTGTGCAGCCATAGCCGCACACACTTGCGGCACAATCAGTTGCCTAAAGCCTAGTTTTGCGGCACTCCATGCGACTGCTACCGGCGCAGCCAAACGCAACAACGCCCCAGTGAGCGATAACTCGCCTGCAAGCATATAGTGATCTATGCATAACGGCACCGAAGGCGAGTGCTCACTTTCCACTGCCAATTGGCCTGATGCCAACAAAATTCCTATCGCAATAGGCAAATCAAAATGCGCAGCGTCTTTAGGTAAATCGGCAGGCGCCAAATTCACTGTAATACGTGCTACAGGAAAATTGAATCCACTACTTTGCAGGGCTGAACGCACCCGCTCACGACTCTCTCGAACACCAGTATCAGGTAAGCCCACCACACTAAAAGCAGGTAACCCTGCCCCTATATGTACTTCTACCTGTACTGCGTGAGGTTGCATGCCCATGAGGACACAACTATTCACTACTGCTAACGACATAGCGCACACTCAAAAACCAAAGTTAGAGTGTGCCGCTATATCGCCCCATCACATGCCGATACGCCTACCTTTAGCCATCCGCCATGTTACCTACTGACGACTGACTTATTTACCCGCTGCAGCGTCTTCCAACGCCTGCACACGAGCTTCCAGTGCAGCAATACGTTGTAGCGCACGATCCAACAGCGCGCTTTGTGTATCGAACTCTTCACGAGTCAGTAAATCCATGCGTGAAAAAGCCTGAGTCATCATCGCACGCACATTTTTTTCTATATCGGCAGCCGGACTTTTGGCAATAAGGTCGGAGACGTTTTTCTGTAGATCATTCAACCAATCGGTACGAGGATTCATGCTTATTCCTTTGATTCATAGTGCAATGGCATCAGTGTATAAAAAAATGGCTGCCTAGGGCAGCCATTTTCTACTCCTGTGAGAATACAGGATTATTTTTTGTCGCCGTTACCTACAGCATTTTGAATAGCTTCGTCAGCTTTAGCGGTGCCACTTTCAATGGCTTCACCTACGTCTTTAGCTGCTTCAGCTGTAGCATCTTTCAGCTCGTCGGCTTTTTTACCAACTGCGTCCATTGCTTCGTCTACTTTGCTTTTAGTAGCATCAGCTTCGCTTTCGGCTGCTTGAGTAGTTTCGTCAGCCTTTTCTTCGGCTTTATCAGCCTCTTGTTTCACTGTTTCTGCTGCGTTATCAGCAGACTCTTTTACCACTTCAACGGATTCTTCAACTACGACCTCTGCCTGTTGCGCAGTAGGAGCAGCTGCAGGCGTTGGAGCAGCTTTTTTATCCTCACCTTCCGAGCACGCGGCCAGCAGGCTCAGTGAAGCAACAGCGGCAAATACGGCAAGATGCGAACGAGTCTTTTTCATAACTATCCTTACATGATCCACGTAGTGTAACAACATACTTCAAACCAGACGCGACAAACAGGCTTGAAGCGAAAACAATTCTCATTCTACTGGTGAGCTACGTTATAAACCAGTCTTATGTTCGAAACAAAATTTAAAAATGGTAAAAAGTTACGTGAAATTTTTTACCATTCATATAAAGCCTAAGGGATAGAGAAAGTTGCGCCATAACAGCCAACCTCTGCCTACGTTTTCCTAGTGCAGAATTGCCAAATCCAAACGCTCAGCCCTATTCAATGCCCCCGCCACTTTCGTACGCAAAGCATTGGAATGCGCCGTAACAATTTCACGCTTCACATCCAACAACTGCGCAGCATGCATAGAGAAACGTGTTAGCCCTAAGCCCAATAGCAAACGCGTTAACATAGGGTCGCCTGCCATTTCGCCACACACCGACACTGGCGTATTAAAGCGTTCACCCGCGTTAATAGTCTGTGCAATCACACGCAAAACAGCTGGGTGCTGCGGGTCGTACAAATCAGCCACCTCAGAGTCACCCCTATCAACGGCCATAATGTACTGGATTAGGTCATTCGTACCTATAGACAAAAAATCTAAGGTTTCAGCAAATGGCTCTATCGCAATAGCAATAGCCGGGACTTCTACCATCGCGCCCAACTGAATAGTATCGGCAACAGTAATACCCTGCGCAAATAAAGACTGTTTCGCTTCATTGATAGCCTGGCGCACCGCAATCACTTCTTTAATGCTAGAAATCATGGGCACCAAAATGCGCAACGTACCATGCACGGACGCACGCAACAACGCACGCAGCTGTGTTTGGAATAAATCAGGATTCGCCAAACAATACCGCACTGCACGCAAACCCAAAGCGGGATTAGTCGCTACAGTTTGCTCGCCATCGAGCACCTTATCCGCGCCAATATCCAAGGTACGGATGGTCACAGGCTTACCCTGCATAGCTTCTAGCACAGCCTTATAAGCTTGGTACTGTTCTTCTTCATCAGGCAAGGTGCTACGCCCCATGAACAAGAACTCACTGCGAAACAAACCTATGCCTTGCGCCCCTGCCGCTAACGCCTGCTCAGCCTCTTCAGGCATTTCAATATTGGCTTCCAAATGCACAGCAATACCATCCAAGGTAACAGATGGCGCATCACGCAATGAGGCCAGACTGGCTCTGGCCAGCGCAAACTCGGCTTGTTTCTGACGGTACTCTTCCAACACGAGTTCTGATGGGTTTACCATCACCGCACCCGTAAAGCCATCAGCGATCAGCATATCGCCATCGCGTACCAAAGAGCGGAAATTACCCAATCCCACCACGGCCGGCACCGCCATACTTCGCGCCACAATCGCGGTATGCGAGGTAGGGCCACCTAAGTCTGTCAAAAAGGCCGCAAACTTCGCTTCACGCAAGCCCATCATGTCAGCAGGAGCGATGTCGCGCGCCACAACAATCAACGGCTCATCATCGGCTTGCGTTAAGGCATGTAGCGTCAACGGCTTAGCGCCAGACAACAGCAGCAATACTCGCTCTATGACTTGGCGTATATCCGCACCACGCTCACGCAAGTACTCGTCTTCCATCGCGGAAAACTGCTCTTGCAATAACTGCCCTTGTGTGGTCAACGCCCACTCAGCGTTATAAAAACGCTCACGTATCAGCGCCATTGTCTGCAAGCGCAACTGCGGATCGTCTAGTAGCAGTACATGCACCCCCAATAGCGATGCCATTTCCTTGGGTGCATCAGCAGGCAAACCCGATGCTAAGGCGTTGACTTCGTCCCGCGCCTTATCCATGGCCGCACACAGTCGCACACACTCCTGCTCTACTTCCTCTGCCGCCACTCGGTAATGCGGCACTTCCAGCGCCGCCGCTCCCATTACTACTGCTCTACCTATGGCATAGCCACGTACCACGCCCTGCCCTTGCGCACAGAACATGGCCGATGGTGTAGTACAGATGCTCTGTGTTGCCTCTTGCATCCCCTTTGCTCCTCTTTTGGCTACTGCTCTTCGCCAAACTTCTGTTCAAACAACTGCTTGATTTCAGCCAGCGCTTGCTCGGCATCGTCGCCTTCAGCATCAATAGTGACTGCCACACCCAAACCGGCTGCTAGCATCATGACACCCATGATACTTTTGGCATTCACACGATGGGTTTGACGAGAAATAAAGATTTCGCTTTTAAAGCGTGACGCCATTTGCGTCAATTTTGCTGCTGCTCGGGCATGCAACCCTAGTTTGTTGCTAATCACTATTTCTATAGATGGCATGACTATCTACCTTTCTCTTTATATTTTGTCTTTATCTAGGTCTGCGTTAAACACAGCAATGGCTTTGCCAGCGCTTTGCTTTACGGCATCAACAAACTGCTCTGGAGCCGTCTGACGGTCACAAACCGACTTCAACACCATCCCCAAATTGGCACCTACGATCACATCCGCCTGCCCACCCTCTTGCGCCATGGCAGCCTGTGCCAATCTGGCAATATTGAACGGTGTAGCACCTACTACATCGCACAATATTAATACTGGGGCATCGGGCTTTTCTCGATAAAACGCCACAAGTTTCTGCACCCAAGCGGATACATCATCGTCAGCGTGTATATCAAAAACCCTAAAGGAAGCACCCGCTGATAGCACGTGCTCCACACAAGCCTGAAATGCCTGGCCCAATGGCGCATGCATAACCAGCGCCAAACGGGGGTACTGCTTAGCCACTGACAGCCTCTTCTAAGGCCTCAGCAAAACGCTCAGCAACGTTATAGCCCGTTTGCTCGGTGATTTCCACAAAGCAAGTGGGGCTAGTGACGTTAATTTCTGTTAGGTAGCTCCCTATCACATCTAAGCCTACCAACATCAGCCCACGCTTTACTAACTCAGGCCCAATTGCTTCGGCAATACGTCTATCGTTTTCGGTTAACGGCTGAGCCACACCACGGCCACCCGCTGCCAAATTACCGCGCGTTTCGCCGGCCAACGGGATACGGGCCAAGCAATACGGCACAGGCTCACCATTAATCAGCAAAATGCGTTTATCGCCATCCACAATTTCAGGAATATAACGCTGCGCCATGATGGTTTGCGTGCCCATCTGCGTTAGCGCTTCCAGAATAGAGCCTACGTTTGGATCGTCTGCTTTAATACGGAAAATGCCGCTTCCGCCCATACCATCTAAGGGCTTCACAATCACATCACTGTATTGCGCATGAAAAGCGCGTAACTGCACCATATTACGGCTCACCAATGTGGGTACCGTAAATTGCGAAAACTCGGTGATAGCCAGTTTTTCAGGGTGATTACGCAGCGCACTACCGCTATTAAATACCTTAGCCCCTTGTTGCTCGGCGTAGCTAAGCAGGTGCGTGGTGTAGTTGAACTCCATATCAAAAGGAGGATCTTTACGCATAACAACCGCATCAAAGTGGTTGAGCTCTACGTCAAAAGACTCCCCTTCTTGTTGCCACCAATTGGCCGCACGCAAATTAGCATCTTGTGCAATAACGATAGATTGCGCCTTACAGCGAACGCGGCCCTCGATGATGTACAAGTCGGGTTGCAAGGCCACACTCACCTTGTGACCACGCGCCATTAGGGCACGCATCATGGCAACAGAAGTGTCCTTGTACGCCGACAAGGCAGGCAATGGATCAATGATAAATAAGCTATGCATAATCAACTCTGAAACAAAGCCCCTCATGAAGCAACGTCATGAAGGGCTTATTGCCGCGACTCAGGCCGCAAAAATCAGCATTAGGCTGATAGACAGTTAAGCGTAAAAGCTTACACTGCCTTCTTTTTAGGTGCCAAGACCATAATCATCTGACGACCTTCCAGCTTAGGCATGGCTTCGACTTGGCAGATTTCCTCTACTTCGTCACGCACGCGTTCCAACACGCGCATACCCAGCTCTTGGTGAGCCATCTCACGACCACGGAATCGCAAAGAAACCTTGACCTTGTCCCCATCTTCGATAAAGCGTCGAACGTTACGCAGCTTGACGTTAAAGTCGCCATCATCCGTACCGGGACGGAATTTTACTTCCTTGATCTGGATTATCTTTTGTTTAGAACGCGCCTCTTGTTGGCGCTTCTGTTCCTGATAACGGAACTTACCATAATCCATCAACCGGCATACGGGCGGCTCAGCCTGCGGAGCGATCTCGACCAAATCAACATCGTGTTCCTCGGCCATATCCAGCGCGTCGGCTACTTTAACAACCCCTAATTGTTCACCCTCAATTCCAATGAGTCGCACCTCAGGGATACGGATTTCTCCGTTGATGCGATGTTTTCTTTCGGTTGCGATATCTAGAACTCCCAAAAAATTAAATATAAATAGCCGCAGTCACTTACTGACGGCTTTCGATTTCGTTTTGTAAGCGTTGGGCAAAATCATCCAAGGACATTACGCCCAGATCCACACCACCACGACCACGCACGGCGACGGAACCTGCTTCCGCTTCTTTGTCCCCAACTACAAGTATATAAGGGACTTTCTGCATACTGTGTTCTCGGATTTTACGAGTGATTTTTTCACCACGCAAATCGGCCGTTACACGCATGCCCAGTTTAACCAGCTTTTGCGCAACAGCTTGCGCATAATCAGCTGACGATTCGGCAATACAACACACCACGGCTTGCTGTGGCGACAACCATGCTGGCAATGCCCCTGCATAGTTTTCGATCAACATTCCGATAAAACGTTCAAAAGAACCCAAAATTGCTCGGTGCAACATGACAGGTGTACGACGTTGATCTTGCGCATCCACGTATTCAGCACCCAAGCGCTGAGGCATGGAGAAGTCCACCTGAATGGTACCGCACTGCCAATGACGACCAATAGCGTCTTTCAGTGTGTATTCAATTTTAGGGCCATAAAATGCACCATCGCCTTCAGCAACGATGAACTCACACCCTGTGCGACGCAGACTTTCCATCAGCGCTGCTTCAGATTTATCCCACACTTCATCGCTACCGATACGTTTCTCGGGGCGAGTCGCTACTTTGTACAAAATCTCAGTAAAACCGAATTCTTTGTATACCTGCTGCAGCAACGCAGTGAAGTTCGCACATTCTTCTTGCAACTGATCTTCAGTACAGAAAATGTGACCATCATCTTGCGTAAAGCCACGCACACGCATCATGCCATGCAACGCGCCAGACGGCTCGTTACGGTGACACTGACCGAACTCACCGTAACGAATAGGCAATTCACGATACGAGTGCAAGTTAGCGTTGAAAATCTGTACGTGACCAGGACAGTTCATAGGCTTCAAACCGTACATGCGGTTCTCAGACTCTGTGGTGAACATGTTGTCGCTGTAGTTATCCCAGTGGCCTGTTTTCTTCCACATGGACAAGTCTAGAATTTGTGGCGCTTTAACTTCTTGGTAACCGTTATCTAGGTATACCTTGCGCATAAACTGTTCAACTTGCTGCCAAACCACCCAACCTTTAGGGTGCCAGAAAATCAAACCTGGGGCTTCGTCTTGGAAGTGGAACAGATCAAGTTCACGACCCAAGCGACGGTGATCACGTTTCTCGGCCTCTTCCAGCATATGCAGGTAAGCCGCTTGTTCGTCTTTAGTCGCCCACGCGGTACCGTAAATACGCTGCAGCATTTCGTTTTTGCTGTCGCCACGCCAGTACGCACCTGCCACCTTCATTAGCTTGAATACTTTCAGCTTGCCTGTAGACGGCACGTGAGGACCACGACACAGGTCTACAAACTTGCCTTCGCGGTACAGCGAAATTTTTTGCTCCGCAGGAATAGAAGCGATGATCTCAGCTTTGTATTCTTCACCAATACCACGGAAGAATTTCACCGCCTCATCACGATCCCATTCTTCGCGTACAACCTGCTCATCCTGTTTTGCTAACTCGGCCATTTTCTTTTCAATGGCTTGCAAGTCTTCTGGCGTGAAGGGGCGCTTGTACGAAAAGTCGTAGTAAAAGCCGTTATCAATGACTGGCCCAATCGTTACCTGTGCATCCGGGAACAATTCTTTTACCGCATACGCCAACAAGTGGGCGGTAGAGTGACGCAGCACATCTAGGCCATCGGCATCTTTAGCGGTCACAATCGCCAATTTGGCATCGCGATCAATCACGAAACTGGTATCAACCAGCTCTGGTTCTGTACCTTCAAACGTCACCTTGCCGGCCAGTGCCGCGCGCCCCAGTCCAGTGCCAATAGAGTAGGCAATATCGTTAATAGAAACCGGATTTTCGAACTCGCGTTGCGAACCATCGGGTAAGGTGATTTGAATCATAAATGCTTCCTAAAACAAAAAACGCGGCATACAAGCCGCGTTTCGGTATTTGGTCTGATGTTATCAGCGTTTGAACACAATGCGGCTACGGCTAGTTGGGCCAGGTAGTAGTTCGCGTTGTGGTCATAATGTCTTTCCAATAACTAATCATCAATAAGAATACGGTTTGATTTTAGCATCAAGTTTAACAAGCATGAAAACTATTGCTCTCCCTGCCGTGATTTAGGGGTCGCAATTCACAAAGCTTGGATTCTATGCTGCATAAACACAACAGGCTCTGACACCATTAAAAATTTTTAGTAAAGCTTTGCAAGCAAACGGGGAATTGACATGGCTTTTGCATACTATAGAAACAGATGAAAGGGCACTGAGCCCGCCCTTTCCTAACTACAAAAACGCAAGCAGCAAATCAAAACTCTACACTCACAGGGAGATACCTATGGCATCAGGATTTACCCGCCGTGACTTCATCAAACTAGGTACGTTTGCTGGCATCACGGTTACGTTGGCACGCCTGCCCTTTGCCCATGCAATAGAAGTTCATTCCGGCCTGGGCGCATCTGGCTGGATGAGCAACGATGGACAAGCCCGCTATCGCTGGGATGCTATACGCAAAGTCACGGGGCAGAAAGTCTTTGCACGCGACTTCCGCGCCATGAACCTACCCGGCTGGCCTAAGCAACAAGCACATGCATTTTTTGTGAAGGCCACCCAAGCCGATAAAACCTTTGAAGGGTTAGCACTAGACAGATTAGGTGATGACTTACAACCCGATAGGTTGCTTTTCCATGAGGACCTAGAGCGCGATGGCATACAAGTGCCTAAGCCTGCCGACCTGGGCCCAGACTTTTATGGTCAAAGCTTTCTAACACCCAAAGGTACCACCCCCACCATGCTGGGCCACCCCGTAGCCCTCTTGGTGTATCACGATTTTGACAAGTTCGAGGCCGCCAAACGCCAACTGCGTTTTGATACCGAATTTGTGCTGTATGGCAAAACCACTGGCCCCAACCCGCCGCCTAACTTTGGTGCGGCACGCTACGTGCGTATTGGTGGTGAATCGCCCACTGGCGAGCCAGAGTTCTCCCCCATTCAAGACGCCGTAATTTGGGGCAGCTTTGATGGTGCTACCGCTGTTTGGCCACCTGCTGACCAAGATGGGATTTTTGTACCTCAATCGGTCATGCATAAACATCGTGGCGGTGGTGCAGGCAATCGCGACCCTCAACAAGTCGCACAAGAAACCTACAAACCCATGCAGCGCGGCATGGAAGCCGCAGCCATCATTGCTGCTGATATAGAGGCCGCACGCCAAGACCCCGACAAAATTGTGATTGAGCGCCATGGTTACTCACAATCCATAGACCCCTGTGCGATGGAGCCCGACAACGGCAATGCGTGGTACGACGCTGATACCCGCACTCTGCATATTCTGGCGGCAGCACAATCCCCCTATGAAGTCGCGCGTGTTGCTGCCTTCATGGTGAAAGACAACAAACGCTTCCCCGTAGAGCATATTGAAATTCTAACGGGTACCACCGTTGGTTATGGCTCTAAAGACCACTCTATCTTCCCCTTCTACGTAATTGCTGCCTGTTTTTACGGCGATGGCCTGCCTGTACGCTTGGCAAACGACCGTTACGAACAGTTCCAGATGGGTATTAAACGCCATGCGTTTGATATGAACGTGAGCATCACTGCTGACAGAAAAACAGGGCAATTCGAGATACTAAAAGGCGACTATGCCTGTGACGGCGGCGGACGCGCCAACTTCTCGTTCTCAGTAGCCCAAGTAGGCGCTACTGCTGCCCAGTCTATTTATTACTTCCCTAAATCAGACTTAGCCAGCACAGCCTTGTCCAGCCGCGCGGTAGAAGCTGGCTCCATGCGTGGGTATGGCACCATCCAAACCATGACCATGACTGAGATGCTGGTAGACGAGCTGGCATCTGAGTTAAAGATGGATGCCATTGAGTTACGCCGTCGTAATGCTCTGCTGCCCAACTACCCCAACACACAAGGCGCCGTTCAGCTAGGTGAGCCCCGTTTGGTAGAAATGCTGGATATCGCCAGCAAACACCCTCTCTGGCTGAATAAAGACAACGCCAAAGCCGAGTTCGACGCAGCCAACCCAGGCAAAAGCTACGGCGTAGGTTTTGCACAAGTCCAAAAGGACTACGGTACTGGTGCGGATACTAGCGCCTTGGTGCTGGAATTTGATGCGGATGGCAACATCACCATGCGTCACTGTTTGCAAGAGATTGGCACGGGTGCTACCACAGCCCAGCAAGTCATGATTCAACAAATGCTGGGACAAGCCCCTGAAACGGTAGAATTTGGTGTAACTGAATTCGCACAACTGCCCTTAGTCAGCAACTGGTCGCCCTACACCACCACACAGGAAGAACAAGATAAGCTCGCAGCCAACCCATTTTGGGTACCTTTCATGCTGCCTGCCATGAGTGCTTCTAATAGTGTGTACTTCATTGGTTTCGGTACACGCCAAGCGGCTAACTTCTTGTTAGAACACAGCCTCTGGCCTGCTGCCAAAGCCATTTGGAGTGATGGCCCTGCCGGCGGTGAAATCGCTCCAGGCGATGTGGCATTGTCTGATCTGCGCGCCTACCCCGGCGGTATTGGTGGCGCAGGCATGACGCCTATTCCTTTTGCGCAACTCGCTAAAAAAGCTCACGAAATGGGGCTCATTACTGGTGTTGCTTTGCACTGTTTCAGCCGCTGGGAATGGGCCAGAGGCAGCTTTGACATCCCCGGTTCTGGTGAACGCACCCTACCGGTAGATGCACTAGCGGTACGCTACGGTGATGGTGCCTCTGAAGCCTTGAAAAAACGCATGACCACTGGCGGCTACGACTACCTCAAACGCAGCAAAATCGACTACCCACCCGTACAACGTAACAATGCAGGCGTCACCACCTACACACCTGCCGCCTGTTTGGTGGAGCTTAACGTCAACACCTTTACTGGTGATGTAGAAATCATGCGCCTGCATAATCTACTAGACCCCGGCAAAGTTGTTGTGCAAGCGCTGGTTTCAGGCCAACAGCAAGGCGGTCTTGCTATGGGTATAGGCCACGCATTGATGGAAGAATTGCCGCTCTATGAAGATGGCCCCGGTAACGGTACGTGGAACTTCAACCGCTACACCTTGCCGCGCGCTAAAAACGTCGCTGTCTGGAACCAGACCGTGGATTATCTCCCCCCACTTTCAGAAACCTCGCCCCCTAAAGGCATGGCAGAAGTGGTCATGATCCCTGTGGTTTCGGCCATTAGTAATGCCGTAGCACATGCTACCGGCAAACGTTTTTACGAACTCCCCATCACCGCAGAGAAAATCAAGGAAGCCTTAGCATGAGCTTAGAAAAACAACCCCTGACGCTCACGATCAACGGCAAAACCATTGGTCCTGTAGACGTTCCTGTCGACATGCCCATGATCGACTTTCTGCATGAGCACCTCAACCTCACGGGCACGCGCTTTGGTTGCGGCCAAGGCATTTGTCACGCCTGTACCATCGTAGAGAACCATCCTGATGGTACGACCACCGAAAGCCGTACCTGTGTGTTTAGCGCCCACTACTTCAACAACAAGTCCATCACGACTATTGAAGGCCAAGCCAAGTACGACAAACTGGGCAAGGTTGAAGCCTTAACACCGGTACAGCAAGCCTTTATCGACCACTTCTCGTTCCAGTGCGGCTACTGCACACCCGGTTTTGTGGCCGGGGCCACAGTGTTTCTGGATGGCCTCAAGCGCAAGCCTGTACAACGTGCCAATCTAGAAAGTGCTATCGAAGAAGCCTTAAACGACCATATCTGTCGTTGCACGGGCTATGTACGTTATTACGAAGCCGTGAAGGAAGTTGCTCTGGCAACGCCCGGCTGTGTGATCGACTAAGGAGGCAACATGCTACGTAAAGTAATCATTACCGTGATTCTGGTGGCTGTGGTGGTCTGTATTGCCATCTTGCTGGGTGCATTTCGCAGCACCAGCGTTGCCCCCGGTGTCGATAAGCCGCTAAGCGCTGATGAAATGCAGCAGTTGATCCCCCGTGGGCGTGAGTTAGCCATGGCGGGTGACTGTTTTGGCTGTCACTCTCAACCCCAAGGCCCTAAAGCGGCGGGCGGTGTGGCCATTGGCACACCCTTTGGCACGCTGTACTCCACCAACATCACGCCAGATCCTACCTACGGTATAGGCAAGTACACCCGTGCGGATTTCCACCGTGCGTTGAAAGATGGTGTGGCCCCTAAAGGCAACTTGTACCCGGCCATGCCGTACATCTTCACGCACATCACCACACCTGAAGATATAGATGCGCTGTATGCCTACCTGATGAGTATCCCCCCTATTGCGGTAGCTAATAAGAGCAATAGTGGTGCATTCTCGTTACCCGTGCGTCCGTTCATGAACTTCTGGAATTTGCTGAACTTCCCTAATCGCGGCGTTCCCGAGAACCCAGAGCGTTCAGCACAATGGTTACGTGGTGCGTACTTGGTGCAGGGTGTAGGCCATTGTGCAAGCTGCCACACACCACAGAACTTTATGATGGGCGTGGATTTCTCTCGTGACTTCCAAGGTGGTGAGATCAATGGGTGGGCTATTCCTAACATCACATCCAGCGCTCTCATCAAACATGGGTTTGACGTAGAGACACTCACACAGTACTTGAGTACAGGTATGGCACCACAAGGCACCTCGTTTGCAGATATGCATACGGTCACACACTTCTCTACCAGTGCCATGGAAAAAGATGATGTTACGGCCGTTGCAACCTACCTGCTAACCGCTCCAGATGGTAGCCTGCCACCTGCCGCCGCACCTCCAATGCCACTACCTGAGGCAGAAGACCCTGCCCCAGACAGTGACATGGCCATAGGTCGACGTACCTACTTAGCCGCTTGCGCGGGTTGCCATGGCAGCAAAGGGGAAGGTATCCCTAACGTGGCCCCTGCGATGTATGGCAACGCCACATTGGCGATGGACAGTGCCCAAGACCTCATTCGCGTCGTGTTAAACGGCATCCCCACACAAACATTCACAGGCAACCAGCGCATGTATGCCATGCCACCCTTTGCGCATGATCTCAGCGACGAAGAAATCGCCGATTTGTCTACGTGGATGCGTGCAGAATGGGGAGGCCAAGCCACTGCTGTAACCTCTGATCAAGTACAGCAAATCTCTCGCGCTTTTCATTAACCCTTCACTCCTGCTGCACTGGTATACAAAGCCAGTGCAGCACTCTTTTCTATGCATCAGTTAGGTATATTGTTAGCTGCTGGATATGGTCGTCGCTTTCAAGCTCTGCAAGCTCAGGGTAATAAACTGCTCGCCCCTTTAGAAAACAACCGGAGCGTTGCTGCAACTAGCTTGCACAACTTACGACAGGCCGTAGACCACGTCATCGTCGTCATCCGCCCAGACAGCCCCGAGTTGTATGAACAGCTAGCACAACCCAACTGCACCATCGTAGAAAGCGAGCTAGCTCATACCGGTATGGGAGCCAGCCTCGCTGATGCTGCACGCGCTGCCTTACAGCACTACACCCCCTCCCCTAAGGCAACCGTATTAGTCGCCTTGGCGGATATGCCCTGTATTCCTACTCAGTGTTTTCAGCAAGTGCAACACGCATTACAAACCCGCCCCATCGCCGCCCCGCTTTACCAAGGCGAACGTGGCCACCCAGTAGGCTTTCAATGGCATTTACTTCCGGAACTGGCCACCCTATCCGGGGACGAAGGTGCACGCAGCCTACTACAACGCCACGGCATTCAATTACTGCCTTGTGATGATGCTGGCGTATGTTTTGACATTGATGAACCCGACGACTTGCAACACCCCACTCTTCACTCTTTTTTGCGGAGCCACACATGAACGCCATGGACCTAGACGTACTACAACACGCCCACGATTGGGTCATGGCCGGCCATACCGTGCACCTAGTCACCGTCGTACAAACCTGGGGGTCTGCACCACGCCAAGCCGGGGCCATGCTAGTCGTACGTGAAGATGGCAGGCTGATGGGGTCTGTTTCGGGGGGCTGCATAGAAGACGACCTAATCCGCAAAGCCAAAAACAACGAGCTGGGCACCAAGCCCGCCCCCTTGCTATACGGCGTATCCCAAGCCGAAGCCGCACGCTTTGGCCTACCCTGCGGCGGCACATTAAAACTCATGGTAGAGCCCATCGCTGACACACAATGGTTAGATAAGGTCTTAGAGGCGATACGACAACACCGTTTATTGCTGCGCACCGTAAGCTTAAGTGATGGCTCCTACCAGCTAGCACCCGCCACCCCAGACATGCAGACCGCATTGAGCGACACCCACTTTCAAAGCGTCTACGGACCGCATTGGCATTTGCTGATCATTGGCGCCAACCAGACCGCTCGCACCCTTTGCGCCATCGCCAACGCCCTAGACTTTCATGTCACCGTGTGCGATCCCCGCAAAGAATTCTTCGAAGATTGGGACGTGCCTTACGCTACGCTAGTGACCACCATGCCTGACGACACCATCGTAGAAATGGGCGTCAACCATCGCACCGCCATCGTTGCCCTCACCCACGACCCTAAACTGGACGACATGGCCTTGTTAGAAGCCCTAATCTCGCCCGCCTTTTACGTAGGTGCACTGGGCTCTAAAGCCAACCAAGTCAAACGCCGAGAGAGGCTAAAACTCTTTGATCTAACCGATACCGATATAGACCGCTTACACGGCCCGGTGGGACTACCTATCTCGAGTCGCACACCCGCAGAAATAGCCGTGGCAATCGCGGCAGAACTTATACAAGTACGAAATAGATTGCCGGTAGAGTCACAGAAATCCGCTGCTTAGCATCAAGGATAAATGATTAACCCCACCACCACTTGACGCCGTTACAAAAACCATCGTATTATTACGTTCTTTAGGCGGTTAGCTCAGTTGGTTAGAGCGCTACGTTGACATCGTAGAGGTCGCTGGTTCGACTCCAGTACCGCCTACCAAAGCACTTCCAAACGGTGCCTAGGACTGCCAAGCAAAGCCGCATATCACAACGATCTGCGGCTTTTTTGTTGCTCAGAGTTACTAGCCTTGCCAAGCCCGGCCCAGAACTTTTGGGGGCATCGTATTTTGACGTTTTTCCGAAAACGATCAAAAATAGCCCCCCCCCCCTTGTAGGCATATTCAGTAATAGCAAAGTCGATTTGAGCCATACAGAGCACAGTTAGCCAGAGTCTCTGTCTTTCCAGACCCGAAACCGCCAATAAACGCAGGGTACTTCGCATCGCACTGGAAAAACCTAGCCTGTGGCTCCGTCATCTGTAGGCGAAGCGTTCGACTTTACATTTACTATCTCGATTTGAATCTTGCCGACAGGCGGTTCTTCAGGAGGCGAACTCTTAGCCAGTTCTGCCCGTGTGCGCTCAAGGCTTTCAATCCGAGCAGTTAGCTTATCGATCAGTGCTGAGTAATCTCGCACCTTGCTATTGGTCGTCACCTGCTCAATGCCTGCGATTGCCGCACCATCCACAATGACTGGTTCACTCTTCTCGCTATCTAGCTCTAAGGTGCTTCCGAACTCAGCCTCTCCAGCAAGCGCACGCATCAAGCGTATACGCGTTAGGCGCAGCTCTTCATCAACCTTGCCCAGTTCCACCTGGGAGGCCAGCTCGGTTTCTTCTTCTGTGTAGTATCGGGAGTAAATGCTCCCTGGTGTCGCTGCGTGCTTGTTGCCCTTATGGGTTACCGCAGCTTTGCCGCCATGCATCCTACAGCGGCCATTCTCCATCACCCTGTTTTTGCATGGCTGGCCACTGCAGGTTTTGGCTCCGCAATGCTCCATAAATAATCTCCTTACAGGGTTTGCATGGGGTGTTTTGGATATTTGGGGAGGAAGGCAATAAAAAAGCCACTCAATGGTGGCCGCAAACTCAAACTAACTTTAGGATCTAACCTACCTCAGCTCATCAAAAAAAGAGGTATGGTCATCCTCATCTACCCATCTCCCAGACTCGAGATAAGCTAATCTACCGTCTGAAAGTTCAAGAGTATCTACAGCAAGATAATCTTTACCGTTATCATCTGATGCATCGACCAGTTTACGATACACATTGCCTGAGATAATTTTTCCTGCTGAATCCCGAACATCCACAGTTCGAAGAAGTGATTTGCTGATCAAATTCATCCCCTTAACATTAGAAAGACCTACTTCACTATTTATTGCTTATCTGGAGTTCTCCCAGCCGCACACTAAAAACACCAAAAAGAAAGGCTGCGATGCTAGCAGTTATCAGAATAGCTTAACAAACATCTAGAACCTCCCTATAGTCGTTAGCCAGTTCATTCAAAAGTTGCTCCCCATCTTTGCTAACCTCATTCCACACGGCTTGCCATGCTGCTATTTTTGGGATATCAGCAGAAGTATCCACTGTCACTCTGAACTTCCCCGCATTCCTATTCATCAATGATAAGAACGATTTCGTGTTTTCAGCGCTCTTTTCTGGCAAGTAGATAAGCCTCGGCAAAAGATAATCCTCAGCAGCCTCCAGAGCTTGTAAAACAGCAATTCTTAAATGCTCTCTTGCATTGCCTTCAATTTCACCCGCTGGTGATGTATATGATCGTGTTGCATCGTATAAATGGCGGAGCACCATATATCCTTGCGCAACCACCTCGGCTCGTTGAGTATGTAAGTGGGAAAATTTGACTTGATGCTCTACTGCAAACCTAGCCAGCTTAGACTTTGATTCCTCAAGCTGACTTTGCAAATCAGCTTCCAGCCTCATGTGCCGTTCCCGTACCCCTGCTTCTATTCTAGTTTTTATATACCAACCGACCGCGGTTGTCCCCATGCCCGCACCAACAAATGAACTAATGGCCTGCTGCAACCACTCTGGCATAAAGCTAGCTCCCTTAATGATTAAGGGGACATAGTATGCCGCAACACCGTCAGACAAACCAACTATGCTTTGGTTTATAGACCTCTCCAGCTTGCGTGGCATTGAGGTCTACTAGATACTCTTCCACGAAGCGGCGCTGTTTTGCGGTAAGCGCCATAGTTTCCTTCTCCATATCAAACACGCCACCGCAGAATGAGGGCAACATGGCCGACAACAAATTAATGTCTTTTTTGAGGACCGCCGTTCAATCCTTAAACCAACACGCGTCTCACCATCAATTCCAAGATCTAATGGAGATAGCCTCTCAAAATATAGACATCGCTGATATCTACACCTCCTCGCATGCTAAAGAGCTCCACACCCCTGTAATTCTTTTGGCTCTATCGAGTCATTCAATATGTATGGCCGCATACATCACCGCATTAACTGGGCACCCAAGTGCCACCACACCAATAAGCAGAACAGCACTGGAAGCTGCGCTCTATGCCTACGGGATATCTAAAGACCCCGAACTATTGGAGAAATGGAGAAATCCACCAGAAAACCGAAGGAATAAAATCAATGCCGCAGTATGTTTGCGCTTACTAAAAGCCAATCATCCTGGGAGGTTTGATCAAGCAGCTCTTTTATACGAAGACTGCATATCAGCCGGCGCACACCCAACACTGTCATCCCTCTTCCGTACATCCAATGTGCGCGATCATCTGCATGACGATAATCATATTTACACGTCAGGAGCAAAGTTCGAGGTTGATGTGATCTCAGAGCCATCCGGCCGATCAATAACGCAGCTTGTTTTTGCAACCTCTATTCATGCATACTGCCTTGTCATTATCGCTTTAGCTGATAGTCACCACCCAAGATCCTTGGAAATAGCCACTAAAGCCGAAGGCGTTCTTTCCACTCTTATGGGCTATTTGAGATCTAACAGCCAACAATAAGAAAACCCGCCGATCTCACGATGGGCGGGCATAATTTACCTTTGTTGAGTGATAGAATCGCATGCTTTCCCCATTGGAAAAGCCAACTCATGCCAATTACTATCCTTATCCCGATCATTACATTGCTTTCGCTTGTACTAGCTTGGCGAACTCGCGGAGTTGATCGGGCACTCAGCCTTGCGATTACAGTATTAAGCGCCGGCTTCTCTGCGGTGTATTTCTATATATTCTCTGCGCTCTGATACAGCCATCCGAAAGAGCAAAACGGCCCTTCACACAAATAAAAACCCGCGCAATCTTTCGACTGGCGGGCTGCTTACTCAATACCTGAAATGACTCTGTTCGCTAGTGTTCAAAACCTCTAGTTTCACTAATACGATCTAAGCCGTTCATTTATACTCAACACTAACACTAACCAATAGGCTCTCATCCATAGCCAAAAGCATATGAAACCCTACGTAATTGAGCTCAAGCCTCTAATCCACCATGCAATTAATGTATTGGGTATGGATGCTCTTATTGGAAAATCTACGGCTGGTAGAAAATACGGGAAAAAAGTCAAAGAAATAACAGCATCACTCCCCTCAGATGCTGGCTTTTATCTATGGGGCTTCTATACTTCAGTTGGCCTTTGGAGAAGTGTTTATCTAGGTAAAGCGGGATACGGAGTAAGCACAAGCCTTCGCTCAAGGATTGATGAAGAGCTACGCGACGAACGCCCATTCGCTTGGTGTGAGCATCAAATGAATACTGATCATATTTGGCAGAAATGGAAGAATCCAGACAACATACCTGGTCACGAACCAAGCCCAAAGGCTAGACAACACTTTGACAGATCTATTCGTAAAGCGGGGAGTACTCACGTCATAGCAGTTAGCCTACCTGTTTCAGAGATAGACAATAAGTCCATCTCCTCCATTGAGGCAGACCTTATTGAAACGCTCAACCCTATAGCAAACGTACAGCGACCGCGACCACACTCCTCACTTCAAGATAAAACAATTGAGGTAATTCGTGTTTTTAAGGACTCTATACACTCACATCGACCAGCAAGGTAGAATCAATCTTCCCAACGACAAGCTCAGCCAGAAAATCAGCTGACAACTCGACAGGAAATACATCATGAGCATGCTTGCTAGCCTGTTCCTGTGGAGGCTCGCCTTTGCTGTTGGCGGTACCGGCACATGGTTTGGCAACACCACATTCGCCCCCCCATCGCCCCCAGCGAAGTAATACCTACCCAAGCCTACTTTTGGAGCTGGCTGGTCTGCATCACTATTTATGTAATCTTGGCCTTCACTGGCCCTACCCCGGACACTAATCCATGACTTCAGTTAACAAAGTAATTCTGGTGGACAACTTAGGCCGCGATCCTGAAGTACGCTACGGCGCAGAAGGCAACGCCATCTGCAATATCTCAATCGCCACTATGTCTACACACAAAGACAGAAACTCCGGTGAGCGAGTCTAAACAACCGAATGGCACCGCGTGGTGTTCTACAACCGTCTAGCAGAAATCGCTGGCGAATACCTGAAAAAAGGTAGCTCAGTCTACGTTGAAGGCCGACTACGCACACGCAAATGGCAGGGCCAAGACGGTAAGGACTACTACACCACCGAGATCATTGCTGACCAAATGCAAATACTTCCAGCGAAGAGGTCAAACTAATGGGGAGCTGACAAATACGCTTGAATCTCATCCAGCAATGAATTAACCAGTTGTTCAGTCTGAGCGTGATGGCTCTCAACCATCCTATAGTTATTTTGAATACCTTGTTGTGCATGAGGGCTACGCCATAAATTTTGCTGAGCCACTTTATTTAGTTCGTCTTTCATCGTCCTAATTGAATAGAGCAGCCCCTCCATTTCAGCATAAGTCTTAATAACTAAAGCCCGCAGCCCATCATCCTTTACCAACCCCAAATCTTTGCACATAGCGGTATAGACATGGAAAGGATTTTCCGGTGCTGCCCACTCGAACGGGCCTACCTCTCTTATAGAGCCATCAGCAATAGCATTCCCAATCTTTTCCATGTACTGGCCTTGGCGAATAACAATTTCTGTCCTTAGAGCCATTAACAAACGCAACTCAGCCGTCTTGATCGTATTGCTCTCCATTTCGACCATGTCCTTCCTTTGTTTATGCAAGACATAGATCGCCGCGACCACAGCTCCAATTGAACCAAACGCCTGGACCCAGACCGCTGCTCCGTCTTCTAGCGCTACAGTGACTGGTGAACCCCAAAAGACCCAGGCCATTATTGCCAAAGGAATGGCTATAACTAAAGCCATACGCCACCAGCACTCCTTTACGCACCTAATAATCTGACCGGCTTGTTTCTCGGTCATTTTTCTTAATACCTATCATGCAAATTAAAAACCTACGGATCTACCGTTTAGATCCCGCGTGGGCGCTCGATGCTGCCCAACTCTCTGAACTGCTTGAACACCACCACTTTCAACCAGGCACTAGCCAAGACCCTATATCACTTGGTTGGATCTAACCACGCGCCGGGCACGGCCTAGTCTACCAAAATGACGGGCAATTGTTACTGTGCATGCGTAGTGAAAGAAAGCTGCTGCCTAACTCCGTCATCAACCAAGTAGTACGCGCTGAGACACTGCGATTAGCCGCTGAAGCCCAAGGCTACAAGCCCGGGCGTAAGCAAATGCAGGAAATCAAAGAGCAAGAAACGTCCATTTCTGGCGATGATGAAGAAATTTTCAACTCGGAAATGGCACTCATCACGCGAGAGCTTAGCCGTCTGCTTGATGACCTACTCGATGCGCTCGGAGGTGAACAAAGTCGGAGTTAGTTAGAGCCGAAAATGCCAACTTCAATAATCTATCAATACAATAAATACAAAATGCTCTACTATTTCTCAGATGCTAGGGCTTCAAAGTAATTTATTTCCCGTTCGTGCTCTCCTGGTCCTGGATGAGAATTACCCAGCCAGTAATACCCCATATCTTTCCAGCACTGTTTCGCTATCTTATTTGCGTCCCTAAGATAGGTTACGGCACAGTCAAGCCTCTCGCCCCCTACTTCTATACCATCATCATAGTCTTGCAAGCAATAACCTAGCTTATCAGCGCAAGCTATAAGTTTCCGATTGAACTCTTTATTCACCAAGTCATTAGTTGGCCTCAATAAATTTGCTATACGCCTTTGTGATGTCCTGAGAAATCTCTGCATGTCATTTTCGTCACGTTGCTGACGTATAAGGTCTCCGATAAGCTTAGCAACCTCCGCTTGTCGGCCAGCCAAAGACCTCCTTGCTGATTTAACTTGCTCTTCTCTTTCTTTCCTAGCCTGTATGCCCGCAAGTCGGAGAGACATAACCACGGCACCGACAGTACCCAAAGCCGTGAGCACTTCAACCCACGTAGCGCCAAAGATGAGCGGCCAATCCAACATGTAGCTCGTAATACCACCTGCAACTGCGGCGCTTGCAATCGCTACCGCGATATGAAACCAAAACTCAGACTTCCAGTCTGACCATACCTCTTTCCACCACTTTTCTTTTCGCATACTCCCTCCCATCCCATAGACCCACCAAGTGCGTCTGGGTTGAGTAAGAACCTCATCGATACTTATTCAAATAGCCTAGAACACGAGCAACTGTTTCTGAGTCTTCGGGATCATCAACCTCTATCATCAATACAGCACCCCAGCTCCTCGCCTCAACAACCCCTCCTCTGCGGCGAACCAGACTTGTCCGCCATAGCGGAGGTGTTTTTATATCAGGAACTTGGTCTTGTTTAACCAGATACACACCTTGCATAAAAATACGTGGATTCAAGCTCCCTTTTATGAGATCTCCTTCAGTCACGCGTTGAGACTTTGGATTGGGCTCATCAGTATTAAAAAAAACCATAAAACCCTCTAAATATTAATTACCTATCAAACACCAAGACTCTTCCCCAAAGAATTATCCCATCAGGAGGGGGGGTTAGAGAATTTTCTTAAACCGGAAGATAGCATGACACAGATACAAACACTCGAGAACATGGGACAGCACAGCCACATACCAGTCGCTAGGCCAGTACCGGACAGCTCTACTCAAAATGCTCAGCGGTAACATAACGGAGGTATAACGTGAATAGCATTCCCAACACCCAGAGCAAAGTGTTTTCCCGCATGAGTGCAGATCTCACTGAAGCCTCTCCTGTACAGGAAAAGCTTACTCTTGATGACATCGAACCTAAGGCTCTGTACAGATGGGGACAGATTAAAGACGTACTGCCAATCTCTGAATCTACCTGGCATAGACGTATAGCAGAACGAAAAGCCCCCTCGCCTATTACGCTCAGTAGACGTTGCACTTTATGGCGTGGGGCTGATGTATTAGAATGGTTAAAACACCCAGACAAGTACAGCGCCAAATAATGGGGGCATACTTGGGGGCATGGAATAGCGCAGTAAAAGTGAAACATACACGCATCAATGCTTATAGACTGAATTGCCGTTTCAGTACCGCCTACCAAAACACTTCCAAACAGTGCCTAGGACTGCCAAGCAAAGCCGCACATCACAACGATCTGCGGCTTTTTGTTGCCCAGAGTTACTAGTCTTGCCAAGCTCTGCCCAGAACAGTGCCTATTAAAATTGCTCTATGACAACAAATGGACATGTTGCATTTGCCGCTCACGAACGGACTCCGTCATAGTCCATCACATTGACCCATGGGTAGCCAGCCGCTCACACAATGCAAACAACTTAGCCGTACTTTGCCCTAATGACCACAGCAAAGGTGATCTTACTCAGAATTTAACGCCAGAAAGACTTCGAAAAATAAAAAAACTCTGGAGAGCGAAGTAAAAGCAGACGGTTCAATCGTAATAAGACAGGCAGCTCAACCTGTAGATGAGTATTGGTATTTCTTCAATCTTCTGCGCTTATATGAGCTAACTGTGCATCAGAAGTTAACTTAAAACAAACCACCTCACTACTCACAGGCAATAAGAGCGAGTATCCTTGATGCCGATGGGCACTTAGTGCCAGAGGGTCGCTCTAGCCTATATGCGTATTCAGGTATTCATTCATCGTTAAGGACGGTATGCCCGAATCCTCTGGTGAGTTTGTGTTATGTATTAACCAATTCGGCCATCTACGTCTAGGCAGTCGAGTCCTGAATTCCGATACGTTGCGCTACCAGTGGCAGGTCGACTGCGAGATTTGCAAAACAGTGACGCATTATCTTCCTATACCGTCAATCAACTAGGAGCCTAGCAATGAACAATAAGACTGTTTTGAGTGACGAGCAGATAGCCGAAATAGCTATACAAAACTGTACTCTTCTAAATGGCTGGTGGTCTCACGCAAACGGCGCCCGAATACTAATTCCCGGCCCGTCCAGCCAAACCATAGGCCACCAGCGCCCCTTCCTCGACATGCGCTGGCTTATCAGCAAGCAAGTCGGCAGAAAGATACTGGTGGCGAACTGCTCCTATCGGTGACGCTTTCCAGGATTTTTCTTGTGGTGGGTATGCGGGCCACGCTCCCTGCTCACATTTGCACCTTTTCTGGAAATGGACATGCCCTTGGGTAGGGCGGGACGCGGAGTGCGCTTGCGGTCAGCTTCAGTAACGATTTTAGTACTCATGGAAATCTCCCTAGTTTGTAGGTTGCTTAAGCCTTCCATTGTTACACATCCGCTTGAGCGCTGGTAGCCCATCAAGAAAGAGCGCGGTCCCTTCAAAACCACATCAACCCTACTGGCGAGCAAACGAGAGGCCCTTCGTAAGAGGGGCATCACACAATTACTCAAACCTGAACATTAATGGCTCGTACTGTACGGTAAGCGTATCAGTAAAAAACTCAGTCTTGTAACGATCGAACTTTGACCGAGCCCAATAAAAGGCAGCATCATAAAATGCGTCGTAAGTATCTATAGACTCTGGCTGCAACGCCCGCATCGTTGCTACCAGCAGGCACGACAAATCATCTAGCGCGTCGTAACCCTGGTCTGCGCTCACTGCCTCTAACGATGTAATGAAATCCCCACTGCGCTGCATCTGCACTTCTAGCGTTGTTTCATTCTTGATAGAAAAACGCCATCCGTCATCACCCATTGGCTCATCAACTTCAAAGGTCAACAAATCACACTGGTGCACTTCCTTTAGATGCATGATTAGGCGCTCTTTCAAGCCCTCTAACTTCAATTGCATAGCTGATGCCGGAGATGCCGCCGAGATGCTTATCAGCAGTACCGCCATAGCAATTGATCTGGAAATCAACACAAGCTCACCTCATCAATGGGCGATGATGAAAAGCAGAGTAAACACTGCCGTTATTAAAGAGGTGTAATTCTACTTGAGCGCTATTGGCTACTGAGCCAACTGCAGATCAACACCTTGCTACATGCCCCCTTCATCCATGATGGGTACCAAGATTAGCATAAGTCTACCTACACTCTCTCATGGGCACACCGACCAATATATGATTGCGGCTATCTAATACATGGATTTATATTTTTTTCATTATTTATTTTATCCAGTACAGAAAGACCATATAGAGTCTGTAAGCATTCTTTTATAAGTAGCTCGTCGAAGTATTAGACAATAACCCTCACATCATTTCACCGCATGACTATTAGCAATCCTCCTACTCACGTCAATCAAAACGTTGCGAAAAACATATTGAAACAAAACATGTCGCTCCTCTATCGCGCCATACGGATACATTAGTCACGACCATCCTACATATACCTTCAACTTAAACTTCAGTTTAATAAGGACTCAGTGATGAACTTACTTGAAACCACACAAAAACAGTACCGGCATGTTTGTTTAGCTATTTATATAGGTGTAGTTGCAGGTATTTTTTCAGCCCTAGTTAAATCTGGCTTTGAAACACTAATCCCACCTAGAACACCAGAAACCACGCCACCGCCAATTGTCTTGCTCGAAAAGCTTGGCTTCCATGTTGACTCTATGACATACGAATGGCTTGGCTCCTCAATTAATTGGGGTGGGAACGGGGTCCATATACTATTTTCAATCGCCATGGCTATTGTCTACTGCGTTCTTGCCGAATACTTGCCAAAAGTAAAACTACTTCACGGTATTGTTTTTGGGTTCTTCGTCTCTGTATTTGCACACGGCTTAGTAGTCCCTTTGCTGGGCTTATCCGGCTGGTTATGGATTGCAGGCACTGAAGCTTTAATCTCTGAATTCATCGGAACAGCGTTTTGGATATGGTCCATCGAGGCTGTGCGCAGCAACCTCAGATACAACTTCACAAAAGAGCTAGAGATTCAATAATTAAACTGGCTCTATGGATACGATACTGCCCAAAAATTAGGTGCAGTATCGTAGGATGCTCTCGCATACTCACCGCATACACACTCAGTAATTTTTGCTCTCTTAGAAGGCTCTAAAATCCTGTTTTTTAATCAGCACTTAGAGCCAGGCTACGCCCCCTAGCATCCAGTAAGCTGCCCCCACTGATCCATACCAATCTGAACGCGGCAACACTACTCTATCGTCCTGACACTAAGCCTCACTTTACTCCGTCATGTAAATTGCTATGATCGAGCTTTGTCGAATATCCGTTCAGTTCCTCTGGCATCAATAATGAAAAAAACATGGACGCAACTTCTCTCTTGTTTGCTACTCTCTCTTAGTATCAGCTCTTTTTCTAAAGCGGAGTCTAGAGCTGTAGATCAAGACCTTTTTAAAACCATTCAACGAGAAGCAGAACAAAGTAATCCTCATGCACAATACTATCTAGGCCTGCTTTATTACTGGATGAACTACTACGGCAAGGCTCATGAGTGGTTCGAGAAAGCCGCCGAACAAGGACTTGCTCAAGCACAATTTAGTCTAGGGGTTATGTACGACCAAGGTAGAGGAGTTCCTCAGAACGATGTAAAAGCGTTTGAGTGGTACGAAAAATCTGCTCAACAAGGCGATGTTGATGCTCAGTTGAGTCTAGGCGTTATGTACATGATCGGTCAGGGAACTCCTCAGAACCAAGCCACAGCAAAAGAACTTTTCAAACAAGCTTGTGATAACGGTGACAAAACCGGTTGTAATAACTATCGTCTCCTGATGAGTGAACTTGCTGAGTAAACCTTTGAGACAATACGCTTTTAAAATAGCTTGTCGTCTTAGTAGCACATCAAAGCCCCTTATCGGGGCTTTTCCTTTACCACTCTCCAGTAACTTCGCTAAGCCTGCCGAACATGTAGCCAGACATTGAGTTTAAAAACGGCCAGATGCTAACCGTTTAAGCCTCTCTGAGTAGTGCTTATAATTTAAGATAAGCAAAAGCCCTCCTGAAACACACCATGAAAAGCCTCTTAGTATCCATCACATTAATTTTTAGTATTCACTCACTCTCTTTCGCTGAACCTGAACGTAGCCAAGAGGAAATGTTCATGGAGCTTAAGGTAAGTGCAGAACAAGGAAACTCAGATAGCCAAACACATTTAGGCAGTTTTTATTTGTTTGGCCTAGGAACAGAGCAAAACCCTATAAAAGCATTGGAGTGGTACGAAAGAGCAGCTGCACAGGGCAATCCTTATGCTCAACTCAATCTAGCTCTTATGTATGACAACGGACAAGGCATCCAGCAAGACTACGAGAAAGCTCGTCAGTGGTATGAAAAAGCGGCTGAACAAGGAGACGCTACAGCCCAGTTCAATCTAGGATTCATGTACGCAAAAGGACAAGGTGGTCTACAAGATTATGCAAAGTCTCGTGACTGGTACGAAAAAGCAGGTGACCTAGGACATACTCAGGCTCTATTCAATCTAGCACTCGTGTATGCAAACGGCGAAGGCGTCCAGCAAGACTACAGAAAAGCTCGTGAATTGTATGAAAAAGCCGCCATTCTAGGAGAGGTTAGAGCTCAACTAAATCTAGCTCTCCTGTACCACAGCGGGCAAGGCATTCCGCAAGACTATGCGAAAGCTCGTGAGTGGTACGAAAAAGCCGCAGCACAAGGAGTTGCTATAGCACAATTCAATCTAGGGTCCATGTACGTAAAGGGGCAAGGTGTTCAACAGGATACTGCTACTGCGAAAGAGATGTTTGGAAGTGCCTGCAAAAATGGGCTTCAAGAAGGATGCAATGCATACCGTATCTTAAACGACTGATACTTTAACAATAGAATCAAATCAAATCAGATCAGTGCTTTGCCGCTAATTTATTAGCTTAAGACCCCGCCTTGCTATGCCATCATGCACTGCCTCGCAGGTTAATTAATAATTCTGGCAGCATCGCCACAAACATCTTAATCACACTTGTACACCCCTGCAACCTATTTACCATGTCTGCCCACTTTGCAGTGTCTGCATAGTCCAAACCAAATCAACAATCGCTGGAGTAAAAATGGAAAACCTAAATAAAATGACGTCTCCACCACCATCCAACTCAAGAGACATAAAAGCTTATTGGCATGCCATTTTAGAGATATCTGGTTTGTTGGTCGGTGAAGATTTTGATGTAACACTTTTCATGGGAAATTACCGCACACATATTGAATCAGGAAGGCTTCTTAAAACTGAAAACGGTTTCAAGCTATCTGAAAATGGGCATCGTTATTTCTGCCAAAGACTCCATGATAAAAAAGTGTCACGGCAAGAGGTAATAGCCATGATGCGAAAGATTCTCTCACCAACTCCACCTCTTGGTTGGGAGCAGATCACAATACCTTAAGTTTACTTTGGGAGTGGTAGGTATGAAAAAGCGGCAATAATCTTCTATTTAACACCACCTTTCTCATTCTCATACCTCTCCGAAAGACACTGGAACGATAGCAATATATTTCCTACTTTTCTTCTTGCTACTTTAGTCTGGCTGTTTTTTCATCCAGTTTAATAACCATGAGCTAAATGCTAGATTACGACATCACTCTATAATGATAAGAATTCAATGAAGTTTTCTGGCCGTGGCTTAATTGCCGTTATTTTCCTAGTTGTTATTGCAAAAGCTTGCGGCTCCGACAGTCCATCCAGCAAGGTTCGGTCAACAGTTCCAGTTGCAGTGGCTCCATCCCAGAGCTCTTTTGTAGCTCCCTCAACTACTACTCTACCAACGATCGTACAAAGGCCCACACGCTACATTGGACCGAAATCACTTAACGTCCGCTCCTCTGCAAATGGCAGGGTGCTAAGCAGCCTTCCTCACGGTCAAGCTGTGACTATTTATGAGGAGCTCAACGGGTGGAGCAGAATCAGCACTGACACCGAGACTGCAAAATGGATTTCTAGTGAGCATCTTTGTGTAGAAAAAGACTGTAGTGATATAAAAAAGTGGATGACACCGCCTGCTTCACCGCCTAGACCTGTCGTTTCTCGAAGCTACAGCCCTTCATCAACCCGATCAAGCTGCCCATGCTCTTCAAACAGTAACTGCTACGGCCCCAGAGGGGGCAGGTACTGCATTACATCAGGTGGGAACAAAAGGTATAGATAACTACAATACAGCACAAACAACCACCCCGAAGGGTGTGTAGGACCTAGGGATATATATCAGCTTCGTATTGATACATAGCTTTAGGCATTGGCGATCCAAACAGATCATAAGCCAAAATGCATAGACGCAAAAAAGCCCACCGAAGTGGACTCTATATAGGTACTTTTGAAAACCAATCTTTCGATCCATCAAAAATGCCATGACCGTATACGAATAGCTTTTCTGACATTTTCCGCTGCTTGTTTTCCCTCATCAACCACTTTCTCATCGTCGCCCTGATTTGTGGCAGAGTAGGATATAAACGAACCAGCCAAAACTAAAATAATACCCGTCGCAATTATCAACCTACGGCCAAATACTGTCTTCTTAGTGCTAGCGAACACCAGGGGCCATAGCAGCACCGCCCCCACTATTGCGATCACCTCACCAACCACAGGCCGTCTCCTGATAATCTCAAAAATTTCCGACATAGAAAAGATACTTATGTCGTACAGCACTCTTCTAAAAAGAACACAACGATAATAACAGCACAATCAGGTAGCGAGTGACAGATCTTTATTGCCATTTTCCCTCAATTTCTTCCATGCAATGAGTTCAGCAATAACAGCTTTTGCAGCCTTCACACTCTTCATGAGCAAAAAAAAAACGCCACCAAGCTCAGGCAAGCTATGGTGGCGTAAAGCTTTTCCATTACCTTAACGTATGAAAAAACATGCACCCTAAAGATAGCCTGCCAAGCGTCCTCATAAAATAAGAAACTTCTGATTATTCCTACCCCCAGCGCACTTCCCCCCAATCTGTAGTGTCACCCCCTCCCTCCATACCACCCTAATCTGTGAATTTTTGGTTTCAGGTCCAGCATCTGATCGTCAATCCCCTATAGATGGCAGTGGCATTCAGACCATAGCGTTGGTATGCTTACCAGCTACGTATTTTTGACAAAACCATCCCTATTTCGGAACGCTGAAGCACTGAAATACTAAGAACTCTAGCGTCACAGTGCTATCTACCCGCTATTTCCGTATACACAAACAATAATTTTTAGCTCCTCGGAGAAAAATGCATGTCGAATATTAAAAACATCCTGGGCATAGCAATGGCTTTTGTAGGAGTCGTTGTGGGTGCTGGTTTTGCTTCAGGACAAGAGGTATTGCAATTTTTTAGTAGTTTTGGCTACTGGGGGCTTCTGGGGGGAGTAATCAGTGGCTTGTGTTTTGCTGTGCTGGGGATGGCGGTTGGTGAGTTAAGCCAAGTATCGGTATCGCATTCGTTTAAAGAAGGGTTGTATTTGATTTGTGGGCCACGACTAGGGATTGTGGCTGACATCATGATCACCTTCTTTATGTATGCCATTGCTGTGGTGATGTTTGCGGGTGGTGGCTCGTTGATGGAGCAACAATGGGGCATACCTGCAGAGTACGGCAGTATTGCTGTGATGTTGGTCACGGTGTTAATCGTATTTTTGCGCGTCAACCGAGTTTTGGCCTTTATTGCTAGCATCACGCCTTTATTGGTGTTGATGGTGATTGTTCTGTGTATTTACAGCTTGGATACACGCAGTCTGCCTTTAGATGAACTGGATATTATCGCCAACACAAAACCCCAAGGAGCAGGTAATTGGCTAGTAGCCGCCCTACTCTATGTGTCTTACAACATGGTGGTAGGTGCGCCGTTTCTGATGATTGCGTGTTCGCAAGCCACATCTAAACGTAATGCGCTGTTAGGCGGTCTGGTGGGTGGTTTGCTGCTAGGTGGGTTGATTGTTTTGATTAGCGTCAGCGTGTTTGGCCGTATCGATACTATTGGCTCAGCAGCTTTGCCTATGTTGATGTTGGCTACCGAGCAGTCTAGACTTTTTGGGACGCTGATCTCAGTCGTTATTTTCGCAATGATTCTGACCACATCAGTGGGCGTTTTGTATTCTTTCTCGGCGCGTATTTTTACCCCTAATACGCTGAAGTTCAATATTGGTACGGCTGTTGCTGCTGGCCTAGGGCTAATAGGCACAAAGGTCGGTTTCATTAACTTGGTGGGCACGGTCTATCCATTTTTCGGCTACTTTGGCTTTGTGCTAATGGCCTGGATTCTGATTGCCTGGATACGTTTACGTTACGTGGGCAATCGTCCTGCTTGATCGCCCACAGTCAACTCTATGCTCTTCATTCAAACACTGTGGCAGCGGTTGGGGCCTGTGGCCTCGCGTCCTTCTTGGAAGGAGCTGGCACGCTCCAGTATTGGCGTTGGATTAGGCGTTGCGCTCGCCTGCTTGCTGGTAGTGCTGGCCGATTATGTGCACCCCCACCTTCTGTTCTTATTTGCTCCACTAGGCGCCAGCGCAGTGCTGGTGTTTGCCGTGCCCAGCAGTCCGCTGGCACAGCCGTGGAACTGCATCATTGGCAACAGCGTATCCGCGTTTTATACCCTACTGCTACTCTGGGCGCTTCCCTTTCTGCCTCATACCGTTCTGGCGACTCTGGCTGTAGCAGGTGCGGTGGCGTTGATGCTTCTGCTGCGCGCCCTGCATCCGCCCGGTGGTGCTGTGGCCTTGATGATGGTGTTAGCGGCAGAACGGCTTTTGCCCGTAGATTGGCTGCTGCTACTCCCCGTGACAATGCTTTCAGCTACTGTCGTTGCCGTAGGTGTACTCTATCATCGCGCTTGCGGTCGTAGCTATCTGCAGCACTCCCCCGCTGCCACCAAGACCCAACGCCCCAGCACTCGTCTAGCGCTCAGTGAGGATGATCTTCAACAACTGCTACAACGCTTTGAACAGAGCTATAACCTAACACCTGAGGATTTGGGTGATCTGCTTGCTGCCGCCGAAGAAGACGCGATCAAACGCCGCATGTCCAGTGTGAACTGTGGCACGGTGATGTCCTCTACCCTACTTACCATTGGCGTAGAGACCCCTCTTGAAGAAGTAGCGGAGCTCTTTCATCGTCATCTGATTAAAAGCTTGCCTGTGGTGGATGATAGAGGAGAATTGATTGGGCGTGTACTGCGTGCCGACCTGTTCGACTGGCTCTGGGAAGACCACCACGCGCGTCAACAACAAACACTATGGAAACGTCTGCGCAATAAATCACCTAAAGAGCAATCAACCGCCAAGGAACTAATGCGCATGCCTGAGATGAGTGTGCAAGAAGATACACCTATGGGTGATCTTTTGCAGGAGCTGGCATCGCATGATGTGCAGTTCATTGCTGTATTACGCGAGAAAGTTCTGGTTGGTGTGATCACACGCTCTGATGTGATTCGTACGCTGCTGGCTCTTAACCAATAGATTGATCGCATGGCGAGTAAGCTACAACGACGACCTAGACGCCGTTAGAAATCAGCAGTCCAATGCGAGCAACCTACTAGCGTTCACTTGGCAGGCGTAAACACCACCTTCCTAAACAGAGCCCAAAAAACTCCAATAGCGACTACGGCCGCACCAACTACGGCTATGGCCATCACATAAGCATCAGACGTGGCCAGCATCAACGCTGTAATCGTACTCACCCAATACGTAAGCACTGCGGCAGCTACGATAAATGCCATCTGCATCGCCACTCGTGCCTTGCCGACTTTCCAAAGGACTATTGCTAGCAGCGCTACCGCTACAGAAAGCAAAATAGGCGCGACGAGTGCAGCACCACATACCACAACTAGAAAAATAGCTATCTGCACCCTAAAGCCTCACTGGTTTTATTGCTGTTCATCATGATTATCTGCCCGCTTGCCACTCTGGGTAGGACTGAACCGCAGCATCGTCTTGCAGCCAAGCCACGTCGTGTGAGCGCCAAATGTGCGCTGACGGCCTACCACCTTGATCCTCATCTAAGGTCGCGACACGAAGAATAACGTGCGGTTGATGAGTACGCTCTGCCACCAGATGCGAGCCACACACAGAACAGAAACGCCTGAGCTTGCCGGGCGACGACTCAAAACTGGTTAGCAGATCTTCCCCGCGTATCCAACGAAAATGCTCTCGCATTACACCCGCTGTTGAAGCATAAGCCGCTGCATGCGCTTTACGACAAGTATGGCAATGACAGTGCCCTATAGGCATATCGAGCTGATCTATTTCATACGCGACGGCACCGCATAAACAGCTTCCCTGCATGTAATCCCCTTGAGAGTTATTTCTACTTATTCATTCCCTAAAACACGCTCAGTGTAGCGCTTCGGTTGCTTTTATGGCTCGTTGTTTTGCATCCGCGAACCTTGCCAAAGCTAACACTACCAGTACACTGATAGAGCACCTCCAAGATATCCTATTCTCTAGCACAGTGACACGCCCAACCATGACTGACATCACTCTCCGAACAGCACGTTTCCCTAGCGATCAACCCGCAGTACTTGAGATTTTTAGAGAGTATGTCAAAAGCCCTCAGCAAGACCTGTCCTACCAAAATTTTGAAGCTGAATTTGCCTTACTGCCAGGCGACTATGCAGAACCTACTGGCTGTATTCTATTAGCGTGGCACAAGGATAATGTCGTTGGGTGTGCGGCTATCCGCAAAGTTGATCATTCAACATGCGAGCTAAAACGGGTGTATGTTCGCCCTGTTGCGAGGGGCTTAAATATCGGCAAATTATTGGTTGAGCAGTTAATCGCGAAAGCTACGCTGATTGGCTATTCGCGTATGTGCTTAGATGTGTTGCCTGAGTTTCTTACCGCGCAAAAACTCTACGAATCCTTAGGTTTTCTGCCTGCTAATCCCGTTAGTTACAACCCCGTTCCTGGTACTAAGTTTTTGGCTTTAGCACTGTAAGCACAACACCTATACTCTATTAAGAACAGGCCATTTACTGAACTAGCAGAACCTAATGTTCACGCTACAGCACTGCGATTTTCTGTTTTTCAAACGGCAAGTACTAGCATCACATTTAGCAGACACAAAAAAACCGGCAGTGTTTATACATGCCGGTTTTTTAGAGCTATCTTTTCTTACATGGCGATGTAAGAAATGAGCTTACACAACTTGGATGTTCGTCGCGCAAGGGCCTTTTTGACCCATGCCAGCAACAAAAGATACACGTTGGTTCTCTTCAAGAGACTTAAAACCTGTCCCTTGGATTTCGCTATGGTGCACGAAAAGGTCTTGGCCTCCATTCTCCGGAGCAATAAAACCGAAGCCTTTTTCGTTATTAAACCATTTAACAATGCCGATTTCTGTATTCAATGTAAATCCTAAATTATCAAGGGAAACATATCCCTCAGCGCACTATCGCAGTTATCGTGAGTAATAGATAGCTCTGTTACAAAGTAAACGTCTGCCACACGCTCGCACCACCCCTCTTTTTGCGTGCAACCCCGCTTGTTTGGCGGATACGCGCTAAATACATTGCTATAACTTGTACAGCTATTCTCAAAACCACTGTTACAAGTATAGGTGTACTTTGATGTCTTAAAGCCCCATAGTAAATAAGCGCGTCAACACACAACTACAACAATCATAAAAAAGGCCAGCACCCTCGCTCGCCTCTAACTTTTTACTACGCGTTCACTTTTTTCTACGCTACGCTTTTGGCAGCACCTGCTCCCAACCGCTCTCACTGATCAAGATGAAGAAGCGTTGGAGATCTTAAATGATTTACCACAAACTGAATCAGGGCGGCCTGAGCCCCCTGCACGTCTCCCCGTTGCTTGAACCTCAAAAAACAGCTAAACAGCAAGAAGAACAGGCGCAGGAAAGACGACTTTCTGAAATACGTCGCAATTTTTCTAGAACCTTGAAAAGCAGGTTTGCTTGACTGTTCTACAAACAAGTAAAAACATAGGAGTCCTAGGCTATTTCACAGAGACGACTACAATGTAGATTCATTTAAGGAGTCTTATGTTGAAATTTGAGCCCAATGAACGGGCGTATCTATCAGAAATCCGTGCCCTGTCTACCGATCAGGACGACAATGAAGTCTTTGTAGGCATGACGGTCAGTGAGTCCGTCTGGTATGCCAACTACGTACAAGAGTCATTCAACGGCACGGTTACTCGAGATGATGCAGCGCAAGATCGCTATATCTCACTACACACTCAACATGAAGAAATGCGTAGAACTATCTTGGCAGCAGAGTCTTTGGCATGGCCATCAAACACTGCTTCGTCATAAGTTCTGTGACGTGTAGGCATTTATGCCTAACCTACAAAAACGCCACCATACATAATTATGGTGGCGTTTTTTTTACCCTATCTTTACTATTTATACGCACTACTTCGATGTTTGCATGCACTTATCGTTCCAGTAACTCTGAAAGCTTGCACTCAGCGCGTAACGACTGAAACTCTTGCCCTCTTGGTCTACGTACTCGTAGGCTTGTCTCGCTATGTTGGTATGCAACGCTTTCTGGGATTCATCAGCCGCTTGTTCTGCCACCCTTTTCATATAGTCATTGAAGGGGACGTTATCCAAACTAGCTAGGATAGACTCCCTAGCAAACACGGTAATGTAAGCACAGTTAGCTTCAACTTCCAGTTGCTGTAATGATTGATCCCCATCATTCGTGGCTGAAACAGTAAAAGCAGTACAGCACGCAGCTACAAGCACAGCGCAAACACATTTATTCACGTTATCTTCCCTGTTTTACACCGCGTAGATTTCAAACCAATCTTGCTAGATACATCGCCAACATCCCACTAGAACCACCGCGCAACCAATGGCATCAACAATGCCGCCAGCAACACTTGCAGGCTTAATGCCAGCCCAGCAAACGCCCCAGCATCCGCATTGACCTGCAAAGCACGAGCAGCACCAATACCATGTGACGCGGTACCTAGACTAAAGCCACGCGCCACCCAGTCTGCATCCCTAGTACCTATACCCAAGAGTCGGAACAAGAAACTACCCGACAATGCGCCCACCAAGCCTGTTAACACCGCAAAAACAGCCGCCAATGCTGGCACACCACCTATTTTTTCAGCAATACCCATAGCCACAGGTGCTGTCACTGATTTCGGCGCTAAGGAACGCAACACATCATCCGGTAAACCCAATGCCCAGCCCAACACTACGGCGACTATCGCTGCGGTTGCCCCACCGGCTAAAGCGGCTATGACATAGCGCCCCCAGCCTCGGCGTAACTCTTCACGACGTTCCCATAAAGGGAATCCCATCGCGACAACAGCTGGCCCTAACAGAAAGTGTATAAATTGCGCGCCAGCAAAATAGGTGGGATATGGCACTTGTGTAATCATCAGACCAGAACCCAGCACAATCACAGACCACAGAACCGGATTTGCTAAGGGCGCCTGACCTAAATAGACATACACACTATGGGCCAGCACATACACTGTGATCGTGGCACTTAAACCAAACAGCGGTTCCGATGAGAGATAAACCCAAAGCTCAACAAAATTAGGCATCGCGGTTCATCTCCTCTGTAGTGGGTTCGTATTGGTTTTTAATCAGACCTCGCACCAAAAGTACGGTAACAATCATTCCTGCCCATGTTGACACCAGAATCACAACACCTAGTTTGATGCCATGATCTCGAATCAAGCCTAAATGCGTGATGACCCCTACCCCTACCGGTACGAATAACAGCGACAGGTGAGACAACAAAAAACTTGCCGCCACTTTGACCGGTTCACGTATACGTGGGAAGTACAGTGCGAACACCAACAACAACATCCCCACCACTGGCCCTGGAAATGGCAACTGCAACACATGCGCCAAAGCTTCGCCCGCCAGTTGCAGCAACATCAACCACATGATTCCTTTTAACGCTTGCATAAAATCAGGCCTTTACTTGTTTTAAGAAATTGGGAATGCAGTGCTAAGGCATTGAGCATCTGATATCCACCACAGTACACCCACTACGCCAGATAGGGCGACACCGCCAAGACAATGCCGCCCTACTCTTCGCCACTTATGCTTTTACCATTATTTCGCAAAAGTACTGTAGCTAGTCATCAAATTACGGTAATCAGGAATATGGTTGGAGAATAGCTGCCCCAAACCTTCTACGTCATTACGCCAGTCGCGGTGCAGTTCACACGCCACACCAAACCATGTCATCAACTGAGCCCCTGCTTGAGACATACGGTCCAAAGCGGAATCACGTGTTAGCGCATTAAAAGTACCGGAAGCGTCGGTCACCACAAACACATCAAAACCTGCCTCCAGTGCGGACAACGCCGGGAAAGCCACGCACACTTCCGTCACCACACCCGCGATGATCAATTGCTTTTTACCTGTGGCTTTTACGGCATCCACAAACTCTTGGTTGTCCCATGCATTGATTTGACCTGGACGTGCAATGTACGGCGCATCAGGAAACTGAGCTTTGAGTTCTGGCACCAGTGGGCCATTAGGGCCTTGTTCAAAACTGGTGGTCAAAATGGTCGGTAAATTAAAGTACTTCGCCAAATCACCCAACGCCAATACGTTGTTTTTGAACTTGTCTGGGTCTATATCGCGTACCAAGGACAATAAACCAGCTTGGTGGTCTACCAACAATACAGCAGCGTTGTCTTTATCTAAACGTACATAAGGTTTGCTCATGAGAAACTCCTCAAATTAACGGGGAAGTAGAACCTTTACGCAATGTCTTGCACATTCATGTTGATGTGCGGGTTTTGAATAAAAGTGCCATGTACTCATAGTAAAAGCCGCTACACTGCTGCACTAGTCGTTCATTTTGAGCATCATTGTCCTATTTCTGGAACGATAAACACCGACGCATCGCCCACCAAGCTGTTTTTACATCTATGTATAGGTCTGAAGAACTAGCCTTCGGCAGCAGCCAAATACGCTTGTGTGGATGTCACCTTACCGTATCCGAACACAAATGCTGCCATCAGCGCGGCATGCACATGTTCTGCTGGCACAGTAACCTCACCAAAACTCAGCTCTAGCGTAGCGCATGCATCATGCAACACGGTGACAGGGTATCCCATATCGACAGCAGCACGTACCACGGCATCCACACACATGTGGCTCATCGCCCCCACCACAATCAACTCGTCCACGCCCTGCGCATCCAGCTGCTGCTTAAGATCGGTTTCTCTAAACGCATTAATGTAGTGCTTCACAATCACTGGCTCGCCAGCCATAGGCGCTACAGCCGTTTGAATATCAGCACCATCAGAGCCAGGCACAAAAATAGGGGCAGATGCACTCGTTGCTTCATGACGTATATGAAAAATAGGCATCGCTTTTTGCCTCGCATCAGCGATCACACGAGCGGCATTCGCTGCAGCCGCCTCAATACCTGATAAAGGGAGTTTGCCAGTTGGTAGATATTCGTTTTGCAGGTCAACGACAATTAGGCCGCGTTTTGTCATGGTTTCACTCTCCGTAAGAAATAACGTCTGAAACACTATGATCGTCAAAAACGCCCTATGTGCGAAGCGGCGGAACTGACAACATCAAGGCCAATAACGACATACCTATCTTGGGGCGATGGCCATGAGCACCACATCAGCTACGCATCAGTTGCTGATGTGGTAGTGGCGCTAAAACGGCGTCTATAGTCACTGGGGGCTAGGCCCACAATACGAGAAAAGACTTTTCGAAAAGCACTAGGATCGCTATAGCCTACCTCCCACGCAATGCTATCTATGGATGCATTACTAAACTGCAATCGCTCTCGCGCCCTACCTACCCGTAATCGCTGACAATATTCGGTAGTGGTCATCCCCGTTGCTTTCTGAAAGCGGCGTAAAAAGGTGCGTTCTTCTAAGCCAGCTTCACGCGCTAACGTGGCCAGAGCCGTATCATGGGCTTGGGTCGCTTGCAGCCAATGCTGCACCTTTAACACGGCGGCATCACCATGCGTCAGCCTAGGTGAAAACACACTATAAAAACGCTGCTCACGCCCTGCTGGGTCTACCAATAAAATACGAGCAGTAGCAATCATCACAGACGGCCCCAGCAACCTATCGACTAATCGCAGCCCCAGATCCGTCCATGCCATTAAGCCGCCTGCGGTGATGATGTCCCCATCATCAATGATGAGTTGATCGGCATCCACCACCACATTGCTAAATCGTTGGCGCAGCAATTCAGCATGAGACCAATGTGTGGTCATACGCCTATTAGCCATTAAGCCAGTCGCGGCCAACGGGAACGCCCCCGCACACACCGATGCCAACACGACACCTTCTGCATGCCGTTCACGTAACCATGTCAGCAATGCAGGCATGTCTTGAGATGACAAGGGATCGCCCAAGGCGGGCGGCAAGATCAATGTAGCTAACGTATCAGAGGCAATGGCAGCATAACTATCAAACGCCTTCTGGGGTGCTGCCGCTGCTGCCTCGTAATGCCAGTGCGTGACCTTAATGGCGGGAACGTCTGTTTCAGCATGTGCAGCAGCGACTCGGTTTGCTACTGCAAACAAGTCAGTAAGCCCCAAGATGGCTGCTTGTTGTGAGCCTGGATACACCACAATCCCAATTTCTTGCACGCTGTAGCTCCTACTGCTCCGCACGTTATAGAACCTACAGTATAAATTAGGCTACCTCTCAACCTATGGCATCACACTTGCTGCCCCAGTTAGAAAGGCCAGCGACTGCCTCAATATAGACAATATACGCTTGATCATGCCTTGTATAACCAGCCACTACGCTAGTTATAATCCTGACTACAGCGAATTAAAAAGGGAATCATCCATGCGTAAAACACTGGCTCAGTTGGGGCTGCTACTTGCCCTCTTTATAGGTGGATTTGCGACGTCACACGCACAAACTCATCGTTATTCCCCAGAACAACTAGAAGAAATGAAGCAACTAGCCAAAGACGGTGTAGCCGTAGCGCAAGCCTCATTAGGCATGGTTTATTCAGACGGCAAAGACCTACCCCAAAATTATGAACAAGCCCGTTATTGGTTAACCTTGGCTTCGGATCAAGACTACGCCTTAGCGCATGTGCAATTGGGCTTTATCTACTTACAAGGCTTAGGCGTCGACGCCGATCAAGCCAAAGCGCTAGAGTGGTTCAACAAAGCCTGCACAGCGGGTCTTGATGGTGGTTGCAAGCTGTATGAGCGCTACTCCAACTAACGCTAACGAGCGCTTCACCCTCTGTAATACATCAGCAAACCCAATTAAAAAAGCCGCAACCAGTAGGTATGCGGCTTTTCTATTAACTATATAGAAATTACAGCAAGGACGATGCGTTATCCAACACGTAATCGCATGCTTTTTCTTTAAGATCGTCTTTGACTTTGCTGATATCGAAAGAAGAACCATCGCTGCCCGACAACATACCGGTCAAACCTTGCTGGTAACCGGCGTCTTGCTGTTGCTTGGCAGGGCTATCCATACCCAACTTACCCATTAACTGATCTTTAATATTGTCAGCGTTAGCTGCTTTCAAGTACTTGTTTTTCAGGCAGTATTCCAAAATACCTGCCACGTTGCTGGCTGCACCACTACCAATGCTGGGCAGTCCTAATGAGGACCCCAAATTACCTAATCCAGCTGCACCGCCAACACTACCGCCACCCAGACTAGCGCCTAAGCTTTCTGTAGCCTGGCTTTTCAAACCGCCCATAATGTCTGCAGATGCTGGTGCCGACAATGCCATGCCTAGTGCAGCGGCTGCCAACAGTTTTGCCCCTAAAAACTGACGCATTATTTTCTCCTGAGTTTATGGTTTTCTACCGGCCTACCCGGTATGTAAAATCGTACCCCAAGCTTTATGGCTACAGGAAAAAGTATGCGACTATTTGTTAATTCTTAGCATTCTGCTGAGTTGCAGCCTTCTTTACTCTAGCGCACCCACCTTATTTAGGATGGGCTATACGTTCTACTAAAACCGTTTTTAATACCTGCAAATACGAGGTGTTAGCGTCTTTAGTCGCCGTTAACAGTGTCACGTCGCCACGCTTTAACAACGCCAACAGAGGATCTAAACAGGCAAGGTTCTCTAACAACTGCTTTTTATATGCCACTTGGAATGTAGACACATTCAATTCACCAGAATGAAAGGCTTTGCGCAACTCTGTGCTGGGGCTAGCCTCTTTGTACCACTGTATGTCGCCCAGAGCGTCTTTACGTAAGCCTCTAGGCCAGAGCCTATCCGTCAACACACGAGGATGCTCTGCGGTAGGATGATGTACAGCATTTTGAATGCGATCTAAAAAGATTTCCCCAGTCATATGGTCTCCTTCTCCTGATAGCAACTTAACGTGATGCTCCCTCTAGCAACCCATAAGCCGCTTCATTTCGTTAGCTCCGACTCTAGAGCATCTATATCTGCATCGCATAATAAGTGTTTAATGCGCTCAAAGGTTTCTACAGGTAAGGCATAGACGTTTAAGGCCAATAACCTACTAATGGTTTCATCACTAAAACGTTTTTTCACGACTTTAGCGGGGTTACCAGCAACAACGGTATAGGCTTCTACATCTTTGGTCACAATAGCACCTGACGCAATAATGGCTCCTTCACCTATGCGAATTCCGGGCATAATCATGGCGCGCATGCCTATCCATGCACCATCACCAATGATCGTGTCACCTTTTGCTTGATAAGAACGCTCAATATTTTCTACAAATGGGTATAACGAGAACCAATCTGTACGATGCGTATGATTGCCGCCCAGTAAGATGACGGCCTCTGCCCCTATACACACATAATCGCCCACATAGAGCTGATCAATCTCCCACGCTGGTTCCCACGCTTGCAAACTATAGGCATCGCCATACAAATACCGCACCACACTGTGCTCAAAGCCTTCTGACCACGCATTGCTGTAATAGCTATGCGTGCCCTTGTGATGAATATTGGGATTACTATGAGTTTGGTGCAAAAGCTCTACTTTTGACCAGTGTTTGATATCTGACATTATGATTTCTTATGCCTTTGGCACTGCTTCATCAAAATGCCAGTGTACTGGGCTAGTGAATTACTACGCAATCAACGCCGCTTTGCGGCCTAGCCCCTAATTCCCGTAATGCGTGCGGTCTGGTTAATCTGAAATACTGGTTTTTGATTTTTCCACGGAGTTTCTGACACCATCAAATCACTCACAGCACCATACTGATGTCTTGTTCCTGCAGGGAAAACAGCTGGATTAAGCAAATCGCTAGCATATCTGGTATAATTATCTTCTTTTTTATGCACAAACAGCATATAAAGATCTGGGCCACTACTCACACCCAGTAGCAAAACTACTAAAACAATGTGATTCGAAGATATCGTGCACTTCCTACGCCGGAAGCTCTTGCTCACGATATGCCACAGTTGACGTTTTGTATAAACCAAAACGCTGTGCAAATTATTCATGGATAATTTTCAGACCCACAGAAAGAACAGGGATATTACGTACATCACTATGATACGTAAGCAAATACCCTCTTGCTATCACTGAAAACTGGTAGTGCCCTATAAGCTTGATCGCTGATTAGTAATTCTTTTTGCTTTATCTCAATGATTTATCGCGTTTAATACGATAAAGTATATTGCGTTCATCTTCTACTAAATAGTTACAAACTTACTGTATACAATAAAGCTAGTAAGCCTCATAGTAGTCGAGTCAGATCATATCCTTACAACAATCATAAAACAGGCTAGTTATTTACTTGCCTATAACTTTAAAAACGCATTCATTTTTTCTATGCCATATAGTAGGTAATCCATACTGCCCATTACGCTAGATGATCAAATGGTAAAAGCGTTGGAGATCATCATGATTTATCAAAAACCTCATCAAGGTATTAATCCTTCCTTATCTGCAGTTGCATTTTTAAATACTGAAAAACGTTCACCAGAACAAAAACAGATACAAGAGCAACAACTGTCAGAAATACGCAGAAATTTTGTACGTAATATAAAAAGAACGTCAAGATAAAACAAAACCGCCTTTATGGCGGTTTTTTTATTTTCATGCGTGCTTAAAACACCGCTACTTAAAATCTGTATGTCAGCCCCAGCACAGGCCCTTTCATACGTACGTCATACTCATGACCATGGTGTTTGTAATTCACATCCAGTACTTTGTACCCCGCAGAAACTGATAAGTTATCTGAAAACACATAATTCACTGTCCCCAACGCCGACCAAGTGTGTTTAGCCCCCATACCAAAGCCGCCTATATCCGCTTGCATTTGCAGCGACCATTGATCAGCAATGGGCACAAATGCCCGTACTCCTAGCAACGGATCTACCCAATTGAAGTTTTCTTTTTGTCTGGCCGCTCTCGTACCTATAGCGGGATGACCAGCGGTTACCCTCACGTCGGTAGAAATATGCCAAAAACGCACGCCACCTAATGCATCCAAGGTAAACGCTGGCGTATCCACTACCCTATAGCCTGCTTGTAGAGTGGCCATAAACTGTTTACTTTTTACTTTGGCCTTCGTGTCAGCGCCAGCAGGAATGGTCACACCAAAACCCGGTAACTGAAAGGCCGATAACGGGCCACTAGCTTCTGCACTTCTGGTGCTGATGTACATCATGTCACCCGAGAACACAAAACGATCTCGTCGCCCCCATGCGTTAATAAAGCCCCCCATGCTGAAATCACTCATCACGTCAGAGAACGACTTTTCGACGCTCATCGTAGGCCCATGCTTAAACGGCGACATATGCCCTTTCAGACCTGCGGCCCAGACATAAGGGGTAATTTGCCATGTCCATGCACTATTATTGTCACTTAGCCATGTTGATGGCTCAGCACTATTCGCAGCCAGACTCGGCGCAGAAACACCCGCACTGCATAACGCTATAAGCAAAGAATTGAGGTATCTATTCACCGTGCGGCATCCCTGAAAGATATGGAGTTCTTTTATACCTTGATAGACTTTATCAGATCAAACATCAGCCTCTGAATTCATACCACTACCAGCCTTTAGCTGTAGTGCCTGATCCACAGACACACATCACAACTCTTGTGAACCCCACTACCCTCAATGGCATTCTTGTTTAGCAACGTAAACGAATGCTATTATCACTTCATAGTTCTATGGAAGACACCTGTTTGTGTCTTACTACATTACATGCCGTAGAACCGTAAGCGTTTACGTTAACCAACGCGCACTGCTTTTTAGTTAGCAGGGCGTCCGTATACGTAATCGATTCGGTGCCCTGCACTTATTTGGGTACCACATGCAATCTTCTCGCTCCACCTTACTAGACCTCATTCGCATACAAGGCGCTATTG
The DNA here is from genome assembly GCF_050487225.1 of Paenalcaligenes sp. Me131. NCBI lineage: Bacteria > Pseudomonadati > Pseudomonadota > Betaproteobacteria > Burkholderiales > Alcaligenaceae > Paenalcaligenes > Paenalcaligenes sp. Me131. Next base: position 901,727 of record NZ_JBKQGY010000001.1, read on the forward strand.
TTTGCTGCTTTTTTGTGGTGGGTTTATCGTTGGGCGCTCTACCGCTCTACATCTCTAAAGACCTTGCAGCCAGCGATACCATCGTGGGTATTGTCATAGGCTCTCAATTTGTCGCCTCATTAATCAGCCGTGTTTTTGTAGGGCAGCTATTAAGCACTGCAGGTGTACGACGCTGCGTGATTACCAGTTTGATTGGACTAGGCCTGTATGGCTTAATCCTCGGCACCACTAGTTTTACGTCCAGTGGCACCATCGCCATTCTTTTGGTCGCTCGATTAATGCAAGGCTTGGCCGTAGGTGTACTGACAACGGGCGCCATTATGTGGGCCATACATAAACTGGGTGAATCCAGCACTGCACGCGTGCTGTCCATGACCGGTATATCCATCTATGGTGCAGTAGCGTGCGGAGCGCCTATTGGCATCTTACTCTTCACCTACGTAGGCTTGGGAGGGGTAGCGCTGTGTATTGTCATACTGGCTATCGCATCAGCCTTATCCCTATTGAGCGTAGAAAACAGTCACGCCTCTACCACTAAAAAAGCGGCAGGAAAAACCGTATTTGCGAAGGTCGCGCTACCAGGCAGCATCTTGTTTTTGCATGGTGTAGGTTTTGTGTCTATTGAGGCGTTTATCTCTCTGTATTTTTCGGTATCGGGATGGTCTGCCGTCACGCTCGCCTTATCGCTATTCGGTATTTCCTTTGTGGTGGTGCGATTAGCCGTAGGTCACTTACTACAAGGTCAACGCTTAGCCAGACTAGTGGCGGTGTCGTTAAGTGTGCAAGCCATCGGTCTACTCGCTCTGGCCTTTGCACCCACCCAATATTTGGCATTGTTATGTGTCGCGGTGATTGGTGGTAGTTGCTCACTCACCTTCCCCGCTTTGGGTGCTATTGCCGCTGGGCGCTGTGCTGTACACGAACGCGGTACGGCGATGGGCTTTTACTCGGGCTTCCAAGATGCCTCGTATGCGGTGACGGCACCTGTGATCGGAATGGCTATTCATCAGTTTGGTTACAGTACTGGGTTCATACTTTCTGGCGTATGCGCAGTGATTGGTCTGCTACTGTTAAGCAAAATGAATCGTTAAACGATGCTATAGCCTGCTGCTCAACACCACACGCGTGTTAGATGCAGCCATCGCACAGTAGTGCTGTCTACTTACAGCACTACTGTCTTGTATGGTGTAGTGCCATGCCCCTTCTGTATTTTCTTTACACTGTTGTTATGACTATTGAACTTGATCGCGACACAAAAACCAGAGCCATCGAATCCATTCAGCGATATTTCGATGAAAACATGGAAGAGTCCATCGGCAACATTACCGCGAATGCGTTGCTTAACTTTTTCCTGCAAGATATAGCGCCCAGCGTTTACAACCAAGCCGTACAAGACGTGCAAGCCAAAATGCAGCAACACGTGGCAGACGTAGACATTGAAGTGCATACAGAAGAGTTCCAATATTGGCCTAGCCAAAAACGCTAATCAGTGCACCGCCGTTTTGGTTAACGTTTGCCTTACCGTCTTAGCTATTCGTTGCTGATCAGCGCTCAACACAACAGCCCCGCCGTTATATAGCCGTGTGTTCAGCCGCCCTACGCTGTTGCAAATTTCACAGCAGTCGCCCCTATTTCTCTCTACTTCATACAAAAAAATATTTTCGTGAATTTCGCTTTTCTATAAAATTAATTGTGCTATTTTTTGACACTCACAGACCTGTCCCTGACTTTCAAAAAGTAGAGTAATTACTCTTTTTTATTTATAAAGTGCGGACCTCATTCATGAGTACTCTCTCTACCTCCTTACTTGATTTTCAAGAAGAGCGTCAGAAACTACAGAGCGACACATCGCAGTCCAAACCCGAACGCCAAAACCCCTGTTACGCCTGTGGTGTGTGTTGTCAGCACTTCCGCATTTCGTTTTACAGCGGCGAGTTGATGGGCGAAACCGGCGGTTGGGTTCCAGTTGAACTGACCACCCAAATTGGGCCACTGCGCGCCTGTATGAAAGGAACCGAAAAAGGTTCAGGCCGCTGCATTGGTTTACGAGGGGAAATCGGTGATCCCTCTATACGGTGTGGTGTATACGAGCAACGCCCTTCTGTATGCCGAGAGTTTCATGCCTACGATGCTCACGGTACCCCAAACCCTGATTGCCAACGCTTACGTTTGGCGGCTGGCTTGCCTCCGCTGGACGATATTCCCCCTAACGATAACGATTTAGCCGCGTAATAATTAATCGTTATTCGGGTTTGCTAGAGTTGTAATTTTTTTTAAAGCCCGTAAACTTAGGGCGGTCATTCTAAATGGTTCAGGAAAGAGACTTCTTACGAAGCGCCGACGGAGCAACCGCCCCGGAATCTCTCAGGCAAAAGGATCTTGAAACCATGACAATCTGGAGAGAGGCAAACAACGCTTTGCCCACCGAAGGGGACCACGATCTCAGTGGAACAAGCTCTCAGGTAACCGGACAGATGGGGTGTAGCCGCTATGTAGCGGGCTACCCCTATTTCTATATCTGGAGCATTACCCCATGACTACCATTGCTGTTATTGGTGCCGGTATTACTGGCGTGACCACAGCCTACGCCCTGAGAGAACAAGGCTATGACGTTATTGTCATGGACCGCCAACGTTACCCTGCCATGGAAACCTCGTTTGCTAACGGTGGCCAATTATCCGCATGTAACGCTGAAGTTTGGAACAACACTGGCACTGTACTGAAAGGCCTTAAGTGGATGTTCAAGCGTGATGCTCCTCTGCTGCTGAACCCAGCACCTACCTGGCACAAATACTCGTGGATGGGTGAGTTTCTCTACAACATCCGCAACTACGAGAAAAACACCGTAGACACCGTCAAACTGGCTATTGCTGCGCGTGAGCCTTTCCACCGTTGGGCTAAACAAGAAAACATCGAATACGATTTGGAAGAGCGTGGCATCTTGCACGTGTACCAAAGTAAAAAAGGCTTTGAGGCAGGCATTCAAGTGAGCGAGCTGCTGGCCAAAGGCGGCCTAGAGCGCAGTACCGTCACACCTGAAGAAATCCGCACCATTGAGCCTACATTGCAAGGTAAGTACTACGGTGGTTTCTTTACACCTAGCGACTCTACTGGCGATATTCATAAGTACACCCGTGGCTTAGCTGAAGCATGCGAACGCAAAGGCGTGACGTTCATGATGGACGTAGAGGTAAGCAGCATTGCTCAAGCTGGCTCCAAACACCGCATTCAGTACATCTCTAAATTGACAGGCGCGCCACAACACCCTGAGTCTGTTGAGGTCGATGCATTGGTGATTTGCGCTGGCGTAGGTAGCCGCAAACTGGCCGCCATGGTAGGCGACCGCATCAACATTTACCCTGTTAAAGGCTACTCCATCACTATTCCTTTGGAAGATGAGATCAGCCAAACATCTGCCCCTTGGGTCAGTTTGCTGGATGAAGAAGCCAAGATTGTGACCAGCCGTTTGGGTAACTCCCGTTTCCGTATTGCGGGTACTGCCGAATACAACGGTGAGAACCGTAATATCCGTGCTGACCGCGTCAACCCGCTGACCGAATGGGTACGCTACAACTTCTCGGGTGTTAGCACAGAAAACGCTATTCCTTGGGCTGGTTTGCGCCCCATGATGCCAGACATGATGCCTCGCATCCAAACAGGTAAACAGCCTGGCGTGTTCTACAACACTGGCCACGGCCACTTGGGTTGGACCTTGTCTGCCGCTACCGCCGAAGCCGTAACAGCGTTGGTACACAGCAGCATCAAACCCTAAGCCTGCCGCTCAATACAACAAAGCCCTGCTTCAATCACGATGCAGGGCTTTTTTGATGCCGCTACTACTTTCACCACTCAGCACTTCGTAGAAAACCACCTACCAAAATGCTAAGCGGAAAATACGATGCGATAGATTTTACGAGGCGGATAACGCTGAATAGCGATCAAAGCGCAGCGTATGTGACGAGGCTTGCGTCGCCACGGCTGCGGACGCTGGCTGCACCTCTAGCAATTGCAAGATACGCCCGCGCTCTAAGGGCTGACCATCACGCTGCAGTGTGCCTACACGCACGCCTGGCGCTGTTGATAGCACTACCCTACGATCGGCATTCACGACGACTACTGGATTGTTAATCGCTGCCAATAGCGGCGCTAACAAGCGATCCAAGGTGGACACCAACATATCAACCGCCGCTACACCCACAAAAACACCGTCTACCAGTACTGGATGTGCCGTGGTAATGGTGTAGTCGCCATTACATACGTAGTCCACATAGGGGCCGTCTACGTAGGCTTGATGATCATTGGCTGGCTGGCCAAACCAATCAAACACACGAAAATCTAAACGTTTACGTATTTCTTGGTTGCGATCGAGTTGCGCGTGCTCAATAGCACCCGCTTCTTGGTACCACCACTCTAACGACCAAACTTCTTCGCCAGCCTGAGCATTACTGTAACTGGCAAACCCTGCCCCATTGCACCACGGGTTATTCTGCAATATCGCTTGTATGGGCGCTTGCAACTGCTGTCGTTGCTCGGCCCCCAACTGTATGCCTTCTTTGTGTGCAGAAACGGTATGCGCCAAAATGCGCTGCGTTTGTTCTGCCAAACTAGCCGCTGCACTACACGCTGAAAGTGTGATGTCGTGCAACATGGCCTTTGCTTTTTCTACTGGAGTATCGCTATACATGGTTATCTCCTGCAGGCTGCGCCCACCTTGGATCAAGCCAGATGGGACTGTTGTAATGATGTGTCTGCATCTAGCTTTACTTTACAGGCCAGCAGTTGATCTGTCAGCTGATAAATCATGTGTTGGGCCTGCGTACAGGCTTGATCTGCATCGTTTTGGCGCAATGCCTGTACCAATTGCCTATACACCGCCACCACGTGCTCGTGCGCATTCGTGTATTGATATAGGGCAGCCACCAACGGTGCCCACTCCGCTTGTATCATCAACACTTGATTCGCCAACCTAGCCGATTGTGCATTGGCAGCCAATGCCAACAAACAGCGCATATCGGCGTGCGCACGCTCTTCGGCTTGCTCGGTCGCCGCAAACGCATCGACAGCTTTTTCGAAACGCAGTATTTCCTGATTGGTAGAGCGCTGTGCAGCCAATCTTGCGCTGTGGCTAATCACCGCACAATGCCACTCGCCTAAGTCGGCCAAATACGCCGAACTGGCCAGCTTTAAGGGGTGCTGCGCCAGCAGCACACCCGTAGACATTTTGCAGACAAAACTACCACCATTACGGCCTCGACGCGTATCAATCAAGTTACGCATGCGCAAGGTGTTTAATGCCTCGCGCACCGTCACCGGAGAGACTCCCAACATGCGCGATAAATCGGCCTCGTTAGGCAATTGCTCATCGGCCTCAAGCAAACCAGCCAGAATGGCGTTACTTAACCGTTCCACTACCAGCTCAGACCGGCTTGCCTGACCTATGGGCGCGTAAACAATGGCATGCGCCGTCATGCTGCTACTCCCCAATTCTGTAGATAAATCGGGAATCGTAGCACTTCTGATCAGAAAATCCCATGCTTATGCAAAGCTTGATCATCTTCTGGCACTGGGGCGATGGCATCCCACAGTTCGGCTACTTTGCCGTTTTCTACACGCCATAGCTCAAAATACGCATGGCGCTCACCAGCAATAGTGCCTTCGGAATGCGTTAATACAAACTCGCCTTCGGCCACACTACGGTGAATACGTGAATACTCTAAGCCATGCCCGTCTTTGCGCAATTGCTCTAGGAAGGCAATCACGGCTTTTACGCCATCGGCAATATCAGGACTATGCTGATGGAAGTTTTCACCATTAGCGTAGCGTTCGAACCCAGTGTAATCCCCCTTAATTAAGGTTTCAGTAAAGAAACGCCACACTAACTCGCGGTTCTTTTCCTTATCTCCGTTACCGGGTTCTACAGGACCATCCAACTGCGTGCGACCGCTGGCATTGGGTGCCGCCTCTGGCACTAAGCCATCCCAGTGTTCAACGATTTTCCCGTCGCGTACGCGGTATAAATCAAATCCCACCAAGGGCTGTTCATCCAAGCCCACGAAACGCCCATGAATGGCCACTAAATCACCATCTTGCAGCACACGACGGGCTTCATGCTTTAGATCCGGGCACGATTGCACAAGCTCTCGTAAGCCACTTAGCCCATCAGCCACTAATGGTGAGTGTTCAATAAAGTCTGCCGCAAAGTACTTTTCTAATGCGCTGGTGTCGCGCAGCGTAAAGAGCTCATAGTGTGCCTTCGCCACCAGCTCTCGGTTTGACAGTGTTTGGCTCATAACTCCTCCCTTATTCGTGTGCGCTCATCACATGTTTAACGCGGGTGTACTCTTCAAAACCGTAGGCCGACAAATCTTTACCGTAGCCCGATTTTTTGAAGCCACCGTGCGGCATTTCTGCGGTCAATGGGATATGAGTGTTAATCCATACGGTACCGAAATCCAGCTCACGAGACAGACGTTGTGTGCGGGCATGATTAGTGGTCCACACGCTAGAAGCCAAACCATACTCCACGCCATTCGCTTTAGCGATGGCATCAGCCTCGTCGCTAAAGGTTTGTACGGTAATCACTGGCCCGAAGATTTCGGTTTGGATCGCTTCGTCGTCTTGTTTCAAACCAGTAATCACAGTAGGTTCAAAGTAGAAACCATCACGATTAGCCGCTTTACCACCGGTTTGGATTTTGGCGTGTGCGGGCAAACGCGTCATAAACCCACTTACGCGCTCTAATTGACTGGCATTATTCAAAGCGCCGTACAGGGCCTCGGTATCGTCAGGATCACCAAATTTGATGGCTTTCACTTGCTCTACCAATTTTTGTACAAACTTATCGTGTACAGACTCTGCCACCAACACGCGTGTCGCGGCTGTGCAATCTTGCCCTGCGTTGAACAGGCCAGCGATAGAAATGGTGCTAGCTGCTTTATCGAGGTCAGCGTCGTCAAACACCACTACTGGAGCCTTACCGCCCAACTCTAAGTGAGCGCGCGCCAAGTTAGCCGCTGCTGATGCCGCAACCTGTAAACCAGCACGTACGGAGCCCGTAATGGAAACCAGTGCAGGTGTGGGGTGCGATACCACCATAGAACCCGCATTAGCCTGACCCAGCACCACGTTAAATACACCTTCAGGAAATAGCGGCGCGACCAACTCAGCCAGCAACAAGGTACTTTCTGGTGTGGTGTCACTAGGTTTTAGAACAATGGTGTTACCGGCGGCGAGTGCTGGAGCAATCTTCCATACTGCCATCATCAAGGGGTAATTCCACGGTGTTACTTGCCCTACTACGCCCAGTGGCTCACGACGAATACTGGAGGTCAAACCTTCCATGTATTCTGCAGTAGCCTTGCCTTCCAAGAAGCGCGCAGCACCGGCAAAGAAACGAATCTGGTCAGCACAAACCGCTACTTCTTCAGAGGCGATCAAATGCTTCAGTTGGCCAGTGTTACGGCTTTGTGCTTCTACTAATCTGTCACTGTTTTTCTCAATTTGATCCGCCAACGCCAACAAGGCTTTTTGACGTGCTGACGGGGTGCTACGCCCCCACACCTTGAACGCTGCACGTGCTGCGGCATAAGCAGCATCCACATCTTGCTGTGTTGCATTAGGCGAACGTGCATAGACTTTGCCAGTCACTGGGCTGATCAGGTCAAAACTGTCTGTGCCAGTGGATGCCACAAACTTGCCATTAATGAAGTGTTTGAGTGTTGGGTGAGTCATCACAATCTCCTTGGTGAACGGAATATAAATATATCCTATGAAGTTATATGTATTAGCAGTATCCGTAATTACCCTAGCCCCATACAGAAACAGCCGTTTCCACGATAGTGAAAACGGCTGCTAACTACGTTACAACGGACGTAAAGATTAGGTTCTGAACACCGAAACAGCGTCAGATAATTGACGTGCCTGATCTTGCAATGACGAGGCTGCCGCCGAGGCTTCCTCTACCATGGCTGCGTTTTGCTGTGTAACGGCATCCATCTGCACGATGGCTGTATTGATCTGCGCAAGGCCATCACTTTGTTGGCTAGAGGCAGAAGCGATTTCGTCCATCAGTCTGGCCACATCGGTAATTGCACCGGCTGCCTGACGAATAATACCGCTCGCTCTATCGACTTTTTGGGTACTGCCTTGTGCCAACTGCACCGAGCTTTCGATCAACTCTTTAATCTCGTGCGCCGACACAGCACTACGCTGCGCCAGCGTACGCACCTCCGCCGCCACTACCGCAAAGCCTCTACCATTTTCACCCGCTCTGGCTGCTTCTACCGCCGCATTCAACGCCAAAATATTGGTCTGGAACGCAATGCTTTCAATCGTGGTAATGATGTCATTCATCTTTTGCGAGCTTTGGCTTAGTGCTGTCATAGACTGCACAATCTCGCCCACTGCACCGTCGCTGGCTACTGCCAAAGATGAGGCATCTGCTGCCAAATCATTGGCTTGATGCGCATGGTCTGCATTCTGTTTCACGGTGACCGAGAGCTCTTCTAAGCTTGCCGCTGTTTCTTGCAATGCCGCCGCTTGCTCTTCTGTGCGCTGAGACAGGTCGATGTTACCTTGTGCTATCTGATAGGCCGCCTGCGACACAGATTCACTGTTTTCACGGATGCCGCTGATAATACCCACCAACTGCGTTTGCATACTATCCATCGCATGCAACACGCTATATTCATCGCCCTCTTGCACATGAATATCAGAGCGCAAATCGCCTTGGGCAATACTTTCCGCCACCTGCAAGGCTTGCGCGGGCTCACCGCCCAAGGGGCGAATCACCATACGATTTAGCGCCACACCCAATACTAAGGACACCACCACAATGCTAATGGCACCCAAAATTAGGGATGTATTACGCAACTCGTAGACTTCGGCTAGTACTTTGGCCTGCGGCACCGTCACCGATAACGCCCACTTACCTTCTGTAGTCGGTAAGGTAATAGGCACTACTACCGTATAGCTATCCTCACCAAGCAGTGGGTCTATATCTTCAAAACTTTGCGTTTTACCGGCTCTTGCCGCCTCTACACTTTGCTTCTGATCGGCATCCATTTTGGTACCCACACGTTCAGCATCCCGATGCCCAATGTAGATACCACCCTCTGAAAACAAGCTCGCATAACCAATCTCGTAGGGGCGAATCTGGCTGATCTGGTTCTGGAAGGCCGACAACGCAATATCTACCCCTACTACAGCAATCACCTGGTCGTTATGCAGTATAGGTACCGAAATACTCGTCAATAACGTCGAAATACCGCCTATGTAATCACGGTAAGGCTCAGACAAAATAGTTCGTTTGGTATTGCGGGCATTCAGGTAGTAATCCCCCTCACCTGCCTGCTGGTAGTTACGGATCACGTCCACCGTCAGGGCCCCATCGGTGCGGCTCCAGTACGGTGTGAACCTACCTGTGCCATCATGCGCATCCGCATGGGCAAAATCTTCATCCCTACCATCAAAGGCGTTGGGTTCCCATACCGCCCACACCGTTAAAAAATTGGAATTATTCGCGAGAATTTCGCGCATCATAGCCATGGCGGCATAGCGATCTGTGATCCCGCTTTGGCGTACACCATACAGCATTTGAGCTAAGGTTCGTGCGGCATTTAAGGCTTTTTCAGTTTCCTTCATCACCTCTTGCGCTTCGCCTTTTACCGCTTCCTCTACATACATATGAGCAGCTTTTGTCTGCATCGCAGAACCTTGCTGCACCACTACCGCGATGATGGCCGTAAACCCAACTACGATCATACCCACCACAACCATCAACATACGAGCACGTAAGCTCAAGTTTGAAAACATCAAGTTCTCCAATCATATAAATACAGCGCAAAAGGGTTTACGGCCTGATCTCGGAGAAATTTATTGAGGCTTCAAAAGTCTAGGTACTGGTTAACGCTTATAGAAGGGCTTTTTCACTTACTTATAAAATGCCAAAGTCATCAAATGGTTCAGGAGAGAGTCTTCATTCTCCATGAAGCGCCGACGGAGCAACCACCCCGGAAACTCTCAGGCAAAAGAATCCTGAAACCGTGACAATCTGGAGAGAGGCATTACAATATGCCCACCGAAGGGGATCATGACACAATCATGGATAAGCTCTCAGGTAAACGGACAGATGGGGTACAGATGCCACATGGTAACTGTTCACCTACTACGTCCGGAGAGTCAGCCATGACCATTTCCCTACTGTACGCGTAATAGCTGGGCGGCTATTACGCCTACCAAAGCATACTTTCTGGCACACACACCCACTGTTGATACGCGCAATCAACAAGGGAATTTATGTCGTGCGCTTGTGAGCTTACTCTGGTTTGCAACTGTTACTACCGTTTCTACGAAACGGTGGTATGCCCGTGTTTTTTTCTTGTAGCACAGTAACACCCACGTCATAGTGATATAACAAATTACGGAGAAACGCGTGAGTCAACAACACTCATCAGGATTGCAACGCTCGTTAAAAAACCGACACCTGCAACTTATTGCGATTGGAGGCGCGATTGGTACAGGTCTATTCATGGGTTCTGGCCGCACGATCAGCCTGGCAGGCCCTTCGGTTTTGTTTACCTACGTCATCATCGGTTTTTTCCTCTTTTTCGTGATGCGAGCAATGGGAGAATTGCTGCTGCACAATCTGGAATACAAATCCTTTGTGGATTTTGCTACCGATATTCTTGGCCCTACGATGGGGTATTTCACTGGCTGGAGCTATTGGTTCTGCTGGGTAGTTATTGGTGTGGCCGATATCGTTGCCATCACCGGATACACCCAGTTTTGGTGGCCTGATGTACCGCTTTGGCTACCCGGCATCTTATGTATTGGCTTCTTATTGGCGTTTAACCTGCTCTCCGCCAAGCTTTTTGGTGAGCTGGAATTTTGGTTTGCTTTGATCAAAATCGTAGCTATTTTGGCCTTGATCGCCGTAGGTGCCTATTTGCTGTTTACGGGTTTTGTTGGCCCCACTGGCGATAAAGCTAGCCTGTCTCATCTGTGGGATAGAGGTGGCGTATTTCCTAACGGCATCATGGGCTTTTTTGCTGCATTCCAGATTGCAATCTTTGCGTTCGTCGGGATTGAGCTGGTAGGTACAGCCTCTGCTGAAACGGCAGATCCAACCAAAAATCTGCCTAAAGCCATCAACAAGATCCCTGTACGCGTAATTATTTTCTATGTTCTGGCGCTAACCGTCATCATGACCGTTACACCATGGGATGTAGTTGCACCCAACAAGAGCCCATTTGTGAACATGTTCTTGTTGATTGGTGTAGGTGCTGCCGCAGCGATTATTAACTTTGTGGTACTGACGTCTGCCCTGTCATCAGCAAACAGCGGCATGTTCTCGACAGGCCGCATGCTGTACGGCTTGTCCAAAAACGATCTGGCACCAGAATCATTTGGCAAACTGTCCCGTAGCGGCACACCACGCAATGGTTTGCTGTACTCGTGCGCACTGCTGTTGAGCAGCGTATTCCTGCTGTACGCAGAAGGTGATGTGATGCGCGTGTTCACTATTGTGACCACCGTATCCAGCATTTGCTTTATTTTTGTCTGGGCTGTGATTTTGGTGTCGTACTTAAAATACCGTCGCATTCGCCCTGAGGCCCATGCGAAATCCAGCTACAAAATGCCTTTTGCGATTCCTATGTGCTACGCCACATTGGTGTTCTTTGCCTTCGCGCTGTACTTGTTTAGCCAAGAAGAAGAAACCTTGATTGGTTTAGTGGCCACGCCTTTCTGGTTCTTGGCATTGTTCTTGTGCTTGCCACTGTACAAAAAACGCCTGAAACGGCTTCAACAACAACCTGCTGCAGTGCCTCACGCTGCAGAATAAGCACTTTAGGCACTACCCTTTCTAGGGGTAGTGCCTCTCTTGATGGTTTGATGTAAAAATCCATACAAAAAACCATACAAGAACGCCATCTACTATTCCCCAAAAAATCCCCACTCCCTTTCAATCTTAAGCGAGACTCTCGCTAAGATCGCTATCGCATGGCCGAAAATAGCCGCAATAACCATACAACACCCATACAAAACAAGATTGATAATCCATACAAAATAACCTATATTACGCATACAAATTAAGGTTATTTATCCATACGATATAAATCTTGTATGGTTTATGGCTTTCATGGGTTGTTGCTGAACTCACTCTGTTATGCGGCAGCCCCTTCTTCTCATTGGCTGTACTCGGAGGTCTGCGCATGTTCGGCCTAGATGCACTAGAACTGGCCCGCATTCAGTTCGGCTTTACCATAAGCTTTCATATTATTTTCCCCGCGATCACCATAGGATTGGCTTCGTACCTCGCTGTACTGGAAGGCATGTGGCTATGGAAAAAAAATCCGGTTTATCAGACGCTGTATCACTTCTGGTCCAAAGTATTTGCCGTTAACTTCGGTATGGGCGTGGTGTCTGGCTTAGTCATGGCCTATCAATTTGGTACTAACTGGAGCTTTTATTCAGAATTTGCGGGTAGTGTCACCGGCCCGTTACTGACCTATGAAGTACTGACTGCCTTTTTCCTAGAGGCTGGTTTTTTAGGTGTCATGCTCTTTGGCTGGAACAAGGTAGGCCCTAGATTGCACTGGTTTGCCACCATTATGGTTGCCATAGGAACGTTGATTTCCGCCACGTGGATTCTGGCTTCTAACAGCTGGATGCAAACGCCACAAGGCTATGAGATCGTGAATAACGTGGTTATTCCTACGGATTGGATTGCGATCATTTTCAACCCTTCCTTCCCGTACCGTTTGGCCCACATGGTATTGGCCGCCTTTATCTGTACAGCCTTGTTGGTAGGGGCTTCTGCCGCGTGGCATCTGCTTAAAGGCAAACAAGAAGCTGCTATACGCACCATGTTCTCCATGGCAATGTGGATGCTATTGGCGACGATCCCACTGCAGATCTTCGTCGGTGACTTACATGGTCTCAATACGCTAAAACATCAACCCGCAAAAATCGCGGCAATTGAGGGACATTGGGAGAACAAACCTGGGGAAGGTGTGCCGCTGATCCTGTTTGGTTTACCGGATATGGAAACCGAAACCACGCGTTACGCCCTATCCATTCCTAATTTGGGCGGTTTGATCCTGACTCATGAATGGGATGGCCAATACCCTGGGCTTAAAGAATTCCCGGCCGCTGATAGGCCGCCGGCTGCCGTCGTCTTCTGGACCTTCCGCATCATGGTGGGGTTGGGCTTATTGATGCTGCTCTTGGCTCTCTGGAGCGCCACTGCATTATGGCGTCGCAAAGCCTTTCATTCAAAAGCATTACAGCGCTTTGCACTATGGATGGGGCCGTCTGGGTTAGTCGCCTTACTTGCCGGTTGGTACACCACTGAAATAGGCCGACAGCCTTGGATAGTCTATGGCCTGATGCGCACCAAAGATGCGGTGTCTACCCACTCTACTGCCACTATGTCGGCCACCTTAGTTGTCTTAGTCCTGATGTATATGGCGGTATTTGGACTAGGCATTCTCTATATGCTGCGCCTAATTGGCCGTGGCCCAGATGACCCACACACAAAAAAAGAAACACCCATAAAACCGCTGCGCGCGAGCCACCTTGCCACGACTGGCTTAACGTCCGCACACGCTTCCTCTACACATAACAAGGAGTAGTCATGGGCATAGATTTACCCTTGATCTGGTTATTGATCATTGGCTTTGGCATCATGATGTATGTGATTACCGATGGCTTTGACTTGGGCATAGGCATCTTGTTTGCCTTTATTCCCAATCGCCAACATCGCGACACCATGGTAAATAGTGTCGCCCCCGTTTGGGATGGTAATGAAACCTGGTTGGTGCTGGGTGGTGCCGGTTTAATGGCTGCCTTTCCTAAAGCATATGCCGTGGTGCTAAGCGCACTGTATATACCGCTCCTACTGATGCTGGCTGGTTTAATCTGGCGCGGTGTTTCGTTTGAGTTTAGATTCAAAGCCGATGAGGCACACAAAGCCTTTTGGGACAAAGCCTTCATGCTGGGCTCCATTGTGGCCACCTTTTTCCAAGGTGTAACGCTAGGCGCCTTTATTGATGGCATCCCTCTGGATGACAGCAGTTATGCCGTTGCGGGATGGATCACCCCCTTCTCTTTCTTTACTGGCATTGGAACGCTCATTGCCTATGCCTTGTTGGGCGTGACATGGTTGATCCTAAAAACCAGCGGCCCGCTGCAACAAAGCATGGTGCGCATCACCCGCCCTATTACGCTGGCACTACTTGCTTCTATCGCTATAGTCAGCTTCTGGACACCTTTGCGCCATCCTGACATTGCCGAACGCTGGTTTAGCTTTCCTAATCTCTGGTTTTTCTTGCCAGTACCGTTTTTAGTACTGCTAGCCTGTTTCGCTATTTTTCGCTGCCTACGTGGTGTTCCGCATGCTGGCCCATTTGTCTGGTCATTGCTACTCATATTTTTGGGTTACACCGGCTTTGTGATCAGCGTATGGCCCCATATTATTCCGCCAGATCTCACCATCTATGAAGCAGCCGCACCGGTACAAAGTTTGGGCTTTACCTTAGTAGGTGCCTTGCTGATTATCCCTATTATTTTGTGCTATTCAGCATGGTCTTACTACGTATTTCGCGGCAAAACACAAGATGGGTACCACGAATGAAAGACTCGACTATTACCAACACCTCAAGCTCATTCATGCGTCGCTTAGGCTGGCTCATCCTTATTTGGGTATGCAGCATTGCCAGCTTAGGTGCGGTTGCTGGGCTAATGCGATTACTCATGGGCTTTGCTGGGATGACACCCAGTGCCTAGGCACTTAAAAAAATTTCTATCTCTCTAACAATTCATTATATTTTTTTGCCAATGCCTGAGTACAATATGCGCACTTTCTTACTACTCAGAGAACCTTGACATAATGAAGCTCTCGACTATTTTTGCAGCCATTCTTGGCGCAGCCATCGCTGGTGGTGGTACTGCTTACTACTACCAGCAAAACCAAGGCACAACCCAGCAAGCAAGCTTTACTGCTTTGCCGTTGGATACAGCTAAAGCCGGTGAAGTCAACAGCACCAGCCTGGTCAACTTAAGCAACGGTGTACGTAGCGTACCGTTCACATTGACCGCTGAAGCCGGCCAGTTCTACAAAATTGCTGTAGCCGGTGCGTTGCGTGCCCAAATCAGCGTGCTGCAAAATGGTCTGTTGATTGCTAGCTCTGCAACAAACAGCAGTAGCTGCAATGAATGCAGCAGTAGCTCTAACGCTGCTGCCCCCGCTGTGTTGGCGTTCAAGGCCGAAACTGCTGGTAAATACGACGTCGTAGTAAGCGGCCTAGACTCTAATGCCTACGGCCCATTCAGTGTTACTGCAACACCATTGAAAAGCTATGTAGGTGGCATAGTAAAAGCCGGTATGGACATTACCGAAATTGCTATGGGCCGCCAGCAAAGTTTCACTCTGGAAGTAGAAGAAAAAGCCATTTACACCATCGACATGAAGGCCGACCAAGGTAGGTTGGATCCTTACTTGTCCGTGTTGGATCAAAACGGTCGTGAATTAGTGTCTGACGATGATGGCGGCGATAACTACGACGCCAAAATTCAAACCTACTTGGAACCCGGCACGTACACCATTCAGGCTAGCTCTGCCGTGGGCGCTGATACCTTCCAAGGTACATACCGTTTGATTATCGCTAAAGAAGCACTCACCAGCGAAATCACCTTGGAGTCCGGTGCTACATTGCATGCTGACGGCGCTAAACAAACCGGTTTGTACAACGGTCAAGCACAAGAGTTCAACTTCGAACTACCAGAAACCATGCTGGTTAATGTCGATGTGAATGCCCTAGGTTTTGATCCAGACGTTATGGTAGACGGTGCTAACATCAACTACCAACGCCGTGGTCAATACTCTCTGCGCGCTGTGCTAGAAGCTGGTACACACACCATCACTATTGATGGCTCACAAGGTGGTATCTATGACTTAACCTTGTCTGCTAGCGCTGTTCCAGCCAATGCTGGTGGTGGCGTTATTCGCGTAGGCGATACACGTCAAGCTGTAATGCTGTCTGGTGTGACCCGCATCAACTACACCTTGAACATTACTCAAGCCGGTAACTACGTCATCGATATGGGTTCTCCTGTGTTCGATACGTCATTGTCTTTGCACCAGAATGGTTACACCTTGGCTGAAAACGATGATATCGATTACAGCAATGGCAACACCGATTCTCGTATCGAGATCGCGTTGGAACCTGGTCAGTACCAAATCCAAGCCATGGCACTGAGCGAAGCTTCTCGCAACCGTGACTACAGCTTGAGCGTAAAACGTAAATAAACGTTTTATACGTCCAGATGAAAAAGCTGCTCTACGGAGCAGCTTTTTTTATGCCTGCTGAATGTACGCTCCATGTAGCCCGACACGGCTGTTCACAAACCCGTCATGTATTGACTACCCCAGCCCTTTCGCTGCAAAAAATGGCCTAAACCACCATAAATTACATTTAATTACACAGTAATGCAGTAGATTCACCCTTCTTAACAATAGACCGCCTTGTTTAGGGAATGCCCTAGTACAATGAAGCCACTTATACTACTTAGAGATCCCTATACATGAAGCTCTCGACTATCTTTGCCGCTATTATTGGGGCGGTTATCGCTGGTGGTGGTACCGCTTACTATTATCAACAAGACCAAAACCCAGCAGTCTCTCAGTCTGCTTTCCCAGTACTGGCCTTAGATAAAGCCCACCCAGGTGAAATCAACAGTTCAAGTTTAGTGAACTTGAGCAACGGCGTACGCAGCGTTCCTTACACATTGGATGCTGAAGCCGGTTTGTTCTACAAAATAGCCGTGACTGGCGCATTGCGTGCGCAAATCAGCGTACTGCAAAATGGCATGCTGGTCGCTAACTCCAATCAAAGTGACTCCAAAGCATCAGCCTCTGTATTGGCTTTCAAGGCCGAAACAGGTGGTAAGTACGACGTGATCGTCAGCGGTATAGACGCTAATGCTTATGGTCCTTTCAGCGTCACTGCTACCCCACTAAAGAGTTACGTAGGTGGCGTGGTTGAAGCTGGCATGGATATCACTGAAATTGCGATGGGTCGCAAGCAAAGCTTCACCCTAGAAGTGAAAGAGCCTGCTGTCTACACCATCGACATGAAAGCCGACCAAGGTCAGGTTGACCCTTACCTGGATCTGCTGGATCGCTCTGGTCGTGAAATCGCCTCGGATGATGATGGCGGCGACAACTATGACGCCAAAATCCAAACGTACCTAGATGCTGGTACTTACACCATCCAAACTAGCTCTGCGTTGGGCGCTGATACCTTTAACGGTACCTACCGCTTGATCATCAATAAAGCAGACATCCCTGAAGTCAGCCTGAAATCCGGTGATGTTCTGACCGTAAATGGTGAAAAACAAGCTGGCTTGTACATGGGCGATCAGCAAAACTTCAGCTTTGAACTGGCACAACCTACCTTCGTGAACCTGAAAGTAGATGCGCTAGGCTTTGATGCTGACGTAGAACTGGACGGCTTGCCTATTAGCTTCCCTCGTCGTCAAAACGATGGCAGCACACGTGCAATCCTACCTGCTGGCACACACACTGTGTCTATTGATGGCTCACAGCAAGGTGTATACGAGCTGACTTTAGGTGGCAACAACCTGCCTCCTAACGTTGATGACCCACGTATCACCCCCGGTCAATCTATACACGCCATCATGCAATCCGGCGCTGATCGTGTTACCCATACCTTGACGATTGCTCAGGCTGGTAACTACGTGATTGACCTAGGCTCCCCTTCTTTTGACACATACCTGTCACTACAAAAAGATGGTTTCGTGATTGCCGAGAATGATGACATTGACTACAACAATGACAATCTGGATTCTCGCGTAGAAGTAGCGTTGCAACCTGGTGAATACCAAATTCAAGTCACCATGTGGAACCAACCTACTCGCAGCCGTGATTACACCTTGGCTGTAGAACGCAAGTAATGCGATAGCTGTGGTACACGAAAAAGGCTGCTCTGTTGAGCAGCCTTTTTTTATGCCGTAGACATGAAACACATGTACCTACCGGCTAACCACTGCACCTGCTGTGCTCGCTTATTCTGCTGAGACCGAAACACCCATTGCCTGCGCATAACCTTTGGGCGCAAACTGCCAGACCAATACACTCACTACTGCCACACAGCCTACATGCCACACCCACCCGGCCATATAACTTTCTGTAGCGTCGTACAAGGTAGCAACAATCCAAGGGGCCATTGCCGCTAATAAGAAACCACCGCCTTGCATCAGAGCGGCCAAGGCGCCTGCTTGCGCTGGCTCTTTGAGATGCTCTAACGCCACCACCATGGTGAGTGAAAAGCAGCCACCCAAACCTGCCCCTACCACAATGGCCCATAGCAATGGCGCTGCAGCAGGCCAAAATGCTAAGCCAGCAAAACCCACTAGTTGCAAAGCTAAGGTAAACCACAACCACGGTCTGAAATCAGGTTTTCTGCAAGCAATCGCAGGTAGCACCAACGCTGCTACCGCTTGAGCAATGGCCATCACAGCCAATAAGCTACCACTGTACGCAGCGCTCCACCCCAAACTTTGATAGGCCGGCGCAAGCCATGCCACAGCAGACGAATAACCCCCATTCACCAAACCAAAGCACAACATCAACAACCACGTCCGGCGACGGCGTAGCAATGGCGTTATGGAGACTCGCTTACCTTCACTACGCGGAGGGTCCATAGGTAGCAGCTTCACGGCTAGGAACAAGGCCAGCAACGCAGGCATCACTAACCACGCTAAACCTATTTGCCAACTACCCGTGGCCTGTGCCACCCAGGGTGATAACTGCGCGCCCAGTGCTCCGCCCCCCATCATCATGGCTGAATACAAGCCCATCACAACGCTGCTGCGCTGCATGAATTGACGTTTGATAATGCCAGGAAATACGGCCTGAATAATGGCTACCCCAAAACCCATGATGGCTGCTGTCAGTAGTAGCACCCCGCCCGAGGTAGTCACCCAGCGCAGTATTGCCCCTATAGCAATCACCAACAAGGCCAGTATCACCAGTAGTCGCGCGCCCAACTTGCCTTGTAGCGCGGGCCCAGCAAAAGCAACCACACCCATTAGCGCCATAGGAATTAAGGTCAGCATGGACAACCCTTGCTGACTTAGCCCTGTAGCATCACGCAAGGATTCAGCTAATGGCCCAATCCCTGTCATAAACGGACGTAAATTCAGTCCTATGATGGCAACCACCACCAGCAACCACACGGTAGATGCGTGTTTATGCGTTACGTTTACATCCATACTGCCCTACTACTTTTGTTTTAACTTCCACTCCGTATACAAGCCTGCATAAGGCTCAGGACGCAATGGCTCATACTGTATATGCATACTTTGTTGCGAGAACGGTAAGGCTAACTCAGCATAAATGGCTGCCGTCGACAGCCCATATTGTTCCGCTTCTTCGTTTGAGTAGGCATATACCACTTCTTCCACGCCAGCCATACGCATTGCCGCCATACACATGGGGCAAGGATGCCCACTCGCAAAGACACTGCAGCCCGATAAATTAGGGGATTGCAGCACCTGACTGGCGGCTCGTAATGCTGTTAACTCAGCATGCGCCGTTGGATCGTGCGTAACGTGAATGTCATTCACACCGGTTGCCACTATACGCCCATCTTTTACAACTACCGCACCAAAAGGCCTACCACCTTGCTGTTGGTTGGCATAGGCCAACGCAATGGCTTCACGCAAAAATTCGGCTTTCTCTGTACTTATGGTCATAGTCTAGGCTCCTTATCGCGCACCCGCTGCACGCAACAATGCAGCAATTTTGTTATACCCACGCTGTTCTGCGTGCTGTAAGGGGGTCATACCCTTGTCATCAGCAAGGTTCACATCAGCACCGCCCTCAATAAGACGTTGCACGATGTCTTGATGCACAGGGCCTCCATTACTCAGCACAATCGCTTCCAATAAGGCGGTCCACCCCAAACGATTCACATGATCTACCGCCACACCCGCATCCAACAGAATACTGACTGTATCGGCATGACCTTTTTCTGCTGCGGGGATAAGTGCAGTGCCGCCATACCTATTGGTGCTTTGCAGATCGGCACCATGAGCAAGGGTTAGCAAGAGAATATCATTTAAGCCTTGGGCTCCCGCATATAAATACGGACTATCCTCTATATTATCTTTTGCATTGACATCAGCACCCGCTTCTATCAGCACAGTAGCGGCTTGCAATTGGTTAGCACGCGTTGCGCGCATTAACGCCGTCCTGCCTTGTGCGTCGCGGGCCTCTATATCTGCCCCTTCGGCTATTAACTGCCGAAGTTCAGCCATGCCACCTTGTGCTGCCGCACTTTGCAACGCTGCTGCCGATGACGCCGCTAGTGCTGGCTTTTGCATCATTACCACCGCCAACGACAACAGTACTCCTACCGTCAAAAATCTACGCATTTCTACACCTTATTCATCCGATTGGCACGTTCACTGCACAACAAGGCAGTTGCACAGGCGTATATAGGGTAGCGCGCTCAGCCCCTGATTCGCAAAGGTAAGACTGACTAGAAATTCCGTAGTTCTACGTAGTATGCCAAGCGTCAATGCGCGGCGTTAATGGTTGTGACCTCGCCATTATCACACACCACCGTCAAGGTATCTTGCCACCACTCCACCATGAAAATGGTGTGTAGATCCTCAAACCCAGCGTGATGTAATTGTGACTCTAGCCATGCGGCGTCTTTGTCTAAGCTCTCAAGCAGGCTAGCAAATACCGTGCCATTCATTAACACAATAAACGCAGGTCTAGGCCCGCCCTCTTTTTTCTCTATAACCGTTAACTGCCCGCCAGGTTCTATTTGCAAAAACTCCAACCCCGAAAACGAAAAGTGCCCCATGCTGCGCAATAGACTCGCGACGATACTGAGATCAATTTTGTTCTTTTTGTTATTAATCGCGGCCACACAAAATTTACCGTCTGCTATCAACGTAATGGGGCATCCCACCGCAAACGATCTAAAAAAGTTGGTACGGTTCACTAGGTAGTTCAGACCATCAATCACCCCTATGCCAATGACTAAGCAAATGATGTAGGTCAGAAAACTGATGTCTCGGTTATAGATAATCCCGCCCACGACACCACCCAGCACAAAGTTACCTACTAGGTCGATGGCATTCATCTGCGACAGTTTGGTTTTGCCGGTCCAATTCATGTTGGCAATAATAATGACCAACCCTACCAACAGCTTCACCGCTAGTGACAAATAAACCCATAGCGATTCAGCGTAAAAATTCCATTCCATCAACAACTCCTACTGTGGGCTGTACGGTGAGATAGCCGCAGCCGCTGCTGCTACGCTAGAATCAACAATGTTTTGAGCGCTATCCCATCTCTGCAATGGGCGTATGACTTTAGCAATTATGCCCTCTTCTATTTTCTATTATTGTTAACAAGGACTGCCATGATTCACGAACTCACCAGCATTCAGATTCAACCCGGTAAGCAAAAAGAATTTGAAGCTGCTGTAGCACAAGGCGTTGAGAGCGTTATTCGCCATTCCAAAGGCTACATTCGCTACAACCTTAACCACAGCTTGGCTAAGCCTGAACACTACCTGCTACATATAGAATGGGAGACTCTGGAAAACCACATGGTGGATTTCCGTGAGTCTCCCGCTTTTCCTAAGTGGAGAGGCTTTATCAGCGAGTTCTTCGCTGAAGCCCCCTCCACAGAGCACTTTGAGACGGTTAACACCTCAGCCTAAGCTGATTAGTAACCCGAGGACGACCTGTTTTTTACTTCAGCAGGTCTGTCCAATGCGTCTTCTTGCTCTTCATACAAGACGCCGCCCATTGCCGCTACCAGTACCATAAACCCTGTACCTAGCAACCACGACAAATACCAAGGGCCGTAATCTCCGAGGATGACCGTTAGCAGAATCGCAATAACAGCCAAAATCAGGAGCACAATAAAACGCATAAGCACCGACATAGTGTGACTCCTCTTATAAAGCGTGTTCTGAACTATCGACTTGCTCAGTCGTCACTTTGCCTCGCATCACCCAGAATGCCCAGCTTGTGTAAGCAATAATCAGCGGCATAAAGATGATGGTGAAACCAAGCATCCAGCTCATGGTCAATGAGCTAGCACCCGAGTTCCATACGGTCAGACTATGTGAGGGATGTGTGCTGGACGGCATAATGAATGGGAACATGGCAGCGCCAGCAGTACCCAATACACCAACCCAAGCCAATGCGCCCATCCACCAGCCCACTACCGAGCGGCCAGCTTTCAGCGCCAGCATACCGACGATCAAGCCTATGTAGCCCAAGGCAGGAACCAGCCACAAAATAGGATAGTTGCGGAAGTTTCTCAACAAGCCGCCCTCTACTACCTCTACCGTTTGATGCAGTGGGATCTGTGCCAAGCCTGGCTCAGGTGACGACGTAATTTGGTAGAAATCCATGTTGGCTACCCAAATACCGCACAAGGTAAACAACACAATCGCTACCGTGCCGCCAAACAAAGAGGCTTTGCGAGCACGTTTGGCGATATCGCCCACACTACCATTCATAAGAATGGCACCACCCATGTAAATGGACAGGGATACCGACACCAGACCACACAGCACAGCAAATGGATTTATCAACTCCAAGAAACTGCCGGTGTAGTAAGACGTCATGCGCCAGTCAAAGTTAAAAGGCACACCTTGTAGTACGTTACCTACTGCAGCACCGTAAATCACCATCGGCACCAAACCGGACACAAACAGGCTCCAGTCCCAGGCGTTACGCCATGCTGCATGTGGCAATTTACTGCGGTACTCAAAGCCCAGTGGGCGAATGATCATGCTCCACAACAGCACCAGCATCACAATGTAGAAGCCGGAGAAAGCCGTGGCATATACCAGTGGCCAAGCAGCGAAAATAGCACCGCCGCCCAGAATGAACCACACCTGATTACCATCCCAGTGTGGGCCAATAATGTTCAGGGCTACACGGCGCTCAGCGTCAGTACGGCCCACGTAGCGCAGTAATGTACCGACGCCCATGTCCATACCAACCATCACCCCTAGCCCCATCAGCAGCACCCCTAAGAGTAGCCACCAGACTATTTGAAGTACGTAATAAAGTTCCATGGTTGACTCCCTAGATTATGACGCTGTCGCGGCAGATGTTTGGGTAGCCGGAGCGTTGCCTGCTGGGGCATCTTCCGGTCCTTTACGAATGCTGCGGATCATCAAGTACATCTCGATCAGCGCGAAAATCGTATAGAACAACAAGAAACCTACCAACGACACAATCATGTAAGTCACGCTGTGTGTGGATGCCGACAACCACGTTGGCAACATTTCGTACACTGTCCATGGCTGTCTACCCATTTCCGCTACGATCCAACCCATTTCGCACGCGATAAACGGTATAGGAATCATCCAGATAGAACAGCGCAAGAACCAACGATTGTTTTGCACTTTGTTGGACAGCGTCAGAACCAGCGCCGCTACGAAGTATGCCAACATCAGTAGACCCAATGCCACCATGATACGGAATGACCAGAAAATCACCCATACTTCAGGAATGGTGTCATTGGCTGCTTTAGCAATATCCGCTTCGGTCAACAAAGAGAAGTCGCCATCGGGTGCGTAGCGTTGTACCAGTAAGCCATAACCCACGTCAGCTTTGTGCGCTTCAAACTTAGCAAGCGCCTCTACATCAAGCGGATTCGCACTCAAGGTTTTCATCGCCTCTACGGCAGGAATACCATTGCGAATACGTACCTTAGCCTGTTCTTCCAACTGGTCTACAGCGGGTACTGTTCCATCCAACGAATGGGTGACCAGAATAGAGAGCAACGCTGGGATTTGTATTTCGCCTAGGTTTCGCTGCTCGGATTGCGAAGGAAAAGCAATGGCGTTAAACGGCATTGGAGCTTTTTCTTCTTTCCAGAGCGCTTCCATCGCAGCCAGTTTTGTAGGCTGTGCATGACCACCGATCAAACCCAAGGCATCGCCTAAGGTCAGAACACCAGCGGTACCCAGCACACCGAACAACGCGGCAATACGGAAAGAACGACGCGCGAGATCCATATGTCGATTACGCAACATATAGAACGCGCTCACCCCACAGACGAATACCGCTGCTGTGACGTAGCCCGCTAATACGGTGTGCACGAACTTGGCTTGCGCATCGGGGTTGAAGAACATGGACGAGAAGCTGGATAACTCCATACGCATGGTAATGGGGTTAAATTCAGCACCCATTGGGCTTTGCATAAAGCTGTTAGCCACCAGAATCCACAATGCCGACAAGTTAGAACCCAGAGCAACCAAGTAGGTCACCACCAAGTGCTTACCTTTGGACATGCGATCCCAGCCCAAGACCATCAGACCGATAAAGGTAGACTCCATGAAGAAAGCCATTAAGCCTTCTACCGCCAGTAAGGTACCGAATGCATCCCCTACGAAGCTGGAGTAAAAAGACCAGTTCGTCCCAAACTGAACTTCCATGGTCAACCCTGTTGCTACACCGAGCGCAAAGTTGATCATGAAAAGCTTGGCCCAGAACTGTGTCATGCGTCTGTAAATCTCACGCCCGGTGGTGACGTATACCGTCTCCATCACAGCGATCAAAATGGACAGACCCAGAGTTAACGGGACAAATAAGAAGTGATAAAGTGCTGTAGCCGCAAACTGCAAGCGGGACAGATCAACGACGGTTTCATTTACCATAATAATTATCTAGGTGAAAACCAACTGTTTTATCCTGCACCACGCCTTTTGCTGCAACAACCAAGACGTGGCACAGAACAGAAAAACCAGCAAACTACACTAGCCTGGCACCAGATTATTAGCGGTCCAGAAGATTGGTTTTGGCCAAGTCCAGCACAGTGTGCATTTGACCATCCATCACCGCCCTTAACCCCCACAGCCCAAAACCTTTAACTTGTTCTAGACCAATGGTCGGAGGTAGCACCAACTCCTGCTTCGCCGTTACTACATCGAGCAAAGCAGGCCCCTCGTGCTGTAGAACTTCTTCTATCGCTGCAGGAAGATCATCTGGGTGCTCTACGCGCACCCCATGAATGCCTATCGCACGAGCCACAGCAGCAAAATCTGGATTATCCAGATCAACCCCTGTATTCACAAAGCCAGCCGCTTTCATTTCCAGTGCCACAAAACCCAGCACACCGTTATTGAAAACTACTACTTTCACAGGAATGTTGTGTTGTTTCAGGCTGATTAAATCCCCCATCAGCATGGACAACCCACCGTCTCCCGAAAAGGTAATTACTTGACGCTCAGGCAATGCGTGCTTGATACCCAACGCTTGGGGCATCGCATTGGCCATAGAGCCGTGTGTTAAGGAGCCCACCAAACGGCGTTTGCCATTCATTTTCAGGTAGCGAGCTGCCCACACGGTTGCCGTACCCACGTCTGCTGTGAAAATCGCATCTTCAGAGGCTTTTTCACTCAACATACGTGCCAAATACTGCGGGTGTATGACGCCATGTTTACCTGGCTGCGCTAACTCATCTAGACCTTTGCGGGCTTCTTGATAATGTTTGCGAGCGGAGTCCAGGAAACTATTGTCTGTACGTGCTTTGAGTTTTGGTAGCAGACGCTGAATCGTCAGCTTAATGTCGCCCACCACACCCAATTTCAACTTCGCGCGTCTGCCCAGGTTTTCAGGGCGTATATCGACTTGCACCACGTTAACGTGGCTGGGCAAGAATTGTTTATAGGGAAAATCGGTGCCTAGCATCAACAACGTATCGCACGCATGCATGGCTGCATAGCCAGACGAGAACCCAATGAAACCGGTCATCCCTACGTCGTAAGGGTTGTCGTATTCCACGTGCTCTTTACCACCCAAGGCATGCACCATAGGGCTTTTTAGAGCATCAGCCAGTTTGAGCAACTCATCGTGCGCACCGGCACAACCACGGCCAGTAAACAAGGCAACACGGCCAGAGTTATTCAACAGCTCAGCCAAGGCATCAATTTGGGTTGCGGCAGGCTGCACTTCTGGCTCTGGCGGGATCAAGCCCAAATGCGGCGTCACCGCGCTCACTGGCGAGTCTGCCAATGCGACGTCACCCGGCAAGACAATAACAGCGACCCCTTTTTGGCCTACAGCCGCACGAATGGCGTTATCCAATACGTAAGGTAGCTGTTTGGGATCTGACACCATTTCGCAGTAATGGCTGCATTCTTGGAACAGATTTTGCGGATGCGTTTCTTGAAAGTAGCCACTGCCAATTTCTGCAGAAGGAATGTGTGCAGCAATGGCCAATACGGGCGTACGGCTACGGTGTGCATCAAACAAACCGTTGATCAAGTGCAAGTTACCTGGCCCACACGACCCTGCACACACAGCCAACTCACCGGTAACTTGTGATTCGCCACTGGCCGCAAATGCCGCCACTTCTTCGTGGCGTACACCTACCCATTCCAGTTCAGGGCGTTGACGGATGGACTCAGTCACTCCGTTCAAGCTATCCCCCACCACGCCATAAATGCGCTTTACCCCAGCTTCAATCAGGGTTTCAGTCAACAAATCGGCAACATTCTTAATCTTCATGGAGGAACGTCCTTAAATATTTTCCAGTTTCAATACAGCAGCCGTTTCGGCACGAATGGCATTACATGCCGCAGCATCCACTTTCAGGTCTATACCGTAGGTAGGAATAATGCTCTTCAGTTTGTTCAACCAACCATCTGGCGTCAGTTTGTCGGCAAAACATTTCTGCAGAATTTCCAGCGCAATAAACGCGGCTGTAGACGCACCAGGAGACGCCCCTAACAACGCAGCGATAGAACTATCCGATGCTGTAATCAGTTCAGTACCGAACTCCAGCATACCGCCATCGTGATGGTGTGTAGGTTTAATAATCTGAACGCGCTGACCCGCTACCGCTTTAGTCCACTGATGTGGGCGTACTTCAGGGTAGAACTCACGCAGCATTTCAAACTGATGAGATTCGCTTTGCAACACTTGGGACACCAAGTATTCGCACAGTTGCCAGTTATCTTTGGCCACATCCAACATAGGCACAACGTTGCCTGGACGTACCGATTTTGCTAAATCTAGCAAGGAACCGTGCTTCAGGAAGCGTGAAGAAAAGCCAGCATAGGGCCCGAACAAAATGGATTTTTTGCCACCGATAATACGTGTATCCAAGTGCGGTACTGACATTGGTGGCGAACCGTGTGGTGCTTTACCGTAGACTTTGGCGTGATGGCGTTCGCTCACGTCATCAACATCGCAACGCAACCAAATACCGCTAACAGGGAAACCACCATAACCGTGGCCTTCAGGAATACCGGATTTTTGCAGCAGCTCTAATGCGCCACCACCTGCACCAATAAACACAAACTTGGCTGTCACCGATTGTTTTTCGCCGCTGTGCGCATTGCGTACGTCAACTTGCCATTTACCGTCAGCGGCACGTTTCAAGTCGTGCACACGGCTGAGGTAGTTCACTGACACACCCGACTCTTGGGACAGGCTTTTAAACAAGATGTGCGTCAACGCACCGTAGTCCACATCGGAACCCGTAATAATACGTGTCGCTGCAATAGGCTCGCTAGGATCACGCCCTTCCATCACTAGCGGCACCCATTCAGCAATCTGTTTAGGGTCTTCGCTGTACTCCATACCGTGATAGCAATGGTGCGCCGACATTTGTTTAAAACGTTCGCGCAAGTACTTCACGTTATCGTCGCCCCAGACAAAGCTCATGTGTGGGCAAGGGTGAATAAAGGCGCGTGGGTCAGGGATAGATCCTTTGCGGATCAGGTATGTCCACAACTGGCGGGACAAATCGAATTCTGTGTTGACTTCCAAGGCTTTGGAAATATCCACGCTGCCGTCAGGGCGCTGTGGGGTGTAATTCATTTCGCAGTTGGCCGCATGACCCGTACCTGCGTTATTCCAACCGTCTGAACTTTCTTGTGCACAGTCTTCTAAGGCTTCCAGCACAACAATATTCAGTGAGGGCTCCAGCTCTTTTAACAAGGTTCCCAGCGTGGCACTCATGATACCCGCGCCAATCATCACTATGTCGGCATTAGCGGGCAGGCTTTGATTCGTCATAACTACTCCTATTCAGCAACTTCTTATTTCGCAGGTACAAACGGTACGGTCTCACCCAAGGGAAGAATCACGTACGCACGACGCCATGGGTCGTTATTGAGTAAGCGCCACTTATGACCACCACCAACGGTGTCTTCGGCCAACAGTACGTCACCGGGGCTTAATTGAAAGCACTCACCTGTGCGCGTTTCAAACTCTAATACGCCGCTAAGGGTCAGCACATATTGGCGTGCTGGTGCGGTGTGCCAATCAAAGCTGCCACCTTCACTGGTTTCCCTGAACGAAATGCTGACCGCATTCGTTGGTACACCCACCAAATCCCCGCGTTCGCCGCCGGGTAAATCTATGAAGCCTTCTTCGATTTTTGATTGACCATGCTCATCTGTTGAGAGCCTTACACAACGAATCATCTTTTCCCCTTGAGCTTAAATTTCCCATCAGACTTTGGTGCAATTTAAATCATAATCCACTTATGAAAAATAAAACCAAAACTATTGAAATGGGATCCAGAAAAACCACTACTTAACCCTGTATTAAATACTTCTTTACAATTGTTTTACCCAGTAACAGAGGAATATGATCAAGTATTTATTTTTACCTAAATCATAAAGTTATAATTAATCTTTACCCGCCAAAAAGAAACCCAACTTTTTATTGCATAAATATTTCTTTTCTTTATTTAACAAACTCGTTTGGAATAGGATCATAAAAATATGTTAGTGCACACCATTCTGGAAGCGTTAGGCCCAATCACGCTGGGCATAGCGGTAGGTTGGGGATGCGGAAAAACAGGTTTTGTAAAACAGGACTACTCGCAGGCTTTTGCAGACTACGTAGTAAAAATCGCCCTGCCCTTGGCTTTATTTTTGGCCGCACTAAGCTCATCACCCAAAAACATTCTGAATATTGATTACGCCTTAGCGTTAGCTGTGGGGTTAATTGTTACCTACGTATTAGGCTATATCGCTGGTAGGGTGATGTTCAAACACAACAAGGCTGACGCCACCATGCAGGCACTGGCCGTGTCCTTCCCTGATATGGCGTACTGCGGGCCACCAGTATTGATTGCCGCAGTAGGTTCTGCTGGGTTAATCGCCATGGTGATTGGTAACTTGATCTACACCGTTTTGATTCTGCCGCTGGCTTTGGCACTCTTAGGCGGTGGTGCGGGTTCTAGCCCACTCAAAGCATTAGGGAAAGCGGTATCCCAGCCCTTGGTGATCTTGCCCATCCTAGGTGCTGTGTTGGCCGTATGTGGCGTGCGCTTACCTGAAATCCTCAGTGCTTCTATTAATGAACTGGGCAAAACGGCAGGCGGTGTAGCGCTGTTCTTTCTGGGTTTGTTTATTTCCAAATCCAAATTCTCTCTGAACAAAGAAATTATCTTTAACGTCTTTGTAAAGAACATCGTTCAAGCGCTTTTAATTCTAGGCGTAGGGATTGCCCTAGGTTTACGTGGTGAACTATTAGCTTCAGCGTTTTTGATTGGGGTTATTCCTACCGCAACCGCTGTTCCTGCTTTAGCGGTTGGCAATAAAGCCTATATGGACCAATCAGCCTCTACCGTCGTAATTAGTACTCTTTGTGCCCTAATTTCTATTCCAGCCGGTTTAGCCGTAGTTTCTACTTTCTACCCGTAATTTCTATTTAATCTCTTTTATCATCTCCCATCATGCAAACACGGCATGATGGGATTTTTTATGCGCGATTAGCAACTACACCCTAGCACTAGGAAGATGCACGGGTAGACGTAAACGACACATGCAGCGCCACATGTGCGCAAAGTCCTATGACCAGCCCCCAAAAAGCACCTCCAATACCCAAGAACTGAATGTTCGCGGCGGCGGCCAAAAAGGTAATTAACGATGCCTCACGGGTTTTAGCTTCCGCTAAGGCACTCGCCAAACTTCCGCCTATAGTGCCCAACAATGCCAACCCTGCCAGCGTTGTAATGAACGTAGCGGGCAAGGCCATAAACACGGCCGCGAGCGTCACCCCAAACACCCCCACCAGAATATAAAAAATACCGGCAGCAACCCCAGCCACCCAACGCTTAGCAGGATTCTCGTGTGCTTCTGGCCCCGTACAGATTGCCGCCGTAATAGCAGCCAGATTAAACGCATGCGACCCAAAAGGAGCCATCAACAACGACCCCAAGCCCGTCATGCTGACTATGGGGCTAGCCTTGGTGTGATAACCATCATTACGCAGTACCAACATACCCGGCATGTATTGCCCTGTGAGTGTGATCAAAAACAGCGGCAAGGCCACACTGAGCAATGCATTAACCGAGAAAGCAGGCATCGTAAATACGGGTGTCGCAAACTGCAGGCTTACCCCTTGTAGCTCTACCCTATCCAGCACAAACAACAGCGCCAACCCTAACACCAGTAAACCCACTA
Source organism: Paenalcaligenes sp. Me131 (assembly GCF_050487225.1). Taxonomy (NCBI): domain Bacteria; kingdom Pseudomonadati; phylum Pseudomonadota; class Betaproteobacteria; order Burkholderiales; family Alcaligenaceae; genus Paenalcaligenes; species Paenalcaligenes sp. Me131. The sequence goes on from NZ_JBKQGY010000001.1 coordinate 932,227, forward strand.
CTGCATACCGTGCTGTAAACCGCTTTAGAAGCACGTAGGCGGCGATTAGCGTCCCTACCAACCATGGGTCTACACTCATGCCTCCAAAAGCTTGTATGCCGAACTGCAGCAAGATACCAGCCAACAAACCAGCAGCGATACCAGGCGGAATCCAGCGTATCAATCGCTCGAACCAACCCGACAACCCCAACAGTACAAATAAAGCGGCAGAGATCACATACGCCCCTACGGCTTGCTCATAGGGCGTAGTGGCGAGAGCCGTCACTAAGAACGCCGCAGCGGGCGTAGACCAGGCGGTGATGACAGGGACTTTGGTGCGCCAACTCAATACCAAGCCAGTCACCCCCACCCCTATAGACACCGACCATACCCACGACGCTGTGAGCTCAGGGCTTAAACCGGCCACCTTGGCGGCCTGAAACACCAAAATAAAGGTGCCTCCATAGTTCACCAGCACAGAAATCAAACCAGCTACAACGGGATGCACCCAGTCGCGCCAAGAAAAAGAAGAAGAATATGTCGCGGTAGACATGGGTAGCTCCAACAGCTAAAAAAATAAAACAGCAGAGCTTCTTTTATAGCGACAAAATGGTCTAGCTTGATCTACCACTTTTTGCTGTATATCTAGACCATTTATCCGTTAGACAAAGCAGGTTTGGTCATTCCCACACGCCAAAGCGAACGACTACACGCATACCTGCTCCTCAACACGGCCTCACAAGGTGTCAAACCACGTCAGTAACCGCTATTGCCGCATCGTCACTTACTCAACCACTTCCTTGGCAGCCTTCTTAGCGCACCCTTCTCTGTATGTTGAACGAGCAAAAAAAAGCACCCCATCAGGGGTGCAAACTTGTTGTGGCAAGGGATTGCTTAATCGCGCTTGTCCTGAGCAAAGGCTAGTGCTTCGTTTAACAGTGACTTGATTAAGGGTTGCACATTTTTGGCAACTTCTTCTTGATACTCAAATGGCCACTTTTCTTCCATATAGCAACACTGCGCCATTTCCAGCTGTACCGCGTGGATATTGTTGGCGGGGTTGCCATAGTTTCTAGTGATATAACCACCTTTAAAGCGGCCATTCAGAACACTGCTATAGCGTTCATCTTGCTGCGCTACGCTCAGCAAGCGTTGTGCTAATTCTGGATCACAACTAGCACCGTCAGCCGTACCAAAGTTCAGGTCAGGCAATTTGCCATCAAAGAACCTAGGCACAATAGAGCGTATAGAATGCGCATCCCACAGCACTACACGACCAAACTGGGTATGCAAACGCTCAAGCTCTTGCTGCAATTGCTGGTGATAAGGACGCCAGATTGCTTCGCGTCGTGCAGCAACTTCTGCATCGTTTGGCTCGGCACCTGGCTGATACAACGGCTCATCACCAAAGGTATCCAACGGGCATAGGCTCGTAACGCTTTGTCCGGGATACAAACTGGCGTTATCGGGTGGACGGTTCTGGTCCACCACATAACGTGAGTACTTAGCAATTAGGATGGAAGCGCCTAGTTCACGGGCACATGCGTACAAGCGTGGCAAATGCCAGTCGGTGTCTTGCAACTGACGGGCCTCCGGACTCATGCGCGCCAACACATCATCGGGCACATACGTACCCACGTGTGGCATGGAAATCAGCAAAGGGCTAGTCCCTGCATGAAACTCAAAAACGGCATTGGTTGCTTCAGTCATCCTTTACTCCACTCTTCTGTTTACTGCTGAATTGGGTACAAATCACCACGGCGATGATCCCAAGCAGGCAACGATTCACGCATCCGAGCCACACGTGCAGGATCAATGTCTGCACAGATATAACCGGACTGATCTGGCATACATGCGAGAACGGTGCCCCAAGGATCAATAATCATGCTGCGGCCTAAACACGGCATGGCTGGGCCGGGCCCACCTATTTGCGCTGCTGCCAATACGTAACACTGATTCTCGATCGCTCGGGCACGCAACAACACTTCCCAATGATCTCTACCAGTATGTACATTGAAGGCAGCAGGAACCACCAACACGTTTGCACCGCGCGCACGAAGCGTACGGAAAAGCTCTGCAAAACGCATGTCGTAGCAAATACTCAACCCTAAATTCAGATCCCCGATTTGTACGTTTTGCAGATGCTCACCGTGACAGAACTCGTCCGACTCGCGATACGTCACGCCATTCACCACAGCGTCATACAAGTGCATTTTTCGGTAGGTAGCAGCAATGCTGCCATCTGGCGAAAACACCACACTGGTGTTGCCTAGACGTTGGCCATCTGCACCTTTTTCGTGCATAGAACCCAACTGTATCCACGCACCCGTTTGGCGTGCCAATGCGGCGAAACGTTCTGTGACCATGCCAGGAATAGGTGTTGCCTGTGCACTCACCCACTCTTTGTCACCGCGCACATCGCTGTACTCCGGTGTAATGATCAACTTGGCACCATCGTTGGCTGCCGCTAGCACCCAACGCTCTAGCTCAACCAGATTGGCCTCACGATCTCGTCCACTATCGACCTGAACCAGTGCGACGCGTGTTGTTGTCATGGCTATTCCTTATCTGTAGACCCGGCTCAACCCACAAGCCGGGTAATTCATCATTACTACTTATCTGCTCAGGCTCTGAGCACGTCAGCCACGGTTGCGGCTAATGTAGACAGCACTGCTGCGCCTTCACCACCATACAAAGTGGAGCTAGTGCGCGCATCCGTAAAACCATCAGCCAACACAGCCAATACCACGCTACGTTTGCCTACGGTCATGATGCCAGCGTCGTGACGCAAGCCAGGCAAAGAGCCTGTTTTATGGGCCAGCTCTACGTCGGCAGGCAATATAGCCGCAAAGTGACCGCGCTCGCGCTGATCGGCCAACATTTGCAACCCTTCCTGACGCAGGGCCTCTGGCAACACAGGCGACTGCAGCAAGTACAACAAGGTCGTACATGCATCTGCCGCACTGGTCCAGTTGTCTTTGCCTTGCGCACGAGCTTGCGCATCCATCATGTGACGTTGCAGCTCGGTGTACGCCAAGCCAGCTTGTCGGCACCATTGATTAATGCGATCCATACCCAAAACATCGATCAGGGCGTTGGTAGCGACGTTATCGCTCAGCACAATCATCAAGTGCGCCAGTTCGCGCAGGCTTAACGCCTGCACGCCAGGCAATTGGCTCAAAATGCCTGTACCACCTGCACGATTGCTGTCAGGCAATGCCCGTACATCGTCCAAGCTCACACGCCCTTTGGCCACTTCTTCCAGCAAACAAAGCAACATGGGTACCTTGATTAAGCTGGCAGACGGCATCGCGCGCTGTACATGCCAATCAAACAGGCTAACGCCATCCAGAGTCCGCACCGCCATAGAAATGCGTGCAGGCTCTTTTTCCAACAATGGTGTCAGGCTACTCTCTAGTTGCAGACGTACTTCCTGCACATCCAGTGTTTCGCTACCCAAAGTAAACATCGTTACGCCTCGCTTCTTACTCTAGAATCATGAACAAGCCAGCGAACATCAACAAGTTGATCGCCATGACTGCCCAACCGTTATAGAGCATGTATTTAAGTTGTGTGGATCGTGCCAAGCCCATCTGACCAAACATGTCAGACGATGGGAAAGGACCAAACCAGTCAATCTGAGAACTACCCAAAATCACCGCAGTAGTAGCTGCTGGGCCTACGCCGGCTGCTGCCAACACTGGGCCAAAGATTTTGGCAGTGAATGTCATCTGGGCTACTGCAGCACCAGGAATGTGACCAATCACGTTAAAGCCCACAATAATCATACATAGTGCAGCACCACTCACACCGATCAGGTACGGTTGCACCGCATCCAACAACGCGTGGTACGCATTCAACTGATCTACCAGCACCAACACAGGGTTGAACAGCCAGAATAGGAAGAAAATCCAGATCAGCTTGCCTGCACCTTTGTACATGGCTTCCAAAATTTCACGTGGGTTCAAGCCGCCGGCCAAACCGGTTACTGCCCCCAACGACACCATCACGATAATCGCAAACGCAAAACCTGCTTTAGCCAACACACCCACTACAGCCAATGTGATGATGGTCAAGCAGAAACCCCATGCTGCGCGAACCGCTTTAGGAGAGGCTTTTGCATTGATATCAAAAGCGGCTGCACCTTGTGCTGCTTCTTCGTATTGGAAGTCGTCTGCTGTCATTTTCTGGATACGACCAGACATGAACCAACCGGTCAGCAAGGTAGCCGCTGCCATAGGCAAACCAGCAACCATTAGGTAGTCACCGTAGCTCAAGCCTGTCAAACCCGTTACGGTCACAACGTTAGGCGTAAATGGTCCCAACACCAGACCAGCAGAACCTGCGCTCTGGAACAATGCGGCTACAGCAGGTGGGGACAAACGCACCGCCGCAGCGATAGGGATCACCACCGCAGCAATAATCGCGTTACCACCCGCCAACGTACCCAAGGCACCACAGATCAGCGTAGACGCGACCATGATCCCCAAACGTACACGTACAGGGTTAGACAAACCGATGCGCTTCACAATAGCGCGCACCAACTGTTCTGCTGCACCTGTTCTGGCTGCCACTTCACCTACACCGGCACCCAAAACAATGATCAAACCCACTACGGCAATAAAAGAGCCCAGTGAGTCAGCCAGCAATTTACCCATCGCGATAGGCGTGGTACTGGTCATGATAGCGCCCAGCACAATCGCACCGATGGTCGCCAATACGATATCAACGCCCAGCAAAGCGATGACAGCAAACACGACTACTGGTGTCAAACCCCACAAGGAAGTCTCACCAGGCATGTAGAAGTGTGTGTACAGAGCTATTGCTAGCCCCAGTATGTACACCAGCATCGCGGCATTGCGCTTGCCAGTGGGTTGTTGCGTGAAGGTCATGGGGTCTCCTTAACTGTCCTTCGGGAGCGGCTTGTTAATCTGTACCGTTCCTATTGTGATGCTGACAGTCATGATCACGCGTGTAAAAACATCACAGATCATGACTAGATAATGAAATTAGAACGATGGCGATGAACTGCCTTGTTCCACACTTTTTGCTTTGGCGGCAAAGGCCCGGTTCAACACCTGACCAGGTCGCTGTGCTGGCGCCTGAGGAAATACCTGTACGCCATTCACAAATACAGCTTCCACACCCTCTGAAGGCAGTGTTGGCTGCTCCCAGGTTGCGCAGTCTGTGACGGTTTCCGGATCGAAAATCACCACATCGGCCCACGCACCCTTTTGAAGTACGCCACGGTCTTTCAGGCCAAATACCGATGCGGGTAAGGCTGTCATTTTGGCGACAGCTTGCTCCAACGGCATCAATCCAGCTTCACGCACATACGGTCCTAAAATGCGTGTAAAGCTCCCCCACAATCGTGGGTGCGGCTGCGCATCTGCTGGTAAACCGTCAGAACCCACCATGCAGCATGGGTGACTGAAAATGCGGTGTACTTCGGCCTCATCCATTGCAAAATAGATGGCACCGGCGGGCAGCAATTTACGGGCAGCCGTTTCGCGGTCACATCCCCACTGTTCTGCAACGTCGGACAAGTCCATGCCATTGCATTCAGGGTGAGGTTCAGACCAGGTGATACGAATACGATCAATAGTGTGGGCGCGCTCAGGAATCAAAATGGTGGAACTGCCCGAGTACGGGTAGATATCCAACGTGGCTTCCATGCCTTCGGCACGTGCGCGGTCAATGTTCGCCAGCGTGTGGCGACTACGCCCCCAGTTAGCAGGCAACATGCATTTATGGTGGGACACCAGCGTGGCACACTGGCTGTCTCGGCCTACCGACAATACCTCTTCAACCGACTCTTCTACGGTATCGCCTTCATTACGAATATGGCTGGTATGCAACGAACCATGTTTAGCCGCCACTGCCGCCAAGCCTTCCAACTCACTAGGCTGAGCCATACAACCAGGCTCATACGCCAAACCGGTACTGAAACCTACTGCACCATTGCTCAAGGCGTTATCCAGCAAACGCTCCATGGCTTGTTGTTCTTCTTCTGTGGGCGTAGCCATAGGATCAGCCATCACCGCCATACGCAAATTGGCATGACCTACCAATGCGGCTACGTTGATCATAGGGCTGAGTTTTTGTACGGCTTGTGTGTAGTCCGTCATGCTGTCAAACAGCGGGGAATCCCCCAACAGGGCCAACGCCGCAGCATGGTTACCTGGCAGCGGCGCAGGAAACGCACTCACGCCGCAATTACCTACCACTACCGAGGTAATACCTTGGCTGGTTTTCCAATCTAGCGCGGGCTTCTCGATAAACATCAAATCATCGTGGCCATGTGTATCAATAAACCCAGGTGCTACGACTTTTGCAGTAGCATCAATTGTGGTGTCAGCTGTCCAGTCACTCAAATCACCTAGAGCCACTACACGCCCGGCACGAATACCTACATCGCCTTGTTGGCGTGGGGTAGCGGTTCCATCAATAATCCAGCCATTTGCGATTTTGACGTCTAACCGGCGGTCGTCCTGTTGCATTCTTTACTCCTGAGACCTCCCCAAATAACGGGAGTTTGGCGTATTATCCAAAAGGATTATTGATATGAAAAATTGTTTAAGTTAATCGATCAATCACAAATTGAGATGAATAGACTTCCTAAACACATCACGCTAAAGCACTTGAATGCCTTTGTGGCCGTTGCCCAAGAGGCGAGTTTCACACGGGCGGCGCGCCGTTTATACCAGACTCAGTCGTCGGTTACGGGGCTGATTCAACAGCTAGAAGCCGCCCTAGAAACCCCCCTTTTTATACGCACAAGCCGCAGGGTAGTACTTTCCCCTATTGGCAAAGAATTTTTACCTAGAATTACACGTCTTTTGGCGGATTTCGATGGTGCTATCGATGACGTGATGCGCTACGGAGCCTTGAAAAGCGGGCGTGTCAGCGTATCGGCTGCTCCTTCTGCCATCACCGATTTGATTGCACCAGCTGCTGCTGTGTTTTCAGAACACTACCCTGGCGTGCGTTTGTACTTACGCGATGCCAACTCGGGGCCTATCCAGCGTCAAGTTGTAGCAGGTGAAGTCGATTTTGGCTTAACCAGTCGATGGGCGGATATGCATGGTTTAGAAAGCGAGCCTCTATTGGAAGATCAATTCGGCGTGCTCTACCGTACCGATGACAGCCATATACACCCCGATGCACGTAACAGCGTCAGTTGGAAAACGCTGCAAAATCGTAAACTCGTGGGCGTGATTGATGAAACCGGTATTATGGCCGTGCTGCAATCGAGACCCGACCTACCTATAGAGGTCTCGGCTCCTTTCTACGAGGCCTCTAGTACTACCTCGCAGGCGGCCATCGTACAAAGCGGTTTAGCCATTGCCCTGATGCCCTCGCTAGCGGCACAACGCGTGCTGGTTCCCGGCCTGTCATTTTCATTATTGCGATCGCCCAAGCTGGTGCGTACCTTGTGTTTGATGTTCCCCCAAGATCATGCCCCGACTCCAGCCGCTACGGCATTGGCGGACGAGATACGGCGCTATGTGAAACATGCAGAACTGCCTGCTGGCTGCAAAGTGCTCTAAATACCGTGCATCACCGTCTGCCTAAGGCCTAGGCCAAAAAACAAAGGGGAGCGATTTTTACGCTCCCCTCTATATAGAGTAGCCATATTGTTTTCACTTCTCTGCTTTCTATCACCACTAGCAGAGCCAATCTCTCTAGTTGGTAATGTAAGAGATCGTTAAGCAAACTTGCCATCAGCGGCCTATGGACTGACAATGCAAGTCTACGTTTCGCGAAAATCTCGCTTTGCCTCGCTGAATAAGGAAAGACTATGAAGAAAAAATTTGCGCTAACAGCTGGTTTTGTTGCCTTGATGGGTTTGGCAGCATGCTCTAGCTCCCCTTCTGCTAACACTAGCTCTGCACAGCAATCCTCGATGAACACCGAAACGACACTTCAAGCATATAACTGGGCTTTGGAATCCGTAGCGGCCAAAGGCCAGAAACCGCAAGCGGCCCCTGCTGGCATTAACGGCACACCCATTGTGCTGCACTTTGCGGACAACCAAGTTTCGGTAGAAGGTCTATGTAATTTAATGAATGGCGGCTACAACGTTAACGGCTCACATATTTCCGTTAGCAACCCTGCTTCCACCATGAAAATGTGCTCGGACCAAAAACTCATGAGTTTTGAGCATGAAGTTGGTCAACGTTTACCTACGGTTAGCCAATGGGCAATCAATGCTAACGATGCCAACCCTACACTGACACTAACCTTTGCTGATGGCACCAAATGGCTGATGCAAGGCGAACCTACTCCTGAAACGCTTTACGGCGGTGAGCCTGAGCGTATTTTCTTGGAAGTAGCGCCGCAGCGCGAAGCATGCTCGCACGCCATGATCCCGAACTACCAGTGTTTGAAAGTGCGTGAAATCACGTATGACAACAATGGCCTAAAAACCAAAACGGGTGACTGGGGCTATTACTACGGTGATATTCAAGGCTACGACCACCAACCCGGTATTCGTAATGTCTTGCGCATCAACCGTTACACACGCCAAAACGTGCCCGCTGATGCGTCCAAATACGTAGATATTCTGGACATGGTGGTTGAAAGCGAACAAACCAAACAGCTCTAAGTCATACACGCTGCAACGTCAGCACCCACAAAAAAGTCCGTATGGGTATTCATACGGACTTTTTTTATAGGTGGTCGTAACCACTGCCGCTTAGGGGGCTATCCCCTTCATCGTGCTATAGCGTCTAGCCTTACAGTAAGTAGCTGCCCCATTGACGCTGTCACCACCCACGCCATGCCCACAGCATTAGCAACAGCGGTGTCCCCACTACCGCACCAACTATCGCGAACAGCGGCCCATACAACACGGCACTCATTGGGATCCACGACACGCATTCTGTAATGCCCTCACTCAAACACGTAAACTCTGCTCCCTGTAACACGCTCGCCACGGGTAAAAACAATCCGGCCACCACGACACTGAGGGCTACAGCACTAATCAAGGCCAGTAAGGTACGTACAAGGGTTTGCATAAGAATGGTAGCAATCGCAGTATGAAAGAAAGACAGCAGCATAGCGGTAACGCGCTCTACTCCTGACTGTGCAGCCATTGTAAAGCACTGACTTCCTTACTTAGTAGCAGATTGTGATCAGCGTTTTATCATACTGATTGCGAGTAGCACCGCTACCAGCGCAACCCCTGCGGCTACGTAGGTAATATGTTGTACCCCAAAAGTAGGGATCACGAGCCCACCTAGCATTGCCCCTAACCCCGTACCAGCATTTGCAGCAGAAACATTAAAGGTGCCCGCCAAGGCTTGCGCATGGGATGCCGCCTTCATCACCCTCACCTGACAAATAGGAAATAATGCGGTGTAGGCAATGCCCCATATGGCCAGTGCTCCCGCTAACCCTGTGTAGGAAGACACCATAGACACGCTGCTTAACATCCCTAGCCCTAGCACGACCACACACACGATGGTGGCGCCCAGCGGGTTGCGATCTACATAACGCCCACCTAACCAGTTCCCTCCCAACCCTACTGCCCCAAAGCCCATTAACCACCACCCTACATGGGTAGCCTTAACCCCCGCTACGGTTTCCAAAAAGTCGGCCAAATAGGTATAGGCCGTAAACATCGCCGTAAACACGAGCACCGACAACAGAATCTGCAACAGAAATCGTTTGTCATGCAGGATACGTAATTGCTCTGCCATTCGCACTCTAGTGGGTTGTGCCACCCTAGGCATGAAAGCCGCTAAGGCAATTGCCATGATCAGCGATAATCCAGACAACAACCCAAAGGTGCTACGCCACCCAAACTGTATCGCCGCTACAGTACCTAGCGGGATACCGAACAACAACGCCGCCGAAATACCTAGGTACACACGCGATACGGCCAGTCCGGCTTTTTGAGGCCCTACAATTTGGGCTGCAGTTTCACTTGCTGTGCCCCAAAACACAGGTAACACCAATGCGGGGATAAACCTGGCAATGGCTAACACCCATATTGATGTCGCCATGGCCGCCAACGCATTCGCTGCAGCAAACACCAACAAAATCACCACAAATAATCGTTTGCGCTCTACGTGTGATAACCATGCCGTTAGCAATGGCCCACACAGCATTACCGTGAAAGCAAATAAGGTCACCAACTGCCCCGCCATCGCAACAGACACCTGCAAATCACGCGCCAAGGCAGGCAATTGCAACCCAAAGTACATACCCTACTCGGCCTTCTGACGGCTGAACTCAGCATAGCGTGACACGAACAAAATAGGTATACTGGTCTACCTACTTTTTATGTTTGTGATGATGAGTACACCTACTAGGGCCAAAAAAGAAAGCGCACGCGACAAACTGCTACATGCTGCTGCCACCTTGTTTTATAACAATGGGATTGCTGCTACCGGCATTGATAGCATCGTCAAAAAAGCCGATGTCGCCAAGAAAAGTCTCTACAACAATTTTGCGTCAAAGTCTGATCTCATCGCGGCGTACATAGAAAGCCGCCATGCCGAATGGTTGTCGCTCTATGCCCAACGCCTACAGCAAGCCACCACCCCAACTGAACGCGTCTTGGCGGTTTTTGATGCGTACACCGATCATGCTGACGATGCGTATGAACGAGGCTTTAGAGGCTGCGGCCTGTTAAATGCTGCCGCAGAATTTCCGGCTGGAGACACTGCCAGACTGGCTGTACGAGCCCACAAAGAAGACGTAGAGGCCTTATTGCAGCAGCATGTGGCTGAGCTATTACCAGAACAGCCTGAACGTAGCGCTGCGTTGGCACAGCACCTCGCCTTCCTACTGGAAGGTGCCATGGTACGTGCAGGCTTAGAAGGCCATAGTGCCTGCTCAGCACAAGCCAGAGCCATCGCTGCTGCCCTGTTAGAGAACGCGTAATCACGTACTGATACCTAACTGCTGTATCTCTTACAGCAACCCCTCTTTATTCTTTTACTGCTGACAGCCTTAGCGCTGTTTTTACCCTTGGAGCCCACCGGCATGAACACCATTACTTGGGATGATTTTGAGAAAGTAGAACTGCGCGTAGGCCGCATTATTCAAGCCGACCCTTTTCCCGAAGCACGTCGACCTGCTTATAAACTGGTGGTGGATTTTGGCCCTGAAATTGGACAACGTAAGTCTAGTGCGCAAATCACAGACCTCTACACGCTAGACGAGTTGGTAGGTAAACAGGTAGTGGCAGTGGTGAATTTCCCACCCAAACAAATAGGCCCCATTATGTCTGAATGCTTGGTCACGGGTTTTCCGGATGAGCAAGGCCGTGTGGTGCTGTGCACGCCAGACAAAGCAGTACCACTGGGTGGCAAACTGTACTAATTGCTGATGCTAGGCAGAGGGGCAAGCCCCTCTGTTGTTACCGGTGCAAGCCACGACCCAACGCGTGAAACGCTGCCTCTTGTAAGGCTTCGCCCAACGAAGGGTGCGCATGTATGGTGCCTGCTATATCTTCTAGGCGGCTTTGCATTTCTAGCGATAGGCCAAAGGTACTGACCAACTCAGCCACCCCCTCCCCCACAGCCTGCCAGCCTACAATGGCGTGATTGTCGCGCCGCGCCACCACGCGCACAAACCCTGCCGAGGCCTCCATGGTCATTGCCCTACCGTTCGCTGCAAGGTGGAAAATGCCGGTGATGCAATCCATGCCTGAAGCCGCTGCCTGCTCTGGCGTCACACCCGCCGTGACGATCTCTGGATCGGTAAAACATACCGCAGGAATACTGGCAGGCATAAAGTGGCGCTTCTTGCCTGCAATCACATCCACGGCCACTTCGGCCTGAGCCATTGCTCTATGTGCCAACATAGGCTCGCCCGTGACATCACCAATCGCCCACACCTGATGCATAGATGTTCGGCATTGATCGTCTACGCGTATGGCATTGCCATTCATCGCCAACTGCAGACTCTCTAGCCCAAAGCCCTTGGTAAATGGGTGCCTACCTACCGCCACTAACACCTTATCAAACTGCCCACTGCCTGCTACACCGTCTGCCCCTTCCCAACTTAAGGTAGTGGTTTTTGCCTCAAACCCTTTTACCGAGCACGACAACTGCAACTGCACACCCAACGCCTTGAGGCTAGCCTCTACGGGTTTCACCAGTTCTGCATCGTAGCCGGGCAACACTCTATCGCTGGCTTCAACGATAGTGACCGCGCTACCCAAGCGCGCGTAGGCCATTCCCAACTCCAAGCCTATATACCCTGCGCCAATCACTGCAAAACGTTTAGGAACCTGCGTCAAAGACAATGCTTGAGTGGACGACAGCACGTCACCACCAAACGGCAAATGCGGTAGTGCCACAGCTTGTGAGCCCGTTGCCAACATCAAGTGCTCGCATTGCATGCGCATAATGCCTTCGGTGTGCTCGATTTCTACGGTTTTGCCATCCAGAATACGAGCCCACCCCTGAATCAGCTGTACACCCGCTTTGCGCAGCAGCCCATTTACACCCGACGTAAGCTTACTCACCATGGCATCTTTCCAAGCCACCGTTTTGGCCAGATCAATGTTGGGCGTTGCTACACTAATACCCAATGGCGACGCCGTTTGAGCATAACGGGTGGCTAGATGAAACTCGGACGATGCATGAATCAATGCCTTAGAAGGGATACACCCTACATTCAAGCACGTCCCCCCTACACCACCGCCTTCCACCAGCACGGTAGCAATCCCCTGCTGTGCCGCACGTAAGGCTGCCACATAACCGCCTGGGCCACCGCCAACAATCAGTAATGTCGTGCTTTTTTGTAGCGTCATACTGCCTCCACAAACAACAGCGCCGGGCACTCTAACAAAGCACGTATGCGTTGAATGAACTGTGCCGCATCCATACCATCTACCACTCGGTGATCAAAGGATGACGACAAGTTCATCATTTTTCGTGCCACTACTGCACCATCTTTAATAACCGGACGCTCTACGATGCGGTTCACACCCACAATCGCCACCTCGGGGTGGTTAATAACAGGGGTAGCCATTATGCCGCCCAACGGCCCCAAGCTAGTCAGCGTAATGGTAGAACCCGATAGCTCGTCACGCGCTGCACGCCCTTCTCTGGCCACTCGTGCTAACCGGACGGTTTCCTGCGAAGCCTGCCACAAATCCAACTGATCCGCATGGCGCACCACTGGCACCATCAACCCCGTTTCAGTTTGCGTGGCGACCCCCATGTGTACGGCACCGTAACGATGGATGATTTCTGCCTCATCGTCATAACGCGCATTCATCTGCGGAAACTCTCGAAGGGCAATCACCATCGCCCGCATAATAAACGGCAACAATGTGAGCTTACCTTTGTCTTCCCCATACTCGTGATTCAGCTTGGCGCGTAGGTTTTCTAGCTCGGTCACATCCAGTTCTTCTACATAGGTGAAGTGTGGAATGCGTCGTTTAGCTTCCTGCATTTTTTGAGCGATTTTTCTACGCAACCCTATGACTGGAATGTCATCTATACGCTCGTCATCGTGCAATACAGGCTGACCATGCACACGTACACCACGACTAGCCGTAGACGACTGCTGCATGTAGGCATCTACATCTTGATGTGTAATCTGCCCAACAGGCCCGGTAGCAGGCACATATTGCAACTCAATGCCCAGCTCCCATGCGCGTTGGCGCACGGCTGGCGATGCCAAAGGCTTAGCGCCAGTAGGTCTCGCCGCACCACCGGGTGCAGATACTGTACGTGCTGTTTTGGGGGTACTGCTGCTCACAGGCAATGCTGTGTTAACCGCTGTAGCAACGGCAGTTGTTGAACTTGCCGGCTGTGCAGCAGTGGTTGCCGCAGACACCGTAGCCGACGACGTCACCGCTGCTGTCGCCGAAGTTGCTGCATCCGTCGCTGCCGATTGTGCGGCACTGGCAGGTGCTGGTGCTGCCGAAGCCGTCGCACTCACGTTGCCCGCACCTTCCACTTCTAAGCGTATGAGCTCAGACCCTACGGCCATCACTTCGCCTATCTCGCCACCCAACGCGACCACCACCCCACTCACCGGAGACGGTACTTCTACCGTGGCTTTATCAGTCATCACATCAGCAAGGATTTGGTCTTCGACCACGGTATCACCCGCTTTGACATGCCAACCCACCAACTCAACTTCTGCAATGCCCTCGCCTATGTCTGGCATTTTAATGACATGTATACCCATTATTGACCTCCTGTGTGACATTGTCTGGCGGTAGGTAAGCTACCTAATACGCGTTTGTAGGCGTCGTGTACACGTTGAGGGCTAGGGAAATAATGCCACTCGTGCAAATGCGGATACGGCACATCCCACCCCGCCACACGCTCTATAGGTGCTTCCAAATGGTAGAAACAATGCTCTTGCACCAAGGTTGCCAATTCGGCACCAAACCCGCTGGTTTGCGTGGCTTCATGCACAATCACACAACGGCCGGTTTTACGTACTGACTCAGTAATGGCGTCTAGGTCTACTGGCCACAACGTGCGTAAATCGAGGATTTCAGCATCTATACCCGCCGCATTCGCCGCCTCTAGTGCCACATGTACCATTGTGCCGTAGGTTAAAACGGTCAGCGCTTCGCCGGGTTGCACAATAGCGGCTTTATCCAAAGGAATACTGTAATAGCCCTCAGGCACTTTACCTTTTTCATGCTTGGACCACGGCACGATAGGCCTGTCGTGATGCCCATCAAAAGGGCCGTTATACAAGCGTTTGGGCTCTAGAAAAATAACAGGATCGTTATTTTCAATGGAGGCAATCAACAATCCTTTGGCATCATAAGGATTGCTAGGCATTACCGTACGTATACCGCTCACGTGGGTAAAGAAAGCCTCTGGGCTCTGACTGTGCGTTTGGCCACCAAAAATCCCGCCCCCGCACGGCATGCGTATGGTTAGGGGGGCTGTAAATTCGCCCGCCGACCTATAACGCAAACGGGCCGCTTCTGACACAATTTGGTCGGTGGCTGGATAAAAATAATCGGCAAATTGAATTTCTACTACAGGGCGCAAACCATAAGCCCCCATGCCTACTGCGGCCCCAACAATGCCGCTTTCAGATATGGGTGCATCAAACACACGGGTTTTGCCATACTTGGCCTGCAAGCCTTCTGTACATCGAAATACGCCACCGAAATAGCCTACATCCTGCCCAAAAACCACCACGTTATTGTCGCGCTCTAACATGACGTCCATGGCTGAGCGCAATGCTTGGATCATGGTCATATCCACCAGATCGTGCTCGTGTTTGTGCTGTTCCATGATTACACCCCCGCCTGTTGACGCTGATGCTGCAAATGCCACGGCGTATGTTCGTACACGTCCTCAAACATACTAGCTGCGCTAATGACCTGTTCATTTGCCATGGTCCCAAAAGCTTCTGCTTCTTTCTGAGCAGCCATGACTTCTTCCAAGGCTGCTTTTTCAGCCGCTTCGTGCTCTGCATCAGACCAGATACCTCGCTTAATCATGTACTGTTTTAAGCGTGCGATAGGATCCCCTAACGGGAAATGCGACCAGTCATCAGCAGGCCGGTATTTGCTCGGGTCGTCTGACGTAGAATGCGGGCCTGCACGATACGTCACCCATTCAATTAAGGTGGGGCCCAGATTGGCACGAGCACGCTCGGCCGCCCATTTGGCCACTTCGTATGCCGCGATAAAGTCGTTACCATCCGCCCGTATAGACACAATTCCACTGCCCACGCCACGCGCTGCAAAGGTGTTATTCTCACCGCCCGCAATGCCTTGAAACGAGGAAATCGCCCACTGATTATTCACGACATTAAGCAGCACTGGGGCCTGGTAAACGTGCGCAAACGTTAGTGCAGTCTGATAGTCAGAGGCCGCTGTCGCACCATCACCAATCCATGCAGACGCAATGCTGGTGTCGTTTTTGATGGCAGACGCCATCGCCCAACCTACTGCTTGAATCATCTGCGTCGCCAGGTTGCCTGACAGCGAGAAAAAACCTGCGTCACGCACCGAGTACAACACCGGTAACTGACGACCTTTCAAACGGTCTTTTTCGTTGGAGAACAGCTGACACATCATATCGACCAACGACACGCCTTGCGTGATCAACAAGTTTTGTTGTCGGTACGAGGGGAAACACATATCGCCTTTGGCCAGTACCATAGACTGGGCCACACCAATGGCTTCTTCACCCAAACTTTGGGTATAGAAAGACATTTTCTTCTGGCGCTGTGCATTGACCATACGCGCATCGAACACACGCGTTTTGATCATGGCTAGCATGCCTTTGAGCAGCAGCTCTGGCGCAAGTTCGGTGGCCCAAGGGCCTACCGCTACGCCCTCGTCATCCAGCACACGTACTAAGCCATACGCTAAATCGACAGTATCGCGTGCTGACACATCTAAAGGGGGTTTTGCTGCTGCACCAGCAGGTTGTAAATGCAGATAAGAGAAGTCAGTAGCATGACCTGGACGGCCAGAGGGCTCGGGTACATGCAACCGTAATGCGGGGGTTTGTCTCATATTTTTCTCGCCTTCGAAAAAACTTGTGGATTTTTCGTTGCTACTTTTATGCACCGCTTGATGAGCAGTAAATCAATCATCGCTCATCTTTGAGAATTTCTCAAATCGATCATCGTTGGCAAAAAATAACGCCCGCGCTCTACGCTTACACCCCTTGGGATGGAATACGGTAACCCCCTGCTACCACCGCTGTACTCACTGTATAAAAAACACTTGTCTAGTTAGTTCATTCAGTTTAGACTGAACAGTCTATTATTAAAATACAAAACTCTGTACGCTATGCTCTCCGCCATCACCTTGCCCACTACGACAGCACACAGCGCCTCTACCGCCACAGATTTGCAATCCGCCACGTCAGAATTATGGCGTGATCCCAATGCCCCCAGCGCGCACACTCAGGCACAATTTGCCGATGTCATTAATCAATACTGGCAAGAGCCTTTCGTTGGACGCACAATCTACAGTGATGAACACCTACGCATCGTCATTAATCCTCAGTTGGATGCCGACGAAGGCGTAACAATCCTACACACACTGAGCAATACACACACCGCTATTGCCCTACTGCCACATATTGCCGAAGCACTGCATAGCCACGGTGTATTGCATAGCAGCGAGGGGCTCACCGCAGACCGCATTCGTATGGCGCTTGCTGAGTTAGGTATTGTGATGCACGGTGCTGACTGCCTGTATTACGTCCCCAACGATGTCCGGCAGGCTTGGCTTAACGAAGCAGAAAACTCCGCTATCCGCCAACTGTCACCCGACGATGCCATGTTATTTGCCGAATTGGAATACCACACTAGCGATGACGATTTGGACATGGCACAAGTGGCTATAGACGACTGGGCTGCTTTTGGCGTGTGGGAAGAACAAAATGGCACACTGGTTGGTGCAGCCAGTATTTACCCATGGTGCAATGCGCCCATCCTAGATATAGGAATATTCACCCTGACTACCGCACGCGGCCAAGGACACGCCACCCAATTGCTACGCGCTGTGGGCCGTTATGCCATGGCACACCACTACGAGCTGCAATATCGCAGCCAAGCGGACAACCACGCTTCTATTGCGCTGGCTGAAGCGGCGGGATTAGCGTTATTTGGGTATTGGGAGATCCCTACACCCCACACCCCCACCTAACACAAGCCCTACCAGTCTCACGCACTACCGCTTGAAACGCCTGCAGACCGGTAAAGGTTCTGTCGTTTAGGACTCTGTTGAAGAAGGAGAGGAAGCCACTGGCAAAGCCCAGCCAGTTCCCGCCAATTTTGTTTTTAAGGCTTCTAGTGCTTTCACAGTTTCTATATGAAAGTCTTTGGCGGCTTGCACGCGCGCGGTGGCTTCTGCCGGTAAATCACCGTGCGTTAACAGCTCATCCACATAGCCATTAAAACGTAGCGATTCGCGTATGCTGTGCTCTATAGCCAAGGTAAACGGGTTGCTATGCAACTGGAAAAAATCTTGCCGCTTTCCGCGTACAGACACGCGCTCAATGATGCCCACACGCTCTAGCAATCGCGTGTTGGTGCTGATACTTGCCCTACTGGCCTGCAAGCGCTCGGCCAATTCCGCAAAGCTAATTGGGCCACCATCCAACAGAAAAATGCCTATTAAGCGGCCCGCAATACGCGGCATACCGCTGGCCTCAGCTTGTAGACCATTACGCTCTATAAACTGTTCCCTAGCGTGTTGGCTGGTGGAGATTTCGTCAGTCATGTCATCACTCATTATTCATTGGGACAAGTTTATCCCAAACCCGTTGCTTCAAGTGCGTGATGATCGATTACTGATTGTAGAGCTGAAATAAACGCTCACTCGCGGATAATCCCCACCCTAAATTTAACGGTTGGTCTGCAGGCTGAACTTCAGGAGCCATGCTCGACGACACCGTAATGCCGACTCGGAGCATAAAATAATTGCAAGACATCTGGATGACAACAGTTGTCATGTGCGAGCCGCTGTTAACTGCTGCAGATAGAGTTGGTATAGACGCTTGTTCGCCTTGATCGCCCACGCCACATCTACGTCAGTCAAGATATCAGGAAAAAAAGTGGAGCTAACTTCCACACTGAGATTATCAACCACCAGTTTGGGCGCGTGCACACCCAGTTCATCCTCCAGATCTGCTATGGGGTACGGAAACCATACCCATGCATTACCAAACACGTCTTCTATCACATCGTGAACAGCGCCTGTTGCCTTAGCTTCTTCTTTGCTTGGCAATGCTGGATCCCGCTTAATCTCGGCCGTGATTAACCCTATGCTGGCGGCATAATCTTTTGCGGTGATCAGTTCTTTGCCTGCCATATCCAACTTCCAGATACACAACCGGCCTTCGCCACGAGGTGTATTAAAGTATCCCTCTGTCGCCTCTGGATTCACAATTTCTATCATGCTAATGACAGGTGCACCAATGCTATAGGCCATTGCCGCGCAGTCAGGAAAATCCACTGCTGAAGCATGCACATTGCCCACCACACACAACATCCCCATCGTCAGTATTTTTGTAAATAGCTTCACTTCCACCACCTTTTTTACCAACTTGACCATAACGCCCACCGCCTCGACGCTGTAGCTGCTCCCTTATTGTTATGCCAATATCGCTCTTGATGAGAGCGGAGCCACATACGTCACCACGTTATTTATTGCTTTTAATACAGCGAAGCCAACGCTGTTTTGGCGTGGTCCGTTAAGGACTTTTTCTGACGTGTCTGCTTATCTGCCAACACAATCACTGTTTTCGCGACCGCCGCGCAAACGTCCCCTGAAAAAATCACCTGCTCGGTAGTAAAGGAGCTGTTGCCGATGTGGGTCACCTTGGTGCCTATCACTACAGAACCTGGCCAGTTGATTTCTGCTAGATAGTCCACGGAAATATGCGCCAACATGAACATGCTGTTTTCATGGTCCAACCCGTATTGAGGATCAAACAAAATGTCTACCCTACCCATTTCAATCAACGTGACATATACCGCGTTATTTACATGCCCTTGCGAATCCGTATCACGGAAACGCAGTTTTTCTACGGTATGAACAGGGTAATCTTTTAAATCGTAATTCTTTTTCATTGTCTCTTTATATCCGTGCAACAGTCACTATCTATAACAGATAGGCAGAACGTTAGGGTTACCTCTGCCCTAATTTTCTATGCATACTCATAGGGCGATATCCATACACGTAGCTTCTCACCT
Source organism: Paenalcaligenes sp. Me131 (assembly GCF_050487225.1). Classification (NCBI taxonomy): domain Bacteria; kingdom Pseudomonadati; phylum Pseudomonadota; class Betaproteobacteria; order Burkholderiales; family Alcaligenaceae; genus Paenalcaligenes; species Paenalcaligenes sp. Me131. The sequence goes on from NZ_JBKQGY010000001.1 coordinate 951,874, forward strand.
ATCTGCAGATCCAGCATCGCCCTTTATACTACAAAGCAACCCCATTACGTTGCTGTACCCATAGGGAAACATCATGAGCGCTGTCAGCATACACACCGTGCTAGACCAATTATTGAACCAACAACATTTGCCTTTAGAAGACGTCATAAATCGCCACTTCAGCCCACATTACCGACAACGCACCAATGGTGTTTGGGATGACCATGCTGCTTTCAGTCAGCACATACGTAAACTGCGCGAAGTGGTAGAGTCAGTGCGTATTGAGGTACTGGACGAACTGCACGACGGTAATCGTTATGCCGATAGACACTGCGTCTATGTGACTAAGCGCGATGGTTCCACCGTGGTGCAAGAGGTATATTTGTTTGGCGAGTTAGATAGCGATGGCCGTTTTCTACGCATAGAAGAAACAACGCTAATGCTAGAAGGTGCTGAGGCTGACAGAAATATAGGCAGTGTGAAATAAGATGACAGACGACAACTCATTACTGTATGCCTGCGTCATCAACGACCTAGCCTTGATCAACGAGCGATTGATCAACGTAAAACCCGCGCAGCTAAAAAAGAGTACGCAAGAAACCGGCACGCCATTACATGCCGCTGCGCTGAATGAAAACAAAGAAGCCGTTCGCCTGTTACTGCAAGCTGGTGCAGACATTGAACTGGGTAATTTCCTACGCAATAACGCCATGCTGGCATGTATAGCGGCAGGCAAACTGAGCATGGCCAAATTCTTGATAGAACAAGGCTCTGACATCAATAAAAAAGGCTGCCAAAACCGCAATGCCTTAAGCCAGTTGCTGTGCTATGCGTGGGATAGAGACTTTGCCAACTACTTGGTAGAGCAAGGCTGTGATGCCACCCAAACCTCACGCGACAACTACAGTTTGTTGAACGATGCCGCGTGCCAAAACAATGGCGATGCCATTGAGTTCTTTCTGCAATTTCCGGTAGAACCTGCGCATCTGAGCTCTGCTTTGTGCTGGGGAATCATCAAAAACTCCCCTACCGCCGTCCAGATGCTCATTGAAAACGGGGCCAGTCTAGACGAGATGTACGCCACCCGAAAAGGCTTAGAAAAAGGGGCGTACCATTTAGCTGCGCTACACGAAAATGGCGTGGAGCTCATTCAACTGCTGCAACGGCACGGCCTAGATTTCTCTCAAGCCCCAGAACGCGCCACAGTAGTCAGGCTAGATAAAACCAAACTCAGCCCCTTGGAATACGCCAAAACGCATTTCGCCAAATGGCCTGAGGCTAGCTATTTGGCGAAAAATATTGCAGCGATGGAAGCATAACGGCTAGCGCATTACTGGTTACGTAATAAGGCCTCTGTACTGACACCCACGCTATGGCGCACTCGGCATGACAACACGAACGCAAACAGTACGCCTAGCGTTAAGGCACTCAGCATGGCTACGTGACCAAAGTGATCTAAGATCACACCGGCCATAATAGGGACCGCCATACGTGCGAGGGTAAAAATGGTTGATTGCAAGCCATAGTCAGAGGCATTGCGTTGACGACGCGTGAAAAACATCGTCAGCCCAAATAGCAGCGCTGACACCGCCCCCATACTGGCAGCAATACTCAATGCAATCACCACCAGCCATGTAGTCCCCCACTCTGCCCATACGGCTGCCGTCAACAGTGATAAGGACAACAGCGCGGCCAACAGATAAATAGGAATGGCGCGTGCAGCCCCCAAGAACGAGGCCAGACGCCCCCCTAGCAAACTAAATACGGCTCCGGTGATACCACCCGCTATCCCTACTGTCCACGCCACATCTTCTAACGGCATGTTTTGATCCAGCATCAAGGGCTTTAAGTAAAACCACACTGCGCCGATAAATGGAAAGCTAGTCAGAAGTAGGCTAGTCCATTGTTTAGCGCCCTCTTGCCCAAAAAAACTGGCCCAATCAGCCACGAAGCCTGTAGGTGCGTGTGTCGTTGGCTCGCTCTGCAATCCGGCTTTGGAGCGTAAAAATGCAAAGGGTATGCACCCTAGTAGCAGCGCCACACCCATCATGACAAACGGTGCTTGCCACCCCCACTTAGCCTGTACCAGCACCATCACACCCGCCCCGATGATAGCGCCCAAAAACAAGGCAGCCGACCGTATGCTGCCTGCTCGTAACTGTTCAGCGCGAGGTAAGTACTGAACCGCCAACGCATTCAATGGAATATCCATCCAAGTCGCCACAATACTGATGCCAAAGGTTAATGCGAACAGGGACACACGGTCATTAATCAGGTTGGCCTTGCCTATACCCACGTACAACACCAACAGCAAGACGGCCATCACCCATAGCCAATTCACAAAATGTGCAGTACCTAGTCGTACTCGTTGCACAGGCATAGCCAGCAACAACTTAAAAATAGCTGGCAATGCGGCCAACTGGAACAACCCTATTTCAGTGCCAGACCAACCATGCTGACGCATCACTAATGGCATGCCCAACAGTAAATAAATACTGGGTACAGCCAATACCAAATTCATCCAACCAAACAGTAGCTGTGCGCCCCACATTCTCCACGCTGTCATTGTTCCTACCCTCATTCCTTACGTGCAATCACAGCCGCTACCGGTGCGACAGGAAAGCGCACGGCGTCGTACTGCTGTATTTGTGTAAATCCCACCTGTTGCAACTTCTGAGCTAATTGCCCCTCTGGCCAAACCTGTCGGCCTTGCATACGCATATGCAAGTAGTAATGCAATACAGCGGTAGCCTTATGCGCTTCTGCAGGCACTTCGGCATGGCAACACACCAGCACACCACCAGAACGTAAAGCCTGATACAAGCGCTGTAGTACCGCCTCAATATCTGGCACAAAATGCAAAACCGACGAACACCAGATAATGTCATAATCCGCCCCAAACTCATCCGTGAGTAAATCACCCGCCATAGTGTGTACGCGGCGCTCTAGGCCTGCAGCCTCAATGCGTTGCTGCGCCACCTCTGCTGCTTCGGGATATTCAAATACCACGGCCTGCAACTCGGGTTGCTGCTGCGCTAAAGCAATGGCGACCAAACCAGGGCCACCGCCCAAATCCAATAAGCGTTGCGCTTTCTCATACTCCGGCAAGCCTGCCACTAACTCACACGCCACCTCTGTGGTCACGGCGAGTTGTTCTTGTGCAATTTGTAGGCGTGCGGCCTCTGCCCACCCTTTTTGTACTCGTTCTGGCTCGGGCACATCCACGACTCCTGTTGTGAGCAAGCCCTCTAGCTGTGTACCCACACGTCGCAAAATCGTGTGTCTAAATAACAAAGCATCCCCGCAATACAACGGTGATGCGGCATTGAGATAACGTCTACTGTCTGGCGTATTCCGGTATAACCTGACAGCGCCACCTTGACACTCCACCAGCCCTAAACCACTCAATAGCTCCAGGAAATAATCCGTATTGGTGGCATCGAACCCCAAGCGCAGGGCCAACTCTGCTGCTGACAGCCATTGATCTAGCTGTGTAAATACACCGTGCTGCAATGCCAGTTGCAAGGCATCAGCACTCAATCCTGCCAATTGCATATCCCAACAGGGCTGTAAGGCATGTGGTTTCACCAATGACTCTATAGAAACGGCTGGTTCTGTTGCGTGGTACGACATCATTTCTTACCTCTACTCGTTGCTTTTCAATCGCTATCGCTACATCAGAGAGAAATGATATACACTAAATGAGAATAATTCACATTAAGATCTATGCAAAACGTAGAGATTCATATGCGAGACGTTATGACTAGGGGAAATCATGAGTACGCGTAAACAGGGCTATCGTTTAACCACTGAGGAGCCCAGATCTAGGCATGTACTTCAGGATGGCAGAGTACGGCTGCAACTGCCTGATGAGTTAGGCCATTGTTACGCTGACTCAGTAGAGCTAGAACCCGGTTTTTCATTGGGACGACTGCACTACCACCCTAGCTTTTCTCTGGTAGAAGAAAGCCAAGGCCCGCATGCAGGCCGTGTCATGGTCATTACCGTAGGCTTACAAGGGGAGTCCGCTTATCAGGGAGAACGCACCCCCGACCTACTGTTCAAAGCCGGCCACACCACGGTGACAGCCTTTCACTCACTACGCGGTGAGCGCCACTATCAAGAAGATCAGTCTGTATCACAGCTACGTTTAATCATCAGTGAATCCGCGTTACATAAATATGTGGGTTCAGAACGAGCAACTCAACTCTTGGATTGTGCCGGCCTACATAGACTCTCTTTCCATAGCAGCAGCCAAGCCACCATGGCACATGCCGCTGCGTTGACTCGCTATATGCAGCCCAGCAATCACGACCAACCACTGCATACACAAAAACTGAATCTGCATATTCATGCTCTCAGCCTACTCGCTGAGCAATTCAATCGCCTTACCCCTCCTACTCCCCAACCCGCTGCACCGCTCTCGGTAGAAGACATACAACGAGTAGAACGCGCACGCGACCTGCTCAGTTCGCAGTTGGATCAAGCCATTACTGTCGAATACTTAGCCACAACCGTGGGGATCAACGAGCACAAACTCAAAGAGGGTTTTCGTTATTTGTATGACAACACGCCCATAGGCTTGCTACTCGAACTACGTATGCGCAAGGCTTATACCCTACTGGAATCGGGCCTACAGGTTGCTCAAACGGCTTGGCAAGTGGGCTACAAATACCCCAACAACTTCTCCGTTGCCTTCACTCGGTATTTTGGTCGATCTCCTAAATCTATTTTTGGCAATAAACGCCTATAGCAGCGCATTTATCTAGGCGACTACGCGTGACTAACCTCCCTCATCTACACCGCTCGCGCACCTAAAATCGTAGCGTGTCACACCGCATTGACAGCCTCGTTATGCGGCAGCATAGAAATTGCTCCGTCACGCATACAAATCTAAGTGATAACTATTCTTATTGATAAGCATAATATCCCGGTGCCAAGCAGCATCGATGGGTATAACCCTCACCTTGCCTGGTCACCACATCAAAAAGCGCCCTCTAGGCGCACGGGGATTTTTGTTTAACACACGGGGCTGGGGTTCGTTTTATGTACGCCGTTTCATCACCATTAGAAAAAAAACACACGCTTAAACCGCTGGTATACGCCATGATTTTGGCCTTTTGTGCAGGGCACTCGCAGGCACAACCAGTAGGGATTCCGGGTAGCGCATCTAGCAGTACAGACCGTACATCAAAACTGCAAACCATTACGGTTAAAGGCAATCAGGAAACGCCTGATGAGGTAGGAAAATCAGATGTGTACGCCAAAGACATCTCTAATGTGTATGCGGGTAAAGACGAAATAGAACTGTACAAAGGCAGCTCAGCGGGCGATTTATTCAAAGGTTTAAACGGTGTCTATGCGGGTGATTCGCGCAATAGCGGTGCATTAGACCCGAACATTCGCGGTATCCAAGGTGAAGGCCGTATCCCCTTAACCGTAGATGGGACAGAACAAGCCACCTCTGTTTGGTTAGGGCCAGCGGGCGTGGCCAACCGCAACTATGTTGATCCCAATATGATCAGCAGTATTTTGGTGGAAAAAGGCGTGTCCGGTAGCACGGGCCCCGTTGGTATGGGGGGTACGGTACAAATCCGCACACTGCAGGTGGACGATATCATCAAACATGGCGAGAGTTTTGGGATTGAGCTGAAAGCAGAGACAGCCACGAACTCCACCAAACCCAATGAGCGCTCTTTTGGGGTATTTGGTAAAGACTATAGGGATATACCGGGTGCTGTGTTTGATAAGGGCGGTACCAATGGCGTGATTTTGCCTAGTGATATTGCTCAGGCTCGATTACCTAAAGAGGGAGATGGTGGGAAAAAACTCAATCTGGAAGACCACTCTTACCGCCTTGCCATTGCTAATAAAAGTGAGCACCTAGACGTACTGGCCGCCTACAGTTACAGAACCCGCGGCAATTACTTTAGCGGTAAAAATAATAGTGCAAAATACGAACATGACACGTGGCAAGAACAAGCCAAGCAAGACAACCACCCGTCGTATACTTTCCCTAGGGTGAGTTACATTGCCAAATATTATCAGCCCGGTGATGAGGTATTAAACACATCTAGCGAACTGGAAACCACGCTACTCAAAGGTACGTTGCGGCTACCTCATGATCAAACCATCGACATGGGTTATATGCACAGTAACCACAAATTTGGGGAAAACGTACCGTGGAATGTGGTTTGGGCTGTGCATGCTTTAGATGGTTATGGCGAGAAAACCATCGCCCAAAATGAAAACCCTTATAGCAGAGTTAAACAAGACACGTGGAACCTGAATTACGCGTGGAACCCTGAGGGAAACCCCTACATTAACTTCAAAGCCGGCGTCTGGCTCACCCAAAGTGATAGTGCACGACATCAGAATGGTGATGTTATTTTTGGCACCCAGGGGGATGGCTGGAATGGCCGAGATCACAACTGGGATGACTATACCGACTGCCACATAAACGGTAGAGATGTGCCTATGTGCGCCAATGTACCTAACACGCCACCAGACAAAGCCCCTAACGAAGATGGCCGTTACAACATCACTGCGCGCGCCTTACAAATTACCGACCACCGCCGTACCGGCTTTAACCTCAGCAATGCCATGACCTTACATCCCACCTTGGATTTGAGTGTGTCGGCAGATTTCACCAAAGAGAAATTGAAACAGCGCGACGCTTCAGAAGATCTGAAGCATTTAACTGAGCTCACCTGGGGAATTAATCACATGGGTCCACGATCGGGGACACGCCAACAATGGAATTTTGGCTTTAACTTCGATTGGCGCCCTACTGACTGGCTACAAGTCAATGCAGGAGCCAGATATAGCGACTATTGGTCTTACGACGACAAACTGGCCGACATGCGTAGTCAACAGCATAAGGACTGGGCCGTCTCGACTGCACTCAAAGGATATCACTACAGAATCCAACGTCTAATGACAGATCAAGAGGTCGATGCCTATAACAATGAAATTATCGAAAATTTACCCACTAGATATGAGCGCTATAAAGAAGACTGGCAAATTATGTATGACTTCGACCCAAGCTTTGTGGATGGCCCACTTAAGTCACCAGAAGAGCTCCTAGCATATAGTCTTGAGGTTGGAAAAATCAACGGATACCGCTACACCGAAGAAAGCGTCTATGTGCCCTCTGGTGACAACCATAGAGGTTATGCCGCCAACAACCCTTTTACTAACGGTGAAATAGACTCCACCGAACAAGTCACTAACGCCCAAGGCCAAGAAGGCACTGTCAACAAATACATCCCCGTCACAAGCGGCGGCGATCGCAAACCAGTGTACCAAGACGAGTCCGAAATCAAGGACAAATGGGAAAAACCCAAAAAACAAAAAGACCACGCTTGGGTACCGCATATTGGGCTAACCGCTTTCATTACCGACGATATACGCGTTTACGCCCGCTATAACGAATTTGTGCGCTTCCCCAGCCTGTTTGAATCCTCACTAGCAATGGCGGGCAGCAATAAACGTTCTACGGGTGTGGCCGGCAACCCTGAACACGCTTACAACTGGGAAATAGGCTATGTGCATGATTTATCTAGCTACTTCCCTAGTTTGGAATATGCCGACCTGAAAGTTAACTACTTCCACAATCGCATCAAAAACTACATAGATAGGGATTGGGATTTCAATATTACGCAATTTGCCGAAAAAACCATGTCAGGGCTTGAGTTACAAGCGCGTATAGATACTGGCAAGTATTTTGCCAACTTTGGGGGCACCTATCGCATCAAACAACAACTGTGCGACCACGATTACGCCCAAACCTTCACTCCTATTCCTGGTTTTTCTACAGGAAGAGAGATGCCTGATTGCGTGGATGGCGGCTTCCCTCGTACTTTTGCTCGAACCAGCTTACAACCTAAATACTCGCTAAACCTCGATGTTGGGGCTCGTTTACTCAATGAAGACCTATTAATAGGGGCTAGGGCCGTGTACCACAGTGAAGCCAAAAACAGGGACGAAACTGCCATGAACTCGTGGGGCTTTAATAAAAGCAACTACTGGAACCCCATTTTGGTCTTTGATGCCTACGCCAGCTACCAAATTCACGAAAACCTGAATGTAGACGTTGCCGTGAGCAACATCACCAACCAGTACTACCTAGACCCTATGGCGCGCACCGCCCTGCCCGCCCCAGGTCGCACCATACGTATGGGGTTAACCGCTCGTTTCTAGATGCATAGAGTAAGTGTGTGACGTTAGGCCGCTCTTAACACAGCGGCCTTTTTTTTACGGCTTTAACGCCTGCAACACATGCGCCAATTTTTTAACCCCCACCTCCATCTCTCCCGGAGTATGCGCAGCAAAGCCCATTAAAAATCCGGCTTTATGCTTGGTTGAGGCGTGTAAAGCCGTTAATCCCAACAGATCTATACCCGCGCGTTTGGCGGTCTCAACGGCAACTGCTTCAGGAATATTTTGCGTCAGTATGCACGGCATCTGCATGCCTCCTTTAGGCACACGAGGCTCTAGGAAGTCAGTCAGATACGTACGCACTAACCGCTCTAGCACATCTCGCCGCTCAGCATAGACTGCACGCATGGTACGTATGTGCGCGCCGAAATGCCCACCCTCTATAAAACGCGCCAGCGTTAGCTGTGGCAAGGGTGCGCTATGCCCATCCAATAAGGTACGTGCGACAGTCATCGGGGCCACCAACTGCGACGGCAGCACCATATACCCTATGCGTAGCCCTGGGAATAACGACTTGCTGAATGTGCCTATGTAAATGGTGCGTTCATGTGGATCTAACCCTTGCACGCAAGCGGTAGGTTTGCTCGCGTAGTGAAACTCACTGTCGTAATCGTCTTCGATAATCCATGCCTGTTCACGCTGCGCCCACTCGATAATGGCCAAGCGCCTTTCTAGTGCCAAAGTCGCTCCCGTAGGAAACTGATGCGATGGCGTTAGAAACACGGCTTTGGCAGCAACTTCCGCTTGGGCTGCCTGCAGTTGCTCTACTTTCATCCCATCCGCATCCAAGGGCACAGGTACGCACTGCAACCCTGCCGCATCAAAGGCTTTACGCGCCCCGTGATACACGGGGTCTTCCACAAAAATTCGGTCTCCGGCATCCAACAATACAGTGGCACATAGTGTTAGAGCTTGCTGCGAGCTGGTCAGCACCAACACACGATCTGGCGTAGCGTGTGCGCCGCGCTCTAAATTGACGTAGTCCGCAATGGCACGGCGCAATGACTCTACACCCTGAGGCTCGCTGTGCAACAAGGCTTGGGTACCATATTCTTTAATTTCTAAACGCTGCAAACGCTCCCACGTATGCAAGGGGAAATTACGCGTTTCCGGCACGCCAGGCGCAAAGGCCCGAGGCGCCACAAAGTCTCGCAAACCACCGCTGCTAAACATCGCACTACCACGTTGGCTTAAGCGTAAGGCCGGTTTGGGTGCACTGGAGCGCCTGACTAAACCCCGCCCAGGTAAGCGCTGTACCTGCTCAGAGATAAAGGTACCACTGCCTACGCGCCGCTCTATAAACCCTTCGGTATGCAGTTGGCTGTAGGCCTCTTCTACGGTCCCTCGCGATACACCTAAGGATTTTGCTAAGGCGCGTGAGGCTGGCAACGGGTGCCCTGCTTTCAATGCGCCATCCAAAATGAGCTGCCTTACGGCCAAGCGTATGCGCACATGCAGCGGCAAGGCTTCATGCACCGGATCATTCATCCACACTTTGACTGACTCTAGTTGGGCATGCTTAAACAATGGTCTATATACCTTAAAAAAAGTGGCTATGAATACTGGGCCATTTACGATGTATAAAACAGTTAGGTCTTTGTCGCAATGCCATGTTTCTAGCCAGCCACACCTAGACCAATTCTTTGCTCTCTATCGTCTGCGCACGGTAGCTGTTTCATCCTTGATCAAAAAGGGGTAAGTAATGTCGGAAGCTATAGGCACTCAAACCCGCCACGACAAACACGGGCTATATCCTCAAGCTACTTCGGTAGATGATTTCAAACACAACATTGCCGCGGTACAAGCCCGCATTGCCGCCGCCTGCCATCGCGTAGGACGCGACCCCGCCAGCGTGCGCTTGTTGCCCGTTAGCAAAACCAAACCAGAGTCCAGCTTGCGCCTGGCCCATGCGGCTGGTTGTACGCTCTTAGGCGAAAACAAAGTGCAAGAGGCCTACCGTAAATGGGAGGCCATGCAAGACCTCACCGATTTGCACTGGTCTGTGATTGGGCACTTACAAACCAACAAAGCCAAGTTAGTGGCTAAATTTGCCAGTGAGTTTCAAGCCCTAGATAGCTTACGTGTGGCCGAAGCCTTAGACCGCCGCTTGCAAGCCGAAGGCCGATCTTTGGATGTGTTTGTACAGGTCAATACCTCGGGCGAAGCCAGTAAATACGGTTTAGAGCCTGAAAATGTGCAAGCTTTTGTAGAGCAACTTCCGGCTTTTTCAGCGCTACGGGTACGTGGTTTGATGACCTTGGCGTTGTTTTCTGCCGAGGCCGAACGGGTACGCCAATGCTTTATCTTGCTACGTAACTTGCGTGACCAGCTACGACAAACCGCCCCCGCTGGCATCAGCATGGACGAGCTTTCTATGGGGATGTCAGGCGACTTTGAAATTGCCATCGAAGAAGGCGCAACCGTGGTGCGTGTAGGCCAAGCTATTTTTGGTGCCAGACCCTTACCAGATAGTTACTACTGGCCTACTGCTGGTGCCAGCGATACCGATGATGCCCCGCCGCAGGAGTTGCCATGAAACCGCTACCCATTGATGTGGTCTCCATACAATCTCAAGTGGTGTATGGGCGCGTGGGCAATAATGTCGCCGTTCCCACACTGGAGGCGTTAGGGCTATCCGTTGCTGCTGTGCCCACCGTACTGTTTAGTAACACGCCACACTACCCGTCTATGCATGGCGGCCTTATACCCATAGAATGGTTTGAAGGCTACTTACAAGATCTCGCTGCCAGAGGTGCATTGCGTTCGTTACGGGCACTGTTAGTAGGCTACCTAGGCGACCCCTTACAAGCGCTGACTTTGCTGCGTTGGGCACATAATTTGTCCAGAGCGGGCATGAATCCCCGTATCGTCATTGACCCTGTGCTGGGTGATCACGACCACGGCATTTACGTGGATGACCGACTTATACAAACCTACAGCCGTGACTTACTCCCCATGGCTGATGGGCTCACTCCCAATGGCTTTGAGCTAGAGCAACTCAGTGGTTTACCCGTGCATGACGTAGAAAGCGTGATCAAAGCCGCTCGTAGTTTGCTCACGGCGAAGACCCAATGGATTGCTGTCACCAGCGCCGCCCCCGAAACGTGGGAGCCCGGTGAAATGAAAGTGGTGCTAGTCACCCACACCGACACAGAAGTCATCACGCACCCCCGTATTGATGCAGCCCCTAAGGGTACGGGCGATTTGTTTTGTGCCACCCTGACTGGCCATTGGCTAAATGGCACCAGTTTGGCGAAAGCTGCGTTCTTAGCCTGTCAGCAAGTGGTGCTCGCGTTAAGCCACACCCAGCAGGCTCAGTGCGCTGAGCTAGTGCTCTCGCCGGTGGTTCGCTACCCCACTATGGCTGACATGCACATGTAGCACGGGGCGATCTACCGCCCACGATTGATACCGCTATTGCACAGATCAGATACTGTGCAGAGGAGCCCCGCATGACCACACATTCGCACAGCGACCTGCTGGCTAAAGAAGGTTTTTTTGGCCCCTTTGGTGGCTGCTTTATCAGCGAAACCTTATCACAAGCCGTAGAAGAATTACGTCTGGCCTATGAGCACTATAGTCACGACCCTGCTTTTATCGCCGAGTTCACGGAAGAACTGGCTAGCTACGTAGGTAGGCCCTCGCCTGTTTATTACGCTAAACGACTAAGTGAAGAAACGGGTGGCGCACGCATTTTTCTAAAGCGTGAAGACCTAAATCACACTGGCGCGCACAAGATCAATAACGTAATAGGCCAAGCCATGCTGGCATTACGTATGGGTAAACGACGCATCATCGCCGAAACCGGTGCTGGACAACACGGCGTAGCAGTCGCCACCATTTGCGCGCGCTATGGTGTGGAGTGCGTTATCTATATGGGCAGCGAAGACATAAAACGTCAAAACCCCAACGTACAACGCATGAGATTACTAGGTGCTACGGTAGTGCCGGTTGCCACAGGTAGCTGCACCCTGAAAGACGCCATGAACGATGCCATACGCGACTGGGTGGCCAACGTAGACGACACCTTTTACCTCATCGGTTCAGTAGCAGGCATGCACCCCTATCCCACTATGGTGCGAGATTTTCAAACCGTCATCGGTAAAGAATGCCTGCAACAAATGCCTACGCTTTTTCAGCGGTTAGATATGGCCCAACAACAGCCAGACGTGGTGATTGCTTGCGTGGGCGGTGGCAGTAACGCCATAGGCATTTTCCACCCCTACCTGGACCATAAAACGGTGCGTTTGATTGGTGTAGAAGCGGCTGGTTTAGGACTGGACTCTGACCAACACGCTGCTTCCATTCAACGCGGTAGCATAGGCGTACTGCACGGTAGCCGCTCGTTGATTTTGCAAGATGATCTGGGCCAAGTGCAGCCCACGCACAGCATCAGTGCCGGCTTAGACTATCCCGGTGTTGGCCCTGAGCATGCTTGGCTACATGAAATAGGTAGGGCTGAATACGTAGGCATTACCGACGCTGAGGCCCTAAGCGCCTTTCATCAGCTTTGCCGAGTAGAAGGCATTATTCCCGCGCTGGAAGCCAGTCATGCCGTAGCCTATGCCATCAAGCTGGCTGCTACGCTCACGCCTGAACAAGCCATCTTGGTCAACTTATCGGGGCGCGGTGATAAGGATATGGAAACCGTCATGGCTAGCTCTGCCACTCAGGAGGGCCGCCATGAGTAGAATCGCTGCCACTTTTGAACGGCTACAAGCACAGTCCCGCAAAGCCTTAATCCCCTACGTAACCGCAGGCTACCCTTATGCGGATATCACTCCTGCCCTGATGCACGTATTGGTAGAGGCCGGTGCGGATGTTATAGAGTTGGGTGTACCGTTTTCAGACCCTTCTGCGGATGGACCCACCATACAAGCTGCTGGCGAACAGGCGTTACGCCAAGGCATAGGGCTACCCACCGTATTAAAACAAGTCAGCCAATTCAGACAGACCAATAACGACACCCCTGTAGTGTTAATGGGCTACGCCAACCCTATAGAGCGCTACGACATCTTACGTCATACCGGTGCCTTTGCTGAAGATGCCGCCAAGGCTGGTGTAGATGGTGTGTTAGTGGTGGATTACCCACCCGATGCATCCGAAACACTAGCTGCACAACTGTGCCAACACGACATAGATTTGATCTTCTTGTTGGCCCCAACCTCTACCGAGGCACGTATACAGCAAGTGGCTGAACGTGCGAGTGGCTATGTCTATGGCGTATCCATGAAAGGCGTCACGGGCGCCAAAACCTTAGACACCACGTTGGTACAGCAGATGCTGTCACGCCTACGTCGTCACGTACACACTCCCATCGGCATAGGCTTTGGCATACGCGATGCCAGTACGGCCCGAACCATCGCTCAAATGGCTGACGCCGTTGTCATTGGTTCGTGGCTCATAGAAAGCCTAGCCAACAAACCTGCTGCCGAAGCGCTAGCCGTTGCCAGTGACATGATTCGCGACATACGCCATCAGCTGGATCTGGATATGCCTGAGCCCGTGCGCAGCCCTAAATCACCTTCTTTACGAACCTAGGATCATCCCATGTACGATACCTCTCTCACCCTCGCAGAGTTTGACCCCACGCTTGCTACGGCCCTACAAAAAGAACAACGCCGTCAAGAAGATCACGTAGAGCTGATTGCCTCTGAAAACTACGCCAGCCCATTGGTGATGGCCATACAGAACTCTGTCTTCACCAACAAATACGCTGAAGGCTACCCCGGCAAACGCTACTACAGCGGCTGCGACAACGTAGACGTTGCGGAAGCGCTCGCTATCGAACGCCTCAAACAACTGTTTGATTGCGACTACGTCAACGTACAACCGCACGCTGGCGCACAAGCCAACGCCGCCGTATTTTTGGCCTTGGCTCAACCAGGCGATACTGTGATGGGCATGAACCTGGCACAAGGTGGTCACCTAACCCACGGTAACCCCTCTAACTTCTCGGGCCGTCACTACAAAATCGTGCCTTACGGCCTAGACCCAAAAACAGGCCTCATTGACTACGACGACATGGAGCGCATCGCCCTAGAAACCCGCCCCCGCATGTTGATTGGTGGTTTCTCGGCCTATTCCCGCCACAAAGACTGGGCTCGTATGCGCGAAATTGCTGACAAAGTAGGCGCGATTTTCTGGGTAGACATGGCTCACGTTGCGGGTTTGGTCGCGGCAGGCGAATACCCAAATCCCATTCCTCACGCGCATGTTGTCACCAGCACCACCCACAAGACCTTACGCGGCCCTCGTGGTGGGATTATCTTGGCTAAAGGGCAAAGTGAAGAGTTCTACAAAAAACTGGATTCAGCCGTCTTCCCTGGCATTCAAGGTGGCCCCTTGATGCACACCATCGCGGCTAAAGCCATTGCCTTCAAAGAAGCCTTACAGCCTGACTTTAAAGTCTACCAACGCCAAGTCGTCACTAACGCCCGCGCCATGGCCGCCGTGCTCATGAAACGTGGCTACCAAATCGTATCAGGGGGGACTGACAATCACCTGATGCTCATAGACTTGTCCAGCAAACCCTATACCGGTAAAGATGCTGATGCGGCGTTAAGCGATGCTTACATCACCACCAACAAAAACTCCGTCCCTAACGACCCACGTTCACCCTTTGTGACCTCTGGCGTGCGTATAGGTACACCAGCAGTCACCACACGCGGTTTTGGTGTGGCGGAATGTGAAGAGTTGGCAGGCTGGTTGTGTGATGTGCTGGATGCACTAGAGAACGGTAATCTGGAACAGGTAACCGCACGGGTACAAAAGCAAATTGTGGAACTGTGCCGTAGATTTCCGGTGTATGGCTAAGAGTTATAGCCCTATAGCCTGACAACAGTAAGGCGATTTTTCGCCTTACTCCTACCCCACACTACGCTTAATATCCTGCGCTAACTGTTCACATTGCTCGGGGCTGATATCAGAAATGGTAATGCGCAAACCATTGATCTCTCCCTCTACGGCTAAGCTACTGCCCTGTCTAACCAGCCAACCACGTCGAGCCAATGCCAAGGCTATAGCTTGATCATCCCCCTGCAACGGTAGCCACAAGTTCAAGCCATCACTGTTCGTTTGAAAGGCTATGCCGTGTTTTTGCAGGCCCTGCTCTAAGGTCTGTCGGCGTTGTTGGTAGTCTTGCTTGGCCTGCTCTATTAAGGCTGTGGTGCTGGGGTGGGTCACAATGGACTCCACCACATCTTGCAGCAGATGGCTAACCCAACTGGTGCCTGATGCCAAACGTAAACGTAATTCTTTAGAGGTGGCGCTGTCACTGGCTACAGCGGCTACACGTATGTCAGGCCCCAAGGCTTTAGAAAATGACCTTACCAACGCCCAACGCGTGGCAGTCTCAGGAATCACCGAGTAGTAGTGGGCAGTGGACAGCAACGCAAAATGATCATCAACGATGATCAATACATTGGGGTATTGGGCAAGTACCTGCGAGAGTTCTTTCGCACGCTTTTTGCTTAGGCTGCATCCAGTCGGATTATGCGCACGCGGGGTCAGCAACACTGCTCGGGCACCTTTACGCAGTGCTTCTTCCAATTCGTTAGCCAGCATGCCTTCGTCATCTACCGACACCCCTGTGGCCTGCAAACCTACTGCGCCCAAGCTATGTAAGCTACTTAAAAAGCACGGGTTTTCTACCGCGACTTTGTCACCCGCCACCAGATATGCATTTAACAGTCGCTCAATGGCATCTACGGCACCGTGCGTCAGGTCTATGTCGAACTTTGCGGGGCAATCTGGCTGCATCCATTGTTGGATGTAACGGTGTAAACCTGCATTCACCGTAGGCTCACCATACAGTCTGGGTGTATACGGTTTACGTTGCAACGCTGCCGCTATATCCGGCAGCCATGTTGCGTTGGGATTGCCACTGGCTAAGTCGGTTAAGGGCGAATCGGCCTGTGCCCCCTCTTGATCACTAGATTCATACTGGTTGCGGATGATAGTACCTAAACGGCCATGCGTAGTCGCAATGCCTGCCACCACTAACCGTCGGTATGCCGCTGCTACCGTATTTCTGCTTATACCCAATTGCACCGCCAAATCACGTACAGGGGGAAGCGAGTCACCCGACCGTAATTGCTGTGATTGCGCTAAGGCTCGCACACAATCAAAGATCTCTGCAGCGGTTTTACCGTGTATAGCCATAGTGTTCCGTGAAAATAATCAGGCCTAACGGGCCAAAAGTACTGTTGCCGTGGGTGCATGTTCTGTAGAACGTAGCGGTACGCCATGCAGAATTTTGCCATAGCCCACCCCGCTAAGCGACCTCTTCCCTCTTTCCTACCCCTTACTTAGCATGACCACAAAGCAGCCAAGCACCGTTATCACGGTGCTTTTATAACTACCACTTAGCGTATGCAGTCCGCATGGATGGGTTTTTTCAACATGCGTCGCACATAATACTGAAACGACACGCTATAGCGCTTGGGGCGCGATACCCAATCATGTGCCTCTTTGCCCAACGCGGGATCAATGGGCTTGATCTCCCCTGCGCTACTCGCCAATAACTGCATGCGTGCTGCGCGCTCAAAGGCTAAAGCCAACATACACGCTTCTTCCACACTAGACCCTGCAACCAGTAAACCATGGTGCGATAGCATTAAGGCGCGCTTGTCACCTAGGGCACTGGAAATCAATTCGCCCTCTTCGTTGCCTACCGGAACGCCCGGCCAATTCGCTACAAAGGCTACATCGTCATAGAGCAAACACGTGTCCATATGCGAAATAATCAGGGGTTGCTCTAACATGCCCAGTGCTGCAGTGTGCATCGCATGGGTGTGAATAATGCACTGCACGTCTGGCCGCGCCCTATACACCCAGGAATGAAAACGGTTAGCGGGGTTAGGGATGCCTTTGCCTTCCAGCACGTTTAGGTCTTCATCGACCAGCAACAAGTTGTCTTCGGTGATTTCATCAAAGCCCAAGCCTAATTGCTGCGTGTAATACTGCCCTGGCTCGTTTGCTCTACCCGTAATTTGCCCCGCCAAACCTGAGTCATGGCCGTTATCAAATAAGATCCTACAGGTCAGTGCTAACTTCTGGCGCAAGGTATAGCTGTTGTCTTGAAACTGCTGATCCAACTGCGAGGTAGATTGCGAGATCAGCGTAGCTTTATCTAACGTAAATGTAGTAGGTATGGTCATCTTTGCTCCTTAAACAGCACAACAAACACTTCAACAACATGCACAGCCATACCCTAGGCGTTTAGCGATATAACACCACACCTAGAGCAAGTACCATCAACACCATTAACGCCATCACTGCAAACGGTACAAGCTGCGTATAGACCTGTCTTTCTTGCCCTCGCCCACTAGACAGAGTCGCGGCAATAGACATGCGTACCGGTGAAAACAACCCTAGTGACATGCCCGAGACTTGCTGCAAGGCGGCTACCGCAGGCACGCTTAGCCCAGCCTGCACAGCTAACGCTACTTGTGAGGGTAGGAAAAGACTGTTACCGGGGTTACCGCTATTGGTCAGTACACCAAACGCCCCTGATAGCGGTGGTGTCAGCAAAATGGTTTTCTCGCCCAACACAGCAAAGATAGCCACTGCAAAAGCACCAGAGATCCCCGATGCGGTTAATACTTCGGCCATCATCGCAAACAAAAACACCGCCAGCACAGCATGCTTACCCGTCGCCCACGCGCTCTTGATCTCAGTACCCAACACTGACGGCTGACCTCGCACCCACGCGGTCACAATGCTGCCCACAATGAGCCAAGACCCTGCATGAAATAAGGGTGCCCACGAAGGAAGGTCTGTAAAAGGCGTGACCCGCCATAGGCTATCTAACGTACTGCGTAACTCTGGCACGAGGCGCGTCAGTGCCAAGCAAGCAATCAACACCACATACGGCAACACCTTGGTGGCTGCCGCTAACGCTTGGCTACGTGTGGGTTTATTGTCCAGTACATAGCGCAACACGATTAACGGCCCATAGGCCGCCAGCAAGGCCGTTTCTGGCCCTAATGCTGCCGTAGTCGCAGCCAAGCACACCATGCATGCACCTATCCAACCCGCTTCGCGCAAACACTCCATACGGCTCGCTGCCATCCCCGCTTTGCGGGCGGTTTGCCAAAACAGGCTTAGCCACACCAGCATCAATAGCGTCACTGGCAACACTGAGTACAACCCTAGTTGCACTGCTGGAATACGTGCGTACGCAGCGGCCAGTATGGTGCCACTGCTCATTGCTCCCCACGGAATCACCGTTTGACTTAGCAAAGCAAACACCATGAGATGGCGTGGTGCAAAACCCAAATGGCGTATTAACATCACCGTGCCCAACATGCCTACGCCAAAACCTGTGGCCGACTCGGCAAACGGCCCCACCAAGAAACACGCAAAAAACACCAAGCGGCGCTTTGAGATGCCGTCGTGGCTGCTGTTCGAGGTTGGTATCGCTAAAGGGGATTGGGAAGATGAAGTTGATGATGACCGAGCAGCCACCTGCCAGAACAGCAGCCCGCCTACGATATACGGTGCAATCACCGCTCCTATCCATAGTCCGCGCAGCAAAGCCACATATAGATACTGAGCATCAAACCACGCACTAGGCCCCGTTAACAGCGCCACTGGCACTGCACAGGCTAACCCCAAGGTGGCGGCAATCGTGGGGTTGACTCGCCCGCTGACTATAGCGGCTAACAGAGTCAGCGTGGGCAAGGACCACAAGAAATACGTCATTGAGTCTGCTGTTGCTGTACGAAGACGGTAGGCCAGTTACCCGGCCAAATGCCCATTCTGCCTGAATTCATGGCGTCGTTGTAGACGCATCACACGAATACATCGCCCATGCAGGATGGAGGCGCGGGCTGGAATTAAACCAACCTACATGGATTTGCAGTCCACCGCATCATCACTCTGCCACCGCGCCATCTTTTGTCATGGGACAAACTGTATTATTATCTATGTCAAAGTTTTTAGCAAGTACATGATGCGTCGTAAACACAACTCATGAATCACCCAGCCCTTGCCATTCCTCTTTATCACAGGACACGCCATGCAGTTTCACTTCCCTATCGTCATCATTGACGAAGACTTCCGTTCTGAAAACACCTCTGGATTGGGCATACGTGCGCTCGCGCAGGCCATACAATCCGAGGGCTTTGATGCGTTGGGCGTCACCAGCTATCACGACCTTAGCCAGTTCGCCCAACAACAAAGTCGTGCCAGCACTTTCATTTTGTCCATCGATGATGAGGAGTTCACCGCTGACACGGAAACTTCGCCAGCGTTACACAACATCCGCACGTTTATCAGTGAAGTCAGACGCCGCAATGTGGACGTGCCTATTTACGTGTACGGGGAAACCAAAACCGCACGCCACATGCCCAATGACATCTTGCGCGAACTACAAGGCGTCATCCATATGTTTGAAGACACGCCAGAGTTCGTCGCTCGTCATTTAATACGTGAGGCCAAAAACTACCTAAACGGTATCAAACCACCGTTTCTGAAAGCCTTGTTGGATTACGCCGAAGACGGTTCGTACTCGTGGCATTGTCCAGGGCACTCTGGTGGCGTGGCCTTTTTAAAAAGCCCAGTGGGCCAAGTGTTTCACCAATTTTTTGGTGAAAATATGCTGCGCGCTGACGTGTGTAACGCCGTGGAAGAATTGGGGCAGTTGCTGGACCACAATGGCGCTATTGGGGCCAGTGAGCGCAATGCCGCGCGAATCTTTAACGCCGATCACTGCTTCTTTGTCACCAACGGCACTAGCACCAGCAACAAAATAGTGTGGCAGCATGCCGTCGCCCCCGGCGATGTCGTTGTAGTCGACAGAAACTGCCACAAATCACTGTTGCACAGCATTGTGCTAACCGGTGCTATCCCGGTATTTTTGCGCCCTACGCGCAACCATTTGGGGCTGATAGGCCCCATCGCTAGAAGCGATTTCTCACCTGAGGCCATTAAAGCCAAAATAGCCGCCCACCCGCTACTAGCCGGTGTGGATACAACCCGCATTAAACCCCGTATTTTGGTGCTTACCCAGTCCACGTACGATGGCATTATGTACGATACAGAGGTCATTAAATCTGCATTGGATGGTTATGTAGAAGCCTTGCACTTTGATGAGGCGTGGATCCCTCACGCGGCCTTTCATCCTTTTTACAGCACCTACCACGCCATGGGTAAAAAGCGCCCACGCCCACAACATTCGCTGGTGTACTCCACCCAATCCACCCACAAACTCTTAGCAGGCCTTAGCCAAGCTAGCCACATCTTGGTACAAGACTCAGGCACACCTCAATTCGATAAACACTTGTTTAACGAAGCCTATTTGATGCACACCTCTACCTCGCCCCAGTACGCCATTATTGCGAGCTGCGATGTGGCTGCTGCCATGATGGAGCCGCCCGGTGGTCAAACGCTGGTGGAAGAAAGTATTGTGGAAGCGCTGGATTTTCGTCGAGCAATGCGCCAAGTGGGCGAACAGTTTGCCGACGATGATTGGTGGTTTACGGTCTGGGGACCTGAACACCTAGACGATGAAGGCCTAGGCCGCACCGAAGACTGGATGCTGTACGGTGATGATCACAACGCCAGTTGGCATGGTTTTGGCCAACTTGCCGACGGTTTCAATCTGCTAGACCCCATCAAAGCAACGATCGTTACCCCCGGCTTAAACCTAGACGGACGCTTTGATGCGACGGGCATCCCCGCCCCCATCGTGACCAAATTTCTGGCTGAGCACGGCGTCATCATTGAAAAAACGGGCTTATACAGTTTCTTCATCATGTTCACCATTGGCATCACCAAAGGCCGTTGGAACTCATTAGTTACCGCCTTACAGCAGTTCAAGGATGACTACGAACGCAACGTACCGGTGTGGCGCATTTTGCCCAGTTTTTGTAAGAAGTATCCGCGCTACGAAGAGATGGGGCTGCGCGACTTATGCGAGTACGTACACCACATCTACGCTACGCATGATATTGCCCGCCTCACCACTGAAATGTACGTAGAGGAAGCCGAACCCGCCATGAAGCCTAGTGATGCGTATGCCCATATCGCCACACATCGCACTGAGCGCGTAGAAATCGATCAGCTAGAAGGCCGCATCACGACCAGCTTAATTACTCCCTACCCACCCGGCATCCCATTACTGATTCCTGGCGAACGCTTTAACCGCACTATCGTGGACTACTTAAAATTCTCACGCGAACTGAACCGTGTCGCCCCCGGTTTTGGTACGGATATACACGGGTTTGTTGAGCTCAAGGACGCCGAAGGCAACCCTCGCTATTACGTGGATTGCGTGGCCTAACTCGCAAAAAAATACCGCAGTTTTTACACTGCGGTATTGCCCTGCCTGCCCAATCGTTTTATGCGTTTTTACGCAGCTTCACCGCCGGAAAATCCACCGGCACATCAAACGCCACGTTGATGTAGTTCGTGAATAAGTTCAATGCCACGTGTGCCAGTATTTCTACAATCTGTTCATCACTAAACCCCGCATCACGCACCGCTTGCACATCCGCATCGGTCACCTGCCCTCTGTCATCCACGACTTTCAGTACAAAACGCAGTGCTACGGCTGTTTTAGGCACAGCAGACTCACCCGCCTGAGCGGCAGCCAGTTCTGCATCTGACGCGCCTGCCTTACGCCCCAACATTGTATGGGCGGCCAAACAATACTCGCAGGCATTACGATCTGCGACAGCCACGGCAATCAACTCGCCCAACTTGGGATCAATAGTGCCATTGCTCAGTGCACCAAACGATCCCCACATGCTTTGCAAGGCGGCGGTAGAGTTAGCCACCGCTTTGAACATGGCGGGTGTAGCACCAAAAGCACCGTGAATTTGCTTCAGCATTAGTTGGCGATCACCAATTGCTGTGTTGGGATCTATTAGAGGAACTCTAGACATGATGGAACTCCTTAAGGGGATAAAACCTGCCGCACTCTGTGCGTACAGTACAAATCTATGCCGTTTGCGTTGGCGATAACTGCTTACGCCTCCAGCGCATTCAACACATGCTCTAGCACCTTCAGCAAATAGTTCACCTGCTGATCTGTGCCAATGGAAATACGTAGATACTGCGCCACCCGCTCTTGTTTAAAGTGGCGCACTAAAATTCTGGCCTCGCGCAAACGGGCTGCTAACATCACTGCACTGTGCTGTGGATGGCGCACAAACAAAAAGTTGGCGCTAGATGGTAGTACCTCAAACCCTAACTGCTTTAAGCCGTCAGCGAGCACCACACGCGTCACCATCACTGCCAGACACGTTTGTTCAAAATACGCACGGTCCTCAAACGCTGCGATAGCACCTTGTTGCGCCAAACAGCCCAACGGAAACGAGTTAAAACTGTTTTTCACCTGGTTTAAGGCACGAATCAATGCAGGTTGCCCAATCGCCAACCCCACGCGTAAACCAGCGAGTGCGCGTGATTTAGACAATGTTTGCACAATCAACAAATTGGGGTACTGCTGCACCAAAGACATAGCCGACTGCCCACCAAAATCCACATAGGCTTCATCTACCAACACCACCCTAGTGGGGTGTAGCGAGAGCAAATACTCAATGGCGTCTAAAGACAAGCTCTCCCCCGTAGGGGCATTGGGGTTAGAAACCACAATGCCCGCTATAGGCTCGTTCGTGTTGGCGGCTGCGGTAAACGCCGACAAATCGATGCGTAACGACTCGCTCACTGGCACCAGCTCAGGCTCAATGCCAAACAAGCGGCAATACACGCTGTAGAAGCTGTAGGTCACATCAGGGATAAGCAGTTTCGCGTTATCGTGCTGGAAAAAAGCACAGAAAGCATGAGCTAACACCTCGTCTGAACCATTGCCTACAAACACCTGCTCCCGCGTCACGCCGTAATAGGCCGCGATGGTGTCACACAACTGATCAGATTCAGGGTCTGGATACAGCTTCAAACTGGTAGCAGCCACCTCAGCAATGCGCTCTACCACACGCGCAGACGGTGGATACGGGTTTTCGTTCGTGTTGAGTTTCACCAACCCATCCACCTTAGGCTGCTCACCCGGTTGGTACGGTTGAAGGTTTTGCACACGCGGGCTAATAAAGTCTTCGGTCACTACTGTCATGCTGGCACACCCACTCAAATTGTCATGTGACAATATAAATTATTGTACTGGTACAATAAAACAATACCACAACTTAGGTGTGACTATGACCATCACGACTTTCCTACAACACCTGGCGCCGCTGCGCTTACTCACCAGAGGCGCTGGCGTCGTGGCACAAAGCCGCATCCCTGTTATTGCACAGCCGTTGATACGCCGCTTCATTCGTCAACACGGCATAGACCTAAGCGAAGCAGTACGCTGCCATCCTAGTGACTATGAAAGTTTTAATGATTTTTTTACTAGAGGTTTGCTACCTAGTGCTCGCCCTATTGCCGACACAGAATGGGTCAGCCCGGCAGACGGTGTCATTAGTCAGCGAGGAGAAATTGCGGCTGGGCAACTGATTCAAGCCAAACAACAGGCCTACAGTATCAACGGGTTGTTAGGCGACACCGCTTTGGCCCACTATTTGGAAGGTGGGTGCTTTACGACGGTGTACTTAAGCCCACGCGACTACCACCGTGTACACATGCCATGCGCAGGCCGTTTGCTGGGTATGCGTTACATACCGGGCACACTTTTTTCCGTCAGGCCAGCTATCGTGAACGCCATGGATGGGCTGCTTGCACGTAATGAGAGGTTGGTGTGTTGGTTTCATCATCCCCAGTGCGGAATCTTTGCCATGGTGCTAGTAGGCGCAGCCATTGTTGGCAGCATCCATACCGTGTGGCATGGTGCAGTTAACGCCACTAACCGTCGCACCATACACGAATGGCGCTATGCAGAACAGAACCACGCAGTACGTTTTGCTAAAGGCGAAGAGATGGGACACTTCCAATTAGGTTCTACTGTTATTGTGTTGCTACCCCAAACGGCGGTGAAGTGGCATCCAGAATGGCGTGTAGAAAGCGCCGTCAAACAGGGGCAGGCAATGATTGCCAACCCGCCCCCATTGCCTTATACAAGGCAATCGCTCCTTGAACTTCAGCAAGCTTACTCAACGCCAACGCGTCCTTAGCCTGATTGGAAGAACGCTGCGCCAGCAGTACAGGTACATAGCCCGTAATACCTGCACGATATAACTGCGTGACATGCTCCAGCGATAGATGACTATCTTCCACTGCTGCACTCAACGACTGCTGACGTTGACGTTCACTGTACAAGGTAGTTAAGGCGTCTTCTACATCCCGCAACGCCCACCGTATATCGCGCTCATAGTTCAATTTCGCTGCCTCGGCATTAGCTTGTGCGGCCGTCACCCCCGCAGCGGCGCTCCCCCCGTCGAACAGCACCTGATCAGCTTGCATACGCGCCAGCCACGCTAGGCTTTCACCACTAAACAAATTATGGATGACGCTCGCCGTAGAACCTATACCAAGAGGAATCGTAAAGTGCGGCAAACCTACTGCTTGCGCCACCCCAATTTGAGCTGTAGCTGCCGCTAAACGTCGCTCACCCGCACGCAAATCAGGGCGATTAATCAACACCTCGGATGGCAACGACATAGGCAAACGCGGTGCCACCAACAATGTAGGCGCTGGCTCTACCAACACCGTTTGCCAATCACTTGGGAAACCGCCAGCCAATACACCAATGGTGTGGCTTAATTTTGCAATGGTTGCTTCTAATGCGGGGGGCTGTGCCTGTGCTAGCTCACGTTCAGCCTTGGCTTGCCGCCATTCTGCTGACGACCCTAAACCACTATTCAACGACTGCAAGGCCAGTTTTTCACTTTCTTGCAGAGTCCTAATGTTGTCGTGTGCAATGCCTAGGCGTGCTTGGGTAGTCCTAAGCTCGGCATAACTGCTCACTAGCTCTGCAATTAAGCTCACCTGTAAGGCATACAGATCGTTAGTCAGCGCCTCAACCTCAGCATCCGCGGACTCCACCGCACGTTTTTTACCGCCAAAGATATCCAATTCCCAACTGGCATCAAAGCCAGCATGCCACGACCGTGCGCCACCACCGGACTGCATGTTGACGGACCTACTACCAAACTTGGCTTCGCCGATGCCCCCTACCGAGATCGTAGGTAACAGCCCCGCTGCTATCTGCATGCGCTCCGCGCGTGCCTGCTGCAGTCTTGCCAAGGCTATCTCCACATCTTGGTTATGAGAAATAGCCTGATCCACCAGTTGATTTAACGTAGCGTCATTAAAGCTTTGCCACCATGCTCGTAGACGATCTTGATCCGCCTGTAGGACTAGCTCGCTACGAGCCTCCATCCATTTCTCTGGAAGCTGAATCTCTGGTGCACGATAGTCTGGCCCTACGGTAGAGCATCCACTTAGCGCGACCAAACATGCCACCATTATTGCCGTGCGCCTCACCGCCACGCTCTGACCACCTAGATACTTACGCATCGCTTCGCTCTCACATCCAACCCTGCAATAAGGCACTTAATCGCCCTTGCTTACTGGTATCTACCCCCTCCTCTGCTACCGCTATGCTGCCCGTCATACCAGCAGCAAGCAGCACGCTTTCAGGGACATGATCAAACTCCACCCGAACAGGAATGCGCTGCGCCAACCGCACCCAGCTAAAACTAGGTTCTACACTGGGTAGACCTTGTGCATCACTGTGCTGATTACTATCGGCAATCCCACGCCCTATGCTGACCACATGCCCAAGTAGCTCGCCCTCAACGCCCATGAGCCGTATCTGTGCCGTCGCCCCTACCGCGATATTAGGCAATTTCGTTTCTTCAAAATACCCGGTCATCCAGAAACTATTGGCATCCACCACTGCCATGCTTGGCTGCCCTGCCACCACGTAGTCGCCTTGGTTTAAACGCAAGCGAGTCACATAACCGTCTACTGGCGCACGTAAGGTTGCTCGGTCTAGGTTTAACTTCGCTGTCTCTAACACTACCTGCAACCGTTGTTGTTCTGCTTGCGCTATCGCCACTGCTTGTTTGGAGCGCTGCACTTCCTCTCTGGACACCAAACCATCCATACCTTGACGGCGCTTGGCATCATCCATCTTCTGCTGCAATGCTAGGGTTGCGCCCGCCAGATGCGCTTCTGCCTCAGCGACGGCCAACTCAAAACGTGCCGGATCAATGCGGTACAACACATCGCCGTGTTTCACATACTGATCATCTGCCACGGGTACCTCAACCACCGTGCCAGACACCTCGGGAGCAATACGCACCACTTGCGCACTTACCCTGCCATCGCGCGTCCACGGTGCCAACACATAGGCTTGCCACAGCGCCATCACCAACCACACGGCTACCGCCACCACACTCAACGTGAGCAACACCTTGCCCACGGGTTTCAATAAAGACATTGCATTAGACATAGAGAATCAACAGAGACACTACACAAAGAGAAATCGCAAACTCAAACAATGCGGGATGCCACACACAACGCAACACGCCCGTACGTACCAACACTGCTCTCACCCCCAAAAAAATAGCTAAGGCGATGCCGGCATACACAAAAAACGGCGGGAAGTAGATTCCCAATACCGCTACCTCACTAAGCATTCACGTGGTCCTTGGTTTCAATACAGAATACAAATCACTATAAATTTCTCGACACATGCAGAACAGTGCATTTATCCAATGCTATGCATGCAGCAAACGCAACCATATTGCTAGGTGCAACGCATAGCCTCAGAACGCCTCAGCCTCTACTGACTCAACGAGGATAAACTAGGCTTCCAATAGCTCCGCAAGATCCAACAACGCCGCGATACCTCGTTGCTGTTCTACGTTCTGTTCTGCTGTCACTATCACGACACGCTGCAAACAATATGCTGCTCGACGCGCATGCCTTGCTGCTAAGCGTGGCTCATCAGCGCGATGCGCCATTCTTTTCAGAGCGGTTTTTATGATGGGCGAAATGGGAGAATCAGTAGCGGCATGTTGCAACCAACGGCGCAGGCGAAACCACTCACGCCCCTTATGCAAGCCTGTTAGCGCTTCCGCTATCGCTTGATCCATTAACTCTGGTTGGGTTTTCAGCATGGCACCTAGCTGGGCAATACGGTGCTGCTGCCGCATTTGCCACAAGGCACCATTCGCCACTTTGCCCTTTAACACTGCCGTACTTTCAGTACGAATACGTGTACGCAACCGCGCTGCATCTCTCGCGACGTTTCTAGGAAATAACAGCTTGAAACCCAACAACGTAAATAAGGTAGCCAGCACCCACGCTAATGACCAGTTCAAGAACAAATCCAAGTGGTAATGCATGGGGTTTTCTACGGCGGCTAAGGTGTTAAAACCCACTAAGTACGCCAACCCCGCCAACCCATACTTGGGCAGACTCGTGGCATAAATACCAGGTAACCAAAATAGGGCCAACACCACCAGCAAAAGGGGTAAGCCATTAACATGCGGCAAGACCACAAACGAGCATAAAAAAGCCATAGGCACAGCCACCACTGTACCTTTCACAAACTCCACGGCACCTGCAGCGGGGTTGCCGGCTGTGGCCAATAATGCGCAATACGGTGCTAAGACCAACAACATCATGTCGCCATGCGGCCAACCGGTAATAAACCAAAACGCCCCCGCCAACACCAAGGTCAACATGGCACGCAAACCATTTTGTACCGCTGCCGTTGTATCGCGGTGAAAACGTACCGCTACCATGCGAGGATGCGACTGGCTGCGCGGTTGATGCAGCGCCGCCATACCCTCTAGCGCGAGCACATAATCATCCAATTGCTCAATCAGACGTTCACCGTTAATCCGCACGTTAACGGCCTCGTTGCCATCAACAAAATTGCTTTGTTCTAGCAATGCCAATAACTGTTCACGCCCCTGTTTCAATAGCTGTAGCGCTGGCTCTACGCCTTGCGGGCCTTGTGCCAACAAACGTGCTGCCTGACTCCACACATTTTCTATCACGGACTGCACGCTACGCCATGCCAGAGTGCCAGCACTATGCTTGTGTAACGTTGGTACGCCCCCAACCAGCGCAGCAAACAACGACACCATTGCCTGACGCACCTTATGCGCACGCTGTGCAAGCTCGGCTGACTCGGCTTTGCCCAACGCCAACAAGTCGTCTACACCATAGACCTCTGAGATCAAGGCACGCCGCTTGGCGGGCACACGTTCTGGTGCCGCCCCCTCGTGGGCGGATGCTACCTGATGCTGAGATGCTAAGGACTCAGCCACATCACTGGCTAACCGTCGCAGTACGCCTTCTAAACGTTGATGAATACCGCGCTGACTGCATAGCGCAGATACTAGCCCCAGGCACGCCACCCCTAACAACACGGTGGAACCTCGCCCCACCACATGATCAAAGGTAAGATGCGGATGCTGCATCGCCCCAAACGTGGCTAATCCAACGGTATAGCCGGCCACCACCGAACCTGAGGCGCGAAAATGGCGCAGTAACGTCATACCCGCGACGCTGACTCCCAGCCATAGCCCAAAACCCAGCAAAAACAACCACGGCATCTGCGCAAAAGCCCCCATAAGCAAGATAGCGACCACCATGCCCACTACTGTGCCCAGCACCCGCCAAACGCCTTTGCCTATCACAGCACCTTGTATGGGGTTAATCACCAGTAATACCGTGGATGCCGCCGAGTACGGCATCTCCAAATCCAGCCAATACGCGACCACCAGCGCTAAGCTTGCCGCCAGAATAGAACGCAGAATGTAGGTGGCTCTGGGGGAGGTAAAACTCACCCCATTCAGCACACCAAAGAAAGCGGTGATGAACTTAGCCACTTGAGACACAAGCCATGCGCCTAAGGATGCCGGTGCTGCTGCAAAACGCACGGTAAAACCTTTATAACGTGAAGATCTGCTTCACTATAGGTTTGCAGCCATGACTCAGAAAAGTGACTTTAGTTGAATACTGAAGTGCGTAGTACGCACGTATCAAGACACCACGTATTCTTAGATTTTGATGGGTGTGTCGTTACCGCATAAAGCTCGTATGGTTCGTCGCAACCACTGGTGCGCTGGGTCGCTCTGTAACCGTGGGTGCCATGCCTGTGTGAACACCACCGTTTCCAATGCCACCGGAATATCAAACAACTTAATACGTAACCCTGCACGTACAGCACTGCGCGCCAAGGACTCAGGTAACAGCAAGAGCAGATCCGAATCCTGCAGCGCAAAAAATGCAGTATAGGGCGTAGGCACTACCAGCGACACATGCCGGCTTAAGCCCAACTCTTCCAGTGCCGTATCGATAGGACCAAAAAATTTACCGCGTCGTGACACGCCAATATGCCCCCAACGTATAAAACGCTCAGGCGTGATGTCGTCCTCAAAAATAGGATGATCCTCACGCGCAATACCAACGAAGGTACTGGTAAACAACGGCTGAACGCGTATTTCGGGCCCTAATTTACGTGAGGCACTAATGAACAAATCGATACGCCCACTGCGTAATGCTTCGTCATCTACATCGTCTTCTTCTGGCGAGAAACGCAACATGGCACGAGGCATATCTACCGCCATTGCTTCTAACAAACGCCCCGAATGAAGCCCCACAAACATATCATTGGCACGCACGTTAAAGCGCCTATCCAGCGTTTTCAAATCGACGTCGGTAGCAGAGGAAAGCAACTGGCTAGCTTGCTTCACTGCTGCACTCACCTGTTCACGCAACTCCAATGCGCGTGGTGTAGGAACTAGCTTGCGTCCTGCCTGCACAAACACGGGATCACCCAACGTGTCACGAATACGGCCTAGCGTACGGCTCATAGCCGGAGGGCTTAAGTTCATACGTCGTGCTGCGCCTATAACGCTGCCTTCCTCTAGCAACGCATCTAACGCGTGCAATAAATTCAAATCAGGGCGTGCCATGCTATTACCTACTAAGTAGTGCAAAAAACTGAACCATTATTATTTATAGATAACACAAAGAGCATCAATGAAGAGGGATGGCGTAGATGTAAATAAGGTTTTTTACCCACCACACACAAACGCCCTCGGTATCAACCGAAGGCGTTTGCTCGCTCGCTGCTAACTTATTCTTTGAATCGCTGGCAAGGCCCCCAGTGCTGCATCAGCACGTAGTACACCACTCCCGCCGGTATCAAACTTGCATACCAAGATATCGTAGAGAAGTACAAGGCAATCACCGCGCCCACTGCCGAAGCAATAAAGCCTGCGTAATTCACCCCTTTATAGGCCCCGTTTTCATCGTAGTATTTTTCCAGATTCAAACGACGTTTACGGATGATGTAATAGTCCACCACCATCACAGCAAATATAGGGCCCAAGAAGGCCGAATACGTTTGTACAAAAACCTGCAAACCAGCCGCAGACTCATCTTTCACCAGCTCCCACGGGAACGTTAAAAAGGCGGCTAAACCCACAATAATGGTGGCGGCTTTAAAGGGAATCTTAAAGACATCCATCAATACATACGTAGGCGGCACCACGTTATTCAAGACGTTAGTGGTCACTTGAGCAAAGGTGATGAAGAGCAGCGTCGCAATCAACAAAGGTTTGTTATCGACGGCGCTAGAAAATACGGCGATAGGATCTGCATGGCCTGTTGCACCTGACACCATCAAACCGATAAGCCCCATGAATAATGTGCAAGGCAAGATAGACATGGCATACAGCGTAGTCAGTGGCCCACGTTTCATACCTGTTTGCAGCTCGCGGGAATAATCGCTGACGTTCAACATCATGGTGCTGTAAATACCCAGGAACAACATTGTCGCCCCCCAGAATTCCAGGCCCCATGTACCCTCAATACCCACTAGATTGGCATTAATTTCGTCACCGTATTTATTGATGACGCTAAAGAACATATAGACCAACGACACCAAAATAAAGACGCTACCTATGTTTTCCAGCCACTTAATCCCTTGAAAACCTAAGGTAGACAAGGCAATCTGCAAGAATTGAAAGACCACAAACCAAAACACAATGCTTTCAAAACCAAACAGTGATGCCGACACGGCATTCAATGCCCCTGCTCCAACCCAACTTTGAAAGCCGTACCACACGATAGCGGGTATAGCGCGCACTAGCCCCGGAAACTTTGTCCCGGAAAAACCGAATGCCCCACGTGCTTGCACCACAAACGGAATGCCGTATTTGTAGCCTGCTGCACCGTTCAACGTTAAGGCAATCCCAATGACAAAACACCCAATGGCAATCGCCAACGTCGCTTGTAAAAGATTAAGTGTTCCTACAATGCTGGACCCCATAGCAAACGTCCCTATGGAGACACATCCCCCAAACCAAGCCAGCAAATACGACCACTTTCCCATGATTCGTACACCCTGCGGGGCTAGCGACTCTTCTCCTGCGGCTTTAGTTTGTGCTTCTTGCTGCTGGGTCGTCTGCCCCGTTTTTTCTATTGATTGAGTCATGTCTCTCTCCTTTTTGATGGTCTTACGCCATGTCTATATCGCTCAAATATGCATACTTGCCTGTAAACTTTTTACGTAATGGAAAATTCAAATCACCAAACTTGCTGGTGTGTACACCTAGACCTACTAATGCCTCAGCCAACTTAACTGCGGCAGTTACTCCTTCAATGACTGGCATTTGCACGGCTTCACTGATGCGGTGCCGTAAGTCCGCCATACCACCGCAGCCCAACACCACCGCACCAATCCCATCCTCGGCCTTAGCCCGCAAACACTCTTCTACGATTAAGCGAAATGCGGCATCGCCTTCCTCCTCTAATGCCAGCACAGGGATCTCGGCAGCACGCACTTTTCTACAGTGCTCTTTAAAGCCGTACTGCTCTAACAAATGCTCGGCAATGATTCCGGTACGGCTTAAGGTAGTCACGATGGAAAAGCGAGTACTCACCATCGCCGCCACGTGGAAAGCCGCTTCAGCAATACCAATAACAGGAGCGCGTGTCATTTCACGTGCCGCCAATAAACCGGGATCACCAAAACACGCAATGATGTAAGCATCCACCCCCTCTTGTTCACCTTTGCGTATTTCTTCCAGCACCCCTACCGCCGCAATCGCCTCGTCGTAATGAGACTCTATGGACACTGGCCCATCGGCGGGATTTGTGGCTGAAATAATCGTGCCTGCACTGGCTACCTCCTTTCCTGCCTCCCCAATTTTGGAAGTCATGGGAGCTGTAGTGTTAGGGTTAATCAAACGAATATGCATGCTTACGTCCTTACAATAAGTGCTAAGAATCTCGCTGACCGACTCGGCTGAGAATAGCTTTCAAATCCAGACTGCCTGTATCGCTACGTTCCAAAATCACACTGCGCTCAATATCGCGTAAATGTGAATCCATCCATTGCTGAGCGGCTTCCATATCCTTCTCACGCAATAACTTCAAAATCTCTTTGTGCTGACTAGGCGGGCAACTGCATGACTGTGAGCCGCCAAAGGTAGCAATCACTAGCGATGTTCTGGCTACCAAGTCTTCCAAAATATCGGCCACCACATCATTGCCAGACAAACGCGCTAACCGTATGTGGAATTGGCCCGATAGAAAAATAGATTGACGCCTATCTTGGATCTGCACGGCTTCGTCTTCTTGATGAGCAATGTCCTCGATCTCTTGCCAGCTTTCTTCTGTGGCATTTTTCAGTACACACGGCAGCGCCCCCACTTCAATCATGCGTCGCGCCGCAAACAGATCTCTGGCTTCTTTGATGCTGGGTTGAGCCACTGAGGCACCGTGATGCATACGTATATCCACCAATTTGTCATGCGCTAACGACTGAAACACCTTGCGTATGCTGGTTCTACTCACCCCATAACTTTCGGCCAATACATCTTCTGGCAGCCTAGTACCTGGCTCTAGATGGTGTTCAACAATGGCCTGATACAGGTGCTCGTAGATAGCTTCATCTTTGCTTTCACGTCGTTTCAAACTTGAGGGTTTGATCACTGACGACACCTTACGTTTGGCGTCACTCATAGCCGTCCTTCATATGCTTTCAGTTATGCAGGTCATTCACACAACCACCTGTACAAACTGATATTTTCATGATTTCCATAACTGCTAGTTTATAGTTGTATACGATGTTGTATACAAAAATATCTTGAGTATTTACCCTAGAAAAAAATAAAATCGTTATATTTCAATGAATTAACAAAAACCCAATAACTCACAAACGTAGAAATAGACGCAAAACCACGAAAATAACCACCATTTCATGTACAACATCAAAAACAATATCAATGCCCTAACGCACAACACCTGATTGAACGAGCTGCTATAGATGCCATTCCTATAGCCGCAAAAAAGCCCGCATTATGCGGGCTCCCTTATCCATAATCGCTGCAATCTACCACCATCACAACTAACTACGATTGCGTTTAACGCACTGCTGGATTGCATCCAAGAGCATTTACGCTCTACCCACCCAACTCGAAAATGATAGTCATTCCCATTTAAAACACATTTGCGCCAGACATATTGAGAAAACCATGCCGTCTGTGTGTCGCAATCAAAAGGATTGACTCATGTTTTTGAACTCTGCTCCTGCGCAACGCTCGGAGCGATATGCTCACACTATACGTAGCCTCTTTTACCTGTTGGTAGGCTTATGTTTTTGCAGTCTAGTCCGAGCCAATGAGCCGCCACCCACAGCCTCACAGGCACCGTGGCCCGTTGTACAAGCCTATATAGATGGCTGGAATGCACACGATATCACTCAAGCCCTTGATGCCACCGCACCAAACCTCCATTACTTCAACACCAGCATAGGTGTGGCCGAACAAGGCCACGAAACCCTACGCAAAGTACTCACTGGATTGGTAGGCCTACTACCGGATTTACAGTGGAAAGTCATTGACGTCCCAACCATTGAAAGTAACACCGTAGCCTTTGAGTGGGAGGTCTCTGGCACAGCGTCCTTATCAGCCCCACATAACGCCACAGTCATTCGACCTATTTCTCTACGTGGCGCCAGTGTTATCAAAGTAGCGCAAGACCGTATCGTCTATATAGCTGACTACTACAACGCCCAAGACATGCAGCAACAACTCGCTCATTAAACCTTTCTCTACAAGGCCGTTCAGGATGTATGTATCCAGCCATCACTCGCGCGTAAAGCCCACCCTCGCGCTTTCTTTACGCCACAAAACCCCAGCTCTTGCCACCTTGGCCATGTTGTTTTCCGCGTCGGTATTAGCACAACAGCAACCCCACACCACAGACGCAGAGCAAAACACCCCCACACTATTACCTGCTGTCACCATCAATGCCAATACGCCCGACACGGTCACAGAAGGGTCTGAGTCTTACACCATCACACGTACTCAGGCTGCCACACGCTTACCACTAGCACTACAAGAAACACCGCAATCGGTCAGTGTCATGACACGGCAACTCATGGATGACCAAGCCTTGAACTCCGTACAAGACGTACTAGAAGCCAGTACGGGCATCTCATCGGCCACGCTAGATAGTGAGCGGGTAAGTTTCTATGCTCGCGGCTTTGCTATAGACAGTTTTCAATACGATGGAATCCCTACCTCCTTTCAAGACGGGACCAGTTTTCTGGACTCCGCGTTCTACGACCGTATAGAGGTAGTTAGAGGGGCTACAGGGCTGCTAACAGGTGCTGGTAACCCTAGCGCCTCTGTCAATTTGGTACGTAAGCGTCCTGGTAAAGAATTGTCTGTATTAGGAACGGTGAATGCAGGTTCGTGGGATAACTACAGGGCGATGGCTGATGTCTCTACTCCCTTAACGGAAAACGGTACGATTCGTGCCAGAGTAGTAGGCGTGTATCAAGATCGAAAATCCTATATGGATTTCTACCAGCAAAAGAAAAAAGCTTTTTATGGTGTACTGGAGGCAGATCTCGGCCCTAATACCACCTTAAGCCTAGGAATAGACTATCAAAGCATTACCCCCACAGGCACGACATGGGGCGGTGTGCCTCTATGGTTTAGTGATGGTTCACGTACTGATTGGTCTCGCTCAGAATCACTTGCTGCGCGTTGGAGCTATTGGGACAACACCCTGAAAAGCCTATTCGCTGATCTAGAGCATCATTTTGAGAATGGTTGGACACTACGCGCCGCCCTCAAACAGCAACGCACCGACTCCGATGCTAGGCTTTTCTCTGGTCTAGGTTATCCAGACAAAACCACCGGCCAAGGCTTGCTGCCTGTGAGCTTAGCCAATTATGGCGACACCCGCCAAAACAGTTTTGATGCTATGGCATCAGGCCCGTTTTCACTCTTTGGACGCCAACACGAACTGGTTGTCGGAGTAATGGGCTCACGTCGCACAGCAAACGACTACAGCACAGGTTTTATCTTTCCCTCTACACCCATTGGCAACATATACGACTGGGATGGCCGCTACCCAGAACCTGACTTTGATAGTGCTGGCTATAACCTGACTCACACCACCACAACCCAAGGCGGACTATACGGCCTTGCCAGGCTATCACTAAGCGACTCACTAAAACTCATCATGGGTGGGCGGTTCAGCTATTACAAAATCAACCAGCGCGCTCCTAATACCGCATTTTCTTATAAGAAAGACAGCAAATTCACACCCTACATTGGCATAGTCTACGACCTCACTGACAGCTATGCCCTCTATGCTAGCCACACACAAATTTTTAACCCGCAGAACTATAAAGATCGCAATAACCATGTATTGCCTCCTACCACAGGGAAAAACACAGAAATAGGGATCAAGGCCGAATATTTAGATGGGCAACTCAATGCCTCTATCGCCTTATTTGAAACACGCTTACAGAACGTCGCCCAAATTGATACTGGTCACATGTTGCCGGATGGTACGCAAGCCTACTATGCAGCGAATGGCACTAAGTCGCGCGGTATAGATGTAGAGCTGCAAGGCGAAGTCACTGAAGGTTGGCATCTGTATGCAGGGCTTTCCCACTTTACAGCCAGTGATGCCAATGGTGAACGCTTAAGCAGCCAATTGCCTCGTACCACCGCTCGTCTGTTCACCAGCTATCGCTTACCTGGGGAATGGAGCAGCCTCACTCTCGGTGGTGGTGTGACATGGCAAAGTCGTTTCTATCAATCAGCCACCGGCCCACAAGGTAGCACTGTCGTAGAGCAGTCATCCTATCCTCTGGCTTCTCTGATGGCTAAGCTTCAGATTAACAAACAGCTTTCTATGGCATTACACATAGACAATCTATTTGATAAAAAATATGCCGCCATGACTGGCTTCTATAACCAAATACTCTATGGCGAACCACGACGCTTTATGTTTAGTTTGAATTATCAAATGTAGACAAAGACTAGATCACTTCCTTTTTGCTCCTGTGTTTAGCAGGAGCTTTTTTTTACCGCCTCACAGCGCTATCCATGTCTGAATCGCTGACGTAGGATGCTGTCACCAACTGCCCCTGATCCGCTAACAGTGGCAAACGCTCATGTAGCACCTCCACAAACGCTTGGGCTGCAGCACTTAAGGGCTGGCGACGTAATTGCAGCACACCCAATAAGCGTCGCAAACTGCTACCCGCTACCGGCCTATATTCCAGCCCTTCGCAAGACGCTGCCTGCAATGTAGATAACGGCAAGACGGCTACTCCTAGCCCTGCCCGCACCATACTGATGGCCGTAGACAAATACGCCACTTCACAGGCGATCTCTATATCCACGGCCTCGGCCTCTAAGGCTCGGTGCACCGATTGCCGTACGCTAGATCCTCTGGAAGTCAGCACGTGCGGGTACTGCGTCAGTTGTTTCCAGCTTGGACAAGCCTCCTGCTGCAATGGATGCTCTGGCGGGAAAAACACCACCATCTGGTCTTCCATTAACGGCGTAAATTGCAGCGTTCTATCCCGGTTTCCCCACGGGCCTAAGCCTATGTCCACGTGCTCTTCTCGCACCAACGTAATGATGCTGTCAGCAGACACGTCATCAATTTGTATATCGATGCCCGGATAACGCTGTCTGTACGTACGCATCACCTCAGGCAACCACGCTGCCGCAATTGACGGTAACGACGCAATGGCTAACCTACCGCTTTTGAGATCAGCAATATCTTGCCCCTGCTGCACCGCCCCATCAAACTCATCCAGAATGCGCTGCATGGCGGGTAATAACCGACGCCCTGACTCGGTTAACGAGACTTGTCGCCTGTCCCTATCAAACAACCGAGTACCTAACTCGTCTTCCAACTGCTTGATTTGCACCGTTAACGCAGGCTGAGACACATGCAACTGATTCGCCGCTTGCGTAAAACTTGCATGCTTTGCCACGGCTAAAAACGCCCGTATATGCCTAAAACCTTGTTTCATTTGAAAAACAAATCACAGAGATAATAAAAATTCAATTTTCTAATAATAGCGCCAATCGTATGCTTGGGATACGTCCGCTTAACGCCTTGCGAGCCAGAAAGCGGTCTTAATCAAGAAGCCTGCTGGTAGTCAGGCCATTATTTTCAGGAGAGACATCCTATGCTCGCTTTACTTGGGCTATTAACTGTACTGGTGCTGCTCGCCGGTATTATGAGTAACCGCCTTTCCCCCTTGGTGGCATTAATTGCTATCCCGGTAGTGGCCGCATTAATTGGTGGTTTCGCCCCGGAAGTGGGCGGCTTCATGGTCAATGGCGTCAAAAACATTGCCCCCGTAGCAGGCATGTTTGTGTTTGCTATTCTGTTTTTTGGCATTCTGACGGATGCTGGCACCTTAGACCCCATCATTAACCGCATCCTGAAAGTCGTCGGCACTAACCCCGTGCGTATTGTGATGGGTACTGCGGTATTGGCCGCCATTGTGCATTTGGATGGCTCGGGCGCCGTCACCTTTATGGTGACTATTCCTGCCCTACTTCCTTTATACGAACGCTTAAACATAGACCGACGCATCTTGGCATGCGTGGTCGCGATGGCTGCTGGTGTAGGAAATATGCTGCCGTGGGGTGGCCCCGTATTGCGCGCTGCCGCCGCGCTGGAAGTACCTGTGATGGACTTGTACCTACCTTTGCTTCCTGTACAGTTAACCGGCTTTGCCTTTGTACTGCTGTGCGCATGGTGGTTGGGTAAACGGGCCGGTGCTTCGGTAGATTTCCAAAGCGTGGCGTCTGGCCATGCCACAGTGATCCCTACCCCTGACAGCAAAGCTATCGCCCCGGAAAATGATGTACGTCGTCCTCATTTATTTTGGATCAATATTGCACTGATCATTGTGGTGATTGGCACCATGATCTCTAGCCTGCTCGCACCAGTTGCGTGTTTTATGCTGGGTACCATCATTGCTTTGTTGATTAACTACCCTAACTCCAAACAACAGCGCGAACGCATTGATGCGCACGCCAAAGCCGCGTTATTAATGGCTAGCGTGCTGTTTGCAGCCGGTGTATTTACCGGCATCATGAACGGCACAGGCATGCTTAATGCTATGGCTACCTTTGCTGCTGACCACATTCCCTCTAGCGCTGCTACTCACCTGCCTTTCTTGTTAGGCTTGGTCTCCACCCCCTTAAGTCTGCTGTTTGACCCTGACTCTTTCTATTTCGGTGTCATGCCTGTGCTGGGTCAAGTGGTGCAAGCGCATGGTGGCTCGGCAATAGAAGTCGCCTACGCTGCAGCAATGGGACAAATGACAGTGGGCTTCCCTATCAGCCCCCTCACACCAGCCACGTTCTTACTGGTAGGTTTGTGCAAAATTGAATTGGGCGCGCATCAACGCTTTACCATTCCCTTCCTCATGGCTACCTCTATTTTGATGACCTTTGTTGCCGTGGCCTTGGGTTTGTTCCCCCTTTAACGTGCGAGAGTATTTGTCATGACTAACGCTCACCCTTCTTTCCTACGCTTGGGCTCTGGTGCCGGTTACTCGGGTGACCGTATCGACCCAGCAGTAGAATTGGCCCGCGATGGGCAGATTGATTATTTGATTTTTGAATGCTTGGCGGAACGTACCATCGCCTTAGCACAGCAAGAGCGCTTGCATCATCCAGACAAAGGCTATGACCCTTTGCTAACCGATCGCATGCAAAGTGTGCTGCCGTTAATGTTTGATGCCGATGGGCAGCGACGCTTTAGAATTATCAGCAACATGGGGGCAGCAAACCCCATTGCTGCCGCTAAACACGTGAGCCACATAGCGACCACACTAGGCTTACATGGCCTACACGTTGCCGCCGTTGTAGGCGACGATGTACTGGAGCAAATACGCAGCAGCAACGACTTGCTGGATAACGGCCAAACCCCAGCACAACTAGGTGACAAGCTGGTATCGGCCAACGCATACTTGGGTGCAGCAGGCATGGTAGAAGCCATAGAAGCTGGCGCTGACATTATCCTGACGGGTCGTGTTGCCGACCCCGCCCTTTTCCTTGCCCCGTTAATCGCGGAATTTAAATGGTCATGGAATGACTGGGAGAAACTGGGTACCGGCACCTTGGTAGGCCATTTACTAGAATGCGCCGGTCAAGTAAGTGGTGGCTACTTTGCAGACCCTGGCGTCAAAGACGTGAGTAACTTGGCAAGACTGGGCTTCCCCATCGCCCAAGTCTCTGCCGACGGTGAGGTACTCATCACCAAAGTCAAAGGCTCAGGCGGTCAAATCACCGTGCAAACCTGCACCGAACAACTGCTATACGAAATTCACGACCCCAGTCGCTACCTCACCCCTGATGTCATCGCCGATTTTTCCAAGGTGCGCTTTACCGAACAAGCGGTAGATGCCATCCACGCTGAAGGTGCGAGCGGCCAAGAAAAATCTGGCTTATTCAAAGTAAGCGTAGGCTACTTAGACGGCTACTTAGGTGAAGGCCAGATTTCCTACGGCGGCCCTAATGCCTTGGCACGTGCCACGCTCGCTAGAGACATCGTGCTAGAACGCATCGCCATGCTGGGGTTAGAGGTAGAAGACTTACGCGCCGATCTTATCGGTATGAACTCACTTTACGGCAATGCGCAACCACCTGCCACAACAGAGCCACAAGAGCTACGCTTACGCATTGCCGGTCGCTGTGCCAACCCCGCCCACGCCAAACAATTGGGCAATGAAGTCGAAGCCCTATACACCAATGGCCCAGCCGGCGGGGGAGGCGCGAGCAAGTCTACTCGTCAAGTGGTCGCTGTGGCCTCGTTATTATGGCCATCCGACCGTATTCCTCACGCCGTACACATGGAGACTGTGGCATGAAACTACACCAACTCGCCCACTCCCGTACGGGCGACAAAGGCGACACCTCTAACATTTCGATCATCGCCTACTCGGCTGACGACTACGGCTATCTATGCCAACAACTTAGCCCCGAACGTGTGCAAACACACTTACAAGGCTTAATGCCCGAAGTACCGCCAGCAGAGTGGCGCATCACACGCTACGAACTGCCACAACTGCAGGCACTAAACTTTGTGATTTCAGGCGTACTACGAGGCGGTGTAACCCGGTCTACCGCTTTGGATGCGCACGGAAAGAGCTTAAGTAGCTTGATGTTGGATCTAGAACTTGAGGCTCGGTAAATAAAAGGTGGCGTAACGCCACCTTTTTTATTGCGCTACCCTACGCACTTCGCTGGCCTTCGCTTAAAAGTTACCGCATATTACTCCTGAAGAACGATGCTATTTTTACCGCTACTATAAAAGGCAGGCCACACGCCTTTAGCGAACAATAACAACGCAGGAGCAACACAGCATGACAGCAGACATTGCGGTAGTTTTAGGTTTAGCTTTCATAGCCATTATTTTGTTTGCCACGGAAAAGCTCAGAATAGATGCAATTGCCTTATTGGTGTTAGGCATTCTGGCCATTCTAGGATTAATCTCCCCTGAACAGGCCGTAGCAGGGTTTAGCAATGCGGCCACCATTACCGTCGCAGCCATGTTCGTACTCGCAGCCGGTCTGCAAAACAGTGGCGCGCTCTCTGGCATTGGTGATTTGTTAAGTAAGGCCAAATCTCCCTTTCAGTTTCTGCTTGTTCTCTTTCTGGTTCTGGCTGTCATTGCCCCTTTCGTAAACAATACCGCCGTAGTTGCCGTCTTTATCCCCATTGTGATGACGGCTACCGCGCGCATAGGCATGTCGGCCTCTAAAGCCCTGATTCC
This sequence comes from Paenalcaligenes sp. Me131, assembly GCF_050487225.1. NCBI lineage: Bacteria > Pseudomonadati > Pseudomonadota > Betaproteobacteria > Burkholderiales > Alcaligenaceae > Paenalcaligenes > Paenalcaligenes sp. Me131. The sequence continues at coordinate 993,073 of NZ_JBKQGY010000001.1, forward strand.
ACTCTCGTATGTGTCACAAATGGCGGGGGTATGTACGCTGGTAGGTACCTCAACCAACCTGCTAGTGAACGCCATTGCCCGCGACATGGGACACCCTGGCTTTAGCATGTTTGAATTCACCTCCTTAGGGGTCATTTGTATGGCCGTAGGGTGTGTGTACTTACTAACTATAGGACGCTGGCTATTACCCGACACGCGCGGCAGTGAGCTTGTTGAAGAGTACGAACTGGGCAAATACATCACCGAATTACGCGTCATGCCTGACTCCTCGTTAATAGGACAATCGGTTGGCGACGCCAAACTGGGTGAGGAATACGGTGTGTTTGTACTAGAGCTACTACGCGATGGCCGCAAAGTGTGGGGACCTCGTGAGCAAAAACTGGAACAAGACGACATCTTGCTCGCCCGAGGTGACTGGACACAGCTAGACGAGCTACGTAAACAAACTGGCTTAGAAGTGGACCCTCAGTTCAAACTAGAACAAAAATCCTTTGAACAAGTAGAGCAGGTACTCACCGAGGTGATGATTGCGCCACGCTCCCGCATTAGTGGCGGCACACTGAGCGCCTTAGGCCACGTTGGTTGGTACAAAAACGTAACCGTACTCGGCATTCATAGACGCGGGCAAGTGCTGCGTGAGCAGCTGAAAACCGTACGTTTACGGGTGGGTGACATACTACTGCTACTCATCCCTGAATCTGAAAAATCCGACTTACGCGCCGACAAAAACCTCATCGTCTTGTCTGAGCGTGAAGCTGAGAAAAAAATGGGCTGGCGTGCGCCCTTTGCCTTGCTGACCATGGCGTTAGTTATTGCCCTGCCAGCCCTAGGCTGGGTGCCCATTAGCATTACCTCATTGCTGGGTGCTGTTGCCATGGCACTGGCGGGTTGCTTACAAGCTGATGAGGTGTATGACGCTATAGACTGGCGCATTATCATCCTCATGGCGGGTTTATTACCGTTAGGGATGGCCATGAGCGAAACTGGTGCAGCTGCATTTTTAGTCGAAAATACCGTGGGCTTAGTGCAATCTTACGGGCCATTAACCGTGTTGGCGGTGGTGTACTTAATGGCACTCTTACTCACCGAGTTCATGAGTAACGCGGCGGCGGCCGTGCTGCTTACCCCCCTCGGCATGTCCACCGCACACATGCTGGATGTAGACGCCACCCCTTTCCTTATTGCGGTCACCTTTGCGGCCTCTACCAGCTTTGCTACGCCCGTAGGCTATCAAACCAACACCATGGTGTATGGTGCGGGTGGTTATAAATTCACGGACTTCATTAAGGTAGGCTTACCACTCAACCTGCTGTTCTGGGTGCTAGGCGTCGTGTTTATTCCGATATTTTGGCCTTTTTAGTCCAGTTTTCACTGCAACAAGTGTGTAGCGGGCACCGTCACTCGCTGGCCATTTTCCACTATCACTATTGCTGTCGAGGTTTGTATAGCAATCTGTTTAGCGGACTCTGCCGCACGCTGCAACGCTATGAAAGAGGCTGATAAATCTGGGTTGCTGGCCTCGACTAGGTTGCTCGTACTGATATGCCCTGCTTCCCCCCACTCCAACAGCCTAGGCGGATGGACGGAATTATCATAAAGCACCCAATCATCCACATGATGACGGTATTGCTGCGTTAGATTTTTCATACCCGCCTCAAAGCGCCTGCGTATTACCGCTTCTGGAATATGATGACCACCTTGACGCACGCGTTGCGCAACGCGCTCTACCGCCATATCTGCGTGGGGCAAGCTTAAAAAATACAAACTGACGCGATAGCCTTGCGCTCGCCACTGTGGGATATGGCGAATATAACCCTGACCTGACAACGTAGTTTCTACAGCAAAGCTCTGGTTTTGTTCTACCGCCTGCCTTACCTCGTCAAGCATCAAGCGCCCTGCTTTGATCGCCATCGTCTCTGGCGCAAAAGGTGATAAACCCGCCGCGATTAAGTCCGCATTAATAAAACGTACAACCTTCGCTTCCGCAGGTAAAAAAGCACGGGCAAACGTGGTTTTCCCTGCTCCATTTGGCCCTGCCAAGATAAGGATTTTTTTGTTGCTCGTTGTCATAACTGCATCCACATGACTAGTAGAACAAAATTTATACCATGCCTCTGCACAAGAGGCTCAGCAACGAGCCACCAACACAAAAAAGCCAGAACCCAGGCAATACTGGATTCTGGCTTTAGACCGTAGCATCCCCCACTCATGTCGTTGGGGAAACGTTACTACGCAGACTTCTCTACAACGATTACTTACCCGCCAATTCTTTACGAATAATCTCTGCACCGGCGCTTAGCGCATGCATTTTGCCGCGTGCTACATTGCGTGGCAGTGGAGCCATACCGCAGTTGGTAGACGGGTACAGGTTTTCAGCATCCACAAACTGCAGAGCTTTACGCAAGGTGTTGGCAACGTCTTCTGGCGTTTCAATGTTGTTAGTGGCCACATCAATCGCCCCTACCATCACTTTCTTGCCACGAATCAGTTCAATCAAATCCATTGGCACGTGCGAGTTCTGGCACTCCAGCGACACGATATCAATCTTAGATTGCTGCAGTTTAGGGAAAGACTCTTCGTACTGGCGCCACTCGGAACCCAGCGTTTTCTTCCAATCCGTGTTGGCTTTAATGCCGTAGCCATAACAAATGTGTACGGCTGTTTCACATTTCAGACCTTCGATAGCGCGTTCCAGAGTGGCAATACCCCATTCATTCACTTCATCAAAGAACACGTTAAAAGCAGGCTCATCAAACTGGATGATATCTACACCAGCCGCTTCCAGCTCTTTAGCTTCTTGGTTCAGAATCTTGGCAAATTCCCATGCCAGTTTTTCACGGCTTTTGTAGTGGTTATCGTAAAGCGTGTCGATCATGGTCATAGGACCAGGCAACGCCCATTTGATAGGCTGCTTGGTCAACTGACGCAAAAACTTAGCATCTTCCACAAACACAGGTTTAGTGCGTGATACCGCACTTACCACGGTAGGAACGCTAGCATCGTAACGGTCGCGGATTCTTACGGTTTCGCGTTTCTCGAAATCCACACCAGCCAAGTGCTCAATAAAGGTGGTCACAAAGTGCTGACGTGTTTGCTCACCATCACTAATAATGTCGATGCCCGCATGCTCTTGCTCTTTGAGTGCCAAACGCAGCGCATCTTGTTTACCTTCAACCAGCCCTTCACCCTCTAGTTTCCAAGGGGACCACAGTTTCTCTGGCTCAGCCAGCCAAGACGGTTTAGGCAGGCTGCCTGCGGTAGACGTGGGTAACAGTTTTTTCATAATAGGTGTCGTAATTTTTGTCGTTAATCAAAGAGCGTAATTCGTCGCCCATTGTTCAAGAATGGCTTTATAAGGCTTGATGAACTTTTCTTCAGTGAACTTACCTTGCTCTACTGCCAATTGGCTACGCTCTTCCCTATCGTAGACAATTTGCGTGAAGGAGTGGTCCTGATTCGTCAAGCGCGGCTGGTAAACCTTTCCTGCTACAGAGTTCGCATTGTAAATTTCAGGGCGGTAAATTCGCTGGAAGGTTTCCATCGTACTGATAGTACTAATAAGCTCAAGATTTGTGTAATCGTTCAGCAAATCGCCACTGAAGTAAAAGGCAAACGGTGCTGCACTATTTTTAGGCATAAAGTACCTAACTCGCAAGCCCATTTTCTCAAAGTACTGATCGGTAGAAGAAAACTCATCCTGCCTGTACTCCACACCCAGTATAGGATGTGTGTTTTCAGTGCGGTAGTAAGTCTTGCTACTGGATACGCTTAAGCAAATAACCGGAGGTTTGCTGAAGTTTTCTTTATAGGTATTGGAGTTCACGAAGTACTGGAACAGTTTCCCGTGCAAATCGCCAAAGCCCTCAGGCATGCTAAAACCATTTTTGTTTTTATTGTGCTCTAGCAACACGACGCTGAAGTCATAGTCACGTACGTAAGACGAGAAGTTGTTCCCCACGATCCCTTCAATGCGTTGATTCGTTTTGTGATCAACCACATTGGTTTTCAGTATTTCGATGACAGGGAAAGCAGAACCGTTGCCTTCAACATCCAGATCAACCGAAACAATATCCAACTCAATGGAGTAACGGTCACCAGTTGGGTTATCCCACTCCGCTAAGCTATTGAAACGGTTATTCATCATTGTCAGTGTGTTGAGCAAATTCTGTTTTCTGCTCTCGCCTCTGGCCAAGTTTGCGAAGTTGGTGGTGATGCGCGTATTTTCAGAAGGATGGTAGTTCTCATCAAATCTGAGCGTCTTGATACTAAAGGCAAACTCTTTACTCATTTTCTTCTTAAACCCTAAATTTATTAGCCAAACCCTAATTGGGTTTTATGCTTATCCGGCGATTGAGTTAATGTGATTACTCTCATTGAACGTGTAGGTGTACTCATTTCGTGATGTACAGCCAGAAAACACTAGGCGACTACGCCAAAGTTTTCTGCGAAAACGACTCCTTATTTGTCTATACCCTGCGCGTAACGCTGCAACGGCGACATGCTCTGACTTCACAGGCAAGAACAAGGAGAGACATGCATTGTAGGAAAGCCAACCAATGAAGTAAAATGGCTTTATCTCAACAATCCATGAGTATTTTTCATAGCATGTTAGAACGCATCCATTTAGCCATTGTGCAGCAGGTAGAACAACAAGGTTCCTTAACCGCCGCCGCAGGCGTACTGCATGTGACCCAATCAGCGCTGAGCCACAGCATGCGCAAGCTAGAGCAACAATTGGGGACCGAGATTTGGCGACGCGAGGGGCGCAGCCTACAACTCACACAAGCCGGGCAATACCTACTCGCTGTCGCTAATCGTGTGCTACCACAGTTAGATCTCGCTGAAGAACGCTTGCAGCAGTTTGCACAAGGCGAACGGGGGTCTTTGCGTATAGGTATGGAATGCCACCCTTGCTACCAATGGCTACTCAAGATCGTGGCACCGTACCTCAGTGCGTGGCCCGATGTGGATGTGGACGTAAAACAGAAATTCCAATTTAGTGGCATCGGTGCGCTCTATGGTTATGAGGTAGACCTACTTGTCACCCCCGACCCTATCTACAAACCCGGTTTGACCTTTGAGCCAGTGTTCGATTACGAACAAGTACTGGTGGTTGCCAAAGGGCACGCACTCGCCAACGAGACCTATGTCAAGCCGCACCACATCACCAAAGAGGTGCTAATCACCTATCCCGTAGATGTTGATCGCCTAGATATTTATAACCACTTTTTGCTACCCGCTGGCGTCACCCCTAAGCGTCATAAAACCATCGAAACCACCGACATCATGCTGCAGATGGTGGCAAGTGGGCGTGGTGTTGCCGCCCTGCCGCGCTGGCTGGTGGAAGAGTATGCAGAAAAACTCGCTATAGTACCGGTGCGCTTAGGGGCTAAAGGCATTGCCAAGCATATTTACTTAGGCGCACGAGAGACGGATACCTCCATTGATTATGTACGGGCGTTTATAGAATTAGCGCGTGGGCCCTCCACCACTGCTTCTAACTAGCCTAAACCCATTGATTAATGGTACAAAACTGCCCATCTCACTCTAACCGCACATTACCTAAACTCTGGCCCTCTTATGCACATTAGCACCCAAGAATTTCCTCGCGTCTGGTTCTCAAACATTGCCCCCGCTAACTGGCAACAAGAACTGGAGGCCTTACTCGCTAAAGGCCAACGTTTTGTACTACTCACGCGTGAGTTGCCTGGTGCCGATAAGGAACAGGCCAAAGCTCAAGAAGAATTCGGACAATGGGTAAAAGAGAATCACCGCAATTTTCGTAAAACCTGTGCAGGCTGTGTAGTCGTCGTCAATAACGCGTTACTCGCTTTTTCTATAGGCTTTTTTGTAGCGCCCTTAAGTAAAAAGCTAGGGATTCCCGTGCTGGTCGCACAGGAAGATAATCTGGACGAACAGGTTGCCACTTGTATGGCGGCTAACACGACCATAGAAAACAGCTAAAAAAAAGCACTGATGTTGCAGCACAATGTAGGCGGTATGCCTGCTACGTCTACGGCGCTGCGTACAGGTCTCCGCTTCCTCACGCCCTACTGATCTATTTTTACATATCAAAATAAGATAAATATATGTAATAGCTAATCAAACCATTGTTTTGATCTTCTATGATATATTTAATTAAGGTACTGATATATAAGAACAGATCAATTATGGACTATAACCTCGCCCACTTCGCTGACCGTCTGCGGGAAGCCCGCATCGCTAAAAACGTAAGCCAACGCGAGCTGAGTAAGTTGGCTGGCGTCCCACAGTCACATATCTCCAAAATTGAAAGCAATCAGGTGGACCTACGGCTTTCCAGCTTAATTGCTCTTGCCAATGCGCTAGACCTAGAAGTCGCGCTGATACCGCGCAAAGCCATGCCTGCGGTACAGTCCCTCTCACGACAAGCTGTCCAAGGCGCTGCCTCTCGCGTAGCGACAACGGAAGAGATGCGTAACCTACAAGACACACTACGCACCTTACAAACCACCCTACCCGCTAGGCCTGAACTGGATGCCATACGCAAAGCCTACTCTGCCCTCAAGTCGCTACCACTGGACAACAGCGCCCTGCGGCACATTCGTCAAATCACCCAAACACTAGGGCGCGATACAGAGCAATGGGCAGCCATCACTGCAGCTGCACAGAAAATGACGTTACTACGCAATCGTCTCGCCCAGTCCTCAGCAACACACCATACGCTTGCCGAAGCTCAGCCGGCTTACTCTCTGGATGAGGATGACGACTAATGGCAGACATTTCCACCCTGACGGTCAGGCTTCATAACACAGCCATCGGCACGATTACCCATGTTGGTGGTGAGCGTTCGCTATTTGCCTTCAATGATGCCTATATCAATGACCCGAACAGGGCTACCTTGAGCCTAAGCGTTAAAGACACGTTGGGCCAATTACTCACCGACTTCAAACCGTATCGCAACAAGCTCATGCCCTTCTTTTCCAATCTGCTACCAGAAGGGCATTTGCGACAATATCTAGCCGACACGGCACACGTACACCCAGAGCGAGAGTTCTTCTTGTTATGGGCTCTAGGCCGTGACCTGCCTGGTGCTATTACCATTACAGCCGAAGATGATCAGCCCTGGCCTGAGTTCAGCGCTGCGTTTGACGACAATCAGGAAGCGGCATCAGCACTCAGCAAACATGCTCTGCGGTTCTCATTGGCTGGGGTACAACTCAAGTTCTCTGCGGTCATGAATGCGCAAGGCGGCCTTACCATCCCCACCCGAGGAATAGGCGGGCACTGGATAGCCAAACTGCCGTCTCGGGATTTTAAGCATGTGCCGGAGAACGAATTCTCCATGATGGCACTGGCCAAGATGATAGGTATCGATGTGCCAGCGATAGAGCTAGTTGATCTATCCGCTATTCACAATTTGCCCGAAGGAGTCAGCCAAGTAGGCAACAAGGCTTTCATCATTGAACGCTTTGACCGAACCGACGACGGCCACAAACTGCACATTGAAGACTTTGCGCAGGTGTTTGGCGTGTACCCACAGGCAAAATACGAAAAAGCCAGCTATCGCAATCTAGCCCAAGTGATTGCAGCCGAGTCGGGTGACGACGACATTGCCGAATTTATACGCAGAGCCACCTTTAATGTGCTCATTGGCAACGGAGATATGCACCTCAAAAACTGGTCATTAATCTATAGAGACCAACGCCACGCCGAGCTATCGCCAGCCTACGATTTTGTGTCTACCATCGCCTATATCCCAGACGATAATTCCGCCTTGAAATTCAGTCGTAGCAAGGCCTTCTCGGACTATAACGCCGATGAGCTAGAGCATTTGGCCGCTAAAGCGGCTTTACCACGCCAACTGATCATGGACACAGCCAAGGAAACCGTTGCGCTATTCATGCAACGCTGGGCCACTGAGAAGCATCATCTTCCCATGGATCAAGAGATCATGATTGCCATCGACAAGCACCTGCAAACGCTACCCATCTTGAAGGTGTAAGACGCAATGTTGCTCTATGCTTCTAGCAGCGCTTGATCTTCAAACGCACATAAAAATGGCCTGAGCTCGATGCACTACCGAACTCAGGCCTAGACTCATTAACCTACATTAACCAACCAACTTCTCGTGCACCATGCTGTGTTCTAGCACATTGCCTGCGGCATCCATCACGCGCATGGCATCGGCAGAAATTTCGTCAATCACAACAACAACACCATCTACCAGACCCAGCTCAATCTTCATATCGATCAGCGTTAGGCCTTTGCTAGCCAAGTCGGCTTCAACAATACGGCATACACGACGTGTAATGTCTTTAGCCTGAACCAAGTGCTCGGTGCTTACCAAACCAATTGCTACGATAGCGTCATCGTTGATGAGGGGATCGCCACGCTCATCGTCTTTAACGGTGATTTCTACTAGGTAGTCTAGTTTTTGCTCGGTGTTGCGAATGTACTGTTTGTAGCGACGGATAAAGCTGCCCCACGGTCTAGTACGGCATACAAACTCTAGGCCACCTGCACCGTTCAGATCTTTACCCAACGGCTCAGCACGACGCACTTCCATGGTGCCTTTTTCAAGATCAAGGTCCACCAAGTGTGTGGCGATGTCAGCAGCGTGCAAACGCTTAAAGAAGTAATCAGTCATAGCCAGAGACTTACGACCCTTACCTTCTACCTGACCAATCACGGTGTTGGCACCAGGGTCAATCACACCGTTCTCGCCGGTTACGTCATCCTTGAAAACAAGGAGAACATTATTGTTTGGCAAGAGGTATAAGTCTTTAGTTTTGCCGGAATAGATTTTTTCGTTGCTGCTCATCAATTTACTCGCTGGTGATCCCGCTATCGTGTTACTAGGCAATCTTGCTGCGCCCGTTGCAGTGGCCTGGACTCTGTCACGTACTCTAGATGCCCTATAGTTTAACAAAAATCCATAACAGCATGAGCGTTACGCTTCCCCCTGCTAGCGATTTTTCACAGAAAAATTTTGATCCAATATTCATCAACACCAAAAATTACAGATCTTACTGATTAATCACTACTTTTATCTTTAGATATCAGAGAGCGCTAGACGGTTGATCCCATCAATCGTATGATTACCCCCATTTCATCAGAACCATCCATTTTATTTAAGACTAAACTAAAAACTCAAAATAACAATCAATCATGCATATAAAAAACAAACTATCAATAAGAAAAATAACATTATTAACAAAAATAGTATTCGGTAGTTTGTTATTTTTCCTTATAGCCACACCCAGCCATGCTACCTGCTGGGCTCCAAATTGTTACGGTGCCGTAGGGTTTGATCAGAACACAGGCCAAACATCCTATGCCACTGACTATCCAACAGAACATCAAGCTAAAGAAGTTCTACAAAAGGATTGTCCTAGCTGCACATATCTCACCTTTAATAACGCTTGCGGTGCAATCGTTTTTTCAGAGAAGCACAATTTCAGTTTGAGATTCTACGGATCCTACGAGAGGGATCTAACCGCTCATGCCTTAGGTGAATGCAGAACAAAAATTAACGAGATAGGATTAAACGAATCCAGAAATGATAGACGCAGATCTAGAGTTCGTAGCGGCGTAGAATCAGACTGCAAAATGGCCGTTTTAGCTTGCACATATAGAATGTACTAAATATAAAAACCCATTAAAAATTTTCGATTATTTAAAATGCTTAAAAAACTTAAACCAAAAATATTACTTTTTATACTCCCCATTGCCATAACCGGGTGTGCTACCACTGACTTTACCGATCTGCTGGGTATCTCTAGCACACCACAAAGCTCACCGTTTGAACCCGCTGACTACACTCAGTACGGTAAGCCAATAACGTGCTCTGAGATAGGCAATGCCATATCAAAAGCTTACCAACTTAAAACCAAGGGTAAAAACAAAGAAGAAATCTATTGGGAAATCACCCCTGAAGACAGCTCTTATGTTCAACAGGATGTTTATACCATTATGATTGAAACAGGCATGTCAGCCGATGCGAAGACACACAAATTATTCACGCAGGCTTGCCAACAAAACGTCGAAACTTATCAATCTATATTTGATGAAACATCTAAAGATTTATACACCCGCGTCGATCTACTTTACTCCACTGCCTATGACATTGAGTTAAAAGCTTACCGCGCCAGTTTATCCACGAGTTTTAGAGCCTCCAGATACCACTACGGCCGATCAAAAATGGATATAAAGCGAAATTTCGTCAATGCTGAAAGTCGCGGAGGTCTAGATAATGTAAGTGATGAAATCAATAAATTGGTGTATGAAGAATTAATAGAAATTCTATACAAACCTGAATACATGGACGCTTCAAGTCATCCAAACAAAATCATGCCATCACTAGATAGCGTTAGAATGCAAATGGCACCTGAACTTATATTGAAAGTCGTCAGATAAAAATCAACCATAGGGAGTCCATATTGATATATGAAACCATTTAAATGAAATTTCATATATCAAATTACGTATTGCCTAGTACCTGAACCTTTTCTTCCTGAGCCGCCCTGTGAGACGGCTCAGGCTGCCAACCTCCTCCTAACGCACGATAAAGGCTCACTACCGCCAATAAGCGCTCAGCCTGACGCCGTGCCATAGCATCTTGTGCTGCATACAGGGAACGCTGCGCATCTAGCAATGTAAGCACGGTTTCCGCGCCCTCTTTGTAGCGTGCTTGAGCCAAAGAAAAAGCACGGTTCGCCTGACTCAACACATCGTTTTGCGCATCCCATTGCTGCTGAGTACCCGCAACAGCATCCAACGACATCTGCACATCGGCAAACCCATGAAGAATGGCTTGCCTATACTGCGCCAGCACTTGCTGACGTTGCGCCTGAGCAAGGTCGTGTCCCGCTGCCAAACGCCCAGCGTTAAAAATAGGTGCAAGCAAACCACCCGCCACCGAATAAACTGGATTAGCAAGCACATGTGATAGCTCGTCATCCACACCGCCCACTTTCGCCGAGAGCCTCAAGCTAGGCAGCATCGCCGCACGCGCGACAGCCACATTGCCATCTGCTGCCAATAATCGTGCTTCGGCTGCTTTGATGTCAGGACGTTGCACTAACAGCTCGGACGGCACTCCTACTTCCAGAGTTGGTACGCTCATCGCCATCAGATCTATAGCAGTGGAATCAGGCTTCGTGCTTGTTCCCAACCACAGCGCCAGCAGCGCCTCTGCCTGCGCTGCCTGCTGGCGTAGCAACGCGATGCTCACGCGCTGATTCGCCACCAGCGTTTCTTGTTGTGCCAACGCCAGTGGCGACTCTACCCCCTCCTGTACACGTGCACGTACCAACGCGGACACACGCTGCGCGCTATCCAAATCAGACACGGCAATCGCAAGCTGCTGCCGCAAACTCTGCATCGTTACCCATGCCGTTGCAGTCTCGGCACTCACCGTCAACGCCACCGTCGTAGCATCCAACTCACTGGCTAGTGCGCTAAATACCGCCGACTCGCGTTCGGCCTGTAGACCACCCCACAGATCCACTTCGTAGCTGGCCGTCAAACCCAGTGCAAAATTTGTTCCCACCGTTTCAGCCAGCCCGCCCACACGATCCTGACGGGAGGCGTCTAGGCTAGCAGATACGGTAGGCCAACGTGACGCCCCCACCATACGCGCCATTGCCCACGCCTGTTCTAGCCGTGCCGCAGACGCCGCCATATCTTGATTATTTGCCAATGCTTGTTCTACCACCGCCGATAACTCTGGGCTACCGAATTGCTCCCACCAATGCTGGGAAACCGATGGGCGTATAGGCGCGCTATGTTGAGGCGTCGGCACCCTATGCCATTGTTCCGGTAACGCAGGTAGTGTGTGGTCTGCCGCCGGAGGAACGGCACACCCCACCACCAAGACAGAAGCTGCGATAAGCGGATACCAGAAAAAAAAGGCCTGCATGTTATTCCCCCGCCAATGCCACAACGGGATCTAGCTTCGCCGCCTGACGTGCAGGCATGATGCCAAAGATCACACCTGTTCCCAGCGCGCAGAAAAATGCCACCAACATAGCTCGCACAGAAAAAATCACCGGCACGTTCCACAACATTAATAAAGCACCTATAGCCAGCCCAATGACGACGCCCGCCACACCGCCAGTACAAGACACCACCACTGCCTCGCTCAAAAACTGCAGACGTATGTCACGCTGACGTCCGCCTGTCGCCATACGAATACCAATTTCCCGCGTGCGCTCTTTCACCGACATCAACATGATATTCATCACCCCAAGCCCACCCACTACTAGCGATATACCAGCGATCAAGGCAAGCAGCATCGTTTGCTGTCGCATAACTTCTTTTTTGCCCTGAACCACTGCCGCACTATTACTCACCCGAAAATCATCGGCCCGCCTGGTCTGACGCATCACATGCTCTATGTCTTTCACCGTCTGATCCAATGCATCTAAATCATCCACCACCACAGAAACATAGCTCAACTGAGGCTTACCAAAAATACGCTGACTGGCAGTGGAATACGGCACCAGCACCAAATCGTCGTCATGACTGCTACCACTGACCAAGCCCTTTTCGGCTAGCTCGCCAATCACCCGCAACGGCGTGTTATTCAGCAAAAGGTACTGACCGATGACATCTTGCGGAAGCACATCGGGAAACAATCGCTCTCTCGCCACTTTGCCCAATACCACCACTGGTGCAAGAGCATCATCGTCCTCGGGTGTAAAGAACACCCCATACTGAACGTCCCAATTCAATACCACGGGGGCATCGGCGGTGACGCTCCACACGTCTGTAGCAAAGGTTTCCCCGCCCGCTCGCAGCAACGCCGACTCGGCTAGATAAGGCATCGCAATGCGTACGTTAGCGACCTGCTCCAATACATTCGCATCCCGTTCGTAAAACTCCCCGCGCAAGCCCGTTGTCGCATCCACATCGGGGCCTACGTACATACGGTGTGTTCCCCAGAGAGCAATCTGCTGCAGTAGTTTCTCGTTATTGCCTTGCCCCACAGCAACCAACACGATCACCGAGGCCACGCCGATAATGAAGCTCAACAACGTCAAGAAGGTACGAAAACGACTCACCCAAAGGGCTCGCCATGCGCTAGATAAGGTAGTACCTATATCTTGCAGCCACGATGCAGACAGTGCAGATGCTTCTGTTCCTATACTGCCAAATGGCACACAAGATAAAGAACCGCCAGCAGCCACACTCGCAGTAGTAGGCATCGTAGTTCCCGCTGTGGCCAAACTGGGTTGCTCTTGGCTCGTTGGCTGTACGGCATCCTCAACAATCTCACCATCGCTAATACGCACAATACGATGCGCCTGCGCTGCCACCTTGTCATCGTGAGTGATCAGGATTACGGTATGGCCCGCAGCGGCCAACTCATTGAGCAACACCATGACTTGCGCACCGCTACGGCTGTCTAAAGCCCCCGTGGGTTCATCGGCCAGTATGACCTGACCACCATTCATCAAGGCCCGCGCAATCGATACACGTTGCTGCTGTCCGCCCGAAAGCTGTTGGGGTCTATAGGCGGTTTTATCGCCCAACCCCAGTAAGGTCAGTAGCCCCGTCGCTCGTTCTTCTCGTGCTTGCGCTGGCATGCCGGCATACACAGCAGGCATCTGTACATTGTGCAGTACATCCAACGTAGGAATCAGGTGATAACCTTGGAACACAAAACCAAAGGCCTCACGCCGCAGTCCAGCCAGCTCATCAGCCGACATCTGCGACACATCACGGCCCAGAAAACGGTAGCTACCTGAGGTGGGTTTATCCAAGCAGCCCAAAATATTCATGAGGGTGGATTTGCCTGAACCCGATGCCCCTACAATCGCTACGAACTCTCCGGCCTGTATGGTCAACGAAATCCCGTGTAAAACCTCCACCGCTGGTGAGCCCTCTTTGCCACCATACTGCTTGCGAATGTCAGTCAGTGCTATGAGTGCAACCCTAGCTTCTGTATCACTCACCATCGCAACCTCTTAGCGCCGCTCTCCTCGGTGATACGCATCACCAGCTCATCACCCTCTTCCAAGCCGGAAACAATCTCAGCATACAAGCGGTCTTTCATACCAATGTTGACCAAGCGGGTTTGCAGGTTATCGCCCCCCGTCCACACTTGGGTAGTAAACACACCGTGATCTGCGGTAGGCCGTAGCGCCGCTAAAGGGGCAAGCACTACATTCTGCGCACTGGCTTCAACGAAAAACACACGAGCACTCATCTGCGGCATCAAACTGCCGTCGGCATTGTCCACATCAAACAAGGCGGTATAGCTCACTGCCTTACTGGCAGACGCCCCCTCCGCTGCGTTTTCCCCACTTTTTACAGGCGGCGCAGGCAGCACCTGACGCAGTTCACTTTCCCAACGGCGAGGCTCTCCCTGTGCATCCAGCAAACCTAGTGTCATGAAATACACAGGCATAGTAGGCTTCAACCTGCCCACATCGGCCTCTGAGGCCTCTGTCCAGACGGTCATGCTGGTTAAGTCTGCCAAGCGCAATAGATTGGGGGTTTGATACGTAGCATTGAGCGTCTGGCCTTCGCGTGCTTCTAGCGTAATGATTGTGCCGTCCATGGGGGCATAAATACGGGTATAACCCAACAACGCCTCATTACCTTCTAGCGTGGACTGCGCACCCGCAAGCTGCGCTGTTAAGCTGGCCACACGCGCTTGGGTGATACGTACATGGGCTTGCGCTTCTTGTAGCAACTCAATGCTGGTGGCCTCTTGCCGCTGCAACCGCTGTTGACGAGCCGATTTAAAGGTAGCCAACTCTAGCTCAGCCTCCTGCTCTGCTAACTGGGCACGCAGGCTTTCCAATGTGGCGCGGTTGGCGTTGACCGTCGCCATCTGCACAGTAGGATCAATTTCTAACAATAAATCGCCTTTGGAGACGATATCACCCACTTCCACAGCAATATGCTTAATCTGGCCAGACACTTGCGCGCCCACATCCACGTAACGGTGTGGCTGTATTGTCCCTAAAGCCGTGACAGATAACTCTAAGCTGCCACGACGTACCGGCTCGGTTTCAATAGTCAGCTCGGTGCGCCACAACGTTCGCCAGAACAACAGCAACAACAAGCCCAGGGCAAGCGCCGTCAGCAGGCGACGCGCCATGCGACGAGAAGGTATACCCATTTACATCATGCTCCATCAAATATCGTGTAAAGCTCAGGCAGGTGCTAACGCAGACCATCGCCCGCTTGCCGCGCAGTCGGTCTAACAGAAATACGCAGCACCCACTAAACGGGCGACAGTAACACTGCCGCCCTGTTGGCTACCTCATCACTATTGCGTAGAAGGGTTACTGCCCCACTACGGTCACAGCGCGTTTAGATCTACACGAACTACCTGCTCCAGACCTTCTGGCTGCTTCACACTGACATACAGTCGTTGACCATCAGGCGCCACAGCGATGCTATTGGGGTACACAGGCAGCGCGATATTGTGTTTGATGGCGTAGCTTGTCGCATCAATCACACTTAACGTGCCGCTTTCTCGGCTTGCCACATACACTTCATCACGAATGGGGTTATAGCGAATCCCTACCGGTGTTTCCCCTGTAGGAATGGTGTGCAAGATAGCCCCCGTTTTCATATCAAACACCAACGTGCCTTCGCCATTATTCAACTGGTTAGCAAACAGTCGCTCACCCTTGCTATCCAAGGCGGTGTTGACCAGAAAGCGACGTTTGCCATCGGTAGGCAGCAGTTTTTCAGGAATACGGTTTTCGCCCACTTGCTCCCAACTCTGTGTGTCAAACACGGCATACGCGGCGGTACCACTGACCAGCAACTTATGATTCGCCGCATCCAAGGTCAAACCTGCCGTCGGCGCATCCATACCGTGAAGAATGCGGCTGGTTGAAAAGTTCTTGCCGTCTATCACCCAGATAAAACCACCATCGGTCACACCACTCACGATGATTTCATTGGCGGCTTCGTCCACCACGATCTGACGTGTATGTACGGCCTTGCCTTTAGCATTGTTCACGCCATGACGCAGGGTTCCCTTCACCTCACCCGTAGTGGCATTGATAGCTGTCACCGCACCATCCAACGTATGACCGGCGTAAAGCGTATTGCTGCGTGTGTCCAGTGCCAGCGCAAAGGGTTTTAGTGGCAAGTCGATTTGTCTCTGTACAGCCAGTGTGTTGGGGTCAAGCTGATAAATTGAACCCCCACCGTTACTGACAAACTCAGCGCTGCTCGCCACAAAAACAGCATTAGACACGGGGCTATACACCAACTCGTAAATCCCCTTTGCAATATCTTGTCGCAAGATAGGCCCTGACACCGGCGCAGACACAACCGAAGGCGACGCATTCTGGCTGTCTGACGGTTGCGATGTGCAGCCTAGAACAAACAACGGGAAAAGCGCCACAGGGAGGTAACGCATACCACGCGTTAACAGCGTAAATTTCTTAGACATATAAACCTTTTATTAAACGTAGCTCTGATCTGAACAATCATGAAAAAAGAAGACACCTGTAGTGTGGCAGCAGAGTTACTGCTGCCACACTACGCAGCCCTCACGGGCCATTTGGAGCAACATCGTGGTGCTTAATACTTCCAACGCAGATTCAACATGGCATTACGAGGCGCGCCATAGAAGTTGCTGAAACCTGCTGACCCCACTTGACGTAAATAGGTACGGTTGAACACGTTATTGACCAGCAGATCCACATTCCAGTGTGAATTGATCTGATACCCTACTTTGGCGGCTACAGTGGCGTAACCCCCTTGGGTATAGATGCCGTTATAGGTATCACTTTGCAGATTCAGGCCTGCACCCACGGTCCATCCTTGCAGCGCACCGTCCAGCACTTTGTTGTTGAAACGATATTGGGTCCACAGCTTGACCATATGCACAGGCACCCCAGTGTTCAGTGGCGTACCAACCCTAGCAGGATTAGAGTCTTTGAGAATTTTCGACCTATTCCATGTATAGCTAGCACTAATATCCCAACCCGGAGTGGGGCTGCCCATGACTTCTAGCTCCACACCCTGGCTTCTCACCTTACCTGTACTGAGATAGCAAGTACCTGTGCTCGTACCACCGCACCCTATATGGTCATCGTCAACCATCGCGCGGTTCTTATCCTCCAGATAGAAAAACGCTATGGTGGCGTTCAGCTTGCCATCCATAAACTCGCCTTTCAGACCTGTCTCAGCCTGCCAGCCCACGCGAGGGTCCAGTATGTTGCCCGAATAGTCAAAATTCGTTTGGGGTACAAAGCTATCCGCATAACTGGCGTACCACGTCATATCGGGATGGAAGTCCCACACCAAACCACCATAAGGGGTGAACTCATTACTGGCTTTGGCATTACTGGCTTTCCAGCTAGTCTGGGTAGGCCACGTGGTTCTACTTTTGCTGGAGTAGTCCGTCCAGCGACTACCCAGTATCAGTCTTAAATCATCCGTAAGACTAAAACGAGTTGCCACATACAAACCCGACTGCTTGGTGATGGTTTGGCTACGGCTAGTAGGCGTACCAAACTCGTAATCACTGTGCTCATCAAGCACATAATGCGGAGCAGGCGTGGTATAGGCTTGGCCTGATCTATAGTCACGCTGAGAAATGTTGTACCCAAGGGTCAACTCGTGCCGCTGTCCAAACAAGTTAAACGGACCCGTTGCGCTCAGATCCCCACCTTGAAAAATACGGGATTCGTCTAGATAACCTAAGCGCCCTCCCGTTGATAAGCCTGTGAGCTTATCAATTTGTGCATTGTAAAAAGAGTACTGCTCGACATTCACTCTGCCGTAGTTATAGATTAATTTGGCTTCCCAACCATTATCAAAACGGTGGGTCAAATCGGCTGATAACTCTGGACTCTCTCTGGTCGACGGCTTGTCTGACCCTACGAAAGAATTGCGACCGGGTAGTTCGCCATTCGTGTAGCGAGGTAACCCCCAATTCACGATGTTTTTTTGATAACCATACGTCCCTGTAATACCCAGCGTCGTATTAGGCGTCAGGTCATACTCAACTGCCCCATAGAGCAAGGTATAACGGTCGTACCACGTGTTATAGAAAGTGTGTCGGTCATCATGAGACAGCACGCCACGTGCTCGTAAGCGCCCATCTTCCGTCAACGGACCGCTCACATCCAGCTCAACACCCTTATTTCGCCACGAACCAGCGCGGACTGCACCTGAAAAAGCAAACTCTTTCAGCGGTCGTTTACGTACGTAATTGACGGTACCACCAGGTTCTCCACTACCTGACAATAAAGCTGAAGGCCCACGCAACACTTCTAGGCGATCATACTGTGCGATTGTGCTATTGCCCGGCGCGCCAGTGTAACTAGTCTGTATAGGCACACCATCCGCTTGAACGTTAGCCGCAAAGCCACGAATGCTGGCCGCTTCTTGGCCTTCATAGCCCGACAGCGTCACCCCTGTGACTTGCCTAAGAGCATCAGCCGAGGTGGTCCACCCTCTGTCTTCAATCTGCTGGCGAGTCATCACGGACACCGACTGAGGGATCTCGCGCAGAGAAGTCACGCCTCTAAACATCGTGACGGCATCCGTCGCATACGAGCCGCTACCGTCAGTCTCCGCCCCTCGATTTCCAATCACAGACACTGGTGCTAATTGAGCGGCTTCTGCTAACGGCGACAAGATGACATTTTTGCCTTCTCGTTTATATTGCACTGGCACCCCTTGCAGCAAACGCTGTAGCGCCTGCTCTGGCGTCATCACCCCCTGTACGGGTGGAGCCTGTATACCTGCCACCACTTGCTGCATATAGAAAAACTGCAGATCAGTTTGTCGCCCTAGCTGAATCAGCGAATCCTCCAGCGGCTGCGCGGGAAGATTAATTTGTACGACCTCCCCTTGTGCATGCACACTCATGGGCATACTCAAAGAAAAAGTGCCCATTACGGCCATGGCTGTCAGGTTAAGACACAATGCAGAACGGGAAGCCAGCCGTCTGCTAGCAGAGTGAAATGGACGGTTGTCCATGGTCGGTTCATCCTTCAAGAAAAAAGACTGCTAAAAAGCGTCTAACCCTTTGGCCAAAGGTAGATTGCATGAATACATAAAGTGCTCGCCAACGAAGCGGCATTTTCATGAGTAAAGCGCTTTGGCCACCTCAGCTCCTGAATGGATTTCTAAATATAAATTGTAACTATTTGCAATAACAAAAAGACGAGCCCAACCCTAAAGGCACGAGTCTGCCTCGCCTAACGACAACAAGAAGGAGTAGAAAAAGGAAGTACCCTATAGCTTGAAGCAGTAAGGATAGAAGCAGCTAGCGCGCTAGGATATCCACCGCACTACCGTCAGGCCGTCGCTGCACGGTAACGGGTGCAAATTGTGGCAGCGCTGCCAGAAAAGACTCTGGATCGTCGATGTTAAACACGCCCGACACACGCAACTCACCAATCCGGGCATCACGCACCAGCATACGTTGGTCACTGTAACGATTCAGCTCCTGAATGGCCTTGGCCAATGGTGTCCCTCTAAAGACCACCTTGCCCTCACGCCAGGCCACAGCGCTTTCAACATCGGCACCTTTGCCCGACGTCAACTCACCAGATGGCGAGACACGTGCAATATCGTTTGATCGCAGCATCGCTGTTTGCCGACTCCACCACGGGCCAGCACTGACTTCTACCGAGCCCTGCAACACGTCCACTGCAAACGCCTGTTCACTACGGCGCACATTAAATTGCGTACCCGTTACGCGTACATTGCCGTTTTCTAACTCAACGATAAATGGCGTACCTTGCTTACCATCCACATGGAAAAACACTTCGCCCTGCCCTAGGCGAACCGTACGCTGATTAGCGTAAAGCTGTACCGAAACTGTAGTATCCGTATTCAGTAACAGCGTGGAACCATCTGGCAAAGTAACCTCAGTACGCTCACCATGTGCTGTCGCAAATTGCGCTTGATAGTCAGGGGTAGCACGCCATTGCAGAGGATCAACAATGGCAAACGTGACTGCTGCGGCACAAACCATTCCTAACCCATAACCCCAAAATGCACGTCGTGATGGCTTATGAACCACATCCTGCTTAAGTAGTGCACCTAGCTTTTTCACTTCACTTTTTGGCAGAGCAGCCGCCATGCTCCAGATATGCTGGACCTGCTGGTAGCGCTCTTCGTTTTTGGGATCAGCCTGATACCACTGCTCAAACGCTGCACGGTCTGCTTCGGTCACATCGTCTGAGCTCATACGCTCGTACCAGTAGGCCGCCAGATCGCACGGATCAGTCACCGTCGCAGGATCTATACGGTCAGTCATGATCGCCCGTCCTCCAGAACCAAGGCACGAAAAAAACATGCCCTCTCATAAGACAAGACGCTTGGCGACACTGCACTCCTGAACAACTAGTGAGCATTTTTCTGTAACTGAACTTGTAAATGGCGCAACGTTCGCATCATATAACGTTCGACCATATTGCGAGAAACGCCCATCTTATCGGCTATTTCAGCGTTTGATAAGCCCTCTACTTGGCGCAGTTGAAAGGCAATCTGACATGCTTGTGGGAGGTCGTTCAACGCGGCCAACATAATACGGGCGGTTTCATCGGCCTCATACAACTCATGGGAACTTGGTTCCATCGGATGGCTTTCCTCAGGTAAGGCATCCAGCGACTGTGTTTGTCGCACCTGTTCGGCACGATAAATGCTAATGGCACGATTTGAAGCGGCACGCTGAAAATAATACGGCTCATAATCCCGCAACACCGCCGTGTCCTGCTCCAACATTTTCAATGCCACATCTTGCAGCGCATCTTCGGCATCCTGCCGGTTATTCCATTTGCGAGCCCATGAGCCCACCAGCTCGCTGTAGTGAGCGAGCCAATTTTTCTTGGGCATAGATGAGCGAGACATGGCAAATACAAAAAGACCAAATTGCGGCAACTCGTAATAATAACAATAATTCTCATTTGTATATAGAGAAATGAAACATTGCCCTCTGATCGTCGTAGATTGGTATCTTGAGCTTGTTGATCACCCACCAACATGGAGAATACCGGTAGCTAGCCCAACCTCAAATCAGTCTGGTATGTCTGTCTCTTTTTGTGATCAAACACCATGTTGTAGAAACCCCTGCCGCAGACTAACTAGGCAGATAGCCGTTTGTGACTATACTAGGCACTATCTTAATAAAACCCTGTTGTAAGCCCCTCTGCTGCTCACAGTAGCTCAGCAAAAGAAACAGACTGGCGTGCGTGTTTTCGACGGTCTTTTATTACGCGTCATTATGTTGTGTTGATCTCTTATGATTCCTTTCACCCCATTTCCTGTCTTTCTCTTACTGCTTCTGACGCTAGGCCAGCTGGCGGTGGCTGTAGTGCTGATCTGGGCTGTTTTGCTCGTCATACAACCAAAACGCCGCGCTAACTTTAAAAACAGACCATGGCCACGAATACTGTTTTTAGTACTCTTGATAGCACTGGCTGGCTACTACGGTTCGTTTCAATGGGATCTCTATCAATACAAAAAAAGCTATCAAGAAGAAATCCGTAGTCGACAACATGTTTTAAAAGAGCCAGGCCGCTATGCTGGCATAGACATGCCCACAGGAACAGAATTAGAACTAGAGGTTTGGGGCGACCCGGATAGCGTCTCTTGGGCCCGTTTTCCAGAGCCTGTGCTGGTAGGCAATGCCCCTGTGTTGTCTTTCGAGCGCCCCCGCCCTGACCTACAGGACTCCAGTTGGAGACTGCATCTGGCACACGACACTGAGCTAGAAGGCTGGCAGTGCGATGGCAGCAAACTGCTGGAAATGGAACAAGACCATATGTCTGAGAGCGGCTTTAGGTTTGTAAGCTGCTTTTTAGCCGAAGGAAACCAGATCTCCGGTTGGAGCCCGTTGGCTGCTGCTTCTAATAGGAGTACAGCGCCGGATTTTGTGCTGGATCTACCTGTAGGTACGTTGGTGCAATCTAGACCCGAAGGGACCCTTTACGTCAACGGAGAGCGAGACCAAGATCGTTGGATGGTACGCGTTGAAGAGGATGGTTTGCAGGTTAATGCGTGGGGTTTGCCTTTGGAGCGTGCTTATTTTTCCGTCGATGATAATAAAGCGCTGCTTTATCTATCGCATGCTGACTTGGCTCAAGAAACGAAGTTGGGTGGGGTTAACTATGCAGCGGGGACTCGTGTGTCTACGCCCAACTATAGGTTTTACCCGCAATGGCCACTGCTAGTGAGCATGACGTTGCCTGCTAGCGATGATTCAGATCGAAGTAAAAAGCAGTTGCATGAACTGGAAAGTGGGGAGATTTGGACAGAGGGACAGGAGGACTGATCACTCGCTGTAAGCCCGCAGCCTAAGTCAAAAATATGATACGCGTTATCAGGCAGTGATTAGATTGATCCAATACTCGATATAGCCCTAGCCCTCTCAGGTAAACACCCACCTTTTGATGACATTCATAGCAATCTAGGAAAGAAAAAAGCCCGCTTGAATGCGGGCTTTTTTGTTCCTACAACGAGCCGTCTAGCTATGCCAGACGTGGGATCACTCCCACTCAATCGTCGCTGGCGGCTTACTGCTTACATCGTAAGTCACACGGTTGATACCGCGTACCTCGTTGATGATGCGGCCAGACACGCGCTTCAACAGTGAGTATGGCAATTCTGCCCAATCAGCTGTCATGAAGTCGGTGGTTTCTACGGCACGCAGTGCAACTACGTATTCGTAGGTACGGGCATCGCCCATCACACCCACGCTTTTCACTGGCAAGAATACTGTGAAAGCTTGGGAAGTCAGGTCGTACCAGTTTTTACCGGTGGCTTCGTCTACGGTGTTACGCAGTTCTTCAATGAAGATCGCATCGGCTTGGCGCAGCAAATCAGCGTATTCACGTTTGATTTCGCCCAAGATACGCACGCCTAGGCCTGGGCCTGGGAATGGGTGGCGGTACACCATTTGTGGTGGCAAGCCCAATGCTACGCCCAGTTTGCGTACTTCGTCTTTGAACAGTTCACGCAGGGGCTCTAGCAGCTTCAGGTTCAGGGTTTCTGGCAGGCCGCCTACGTTGTGATGCGATTTAATGCCGGTTGCTTTGCCTGATTTGGCGGCAGCGGATTCGATCACGTCTGGGTAGATAGTGCCTTGTGCCAACCAACGGGCGTTGCTGAGTTTCGCTGCTTCTTCTTGGAAGATTTCTACGAACTCACGGCCGATGATTTTACGTTTAGCTTCTGGGTCAGTAACACCAGCCAGTTTGCCCAAGAATCGATCTGAGGCATCAATATGGATGATTTTCAGACCCATATTGTCAGCGAAGGTGCTCATTACCTGTGTGGCTTCGTTCAAGCGCAGCAGACCGTGGTCTACAAATACACAAGTCAGTTTTTCACCTATAGCACGGTGAATCAATGCCGCCGCTACCGAGGAGTCCACACCGCCAGACAAGGCCAAAATAACTTCTTCGTCACCCACTTGTTCGCGGATGTTAGCAATAGCTTCTTCTACGTAGTCAGGCATGTTCCAGTCACCTACGCAACCGCAGATGTCACGCACAAAACGTTGGAACAAGGCACCGCCTTGTACAGTATGGGTAACTTCTGGGTGGAACTGTACGGCGTAAAAATTACGTTCTTCGTCTGCCATACCAGCGATTGCGCAGGTAGGTGTGGAAGCCATCAATTTGAAGCCTGGAGGCAATGCAGTCACTTTGTCGCCGTGGCTCATCCATACTTTCAGCATGCCATGCCCTTCTGGGGTGGCGAAGTCTTGGATGCCATCCAGTAATTTGGTGTGACCGTGGGCACGTACTTCGGCATAACCGAATTCACGTTTGTCTGCACCTTCGGTAGTCCCACCCAATTGGCGCGCCATGGCTTGCATACCGTAGCAAATACCCAGTACAGGTATGTTCATCTCGAATACGGCGGCAGGCACTTGCAAGGCGTCGTCGGCGTACACGGAAGCGTGGCTGCCAGACAGAATAATCCCTTTCAGGCCTTCTTGCGAACGGATGAATTCGTCGCTCACGTCGCCAGGGTGGATTTCGCAGTAAGCGCCCACTTCGCGCACACGGCGTGCGATCAATTGGGTAACTTGTGAACCGTAATCAAGAATAAGTATGCGTTGATGCATGATGACTGATAGATAAATGGTGCTTGCTGTTAAGGGGTAACTCTACAGCCAGCGATAGAACGAATACGGCCACGTTGCACTGTGCAACGCGGCCGTCTGAATTATAAACCGCAGCAGAATACTAAATTAGTCTGCACGGTAATTCGGTGCTTCTTTGGTGATCTGCACATCGTGTACGTGAGATTCGCGTACACCTGCTGCCGTGATTTCCACGAACTCAGCTTTTTCATGCAGTTCGTCAATGGAAGCACAACCGCAGTAACCCAACGAGGCACGTACACCACCAACCAACTGATGGATAATGGCGATCACGCTACCTTTGTAAGGCACACGACCTTCAATACCTTCAGGCACCAGTTTGTCGGAGTTGCTGGAGGCATCTTGGAAGTAACGGTCAGCGGAGCCTTCCACCATCGCACCCAAGCTACCCATACCGCGGTAAGACTTGTAGGAACGACCTTGGAACAATACCACTTCGCCTGGTGCTTCTTCTGTACCTGCGAACATACCGCCCATCATGCAAGTGGATGCACCTGCTGCCAAGGCTTTAGATACGTCACCCGAGAAGCGTATACCACCGTCAGCGATCAGCGGTACGCCTGTACCTTCCAATGCTTTAGCCACATCAGCAATCGCGCTGATTTGCGGCACACCCACACCAGCCACAATACGTGTGGTGCAGATAGAGCCTGGGCCAATACCTACTTTCACACCGTCAGCACCAGCTTCAACCAACGCTCTAGCCGCTGCAGCTGTAGCGATGTTGCCACCAATCACTTGGATGTGAGGGAAGTTCTGTTTCACCCAACGTACGCGATCAATTACACCTTTGGTGTGACCGTGAGCCGTATCCACAATGATGGCATCTACGCCAGCGCGGGACAGTTTTTCTACACGCTCGTCCGTATCGCCACCCACACCTACCGCAGCACCTACGCGCAACTGACCGTGTTGGTCTTTAGCAGCCAGAGGGTGAGTGGTGTTTTTAACGATATCCTTAACGGTAGCCAAACCACGCAACTCGAACTGGTCGTTCACG
This sequence comes from Paenalcaligenes sp. Me131, assembly GCF_050487225.1. NCBI lineage: Bacteria > Pseudomonadati > Pseudomonadota > Betaproteobacteria > Burkholderiales > Alcaligenaceae > Paenalcaligenes > Paenalcaligenes sp. Me131. The sequence goes on from NZ_JBKQGY010000001.1 coordinate 1,018,167, forward strand.
ATCAGCACGCGCTCTAGGCGGTGTTTGTGCATCAATGCTTGGGCTTCATCCAGTGTAGCGCCCTCTTTCATGGTTACCAGACGCTCTTGAGGCGTCATGATTTCACGAATAGGCAGCTCGAAACGGTCTTCAAAGCGCAAGTCTCGGTTGGTGACTATACCAACCAACTTACCTTCTTTAACCACTGGCAAACCGGACACACCGTGCTGGCGTTGCAAATTGATTGCATCACGCACCGTCATTTCTGGTGTCACGGTAACAGGGTCGATCACAATACCGAACTCGTGACGTTTTACACGGGATACTTCACGTGCTTGTACATCAGCGGTCAGGTTTTTGTGGATGATCCCCATACCGCCCTCTTGTGCCATAGCAATGGCCAAGCCGGATTCGGTCACGGTGTCCATTGCGGCGGACACCAGTGGGATGTTCAGGGAAATGTCGCGGCTGAATCGTGCTGTCAACGATGCATCGCGAGGAAGAATTTCTGAATATGCAGGCACTAACAATACATCATCGAATGTTAGTGCTCGTTTGATAAGACGCATGCTTTTTACTCCGTCCAAAGCAAGATTATACGCTGTTGCCCTTAACCAATCCAGACCCTAGCGTTCTGGAAGAAACGCATCCAAGGACTAAACCCACCATTTGTTGCCTGTGCGCCACCCTGATCTTGCTCGCCCCAGCTTTCTGGTGCCCACGACAACATGACGTTGCGTGTTACACGCTCTGGGTGAGGCATCAATACAGTGAAACGACCGTCAGCAGTGGTAGCACCCGCCAAACCGTTGGGGCTGCCGTTAGGGTTGAACGGGTATTGCTCTGTAGGCTTACCGTAGTTATCTGCATAATTGGCCACGGCCAATACGCTGCTGGCATCACCTTGTGAAGCAAAGTTAGCAAAGCCTTCACCGTGTGCTACAGCGATAGGCAAACGTGCACCTTCCATACCTTTAAAGAAGATAGAAGGCGAATCAGCCACGCTCAATGTTGCCAAACGGGCTTCGTATTTCTCGGACAAGTTGCGGGTAAATCTAGGCCATGCTTCCGCACCTGGAATCATAGGAGCCAAGGCAGCCATCATCTGGCAACCGTTACATACGCCCAGTGCAAAGGTGTCTTCTCTACCGAAGAAGCCAGCGAACTGGTCATTCAACATGGCATTGAAACGGATAGTACGTGCCCAGCCTTCACCTGCACCCAATACGTCACCGTAGCTGAAACCACCGGCAGCGACTATACCTTTGAATTGCTCCAAGGTTACGCGACCGCTCAGCAGATCAGTCATGTGTACGTCGGTCACATCAAAGCCGGCAGTGTCAAAGGCCCATGCCATTTCTACTTGGCTGTTACACCCTTGCTCACGCATCACCGCGATACGTGGACGTGCACCGGTGTTAATGAAGGGTGCTGCAACGTTTTCTTGTGGGTTGAATGGCACCACAGGGCTAATACCTGGGTCTTTTACATCGCTCCACAGCGCGAATTCTGCTTCAGCACTGGCGGGGTTATCACGCAAGTTCATGATGCGGCGTGTAACTTCGCTCCACTCTTTACCCAACTCGGCACGCGGTGCTTGGTATACGCAAGCGCCATCGCGGAAGATTTCCACTTGATCGCGGTCGTTCAAGCTACCCACTACGTGTGCGTAAGGGGACAGACCTGCTTCACGCAAACGCTGCAACACGTTGTCGCGGTCAGCTTGTTTCACCTGAATCACAGCACCAATTTCTTCGTTGAACAGCGCTTTCAGTGTGAGCTCTTCGCGTTGAACCGCTACTTGTTCTGGACGGATTTTGTAGTCACCCCAGTCAGCCGCATGCGGATCAATCGTCAGCATGTCTACGTTCAAGGACACACCTACGTGACCTGCAAACGCCATTTCGGCTACGGTTGCCAACAAACCGCCATCAGAACGGTCGTGGTACGCGTGTACCAAACCGTCGTTGTACAAGGAACGTACAGCATGGAAGAACGCCAACATCAGTTCAGCGTTGTCCATATCAGGAGCTTCGTCGCCCACTTGGTTAAAGGCTTGCGCCAGTACGGATGTACCCATGCGCTGTTTACCCAAGCCCATATCCAACAAGATCAAGCAGCTTTCGCCGATGTCGGTACGCAACTGAGGAGTCAGTGTTTTACGTACATCACCCACTTGCGCAAAGGCTGTCACGATCAGGGAAACTGGCGATACCACGTTGATGGACTCACCGTCTTGTTCCCACGAGGTACGCATAGACAAGGAATCTTTACCTACAGGGATAGACAAGCCCAGTTTCTGACACCAGTGGCTTACGGCTTCTACGGTGTCAAACAAGGCAGCGTCTTGACCGGCTGTACCGCAAGCGGCCATCCAGTTCGCGGACAACTTAACGTCTTTCATGCTGCTGACATCGGCAGCGGCCAAGTTAGACAAGGCTTCTGCTACAGCCATACGACCAGAAGCGGCAGCATCTAGCACCGCCAATGGGGTACGTTCACCCATGGACATGGCTTCACCACGTACGCCTTCAAAGTCAGCCAATGTAACCGCACAATCGGCTACAGGGATTTGCCATGGGCCAACCATCTGGTCTCGACTGCACAGCCCGCCTACCGTACGGTCACCAATGGTGATCAGGAAGTTTTTGTTTGCGACGGTTGGGTGACGCAATACGCGCGTTACGGCTTCTGCCAAGGGGATCAATGGCAAATCCACAGGCTCGGTAGGCAGCTCTACGTGCTCTACATCACGCAACATGCGTGGTGCTTTACCCAGAATCACGCTCATCGGTACATCAACAGGGCGTTCTGCTGCAGGTTTGATGTCGGCATCTACACCTGGCAGGCCTTCGCCCACGACTACGCGCAACTGACGCTCTGCAGTTGCCACACCTACGACGGCCCATGGGCAACGTTCGCGGTCAGCAATGGCAGTAAAGCGTTGCAAATCGGCTGGCGAAATCGCCAACACATAACGTTCTTGAGATTCGTTACTCCAGATCTCGGCTGGAGACAAACCGGATTCTTCCAACTGTACGTGGGTCAGATCAAAAATCGCACCACGTTCGGCATCGTTTACCAACTCGGGGAAAGCGTTAGACAAACCACCTGCGCCCACGTCGTGGATGGCGATAATGGGGTTTTCAGCGCCTTGCTGCCAGCAACGATCAATCACTTCTTGTGCACGGCGTTCCATTTCTGGGTTGCCACGTTGCACAGAGTCGAAATCCAATTCGGCTAAGTTCACACCGGAGCTCATACTGGACGCAGCGCCACCGCCCATACCAATACGCATACCTGGACCACCAATTTGCACCAACAAGGCGCCTACTGGCAGTGGGTCTTTGTGTGTTTGGCTAGCGTCTATAGAACCCAAACCACCGGCGATCATGATGGGTTTGTGGTAACCCCAACGTACGCCACCCGCGCTTTGTTCAAAGGTACGGAAGTAACCCAGCAGGTTAGGACGACCAAATTCGTTGTTGAATGCAGCGCCCCCAATAGGGCCTTCGATCATGATGTCCAAAGGCGAGGCAATGCGGCTGCAATCACCGTGAGAGTCTTGCTCCCAAGGCTCTGGGAAATCCGCAAATTTCAGGTTAGAAACGGTAAAGCCAGTCAAACCCGCTTTAGGTTTAGAACCACGACCGGTTGCACCTTCGTCACGGATCTCACCACCAGACCCTGTGGATGCGCCGGGGAACGGTGCAATCGCTGTAGGGTGGTTGTGTGTTTCCACTTTCATCAAGGTGTGCAGCGTGGTGTCCATACGCTGGTATGTGCCCTTGCCTTCTGAGTCAGGCAAGGTAGCGCGAAACACTTGTGCTGGACCGCCTTCCATAATGGCGGCGTTATCCGAGTACGCCACAACGGTTTTTTCTGGCTGCGCCGCGTGTGTGTCGCGGATCATGCCAAACAGTGTCTTGTCTTGTGGTTTGCCATCAATCACCCACTGGGCGTTGAAGATTTTGTGACGGCAATGTTCACTGTTTGCTTGCGCAAACATCATGAGCTCTACATCGGTAGGATTGCGTTTCAAGCCTACGAAGGCTTCCAGCAAGTACTCTACTTCGTCTTCAGACAGCGCCAAACCCATCGTACGGTTGGCCTCTTCCAGTGCAGCTTGGCCATTGGCCATCACATCTACGTATTGCATGGCTTTGCCTTGCAACTCTACGAACAACTGCTCTGGTGCAAAATTGACGTCTACAACAGTTTCCGTCATTTTGTCGTGCAACATGGCCGAGATTTGGGCCAACTGCGCTTCATTAATGTTCTTGCTACCCAACAAACCGCGCTCTGGTGTGATCACATAACGCACCCCACGCTCTATACGGCGAATCCCTTGGATGCCACAGTTACGGGCGATATCAGTGGCTTTACTTGCCCACGGAGAAATCGTGCCTATACGCGGAATCACTCGCAATACTAAGGCATTTTTGGCGTGATCCTGTGCATCAAAACATGGACGGGAATCATCCAGCAACGCTTTCAACTGGCTCAGGTTTTGCTCATTTTGCGCACTGTCATCTGCCCAGACGTAGTGCTCATAAAAACCCTGTACATCAGCAACAGGGAGATCCAATGCCTTCAAGCGTTGTAACAAGCGCTCGCGGCGGAAATCGGAAAGGAAAGAGGAGCCGGGATAATGCAAGAAAGAGTTCACGGTTCTGGGGGGAGAAGTAAAAAGAAGACAAGAAATGTGACTATTTTAACCACAAGCGCGGGAAGAATCCCGCGCTTGTGGTTTTACGGTTAATGTCCTAGCTCGTCATCTGGCGGGGCTGGTTCGGTGGGATAGTGCACTTCCAAAATATCCAATTCTTCCTTGCCACCCGGTGTACGCAAAGTAATGGTGTCTCCCTCGCGCGCTTTGAGCAAGGCACGAGCCACTGGCGATATCCAACTAATTTTGCCGTTTAGTGGTTCGGCTTCATCTATACCCACAATGGTAATGGTGGTTTCTTCACCACTAAGGTTGGCATATACCACGGTTGCCCCAAAAAAGATTTGATCTTTATTGGGCTGCAAAGCGGGGTCTACTACTTCAGCAATTTGGATGCGCTTGGTTAAAAAACGAATGCGGCGGTCAATTTCGCGCAGACGCTTTTTACCGTATAAGTAGTCGCCGTTTTCAGAGCGGTCACCATTAGACGCCGCCCACGACACTACCTGCACCACTTCAGGGCGCTCTACATTCATCAAGTGATTAAATTCGCGGCGCAAGGCACGGTAACCTTCTACCGTAATGTAGTTCTTGGTGCCCGCCGGTATGCTAACAGCGGGGGCTTCCAAGTCATCATCAAGATCTTCTGTGTCTTCTTTAACAAATGCTTTATTCATAACGCTGTACTCCACTCCAGCCCACTAGGCCAACCACTCATCCCACACGGTGGGCAGCCCTGCAGGCGAAGGCGGCAATGTCCCTAAGTCTAAACGCCCCTCACCGGGTGCATGAAAATCAGATCCACACGAAATCTCAAAACCATAGTGCTTAGCCACTTGTGCATACTCGGCATACTGATCCGGCCGGTGACTACCCGTTACCACTTCTATCCCTATACCGCCCAGGGCTTTGAACTCGTCAAATAATGCCCCGAATTGTACAGGCGTAAACTCGTAACGCCCGGGGTGCGCAATAATGGCTTTACCACCCGCCTCACGTATCCAATTGACAGATTGCGCCAAGGTGGCCCACTGCATGGGCACAAAAGCCGCTTTGTGATCCCCTAAGTAGCGTTTAAAGACCTCGCCCATGTTGGCGCAGTAGCCTTCTTCTACCAAAAAACGTGCGAAATGCGTACGGCTAATTAGTGACGGGTTGGACACATAACGCAACGCACCTTCGTACGCGTTTTTAATACCTAAGCCCGTTAATTTATCGCCTATTTCTTTGGCGCGCTGTTCGCGCCCTGCCCGTATGTAGGCAAGCTCGTCATTAATTTGGGATTGCTTATCATCAACATTCAACCCTACGATGTGCACGGTTCTACCCGCCCATGTGACAGAGATTTCCACGCCAGAAATAAACTGCATACCCAGCTTATGGGCTTCAGCACGCGCCTCCTCTAAGCCACTCAATTCATCGTGGTCAGTTAATGCCCATAACTGCACACCATTGGCGGCAGCACGCTGCGCCACTTCTTTAGGGGGCAATAATCCGTCTGAGGCTGTGGAATGGCAATGCAAATCCACATTAAGAGTTTGAGTACGCATGCCTGACTACCCTATCAAAAACTGTTTTACTATCGCGATTTGATCTGCATGACGCAACGTAGGCGCATGGCCTACGCCTGCGATCTCTACACTACGTGCTGCATGATGCTTCGCAACCATTTCTTGCACCGTATCGGCGCTTAATAAATCAGACTGCTGCCCACGCATAATCAGCAGCTCATTAGGCCAATGCTGATACGACTGCCACAATAACTGCTCAGCCATCTGCATGGCCGCTTCGGTTTGTGTCGCAAACGGCAAAGCAATGCGCAAATCGTAATGCTTTACCCAGGCCCCTTCTTCTGTTTGCACAAAGGCAATGCGCGTCATATCGGCCCATTCAGCGTCTGAATGCGGGCCAAAACCCGCCAAGGTTTGGCGTACATAGTTCTGTGCCTCGTCAAAGCTTGCAAACTGCATGGGAATACCTACGTAATCACCAATACGTTGTAAGCCTTCCCAGCTTAACGCTGGCCCCACATCGTTTAATACTAGCTTGCCTAGCGGCAACTGTTGTGACGCCGGCATACTTAACGGATGCGGCATACGCAGTTGGGATGACAACGCCACATTGCCCGCCAACCCCATCGCAATCAAACCGCCCATCGACGTGCCCACCCAATCCAAGGTAGTAGGCTGCAACCGCGCAATTAAGGTCAGCATATCAGCCACATACTGCGGAACCGCGTAATAACTAGGGTCCAACAACCAATCCGACTCGCCACGCCCCACCACATCCGGACAAACCACCCGATAATGACTGGATAAGGCTTGCGCTAAGGCATCGAAATCTCTGCCGCTACGGGTCAAACCGTGTACACACAGCAGAATATGGTGATTAGTAGGATCGCCCCATTCCCAATACGCCATACGATGCGTACCGGCAGGTGATGCGCACATCACATAATCCAAACGAGGTTCAGAGCTCATAGCAGAATGGCTGTTCATGGGCAGGCTGCGCCAAAGTAGGAAAAGAGTACTGTCCATTCTACACGCATCATTGGCTCTCTTTAAGCGTCTGATCACAGGATGCTTGTAGCGCAAAAATGGGGTGCTGCCAATAACGCGCCCGCACTTGGCGTTGGCACTGCACTTGCATACCTGAACCCTGCGTCAGGATACGCACGGCTCCCGCATAATCAGTACGAACAAACGCCGTTTTAAATCGCTGCCAACGCCTAACCACGTCGGTATGCGGGTGCCCAAAACGGTTCTCCCAACCTGCTTGTGCGATAGCCCACGTTGCCTGCATAGACTGCACCCACTGCACTGACGACGAGGTACGAGAGCCATGATGCCCCACGACCACCACATCATGCGGCGCTATGCACCGCTTTAACAATGCTGCCTCTTGAGCAACGCCTATATCCCCTGTTAGTAGCAGGCTCTTCCCGTGCGCACTACGTATGCTCAACACGCAACTACGCGCATTGCTGTCTTTATTCCTTAACGCCGATGCATCTGGCCACTCGAAGCTAAACTGCACGCCATCCACCTGCCATGACATACCTTGTTGGCAGATCTGTTGCGAGGTTGTAGGTAACAACGGGGACGCTACCCCTAATAGTGCTGCTTCACGCCCAAAATACGCTCGCGCAGAAAAGCTCGTATACAGAGCACGCACCGGTACAGCTTGCAGCACATTCAATGCACCACCAGTATGGTCCAAATCGTCGTGGGACAATACCAACCAATCTAGCGCAGTAATACCCTTGGCCCGCAAGAACGGCACAATTACCCTGTCGCCCACATCGTTCTGATGACTTAAGCGCAGACCCGTATCAAAGAGCAAGGCATGATGGCGCGTTTGTACCAACACCGCACCACCTTGCCCTATATCCAAGACATCAGCACGCCACTCACCTTCAGCGATAGGTTCGCGCCCCCATAGCAAACACGGCAGCAATCCTACCCAACCCCAATGCCTGCCTGGTAGCCCTTTAGGCAAGAAGGCATACCCCATGCCTAACGCCGCTATCCCATACGTCCACCACGGCGCCCACGCTACAGCCACACTGGCTGCAGGAAGTTCGCACAACCATTCGGTGGGCCGCATCATGAACTCCAACAGCGTATGAGCTAACCACGCCACGCCTTGTGTCACTGCAGAAAATGCTGCTATGGGCGCAACCAACATCAACAACAAAGACAAAGGAGTAATGACCATCCCTATCAGTGGAATGGCGTAGGCATTACTAAGTGGTGAGATAAGCGAGACTTCATGAAACTGCCAGCCCAATGCGGGAAATAGCGCCACGCTAATCACTACCTGCCAAGCCGACACCTGCAGTACATAACTAACAAGGGCCGACCACCCTTGTTTGAGTTGCATCGCATGTCCCTGCCAGTGATAGCACAATAGCAGTACGGTCACAGCCCCAAACGATAACCAAAACCCACTAGCGACTACCGCCCACGGGTCTAACCAGACCACCAATGCTGCCGCTAAGGCTAAGGTTTGCGACGGCTGCCACGACACACCGGCTAAACGCGTACCCACCACCACTGCCAACATTAAAAAAGTACGTTGAGCAGGTACACCCCAACCCGCTACCGTGCAATACAAGGCGGCCACCAACAACGCCACACACGCTGCTATTTTTTGAGCCGGCCAATACTCCGCCAAGGCCACCTGTTTATAGCGTAACCGCCGCCAACACCATGACATGACCGTAGCGACAAACACAGCCATTAATGTGACATGCGAGCCGCTAATAGACACTAAGTGCGTAAGCCCCGCCCGGTTAAACACCAACCAATCTTGGCTGGCTATGCTATTTTGATCACCCACGCTTAACGCTAACAGCACTCCGCCGTAACGAGAGGATTGCACATAGGGGAGCATGGCCTTGCGTAGTTCATAACGCAGACTTTGCGCCATCACCGACCACGATCGCTGCCACCATGGCAGCGTGAATAGCAGTTTGGGCTCACCGCGTACGCTACCTAAGGCCCGAATCCCATGACTAAAACTGTATTGCTCGTAATCGAAACCCTGTTCGTTCTGATAACCATGCGGTGTTTTCACCAACATATTGCTTTGCCACACTTGCCCAGGTGATACCGTAGGGAAATCAGCTTTTACAGGCTGGCTATAAGGCCCCACCCACGTAGCGGCCGACCAACTTACCTGTATGGTGCTAGGTAAACCCTCTGGTTTGCTCTGACGTACTCGTGCGGTGAAATGTAGGCTACTTGGCGTTTGCTGCGGTAAACCTATCACCTCAAACTCCACACGCGATACCCTATTCTCATCCGCAGTTGGTAAGGCTTGTACTAAACGCTGCTCGGCAGCTACGCCCACCCACCACACAGTCAGCGTCGCGGCCATCACAGGCACCAGCACATAAGCAAATACTGGTATGCGCCAACACAGCACGCATCCCAGCACCACCCACAACCATAGGCTGTACCACAGCCAACCTGCCGGTAACTCAGAAAATGTGTGCACCCATACGGCGGCGGCCACCATAGCGAGCGCCGTGATTCGTCCAGAGAATTGTCGTTGTAGCAATCGCATAGACGCTATGCAAAAGCCTTAGGCTACTGCCAAGCAGTAGCAACTAGGCTCCAGCACACACCGTTATGTCTGTGCGATTCTTTACGTAGGTAACGAGAACAGCGCGGCGCGTTACTAGGCTAATCGCGGCAAGACTTCAAGCGCATTGCTTCCTGTCTGCTGGATAACAGTCTCTAGCGGTACACCGCGTAACTCTGCCAGCACTTGGGCCATACGTACTAAATGCACTGGTTCATTACGTCTCGCCAAGGGGGAATCATCCTCTTCCCCCGCTTTACCCAACCATGCGGGTGGAATATCGGGCGCATCCGTTTCCAGCACAATTGCCGTGAGCGGTAAATCGCTGGCTAAACGGCGTATTTGTTTGGCGCGCTCAAATGTCATGGCACCACCAAAACCTAACTTAAAGCCCAAATCCAGCAAAATTTCGGCCTGTTGCTGGCTGCCATTAAATGCATGGGCAATACCACGTAGCGTAGGATGCTGACGCAAGTATTTTGTGATGACGTCCACAGAACGGCGTACATGCAAGATCACAGGCAAGTGATAACGCGCAGCCAATTTGACTTGGTGTTCGTAGAACTCCAACTGGCGCTCGCGCATCTCTGGTGTACAGAGTTCCGGCACAAAGAAATCAAGCCCTATTTCACCCACACCCACAAAACGCGGGTCGCTCAACGCCTGCTGCACCGTTGTTTCTAATAGTTCTAGATCACCGTCTTGCGCGCGTGGTACGTATAAAGGGTGAATACCTAGGGCGTAGTAAACACCCTCATGTTGATGAGCCAAATCACGCACAGTCTGGAAGTTACTTGCCTCAACCGCAGGCACCACTACCTTTTGCACACCAGCCGCTTGCGCACGCGCCCACACTTCGTTGCGATCCGCATCAAACTCTGGGGCATCCAAATGGCAATGGCTGTCTATCAACATGGCTACATCCTTGATGATTCGGGCGCTTGCCACCGTTCCAGCAATCAGCGGATAGCAATGCGCCACGCCCTCACATTATTGTAGGTTGCCGTCCACCATGTGCAACTGCCTATGCGCGAGCGACGCCAAGGCCACATCATGCGTCACAATCACAAAGGCGGTGCCCAGCTCCCTATTCACTTCCTGCAACAAGGCAAACATCTCATCAGCGGTGTGGCGATCCAAGTTACCCGTGGGCTCATCAGCCAACACACATGCTGGGTTAGAGACCAATGAACGCGCCAAGGCTACTCGCTGACGCTCCCCCCCTGACAATTGCCCAGGGAAGTGATCCAAGCGCTCACCCAAACCCACACGCTCTAACAGCTTCTGAGCTTGTACTCGTGCTTCGTCGCGTTTTAAGCCACGCACAATCAACGGCATGGCGGCATTGTCCAGCGCATGAAACTCAGGCAATAGATGGTGAAACTGGTATACAAACCCCAAGGCCTGATTACGCAAGCGACTGCGCTGTTTTTCACCCATGCTGTCAGTTTCTTGACCTTGCACCCACACCTTACCAGTTGTGGGTTTATCCAGCAGTCCCAGTATGTGCAACAACGTGCTTTTACCCGAACCGGACGCCCCCACAATAGCGACCATCTCACCTGCCTGCACTTGCAACGACACATCATGCAAAATGCTGATATCGCGGCCCGCTTCGCTATAACGCACCCCTAAGTCACGGGCTTCAATCACGGGGGTAGAAGACATTACAGAATCAGTCATGACGCAGTACCTGTGCAGGTTGCAAACGCGAGGCACGCCAACTGGGGTACAGCGTTGCCAAGAACGACAAAATTAACGAAGTCACCGCAATGATGACGATATCGGTCACTTGCGGGTTAGACGGTAAAGAGCTGATGAAATAGATTTGCTCGGGCAAGAATTGCAAGCCAATCAGGTTTTCAATAAACGGCACAATAACGTCTACGTTATAGGCGATCAACACCCCTAACAGCACGCCTAGACCTGTTCCCAAGAAACCAATCAAGCTGCCTTGCACCAAGAAGATCCGTGCAATCTCAGCGGGCGTTGCCCCTAGCGTACGCAAAATAGCAATATCACTGCGTTTGTCTTTGACCGCCATCACCAATGAAGACAGCAAGTTAAAGGCAGCCACAGCAACAATCAGTGTCAGGATCAAGAACATCATGCGCTTTTCTGTTTGCACAGCAGCAAACCAGGTACGGTTGTTGCGTGTCCAGTCGCTAGCGATCACGCCACTGGGCAATTGGCCTTGCAGCTCTACCGCTACTTCAGGGGCTTTTTGCATATCCTTAATACGCAACCGCACACCACTTACACCGCTGTCACGGAAAATACGCGCGGCATCTTGCACATTCACAAACGCCAGCGACGCATCGTATTCATAATGGCCAGACGAAAACAGCCCCACTACCGTGAACTGTCGCATACGCGGTGAAAAACCAGCCGGAGAAATCGTGCCTTGAGGCGCCATCACCATTAAGGTATCGCCCTGACCCACCCCTAGCGTCTTCGCCAACTTTTGCCCTAGCACAACGCCAAAGCTGCCATCTTTTAAGGCATCCAAACTACCGGCATACAGTTGATCTGCCAGCTCTGAAACTTGCGTTTCCACACTAGGGTCAATACCGCGAATTTGTGCACCGCTCAACACGTTATTGCGCACCAACATACCTTGCGCGCCCACAAATGGTGCAGCCCCTTGCACGGCTGAATTCTGTTTTGCATCGTTGGCAATATCGGGCCACATTTCCAGTACACGCTGATGCGGCTGCCCAGGATAAAACAACTCTATATGCGGCAAAACCGACAACATTCGGTCACGCACCTGTGTTTGAAAGCCATTCATGACTGAAAGCACTACAATAAGAGCCGCAACCCCTAAAGCGATACCCGCCATGGAACTTCCAGCGATGAACGAGACAAACCTGTCCCCTCGCTGTCCTGCTTTACGCTTAGATCGGGTCAATCCCGCATAGCGCGCTCCAACCCACCATTCAAACGACATAAATTTTGCCACCGCACGTGTATTAGACAGAAAACTTCTATGCAAATAGTACTCTCAGGCGCCCTGCCTGAACCACCCTACGCATCAAAACTTTTGCCTGAGCTGGAAAAAGCTGCCCCCACCCTCGTTCGTTGGCTTAACCAAAGCCAAAGCACATTGCAAGTTCTGGATAGCAATCAAGAACGCTGTACTGCGCTGGAGTACTGGCAACTGCAACAGGCAGGATTCCAACCCAAACCCGCTCAGCATAGTAGCGCAGGTCTGGGGGTTTTGTGGATGCAATCGCAACAAAACCTAACGTTAGCCCCTGAGGCTGCCGTTTGGTTAGGTGAGTTGGTGCATATCTCGCCGTCACGCGATGGCGCTGCGCTAATACCCGCTGCTGATCTGGATATCTCATCAGAAGATAGCGAAGCATTGTTCAACAGTAGTGTGGCCTGGTTCGAGGGCACAGGTTTTTCTGCAGAATACGTGAGTGCTCAGTGTTGGCGCATTCATCCCCCTGAGGACTTCCACGCACGTACGGTAAGCTCTGCCTTAGTGAGCCAAAGCGCTGTAAACCACTGGTGGGAACAAGATACCGAAACACGCCCATGGCGCAGGCTCGTAAATGAATTGCAAATGTTCTGGTTCAACCACCCCGTTAACCAGCAACGTTCTGCCGAAGGCAAACTCCCCATCAATAGTTTGTGGCTACAAGGCGGGGGCTGTGCAGCGCAATTCCAGAGCGCGCATGCCGCCCCCTATCAGCTCTTTACAGACTTAGAAGACTCGTTACAGCAACAAGATTGGTCGCGTTGGCTAGAAGCGTGGCAGCTTTTGGAAAAAAACTGCTTTGCACCACTGCAACAGCAGCCACCTTCTGTGGTGTTATGCGGCCAAAGCCGCCTACTGAGCGTCAACCCACAGCCTGCTGGCTTTCTGCGTAAGCTTTTTGCCTCCAAGAAAAACGATTGGAAGAAACAATGGTCATCCCTGTAATACAAGATCGTACAGTCAACCCCGACTACGTCAACACACTTACCAGCGCAGGCACACACCCATTGCTAGCCAAGCTGATGGCAGCCAGAGGGGTGTCTAGCACAGAAGAGCTCGCTACCGACTGGGCGCAAATGCTCCCGCCTGCCCTGCTGCGCGACCTGCAACATGCGGCGCGCTTTTTGGCCGATGCCATTGCCGCCAACAAGCGACTGCTAGTCGTAGCAGATTACGACTGTGATGGCGCTACGGCATGCGCCGTAGCCGTACGCGCATTACGCATGATGGGAGCTACAGTTAGCTTCCTAGTACCCAATCGTTTTGAAACAGGTTACGGCCTATCGCCGGCCATTGTTGATCTGGCCTTAGTACACGAAGATGGCAAACCTGACGTACTGATCACCGTAGATAACGGTATTGCCAGCGTAAGCGGTGTGGAAGCAGCCAAAGCCGCAGGTATGGAAGTTATCATTACCGACCACCACTTACCCGGCGATGAACTGCCTGATGCATCTGCCATCGTGAACCCCAACCACCCCGACTGCAACTTTGCCTCTAAAAATCTGGCCGGTGTGGGTGTAGTGTTTTATCTGATGTTGGGCTTGCGCGCCGAATTACGACAACGCGGTGTATTTGATGCCAAGACTCAGCCTCGCCTGAATCGCCTCAGCGATCTCGTCGCCTTGGGTACGGTCGCCGACGTGGTGCGTTTAGACAGCAATAACCGCTTGCTGGTGAATCAAGGCTTGCAGCAAATACGCTCTGGCATCATGCAACCCGGCATTGAAGCACTATTTCGCGTTGCCGCGCGCCATCCTGGGTTAGCCAGCACCTTTGACTTAGGCTTTGCGTTAGGCCCTCGCATTAATGCCGCTGGTCGCTTGGCTGACATGGCCTTAGGTATACGCTGCCTGCTTAGCGATGATCCAACTGAGGCCATGTCGTTGGCACAAGAGTTGGAGGACATGAATCAAGATCGTCGCCAGATCGAACAGCACATGCGTCAAGAAGCGCTGGTGGCGGTAGAACAGCATGTGAGCCACAACCCTGAACAACGCGCCAGCCTGTGCGTGTATCACCCAGACTGGCACCAAGGTGTAGTGGGTTTGGTGGCATCCAGACTCAAAGAACAATTCTGGCGCCCTGTGCTGGCTTTTGCTCGTAGTGACGATGGCATCATGCTGAAAGGCTCGGGTCGCTCTGTGCCTGATGTACACCTGCGTGATGTATTGGACTTAGTCTCTAAACGCCAGCCCGGCATCATTGCCCAATTTGGTGGCCACGCGATGGCTGCCGGCTTAAGCATCAAAGAAGAAAACTACGCCGACTTCATGCTGCTCTTTGATGAGGCTGTGCGCACCCTAAGCGGGCGCGAGTACTTTGAGCCCATTATTGAAACCGATGGCAGCCTGTCGTTGGAGCACTACAGCGTAGAGACCGCCTACTTGCTGCAGTCACAGGTCTGGGGAGCTGGTTTCCCTGCCCCCTTATTCCGTGACCGCTTTATTATTCGTCAGCAGCGCTTACTGAAAGACCGCCATCTGAAATTACAAGTAGAGCGTGGCACCCAAGTGCTGGATGCCATCTGGTTTAATCACAACCAATTGTTAGATGGCGTTGTTGAAGTAGTGTATAGCTTGGCCCCCAACACGTGGAACGGCCAAACCTCATTGCAACTGATTGTGGAGTACGCCGCTAGCGTCAATGCTTAAGCGACGTTGCGTTTGCGGGATGCCAACATAATCCCGCCCACAATCAAAGCAAATGCAATAGCGTGGAAGGTTTTTGGCAGCTCATTCAAGAACACCGTGGACAGCAACGCCGCAAACAAGGGAATAAAGTTCGTAAAGAAGCCCGCTGTAGCTGGCCCAGCACGCTGCACCCCTTCCCCCCAACAGTACAGAGCCACAATGGCCGGGCCTATCGCCACATAGGCCATCGCCCAATACAGCTCAGTCCCCCAGTGAATGTGCACATCAAAGACCGCCCACTCGCCCCACGCAAAGAGGCCGGACCACACCGTACCAAACGCCACTTGTGATATCAGCAAGGTGGCCCAGTTACGTCGCACATCGTCAGGGTGCTTTTTAGCCAACAATAGCCAGCTATAAAAGGCCCATGCGATGGTGGATAGAATCATATAGAAATCCCCTATCACTAAGCGCATAGACATAATCTGCGTCAGATCGCCACGGGTCAGAATAATTACCACCCCACACAACGAGACGACACCGCCCAGCAACTGCCAGCGGTTCATCAGTGAACCAAAAAACACGCGCCCAATCAGCAGCATCCATATAGGCATGCTGGCCCCAACGAGAGTCACGTTAATGGGGGTAGAACTTTGCAATGCCATGTACTGCAAAGTGTTGTAAAGACCAATACTCAGCAGCCCTAAAATGGAATAACGCTTCCACTCTTTCCATAATTGGCTACTGGGTCGCAAAACCGAATAACCAAACGGCAACAAAATAAGTAGCGCAATAATCCAACGCACAAAATTCAGCGTCACCGGCGGAATCATGTCGCTCACGATACGCCCTACGATGGCATTGCCCGCCCAAAGCATGGTTGGAATAACAAGAAAAGCCACCGTGGCTGGGGTAAGTTTTGACTGACTCATTACGACATATGTGCCCCATTATGTCTCCGTAACAGGGCTAATTTCTTATGGTTAAAAACTTAGTATAGTGAAAGCCACTTTTAAAAACGAATGATAATAATTCCTTAAAATCAGCTGAATGCACACAAAAAGCCGCACTCACCCTGCCCTTATATGATCTAACAGGTTAAAATTATTCCTTTTGACCGAATTTTGGGCATAGCACTAATCATGGCTATGCCACCACACAGGAAGTACATCGCTATGGAAGCCGAACGTCAAAACGCCATTGAATCGCACCTGGAAGATTACATCAGGCGCGAGGCTGAACTACGGAGGTATCTTTGACTACGATGAAAAAGCACACCGCTTAATCGTAGTTAATGCTGAGCTAGAAAGCCCAGACGTCTGGAACGATCCTCAACACGCCCAAGAGCTTGGCCGTGAAAAGAAAAGCCTAGAAGGCGTAGTGACCGAACTGGACGAAATCCGTAGTGCGTTGCACGACAGCAAAGAGCTGTTCGACTTGGCTGCCATCGATGATGACGATGACACCCTGCAAGCCGTAGAAGAAGACATTGCCAAAGCATGTGAACGTATAGAAGAACTCGAGTTCCGTCGCATGTTCTCTAACCCCGCTGACCCATCCAACTGTTTTATGGATATTCAAGCTGGTGCTGGCGGTACAGAAGCCCAAGACTGGGCTTCTATTTTGCTGCGCCAATACTTGCGTTATGCCGAACATAAAGGTTTCAAAGCTGAAGTGCTAGAAATCTCAGACGGTGAGGTAGCGGGCATTAAATCAGCCACCATTAAAGTCGAAGGCGAATACGCCTACGGTTTGCTGCGCACTGAAACTGGCGTGCACCGCTTGGTACGTAAAAGCCCGTTTGACTCCAACAATGGCCGTCACACCTCGTTTAGCAGCGTGTTTGTCTACCCCGAAGTAGACGACTCCTTTGAAATCGAAGTGAACCCTGCCGACTTGCGTGTGGATACTTACCGTGCCAGTGGCGCAGGTGGTCAGCACGTGAACAAGACCGACTCTGCGGTACGTTTGACTCACTTGCCTTCCGGTATTGTGGTGCAGTGTCAAAACGACCGCTCCCAGCACCGTAACCGTGCAGAAGCCATGCAAATGCTGCGCTCTAAACTGTACGAAAAAGAGCTGCGTGAACGTATGGCTGACCAGCAAAAACTGGAAGATGCCAAGAGCGATGTGGGTTGGGGTCACCAGATTCGCTCCTACGTGCTGGATCAAAGCCGTATTAAAGATTTACGTACTAACCTAGAAGTATCCAACACCCAAAAA
This sequence comes from Paenalcaligenes sp. Me131, assembly GCF_050487225.1. NCBI lineage: Bacteria > Pseudomonadati > Pseudomonadota > Betaproteobacteria > Burkholderiales > Alcaligenaceae > Paenalcaligenes > Paenalcaligenes sp. Me131. Next base: position 1,035,745 of record NZ_JBKQGY010000001.1, read on the forward strand.
GTGCTGGATGGCGACCTAGACCCCTTTATTCAGGCCAGCCTGAAGCAAGGGCTATAACACCATGAGCACACAGCGCGTAGTGATTATCACAGGCACGTCAAAAGGCTTAGGTGCTGCTATGGCACAGCAAGTGCTAGACGCGAACACCACGCTATTTGCGATTGCCCGAAGTGACAACCCCTCTTTGGCCGCTCTTGCTCATCAGCAAGGCGCTACACTGCACGCTTTGCAAGCAGACTTATCGTCTGCTGAAGGCGTACAGACCACACAAGAGTGGCTGCAACACGCGCTGCCCCGCACCGCACAGCACTATTGGCTAATCAATAATGCTGGCACGGTAGAGCCTGTTGCCCAAGCTAATCAGCTTAACGATGCACTGGCTATACAACACGCCCTACAGTTAAATGTAGGCAGTGCCATTGCCTTATGTGCCACGCTGTTGGCCGCTACCGATGCCAGCGCTGCTGAACGTCGTATTTTGAATATTTCTTCAGGTGCTGGTAGACGCAGCGTAGCGGGCTGGGGCGTTTATGGTGCAACCAAAGCGGCGTTAGATTTCTACACGCAAACACTGGCCATGGAAAACCACCCTCGCCTGCGTTGTGCCTCGCTCGCTCCTGGTGTCATTGATAGCCATATGCAGAGCGTCATACGTCAACAGAAAGTCTCTGATTTTCCCGACCTACAACGCTTTCTTAACCTACATGCCGAGCAACAACTCAGCTCCCCAGAGGAAACGGCTGCACACATTCTGCGCCACATGGGTAGCGATGTGTTCGGCAGCACCCTCCTGGATGATATCCGTCGTTATTTGTAAAGTTTACTGAAACCATGACTCAACCTACTCCTGCCCCGCATGCCGACGAAAACCATTTGATTACCGAGCGTCGTGGCAAGCTTCAACAACTTCGTGAAAATGGTGTGGCTTACCCCAACAATTTTCGCCCTGCCGACCAAGCCGATGCATTGCACGCTACTTTTAGCGAGCACGAAAAAGAAGCGCTGGCCGAATTGAAACACCCTGCATCCGTTGCTGGGCGCATGATGCTGAAGCGAGTAATGGGTAAGGCCAGTTTTGCCACACTGCAAGACGGCAGCGGCCGTATCCAGATTTATCTGGATAAAAACTCGGTAGGCGAAGACGTATACGAACAATTTAAAACTTGGGATATTGGCGACATGCTGGCCGTTGAAGGCATCATGTTCAAAACCAATAAAGGCGAACTGTCTATTCATGCAAGCAGCATCCGTCTGCTGGCTAAATCACTGCGCCCCCTGCCCGACAAATTCCACGGCTTGGCTGACCAAGAACTGCGTTACCGCCAACGTTACGTAGACCTCATCATGAACGAAGAGGTACGTGGCACCTTCTTGGCACGTAGCAAGATCATTAACAGCATCCGTCAGAACATGCTGCAAGAGCGTTTCCTAGAAGTGGAAACGCCTATGCTGCACCCTATTCCAGGTGGTGCATCGGCCAAGCCATTCGTGACACACCACAATGCGTTGGACATGGAAATGTACCTGCGTATTGCACCAGAACTGTACTTGAAACGTCTGGTAGTGGGGGGCTTTGAGCGTGTATTCGAAATTAACCGCAACTTCCGTAACGAAGGGGTGAGCCCACGCCACAACCCTGAGTTCACCATGATGGAGTTCTACGCGGCTTACACCGACTACCGCTGGTTGATGGACTTCACCGAAGAACTGATCCGTAACGCAGCAATTGCTGCACACGGCACAGCCGTATTGACGTACCAAGACCAAGAGCTGGATTTAAGCAAACCCTTTGAGCGTTTGACCATTATCCAAGCCATTCAGAAGTACGCCGAAGGTTACCAAGAAAGCCAACTGCAAGACATAGACTTCTTGCGTACTGAGCTGAAACGCCTGAAAGTAGACGTAAGCAACCCACCACTGTCTAACGCAGGTCTGGGTGCATTGCAACTGGCACTGTTTGAAGAAGTAGCCGAGTCCAAACTATGGAACCCTACTTACATCATCGACTACCCAGTAGAAGTGTCGCCATTGGCTCGTGCATCGGACTCCGAAGCAGGCATTACCGAGCGTTTTGAACTGTTCATCACCGGCCGCGAAATTGCTAACGGCTTCTCGGAGTTGAATGACCCCGAAGACCAAGCACAACGCTTCCAAGCTCAAGTAGCTGCTAAAGATGCTGGTGACGAAGAAGCCATGTACTACGATGCCGACTACATTCGTGCATTGGAATACGGTATGCCTCCTACAGGTGGTTGCGGTATTGGTATTGACCGTTTGGTGATGCTGCTAACAAACAGCCCAAGCATCCGTGACGTGATTTTGTTCCCACACCTACGTCGCGAGTAATACCCGCTTGCAAGCCAACCCGCTACGGGTTGGCTGCAACAAAAAAGGCTCAATGTGTACACATTGAGCCTTTTTTTAGTACCTAACTACTGATTAGACAGTGAACGACTCACCGCAGCCGCAACTCGCTGCCTCATTAGGATTGTTAAATTTAAAGCTGCTGCTTAAGCCTTCACGTACGAAATCGATTTCCGTACCATCGATGAAAGGCAAGGCCTTGGGATCCACATACATGGTAATGCCGTGCTCAGAGAAGATCTGATCACCCTCTTTACCCTCGCTCACGTAGTCCCATTTATAGGCCATGCCAGAGCAGCCCGTTAATCGCACACTCAAACGCATTGCTTGCGCATCATTTTTAGTCAAATGATGGTTAATGTGTTTAGCCGCGTTTTCAGTTAATGTAATCGCCATGTTTTACCTCATTCATCCTGTGACGGTACAAGTTTGCTCGCCGCATCGCGTAGCACTTCTACAGCCAAAATAGTGCTGTGCAACTTCACTGCTGGCAAATCCAAGGCCTGCATAAGCTCAGCACTGGTCAACGATGCCAATTGCTCTACACGCTTACCCTCTGCCCATCTACAGGCATATTCTGCCGCAGCAATCGTGACACCACAACCATAGGCTTGAAACCTAGCCTGCTGGATGACACCGTTTTCATCCAAACCTAGCGACAGCCTAATTGCCGCACCTTCTTGCACCGAACCCGCCAAAGCACTGCCTGTTTTTGCTGCCGTAATTGCGAGCACCCCAGCATGTTCGGGCTGTTTGAAATATGACTCTACCTGCGCGTTATACCGCATGATATCCCTTTACCTACTACACCAACGAGCTGCTTTGCTCGTGTTCCCAGAAGGGAGACAAATTACGCAAACGCTCTACACTGTGGCGTATGGCCGCAATGGTAGTGTCTACATCTTCTTTTGTGGTCTGACGCCCTAAGGAAATTCGCAACGAGCTATGTGCTTGTTGATCGGTACGTCCCAGCGCCTTCAACACAAAAGAAGGCTCCAAACTGGCGGATGTACAGGCTGAACCGCTGGATAACGCCAAACCCGATAAATCCATCATCAGGGCTTCGCCCTCTACCCCATCAAAGCTCACACTGAGGTTGTGAGGCACGCGCTGAGACAACGAACCATTAATGTAGATATTGGGGATGGACTGCAACCCCTGCAACAACTGCTGATGCAATTGCTGTATGCGTGCGCACTCTTCTTCGCGTAGTTGCTCAGCCAACTCAAATGCAGCACCCATGCCTACAATTTGATGCGTCGCCAACGTGCCAGAACGCATACCACGTTCGTGCCCACCACCATGCATTTGCGCCTCTACACGTACACGCGGTTTACGACGTACATACAGCGCCCCCATACCTTTGGGGCCATACACCTTGTGTGCTGACATAGACAATAAATCGATGCCCATGGCATCTACATCTATAGGTAGCTTACCTACAGCTTGAGCCGCATCCACATGCAACAACGTACCGTTTTCATGGCACAACGCGGAAATAGCCGCCACATCTTGCACCACACCAATTTCGTTGTTCACCAACATGACACTGAACAACGTCGTATCTGGTCGCAAATGCTGGCGTAGTAATTCCAAATCCAGCAAACCATCTGCCTGCACCGGCAGGTAGTCCACTTCAAAACCTTGCTGTTCTAAAGCATGGCAGGTGTCTAACACCGCCTTGTGCTCGGTTTGCAGGGTAATCAGGTGTTTACCTTTGTGCTGATAAGCCTGCGCCACCCCTTTGATGGCCAAGTTATCAGATTCGGTCGCACCCGATGTCCACACAATATCGCGTGCCTGCGCACCTATAGCGTTTGCTACCTGCGCGCGCGCGCGTTCAACGGCCTCTTCTGCATCCCAGCCATAGCTATGGCTGCTGGACGCCGCGTTACCAAAACCGTCTTGCAACCAGTACATCATTTGCTCTAACACACGCCCATCCAAAGGTGTGGTAGCGGCATAATCCAAATACAGTGGTCTAGATTGTTTCTGCACGTCAGCCACCAAAGTTGAAAACACTGGAGGCTACGGGTGTGCTAGTTTTTTGCACTGAAATGACTTCCTCGTCGTTATGAGCCGCTTCTTCTAGCTGACGCAAACGCTGCTGGTCTACTAAATCTTGTAGCGACACTGAATCTAGGTAATCCACCATTTTACGGCTTAGGTTGGCCCACAGATCATGTGTCATGCACTGACCTCGGCCACCACCAGCACCCAACTTGCAATTGCCTTTGCCCTTGCAGTTTGTAGCATCAACCGGTTCGTCTACCGCGAAAATAATGTCGGCAACCGTAATGTATCTAGCCAGCCTAGCCAGTGAATAACCACCGCCAGGCCCACGCGTGCTTTCCACCAATTCATGGCGGCGCAGCTTTCCAAACAACTGCTCTAGATACGACAACGAAATATGCTGACGCTCACTAATTTTAGCCAAAGTGACTGGCCCACTTTGTTGTCGTAACGCCAGATCTATCATGGCCGTTACAGCAAAGCGGCCCTTTGTCGTCAAACGCATACTGAAACTCCTCAGCTTATGGCGGGCACTATTGTGGCTGTTTATACCCGACTGATTTAGTCCAGTATAGCAAACAACACCGTCAAAAATAAGGGTTTTCCCACAACACAATACACCATTTCGTACCGTGAAAACAACGCGAATACTTTACAGCCCCAATAGTGCTTTTTCTTTCAACTGACGCAACTGATCACGCGCTTTAGCCGCCTGTTCAAACTCTAGGTTTTTCGCATGATCCATCATTTGTTTTTCTAGACGTTTGATTTCTTTGGCTAGCTTTTTCTCGTCACCCAGCACATCGCTACCGATAATACTGTACTCAGTCTCAACCACTGGTGCTGCTGACACACCATCAATCAGGTCGCGCACTGCTTTATTCACACCACGTGCTGTAATACCGTGCTCTAGGTTAAACGCCACTTGTTTTTCACGACGGCGCTCTGTTTCGCTCATCGCTTTATGCATAGAATCTGTAATTCTGTCTGCATACAAAATAGCGTGACCATTTAGGTTACGCGCTGCCCTACCAATAGTCTGAATCAAACTGCGCTCGGAGCGCAAGAAGCCCTCTTTATCGGCATCCAGAATGGCGACTAAAGAGACCTCTGGGATATCCAAGCCCTCACGTAGTAAGTTAATGCCCACTAACACATCAAACATACCCAAACGCAGGTCGCGGATAATTTCCACGCGCTCTACCGTATCAATGTCAGAGTGTAAGTAACGCACCCGCACACCGTTTTCAGCCAAATAGTCGGTTAAGTCTTCCGACATACGTTTGGTCAGCGTGGTGACTAAAATCCTTTCTTGAGCAGCCACACGCAGTTTAATCTCGCCCAGTAGGTCATCCACCTGCGTCGTCGCTGGACGCACCTCTACTAACGGATCTACCAAGCCTGTAGGACGCACCACCTGCTCTACTACCGCATCTGCATGCTCTTGCTCGTAGGCTGCAGGCGTTGCCGACACAAACACCGTTTGCGGCATGCGCTGCTCGAATTCTTCTAGCTTCAGCGGGCGGTTATCCAGCGCCGATGGCAAGCGGAAACCAAACTGCACCAGCGTTTGTTTACGCGAGCGGTCCCCCCTATACATACCGCCTATCTGCCCCATGGTGACGTGACTTTCATCGATAAACATCAAGGCGTCTTTAGGTAGGTAGTCGATCAAGGTAGGCGGAGGATCACCCGGCGCTGCACCCGATAAGTGTCTGGAGTAGTTCTCAATGCCTTTGCAAAACCCCAGTTCGTTCATCATTTCCAAATCAAAACGTGTGCGCTGTTCTATGCGTTGAGCTTCGACTAATTCGCCAGCTTTCACAAACTGATCCACTCGTTCACGCAGTTCGTCTTTGATGGTTTCCATCGCGCGCAAAATCGTTTCGCGCGGTGTCACAAAGTGCGACCCGGGGAACACGGTATAGCGACGTACATCTTGCTGGATCTTGCCTGTCAGCGGATCAAATAACGCCAAAGACTCGATTTCATCATCAAACATGGTGATGCGTAGCGCTTGCTCCGCGTTCTCGGCAGGGAACACATCAATGACCTCACCCCTAGCCCGGAAAATACCCCGCGCAAAGTCAGCATCGTTACGCTCATACTGCATCGCCACCAAGCGTGCTAATAACTCTTGCCTAGGCACCGTATCCCCTACGCGCAAGGTCAGCACCATCGAGTGATAATCGCCGGGGTTACCAATACCGTAGATACTGGACACCGACGCCACAATGATGGTGTCGCGACGCTCTAACAAGCTTTTAGTGGCTGACAAACGCATCTGTTCTATGTGCTCGTTAATCGAGGAGTCTTTCTCGATAAACATATCGCGTGAGGGTACGTACGCTTCAGGCTGATAGTAATCGTAGTACGACACGAAGTATTCCACCGCATTACGCGGGAAGAACTCGCGCATCTCGGCGTACAACTGCGCCGCCAAGGTTTTGTTTGGCGCCATCACGATGGCTGGCCTGCCCGTACGAGCAATGACGTTTGCCATGGTGTAGGTCTTGCCCGACCCAGTCACCCCCAGAAGAGTCTGGTACATCAAACCATCGTCTAACCCCTCTACCAGCTTTTCAATAGCCGCAGGCTGATCACCCGCTGGCGGGTACGGCTCGTACAGCGAAAAGGGGCTATCGGGGAAACTGACAAAACGCGGAGCAAACTCTGACATAAGATAGGTGACACGAAGTCCTAAAGAAACAGCCGGCATAAAAATGTGCCTAGATCAGCCCAAAGGCCCATACGGCTTGATTTTTCTTGTATTTTAACGCAAAATCATTGCTGTATAAATAAACAGCATCAATATATCATGGCCGTCAAACTTACCATCAGGCAACAACAGGTGCTTGATATCATCCGTCAAGAGATACAGCGCACCGGTTTCCCTCCCACCAGAGCCGAAATCGCTCAGACGTTGGGCTTCAGGTCGGCCAATGCTGCCGAAGATCACCTTAAGGCCTTGGCAAAAAAAGGCGCCATCGAATTAACCGCTGGTGCATCGCGTGGTATTCGTCTTGTACAAGACGACTCTACCCTGCCTGCAGCCGCCAACGACCACGATATCGCCAGCAACAACTTGCAGCTCCCCATCATTGGTAGAGTAGCTGCCGGTAGCCCTATTCTGGCTAGTGCTCATGTAGAACAAGAAATTGGTGTTGCCCCTAACCTGTTTAGCCAAACACCCGATTACTTGCTGCGCGTACGCGGCCTTAGTATGCGTGACATCGGCATTTTGGAAGGCGACTTGCTTGCCGTCAAAAAAACTACCGAAGCTCGCCATGGCCAAGTGATTGTGGCCCGCCTGGGTGACGATGTGACCGTTAAGCGTCTGCACATCGAAGGTAAAACCATTAACCTGATGCCCGAAAACCCAGACTTCGAGCCTATACCTGTGTCCGACGAAGACAACTTCAGCGTAGAAGGTATTGCTGTAGGCCTGATCCGCAATACACCCATACACTGATTATTGGTTTTATCGCGATAAAAAAACAGCCCAGTACTAACTGGGCTGTTTTTATTTTGACACCAAGCTTAGTGCGTCGTACTCAAACCACCTGCACTGCTCACTGCTTTGTTAGCAACAGCGGCTTCCGCTGCCAGTCTGGCAACTTCTTCATCGCTTAATGGCACAGGCATTTTTTCTAACGCCACTTCCAGCACTCTATCGATCCAACGCACTGGAATAATCTCCAAGTGGTTTTTAACGTTGTCTGGAATCTCAGCCAAATCCTTCACGTTTTGCTCAGGAATCATGACGGTTTTGATACCACCACGCAGTGCTGCCAGCAGTTTCTCTTTCAAACCACCAATTTCCAGCACCTCACCACGCAGTGTGATCTCACCTGTCATGGCAACATCAGCACGGATAGGAATACCGGTCAACGACGACACAATGGCTGTGGTGATCGCAATACCTGCAGATGGACCATCCTTAGGTGTAGCACCATCAGGGAAGTGCACGTGCAAGTCACGTTTCTCAAAAGTAGTGTCAGGAATACCCCACTTCTGAGCACGCGAGCGAACTACCGTACGAGCGGCTTCCACCGACTCTTTCATCACGTCACCAATAGAACCCGTACGCTGTACGTTGCCTTTACCTGGCATGTCAGCAACTTCGATGGTGAGCAAATCGCCACCCACTTCAGTCCATGCCAAACCAGTCACTTGGCCTACCTTGTTCTCGGTTTCCGCCACGCCAAAGGTATAGCGACGTACACCCAAGAACTCTTCTAGGTTCTCGGAATTCACCACTACCGTTGTTGGTTTAGCATTCGACTTCGCTGCTTCCAAGAACTTACGCACTACCTTACGGCAGATTTTGCTGATTTCACGTTCTAGCGAACGCACACCAGCTTCGCGTGTGTAGTAGCGAATCATGTCGCGCACAGCGTCTTCGGTAACTTCCAACTCACCGTCTTTCACACCATTGTGTTTCACCAACTTAGGAATCAAGTGGTCAAACGCAATGCGTACTTTTTCGTCTTCGGTATAACCAGACAAACGAATCACTTCCATACGGTCTAACAGCGCCGGTGGAATATTCAGCGTATTGCTGGTGGCCACAAACATTACGTCGGACAAATCGAAGTCTACTTCCAAGTAGTGATCTTGGAAGGTGTGGTTTTGTTCTGGATCTAGCACTTCAAGCAATGCCGATGACGGATCGCCACGGAAATCCATACCCAACTTGTCGATTTCATCCAGCAGGAACAGCGGGTTACGCACGCCCACTTTGGACATGTTCTGCAGCACTTTACCTGGCATGGAGCCAATGTAGGTACGACGGTGACCGCGAATCTCGGCCTCGTCACGTACACCACCCAGCGCCATACGTACGTACTTGCGGTTGGTTGCGCGCGCAATAGACTGACCCAGCGAGGTCTTACCCACGCCTGGAGGCCCTACCAAACACAAGATAGGTGATTTCAGTTTGCTCACACGTTGTTGAACCGCTAAGTATTCAACAATACGTTCTTTCACTTTTTCCAGACCGAAGTGATCACTATCCAGCACTTCTTGAGCATTTACCAGCGAATTGCTGATACGGCTCTTCTTGCGCCATGGCATACCCACTAGGGTATCCAGATAGTTACGCACCACAGTAGCTTCTGCCGACATAGGCGACATTAGCTTCAGTTTTTTCAGTTCAGCTTCCGCTTTCTTCTGTGCTTCTTTAGGCAGCTTGGCTTCTTCGATGCGTTTTTCCAGTTCTTCTAGATCAGCACCTTCTTCGCCCTCGCCCAACTCTTTCTGAATGGCTTTTACTTGCTCATTCAGGTAGTAGTCACGCTGGCTTTTTTCCATCTGTTTCTTCACGCGGCCGCGAATGCGTTTTTCCACCTGAAGAATATCGATTTCAGACTCCAGCTGCGCCAACAGTGCTTCCAAACGACTGCCTACAGCAGCCATTTCCAGCATTTCCTGTTTTTGCTCCAGCTTCAAGCTCAGGTGTGCAGCCACTGTATCGGCCAGCCTACCTGGCTCTTCAATGCCAGTCAGAGAAGTGAGAATTTCTTGCGGGATTTTTTTATTCAGTTTGACGTACTGCTCAAACTGCGCCAACACAGCACGGCGCAAAGCCTCGTGCTCTGATGCCGACGCTGCAGATTCGATCTCTGCAGCCACAACCTTAGCTTTGAAACACTCGTCGGTTTCCGTAACGTCAACCGCACGCGCACGCTGCATACCTTCGACCAACACCTTCACGGTGCCATCGGGCAGTTTCAGCATTTGCAAAATGTTCGCTACACAACCTATTTCATATAGGTCGTCTTTGGAAGGCTCATCTTTGCTGGCAGTTTTCTGGGCAACCAACATAATGTGGTTGCCATCTTCCATTGCCAATTCCAACGCCTTGATGGATCGTGGACGCCCCACGAACAGGGGAATCACCATATGCGGAAACACCACCACATCGCGCAATGGCAACAGCGGTAGCTCCATGGGTTCCGTAGTAAGAATCTGGCTCGCAGACATAGCAAATTCCTTTTAATAAGCCCGTCATCCGCAAAAGGGAAGCATGAAGCTTCCCTTTTTAGATGCACTTCTTAACTGTAAGGTTGCGGCTATTTTGAATATTTCAAGAGCCAAGGAAGCAATGAGTCTGTTATTTATAACAGAAAGTTTCCCAGTTAGGCGGCTGCAGTGTCAGATGTTGCTGCCGATTTTTCTTCCTCGCTGCGTTCCACCAGAATGGGTTCACCTTTGCCACTCACAGCATCTGCTGTCAGTATCACTTTGCCCACATCAGGACGCGATGGCAACTCATACATTGTGTTCAACAGTGACTGTTCCACAATAGAGCGCAAACCACGAGCACCCGTCTTGCGAGTAATCGCGCGTTTAGCGATGGCACGCAGCGCATCATCTTCCACTTCCAAGCCCACGTCTTCCATCGCAAACAGTTGCTGGAACTGTTTTACCAAGGCATTACGTGGTTGAGTCAGGATTTGAATCAGTGAATCTTCATCCAACTCTTGCAAGGTTGTGACCACAGGCAACCTACCAACCAACTCGGGGATAATACCGAACTTGATCAAGTCTTCTGGCTCAACCTCGGTAAACAGCTCACCTACGCCACGCTCAGACTTAGAGCTTACTGACGCAGAGAAACCAATACCTGATTTTTCTGTACGATCCAGAATAACTTTATCCAGACCTGCAAATGCACCACCCACGATAAACAAGATGTTTGTGGTGTCCACTTGCACAAAGTCTTGGTTAGGATGCTTACGACCACCTTGTGGCGGCACAGAGGCAACCGTACCTTCAATCAATTTCAGCAAAGCCTGCTGCACACCCTCACCCGACACATCACGGGTAATGGATGGGTTATCAGACTTACGGGAAATCTTGTCAATTTCATCGATGTAGACAATCGCTTGCTGCGCCTTATCAACATCGTACTCGCAGCTTTGTAGCAGTTTTTGGATGATGTTTTCTACATCCTCACCCACATACCCAGCTTCGGTTAGTGTCGTAGCATCGGCCATCACAAATGGCACATTCAGCATGCGCGCCAATGTTTGAGCCAGCAATGTTTTACCGGAGCCTGTAGGCCCAATCAGCAAAATATTACTCTTGGAAAGCTCTACACCATCATCCGTGGTATTCGCATAACGAATACGCTTGTAGTGGTTGTAGACCGCAACCGCTAAGCTACGTTTAGGGGACTCTTGACCAATCACATACTGATCAAGAAACCCAGTAATCTCTTTGGGTTTAGGAAGCTCTGTTTTGATGGCTTCCTTCGCTTTTTCCTGTGACTCTTCGTGAATAATGTCACTGCACAAGGTAATGCATTCATCACAAATGAATACGGAAGCAGGTCCAGCTATTAGCTTGCCGACTTCGCTCTGGCTCTTGTTGCAAAACGAACAATGCAGGACTTTGTCATCGGACGAGTGTTTATCGGACATAAGACTCTGTCAAAAATAGAGAGAAAAAAGCATTTTCCCTACAAAACATCAAGTGCCCACACTGCCAGCACTTTCGCATGGCAGCGTGGTCACACCCATTAAGCTGTTTCGTCTGAACGATGTGTTAAGACTTGGTCAATCAGACCATAGTTTTTTGCATCATCTGAAGACATGAAACGATCACGCTCTGTATCCAGCGCAACTTGCTCAATGGTCTGGCCAGTATTTTTGGCCAGAATACCATTCAGACTATCACGCAAGCTCAGGATCTCTTGAGCATGGATTTGAATATCCGACGCTTGACCCTGCGCACCGCCTGATGGCTGATGAATCATGATGCGGGAATTAGGCAAGGCAAAGCGCTTGCCCTTTTCCCCCGCCGACAACAGGAAAGCACCCATGCTGGCTGCCATCCCGGTGCACAGCGTTGAAACCTGAGGTTTCACGAACTGCATGGTGTCATAAATGCCCATCCCTGCGTACACACCGCCACCAGGCGAGTTGATGTACAAAGAGATGTCTTTGTCTGGGTTTTCCGACTCCAAGAACAGCAGTTGCGCCACAATCAGGTTAGCGGATTGGTCATTAACCGGACCCACCAAAAACACCAAGCGCTCACGCAGCAAGCGTGAGTAGATATCGTAAGAACGCTCACCGCGACCAGATTGCTCTACAACCATAGGAATGTAGCCCAAACCGGACGGTGTTACTGCGTGTCCTCCATGCATCGAAGCATAGAAGTCGATAAAACTAGACGACATTAGTTAGTTCCCCATGATTTCGTTGAATGGCACGCCCTCTTCTGTAACTTTAGCGTTAGAAAGTACGTGTTCAACCACGTTATCTTCCAGCACTACAGCTTCGATCTCAGCGCGACGTTGACGATCTGACAGGTAGTATGTCACAACCTGAGCAGGTTGTTCGTAGTTCTGAGCAAACTCTTCGATACGAGCACGAACCTGTTCTGGTTTAGCTTGCAATTCAGCTGCTTTAACCAGTTCAGACAGCAACAGACCCAAACGTACACGACGCTCGGCTTCTTCTTTGAAGCCTTCTTCTGGGATTGGGAAGTTTTCAGCATTAGGCAAACCACGTGCTTTCAACTCTTCACGAGTGGCTGCAATACGGTTTTGCACTTCTGCATCGATCAGTGCTTTAGGCAGTTCGAATGTAGAGGCACCAGCCAATGCATCCATAACGCTTGCTTTTGTACGAGCTTGCACACGAGCTTTAACTTCACGCTCAACGTTGCTACGGATGTCAGCTTTCAGCGCTTCTACATCGCCTTCGGCTTGACCCAGCATTTTTGCAAAGTCAGCGTTCAACTCAGGCAGAACAGCTTCAGCAACTTCCGTTACTTTGATCTCGAATTGTGCTGTTTTACCAGCAACTTCGGTGCCACCGTAATCAGCGGGGAATGCCAGCGGGAAGGTTTTCTCTTCGCCTGCTTTCATGCCTTGAACAGCTGTTTCGAACTCAGGCAACATGCGGCCTTCGCCCAATACGAAGGAGAAGCCTTCAGCAGTACCACCTTCAAAAGCCACGTCATCGATCGTGCCTTTGAAATCCAACGTAATACGATCGCCGTCTTGAGCAGCGCGGTCTTCGCGAGCTTCAAATTGAGCGCGTTGTTTACGCAGGATATCGATAGTTGTTTGGATTTCTTCGTCGCCAACGTCTGCTGTGCTACGAGTAATTTCCAGTGCGGACAAATCAGGCACAGCCACTTCTGGGTACACTTCGAACGTGGCAGTAAATGCCATAGTACCTTCAGCAGGCTCACCTTCTTTAGGTTCGATGCTAGGTGTACCAGCAACACGTACGTCTGCAGCTTTCAGAGCTGCATCCATCGCTTTACCTAATTCAGCATTGATCACATCGTAACGGACGCTAGGACCGTGGCTGCGCTCAATCATGGCTAGTGGTGCTTTACCGGGGCGGAAGCCCTGAATTTTTGCGGTACGCGCCACACGTTTAAGTTGTGCCTGGACTTCTTTTTCGACATCGGCCACAGAAACGACCAGATCGACACGGCGCTCCAAACCGGACAGAATTTCAACCTCGGGCTGCATTAGAGACCTATTTGAGTGAGTTAGTGAATGAAAATAATCGGTTATTTTACCGCAAAAGCCGTCATCAATAACCGGCCAACCCTCTATTCAATAGCAAGCATAGTATCTATGTCTAGCATTTTTTAGGGTAAATCGAGTGATTGTACGCATACAGAGCCATGCATACAATCTCCGGCCCTGCCCTTTAGCTAGCATTTTTCTTTACTTCTACTAGAGGCAAGGACCCACACAAAAAAGCTTGCAGAATTTTTTTTACTCATCTATACTTCAATGCTTGTCTGTGCGAACGTGGCGGAATTGGTAGACGCACCAGGTTTAGGTTCTGGCGCCGAGAGGTGTGGGAGTTCGAGTCTCCCCGTTCGCACCAACAGATTGAAAAAGCATTGATTCTTTTGAGTCAGTGCTTTTTTTATTTGTGGCATCAGACTGGCATTCTTTCTGATAGCAATGCCATCCCTATGCAGCGTCTTATTTGCCGTCAATCGTGATCCAGACCTGATCCTCGGAAACGTCATACTCTTTGGCCAAGGCACTGACTGCCTCGCTTTTCGTTAAGCATAGTGATGGCCTATCTACCCACATCCCCTCATACTTGTCTTCGTCCAACATCCGTATCAGTTGATCTTCACTGGTAAGCATTCTTTGTTGCGACGAAAAACTCTCCAGTGCGGGTGAGTCTTCACCGCTAAGCGCTAGCGTTCTCTTGATCTTATAGTGAAGTAAGAGCGAGAAATCCCCGCTGTCGTTTTCTTCATAATCTACTTTAGGCCCCACAAATACGCTTGCCCTTTCTAACTCAGCAACTACGGAATCACCCTGTTTGGTACTGAAAAACAGATAGTGTATTTCGGTGAATTCAAGGGGATCTAAGGCTGTATTTTGCAAATAGCTAGGAAGGTTAGGCTTCACTTTCAAGGTCACCTCGCCCTCCCAACGCGCTACATACGCCGCAATCTCTACAGGCTCACAAACCACCATCAACCCTTTGAGCCCTCTTTTCCTTGCACCAATTGCCCAATAAAAACCCATGATGAAGCCCTAAAAAACAGCGAATGAATAATAACTGTATGCAGTGTAAGCCTCCCATCTATTAACTATGAAAGTAGCAGTTCCCTCTAGAGCATATGTCAGTCTTACCTACAAAATGTAAAGCTCTACTGCGTGAGTCGCTGCCTGCGCAGCAACCGTAATGAGTTTCAAGGTTCTTTACATCTACGTTACGGATCACCCCATCATAGGCACAAAAAAACCCGCAAAAGGCAGCAACCTTTGCGGGTTTTGATTGTTCGTAACCCTACGCTAACCGGAACTGCTACAGATATAAAAAAAGCTTGGCATTTAGCCAAGCTCACTTTCACGTACCCAAAACGGCTCTTTAGCGCCCTGTTTGTGCTTTCGCAGCACCACCTTATGAATCGCAGCCCGATGCTCACGATAGGTATCCAGACAGCTTTCTTCACCAACCCATTTTCCTGCTAAGGCTTCCAACGCATTGAGGGATACATTTCCCAACACCCGTTCGCCTACATCCGTTAAAAAAGAAAATGCAACGCCTGATGGGTTAACTCTGTACTCAGCAAACTCAATATCCATTTTGTCCTCTTGTAATTATGCCAATAAAAAAACCTACGGATTTTTTATCTTGCTACAACGTAGGCGCCTGATACTGCCCGCCCCTCTCAAAACGACTTGAACTTCTTTGACCTGATATGTGCAAGGTGGCATACACCTTTAGCTCAACCCTTGCGTGATATCCAGCTAAGTCTAGCAGCATAGCGGGAAAATATTACAGAATATATGCAACCAAACAATTACGCTGTATGCATAACTCAAGCTATAGCGCACATTGTTACAGCCAAAAATCGTCCGTTTCCTCTAGGGGAACACGTGTAAATCGCCAAAAAAAGCCCCCAAGAGCACGCGCTCACTACTCAGCACTAACCCCTAGCAAAAAGCGCATCAACATTACAACAAGCAGCAAACTTTCAATCACATTAAAGCAGTGATGCCACAACCTAGCTCGCCCCTCATAACCCAAGACATGGCGTATACCTAAGTAATTAATCGTAAAAGCCGCAATCACCAGTACCGGCCAAAGCAGCCACAACGGTGGGAAAAAGAGCAGAAACAAAAAGCTCAACCATGCAAAACACAACGTAGCGATAGGCGAAAAAAAAGCCAGCAGCTTTAACATGCTGCTAGCCCATTCTCGTCAATCATCATCTGTTGAAACATGATTACGCCCCCACCAATGCAACCAACTCGGTTAAATGGGTGATTTCATAGGTAGGCTGTATCGCCGAGGTGTTCTGAGCAATCGAAGGGTTAAACCAGCAGCTAGAAATAGCAAAGTTATTCCCCCCCAAGATATCCGCCTCTAAACGGTCGCCAATAATGAGGGTAGAGTCATTACTAAACGCCTTGGCCTTATCTACCGCAAACGCAAATAGCCGAGCGTCAGGCTTAGCGTAACCGCACGCCTCCGACGATGCGATAAAAGAAACGTAAGGCTGTAGCCCTGCGTTCAGCACGCGTTGACGCTGCACCTGTTCAAACCCATTCGTAATCACCCCTACCTCGCCTACAGCGGCAAGCGCCTTGCAAACCTCTACGGCGCCATCAATTAAGGCGACGTGCTCTCCCAAGCCTTGCAAATAGAGGTGGTTCGCTTCTTCTGCATCAATAGTTAAGCCATGCTTTGCAAACGTACGCGCAAAGCGCTCAACTTTGAGCTGATCTCTAGAAACCAGACCTTGCTCAAACTGCTTCCATAAGCCGCTATCAATGCTCAGAAAATCGGCAAACACCGAGTCAGCAGATACTGCCGCGCCAGACGTATGCAGCATCTGCTTAAACGACCACGCGTTTGAAGCAGAAAAATCAAAGAGAGTATCGTCGAGATCAAAGAGATAAAGGCGGTATTTCATCTAGTGCCATCGCCCACAAAGTGCAGAAAAACAGAGGACCCACAAAATCTAGTGTATCAATCATCACCCATAATAAAAAAGCGAGACCTATACATAACAGGTCTCGCTCTCTTGTTTTGTCATACCCGCCCGAAGGCTATAGGCCGTTTACAACAGTGTGATTTTTGTTGCACAAGGCCCTTTTTGACCTTGCCCAATCACATATGACACGCGTTGGTTTTCGCTTAGTGTGCTGTACGATTCATTACTTTGGATTTCGCTCTGATGCGCAAAAAGGTCCTTCCCTCCATTTTCCGGCATGATAAAACCAAAGCCTCTGTCGTTGTCGAACCATTTCACAATACCAGTTTCTATTTTCAATGTATTTCCTAAATAGTGAGAGAAATTTCCCTAACCCACTATGACAGAAATACAGCGCTAAAGATACCCATGCGATGTTTTAAACCGTAAAGCCGCCATCTACCTTTAAACACTCCCTGTGATACGTGCAGCACCTGAGTTTGCAAATACCCCCACATGCCACCGTGTTAGCTCAGCTCACCCAAGTACGGTTGACGTCAGCCAAACCTTAAACCTACTATCTACCATATAGTTCACAACTAAACTAAGGGGACAACTGTGCTGGTACCTATGACCAAACCCAAAACGGGTGTGCTTCGCTATCTGGAAGACTTCAAAGTTGGGGAGACAATAGAAACAGAGGCGTTTTCGCTGGATCGCGACATGATTGTCTCTTTTGCTGAGCAATATGACCCACAAGATATGCATGTAGACGAAGAGCTCGCCAAAAACACGATTTTTGGCGAACTGGTGGGTAGCGGTTGGCAAACGCTGTTGATTACCTTAAAGCTGATTTTGAACTCCAAGCGCTTTGGTGACACCCCGCTAATTGGCGCAGGGTTTAAAGAGGTGCGCTTTCATCACCCCATGTATCCTGGCGATAGCCTGAAAGTGTGTGCTGAAATCCTGGATATACGGCCTTCTAAAAACAAGGCTGATCGGGGCTTAATGGATATTCACGTCACCACCAAAACCACCACTGGAACGGTGCTTATTACCCAGACGTGGACACTGGCTCTCCCCACTAAGGCCAGCGTTACCGCCACCGCAGCCAGTCACTAATGGGGTAGCGAGCCTACACCGCACACGAAAAAGCCCGCCGGTTTCGTTACCTACGGGCTATGTCGGTGGTGGTCAGCTACTCATCCGCGATTAACCTACGCCCTAAACTCACTACATCGTCTGGGGTATAACCCAACTCTTTATAGAACTGGATCACCTGCGCATTGCTGCTACGTACCAATAAATTGATTTTTGGGCAGCCTCGTTCTATCAACAACTGCTCGGCTTCGCGCATCAATTGTTTACCATAAGATAAGCGCTGGTAATCAGGATCAACGGCTACGTAATACACCCAGCCACGATGCCCATCAAAGCCTACCATCGCCGTAGCTATCACGTTATCTTGTTCTACCCCCACCAGAAACAGCTCTGGCTGAGCTGTCAGCTTGCGCGCAATATCCTTACGAGGATCATTCCAAGGGCGCGTTAAGCCGCAGGTTTCCCAAAGCGCAATCACCGCCGTTTCATCCGCAGGTTGGTAAGAACGAATTTCCATAATTATCAGTATTGATACTGGTGGATGACAAGCATGCTTAGCGTGACGCGTCAAAGCACGATGAACGTCTTATCCTACCCTAGTAGATAAGCCTAATTTCATGAGCACACACAGTAAACTCACAATAAGACAGCACCGTGACCACACTACTCGTCGGATGGCTGCTTAGGCGTCTGTACAGCCCTAGCCGCATTCGTTAAGCCGCTTGCCAATACTCTCTGCTCTTCTGTACTGAACTGTTTCAGAAAAAGCTCGGCCACAGTGGACTCATACACTTTCCACATTTTTTTGCGCAGCTCTCTACCTTTATCCGTGATAGTTGCGAAAGCGGCCCTGCCATCTTCGGCGGAGCGCGCCCTAGTCACCAGCCCCTCACTTTCTAGCCTATCTACCAATCGGGTGAGGTTATAGCGCTCTATGGCTAACTTATCTGCCAATTCATGCATACGACGCGTACCGTCCGCCCCGCTCTCTAGCCCCCAGAGTACGTCGTACCACGCGTAGTTAGGCAGTTTCTCAGCTGCCAAACGCCGTTCAATTTCGCGAATCATCACGCGATGCGTACGTACAAATGAGTACCAAAGATCCGGTTCACCAGCCGCCATAGCCCTGCTCCTTTTTCTACATTTTGATCACAGACACAATTTTAACTGACGAATATACGATTGCAAATGCTATGATTGCATTTGCAATCCATACCGGCTACCCCGTAGGTTTGTCAGCTCAAGCCAACCCATGGCTTGTATAAAACATTGATTATTCTAGGAGATATGCCATGACCCAGTCCCTCGTACCTCACGATAGTGATCCCCAAGAGACACGAGAATGGTTGGAGGCGTTAGAGGCTGTAGTTGCTGTTGAGGGCAGACCGCGGGCTCATTACCTGATCGACCAGTTGATGGATTTTGATGTTGAACAGCACGGCAGCTTGCATGGCAAAGTGACTACTGCTTACGTCAACACCATCCCTAAACGCAGCCAACCCACATATCCTGGCGACATAGGCATAGAGCGCAGGTTAAATGCCTATATACGCTGGAATGCAATGGTCATGGTGCTACGCGCTGGCAAGTACTCTAATGTGGGCGGGCATATTGCGACCTATCAGTCAGCCGCTGTGCTGTATGACGTGGGTTTCAACCACTTTTTTAGAGGCAGAACCGATAGCTTCGGTGGCGACATGGTGTACATACAAGGCCACTCTGCCCCCGGCATTTATGGACGCGCCTACTTGGAAGGACGCATTAGCGAAGAGCAGTTGGACAACTTCCGCCGCGAAGCTGGTAGAGATGGCTTATCGTCGTACCCTCACCCTCGCCTCATGCCTGAGTTTTGGCAGTTTCCTACCGTATCCATGGGCTTGGGGCCACTCACAGCGGCCTACCAAGCTCGCTTTATGCGCTATCTGGAATACCGTGGACTCATTCAGCACCAAGGCCGCAAAGTATGGGCATTCTTGGGGGATGGCGAAATGGATCAACCAGAATCCTTGGCGGCTATCTCGCTGGCAGGCCGCGAGCGCTTGGACAACATCATCTTTGTGGTGAACTGCAATTTGCAGCGCCTAGATGGCCCCGTGCGCGGCAATAGCAAAATCGTTCAAGAGCTGGAAGGTACGTTCCGTGCCGCTGGCTGGAATGTCATTAAAGTATTGTGGGGTAGCGGCTGGGATGAGCTACTACAGCGCGATACTACCGGATTACTACGTCAACGCATGATGGAATGTGTGGATGGTGAATACCAAACCTTTAAGTCACAAAACGGCGCGTATGTGCGCGAACACTTCTTTGGTAAATACCCAGAATTGCTTGAGCTAGTCGCTCATTTATCCGACGATGAGATTTGGGCCTTAACTCGTGGTGGCCATGACCCCGAAAAAGTCTACGCAGCCTATTCGCAAGCCGTAAACACCACGGGCAGACCTAGCGTTGTATTGGTCAAAACTGTGAAAGGTTTTGGGATGGGCGAGGCAGGTGAAGGCCAGAACATCAATCACCAGTTGAAGAAAATGAGTGCTGACGCGGTGCGAGCCTTCCGGGATCGTTTTTCACTACCGGTGTCTGACGATCAGTTAGAAGAAATGCCTTATCTGAAACCAGCCCCTGGCAGCGAGGAGGCACGTTACTTTGCCGAGCGTAGATCTACCCTTGGCGGCTATATCCCTGCTCGCATCAGTAAGGTAGAGCCTTTAGTCATCCCCCCGTTAAGTGCTTTCGCTGCACAACTCAAAGACAGCGGCGAGCGCGGTGTGTCCACCACCATGTCGTTTGTGCGCATACTCACCACGCTGCTAAAAGACCCCAACCTAGGCAAACTCATCATCCCCATCGTGCCGGATGAATCACGCACCTTTGGGATGGAGGGCTTATTCAGGCAGATAGGCATTCACTCTTATTTAGGACAGTTGTATACCCCTCAAGATGCGGGCCAACTGAGCTACTACAAAGAGGCCAAAGACGGACAGATCCTGCAAGAAGGGATTAATGAGTCTGGCGCCATGTCTTCGTGGATTGCTGCTGGTACGGCCTATAGCAATCACGGCGTGACCGCCATCCCGTTCTACATTTTCTACTCTATGTTTGGGCTGCAACGTGTAGGCGATTTGGCCTGGGCTGCAGGGGACGCCCGCACTCGAGGCTTTATGTTGGGTGCCACATCAGGGCGCACAACCTTGATGGGCGAAGGCTTACAGCATGACGATGGGCACAGTCATGTACTGTCTTCCGTAATTCCTAATTGCATCTCGTATGACCCTACTTTTGCCTACGAGCTAGCCGTCATCATTCAAGATGGCCTACGCCGCATGTACGTAGACCAAGAGGATATCTACTACTACATCACCGTGCTGAACGAAAGCTACCCCAACCCTGCATTACTTGAGGGTTCAGAGGCTGGCATTCTAAAAGGGCTATACCTACTGCAGGAGGGTGAAAAAGATAGTGCTAAGACGCCTCAGGTACAGCTACTAGGAAGCGGCTCCATACTGCGCGAAGTCATTGCGGCTAGCGAGCTACTGCAGAATGACTTTGGTATGAGCAGCAATGTCTGGAGCGCTACCAGCCTGACAGAGCTACGTCGTGACGGCATGGCCGCTGAGCGCTGGAACCTGCTACACCCAGAAGCCGAACCTCGTATTCCTTATGTACAGCAGTGCTTTGACAAACATGCTGGCCCCATTGTGGTGACCACCGACTACATGAAAATAGTTGGCGATCAAATACACCCGTTTATCCATAACCGTCGCTTTGTATCCTTAGGCACCGACGGCTTTGGGCGCTCAGACACACGGGAGTCCCTACGTACTTTCTTTGAGGTAGACAGACATTTTATTGTTGTCGCGGCATTAAAAGCGTTAGCCGATGAGGGGCATATTTCACGCAGCGTGGTAGCCGAGGCCATTAAACGTTATGGGATAGATACTGAAAAACCGGATCCTGCATCCATTTAAATCACGTATATCTGCCCGCTATAGAAAAAGCCCGCAATTGCGGGCTTTTTCTGTGACTACTTAGTTTTCTTGTTCTGCTGTTTGTACTAAATTAACCTTTGGCGTAATGGGTGCTTCTGTTTTTTCTGCCACTAGCACTTCCTCGCCTTGCAGAGGAACACCATCTTTATGATGAGTTCTATCAAAAACAAAAACCTTCCCAAACACTACTTGAATCCACGCTGGGTAGTTGTAAGCAGTGCCTCTATTGTGATCAATAATTGCACCAATCCCGCCCCCAAATAGGATATTCCCAAACATCCCTGCTCCAGCACGAGAAATAGCCGTACCCGTCGCCTTATCCTCTCTATCGGGTGCACTACACGTAATACTTAGGTCATTACTCGATTTATTGACCATCGTATGTTTGCCTATCTCTGTATTGTAGGTACCTTTATCATTGATTAATTCACATGTCGCCTCGGCCACGGGCTGCCCAGACTCATCCAAAGCATCTACTCGCACTAATTGCGTAGATTCAGAAGTAATAGAGGCACAACCAGACGTTAACGCTACGACTGACAGCATTGATATGATTCTCTTCATTCCCACCTCTTTTTAAATGTAAGTAAATTTTATTTTTCATTTCAGGAGGTGATTTTATGATGTAAATCATAATTGTCAAATCAGAACAATAAATTACTCCATAGCCATATTTTTATCCCCTTAATAGCTCAGCAACTATTACTTCGTTTATAGCGGATATTTATCAAAATGATTGTTCTCTATAACACAATCTGTACCGTACATTTTCTAGACAAGCCTTAACTACCCACACACGCCAAAAAACCTCGTAAACAGGGATTTTGATTTGCAGGTGACCAGACCAATACCTGTTCAATCAGTGGCGCATCATCTAACGGTAAATACTGCAGCCCTGCCACCTGCGCTTTTTGCATAGAAGCGGGCACTAACGCAATACCAACGCCTTCTGCCACTAGGCTCAGCACAGTTTGCTGCAGTTGTACCTCGAAACGTATATTGGGATTAAAACCATGTCGCTGGCAATGCTTCACAATCGCCGCATATAGCGATGAAGCGGCATTTTCTGCTGCCACCACAAACGCTTCATCTTGCAACTGCGTAATAGCAAGACTAGGCTCTGAAGCCAATGCGTGTGTACTGGCCAGCGCTACACATAACGGCTCGGCAACAACAGTTTGGGTATTCAACCCTTGCTCATCTTCGGATGGCAATAACACTGCCGCATCAATATCCCCTCTACGCACTTGCTCTAACAGGTTGTTGGATACCACCTCACAAAGCTGCAACGTTACCTCTGGCCACGCTGCGCTAAACAATCTGGTGTAACGCGGAATCACACTGTAGGCCGCACACATCGTAAAACCTATGGTCAATACGCCGGCATCACCGGCGGCAACCGCTCTCGCATTGTGAACTGCTTGCTCCAGTGTGTTTAAGACGTTTTTCGCATCCTGATAGAAACATTCGCCAGCCGCCGTCAGCGTGACATTACGCGAATTACGTTCTAGTAATTTAACGCCAATACTTTGCTCTAATGCCGTCAACTGTCGGCTAAGCGGTGGTTGTGATATGTGCAAACGCGCTGCCGCCTGACCGAAGTGCAGGGTCTCAGCCAACGCCACAAAATAACGCAGCGGTTTAATATCCATAATTGATGCAGAAAAGGTATTAATTCATCAGAAAAATAGCATTGGTAAGCAATGATTTACCTTTTTACACTATACGCTTCACCTGCTGCATCACCTACTTATGCTCTCCGTTCTTGCTGTCATTTTGCCCATTTTTTCACTCATCGCTACAGGATGGATAGCCCGTAAAGCTGGGGCCTTGGGGCCTCGTGCAACAGGCGAGATCAATAACTTTGTGGTCTACCTAGCGCTCCCCGCCTTGCTGTTTGACATCGTCGCTAACGCGGATTGGCACACTCTGTGGCAACCCACATTTGTAGCAGCCTTTGGATTAGGTACTGCCCTACTCTTTATAGCGACCTTATGCCTACAACGCTTACGTACCAAGAAACTCGCCGATGCCACCATAGATGCTTTAAATGCTTCTTATGCAAACACGGGGTTCATGGGCATACCCTTAGCGTTGGCGGTACTCGGACAGCCAGCCCTAATCCCTGCATTAGTCTCAACGATTCTAACCGTTTGTGTGCTGTTTGCCGTCGCCATCGTCGTTATTGAAGTGAGCTTACAAACTGACCGCAGCACCACACAAATGTTGAGCAACATTGCCAAACAACTGGCTCGCAACCCGTTATTGGTCGCCCCCGTTGCTGGCACAGTGGTAATGCTATCGGGTGTCAGCCTTCCTGCCCCTATTAACAGCTTCTTGAAACTTTTGGGTGGTGCGGCCTCACCTTGCGCGCTGATTGCATTAGGACTATTTCTGGCACAACGCCGCAACTCTACCGGCACCTTAAAAGGGCTACGTACCGTGGTTGCACTTAAGCTTGTGATACATCCACTCGTTGTTTGGCTGTTAGCGACGCACCTCTTTAGCCTGCCAGAACCTCTGGTTCACAGTGCTGTGTTGTTAGCTGCCTTACCTACTGGCACGGGGCCATTCATGGTTACACAGTACTATAAGAGGGATGGCAATTTGACCTCTGCCGCCATTTTAGTATCCACCGTCCTATCCCTATTTAGTATCACCGCCTACGTCGTGCTAACACGCCTCTAAGCCTGCAAACGCTGGCTACCTTAGGGGTCAGCGCTACATTGTATGTAGATCAATAAAGGAGACCGTATGACCGCCCCCAGCTACCCGCTGTCGTTTAGAACAGCACAGCATGATGACTTGCCTGCGATTATTGCTCTGCTTTCAGACGACCCACTAGGTGCTACACGAGAAGGGAACGAATACGAGGCCGCCTACCATGCGGCCTTTATGGCGATACAAGCCCAACGTGGTAACTCACTGATTGTGGCTGAACATCAAAACAAGGTGGTTGGTGTATTACAGCTCACTCTTATTCCTGGCTTATCTCGTGGCGGCATGCTCCGGGCACAACTAGAAAGTGTACGTGTGAGCAGCCAACATCGCGGGCTAGGTATAGGTAGAAAGATGTTGGAATACGCGATTGCTCACGCTCGCACGGCAGGGTGTGGCATGGTGCAACTAACCAGTGACAAACAGCGCACCGATGCTCTGCGATTTTATGAAGGTCTGGGGTTTGCACCCTCTCACGAAGGCTTCAAGCTCATGCTGTAAATCATATGGCCATGTAAACCATCAGTGTGGGCATAGCCAACGATGTACTCATTCGTTGATGTAGTAGTCTTCTTCGGTTTCGATGATGACCAAATGTTCTTTTTCTGTGATTACGGCTTTATTCGTACGTATCTCATCGCCACGCCCTGTAATCACTACATTACCTTTAGCGTGAAACTCCATTGGCTTGACCATTTCAATTTCGTCTGCCTGAATCTCAATGGCACTCACTTGAGCAGCCAAATGCTCTTTAGTCTGCTCTGCCGCAACCAGCACAGGCCACAAGCCACACAACGCCACCACCACAACTTTCTTCATGCTAGATCTTCAAGAGTCGAGCACATCGCTCACCTTAACTATTTAGCATATCGATATAGCGTGGATGTTAAGCATTGCAAGCAGGTAATACCGTGTATTTTGACCTACGTAACCGCTTTAAGTAGAAAGACTTCAGCGGCTGCTTGTAACGGCCCAAACTGCACAGCCCCAGCCTCCCTAAAACCATTGCGCTGATGCCATGCCAGCGGTTCTGGTTCATCGGCCTGTGCAGATGTCATCAATAAGGTTGCACCCGCATCCAGCATTAACCTTTCCCAATGATGAAGCAACGCCCTGCCTACGCCACGACGCTGATGTTCAGGTTGCACCCGAATCATATCCATAAAAGGAATTTTTCCCCAGAATAGGCTATATCGCAAAAAGCCCACTAGTTGCCCCTGCCGCTCGGCAACAATGTACTCGTTCTGCGCCACGCAACGTTGCACCCACGAGGGCGCTACCTCGGTATCGTGTGCCACCAGCCAATCCTGATGCGCGGTAGTCGCAATAGTCACAACTAGCGTCATGTGATCCTTTACGTAAATAGGCTTATGGAATGAGAACCCATCATAGCCTCAGCTCACGTGATCACGCTGACTTATTTTTAGAATGATTTCGCTATATTGTATTGGTGATCTGCTTTACTCAGATCACCCTACCTCACGACTTATGCGTAAGAGACCTGAGCGGCACGAATTGTCCGCTCCGCAAAGCGCTGAGCTTCTGCCAAGGCATCTTCAATTCGGCCAAATGCACCGCTAATCACCATATGCTCATGTGGAGCAGGAACGATCCTTGTCTCTACTTGCCCGTTATCCAGAGCTCTAATCTCTACTTCGTACTTCCAGCCCTCAGAGGATCTCTGAGCTACAACTGTCCACTCTTCCATGTCATCCCCACGTACTAGTCATATAACCTTTATTGCCTGACTTAAGCGCTATAGAAAGTTGAAAGATATAGTACGACTTTACAACTTATACATATTGCCATAGCTCAGACAATTCACAATTTGCCAAGTCTACCAGCACAATACGTTATTTTTTCTGTAGAGACGAAACTAAAAGAAACAGCCGCTAACGCTTACTCCGTAAGGTTTTGGGCAAAAAAATCCCCGCATTCTCAACACGAATCGGGGCAATAAGTAACCTGTTTTGTAAAGTCAGACGCTCTATTACTGCCTCTGTAAACCTTTACACTTCCTTCATCTGAATGACGACTTAATCATCATCCTTACCTTTGTAGAGGAATGGCAAAACAAAGGAAAAAAACACTGCTACCCAATAGATTGGTTTCATAAAATACATAATCATTCCACTTCAAAGAATGTCATTATTATACAAAGCACAATCCTTAAAACTGTTAACAATCAACAAGTTACATTTCAGTTACATAGAAAAACCACCCAACCATGACTACGCCAACTCACCCTAAAAAAGACCTATATCAAGCCGCCTGTCACTGTGGCACGGTTCGTTTCAGTGTAAAACTTAGTGACGGTTTGCATAGCGCCAGACGTTGTAATTGTTCGTACTGTTGTATGCGCGGCGCAGTGGCTGTATCTGCCAACCTGGATGACATTCACGTTCAGCAAGGCCAAGACGCCTTAACGCTGTACCAGTTTAATACCCACGAAGCCAAGCACTACTTTTGCTCAACCTGCGGCATCTACACTTTTCATCAACGACGCTCTAACCCCCATCAATATGGTGTGAATGTCGCTTGCTTAGAAGGCATGAGCCCCTTTGATTTTGCTGAGATCCCCGTTAATGAAGGGCGCATACACCCTAACGACAGGCCGGCAGGCAGCTCTAATATTGCAGGCTGGTTACGCTATACCGCTAACCCTGACACGACTACCGACTAAACGTTACCGCACCTATGAAAACCAACAGCTTAGCCAGTAGCATCAAATCCAGAACGCTTACTTCCACGCAACGGTGGTTGATCGTGCTGATTCTGCTACTACCTGTCATCAATGTATGCATGATTGGTTATTGGCTATATAACGGCTTAAGCCCCACCACACGCCTAACACTCAAGAAAACCTTACCGTTGCTCGTGGCGACAGGATTCTTACTGTATATGCTGTTTTTACTGATCGTGGTGGGGATGCATAGAGATCTATAATATAAGGTCATCACACGTTATCAATTTCACTCTCGCCCAGAGTTTCAACATGAACACAAAAAGCAGACTGATAGCGACACTGTTGGCTCTGAATGTATATGCTGGCTTTACAGCCCCTGCTTACGCTCAGCCCACAGCAACAGCCACCACGCCTAGCAGCAGTCAAACCCAATTCGACTTAGGGATGCTGTATTACGGCGGTGCTAACTTCCCCCAGAATTTTGTAAAAGCACGCACATTATTTGAGTTAGCGGCAGCACAACATCATGCCGAGGCCCAATACATGCTTGCGCTACTGTACTTAAATGGTGAAGGCGTCACGCAAAGCTTTAGCCAAGCTCTGCCTTGGCTGGAAAAGGCGGCCGAGCAAGGGCATGCCAGCGCGCAATATAACGCGGCTATTTTGTACGATATGGGGGATGGTACTGAACAAGACTTGCACAAAGCATTTGAGCTTTACACCAAAGCAGCAGAACAAAACTTCCCTGGGGCGCTTTTTAATCTCGCCACGATGTATGTCAAGGGTGAAGTGGTTCAGCAAGACCTACAACGTGCGCAAGATCTGTTCCTAAAAGCATGCGAGCAAGGCGTAGCGGCGGGGTGCCAGGAATACGAAAAGCTACTGCTTAACACAGAAAACTAAGTCCTATACTCTTAGCCGCAAGACGATGTTCTAGCAAAGATAGTTTATGGATGCCTTTTTATAGTGCAGACAACTCTCGTAAACAGGTGATTTTCCACTGCTGCGCGAACTCGCTACTGAGTTGCTGCCTCTGCTTTGGGTTACTCACACGGTCTGTGCTGTAAGCCTCTTGCACCATAATCTCAAACAGCAAAGATATATCTGGCTCGCCCGGTACCTGCACTTTCTCTAAGACAGCATTCTTATCAGCCCCCGCCTGCCTACCTAGCATAATAGACTCTGCGACGTCAGCGATGATGGTGCATTTTTCCTCGGTGGTCCGTGCTGACACGACTGCAGGTAACAATGCACCACTGATCAAAGCCACTACTACCGCTATAAGCTTCATACCATCCCTCTTTATATTGTGTAGTCGTCATCTCACACTATGGACTACTTCACCCTCAGTTGCCTCGTAGCCCCTGTCCTATCGCAATGCCGTATTCTACCGTTCTATGTGCCAACCCTGCCCACGCTATGGCACGAGAGTACATAGAACACTCGTAGGGCATAAAAAAGCACGCCTATGGCGTGCTTTTTCAGGGTGGATCTTACTTATAGCTTGCTAGGTAATAGCTTATCTTTAGCCATGATTTTCTCCAACACACCCAACATTACCGCAGAGACTACAAAAGCCAAATGTATGATGGTGTACCACATTAGCTTGTCATTCTCGTACTTGTTGGCATTCAAGAAAATCTGCAGCAGATATATAGAGGACATAGCGACAATAGAAGACGCCACTTTGATTTTCAAACTACCGGCATCCAACTTGCCCAAGAAGGATACATCGGTGTTGGCATCATCAAATCGGCTGACAAAGTTCTCATAACCGGAAATCATAACCATCACGATTAGGCTGGCAACTAGCGCTGCATCAATCAAGCTCAACTTGGCCAACGCCAAAACCAGCCCTATGTAAAACGCCAGCAAAGGTATAGCCTCTGCCATGACAAGCACCGAGTGTAGACATTGCTACACAGCGGGAGTTCCCCTACCTAACCAACTATTTTAGGCAACAAAAAAGCCAGCACTACATACATAGGTCTGGCTTTTAAATTCGATGATTACTAACGCCGAAACGTTAGGCATGCATTAAATTTTTTGGATGTTCGTAGCGCAAGGACCTTTTTGGCCTTGACCAACTTCGAATGATACACGTTGGTTTTCATCAAGAGACTTGTATCCTGCCCCTTGGATTTCGCTGTGGTGAGCAAAGAGATCTTTACCACCGTTTTCAGGTGTAATGAAGCCGTAGCCTTTCTCGTTATTGAACCACTTTACGATACCAGTTTCTGTTTTCAATGTCTTTCCTAAATGTACTCAGGGAAAAATATCCCTCCATAATCATGGCAGATAAGCAGAATATTCGATAGTCCTTACAGCTAAAAAATCACCACAAGCACTGTAAAGCTTACTATTTCGTCAACACAACGCAACATTTTTACGCACTACAAGAAATAAATTTCATAGACATAATCCTGTAGAAAACGTTATGATTCTTTCATGATGATGAGTCGGCATAGAAGGACTACTACACTTTCAGTTTCTGACAGTTGGTAGTCTAGCCTCAAAGAGGGCTTCCTTAGGGAAGCCCTCTTTGTATATACGCTCTTGTCAGGCAATTACTCAGTGCTTTATGGTGACGTTTTACCCCCTCAAGGCGTATAAGAATGCTATTACGCGCACTGCCCTTACTGCTCTTGTTTCCTCTTGCCTCGCAGGTTAGTGCGCAGCCCTCTCGCACCGCTTATCCAGACGCGACAAATACCCAGACTAATACTGCTGCTGTCACTCCTGCCCCCTCTGCTGAACCCAATGGTTGGTCTACTGGCCACAGCGTAGATCCTTACACTGGGCAACGCTTTCCCTATGCCAGTTTGCGCTCATCCGCTACAGCGCAGCAGCAGCCCGCCATCCTGACACTGCTATGCAGCCGCTATCACACCATCGTGAATCTGTACTGGGGCCAACCGCTCACAGGTGAAGGCATGACAGTACGTTACACCACGGCCCCTGCTGATAACACAGTAGAATCACGCTGGGAGGTGTCGGCTGATCAACGCACGCTCATTTACCCCTCTGACGGCAATCAGCTATTTGTTAGCCTACTTACTGCGCCCACCGTTACCATTGAAGCACAAACAGAAAACGGCCAATTATTAATGGCGACGTTTACGACGCAAGGGGCCAACGACGCACTGCAAGACGTGGTCAACGTGTGCGGAGAATAGCGAGGCCACCGTGGCGTAGCGCTTTACCAAAGCCCGCATGACCACACTAGAAGCAGTACGGTATAGTGACACTTTAGTCATCAAGCCCTTATGGCACACAGCACAAAGGAATCACCATGAAAAAAACTCTGTCGGCACTGGCTCTGGTACTACTGTGGGTTCCTGCCGCACACGCTACCGATATACAAGAGGCCTTAGCCAACTGTTCCGCAATGGAAGACGGCACTAAACGCTTAGCTTGTTTTGATCAGCTCGCCAAAGACTTTCAAGAAACCGTGGATGCTGACAACGCTGAAAACAAAACAGACAGCAACGCCTCAGCCAGCAAATAAACAGTACGCCCTACTGTGCACGCATAGCGCTTACTGACTGCGTGTGCACATGGTGTATCGTTAGCCCGTATTACTCATGCGCCAACAATATCACTTTCGCCAGCAAGGCTCTGATGTCTTGATCTGGGACGTCAACAAACTGCTAGCACTTACCCAAGACCTGCCCATCGAAGAACTTCCTCTGGCATAGATTACTGAGTTGGATGAAGCCTATTGGTATGACCTAGGTGGTGATAAGCCCACTTGCCGATCCATCGCTAACCATATGACATTAGTACAAGCCGCTGACCTAGCTTACCCAATTATTGTCTGCCCAGAGGGTAAGGTGATTGATGGTATGCATAGAGCAGTTAAAGCACTGCTGCTTCAACAGCACAGCATCAAAGCATATAGGCTGCCCATACTGCCCGAGCCTGATTATCGCAATGTATCGCCTGACGACTTGCACTACGACGACTAAC
The DNA here is from genome assembly GCF_050487225.1 of Paenalcaligenes sp. Me131. Lineage (NCBI taxonomy): Bacteria > Pseudomonadati > Pseudomonadota > Betaproteobacteria > Burkholderiales > Alcaligenaceae > Paenalcaligenes > Paenalcaligenes sp. Me131. The sequence goes on from NZ_JBKQGY010000001.1 coordinate 1,067,008, forward strand.
CTCACCCATTCGTACACACAATAAAAAAGCTGCCTACTAGGCAGCTTTTTCGGTATAGATGCAGTCTCATTTATCTTGTTCTCATCACGCTACGATGCCGTGCTGTATCACTAGGTTTTAGCCATCGCAAGGCATTACAGCATCAGTGTTTTTTTCTGCTGAGTTTCACCATACCCACAAAGGAAAACACCGTCAGCAGAACTACCACATCAAACGCAATGATATGCATCCACAATGACCACCAGCCTGAGGATAGAAACATATTTCCTCCTAATAATGTACAAGTACAATCAATCCATGATTAGAACCTTAGCACCTATATTAAAAACCTTTTTGACAAATCACAATAATTCTCACAAAAACAGTAACAAGAAATTGTAAATATCTCACAAGATTCCAAACAAAGGATAAACAGATAAATTTGTAACAAAAAGAGGAAAAACCATATTATTAAATGAGTAAAAAATAGAACAAAAATACTAATTAATCAAAATAACAAAACCTACCTAGTCTTATCCCCCACTACTATGCCAGGAACAACGCTGTGACCCGTATCAACTGTGTACCCGTAGAAGAGCTAAGCGGCCCTCACTTGGTTGCCGAGTACCGAGAGCTTCCCCGTGTGTTTGCGTTAGCTGAAAAATCCACCAAGCGAACAAAGCTATTACAACCAGAGACTTACACCCTAGGAAAAGGGCATGTGCTCTTCTTTTACACACGACTAGGCTATCTACAAAAACGCCACGCAGCCCTGATTGCTGAGATGAAAAGGCGAGAATACAACCCATCGTTCACAGGAGTAGAGCGAGCGGACTTCCCACTCATACCTGACCATTACTGGAGTGATTGGACGCCAACCGAAGAAGCCCTTGCCATCAATAGGCAGCGCATTCAGGAAAGAGAAAGAGCCTCTTTAGAAAAACAAAATAGTAAAAACAAAGATCAAAACCAATAGCAATAGAAGCTATATAAATATAAAAAATAATAGACCATAAGATATCATTTTTTATAAACCCCTATAGTTAAAAACTAAATACCATCCATTATCTCTTGCGCAGACAAACGTGCTAGATACGGTGACAAAATAATGCCAGGGTGTGCCACCAAGGTGTACAAATTGGTAAGGTTTGATAGTTTCTTTCTATAAGGCATACCGCCCTTTACTAGAGGGCGTCTCGCCCCGGCCATACCGCGCAGCTCCAGACTAGGGGCAGGAGTTAGTAGCTGCTGCAATCGTGTTTTAACCGTTTGCACCAATGCCTCTAAACCTGCCTCCCCTTCTTCTGGGTAATCTGTTGCAATGACAATACCGCCCTGCAAATCAGGTCTAAGTTCTAGATCGTTGGCACAGACTAAGTGGCGTACAACTGCATCATCCGTTTGCCACCGCATTAAGAACGCAGGCGCCTCATACACTGGTGCATCTACACCCACATCACTTAGCAATGTCTTGACCGCAACCCCATTGGCGAGCACCACAGCCTGAGCCGATATGTCGCCCTGAGTGGTAGTAACACCCAGAACAGTATCCCCTTGTACCAGCAAACGCTCTACAACCGTGTTGTAGCGCACCTCCGCCCCCAAACCCTTAGCTGCATCCAAAAGCTGCTGAGTCAGCATAATAGGCTCTATCGCAAAGTCATCAGGTGCCCACGCGGCATACCGAGGCGGCGTCGTGAGACTAGGCTCTAACTGACGAATAGCCGCCTGATCCATGAGTGACATGCTGACCCCCACCGCTTGCTGCTCCGCCACAAGTTGGTGAGTTTCTTCATCGTTCTCACCCCAGACCAGCGCTCCATATGCTGCATAGGGCAATGTGCCTAGCTCTTTTTCCAATGCTGAAAACTCACGCAAGGCTGTCTGTTTGAGCGCAAAAGCCTGAGGAGCCTCACTAGGCAACACGCTGGCAGTTCCTACCCAGCCATAAGACCACTGCGTGGCACCTTTGGCAGGCTCGGCATGCTGCTCTAGCACCAGTACCTTCGCACCCGCTTTGGCCAGATTCCACGCTATACAAGCCCCCATAATCCCGCCACCTACCACCACAACTTTTGGAGCTGGATGTATCATGCTATGTATTCCTTTGCAGTCATCATTAACGATCTGGCTGGCATTCTAAAAAGCCTGCCGAATCCGGTCAACGCTCTTTAGATAACGCTCACGCTTATCTACTGCCGGCCCTCGTAGTTTGTTCATACGCTCACAACCATTCGCTGCTTTTTACTGCTTTCATGACTCTTGCTCAGCTTGGCCCTCGTATCTGCATCATAGGCCCTTCAAACAGCGGAAAGTCTACGTTAGCTGCCGCCATCAGCCAGCAACAGCATATCCCGCTGACACACCTGGATCAGTTGTATCATCAACCTCATAGCAACTGGGTACCTAGACCCACCCACGAGTTTCTAGCCTTGCACGATGCAGCCATAGAAGCAGACCGCTGGATCATGGAAGGTAATTACTCAGTCAGCATGCCACAACGCTTAGATCGCGCCACGGGGATCATTGTGATGGAGATTTCTACGGCGCTAAGTCTAACTAGATACCTACGCCGCTGCTTGTTTGAACCCGGACATATAGGCTCGTTAGAGGGCTCTCAAGACAGTATCAAGTGGAGCATGATTAAGCATCTACTGATTGCCACGCCTAAAAATAGAAAGCGTTACCAGCAACTTTATCTGGATTGGAATGGGCCTAAAGTGTTGCTTAATGGTGCACGCGATTTGCAGCGCATTTATAAAGAATGGAGGCTGATCCGCCCTGCTCGTTCGGCGTAACTTTTTACGCCTCCTCAAACTCATCACTCATCATCTGCTTGCTACTACGCTAAGCGAAACACCACACCGTCTTTGCCTGCGGGCGAATCCCGAATACAAAAAAGCCTCCAAGAAACCTTGGAGGCTTTTTACTGCTGGGCAACCGAAGTTGCCCATCTGATCTGCATTGCTATCGTTAAGATTAACGCAGCAAGGACAGAACAGTTTGTGGAACTTGGTTAGCTTGAGCCAACACAGAAGTACCAGCTTGTTGCAGAATCTGTGCACGTGTCATGTTGGACACTTCAACAGCATAGTCAGCATCTTCGATACGTGAACGTGCTGCGGACAAGTTGTTCACAGTGTTGTTCAGGTTAGCGATAGTGGACTGGAAGCGGTTTTGTACAGCACCCAGCTCTGAACGCAGTGAGTCTACTTGCTGCAATGCATTATCCAACGCAGCCAAAGGATCTGTTGTTTTAGTTACAACATCAGCCTCATCGGTAACAATATTCGTAGCTTTAGCACCAATAGAAACGACTGCTGTTGGTTTTTCAGCCGGCACATAACCCGTATCACCAACATTACCAACTGCAGGTTTACCATCAGTCACTTTAGCAGTCGCATGGTGCCACTCATTATCAACTTTGATGTATAAATTCCCTTTAGCATCGGCCTTGATATCTGATGCGTCCAGATCATCTACATCCTTTCCACCTTTCTGGATCTTGATATCAGCATCATCTACATCTACAGCAGGAGACTGTTTATCTTTGAGACCGTGAGCTTGGTCGATCTCTGTGTCCAGTACAGTGCTACGTACACTAAAAGTGCCCAGCTTTAAAGTCGAGCTATCAATCTGCTTTAAATTGATATCAATTTTCTCACCATCATGAGCACCAACTTGTACAGTCAAGGTGTCATCTTTTGCCAGAACTTTCACACCGTTAAACTGAGTTTGCTCAGATACACGGTTGATTTCGTTCAAACGCTCACCAATTTCAGCTTGGATAGAAGCCAAGTCTGTATCAGAGTTCGAACCTGTAGTTGCTTGAACTGTCAGTGTACGGATACGCTGCAAGTTTTCGTTGATTTCGTTCAACGCGCCTTCTGTTGTCTGCGCAACGGAAATACCGTCGTTAGCGTTACGAGCAGCTTGTGTCAGACCATTGATGTTGGCTGTGAAACGGTTAGCGATGGCTTGACCAGCAGCGTCGTCTTTTGCGCTGTTGATACGCAGACCGGAGGACAAACGCTCAATAGCGGTGCCCAGGGAGTTTTGGGATTTGGTCAGGTTGTTCTGAGAAACCAGCGCCAAGTAGTTAGTATTAATAACAGACATGAATGACTCCTGTTTGAGGAAAATTGCAGCACTTAACTGCTAGTTAATCAGGAAAGCCCTGTTTAGGTAGCGCCTTAACCATCACGGTAGTGGTGGGTGCTGCGCTATTTCCTGTATTAACTTGTTTACGACATACATCACTAAAGCTTTAGGGGGCATCACAAAATTTTTCTGCTCCCATCACGTGATCAACCTGTTAAAACCCAGCCTGAGCACGTTGCTGTTGTGATAACGGCAGCCGTTTTTTTTTCTTAAGTGCTGCTGACAAATTCCTAGCCACTTTAGGATTTTTCCTACGTCTAGGCCCTCTGTTCTGGGAAGACCGATGCTATTGCCATATTCATCGCACACGCTGGGGACTGCAGGAATACTTTTTGTGATTTGACCACCAAATCAAAAAAGTTTCCTCTCCGTCCCCCGATGATGCTGATACTGATAGGTTTACTGCCCTTTCTTGAGAATGACCCTCTCTGTATGTGTCGCTACATATAGGCTTACTAACGTCGAGATCTGGGCATTCTTGCGTGAGGCCCTATGCAGCACTACGCAATGGGGCTTTCCATCAGCGCTAACTAAGGGAGTCAACAGTTGCAACGCACTCCCCTTCCTCATGTTTCTACTACAGAAATACACTTAACCCCCAGTAGCGACCTATCTAAAGCTCGTGGCAAGCTATGAAGGGAAGGCGGAGGGAAGTATTTTTTTATTTGGTGTACAAATTAAAAAATACTTTCGCAGCCTAAGGCTACGGCAGACAGTCGTTGATAAGCGGGCTTTCACTCTCAATATAGACGACTTCATCATGCTATGGAGAGCCTATGACAGCAGATCTCCCACCCCGATGATCTGCTACATGAACAACGTAAAAACAAACGGGGAAGTCGATTCTCTCAACTTCCCCTCGTAGCCAACCTGAACACCCTACCCTTAAATAATGCCCCAAAAGTTCAACAACGCCGGCATCAACGCCGTCGTAATCCCTTGCGCTGCCGTCACCACACCCGTCAGCCTACCTATAGGCAACTGGCACACTAACAGCAAAAAGAACATAAACCACAGCACTGACCATGCCAACCAGCTAAACACCATCCAATACTCAAAACCCGTCACCGCCGACAAGAAAGTCAAAATGGCCACGGGTATACCAATAAACGGCACCAACAAACAGAACCAACCAAAGGCCTTACCATCTGCCCCCGTAAACGCATTGATGGCCAACCAAATATAGGTCAGCACAAACAACCCGGAATACGCAGCCGGTGCCAGACTATCCCCCGTGGTGGTCGAACGCACCACCATGACTGTCAGCAACACCACACCCATAACGCCAGTAAATAAATTCACCACGGCGGCATCTTTAATGCCTATATGTTTGTTCGTATCCGTGGCGTAACTGTTATAGATTCGTACACCGTTCACGAACAACGTAATGCCTACAAATACTAAATAGAATTGCAGCATGGCAGCATCCTTAAGGTCTTTATTGCTGGTTAATGTAAATACGTCTGCCTCAACACCAAGGTTTGGGTAAAGCATGTGCCCTGCGGTGAAACCGCGACTTCCTCATTTCGGCATGATGCTACGAGCAAAATCACTCTTTCGGTATAAGGGATTCCCTTGGCTGCCTATCAGCATTCACAGATTGACTTTTACCAACAAAAAAAGCCCACAACATGGTTGTGGGCCCTTCTGGTACTGCAAACAGAATATAGACTTATACGGAGCAGGTTGCCTGTACAAATCGGGACTGGTTTTGACGATTCAACACTTGGCTAATGTACTGCCCTGCTCTGAGCATAGCTTCTTTGTTAACGCCGGTTTGTAAACCCAAACCGTCTAACAAATACACTACGTCTTCAGTCGCTACGTTACCGGATGCGCCTTTGGCATACGGACAGCCGCCCAAACCTGCTACCGACGCATCAAAGCTGCGCAAACCTAGGTCTAGCGACGCATAGATGTTCGCAATCGCCATACCGTACGTGTCGTGGTAGTGACCCGCTAAGGCCGCAACAGGAATCATATCAATACAGTGCTTCAACACGGTACGAATACGTTCTGGCGTACCCGTACCGATGGTGTCACCTAAGGACACTTCGTAGCAGCCCATGTCGTACAGCTTTTTAGCCACGTAAGCGACTTTGGCTGGATCGGTTGGACCATCGTAAGGGCAGTCCACAATGGTAGACACATAGCCACGCACTTTGATGCCCAGCTCTTTGGCTTGTGCAGCGATATCTGCAAAGCGCGCCAAGCTGTCTTCAATGGTGCTGTTGATGTTCTTTTGTACAAAGCTTTCGGAAGCCGCGGTAAAGATAGATACCTCTTTACACTGTACGGCTACCGCTGCTTCAAAGCCTTTTTGATTGGGTGTGAGCAAGCTGAAGTCTATACCTTCAGGTTTTACCAACCTTTGGTATAGCTCATCGCTTTGCGCCATTTGCGGCACCCATTTAGGCGACACACACGCGCCCACTTCTATAGCTGGAAAACCGCACTCTACTAGATGCTCTAGAAAAGTCAGTCGTTGTTCCAAGGTGATGACGGCTTTCTCGTTTTGCAAGCCGTCTCTCGCGCCCACTTCAGTGAGTCTAACGTATGTATCGCTCATCTCATCCTACCAATGCCAATAAAGCCGGAACGGTCAAAATCGCCATGTAGTACCCCATGAACTGGCAGCCCGTATTAAAGCCAAAATGGCGTGATAGCATGCCGCCCACAAGACCCATGGTCAGAATAACCAACAGTCCTAGAATACCACCTTCCCACAGGCTGATGACCACAATCAGGCCAACAAAGGTGGCAATAATGGCTTCATGACTAATGCGTCTGGACACGAACAACGCTGCACGACGGGCATAGTTCATGGCAAAGGGATAAGCCACAATCGCCGCAATCAACACGGACAACATGCCGTAGCCTAGGAATTCCCATTGGCTTAACAAGTTGTGCAAGTTAAACGGCTCTACACCATCACCGCCAACGGTGTATACCGGTGGTGCGTTAAACAAGGGCGCTGCAGGGCCAGCCGCTACTGGGCTCAGAGGCAAACCGAAGGCCACTAGAGGAATCAGTGCTTCAGCAATGTAGGTAGACTCTGTCACACCGTTTTTAACGGCCAAACTAGTAGTCAAACGTTGGTAGATTTGTTTGAAGCGCGATGCCACAAACTCACCCAATGCTACGGTCATGGCCACAGGGCTGAACACAAAGGTCGCGCTGGAAATTACCGAGGTAATACCTGTCCATTTGAGTTGCTGTTTATCCAGCACTTTGAATGGGCTTGGGAAGTAACCATTCCAGCTTTTCAGCTCTGGAGCAATAGACAACTGATTTACGCGATCACGACGCATGTGTTTTTTACCTTGAGGTGAAAACACAGTGAACAAATCCGCAATCAGTGGGCCAATCGCAATACCCAAGAAGTAGCTTACCGACAGTTTAACGTCGAATTTTGCAGTGAAACTTTGTAGTGCAATGATCAAGCACACAAAAGGAATCAACAGCATGGTGGAGGCAATTTTACCTGGCGAGAACCATGTAATCAGAATGGCTGCAAAGGCAAAAATCCACGGTGCAAACTTCGTGATGGTGCCACCAAAAGGTGCCAACAAGGAAGCAAACAACATCGCGCTAGGTACAGCGATGAAGGCCGAAATAATCGCCCCGGAAATCATCTTACGCAACGCAATGTGTGGAGCACCCAACTGACGCATAGCATTGGCATCCGATACCAACGGTGTTGCCAAGGTATCGCCTGGAATCCCCAGCAATGCGGTAGGAATCGCATGCGTCATGTGCTTGGCAATGGCTGCCGACATCCAGAAGGTAAACACACCCACAGGAGGCGCACCCAGCAAAATCACCAACAAGGTGAGTGGCGCTAAGGTGGTGGTTTCATCCGTACCAGAAATTAAACCGATGGCTGAAAACAGCACCGCCCCTGCCAAACCAAAGGCAAAGGCATAGAGAAACTGCTCAATAAAAACTTCCATGTAAGCCTCCTATTATTGTTCTTTTTGTTTTTGCAGAAACGCGTCGTAGAGATTGAGCTCTTTTAGCTCACGTTTGACGGACTCAGGTACCTGCGTCACATCACCTAACTCTCTACCCTCTTCTTTCCACTGCGCGACCAAGTGGTCAAACCACTCCATGCTCTGCTCGTCAGGCTGCAGAATTTCGCGTTTAGGGCTGAACATTTTGGCGCACACAAAGCCCGCCAACAAACATCCAAACAAACCAAACAACATGCTGTACGCATGGGCTAAAGCAGGTTCAGATACGCGTGGCAACAAAAACCAACGCCCTAAATAAAAGGTGGCCGTACTCAGCACAATGCCAATCAGAATAGCTTTCACTAACTGAGCATAGCTAACGGTATCACCCCATACTTCGACCAGATCCCCTGGTACTTGTGTTGCCGTGGATGCAGACGTGGCATCTGCACTGTTATTGTTCATGGTCTTCTCCACGATGACTCTCCTTAAAATGGCAGGCCGACCTTGTGAGCCGACCCACCAACAAGCACCTATAGGCTATTAACGCGCGCGCAACTGCTCCAACAACTCACGAGCACGGTCATTACGTACGTCTTTTTCTGCCACCATTTGCTGTACGACTTCGTCTACTTCGTGCGGTTCTGCACCGGCAACCACGGCAATATTACGGGCATGTAGTGCCATGTGACCACGTTGGATACCTTCTGTTGCCAAAGCACGCATCGCAGCCATGTTTTGAGCCAAACCAACCGCTGCCACAATTTCACCCAATTCATTGGCAGACTTCACGCCCAACAATTTCAAGGACAACTGTGCCAGTGGGTGAGTTTTCGTTGCACCACCCACCAGACCTACCGCCATTGGCAATTCGATGCGACCGATCAAGTTGCCGTTTTCGTCTTTACGCCATTGGCTCAAGGATGTGTAGCGACCATCTTTTACCGCATACGCGTGAGCACCGGCTTCTACAGCACGCCAGTCATTACCGGTAGCTACGATCACAGGATCAATACCGTTCATGATGCCTTTGTTGTGAGTCGCTGCACGGTATGGGTCAATCGCTGCAAACTCATAGGCTTCCAACATGCGATCAATGACTTCTTCGCCTGAGAAAGCTTCTTGTTTCAGCTGATCTGGGCGCACGGTCATTTCTGCAGTCGCCAAACGCAAGTCAGCCAAGTTAGACAAGATACGCAGACGTACTTGGCCGCCTGTCAGTTTCTCTACCAGCGGTGTTACGGTTTCAGCCATGGTGTTCACGGTGTTTGCACCCATGGCATCACACACGTTCACGATCAAGTGCATCACCACCATTGGGCCTACAGCACTGTTCTCGAACACGTGTACTTCAATGTCTTTACAACCACCGCCCAAGCTAATCAGGAACTTGTCTTTAGTGTTAGCCAGTTCGATGATCTGTTCACGATTCGCCAACAAGGCTTCACGCGCTTTTTGTACGGACTCTACGCCTACGATCTGTACTTGTGCGCGCATCATGGGTTCTGTGCTGCTAGTACGGAAACCACCGTTATCGCGAGCCAGTTTTGCCATGTACGACGCCGCAGCCACGATAGAAGGCTCTTCCACCACCATAGGGATCAAGCAATCACGGCCGTTCACGGTGAAGTTAGCGGCAATACCCATAGGCAGTTCAAACTTGCCCACGACGTTTTCAATCATGCTGCTAGCCAGTTGCATAGGCAGTGCGCCATTTTCAGCTAACAAGGCTTTTTCTGCTGCAGACAGGTCTGCAATTTTGCAGATTTCGTCCAGACGTTCCGCAACGGACAGGGAACGGAAATTAGGTAGTTTGGAATTCATAAGCAGCTCCGATCTTCTTGTTACTATTAACAGCCAGTAATGTAAGATGCAGAATATTGGCAAACAAGGTACAGTTTTCGCAGACAGATTCGAGATCAGGGCTAGCTCATGGCGACGCAACACAAGCAGTTATACGAGAAAATTCACCAGACCTTGGCCTACCAAATCAAGTCCGGACTCTATAAGGACAACGAGAAACTTCCCTCTATTCGAATACTGGCTGAACAGTACTCTGTCTCTAAGAACACCATCATCACCGTATTGGAAAAACTGGTGGATGATGGGCTGATTCACTCGCGTTCTCGATCTGGTTTTTTCATCACCGAACAGCTCTCAGAAAGCACGGCGCATTTCGCTACCATCGATATTGATGACATAGACGAGCTATGGCTCATGCGCCGTCAGCTAGAGAATTTTGGTGACGTCTTGCACGTGGGGGATGGCTATCCCAGCAAAGAGTGGTTTAGGGATTTACCCCTAAACCGTTTGTTGCAAAGCGCACTACAAGAAGAAAACGAAAAGCTGCTGCGCTACGGCAATAAGTACGGTTTTCTACCCTTGCGTGAGAAGTTAGCGAAAACGCTGGGCACGCTAAAGATGAGCCTCACCCCTGACAATATTCTGCTGAATAACGGGGTAAATGATGCGATTGACCTGATCATCCGCTTCTTTGTACGTAGCAATACACCCGTGCTGGTGGACTCCCCCGTGTATTACCCACTGCTCAAGAAGCTGCAGTTGGCGCACTGCAAAATCATCGATATCCCACGCTTGGCCGATGGGCCAGATTGCCAAGTCTTAGAAGAACGCTTGCGACAGCACCCCAAAGCCATGTTCTTCACGCAAAGTATTGCGCACAACCCTACCGGCACTCACATCAGCGACGAGAAGCTACAGCGCATTAATGCGCTCTGCGCTCAGTACAACTGCTTGCTGATTGAGAACGACATATTTTCTGCCTATACCCAAAGTAAGCGCCGTTTATGCTCGGGCAGTGATTTCAGCCACCATTTGTATGTGGGCGGGTTTTCTAAGATCATTAGCCCCTCTATTCGGGTTGGCTTTATCGTGGGTAATCACGAGCTCATTAATAGGCTGGCAGACTTCAAGGCCATCATCCATATTAATAGCTCTGAATACTCTGAGCGTTTTATTCATAGGATTCTGGCCAGCAAATCGTACCCTCAACATTTGCGCCACTTCACAAAACAGTTGAGTACCGTCTGCCAAAAAAGCCGTGATCATATCGAGGCATTAGGCGGCGAGATTTTCCACTACTCGGATAACAGCTTGTATTTTTGGGTGCGTTTTCCCGGTTTACGCTTTGATAAAAAGACCATACGTAAGGGCATGGAAAAGAAAATCATTTTCGCGCCAGGGTACTTCTTTAGCCAAAATGGGGCTCAGTTTAGAGACTGGACACGCATCAACAACCACATTGCGGCCAACCCTCAATTCTTACAGGCCATGAAAAACTTACTGTCCTAACCAGAGAACGCCGTCCACCACAGCACCAAGGCATGCAACAGTAAACCAATCACACCACCGACTAAGGTGCCACTAAAGCGTATGTATTGCAGGTCGCTACCTACGCTTAACTCTAGTTCGCGCACTAGATGTTTTTCATCCCAATTACGCACAGTGCGGGTAATGTGTTCGGTGACACCAGTGCGCAAGCTTCCCGCCATGCTGGCCGCGCTTTCCAGTAAATGCTGGTTCAAGGCATCACGCAAGGCGTCATCTGCTTGCAAACGCTGCCCTAACCCTTGAAATAGCGTTTCCAAATGCTGCGAAATAGTAGATTGCTCGCTAGACAGATCATCTTTCAGCAACTGCATAATGTCGCGCCACACGCTGTCCAAATACGCTTGTACGTGTTGATGCTCTAGTATTTGCTGCTTGATGTTATCTATCTGGCGGATGAGATCGGGGTCGCTACCCAAACGCTCTATATATTCCCCCACCCATGCCTCGTAATCACGACGCAGTGGATGATCTGGCTCTTGCAGCACATCTTGTAGCTCCGTGACCAACGCAGCGGCTAAACGCTCAGAGAGTTTCTTGGAAATATCCTCTACCGAGCTCACCACATCTACCATTTTGAGTAGCTTGGGCCATTCACGCTCGGCATGTCGGGTCATCATTTTTGCGATGCGCAGTTTGACATCGCTACTGTCCAGATAACCGCCCAATTGTCGCAAGCTTTCGTCCAGCAGCACTTGATGGCGACCGTCTTTGGTTAAAAGGCTCAGCACCTCGTGCGCTGTGCCAGCCATGTTCCAATTTGCCAGACGTGACCGTAGTGCATCCAGCAAGGCGGCTTTCACCGCACGCTCGTCCAACAGATCCAAAGCGGGTAATAAACTTTGCCGCGTCCAACGGCTTAAGCGCTGTGCTTGCTCAGGTTGGCTTAGCCACTGCCCTATGCGCATCGCCGGGTCTAATGCTTTAAGCCTATCTAATAATTGTTGTGGATCTAAAAAATGATCACGTACAAAGACTGCCAAGCTTTGGCCTAGGTTGTCTTTTTTACGTGGGATGATTGCAGTGTGGGGAAAGGGAATACCTAAAGGATGTTTAAACAAAGCCACCACTGCGAACCAGTCCGCCAGTGCACCCACGGTAGCGGCCTCACAGAAGGCCCGCACCCACGCCCAAATGCCCTGCCCGCCCATATGATGACTGAGTATGAAGCCCGATAACGTACTGGCCAATAACGCCAATGCGATGACTTTCATACGTCGTAACTGCTGTACTTCTCTAGCCTGTTTACTCACGCTAGCACTCCCTGCTGTACTTCACAGCAGTCATACTACCACTACCTTTGTCACGGTAAAACCGTGTAATTCCCCCTTGTAGTGCATTGCTGCAACCCCAAAAAAACAGCGGTGCAACTGATTGGCTGCAACGCTGTTCTCTATCCGGTTAACGCTTACTTTGCGAGATTTTCGTTCACTACCACATAGCGTACAAACCCACTGTGCGGTGTGTATTTGTCGTATAGCCCTCTGGCGCGGTAGTTAGTTTCTTTGGTCAACCAATACAGACGCGCCCAACCTTGTTCGGTCATCTGCTCTTTTAACCAATCCAACATCGCTTCGCCTGTACCGTTCGCGCGCACATCAGGCTTCACAAACATGTCTTGCAAGTAGCAAATAGGCTCTATAGCCCAGGTGCTGTCATGCAAGATGTAATTGGCCATTCCTATCACCCCTTCTTTTGCACTGTCTGCCACAATGCACTGTACAGGGCTGTTTTCATCCATGATGCGCAACCATGTATGCTGCGTTACCTCATCACTGATGTTGTTCTGATAAAAATCATGGTAGCCAGCCCATAATTGGCGCCAAGCGGGGTAATCCTCGCTGGTAATTCTGCGTATATGCAATGACATAAAGTGTGCCCAATAAGAACAGTGAAAAAGGTGTTACACCGCAATCATACCGTTATCTTTTGCCAGCAAAATACTGTCGCTTAAGGTTTCAGGGTTTTCCATCAACCATGTATCTACTTTATGGCTGATATGGGTGAGCACTAGGTGCTTTACAGTCAGTTGCTGACCGATGGCTAGCGCCATATTCAGGTCATTATGATTACGTGGTGGCGTGTCTTGCGGCGGGTGTGAGCAATCCACAATACAGTAGTCCAACGCTACGGTTTGCAGATACGCCAAGCTCTCGGGCGGCAGCCCCACGGTATCGGTCAAATAGGCGATATGTTTGCCTTCATGGCTAAACACATAACCCAAACAAGGCTTGGAGTGCTGCAACGGAATAGCTGTTACTTGCATAGCCCCCAATTGGCGTTGCTCAAATGCCGACCACGTTGCTGAAAAATCCAAAATACCCGAGTGTTTAAACAGATCGGCAAAGCCTTTTTCGTCCTCTGGACCATACACTGGGATGCGGCAATTCACGCCCCACCGCAAATGCAAAAGGCCTTGAGCGTGGTCTGCATGGTAATGCGTTTGCAAAATGCCGTTTAGGCTACCGGGAGGAAACAGCTCGGTAAGGTCCATGCGGCCAGAATCTATCAGCCAGCGTTGGTCACCACACTCTATGACCGCGCTGCACGGACGCCTATACCAACTGGGGTCTTGCTGCGCACGCGTACATGCGAGGCAATCACAGTTATAGACTGGCACCTGAGCCGAGTCTCCCGTACCTAAAAACCGCAACTTCATCCCACTTTCCTCATCACACTTTGCTTATGCCATTGCTGTAACTGTACTCGCAAATTGGCGACGGTTTGATCCAACGCCTGCGAGTTGTCTAACATATACACATTATGTGAGGTGTCAGCGCCTAAGCGGTGACGAAACTGCTGTTCTATGTGCTGATTACGCTGCACACGCAACGTTATAGCGTCTAGCGCTTCTCTACCCCGCTGCTGCAAGCGTTGCAGTAGCAGTTCAGGGGCGACAGTTAACCACACCAACGAGGCGTGGGCATAACGTTGTTTCACCTGTTCCCAATGCTCTCTGGAACCGTTCACCAACACCAACCTACCGGCCTGCAAATGCTGATCTAACTCGGTGCGTATACCGTAAATCAGACCATGAGCCTCCCAGCTCAACGCAAACGCACCTTGCCGTTGCTGCTGGCGGAACACCTCGTGAGTGAGGTATTCCGCATAGGCATTGGCAGGTGTTTCCTCGCGCGTTACCGCACGCTTCATGATGACCCAGTCTGGTGGTAAATCAGCCGCCAATGCTGCCAGCACACTGTCTTTACCACTACCAGACGGCCCAACCATGTAGACCAATTTTCCTTGCATTAGTACACCCTCTGCCCTTGGCTAAATACTTGCTTCACGATGAACTGCTTGCCTAAGTCTTTGACTTGTATCAGGTCAGCCCGTTTACCTACCGCTATCTCGCCACGGTCATGCAATCCCACGGCAGTGGCCGGTGCCAAGCTGACGGTAGAAACCGCACGCGGCAAGCTGTAGCCCTGCTCCATTGTCGCTAGCCCATGCACAGCTTGTAGCAAGCTTGAGGGGTAGTAGTCGCTGGACAAAATATCCAATACACCGTGGCGCGCTAACTCAGCCGCCGCAATATTGCCCGAGTGTGAACCGCCGCGCACAATGTTTGGCGCCCCCATTAATACATTCAGCCCCAGCTTGTGGCTAAGATCAGCCGCTTCGCGCGTAGTGGGAAACTCAGCGATGGTCATCCCTGCCGCTGCCGACTCATTGACGTGATCGGTAGTGGCATCATCGTGGCTGGCCAAGGCGATGCCTTTGGTCTGGCACAACCCCACAATAGACTTTCTAAAACCTTCGCTGTACTTAGCCGCATTGGTGGTTTGTCTATAGATGAAGGCTTCCATTTCTTCATCGCTCAGATGGTATTTACCTTGGTAATACTCACGGTATTTTTCTATCTTCACAAACTGGCGCTGGCCTGGGGTGTGATCCATCACTGACACCAGTTTTACCAGCTCGTGATCCACCAGTTGTTCAAACATTTGCAAGGTCAACTCGTGACTCACTTCACAGCGTAAATGCAAAAGGTGATCCGCACGTGTCAGGCCCTCGCGCACGCCCTGACCAATGGCATCTACCATCTTGGGTAACTGCGCCAAGCGTGTTTGTTTAGGGCTCACATCGCCAATAGACAAGGCATCGAACACCGTTGTGATGCCTGAGCTTACCAACTGGGCATCGTGTGCCAACACGGCGGCGCTGGACGGCCAATCCACACCAGGGCGTGGGTTCATGTAGCGCTCTAGGTTATCGGTATGCAGCTCGATAAAACCTGGCATCAGGTAATCACCCTGCATGTCTTGCGCCGCAGGCGACTGGCTTGGTGTAGAGGAAATATCGCGTATACGACCGTTTTCTAGCACGACGCAGCCACGTACTACTTCATCTGCTAAAACGATTTGGGCATTATTCAGTATCTGTTCATGCAACATGGCTGGACTCCTGTACATTCAGTTCTACATAACGATCCATGACCGCTTCGCGAGCGATGGCATCGTGAAAGATTCCTACAATGGCCGAACCGGCCTGTTTGGCTTCATTAATGAGCGCCAACACCACCTGACGGTTTTTATCGTCCAAAGAGGCGGTTGGTTCATCCAACAGCAGCAAAGGCCAGAACACCATAAAACCGCGTGCAATATTGACGCGCTGCTGCTCTCCACCCGAGAAGGTTCCTGGGGCCAATGACCACAGGCGTTGAGGAATATTCAAACGTGTTAACAGTTGCTCGGCACGGGCTTGCGCTTGCTCGGTAGGTTCACCACGTAACAAGGCCGGCTCCATCACCACATCCAAGCACGACACACGTGGAATCACCCGCAAGAATTGACTCACATAACCAATGGTTTGTTTGCGTAATTGCATGATCAAACGAGGATCTGCTTGTACCAGCTCCACTGTTTTATTCTGGTGATGCACCGCGATGCTGCCGTGCTCTGCTTGGTAGTTACCGTAAAGCGTGCGCATCAATGTGGATTTACCAGCACCGGACTGGCCAGCTAATACCACACACTCACCCGGCTGCACGGCAAAGCTCACATCATGCAAAACGTGCAGCACTACGCCTTGCTGTTGGTGCAAAGTGAACTGTTTAGACAAATGACTAACTTCAAGAATGGGACTCACAACTGGCTCCTAGGGCTGCAGAACAGAAGACACCAACAACTGGCTATAGGGGTGTTGTGGATCGTCCAGAATTTGATCGGTCAAACCACTTTCCACCACATGCGAGCGTCGCATCACCAACAATCTGTCTGCCAACAAACGGGCTACCGCTAAATCATGCGTGACAATTACTACCGCCAAATTAAGCTCACGCACTAAACGTCGTAGCATGTCCAATAAACGCGCTTGCACAGACACGTCCAAACCACCCGTTGGTTCATCCATAAACACCAAACGCGGGCCAGACACTAGGTTTCGCGCAATCTGCAAACGTTGCTGCATACCGCCGGAAAAGGTGCGCGGTAAATCATCAATACGCGAACCATCAATTTCTACGTTTTGCAGCCATTCCAAAGCGCGAGCACGCAACTCGCTGTAGTTGCGTACGCCTTGAGCCATCAGGCGTTCACCAATGTTGGCACCCGCCGATACACTCATGCGCAAACCATCGCGTGGATTCTGCTCTACAAAGCCCCATTGCGTACGCAGCAAAGTGCGACGCTCAGCTTCGGTACTGTCGTACAAGCTTTGTTGTGTGCCTTCAGGTGTAGAAAACAACACTTGACCATCGGTAGGCGCACAACGACCCGACAACACGCTTAACAGCGTGGATTTACCGGAACCCGACTCCCCCACAATGCCCAACACTTCGCCGGGGAATAAATCGAAGGATACGTTTTGGCAGCCTTTTTCATGCCCAAACAATCGTGATACTTGACGTGCCTGTAACAGTGGCACTGCCTCATTGTTTTGCAACCTTGTCATACCTGCTGCTCCTGCTCTGCCACACGCTGGGCACAATAATCCGTATCGGAACACACCAGTTCACGTGTGCCGTTGTCATCCACAATAATTTCGTCCAAGTAAGAGTCGTGGCTACCGCAAATCACGCAGCCGCCATCCCACGTGGGCAAACTAAAGGGGTGATCTTCAAAATCTAAACTTTGCACATCGGTGTACGGCGGCAAGGCATAAATACGTTTTTCACGTCCTGCACCAAACAGCATCAATGCGGGGCTTTGGTTCAGTCTGGGGTTATCGAACTTAGGGATAGGAGATGGGTCCATCACATAACGGTCATCCACCAGTACCGGGTAGGCATAGGCCGTTGCAATGTGGCCGTAGGTTGCAATGTCTTCGTACAACTTCACGTGCATCACACCGTAGTCGTTCAGTGCGTGCATGGTTTTGGTTTCTGTTTCTGAAGGCTCAATAAAACGTAACGGCTCAGGGATAGGCACCTGAAACACCATGATCTGCCCAGAGGTCAGCGCGTATTCAGGGATACGGTGACGCGTCTGAATAATGGTGGCGGCTTGCGTTTGTTCGGTCGTGCTCACCCCCGCCGTCGCCGCAAAGAAGCGACGAATAGATACGGCGTTAGTGGTATCGTCGGCCCCTTGGTCAATCACTTTAAGCACATCGTCTTGACCCAAAATAGCAGCCGTTACCTGAATCCCCCCTGTACCCCAACCGTATGGCAGCGGCATTTCACGCCCCCCAAACGGGACCTGATAACCAGGGATAGCAATCGCTTTCAACAGCGCGCGACGAATCATGCGCTTGCTTTGTTCGTCTAGGTACGCAAAGTTATAGCCTTCGCTTTGTGCCACCATGTCTTGAGAAGTTAATGCATTCATGCTTCTTGCTCCTGCTTTGCCACGCCCGAAGCATCGGGTTTGTGCATTTTGCGAATCAATTCCAACTCGGATTGGAAATCTACGTAGTGCGGCAATTTCAGGTGAGCCACAAACCCTGCTGCTTCAACGTTATCGCTGTGCATCAGCACAAACTCTTCTTGTTGAGCGGGTGACAAGATTTCTTCGCCCAGCTCCTCACCACACAAGGCACGATCGACTAAGGCCATACTCATGGCTTTGCGTTCGTTGTAGCCAAAGGCCAAACCGTAGCCGCGCGTGAATTGCGGTGCTTGCTCGGCCGTACCAATAAATTGGTTCACCATTTCGCATTCCGTCACTTCCACATCGCCCACACATACGGCAAAACCCAGTTCTTCAGGCTCAATCCATAGCTCTACTTCACCAATACGAATCTCGCCCGCAAAGGGGTGGTTGCGGCCATAACCGCGTTGTGTGGAGTACGCCAGCGCCATCATGAAGCCCTCATCACCACGGGCCAGCATTTGCAAACGCTGTTGACGATTACTGGGGAAATCCAGTGGCTCACGTGTCACGTCTGGCACACTGGCGGTGCTAGGTTGCTCGGTACGCATCAAGCCTTCTTGTTCCAGCCACGCCAATACACGAGGGCAATGCCCTACTTCTGCGGTGTTGTCCTCCGCTACCGCCGTAGTGGCAGAACGTGTTTCGTCCAACAAAGAGAAATCCAACAAACGGTGGGTGTAATCAAAGGTAGGACCCAAGATTTGTCCGCCAGGCAGGTCTTTATAGGTAGCCGAAATACGGCGTTCAATCACCATGCCTGCGGTCTCTAGTGGCACGCTATTCATGAAACGTGGCAAGGTAGTGCGGTACGCACGCAGCAAGAAAATAGCTTCCAGCAAATCACCTGCGGCTTGCTTAATGGCCAATGCGGCCAACTGACGGTCGTACAGCGAGGCTTCTGTCATCACGCGCGATACCGCGAATGGCATCTGCTCTTGAATTTGGCGCACGCTCAGCTCAGGAATCGCCGTGTCACCACGACGCTTTTGTGCCAACAGACGGTGTGCATGATCAATGGCTTTCTCGCCACCTTTAACTGCTACATACATGACTTACTCCTTAGTCTGCAGGCCAACGCGGGTGCTACGTGGCAACCCCATCATGTCTTGTCCCGCTACAAAACAAATATCTACGCCGCGAGGAAAGGCGGTGATGGCATCACGCTGTTGCCAAAACTCGGGGCTCATCGGCAACTGCACATTGCGACTATGCTGAATGCCTGGGCCCGACCACGTAGTAGTCGTACCGCTCTGTAACGAAGCTACTTGCAAAAACACCGTGCAAGAAAACTCAGGGTCTCTGTCTGTACCCGCATCCAAACGACTTAATACGGCTGTGTCGTTAGCACTCATAAAGACGAATTGCGCATCCTCTGGTTGCTCCACAATGGGGCACGCACAATGAAAGATCAGGTGACGTCGCAGCGCGGCAGAGTCCAACGCAGGGCTAATCCAAATAGGGGTATCACTGTCTAACAACGTCAATGCGCTGGCGTGACTGGCGGCATCCAAGGCGTCCATGCTGCCCACCAAGGCAATGTGCTCTACCAAACCGGGCTCTGCCAATGCTTGGGCAATGTGTCGGAAGCACTGTTGAGCCTGATGTACGGGATTACTGAATGCCGCTTGTAAGGAAGGTTGTGTCATCCTAGTCTCCTCGTACCATGGTGAAGAAATCGACTTTGGATGTGGCCACATCCTGTTGATGCGCATGACGCGCCTGTTGCTGCGCTTCTTCTAAGGGCTGGATTAGTGTGCTCAACCAATGAACCTGCTGCTCGCCTTGCAATAAGGCATCCGCAATAGCAGCCAGCCTTGCGACCAACATATTGCGGCCCAACACATAGCTGTAGCCCTCACAGCCATTCGTCAAACGCACTACGCAACGGCTCACGGTGGTTTCACCCACGTTAAACGCCATACCTGTGCCACCTGCTCGGCCGCGCACCATCACCATGCCGGTTTCTGGAGCACGAATATACTCGTGCGGTGTGGCGAGCAACTGTTCTTGAAAAGGCAGTAGAGCCTTGCCTGCGCGTGACAACACTTTCATCCAATGCTGTCGTGTACTTACTGTGTTCTGTTCCATTTTTTCCTACTATCCTCATGCTCACATCACTACGTGATAACGGAAACGATCTGATCGGCTGACGGTGAACGCCAGCTCTATGGGGTGTCCATATTGATCTCTAGACAAGGTTTCTACGGTCAATACCGGTTGGTTCACGGCCATACGCAAACGGGCAGCTTCATCCACTGAGGGCAAACGCGCGCCGATTGCACTGAACACACGCTCTAGTTCTAGGCCATTGCTACGTAAGTGATCTCGCATAGAACCACTTTGGTATGGAGCCAGCATCAGTTGGTGTCGCAATGCAAAACAATGACTAATCAAGCTCACTGCCTCGCCCTCCAAAAACCGCAAGGTTTTGTATTCCAATACCGCATCGCCCTCTTGCAGTGCCAAGTGCTCTACCTCTGCGGTCGTTGCCAACCTAGAGCGCTTTGTCACTAAGCTAGTGCGCACGTTGTGGCCATTCGCTTCAAACCAACTGCTGTATGCACTGTTTTGCGATAAGGGATACGACAGCAAGCTCCCCAATATCTGCGCGCCTTTGCCTTTGATACGTAAGATGCAAGACTCTTGCTCTAACAGCTGCAATGCACCGCGTACGGTATGCCTGTTCACCTGAAAGCGTTCTGCTAAGCGCATTTCACTAGGGAGAAAATCCCCTGGCTGGTACTTCCCCAGCTCGGCACGTAAGACGGCAGCGATTTGCTGGTAAATGGGACCATCCTGTCTAGACAAGTTCATATAACGTAAAAGGCAGTTTCCTGCCTTTTCCTGTGTGATCAGGTAAACAAACGTCTGAGACGCTGCGAAATCATGTCAATCGCACTCACCACAACGATGATGATCAACAAAATGGCAGCACTCTGCGTGAATTGAAAACCTCGAATGGTTTCCCACAGCAGTACCCCAACCCCACCTGCCCCCACCATCCCTACTACCGTGGCGGAACGCACGTTGGACTCAAATCGGTACAGCACGTAGGAGATCCACAGCGGTAACACCTGCGGAATCACACCGTAAATAATTTCCTGTAAGGCGCTCGCACCACTGGCGCGTATGCCCTCAATAGGTCCATGATCAATGGCTTCTACTGCTTCAGCAAAAAGCTTTGCCAGCACACCCGTGGTGCCCATAAACAAAGCCAATGCTCCCGCAAAAGGTCCCAGCCCCACTGCCACCACAAACAACATGGCAAACACCATCTCGTTAATGGAGCGCAGCGCATCCATCAAGCGACGCACAGGCTGGTACACCCACCACGGCACAATATTGGAAGAAGACATCAGCCCTAACGGAATACCGACGATGACCGCCAGCACCGTACCCCACACCGCAATCTGTACGGTAACTACCATTTCACGCAGGTAGTACCGCCAGTCACCGAAGTCAGGAGGAAAGAAATCTGCGGCAAACTGCTTCATGTTGTCCGCATCTTTCCAGAGCTTGAGAGGGGCCATCTCTGCCCCCTCCCAGGACCACGCTAGAAACGCCAGAAACAGCCCCCAGCCCAACAAACTCAGATACCAATTTTTCTTAGGCTTGAGTAATACTGTTTGCGAAACGAGTGTCGTCATGCTCTCTTTACCTGAAATTAGGATTTAGCGTGGCCTGCCAAAGCTTCTAACTGAGCGTCAACAGCTTGCAGTTTTTCAGCTTTTTCGGCGTCGCTCAGTTTGCTGTCGCTAGCAATCTGGGTACGTGCTTTAAACAATTCCAATTGACGAATAGGGATCAACTGGTCATTGCTGGACTTCTCGAACTTGCCCCATGCCAAGTTCTCCAACACTTGCATTTCTTCAGGCTTGTCACCGTAGTTTTCGAAGAAAGCGGTGATTTTCACTTTGGCATCATCTGGCAAGTTGTTACGCCATACGATGGGATCCGCAGGGATCAGTGGAGAGCGCCAGATCTCTTTAATCTGGGATGCTTTTTCTGGGTTTACAGCTTGCAAACGCACCGTGGCTTCGGTGTTGTTGGTCGCTACGTCTACTTGTTTGTTCGCCACCGACAAAGCGTTTACTTCGTGGTTGGCATTCAGCGTACGTTTGAAGATCTGTTTAGGATCCACATTGTTCTGAGCAAACACGTAGTAGCTAGGCACCAAGAAACCAGAAGTGGAGTTTGGATCACCGTTACCGAAAGTCAGGCTGCCTGCATTAGCCAGCATGTCTTCTACGCTGTTGATAGGGCTGTCTTTGTGAGCGATCAACAAGCTGTAGTAGCCTTTTGTGCCATCCGCATTCGTGGTTTGGAAGATCACTTCACCGTTAGCACGGTCTACAGCTTCCATTGCCGATTTGTTGCCGTACCACGCCACATCCACTTTGTCGAAACGCATGCCTTGAATAATGCCGGCGTAGTCAGAAGCAAAGAAGGCGTTTACTTTGTAGCCTGTTTGCTTGGACATATCTTCCAAGAAGGGCTCCCACAACTGCTTCAAGTTTTGTGAGGACTCGGTAGAGATAATGCCAAAATTCAGTTCTTTGACTTCTTCAGCAACAGCCGAACCCATAGCCAACACACCAAACAGGGTCGTTGTAGCAAACGTTTTCACGATAGATTTCATGTTCAATTCCTGCGTACAGTAATAATCAGGCAGCGACAAAATTCAGAAAATCAGCACGGTTTTCTTCCGTACTTTTTTCTGGGATAAAACTGGATTCCATGCTGGAACCGTACAGTTGGTTCAAGAAGCTATTGCTTAGCTCAGAGACAGGGCCATCAAAGTGCTTCACACCGTCTTTCAATGCGACAGCATGCTGGCAATACTTCACGGCATAATCCACTTGATGCAGCGTCACGATGACTGTTTTGCCATCTTGCTGATTGATGCGACGCAGGCTTTCCATCACTTTGCGGGCTGACTCGGGGTCCAGCGATGCGATAGGCTCATCCGCCAAGATCACATCGGCCTGCTGACACAGTGTGCGGGCAATGGCCACACGTTGTTGTTGGCCACCTGAAAGCGTGGAAGCGCGTCGGTAAGCGTGTTCTAGTAGGCCCACGCGCTCTAAGGCTTGCAAGGCGCGTTCTTTGTCTTCATGACTGAACAAGCCCAACGTGCCGCGTAGTCTGGGCATACGCCCCAAACAGCCCAAAAGCACGTTCTGCAGTACGCTTAAGCGGCCTACTAAATTGAATTGTTGAAATACATAACCAATATTGGCGCGCAAACGGCGAACATCACGGCTCAAGATACCGTTGCTCTGCATGGTTTTGCCCAGCACCTCTACGCGGCAATCCTGCCCGGAGTCTGCTTTGGTCAACCCTGCTAAATGGCGCAATAATGTAGATTTCCCCGAGCCTGAAGCTCCGATCAGCGCCACCATGGCACCGCGGGGAATAGAGAGATCAAGAGCTGTTAGTACTTTCTTAGTATGAAAGGTCTTATTCAGCGCTTGTACCTGAATTGCCGACATTGTGGTTCATCCTTTTCTGGCAAGAAAAGTCTTGCAATGTCGACATGGTAGAGAGTGCGTATGTCAGGGGGGTTACGCTTTTATGACGTTTTTCTTAAATGCCATAAAAGCGTACCTAGAGTCTGCTTAGACATATTGCAGATTCAAAATCACGTAAACCTTCTCTGTTGCAGCGGTTAACTGGCCTGCTGCATCACGATAACGAATACCTAAAGAGGTAGCCTGATCTTTTTCTACCATATGAAAGCTAGTGTGATTTCGTTGTGCTTGGCCAGACTGCATCAGCGGGCTTAGCACAATATCCAGACCAGAGCCCAATGTGTTCATGGTGACATCTAGTCTTTCGCCATCTTCATGCATAGCTTGTACCGATACCCCTACAGCCTGTTGGATTTCTTCTAGGCAATTATTAAACCCTAGATCAAATTTCAGTTTTTCCTTAGCAGTGTAGGCGTTGGCTACATGGTCTATGGGGCTACAACTCCCGTTCACTATCTCGCCATAAAAACGTATTTCCCCAGTTTGTTGTGCTAAAGCGCTAGAAGCACCCATTGTCATCAGTACAGTAGCTGTTATTGCTGAAAAATATGTTTTTGCGTTCATTTGATATACCCAGTTACTAAATAATGTAGTGCTAAAAAAACGAGCCTGATGTCTATCTGCAATTTTGGGCCTATCACGCTAACGGCAAGACATAAACAAACGCCAAAAAACCTTCTAAATCAGACTTATCCCTGCTAAGTGAAAAATATTTTAGTAACTATCGTTTTTTCAAAATCTAAGACAACTCCTAATAGCAATAATGAAATAGAAACCATATGTAAATACATCAGAACAAAAAAGCACGCCCTAAGGCGTGCTTCACTACGAGATATTCTCTGCTTTATTCAACCCATAAATTGGCCATCATGCCTAAATCCTCATGCTCTAAAATATGGCAATGGAACATACGTAAACCCGGCATACGTTGTTTCACCAAAAACACTACCGTTTCGTACGGACGCAGATTCACTGTGTCTCGCCAGGCATTAAATGGCTCAACCTGCTTCATCCCATTACGTTCTCGCGCAGTCACTAAGAACTGTGTGCCATGCAAATGAAAAGGGTGATCCATATGAGAGTTATTGAAAATACGCCACTCTTCCACATCCCCCACACGGCTACGTAGATCAATACGATCCATCTCAAAGCTTTTACCGTTTATGAGAAACATGTTGTGCATCATCGATGTAGACATGCCCTGCCCCATATCATGTGGCATATCGTGCTCACTAAACTCCACATGCTTAGTCGCCACAGCAGGCCCTAACTCCTCAAAGGTTCTGAGCACATCCGGCAAGGTTACAGGCCTCTCCTTCTTCACGTAGATGTGTGCCAACGCCATATCGCTGGGATCATCACGCACCATCATCTTAGATCTGTCGTAGTAGCGATTTATCAACTCGGCCTGCAGATCAGCCGGTGCCAACAGCAGCACTTCAACACGTTCAGCTGGCGCTAAAAACAGGGTCTCTACGGGTGGTTGAGCACGCTCTAACAAACCGCCATCAGTACCCAACAACTGCCATTGACACCCAGGTATAGCGAGCTGCAAATAACGCGCCGCACAGCTGTTCCAAATGCGTATGCGCGTTTGTGTGCTGACCGTAATCGCAGGGTCTCGCTGACCATTAATCAGTACAAACTGCCCTTCCCGGCCATCCATCCAATCCATCATGGTGTTGGGTGGAATGCCTGCCTGTTGATCCAAGCGCAGATCGGAAATCATCCAATGTTGTTCAGGTAAGTCTTTTAATGGATCATTTTTGGCTTTGACCACAAACGTGCCAGCCAAACCTCGGGCAACCTGCATAGCAGTTTTGCCGTGCGGATGCGGATGATACCAATACGTACCCGCACTACCCTCTGGCAATTGAAATCGATAAATGCGTTGCGAGCCAGGTGCTACACCATCTTGAGGGTTACCATCCTGATCCGAAGGTACAGGCAGCCCATGCCAGTGGATCGTAGATTCCTCAGGCAAACTATTTATGAAGGTAATTTCTACCTCATCGCCTTCATACACTTCTATCTGCGGCCCAGGCTGTTGACCGTTATACAACCAAAACTCGGTAGGTTTACGTGCGGCCACCGTAAGCGTGGTGGGGGCGGCCTCTATCGTGGCTTTAAACACACCAGCTTGCTTAGTCTGATTCACAAGCTTAGGCAAGACCTCAAGCGGCAACCCTGATGGCATACGGTCTATAGGCAATAAAGTACTCCCTGCACCGTGCATCCCTCCATCACCCATGGCGGGCATGGCATGTTCCGCCCCCATCCTATGATGCTGCCCCATCATGCCCTGATGGTTCATCATTTGAGCGCGTGCAACAGGGTGCGCCAACACAGTGCTAGCAGCGACTGCTTTCAAAACATGTCTGCGTTTCATCTACAACTCCTAGAGTCACCGCGGCCTTCATGCCACGATGAAAAATACATAGATTTAATTCTGGGAAAAGACAAACGCTATCGCGGAGGCGGTAGATCAGGACAATAGAAAGCGGACACCGCAACTGCACCAAGCATAGAGAATTGCTCGTGGCTTAAGTTCAGTGGGAGGAAAGAGACTGAAGACACAGCCCCTCTGTGTAGATTGCACATCATGCTGGTGCAGGCTTGCACTTCGCATAAGGCAGCATGCTCATCTGGCGAGCAATCTGAACAGGGCACGTTGGGGCTTTGATGTGAGGCGTGCGACAACGCCAATGCAGGCTCAGCAGACAACGCCGCCGCTGTTGGCACACCCACCGCCGAAAACGCCAACATAATTCCCAGCAACAAGCATATGCAACGCCTCCACAGAGGCATCCTGATAGTAGCTTGAGCAGATCGATGGGAAATACGCACAACACCCTTTGGTAGCAATACGTTAAGAGATGAGTATAACGCGCGCCAGAGCCACTAACAAAACAGGCGCCACAAAGGGCGCCTGTTCTACTGTGGATTAACGAGTATGGTCGTTAATCAATAAACCAAACATGGGTTGGTGATGGGTAACACGCACAGCTTGTGTAGAGGTAGTGCGACGTTTTTTCAGTCCCAAAGAGAGTGCGCTCACTTTACGTAGAGCAGAGGGACGAAATGTATTGAAAGAGATTTTTTTAATCATGATTCTTCTCCTTTGTACCCACTCAAACAACGGGTACATATAAAGCTTTGGGCAACAAAAAACCCTTAGCGTTTCGCTAAAAATATAAGCGTGAGCAGGAAAAGAGTCAGGCCAGAGTTAATGCGCAGTCTGGTCTGCAATACAGTCGCAGTTAGCGCATGCCATCACTAGCCTGACCCAGTCCTATTCGAGGACCTGATTGTTCAGGCATGACGTGCTCCTGATGGATAGCATGTATGAGGACAAATACAACACCAAAACACGAGGTGTGCTTGACATTATATCAAAACAGACAAATAAATCAACCCCAAAAGCTCATTCACTAAGAACAAGCCATTGATTTATCATTGCTTTACATTGTTTGGTGCAAAATTTGGCGTGACAAAAACACTAGCGTCACGCCATGCACTCATGAAGTGCAGCATCATTCTGCACACGCGTCCTGACCTATAAACAGGCCAGTACGATCTTCTTAATGCTTAGGCTTTTTTAGCTGCCACAATCACGCTGGATGCTTTGAAAATAGCCGTCACAGCCGAACCCACTGCAATACCTAACTCATCTACGCTGGTGTTCGTAATTACCGCACTCAGTGTGACACCCTGCCCTGCATCCATTTGCACTTCAGAATTTACCGCGCCCTTATGCAATGCTGTCACCGAGCCCTTGCACTGATTACGTGCTGAAAACAGCAAATCATCCACATTTGTCGCCAACGCAATAGAAGACGCTTTAATCAGAGCAACCACCTTAGCACCTACCTTCAGACCCAAACTTTGAGTGCTGTTATCGGTAATGATGGCCACTACGCTGAGCGAAGGAGACACAGCAATGACTATTTCGTCATTCACCGCGCCCGTATGAATCTCTTTAACGGTGCCAGACAGTTTATTGCGGGTACTGATATTCATATAAGCTCCTGATTAAGACCAATTTTCATCATACTCCGCTTGGCACAAGTCGCACAGAAGGTGTGTCACCACTGGATGACACACCTTTGAGTCTAGTCATTAAGCCGACTTCACCAAGCGTATGGGCACGCCTTTTGAGGCAGGTGTGTTGCTTTGTGGATCATGGTCATACAACGGCACCAAGGGATTGGTTTCGGGGTAATACGCCGCACAACTGCCATCAGGAAATGGATACGCCACAATCTGGAAGTTACTCACGCGGCGCTCTACCCCATCGTTGGAGTTAGTCACCAGATCCACCCTATCACCAGACTTGAAACCTAGTCGCGCAATCTCAGTCTCATTGATGAACAGCACATCTCGCGCATTATGTATGCCTCTATAGCGATCAGAGTGAGAATACAGTGTTGTGTTGTACTGATCATGACTGCGCACGGTAGATAGCCATAGCACGTCGGGATCAGACTGCTGCGTATCCTCGCACACCCCTTCACTGATCAAAAAATTCGCTTTACCTGTGCTGGTAGACCACACACGCTCACGCGCGGCGGAAGGTAAATGAAAGCCACCTGGCTGTTGAATACGCTGGTTATAGGCTTGGAACAATGCAGGGAAAACCGCCTCAATATCATCACGTATGCGTGAGTAATCAGCGATCAGATAGTTCCATTTCACCTTAGACTGCGGCCCTAAGGTGGCGCTGGCCATACCTGCAACAATAGCTGGCTCACTGCGCAAATGCTCTGAGGCAGGTTCAAATGAACCTTTGGTGGCGTGCACCATAGACATGGAATCTTCCACGGTCATCGCTTGCAAGCCTGTTTCCTGCTCATCACGTTCAGTGCGCCCCAAACAGGGCAAAATCAATGCGTCTTTACCGTGAATTAAGTGACTACGGTTTAATTTAGTAGAAATATGTACGGTGAGATTCAACTTGCGCATGGCTTCCTGTGTCTGATCCCAATCGGGAATCGCCACAGAGAAGTTTCCACCCAAACCTATGAAGACCCGGCTTTCACCGCGTACCATCGCCTCTAACGCTGACACAACGTTATGACCCGGTTCCCGTGGTGGTTCAAAACCGTAATGCGCTTGCAGCCTATCCAGAAAATCTTTTGCTGGGATTTCTGTAATCCCTACCGTACGATCGCCCTGCACATTAGAGTGCCCACGTACTGGACAGATACCCGCCCCCTCTTTACCTACGTTGCCACGCAGCAAAGCCAGGTTCGCCACCTGACGCACATTATGCGTACCGTGGCGATGCTGAGTAATGCCCATGCCATAGACTAAAATTGCACTATCGGCCTTGGCATAGGCATCAGCAGCCACTTGCAAATCGGCTTGCGACAGACCCGACACTCGCTCTATATCTGCCCAGTCAGTACCCTCTACATCGGCAGCCATCTCTGCAAAACCGCTGGTATGACCATTAATAAATGTCCAATCCAATACCGCTGGTTGGTTATTTGCTTTGGCCTGTTTATCCATCGCCAACAAGCATTTAATGATGCCTTTGATCGCCGCCACATCCCCCCCTACTTTGACCTGGAACAGTCTTGAGGAAATAGGCGTAGAGCTAAAGGTTGCCATCTCTACTGGATCTTGTGGGGCTTGAAAACGCTCTAGTGCTCGTTCCCTAAAAGGGTTAAAGGACATGATGGTCGCGCCTCGTCTGGCCGCATTACGCAGCGATGTCATCATGCGCGGGCTATTCGTGCCGGGGTTTTGGCCAAAGATAAAAATACATTCTGTTTTATCAAAGTCCTCAAGCAGCACCGTCCCTTTCCCTACACCAATAGATTGTGGCAACCCTACGCTAGTAGGTTCGTGGCACATATTGGAGCAATCAGGAAAGTTATTCGTACCGTACTCACGCGCAAATAACTGGAACAGATACGCCGCTTCGTTGGATGCTCGGCCCGAGGTATAGAACTCCACCTGATTAGGATCATTCAACGCCTGCAAATGCGAAGCCACCAATGCAAAAGCCTCGTCCCAACTGACCGCCTTATAACGATCACTTTGCACATCATATTGCATGGGGTGCGTCAAACGCCCCACCATTTCTAAATCGTAATCGTCCCACGTAGCCAGCTCTGTCACTGTGTGCTGCGCAAAGAACTCCGGCGTACAGCGCTTTTTGGTGGACTCCCACGCAATGGCTTTACCGCCGTTCTCACAGTACTCAAACTTGGATGTCTGCTTGGGGTCCGCCCAACCACAGCCCGGGCAGTCAAAGCCATCATGCTGGTTCATCTTGGATAAGATTCGCATACCTTCAGCAGGAATATCCTGCTTCAGCAATGCTGATTCCATAGCTTTAAGCGCATCCCAGCCGCCCGCTGGGTGCTCATAGGGCTTGTACGTGTCCATAACTACTCCGCGTTATATTGAAAATTCAAATAGTGGAAGCTAGTGCTTGCTGTATATGTTTTTATGCATTGATAACTTAGTACCACTCAATGCTTATCATTATGACTTTCTAACACTGAATGAATTTCTATTGCCCCCTTCACCTACCTTTATTATTTATCTATTTGTAAACAAAAAATAAGGCGTAGCAATTTGCTACGCCTTACTTAATCTTAGCTATTTGTTTTATAAGCTATTTATGTATCACATTCACTATTGTCAACTTGTGTCAGCTCTGCATAATAGCCAGATTCGACTTTAGTATTTAGGCATACTTTTTTATCAGGATTCCACCAATATGTTTCACCTTGCGATGAGTTCATTGGTAAGAAACCCTCTTTATAAAGTTTAATTTCACCATCCATTGCTGTTTTGCCCTTCAATATAGAGGCATCGAACAGATCGGATTTGTTAGGTACTTTAATCTGTGCTTCATCCGTTTTAATTTCGGAGTCGCCTTGGGTAATGACTACATTCCCTTTCGCGTGCAATAGCGTAGGCTCCAAGACCTCTATACTGTCAGCCCTTACCTCTAAATCGCCCACGCTGTAACGCTGTGCCTCTGCCTGCGCTCCTACAGAAAAACTAGCCACACACCCGGCCACGACAAGCATTTTATTCACCCACTTCATACAATCTCCTTGCTGCTGTAACACCCAGAATACCATTTACCTTTACTACTACAACAGCAAAAATGGGCTTTTCTTCGTAACGATATTCAACCTACGCGCTTCGTAGGCCTTGTATACGCCAACCTTAACCGCAAGATAGACGCGTTACAAACCCCTCGTCATTTACATACACATTTAAGCGCATAGGATTGAAGTCCATCGTCACTGCCGAATAGGGATAAATCACACGTGTATAAGGTGGCAATACATCCAGATTTAAGCTTTGCGCTGGCGTACCTACTAAATATTGAAATGTAGGCGCACCACACTCTTCACTTTGAAGTTGTGCTTCTTGCTCTGGCGTTAATGGCACGGTTTTACACGCTGCCAACATCAGCAATGGCATAGCAATGGCAATCACTTTCACTGTTTTTACAATACGCATCTCTGCTCCTTGCCCAATACTTTATATAAAGTGGTAATGCCTGCATTTTACACACCAACGCTACTACTACAGCATTATTTCAACCTGCTAAAATGCCTTATTTCTATCAGCAGGCCCTGCCCTGATTTTTCGGAACACTCATGAGTCAAACCACTCCTACCCAAGACCATCAAACTCTGCTTGGCATTGCGCTCGCTGACCAAGCTCTGCTCTCTGCACATCTGGCCATGTTTGCCGCCAAAACTGGACAAGCACAAGAAACACTGAATTTGCTGTACGCCATTGCAGATGAAATCTCTGATCGCTACTCTCTACCCGATACCGCCAGAAAAACAATGAAATCCCGTATCAAAGAGACTACTGAGCTAGCACGAGCCGTACTGGGTAAACAGGATGGCTCCACCCCCAAGAAAACCACACACTAAGAAAAAAGGCCTGCAACCACACGGTTACAGGCCTTTTTAAACACGTCTAGCTTAACGGCTACGTTGACGCCCCTCTGCATGAGGCAGGGATTGCAAATCTTCCATTTCTGCTTGTAAGTCGGCGAGTTTTTGACGCTTACGCTCTAGTTTGCGCTGCAGTCGCTCTACTTTATCTACACGACCCTCAGCTTGCTTTTCCTGGATTTCCTCAAGAATCTCATCGATATCTTCTTGTTGATCATCAATGTCTTCCTGAAGATCACGCAACAAGTACGCATCAGAGCAATGTGTTTGCACATTGGCTATGGCCCGCTCTAAACCCCGTTGACGATGCACATTTCCATGTTGCTTAGCGTAGTTAAGCTGCGTTTCCAGCGACTGTAGCTTACGCTCACAGCCATAGTTCTGCGCCGAAGCGGAATAAGCCACGCTGGATAGCACGACAATCATCGCCAATTGTAGTTTCTTCATTACTGATATTCTCCCTCAATAAGGTATTCCCTTATCATGCCACATCCTGCAGAAAGTGACTTGAGCGAGATTAAACGAGTGTTACCAAAGCTGATCATACTCACTACTGGGAAGGTAACACCTGAGGCAACAAGTGCAATCCCGTGCGTTGTACAAACTCGGCATAACTGATGGGTGGGCCCACTTTAGTTTCCGGTTTATTCTCGTGCCAATGCACCCATGAACGCCCGGTGGTGGCATCGTAAACCACCTTATACAGATGCGTAGGCACAACCACGCGCCCCTCACCCACAACGTTTTGTTGATTGGCGTAATAAGGCCCCGTAAATACGTAGACATCACCTTGGGCTCTACTTACATATTTGCGTGTATCATTTTCGATGCGGCTCCATGCCCCTGCATTATGACGCTGATCCTGAGGCACCATATTGGCCAGCGAAAAGCTTTGCGCCATCGCATCGGCATCGTGCATATCGCCTGCTGGAGCCATATGACCACGTGAATACCCCGAGCGCCTGTAATCATCGAGCTTGGCCCGTTCCACTCGAGGTAAACGCCCCTCTTCATAGAACCTATCCGTACGAGCTTGCCCTTTGGCTCGGCTGATCATCTGCCTGTTCAAACGCTGCGCAACGAATATCGGGGTTTTAGTTTGCCCGTTATGTAATATCGCAAATGCGCTAAAGCACAGTTCTCGCAATTGCTCACCACTGGGCACAATGGGGCGCGGCCCTGGAAACATCTGGGTGCATTGAGAAAAAGACGTCTGTACGTGTTGCGAGACATTGGGAGTCTCTGGCGTGTATTCAGCCACCTCCACCGGCTGGAGCAGGGTCTGCAACTCAGCCCACTTTTGCACCAACTCATCTTTAAGGTATCTGCCATCAGCATGCCACAGCACACTACTGACACTAAATACAGCGATCGCCGTTAGGCTTACCGTGCGCCAAAACTTACTCAGCCCACCCTGACTTGCGCCCTGCGATGCGCGACGCTTAGGTGCGGCGCGCGATACTCCTGATTTTTTCCGTTCTGCCATACTACCTGCTACTACTTTGCTACCGTGGCCCTACTCAGACCATATCCCTACTCTGTCTTACGCAGCTTATCTACACGACGTAAAAAAACCTGCATGATTTTTTCGGCTTGCTTATCGCCTTTGGTTTGCGCCACCGACATGCCTTGTTCCCATGTCTGACGAGCCAGCTCTGTATCGCCAGAGTCCAAATAAGCTTGCCCTAGGATTTGCCACGCAGCCGAATAATGCGGATCTTGTGCCACACACTGCTGTAAGTGTGTGATCGCTAGGGCTGTATTCTGCTGGTCCAAATACGCCTTGCCCAAACCAAAGCGCAATAACGGCGTATCCATTACTTTTTCCAGCATTGCTTCCAATGCATCTACATTCATAACCAGCCCTTTTCCTCGTACCTTACTGCGTAGTTATCCCCATGCCCTGTGCATAACGCTGGGGGAAACCCTTGAATGCATTGCGCCAACACAGCAGCTATGCGGCTCTTCACTTGCCCGAGCAGTTTCTGCTCACGGCCACAAACGTTCTTTGATCCAACCGGTGTTCGTAGATTCTGTACGTCTATAACGCAAACGCACATGATTACGCTCAGTGTCGCCCTGCCAGAACTCCACCTCGTGCGCCTCTACCCTATACACCACCCAATCGGGATTAGCCAACGTAGGATCGTGCTCCACTCGCTGTCGCTGCTGAGCGAGACCATTGATGAGCTCCTGCTCATTCAACAGCACATCACTTTGCCGCCCCAATAAAGCTCCTGCCCTAGAGCCCACAGGACGCTCCTGAAAATCGCTTTGGCATACCTGCGCTGACGCAGCAATCACCTCACCTCGTATGCGAACCTGACGCCCTAAGGGCTGCCAATAAAAGGTCAATGCCGCCTTATGAGTAGCTTCCACCTGCTTAGATTTTGGGCTGCGTCGCGTGGTGGCAAAGTACCAACCTTGCTCATCCAGATTTTTAAGAATCAAGACTCGCGCATCGGGCATGCCCTGCTCATCTACTGTGGAAAGTGTCATCGCATGCGCCTCTGCAATACCGGCATCAATAGCCGCCTGCAACCACTCTTGAAATAACGGTAACGGCTGCTCAGGTGCGGCAGCGATCACAAAGGATTGAAAAGGCCCTGCCAGCGATTTTAGTCCGCGCAATACCTGCTGCATTCCGATCCCTCGTTCAGTCTAGGCTCATGGACAACATTGTCCACCGTTATAGATTGTAACGAGATCATCGCAAAACAGGGGCAACGTAACATCTCGCAACATCCATTCAGCGCCGAATTGCCTCATGCGTATAATTTAGAATTATTGCAGTTGCGTTACAAAAAGGTTGTTTGTTGTGGAAGCGTTTAATCAAAAACTATTTTTATGGATCAATGCCAGTGCTGATGCCCCGTTATGGCTTATAGACAGTGCTCGTTTTTTAGCTGAGTGGCCCTTAATCATCGCCGCGCTGTTAGCGCTACTCACGCTGCCCATGCATCCAAAACACGCTCCCCTCATTATGTTACGCGTAGGTTGCACGCTGGTTTTAGCCCTTACTGTTGCCTATCTTTTCCGCTACAACATGGAGCACGCACGCCCCTTTGTGATGGGCTTAGGGCGGACGCTAACTGAACATGCCGCTACCTCATCCTTTCCCAGCATTCACATGACCCTAGTGTTGGCTACGGGATTCCCACTGTTTTTTATGGCCATTACACGCGCTACAGGTGCCATGATTCTTTTCATGTCGGCATTGGTGGCATGGGCCCGCATTTACTTAGGCGTGCACTTCCCCTTTGATATGTTGGGGGCGCTGGTGGTCTCGCTATTATCTGCACTGATTGTGCAACGCCTGCCACTAGAAAAGCTGATACCAGCACGTTTTTCTTCCTGATCTACAGCCTAGAGCCAGTACAATAGGGCATTGTCAGTTTTTGCCTCACCCTCGTCGTAGGGTGCCATGGCTTGCCCTATTCTAGGATCGATAGTGTCACATTCCTCTTTCACAGAACACTGCCATAACGCGGTAGACGAACTGCGTACGCTGCGCGATGTATTGCGCTGGTCTGTTAGCCAGTTCAATGCCCACCAGCTCAGCTTCGGCCACGGTAGCGATAACGCATGGGATGAAGCCGTGTATTTGGTGCTGTTCAGCTTGAACCTGCCCCCTGATACGCTAGAACCTTTTCTAGACTGCCGTCTTACCAAGCAAGAGCGTCAACGCTGCATAGACATGATTGCACGCCGTTGCTCTGATCGTTTGCCTGCTGCTTATCTAACAGGTGAAGCATGGTTGCAAGGCTATAAGTTCAAAGTCGATCAGCGCTGCATCGTGCCTCGCTCGCCTATTTCCGAACTACTGATGCAGCAACTCTCCCCGTGGATAGAAGAGCCAGAAGACGTCAGTAGCGTACTGGATCTCTGCACCGGTAGTGGCTGCTTGGCTATCATCGCTGCCAACATGTTTGAGAACGCCTTGGTGGATGCTGTAGACCTATCACCGGATGCATTGGCTATCGCTCAAGAAAACGTACACGACTACGAGCTAGAAGACCGCCTGCAGCTCTTTCAAGGTGACTTATACGAGGCCTTGCCTCCTAGCCGTTATCAATTGATTATCAGTAACCCTCCCTACGTGAATGAAGGCTCTATGCAGGCCTTGCCAGAAGAATATCTGCACGAGCCCCGACTGGCGCTCGCTGGTGGTGACGATGGCATGGTGCTCGTGCGCCGCATTATTGAGGGTGCAGCAGAACGCCTCACCGACAACGGTATTTTGGTACTAGAAATTGGTAATGAGTACGCTAATTTCGTCGAAGCCTTCCCTCATTTAGACCCCGTATGGCTCAGTACTGAAAACGCAGAAGACCAAATTCTGCTACTGACCAAGGAGCAGTTGGAAGCGTGATCAGAGCCTCTAATCTTTCCTTACGCCGCGGCATTAAAGTCCTACTAGATCAAGCAGAGTTCACCATACACCCCGGCGAGCGTGTTGGTGTTGTGGGTCGTAATGGCGCCGGAAAATCCACATTATTTGCGCTGCTCAAAGGCGAGTTAGATGCCGATAGCGGTCAACTAGACATGCCCGAAAGCTGGCGTATGGCCAGCGTAGAGCAAGAGATCAACGATAGGGATCGCCCTGCTCGCGAATTCGTCATTGATGGCGACACGCACTTGCGTGAGCTGCAACGACAACGTGCTGACTGTAAAGAATCTGAGGGTGAGCGCATTGCCGAGCTAGAAGCCCAGCTCATCGAGGCAGACGCCTGGTCCGCGCCTTCCAGAGCCGAACAACTGCTGGCAGGCTTGGGCTTTAAGCCCGATCAGTGGATGCGCCCAGTCGGCGAATTCTCGGGCGGTTGGCAAATGCGCCTAGCATTAGCCCGTGCCCTAATGGCCCCCTCTGACTTGCTGCTGCTGGATGAGCCCACCAACCACTTGGACTTGGACGCCATGCTCTGGCTTGAGCGTTGGCTAGGCTCTTACCCCGGCACCGTGCTGATTATTTCTCACGATACGGAGTTCTTGGATGCCGTTGCACGCATCATTTTGCACTTTGACCACCAAAAGCTAGAGCGCTATCGTGGCACCTATCAAGACTTTCTGATGCAGCGTGCTGAAAAAGCACGCCAACTTAGCATTGCTCATGAACGCCAAGGACGCGAAACAGCTAAGCTGCAAGCGTTTATTGACCGTTTCAAAGCCAAGGCCAGCAAAGCCAAACAAGCCCAAAGCCGTGTGAAAGCGTTGGCACGTATGCAATCGCTGGCGCCATTAAAAACTGATAGCACGCTAGACATACACCTGCCAGAACCGCAATCCATGCCAGACCCGTTACTGCGACTGGTGGATGCCAACCTAGGTTATGCAGCCGAACTAGCTGATGAGCCTCCACGCATCATCTTGAAGCAAATCAAGCTAGACGTACGTGGTGGTGCACGCATTGGTATTTTGGGTGTGAACGGCGCAGGTAAATCCACCCTGATCAAAACCCTCGCACAAGAGCTTAACCCCTTGTCTGGCGAATTGATCTGCTCCAGCCGTTTGGAAGTAGGCTACTTTGCTCAGCATCAGTTGGACATGATTGATGCTAACGCCTCCCCTATTCTGCATCTGCAACGCATTGCGCCCGAAGTGCGCGAGCAAGAGCTGCGTAACTATCTAGGCCGTTTTGGCTTTAGTGGCAACATGGCAATGGACACCACTGCTGGATTTTCCGGTGGTGAAAAAGCCCGTTTAGCCTTGGCCCTCATCGTTTGGCGCAAACCCAACTTGCTGCTACTGGATGAACCTACCAACCACTTGGACGTAGAAACACGCGAAGCACTGAGCCAAGCCCTAGCCGAGTACGAAGGTAGTGTCATTATCGTGTCGCACGATAGGCAACTGCTACGCAGCACGGTAGACGACTTCTGGATTGTGGCTGATGGCCAAGTTCAAGAGTTCGATGGTGACTTAGAAGACTACCGCGAATGGCTACAGAAACGTCAGAGCTCATCCTCAAGCGCTGCCAATGGGGAAGACGATGGTTCAGACACCCCTGCAGTAGATAGGCGTCAACAGCGTAAAAACGATGCACAGGAGCGTCAGCGCTTGGCTGTTCTGCGCAAACCGTTAGAAAAGCAGGTGCAAAAAATCGAGGCCAGCATGGAAAAACTGGCGGCACGCATAGAAGAACTGGATGCACTCATTGCTGACCCAGACTTCTACACAGATGCGTACAAGGCACAACGCCCCGCTCTGCTTGCTGAACATGGTGAGTGCAGCCAAAAGCACGCCAGCCTTGAAGAAGAATGGCTAGAACTGCAAGAGCAGATTGAAGCACTAGTCTAAAGCGCTGTAAACCTAGCCACACCCAACACAATCGGGGAGACAGAGAGGAAACTTTTGTGATTTGGTGTCTCAAATCACAAAAAGCTCTCCTTCCCCCAACACGTGCGATGAATACAGCCTTTCTACGGCGCATAAAAAAGCTTCACATAGACATCCCCATGTGAAGCTTTTTCCAAAACCACTCTAGCAGCAACAATCAGCCTGCAATAATCTCAATCTTGGCTATACCCAACGCCAATGTCTTCATCCCCGCATCTCGGAACTGAATTTGAGCCTGTGCCTCATTACCACTGCCGCTTAAGTTCAAAATCGTGCCATCACCAAACTTCTGATGGCGCACACCTTGCCCCACTCGGAAATGCTTATCGCCCACCACCACACCACCACTGGCGCTGAAATTGGGGGTGTTCATACGCATGCTACTACCTTGCTGACCCTGCCAGCTGGAGCCGCGTCTAAACGCACCACCGCCCCAGCTTGTACCAGAAGACGATACGCTTTCTTGTACGCGTACCTGAGGAGTCAACCATTTCATGTGCTGCTCAGGCACTTCATCCAAGAAGCGCGAACGCATGGCGTAGCGTGTTTGGCCATGTAGCATACGGCTTTGCGCAAGCGTAATGTACAAACGCTTGCGTGCACGCGTAATAGCCACGTACATAAGACGCCGCTCTTCCTCTAGACCGCCTGGCTCGCCAATGCTGTTGTCGTGCGGGAATAGACCTTCTTCTAAGCCTGTCACAAACACAGCATCAAACTCCAAACCTTTGGCGGCGTGCGTGGTCATCAGTTGAATAGCATCTTCGCCGGTCTGCGCTTGGTTATCACCTGCCTCCAACGAAGCATGCGTCAAGAAAGCCCCTAGTGCCGACATAGGCGCTAGTGCTGGCAAGCCGCTTTCAGTTTCAGGTACTGAACCTGGCACAGCTTCCGGAATACGACCTGCTGGCGTACCCGCAAAGTTTTCTTCCTGCTCAAACACCGTTGCCGCGTTGACCAACTCTTGCAAGTTTTCCAGACGCTCGGCACCTTCTCTGTCAGCCTGATAATGCGTTAACAAGCCACTTTCGTGTACCACTAGCTCAATCAGCTCAGGTAGCGAAACCACTTGCGCTTCACTAGCCAAACGATGAATCAGCTCTACAAAGGCCTGCAAATTGCTAGCCGCTCTACCACTCATGTACGGTACAGCCTGATACAGGCTAATGCCATACTGTCTCGCGTGATCGCCCAGCGTTTCTAATGACCTAGCCCCAATACCCCGCGTAGGAAAGTTCACTACACGTAGCCATGAGGTGTCATCAAAGGGGTTATGTATGAGACGCAGGTATGCCAATACGTGTTTAATTTCTTGACGCTCAAAAAAGCGTTGGCCGCCATACACTTTGTACGGAATCCCAGAACTAAACAGATGATGCTCAAGCACACGCGATTGCGCATTACTGCGATACAGAATCGCAATTTGATCTCTGGCCCAACCATCACGTATTAAGGCGCGAATTTCATCCACTACCCATTGCGCTTCCAAGGTATCAGAGGCTTGCTCGGACACTCGAATCTGTTCGCCTTCGCCAGAATCCGTCCAGAGGTTTTTACCCAAGCGATTCTTATTCTGAGAAATCAGGGCATTTGCCGCATCCAGAATATGGGCACTAGATCGGTAGTTTTGCTCAAGACGTATCACATTGCCGTTTGCATACTGGCGCTCGAAGTCGGCCATATTGCCTACATTCGCACCACGGAATGCATAGATAGACTGATCGTCATCACCCACAGCAAAAATGGCCGCGCCATCGCCCGCCAACAATTGCAGCCACTTGTACTGCAAACGGTTAGTATCTTGAAACTCGTCCACCAAGATATGACGGAAACGTCGCTGGTAATGCTTACGTACAGGCTCATTGCGTTGCAGCAGCTCATAGGCGCGCAACAACAATTCAGCGAAGTCTACTACGCCTTCACGTTCACATTGCTCTTGGTATTGTCTATACAAGTCCACCAGCATTTTCTGGTGTGGATCAAACTCATCCAAATCATCTGGCCTAAAGCCATCTTCTTTGCTGGAGTTGATAAAGCGCTGCACATCACGAGGTGGATACTTCTCATCATCCACATTACTCGCTTTAATCAGGCGCTTGATCGCAGACAGTTGGTCTGCGCTATCTAGAATTTGAAAGCTTTGGGGCAACCCAGCGTCGCGGTGATGCGCGCGCAGTAAACGATTGCACAAGCCGTGAAAGGTACCTACCCACATGCCTCGCGTATCGATGGGCATTTGCGCTTGCAAACGCGTCAACATCTCACGAGCAGCTTTATTGGTAAAGGTTACCGCCATTAAAGCAAAAGGGCTTAGTTGTTGCGTTTGCATCAACCAAGCCATTCGGGTAGTCAGGACTCGCGTTTTTCCGCTGCCTGCTCCCGCCAACACTAAGGTATGGACGGGAGCTTGTGTGACTGCCTGTTGCTGCTGAGGGTTCAGTCCATGCATCATGCCGCGTAGCGACGCAGACGTTGCGCAAATTGTTCCAAACTCTCAATACCGCTTTGCTGTGCACGCTGGCACCAGCCGCGCAAATCAGCCAACAACTGTTCACTGGATGCGGTAGAGCTTTCCCATATACGGGACAGTTCCATTTGCATACGCACCACGGTAGACAGGCGTGTATCTTCTTCCAACACAGTTTGCAACTGCGCGCGCTGTTCTGGATCCAGCACTTCGTCACCACGACCAATCCAGTCGCCGCAACGCTTCAACAAGCCCCATTTGCAGTTAGGATCGGCTGCATTCAGGGAAGGTTTCAAACGCGCCAACTCTTCTTTGGCCGTATTGCTGATGATCTCAGCATAACGCGCCAAAATTTCGTAGCGGTGTGTGATCACGCCCTGCAATGTAGACAAGCTGATGCTGTCTGCCAATGCCTTGCTTTCTGGTTCCAGCTTCAGCTTAGGCGCTACTTTTTTCACCTGCGCCAGTTTGAAGAACTTCAGCACACTGATGTAGCACCAGCCCAAGTCAAACTCGTACCACTTGCTGGAGAACTTCGCAGAAGTACCGTAAGCATGGTGGTTGTTGTGCAGCTCTTCGCCACCAATGATGATCCCGATTGGGAACACGTTGGTGCTGGTATCAGGGCTAGCAAAGTTTCGGTAGCCCACAGCGTGGCCTAAACCGTTTACAACACCAGCTGCCCAGAATGGAATCCATGCCATCTGTACTGCCCACACTGCTAAGCCTTCTAGGCCAAACAGCATGATATCCAGAACCAGCATGATCAAAATACCAAGCAGGTTATGTTTGGAGTACACATTGCGCTCCATCCAGTCATCCGGCGTGCCGTGACCGAAGCGTTTCAATGTTTCTTCGTTTGTTGCTTCCAAGCGATACAATTCTGCACCACGGAAGAACACCATACCCAAACCAAATACTACGGGCGAGTGAGGATCACCTTCACGTTCGCAACGTGCGTGGTGTTTACGGTGAATAGCCACCCACTCTTTGGTGACCATACCGGTAGTCATCCAAAGCCAAAAACGGAAAAAGTGCATCACAGCTGGATGCAGATCCAAGCCACGATGGGCCTGACTACGGTGAAGGAATACTGTCACCGAAACAATAGTAATGTGCGTAAGCACCAGGGTAATCAGTACAACCTGCCACCAAGACAGTTGCAAGAACCCACCAGCTAGAAAATTCAGAAAATTTTGCATAGACCTTTTATAGATGATCCATGATGATAAAGACACGAAAAGTGTAGCTCACTTGGGGTTTAGAGGACAGCAATATTTCAACTGCAATGTCAACCCCATCAAGAAGCGCCAGCCGTTCTCACGAGAACTGCTGCAAAAAAACCGTCCGTCCCATGCAGATCTGGACGCAGGCTTAAATAATCACCCTGCATGAGTAAATTAGGTATACGAGCTTTAAGCACCTCATTTACTGGCACCACTTGAAAGTCTGGACATGCCTGCAGGAAGGCCTGGATCTGTTGCTCATTTTCCTGCGGCAGCACACTACACGTAGCATAAACAAGTCTACCACCTGGAGCCACGCACTTTGCTGCTCTTTGCAAGATCACTTGCTGTAGCTCAACATATTGCGTGATTTCTTCTGCCCGTAGACGCCATTTTAGATCAGGGTTGCGGCGTAAAGTTCCCAAACCGCTACACGGCGCATCAACTAAAACACGCTGAGCTTTGCCGTAAAAACGCTGCAAACGCGCATCATCGTTTTCAGGAATCGCAAAACTGTTCACATTATCGATACCGCAACGGGCAAACCTAGGCTTGGCGCGTTCTAAACGTGCCGCCGAAACATCCATGGCATACAACTTTCCGGTGCCGCGCATCAGCGCGCCCAGCAGCAGGCTTTTGCCCCCTGCCCCTGCACAAAAATCGATAATAATTTCATTACGTCGAGGCGCTACCAAGGCTGCCAGAATCTGACTGCCCTCGTCTTGCACCTCTAGCTCTCCTTTATCGAACTCAGGCCAATGACGCAAAGTAGGCCTTCCTTCTAAACGAATCCCCCACGGTGAGTAACTCATGGCTTCAGGCTTAAAGGCTGCGCGCTCACCTTGCTGCAGGGTTTTCAGCATTTTCTTGCGATCTGCACGCAGCGGATTCACACGTATATCAATACTGGCCTCACTATTCAGCGCTGCCGCCAAAGCCTCTGGATTGTCTTGTTTTTGCAGTTCTTCAGCCAACCAATCAGGCAAACTAAAACGCTGCGCAAAAGGCAAATTCTCTTTATTCGCAGCACAAGCCTGCTGCAACCACTGCTGCTCTTCTGCCTCTAGCTCTTGACTGACTGCCTCCAACCCGTGCAATTCCGCCAGCGCCAACAGTGCCATCCTACGGCCCTGTTGTTCGCCAGAATCGGCTGTCAGTTGTTCAAACAAACGCCACTGACGCAACAAAGCGAACACGGCATCACTGAGCTCTGCT
The DNA here is from genome assembly GCF_050487225.1 of Paenalcaligenes sp. Me131. Classification (NCBI taxonomy): domain Bacteria; kingdom Pseudomonadati; phylum Pseudomonadota; class Betaproteobacteria; order Burkholderiales; family Alcaligenaceae; genus Paenalcaligenes; species Paenalcaligenes sp. Me131. Next base: position 1,109,979 of record NZ_JBKQGY010000001.1, read on the forward strand.
CGGTCGCGACCACCTAAAGCTGGCTGACCTTTCATCCATTGCGCCAGCACAGCATCGGCAGGTTGCTGCCAGTCTTTCAACAACGGCATAACTTCCTGCAATTGCTGGACACGCTGCGGAACACGGATAAAACGAGAAGGAGAAACCTGAGACATAGCCACCTAAGAGCAAATTACAACAAATTTAGATAAATGCACGGGAGGACACGCCTGCGACCTGCACTTCTTTACCATCCACACATTGTACGCGGCCTTCCACCAACCAACGCACCACCTCGGTGTAGACCTTATGCTCTACCGGGAGCAAGCGTTCTGCCAGCGTTTGCGCATCATCACCTGTGCATACCGGCACAATCCCCTGCGCAATGGTTGGGCCACTGTCTAACTCTGGCGTCACAAAATGCACGGTACATCCATGCCATTGCACACCCGCTTCCAATGCTTGCTGATGCGTATGCAAACCGGGGAATAGTGGTAGCAAGGAGGGATGTACATTAATCAGACGGCCTAGATAATGGCGCACAAAACCGGGGGTCAACACGCGCATAAACCCAGCCAACAACACATAATCTGGCGCGTAAGCATCTATGGTTTCTTGCAGAACCGCATCAAACTGCTCTCGGCTTTGGTATTCTGTATGGTTAATATAGTGGGTTACGATGCCTTTTTGCTCTGCCCACTGCACACCTTCTGAGTTTGCTCTGTGCGTGATCACGGCACAAACCTCTGCAGGCCAACCGTTGTGACGTATTGCGTCTACAATAGCCTGCATATTTGAACCGCGACCTGAGATTAAAATAACCAGCCTGCGCGCTGTAGCACTCTCTGTCAAAACCTTTCCTTTACTCAATCTGGCTTAACCTTCATCAAACCGTGAAATCCGCTTTATCCATTTATCGCACACTGCCACGCTTTGACTCATCACGGCCCAGCGCCGTCACCATTGGCAACTTTGATGGTGTACACCTAGGTCATCAAGCCATACTGGAAAAGGTACGCAGCGAAGCCTGTACTCGTGAACTTACTCCTACCGCCATCACGTTCACCCCGCACCCTAGAGCCTATTTTGCTCAGCGAGGAAACAGGCCAGAGCTAGCACCTACCCAAATCAGCAGTCTGCGTGACAAACTATCGTTGCTCGCATGCCACGGAATGGCGCAAATTGTACTGGCAAAATTCAATCATGCGTTCGCTGATATGCGCGCCGAGCAGTTTATACAACAACTTCTGGTCGATGGTCTGAACACGCGTTGGCTCTTGGTAGGTAAAGATTTCCGCTTTGGCCATCAACGCCAAGGTAACGTAGAACTGCTCATGGACTACGGGAAACGCTTGGGCTTCGAAGTACAAACCATAGAAGACATTGCCGACGCACAAGGCCATCGCATTTCCAGTAGCGAACTGCGTTCTTTACTGGCCGTAGGCAATATGACCCGTAGCGCAGAGCTGTTGGGACAACCGTATCAACTTAGCGGCCATGTGATCCATGGCCAAAAGTTGGGACGAACCCTGAATTTCCCCACCCTAAATATTGCTGTACCTGAACACTGTGCTGCACGTTCAGGTATATATATTGTACGTGTACATGGCCTTGGCCCTCAGCCCTTAGCGGGCGTGGCCAGCCTAGGCGTACGCCCTACCGTCACCGATACCGGAGCATTGTTGCTGGAAGTGCATTTACTCGACATCAACATCGACGCTTACGGTAAACTGGTGAAGGTTGATTTCCTAAACTTTGTACGGGAAGAAGAAAAATTCCCTGATCTCCAAACTTTGACTGCTGCCATCGAAAACGATGCGCAACAGGCTCGCGAGTATTTTGTTGTCAATGGACTATAAAAACACCTTAAACCTGCCCAACACCCCCTTTCCAATGCGGGGAGACCTCCCTAAACGTGAACCCGGCTGGATTGCCGACTGGGAGGAGAAAAAAGTCTATGAGGCCATTCGCGCCGCCAGCAAAGGACGTCCGAAATTCGTGTTGCACGACGGCCCTCCTTACGCCAATGGCTCTTTGCACTTAGGCCACGCTGCCAACAAAATTCTTAAAGATATTATTGTTAAAAGCCACAACATGGCTGGCTTTGATGCGCAATACGTACCTGGCTGGGATTGCCACGGTATGCCTATCGAAGTGCAAATTGAAAAGCTGTATGGCAAAAACCTGCCAGTAGCTGAAACCCAAGCCAAAGCTCGCGCTTATGCGCTTGAGCAAATCGACCACCAACGCAAAGACTTCAAACGCCTGGGCGTACTGGGCGAATGGGATAACCCCTACCTGACCATGAACTACAGTAACGAAGCCGATGAGCTGCGTGTGCTGTCTAGAATCATGCAAAAAGGCTTTGTATTCCGTGGTTTGAAACCGGTGAACTGGTGTTTTGACTGTCAATCCGCATTGGCCGAAGCCGAAGTGGAATACGCCAACCGCACAGACCCTTCTATTTACGTCGCATTCCGCTTTGACCAGCCTGAATTGGTCGCCAAAGCCTTCAAACACGCTACGGCAGTAGACGGTGCTGTTGTCATTTGGACCACCACACCGTGGACTATCCCCTCTAACCAAGCTCTGAATATTCATCCAGAAGAAGAATATGCATTGGTAGAACTGGACGAAGCACGCAGCACAGGTAAATACCTGCTGATCGCATCCGACTTGGTAGAAAGCTGCCTAGAAGACTGGAAGCTGAGCGGTAAGATCGTAGCTCGCGCTATAGGTAGCGATTTAGAGGGCTTGGAGTTCCGTCATCCTCTGTACGACGTAGACCCTGGTTACGCACGCTTGTCGCCTGCGTACTGTGCTGAATACGTAACACTGGATTCCGGTACTGGCGTGGTGCACTCCGCACCTGCTTACGGTATTGATGACTTCCAAATCTGCAAAAAACACGGTTTAGACGATAAAGACATCATCAGCCCAGTCATGGGGAATGGCGTGTATGCCAGCACCCTGCCTTTGTTTGGCGGCATGATGATCTGGGATGCTAATCCTAAAATCGTTGAAGCACTGCAAGAAGCGGGTTCTTTGCTGAAATTCGAAAAGAACACGCACAGCTACATGCACTGCTGGCGTCACAAAACACCCATTATCTACCGTGCTACCAGCCAATGGTTTGCTGGCATGGACAAAGCCAACAGTACCGGCCGCACCCTGCGCGAAATGGCACTAGAAGCCGTAGATGCTACAAAATTCTATCCCTCTTGGGGACATGCACGTTTGCATGCCATGATCGCCAATCGCCCTGACTGGACACTATCCAGACAGCGCCAGTGGGGCGTGCCTATGGCTTTCTTTGTACACAAAGAAACAGGTGAACTGCACCCACGTACGCCTGAGTTGATGGAAGAAATCGCCAAACTAATCGAGGTCAAAGGTATCGAGGCCTGGCAAGAACTGGATATCAACACCTTCTTGGGTGAAGATGCGCAGTTCTACGAGAAAAACCGTGACACGCTGGACGTGTGGTTTGACTCTGGCTCTACCCATGCCACCGTGTTGGGTGGTGATCATGATGGCCAAATCAAAGGTTCGCACTCTGACCAATTAAACTGGCCTGCCGACCTCTATTTGGAAGGCTCTGATCAGCACCGTGGTTGGTTCCACTCATCCCTGCTAACTGGCTGCATGCTCTATGGCCGTGCGCCGTACAAAGCCTTGCTGACACACGGCTTCGTGGTTGATGGTGAAGGCCGTAAGATGAGTAAATCTATCGGTAACATCATTCTGCCGCAAACCGTGGCCGATAAGATGGGCGCTGAAATTCTGCGTTTATGGACAGCATCTACCGACTACTCGGGTGAGCTCTCTATTTCCGATGAAATTCTGAAACGCGTGGTAGAAGGCTACCGTCGTATTCGTAATACCTTGAAGTTCTTGTTAGGTAACGTTGCTGATTTCGATATCACTAAAGACGGTGTAGACCTAGACAAGATGCTGGAAATCGACCGCTATGCGCTGGACATGACGGCTAGCATGCAGGCCGAAGTAGAAGCACATTACAAGGTATATGAATTCCACCCTATCGTGTCTCGCTTGCAGATTTTCTGCTCCGAAGACTTGGGCGCATTCTATCTGGATATTCTGAAAGACCGTTTATACACTGCTGCCCCAACTAGCTTGGCTCGCCGCTCTGCACAAACGGCCATTTGGCATATCACCCATGCCTTACTGAAACTGATGGCACCGATTCTGTCTTTCACAGCCGAAGAAGCTTGGAAAGACTTGCACTGCGACGAAGCAACGCCCCCACTGACTATCTTTACAGAGTTGTTCCATGCCTTCCCTGAGATGGCTGACAACGATGCACTGAGTCAAAAATGGTTGCGTCTGCGCGCTATTCGTTCGGATGTAATGAAACACATCGAAGACGTACGTAGCGCAGGCAAGATTGGCTCATCCTTGGCCGCCGAGCTAGACATCTACGCTGACGCCACCGACCACCCCATCTTGGCAAGCCTAGGCGACGACCTACGCTTTGTGATGATGGTCTCCCGCGCCACGCTGCACCAAGCCGATGCACTGCGCATTGAGGTGTCCGCCAGCGAAGAAGAGAAGTGTGAGCGTTGCTGGCACCACCGTGAAGACGTAGGTAGCCACACCGATCACCCAACTCTGTGCGGTCGTTGTGTAGAAAACCTATTTGGTGACGGCGAACCTAGATACTATGCCTGAGCCAGTAGTCAATAACCTCAGCACCCCCAGCAAGCCGGCCGATCGCCGGCTGTTCTGGGGGTGGCTCTTGCTTGCGCTGGTCATCATCCTGCTTGACCAGCAAAGCAAAAGCTATTTCAACCAGAATCTGCTGTACGCAGAGCGCTGGAACGTATTCCCATTTTTTGACTTCACCCTACTCTATAACCCCGGAGCAGCCTTTAGCTTCTTGGCCGGCGGTTCAGGTTGGCAAAAATGGTTCTTTTTAGGCATTGCAGCTGTTGCCTGCTCCCTCATTCTGTACTGGCTACGTCGCAACCCCGGTCAACGGATGTTCTGCGCGTCGTTAAGCCTCATCCTAGGCGGAGCCTTGGGCAACGTAATCGATAGACTGCTACACGGCCATGTCGTCGATTTCTTATTGTTTCATTGGAAAGGCTGGTATTTTCCGGCATTCAACATTGCTGACGTCGCCATTACGTGCGGTGCTATTCTATTGTTGATTGACGAGTTTCTTCGCGTTCGCAAGCAGCGTCAATCCCAAGACGATTAATCTTTCAGGACATGTGACCATGCGCGAGCTAACCCAGAAAAACCTGGTTTTTGGCCTCACTGGAGGCGTTGCCTGCTACAAAATTGCCGAACTGGTACGCCGCACCAAAGACCTAGGCGCAAGCGTTGATGTAGTCATGACCGCTGCTGCCGAGCAGTTCATTACCCCCGTCACCATGCAAGCCTTGTCCGGGCGCCCAGTTTTTAGCAATATTTGGGACTCCCGCCCCAATGACAACATGGCGCACATACAGCTTAGCCGTCAGGCTGATGCTATTTTAATTGCGCCTGCCAGCACTGACTTTATCGCTAAGTTGGCGCATGGTTTTGCTGACGACTTACTGAGCACGCTTTGTGTTGCTAGGGGCAATTGCCCGTTACTGGTTGCCCCCGCCATGAACCGCGAAATGTGGGCTCACCCTGCTACGCAGCGCAATATTCAGCAGCTACGCGAAGACGGTGTCATCATTTTAGGCCCTGGACATGGCGATCAAGCCTGCGGGGAGTTTGGTGATGGCCGTATGCTAGAACCTGATCAACTGCTTAGCGAAATTCGTGCTTTCTTTCAGCCCAAGCTGCTCAAAGGCAAAAAAGTACTGATTACAGCAGGCCCCACCAGCGAAGCCATTGATCCGGTACGTGTGATCACCAACCGCTCGTCTGGAAAAATGGGCTACGCCCTTGCCCAAGCTGCTAGAGAAGCTGGTGCAGACGTAGAACTGATCTCAGGCCCTGTCAATCTGGCAGCCCCCTATGCGGTTCAACGTATCAGTGTAGAAAGCGCGCGCGACATGCACACAGCCGTCATGCAGCGCGCTTCCCACAGCGATGTATTCATTGCCGTGGCGGCTGTTGCGGATTGGTATGTCAGCAATGCCAGCGATCAGAAACTGAAGAAGAACCAAACCCAAGATAGTCCGCAATTAGCGTTCGCCCCCAACCCTGACATTCTGGCCGAGGTGGCGGCCCTTGCTGACCGGCCTTTCTGCGTAGGCTTTGCTGCCGAAACCGAGCAGCTACTTAGCTTTGCCGAAGCTAAACGTCGTCGCAAAAACATCCCTTTGCTCGTTGGCAACTTAGCGCAACGAGCCATGCATGCTGACGACACCGAACTGGTTATTTTTGATGAACAAGGTCATGACGCGTGGCCTGCTACGGATAAGCTTACCGCTGCCCGCAAGCTGATACAGCGCATCGCCCTTCACCTGGAACACTAATTCTTAACTATGCAAACAGTTAATATCAAAATTCTTGACGAGCGCCTGCGCGCTGAGCTGCCCACCTATGCCACACCAGGCTCTGCAGGCCTAGATCTACGCGCTTGTCTAGATCAACCCCTAGAGCTGGCCCCAGGCGCTTGCGAGTTGATTCCTACCGGCATGGCAATGCACCTTGCCAACCCCAACTACGCCGCCATGATATTGCCGCGCTCTGGCTTGGGCCACAAACATGGTGTAGTGCTGGGTAATTTGGTGGGTTTGATTGATTCAGACTACCAAGGACCATTAATGGTTTCAGTATGGAACCGTGGCCAAACCACATTCACCATCAACCCTATGGAGCGTATTGCTCAAATGGTGGTAGTACCTGTGGTTCAGCTGGATCTGAATATTGTTGAAGACTTTGAAGACAGTTCACGCGGCGCTGGCGGTTTTGGCAGCACGGGCCGCGCCTAATTAGTTCATACACTGCAGGCTTTGGATATTCCCTCCGGCCTGCGGCGCACTCCCCTGCAGCATCTGCTGCATCATCACTTGGCTAAATTGCTGCACCAACTCTTGGTGAGCGTAAGCTAACCCTTCTACACCAGGCCCTGCAGGCTGCTGCAAACTAATGCGGCATAGGCTTGTCGTACCCTGAAAATGTACTGGGCTTAACCGCCACGAATACTCTTGGCGCACAGACTCCCCATATTTGGACTCAAAGCGCTGCACATCCACATCAATGCGCCAATAAGGGATTGTGTCCTCTTGGCGGCTTAGCTCTGCACTAGGCACCCCTAAGCTTTGCGTTAGATTCACGCGCAGCGCCTGCTGCAGCTCTTCACTCAGCGCCGCCGCCCATTGGTAGTCATTGAGCAATTGCACCTCTTGCCCGTCCCCTAAATCCAGCACAATCTGCTTTCGATCGAGCTGAGCAGGCACTTTTACCGTTTGTACAAACACTGCTTTATTGGCCATCGTCTGTGGTGCAGCCGTTTGCTCCACCTGCACCAAACTAAAGAAACGCGGTGTTGGTACAGAAGAGCAAGCTGCCAAGAGCAAGCACGATGCCATTAAGCCAAGTTTTGTTTTCATTAGCGGGACTCCGGTAACTTATCTGCTGCTCTGCCGCGCCATAACGATGAAGGCTGACTTTGCAGCTCCTCTACCAATCCATTCACGGATCGCAGGGTACGATTCATTTCTAACATCAGTTGCTCTACCCCTCCTGTTACAGGAGAGTTCTCGGACAGCAATGTATTGGCACGCTCTAGCGCTTGCTGTGCGGCTCGTAACGTATCAGCAGCCACAGGCACCAAACCATTTTCCAAGCGCTTAGTGAGGCCAGTTAACTGACGCAAACTTGCATTCAAGGACTTCACAGTCTCATCCAGCGGCAAGGCCTCGATCTTGTTCACAATAGATAGTATCTGCTGCTGCAACCTATCAAAGTCACCTTTGATCACAGGGATTTCCAATGGCGTGCTGTGCTCGTTGAACTCTACGGTGTCTACGCCAGGGAAGAAATCCAACGCAATAAACTGTTGTCCTGTCAGCAGATTTGCCGTCTGCATTTGAGCGCGCAAACCATTTTTTACTAATGTAGAAATAAAGTCGCGCACAGGCTCATCATCACCAGCCAGGTTCTTTTTAATATGCTCATAAACAGAACCCAAACGCATTGGATAAATATCTCCACGTACCACGGTGTAAAAACGGCGTCTGTCAGCATCCAGATCCATTTCAATGCTGGTGACGCGACCTAGCTCCATGCCTTGGAAATCAATGGATGCACCAACTTTCAAGCCACGTACACTTTGATAGAAATGGAACTCTAATTCAAACGGCTCACCATCTGGCCTTGCCTGTGCTTGTGCCTCACCTGAGAACAAGACAAACTCGTCACCCGACTGAGCTCTAGGTGCGTTTTCTTCATCGCCCATACTAAAAGCCACGCCCCCAGAAAGCATGGAGATCAACGATGCCGTATTGACTGCAAAGCCATCCGCATTAAACGACATATTGATGCCGCTAACGTTCCAGAACCTTGATGCTTGCGTCACAAACCTATCATTAGGTGCATTGATGAACACCTGAATGTTCACCCCTCTGCCTTGATCATCTAGGCTGTAGCCTAGCACTTGCCCCACGTTGATTTCGCGGAAATAGACGGGCGAACCGATCTCGAGCGAGCCCAACTCTGGCGCTAATAAGCTAAACCGCGCACCTGGGCTACTGCTACTAATTTCAGGTGGAACTTCCACCCCCACAAAAGAAGTGACAGGATCTGCTTTGGTATCTAATTTAGAAGGCGCATCTACACTAATAAAAGCGCCTGACAGGATTGTTCCTAAGCCTGAAACACCACTAATACCTAGACGTGGTCGCACCACCCAGAACTTGGACTCTGCTTGGGTAATATAGTCTGCGCCTTCTTTATGTAGCTGTATGTGTACCAGCACCTGTTTACGATCAGGGGCCACGCTCACACCCGTCACATTACCTATCACCACATCTTTGTAGCGCAACTCAGTTTGGCCAGCCTGAATGCCTTCTGCCGCAATAAAGCTTACGGTAATAACTGGGCCAGTATTCATCCAGTGGCGTACCAATACGGAGGCACCCACCACCAACGCCACAATAGGCACTAGCCATATCCAAGAGAATCGTCTTTTCTCACGCTGAACGCGCGTAGGCTCACGCACCGGCCTTGCTGTAGGCGTCTCCTGCTGCGCAGCAGCGGTGTCATGGTCATCTGTTTGCATAGTTACTCTACCTTCAGATCGCTATTTTCCCGTACAGCCTGCATAGATCGCTGCTGCGCCGTACGAGCATCCCAGCCTACTCTAGGGTCAAAACTTAATGCTGATAGCATGGTCAACACCACTACCAAGCCAAAACTCAAGGCAGCAGAACCAGGGATAATCTGTGACAGTCCGGGGAAATTACCCATCGCCCCCAACAACAGGACCACAAACACATCCAACATAGACCACTGACCAATAAACTCTACCAACTCATAAATACGAGTGCGTTGACGCTGTACTACACGCCCTTTCCAACGGTGCGCACCACATAGCAACACCACTAACGCCACAAACTTCGTAAAAGGCACCACGATACTGGCGGTGAAAACGATCAATGCCAGATCAGCAGAGTCACTTTCCCAAAGTTCAATCACACCGCCTAAAATTGTGTGTGACGAAGACCCCAGAGGCGTAGTGAGTACCATAATGGGCAGAATATTTGCCGGTACATACAACAGCATCGCCGTCAGCAAAAACGCCCACGCCCGATTTTGCATATCAGGCTTACGTTTATGCAACGTTGCATTGCAGCGCAAACATGGCGCCCCTTCATCTGGCGTTTGCACTAAACCACACGCACTGCAACCAATGAAATCCCCAGAATTCACTGGTGCACTCGCCATTACCATGCCTTTTTCAGCTGCCATATCCCACAGCTTTTGCACGTTTAATCGCGAGGCCGAAGTATACACCAGCATCAGCGCTGCATACGCCCACAAGCCGTAAGCAGGTGCTACCTGCGCTAATCCCGCAAACTTCACTAGCGCCACAATCATGGCCAAAAACACTACGGGTACTAATGACCAATGCTGCAATACACCCAAGACCCTCAAGCCCAGCGAGAAATCCAAAGGTAAGCGCCCACTACGTATCACCAACAGCGCCCACAGTCGGTACAGCAGCATTAATAAGGGGAATACCACACCCAGCAAGCCCCCCATAACAGCAAGAGAGTAATGTCCTTGCTGCCAACTTAGGGCTATAGCTTCGGGGAAATTGGGGCTGATACGATGCCCCTGTAAAGTGATATGCACTACCGGCGCCAAATTAGCCGATAGAAATAAGATGATCGCGCCTAGCACCAACGCCAGCCAACCTGACACAGTCAGAGACGAGGCTTTATCCAGCACAGAAGCGCATTGCCCGCACACTGCGGACTCACCTGCTTGCAAGTCCACGTCTGTGTGCAGCGCATCGCATTGTGGGCATGCATGCAGGTGATTCATGCTCATTAAAGATTAGTCAATTAACTCGGCTTCGGTATCAGAGGGCTGGGCCTGTTCTGATCTAGGCTTTTCTGTGTCGCCAAACTTCAGCACCACATTGCCGGTATCATCCAGATCCACTTCAACCTGCCCACCATCACTCAAGCGACCAAACAGTAGCTCATCTGCCAAGGCTCTGCGTATGGTGTCTTGAATCAGGCGTTGCATAGGTCTAGCACCCATTGCTGGATCAAAACCATTAGCAGCCAGATGTTCACGCAATGCGTCACTAAAGACCACATCCACGCGACGCTCGTTTAACTGATGCTCAAGCTGCAGCAAGAATTTATCCACGACTTTTAGGATAACGTCACGAGACAGCGGCTTGAAGTTAACAATCGCATCCAGCCTATTACGGAACTCTGGCGTAAACAAACGCTTGATATCCGCCATTTCGTCACCGGCTGACTGGCTCTTCGTAAACCCTATACTGGATTTACTGAGCATTTCTGCGCCAGCGTTGGTCGTCATCACCAAAATCACATTACGGAAGTCAGCCTTGCGGCCATTGTTATCCGTTAATGTGCCGTGATCCATGACCTGCAGCAAAATATTGAAGATATCAGGATGAGCTTTCTCGATCTCATCCAGCAGCAATACACAATGCGGCTGTTTGGTTACGGCTTCGGTTAGCAAACCACCCTGTTCAAAACCCACATAGCCCGGTGGAGCGCCTATCAGGCGTGATACCGCGTGACGCTCCATGTATTCGGACATATCAAAGCGCAGCAGCTCTATACCCAACACAAAGGCCAGTTGACGAGCCACCTCGGTCTTGCCCACCCCTGTAGGGCCAGAGAACAAAAACGAACCAATAGGTTTGTCTGGTCGTCCCAAACCCGAACGTGACATTTTGATGGCACTGGACAAGGCTTCAATCGCCGCACTTTGCCCAAAGACCATGGATTTCAAATCACGCTCAAGTGTAGCCAGCTTGTGTTTGTCATCCGTAGACACATTTTGAGGCGGTATACGCGCAATTTGTGCCACAGTTGCCTGTATGTCCTGCTTGCCTATGGTTTTTTTCTGACGCGACTTTGGTAGCAGTCGTTGTGCTGCCCCGGCCTCATCAATCACGTCAATAGCCTTATCGGGTAAGAATCTATCGGTGATATGCCGCGCCGACAATTCCGCCGCTGCCGCAATAGCTGCATTGGTGTAACGAACACCGTGGTGCGCTTCGAAGTGACCTTTTAAGCCACGCAAAATTTGCACAGTTTCTGAAACCGTTGGCTCTACCACATCGATTTTCTGAAAGCGTCGCGATAGTGCGTGATCTTTTTCAAAAATCCCACGGTATTCAGTATAGGTTGTAGCCCCCATACATTTAAGCTTGCCTGACGACAAGGCAGGTTTTAACAAGTTGGAAGCATCTAATGTGCCGCCGGATGCCGAACCCGCACCAATTAAAGTATGAATTTCATCAATGAACAAAATACCTTGTTTTTGTTCACTCAAATCTTTTAGCACCGCTTTTAAACGCTGTTCAAAATCGCCACGATATTTAGTACCCGCTAACAGGGCACCCATATCCAACGAATACACAATCGCCTCTTCAAGCAAATCAGGCACTGAGCCCTGCACGATGCGTAATGCTAAGCCTTCGGCTATGGCGGTTTTACCTACACCGGCCTCGCCCACCAGCAATGGGTTGTTCTTACGGCGGCGACACAACACCTGAATGACGCGCTCTACTTCTTTCTCGCGCCCAATAAGTGGATCTATGCGCCCCAAACCTGCCTCGGCATTGAGGTTGGTCGTGTACAAATCCAAAGGGGATTTTTGCGCGTCTGACGTGCTGCGCTGCGCACCCGCATCAGTAGGACCGCCCGTTTTATTGGCGGCTTGTGCTGTAGGCTCAGTTGCGGCACCCGACTTCGCAATACCATGCGACAAGTAGTTCACCACATCTAAGCGGCTAATACCTTGCTGCTGCAAGTAATACACGGCGTGGGAGTCTTTCTCGCCATACATCGCCACCAGTACATTCGCACCAGTGACTTCCGTCTTGGTTTGACCGCTGGACGAGACGTGCATGATGGCACGTTGGATGACTCGCTGAAAGCCTAGTGTAGGCTGCGTATCCACATCGCCTTCGCCTGGGTGTATAGGCGTATTTTCGGCAATAAATTTTTTCAGATTTTGCCGTAATGTCTCTAGGTTGGCGGCACATGCACGCAGAACTTCAACTGCTGCGGCATTATCCAATAATGCCAATAACAGGTGTTCTACCGTGATGAATTCATGGCGTGCCGCACGGGCCTCGACAAAAGCCATATGTAAACTAACTTCAAGTTCTTCGGAGATCACGCTTCCTCCTGCACGGCAAAAATTAACACTGCATCAGACCTTATTCTATGACCAAACCAGCCTAAAGATAAACATCCATGATGTGCATCAAAGATCCGACACTGGTTCCATAATACATTGAAGTGGATGCTCATGTGCAACCGCTAGCTGTCTAACCATCTCCACGCGAGTGGCAGCAATATCTCGCGTATAGACCCCACAGATGCCACGCCCCTCATGGTGAACTTTCAGCATGATGCTTTCAGCTTCTGAATTGGTTTTATGGAAAACTCTGCGCAACACAGCCACAACAAAATCCATGGGCGTGTAATCATCATTCAACAATACAACCTGATACTTGTGAGGTGGTGCTAAATCAGTATGTTCTCTTTCTAGCACCGTTTCTTTCTGATTTTCTAAATGCGTAACCATAAAGCTAGGTAATTTCCATAATTGATTATTTATTAATTTTTAATCTACTATGCAACTATTCCAAGATTTGAATTAATATATCAATTTCTTGATTAGGTTCTCTGCCCGAATTATCGGGTATGTAGTATGTAATTTACTTGTTTGAGAGGCATTAGCAATGTCTGATTTAACCACATCAACTCCTTCTGAAGCACCCAAACTATCTGGTACCGTAAAATGGTTCAACGATGCTAAGGGCTTCGGTTTTATTACCCCCGATAACGGCGGTGAAGACCTTTTTGCACACTTTTCATCGATCCAGATGAATGGCTTCAAAACCTTGAAAGAAGGTCAGAAGGTCCTTTTTGACATTGCGCAAGGCCCCAAAGGGCAGCAAGCGCTGAACATCACAGCAGCATAATGCTTCATAAACAATAATACATTTACTATTATGCAACATGACTACTCAGGGCGAAATCGCCCTGTTTTTTATTTCCTATTTCTTGTTATTTGTTTATTACTAACTTACTCAGGCATATCTTTTGCCAAACAAACAAATACAACTCAAGAAATTACAATTAATAACAAAACTATTAATGTAGAAATAGCGGATACACCTGAATCCAGCGCACTAGGATTAATGTATAGAGAAAGCCTAGATCCGGACAGCGGAATGCTATTTGTTTTTGACCAGGCGTCTTACCATTGCTTTTGGATGAAAAACACATTAATCCCACTCAGCATTGCTTTCATTTCCTCTGAAGGCATTATTACTGATATTCTGGATATGGCTCCGCTAGACTTAACGTCACGCTGCCCTACACAGCCTGCACTGTACGGGCTTGAAATGAATCAAGGCTGGTTCGCACAGCAGCAGATCAACGTGGGCGATAGCGTCACAGGTATAGCTCGCTAACACAGTCTGTCGCACAACTATTGTATAACCTGCTAGCCGCACTCAAACAAAAAGGCCCTGATCACACTACGATCAGGGCCTTTCTTGTTGGGCAAATGCTATGAAAGCATTACGCAGCCAAGTTTTTTGCTGCGAAATCCCAGTTCACCAAGTTCCAGAAGTTTTCCAGGTACTTAGGACGAGCATTGCGGTAATCGATGTAGTAAGCGTGTTCCCATACGTCACAGGTCAGCAGCGCTACATCTGTAGTGGTCAAGGTAGTACCAGCGTTGCTAGTGTTTACGATATCCAGGCTACCGTCAGCTTTTTTCACCAACCATGTCCAGCCAGAACCGAAGTTACCAGCAGCAGATTTGGAGAATGCATCTTTGAACGCCTCTACGCTACCCCATTTTGCATTGATAGCATCAGCCAATGCGCCAGTAGGAGCACCGCCACCGTTGGGGGACAGGCTGTTCCAGTAGAAAGTGTGGTTCCATACCTGAGCTGCGTTGTTAAATACGCCACCGGAGGATTTTTTCACCACTTCTTCCAAAGAAGCGTTCTCAAACTCAGTGCCAGCAACCAGGTTGTTCAGGTTAGTCACGTATGTTTGGTGGTGCTTGCCATAGTGATACTCCAGCGTTTCTTTGGAGATGTGTGGCTCCAGAGCGGACATATCGTATGGAAGAGATGGAAGAGTAAAAGCCATGATCTATTCCCTATTGATGTTATATAGAAACAAGGGTGAGTATTCACCCGATTAGAAGCTCAAAACAGAACTCGAGTTTGTTTCACCTCGGCCTGTAAACTGCCTTGAGCCAGCTGAATATCAAGCTGTTCTTTATTGCTCAAGTCTAGCGCATTTTTTACAATTTGCCCTGCTTCATTGCGAACGATAGCATAGCCGCGCTCTAAAACATGCATTGGGCTTAATGCTTGCAGGGTTTGTTGTAAGGCCGTGACTCGCTGCTGATGACGCTTTAACTCAGCAGGTACATGCTGTACCAAACGACTCTCTAAGGTCGTTAATAAACGCTGTTGCCACTCTACTTTTGGCGTAGCTTGTTGCAGCTGGTTCACCAACTTAGTCACCCGCCACCGATCAGCCTCTAGCTGCGTTTGCACGCGCTGTTTTAACCTGTGCTGCAATGCCTCTAAACGCTGCTGCTGCTGACGCAGTTTTTGTTCTGGCGAAACTAAACCGGCCCGCGTGCGATCCAATCGCAACCACGCCCGTTCTATTATGCGCCCCTGCCTATGCTGCAAAGCATTAAGTAGACCTTGCAATTGCTGCATACACTGTACGTGGCTATGCCCCGCAAGTTCAGCCGCCGCCGTAGGCGTAGGCGCGCGTAGGTCAGCCACAAAATCAGCAATGGTGAAATCTGTTTCGTGCCCCACCCCACTAATAACAGGTAGAGGAGCAGCCGCGATCAATCTGGCTAAGGCCTCATCATTAAAGCACCACAAATCTTCTAGGCTACCGCCACCCCGCACCAACAACAGCGTATCCACTTCGTTACGCTGTATGGCCGTTTCCAAGGCGTTACATAAACTCGCTGCCGCCGCCTCACCTTGTACCAACGCCGGATAAATAATCACTTCAACGTGTGGCAAACGGCGCTCTACCGCTGTGAGCACGTCGCGCAACGCAGCGGCCCCCAACGACGTAATGACACCCAACCTGCGCGGCATAGTAGGAATAGGTTTTTTACGTTCAGGATCAAATAACCCTTCATCCTGCAACTTCTGTTTACGCTGCAGAAATGCTTCGTGCAAATTCCCCACACCTGCTCTACGCATGGTCTCCACTTGCAGTTGGAAATCCCCACGTGGCTCATAGAGACTCGCTGCCGCTAAAAGCTCTACTTTTTCGCCCACTACTGGCGTAAAAGACACCATAGAGGCCCGACCTCTGAACATCACCGCTTTGATAGCTGCCTGATCATCTTTAATGGTGAAGTACCAGTGGCCAGAAGCAGCACGCGTGAAATTAGAGATCTCCCCTTTCACCCATACGCGCGAGAAATACTCGCCCAGCACGTTGCTCACCTGACGAGCCAATGCGCCTACCGTAATCACGGATTCCATACCATATCCTTTTCTTTAGAGCTTGACAGATGCATTTTTTTCCACATTTAGCTGCTATCGCATTATTTGCTTATATTGCATCCATATGACTCATCATTTGCAGAACCCGCCGCAATTATCACGAATAACTTATTGATATAAAACAAAAAAAGCAAACTTCAAAAAAATGGGACTTTTTTGACCACTGAACTTCCAAGCCTTACTAGAGCGGCCTTTAGCCACTCTTATGCACATAATTATCCACAGATTTTGTGGATAGACACGCTAAGCCACTGAACTCTCATCACTTCTTCACAAACCACAGCAACCCACACCAAAACTCCCCCACCCCTATAGCCTCCCATTATAATAAAAAGTGTTTTGAGCTTCACCGCCCACCACCGCTATGCAGGGAAACTAACGTGTCTTCTATTCTGGCTGCTGCTGGCTGGCCTATTTGGCTGCTGATCGCCACCTCTATCATCGGTCTAGCACTGATCTTCGAACGTAGCCTAGCTTTACGTCGTCGTTACTACCTGTCTGAGCGCTCTATACAGCGTGCGTTTGATTTGGCAGCTCAACCCATCGTGGCACAACATCAACTCAGTGAGCTTCAACAAGATAGCGGCTTTGGCATGTTAAGTGCGCAAATCCTGAGTCTGCAAAATCAACCAGCACACATCCGACAAGAAGCCGCTGAACAAGTAGGCCGAGATTTAGCTTTTAGGCTTCACCGTTACTTAGGTGCTTTAGCAACTGTTGCCGTAATCGCCCCCTTGCTTGGGTTGTTTGGTACGGTCATTGGCATGATTGAGCTCTTTGGTGCTTATCAACCTCAGGGGAGCGACCCATCGCAGCTTGCTCACGGCATTTCTATTGCGTTATACAACACAGGTTTTGGTATTTTGATTGCTATTGTGGCATTGATTGCGCATCGCTTTTTTAGCGCTCGCGCAGATTTTATTTTGCACCGCCTCGAATATGAAGCCAGCCACCTTAACCGCCTGATTGAGTCGCGACAATCATGAACTTCAAGCGCCGTTTTACCCCCTCAGCCTCTCCTATAGACATCAATCTCATCCCCTTGATTGATGTGCTGCTGGTGGTGCTGATTTTCTTAACGGCCACCACGACCTTCACACAAATACAAAAACTAGACCTAAGCTTGCCGCAAGTTAGCACTGCCACTGAACTCGAAAGCAGCAACATCTTAGCCATTAGCCAAGACGGTCTCTACGCCTTAAACGGCCTAAGTATTGACGGGCATACCGCCCAAGCCTTGGAATTAGCACTGCACGACCTGCCTATACATCAACCCTTGTTGATTTACGCAGACAGCGCCACGCCACATGCTGCGGTAGTACGCGTTCTGGAAGCGGCTCAGCGCTTACAACTAGGCAAAGTGAGCTTTGCCACACAGCCATCGCCATGAGCCTTCATAACTTCCTCGTTAAACGTATACATAAAGCGTGGCAACACAAAGGGCTACTTAGCGCCCTGCTACTACCGTTGTCGTGCATTACTAAACGCTTCGTAGAACGTAAACGACGCTATTACCAAGAGCATCCCGAAGAAATCTATACCAGCCACACCCCTGTGATTGTTGTAGGCAATTTAATCGTAGGTGGCGCAGGCAAAACCCCTGTGACCTTGGCTTTAATTGACGCTCTACGAAACCATGGCTACCACCCAGGTGTCATCAGCAGAGGCTACGGCGTACGCATAGAGAAAGACGCCCACACTTCCGCTCACAGCATTGAGGCTACTTACTTAGGTGACGAACCCTCGTTAATTGCACGGGAAACAGGCGCCCCCGTAGCTGCACACCCCAAACGCGCTCAAGCACTACAAGCCCTAAACAGGCAGTTCCCAGACGTCAATGTTGTGATCGCCGATGATGGCCTACAACATTTACAGTTAGGGCGACAGGCTCAAATTATCGTGCAAGATGAACGCGGCCTAGGGAATGGTCGCCTACTGCCAGCAGGCCCTCTACGTGACCTCCCCTCTCAACTGCAACATGCCGATCTCATTGTGACACAACAAACCGGCACTGACGTCAGCACATCGCCTGAGTACATACAGGGTGTACCGCACGTCACTATGCAGTTGTGGCCTAGCGCATTTCGTCATTTAGAAACCGGCCAATGTATTACCCCGGATGAAGCGCTCGCCTTATTTGACGGTAAGACAGTAAGTGCCGTAGCGGCTATAGGACAACCACAGCGATTTTTTGCCATGCTGCGAAAATTTGGGGTTAACCCTCGGTCCCCATTGTCTTTACCAGACCACTACGACTATAGTTACAGCCCTTTTGGGAAAATTGACGCAGATTTCATACTAATCACCCCAAAAGATGCCGTAAAATGTAAAAAGTTTGCTGATAAACGCATCTGGATCACCGAAGTTTCTGCACTTTTTTCCAGAGCTGACTGGTACGCCCCCCTGTTAGAAATGCTGCAACGGCATTAATATGCTCATTGCCAGCATTACTGCTGGGTTACTGTTTGATTACTTGTTTTGCTGTATAGCCGGAGCCCATATGGAACGCCGCCTCTTCGATATTCTGGTCTGCCCGCAATGTAAGGCCCAATTGCGGTTTCAACCTGAGGATCAGGAATTGATCTGCGATGCCGATCAATTGGCTTTTCCTGTACGTGACGGCATCCCCGTCATGCTGATCAACGAAGCACGCTCTCTGGATACCCAGACTGATAACGCATGAGCTTTATCGCCGTTATCCCCGCTAGACTAGCTTCTACGCGACTTCCCAACAAAGCACTGCTAGATATAGGCGGCAAAGCTATGGTGGTACGCACCGCCGAGCAAGCGCTTAAATCTGGCGCTAGCCGTGTTATTGTCGCCACCGACGCTGAAGAAATTGCACAGGTCACGCGTTCTGCGGGACTTGAAACCGTACTCACCAGCCCAGACCACCCCACCGGCACCGATCGCCTGTCAGAGGTTGTGCGCACACTGAACGTAGCGCCTGAGCAAATTGTGGTGAATGTACAGGGCGACGAGCCGCTTATTAATCCGTCCTTGATTGATCAGGTTGCACAAACCTTGGCACAAAACACCAGTGCCAGCATCGCCACGCTAGGCGTGCCAATCACCGAGGCTGACACCTTATTCAACGCCAACACCGTCAAAATCGTGGTGGATCACACTGATCACGCCTTGTATTTTTCACGCGCACCCATTCCTTGGGCTCGTGAGGCATTAGCCGATGGCGTACAACGTTTAGCTCCTGGGCTACCCGCCCTGCAGCACATAGGTCTTTACGCATACCGCACCAGTTTTCTACAAGTATTTCCCACCCTGCCCCGCGGCAGTCTGGAGCAAATCGAATTACTGGAGCAATTGCGTGCACTTGAGCATGGCTATCGCATTGTTGTTAGTCGCTCCGCTCACCCCCCAGCTCCCGGCATCGATACCGCCGAGGATCTGGCAAAAGTACGGGATATCGTGAGGAACAGCCTATAGGCCTTCCGTTAGCGCATATTATTTAGTTTATTGCTGCAGTTATGCAGCTACCCACAATCAAAAAATCACTTTCCTCAGGAGGAACGTATGCGACTGATACTGCTCGGTCCACCCGGTGCCGGGAAAGGCACCCAGGCCACTTTCATCACTCAGGAATTCTCTATTCCTCAGATTTCCACGGGCGACATGCTTCGTGCAGCCGTTAAAGCCCAGACGCCATTAGGTCTAGAAGCTAAAGCGGTGATGGATGCCGGCAAACTAGTATCGGACGACATCATTATTGGTCTAGTACAAGACCGTCTCACTCAGAATGACTGTGCCAGCGGTTACCTGTTTGACGGCTTCCCACGTACGATCCCCCAAGCTGATGCGTTGAAAAATGCCGGAGTATCATTGGACTACGTCATTGAAATTGATGTACCAAGCGAAGATATTATTGAGCGCATCAGTGGACGTCGCGTACACCCCGCAAGCGGACGCTCTTACCACGTGCGATTCAATCCTCCGAAAACTGAAGGTGTGGACGACATTACCGGCGAAGCACTGATTCAACGCGACGACGATTGCGAAGAAACAGTACGTCACCGTTTGGATGTATACGCCAATCAAACACGTCCCTTGGTTGATTATTACTCTAGCTGGGCCAACTCAGGTGACGACAAAGCGCCTAAATACCGTAAAATCTCCGGAGTAGGCACAGTAGAGGAAATCAAGGCACGTATTCTGGCAGCGCTAAACAGCTAAACCAGAGAACGTTACATTCATAAATCCGGCACTGGCAAAGCCGGATTTTTTTGTAATTAACGGAGACTTTCATGCAGGTAGAAAATCATACTTTTGTTGTAACGGGCGGTGCATCGGGTCTGGGAGCAGGCACGGTCAAAAAGCTTTGCGCGCAAGGCGCCCGAGTAGTGATTGCAGACGTACAAGATGAGGCTGGCGAAGCACTAGCCAAAGAACTAAATCAACACTTTGTGCATTGTGATGTCACCAGCCCTGAGGATGCACAACGCGTAATTGATAAAGCGGTAGAGTTGGGCAACTTTTACGGTTTGGTCAACTGCGCGGGTATCGCTCCAGCATCGCGCACAGTAGGACGCGAAGGCGCACACGATTTGGCTCTGTTCCAAAAAGTGATTGGCATTAACCTGATCGGTACATTCAACATGAACCGTCTGGCCGCTCAAGCCATGAGCAACAATGAGCCACTATCAACGAAAGAGCGCGGTGTGCTGATCAACACAGCCTCTGTAGCTGCTTACGAAGGCCAAATCGGCCAAGCTGCTTACGCAGCCTCTAAAGGCGGTGTAGTGGGCATGACATTACCTATTGCACGCGACTTGGCAAAACTGGGCATTCGCTGCGTCACCATTGCTCCTGGTATTTTTGGCACACCGATGATGTTTGGCTTCCCACAAGAAGTGCAAGACTCCTTGGCTGCTAGCGTACCTTTCCCATCCAGATTAGGTACACCAGAAGACTACGCAAAACTGGCGCTCAGCATTATTGATAACGACATGATCAACGGCGAAACCATTCGCTTGGATGGCGCTATCCGCATGGCACCGCGCTAATGGGTTTACTTAAGTCAGCAGCAACGGTCAGCAGCTTTACGCTGCTGTCCCGCATTACCGGCCTCGCACGCGACATTCTTATCGCTCGCTCATTCGGGGCCGGGCCACTCACCGACGCTTTCTGGGTGGCTTTCCGTATTCCCAACCTGTTACGTAGGCTCTTTGCCGAAGGCGCGTTCTCGCAAGCGTTTGTTCCTATTTTAGGTAACGCTCGCAAAAACAGCAGCCACGACGAAGTTCGTACGTTACTGGATCAAGTTGCACTGTTACTTACTGCTATTTTGATGCTGGTCAGCCTAATAGGGATTCTGGCCGCACCATGGGTAGTCAGTCTGATGGCCAGCGGCTTGCGTGCCGCCGAGCGCCAACCTGAGTTTAATGCCGCCATCTGGATGACGCGCATGATGTTCCCTTACATCTTGTGCATGTCGTTGGTTGCTTTTGCTTCAGGTGTACTCAACACCTGGAGCCGCTTTGCCGTACCCGCTTTTACGCCCATATTGCTGAACCTCAGCATGATTGGTGCCAGCTTACTGTTAGCCCCCTACTTCGCCACACCCATTTATGCGCTAGCAGTAGGGGTGATGATAGGCGGTGTGCTGCAATTACTGGTGCAATGGCTTGCCCTACACCGTTTAGGCCTATTACCCCGTTTCAGCCTAAATATCGGTGCAGCCTGGCAGAACAGCACTGTGCAGCACATTATGAAGCAGATGATCCCTGCAATTGTGGGGGTTTCAGTTGCACAAATATCACTACTCATCAACACGAACATTGCCACGTGGCTAACCCCCGGTAGCGTGACATGGCTGTCTTTTGCTGACCGCTTAATGGAGTTCCCCACCGCATTGCTCGGTGTGGCATTAGGTACTGTCTTACTGCCAAAACTTTCTGCTGCCTACGCTGGTGACTCCACACAACAGTACCAACAGTTGCTGGATTGGGGCTTGAAGCTCATTATCTTGTTTGGCCTACCCTGTGCCCTAGCCTTGGCGTTAATTGCCGACGCCCTAGTCGCCAGCCTGTTCCACTACGGTGAGTTTAACAGTTACGACGTAGCCCAAACCCGCACTGCCGTAGCGGCGTATTCCGTTGGTTTATTGGGCCTGCTTGCCGTTAAAATCCTGGCACCCGCATTCTATGCGCGCCAAGACATACGTACACCGGTTAGAATAGCCATAGTGGTACTGATACTGACGCAATTACTGAACCTAGTCTTGGTGCCTTTATTTGCTCATGCAGGCCTTGCCCTTTCTATTGGTATAGGCGCAAGCATCAATGCGCTGGTGCTACTGACCTTGCTTTACAAACGCGGACTATACAAACCCGGCCCAGGCTGGGGACTGTTTATAGTACGCGTACTTCCCGCGTTGGCATTATTAGGCTTTGTGTTGTGGGCAGGCTCCCACTACATAAGCTGGACTGAACTAAATGCCCAACCCGCAATACGCTTGCTGTATCTGTTAGGGTTGATGCTGGCATGCGCCGTTAGCTATTTTGTACCCCTGCTACTGTGCGGATTCCGGCTCAGGCACTTTACAAGGCCCAATTAAGGCTTTAGAATATTAGTCTTTGCCAATTAAACTTACTAATCAATTTATATATATGGCTAATTCCGCACAAGCTCGCAAACGTGCCCGCCAAGCAGTGGCACGTAACAAACACAACTCCAGCATCCGCTCCATGCTGCGCACATCTATCAAACGTGTGCGTCAAGCTGTAGAAGCTGGCGATCAGACAGCTGCTAACGAAGTGCTGCGCAAAGCATCCAGCGTGATCGATCGCGTTGCTGACAAAAACATCATTCACAAAAACAAGGCCGCTCGTCATAAAAGCCGCCTGGCTGCTGCCGTTAAGGCAATGGCTGCCTAATGATTGAAAGTTGGGTTTAATTGGCAGCGACCTGGTCGTAAAAAAGGGTGCTTAAGCACCCTTTTTTTATTGCCAAATTCTTTATAAACCCAACTTCTTTCTTTCCGTACTGTATAAAACTCTAGCGCCACTTTCTACTAAAAATAAAGGGCCACTTATTTCAGTCGGATTAATCCGTTGGCATGCCGGATGTTTTCAAATTATTGTCTTGCGCAAAGCCCACTACAAATTTCCACGCTAGCGGCTCTAGCTCTCTAAGACGCGCATCCACCACCACACAACGCACCCCATCGATTAAACGAGGCACCACGTAAGGGGAATAGGTTAAGTGTCCGCCAGCGGCACCCGCTGGTCTGAACTGTGACATCACACCGGCCAAACGCTCTGCCCAATCGCTGGGTCTAAAACGCTGACCTTCATTCGTTGTTCCGTGAATAGTAAGCTGGAGTTGCCCTGTCATGCTAATTCAAAATGCCCAATAGCCTTTAGCTTCATCATAAAAAATTTTCGTCATCGGCATTGTATCGCATTGCATGCAACACTACACCTTTATGCACACAATTTCATAAGCCATGGTTTTATACCTGTCACACACAGCAAATTTTGCTCAATAGTCGCTGACAGGGTAATATGTTTTCTTTTGCCTAGGGTTTTTTATGAGTACCACGGTTCAAGCAGCGCCGATACGGCATTTCCTACAGTTTAGTGATCTGAACAAAGAAGAAATCCTTTATCTTCTGCACCGAGCTCGCGTCATCAAAGACCACTTCAAAAACTACCAGCCCCATCACACACTGCATGACCGCACTCTGGCCATGGTGTTTGAGAAAGCCAGTACACGCACTCGTGTTTCTTTCGAAGCCGGCATGTACCAGCTAGGCGGCGAAGTCATCAACCTGACCGCCAACGACTCGCAATTAGGCCGCTCTGAGCCCATTGAAGACACCGCACGCGTGATTTCACGCATGGTCGATATCGTGATGATCCGTACCTTCGAACAAAGCCGCCTAGAGCGTTTTGCCGAGTTCTCCCGCGTACCCGTGATCAACGGCTTGACCAACGAATTCCACCCCTGCCAGATTCTGGCCGACATCTTCACCTACATCGAACACCGTGGCAGCATTCAAGGCAAGACCGTGGCATGGGTAGGCGATGGCAACAACATGGCTTACACCTGGCTGCAGGCCGCTGAGTTGCTAGGCTTCAAACTGCATATTTCAGCCCCACAAGGCTACACCCTAGACCAAAACCTTATCGGCACACCTGACCCCGCTGTATTCCAAGAGTTTGCCGACCCCATGGAAGCCTGCAAAGGCGCAGACCTCGTCACCACTGACGTGTGGACTAGCATGGGCTTTGAGGCTGAAAACGAAGAGCGCCGCAAAGCGTTTGCCGACTGGTGCGTAGACAGTGAAATGATGGCTGAAGCCAATGCAGACGCCCTGTTCATGCACTGTTTGCCTGCCCACCGTGGCGAAGAGGTTAGCGCTGACGTGATCGATGGTGCCCAAAGCGTAGTATGGGATGAGGCTGAAAACCGCATGCACGTACAAAAAGCGCTGATGGAGTTCTTGTTGCTAGGCCAACTCGACGACTAAGCGCCAATTCAGTACACAAAAAAGCCACCCAATGGGTGGCTTTTTTGTTGCGTAAGCTATTTAGAAGAGCAACCACAGGCTACCCTTCTATCAGACTTAATCTTTCAACTTAGGCATTTCAGCGCCAGAGCTGGAAGTCAGCAAGCCTGCATCAGCGTACGTGAACAGTTTGCCGCGTGTATCGACAATGTCCATATTACGCATCGTCAGCTGACCAATACGATCACGTGGAGAGAAGGTACCATCACCCTCTTTTTCCATCGTCAAACGCTCTGGTTTGTAAGTCAGATTAGGCGACTCTGTATTCAAAATAGAGTAGTCATTACCACGACGCAGTTCCAGTGTCACTTCGCCTGTTACAGCCTTAGCAATCCAGCGCTGTGCGGATTCACGCAGCATGATTGCCTGAGGATCAAACCAACGGCCTTGGTACAGCAAACGACCCAAGCGCAAGCCGTTAATACGGTATTGCTCGATAGTATCTTCATTATGAATACCAGACACCAAGCGCTCGTAGGCAATGTGCAGCAATGCCATACCTGGAGCTTCGTAAATACCGCGGCTTTTTGCTTCGATAATACGATTCTCGATCTGATCGCTCATACCCAAGCCATGACGTCCACCGATGCGGTTAGCTTCCAACATCAGCTCAACAGGGTTAGCAAACTCTTTGCCGTTCAGTGCTACAGGTTGGCCTTCTTCAAAGCGCACTGTGACTTCTTCAGCTTTCACTTCAACGTCATCACGCCAGAATGCAACGCCCATAATAGGTTTCACAATCTTGATGCCGCTGTTCAGGAACTCTAAGTCTTTGGCTTCGTGTGTAGCGCCCAGCATGTTGGAGTCGGTGGAGTAAGCTTTTTCAGCAGACATTTTGTAGTCAAAGCCATGCTCTTGCATGTACTGAGACATTTCAGATCTACCACCCAGCTCGTCGATGAACTGTTGATCCAACCAAGGTTTGTAAATACGCAATTGTGGGTTGGTCAGCAAACCATAACGGTAGAAACGCTCAATGTCGTTACCTTTATAAGTACTGCCGTCACCCCAGATATTGACGTCGTCTTCTTTCATTGCCGCTACCAACATGGTGCCTGTCACAGCGCGACCAATAGGAGTAGTGTTGAAGTAAGTAACGCCAGCAGTGGAAACGTGGAACGCACCACTTTGTAATGCCGCAATCCCTTCGGCAACCAATTGCATACGACAATCCACCAAGCGAGCATCCTTGGCGCCGTAACTCATGGCAGCACGTGGAATAGCATCGTAGTCCGACTCATCAGGCTGACCCAGATTCGCGGTGTAAGCATAAGGGATCGCGCCTTTGTTGCGCATCCACAATAAAGCCGCGCTGGTGTCCAGACCACCAGAGAAGGCAATACCTACTTTTTGACCTACTGGAAGATTTTCAATAATAGTCGTTGTCATATGAAAGGACCGGTACGCTAAATAAACAATCTTCCATTATATCCCCCTAGCACACATACGGGGGCTTCTGCTTGCCGGAAGATGCGAAAACAGGCGATACACGGCATAATGTGCACTTGTCACAACTTTCACTGTTATTTTGATCACCCAATGAGCACCCTGTCGGCCTCCTGTACCCTGCAATCTTTTACTCTGCCACAATTGCGTGCAGCCACCCAAGCGGGCGGCGTCACCAATGTCATTGTGAAAGGGCAAGGTGACGCATTCTTTATCCAGATCCAAATGCGCTCTGCCCAGACTGCTATTCTGATCACCAGCAAAAGCCGCCAGCCGCGACAATTCCGCAATCCTGTGCAGGCATTTGCTGTATTACGTGAAATCGGTATTATGACGGGGCAATTTGATGTCGCGCATTACTCCCCAGAGCAAAAGCAGACACCGTCGCGCGTGCTGCGCAAAGTAACGGAAGCCCCTAAGCCTGTATCCCAGCCTTGGGAAAGCTTTTTACAAAAAATGGCCAGCAGCCCTCAGGCCACGTTTGATGGCCCTAATTTCAAACTGGACTCCACCCAAGCCCAACAACTCTACGAGCGCGGAAGCCCCATAGAGGCTACTACTGCCCCACACGAGACAGTAATAGCCAAATAGCGACTTAGGCGTGCGCTGGTACGTCTACGCGCACCGCTTGCAACAAATACTCCATCAGGTCACGCACGGAACGAATTTGATCGCCAAATGGCAGCTTTTCCGAGCTACGGAAGAACAGACCACGATCCACATCGCCTTCTAGTGCGTAGGCCAAACGTCTATCAATGCAAAACTGGCCACTGCGTGCAACCCCGTCACGCAGACCACAATGCGCCAAACAATCAAAGCCCTCGGAGCATGCACGCTCTTGCGCAACCGCTTGCAGCTTGGACTCTTTATGTAAATAAGAGTCTAGCCACGGTGTACGCACAGCGCGTGCCGGCAAACCTGCCACACTCATAAACGTCACGATATCTTCAGGTTTAGCTTGCGCCAACACCTGCTTGAAACGAAGGTCAGCATCACCCTCTTGCGTTACTGCAAACGCTGTACCCAACTGAATCGCATCAGCGCCTTGGCCCAACAAGGTTTTAACCTGATCTGGATTGTTAATACCACCGGCCACGATCAGCGAGATATTTTCTTTCTCTAAATCCAGTTTTTTGAACACCTCACGCGTTTCTTCCAACACGCGCGGGAAGGCGTACATGGGATCATTCATCTGCTCGATATCCGCCAAGCCCAAATGGCCTGCCGCAAACTTCGGGTTCTCGATCACAATAGCGTCTGGTAGGCGATTTTTGCGCATCCACTTACGCAGCACCAACTGAATACCGCGAGCATCGGACAAGATAGGGATCAACGCCACATTAGGGTGGTCAGCGGTAAGCTCTGGTAAATCCAGCGGTAAACCTGCCCCCACCACCACGGCATCAGCGCCGCTTTCGCACGCTTGTTTCACATACGCCGCGTACTGCGACACAGCACGCATGATATTGACTGCCACGGCACCACACTCTTTGGCCAGTGCCTTGGCTTTACGAATCTCTCTGTCCAGAGCCTCTAAGTTCACCCTATCAATCAGGCTACTGTCTTTGCTCTTGTGTGTACGTTCCATCAAATCGGGATGATGGCGGCGCAAATCCACGCTAGAGATAGTCCCCATACCTCCTAGCGCAGCCACGCTACCAGCCAAACGGTGTGCCGACACACCTACCCCCATCCCGCCCTGAACCACAGGCAATAATGCCTTACCCTTTAACCGTAACCGCTCAACAATGGTTTCTAACACAGGGAGTCCTTTAACTTTTAACAATCAAATAAGCCGCGAGTAAGTCGCGGTAGTACGTTTATGCAGGTGGGCATCAAACACCATACTGATACCTCGCACAAACAAACGCCCCGTGTCAGTCACACGCAGCATACGCTCATCTACCGTGATCAGCCCAGCCTCTTCAAACTGGCTCAAACGCTGTAACTCATCACCAAAATACACATCAAAATCTATGCCGTGACGCTGCGAAACTAGCGCTTTGTCTACAGGCATACTGCACATCAACTGCATAATCACTTCAGCGCGCAATTCGTCATCAGCCGTCATCTGAATGCCGCGACTGACTGGCAAACGATTTTCGTCCAAACAGGCGTAGTACGCTTTTAAGGATCTATCGTTTTGCACATGCGTACCCTGCACCTTTCCTATAGCCGATACGCCAAAAGCCACTAAATCGCTGTCTGCACGCGTGGTATAACCCTGAAAATTTCGATGCAAACTCTGGTCTACACGCGCACGACTCAACTCGTCATCCGGTAAAGCGAAGTGATCCAAACCTATATAGTCATAGCCTGCATCCAACAAGCGCTGCGTGGCCATCAGGAAGATTTGCAAGCGTGTTTCCGCATCCGGCAAATCTTGCTCATTAATCAACCGCTGCGCTTTAAAACGTTGCGGCAAGTGTGCGTAGTTGTACAAGGCAATACGATCAGGACGCAGTGCAATCAACTGATCTAAGGTTGCGCTAAAACTCTGCACGCTTTGTTTAGGTAGGCCGTAAATCAAATCTGTATTAATGGACTGAAAGCCCACTGCCCTACTGGTTTCTATCGCTTTAGCCACCATGTCATAGGGCTGAATGCGGTGTATAGCTTCTTGCACCGCCACATCAAAATCCTGCACCCCAAAACTGGTGCGGTTAAAACCTAAACTCGCCAAATGCGCCAGCATCTGATCATCAATCGTGCGGGGATCAATCTCTACGCTGATTTCAGCGTCATCGGTAAAGTCGAAATGCTTCCTGACCTCTTGCATCAACAACGACATTTGGTCGTTGGACAAAAAGGTAGGTGAGCCGCCACCTAGGTGCAACTGACCCGTTTTACGGTCGTCACCCAAATGAGGGACCACCATCGCCATCTCTTTAAACAAGTACTGCAAATACTCTGCTGAACGTGATTTATCTTGCGTGATGATTTTGTTGCACGCACAGAAATAGCACAGCGATGTACAGAAGGGCAGATGAAAATACAGTGATAACGGCATTTGCTGCTTGCTGTTCGCACGCGCCGCTAGTGCGTCGAGATAATCTTGTTGCGCGAACTCTTCCAAGAATCGGTCGGCTGTAGGGTACGAGGTGTAGCGTGGGCCTGAGCTATTAAAACGTCGGATCAACGCCTCTGGAACTTGAAATGAAGCAGTTGCCTCGTTGATGGCACGCTGTTGTTGGGGTTGTGCCAATGCAATATCCATGAAACTCTCCAGAAACCTACAAAATACTTTGCAACCATCAACTATTCTGACGGCAATAGGACAATTCCTCATTGACCTTTATCAAGCACGTTCAGGGCAATTTCATTTTTTTTAGCAGATTATGTGTGGAAATTACCAGTAATATCGTATTATTAGAACATCGCCCTTTCCTCTGTTTTAAACATCTCGTCTTCCCCGGAGCCCGATGTCTTTGCTTGTCATCCTAGCCCTCCCCTTCGTTGGTGGGCTGATCTCATCGTTATTGTCTGCTGACTCCCGAAAACTTCAGGCTCCGCTTGCCGGGATGGTCGCCTTAACCTGTGCGCTTTTTACGCTAGTCAACTTCCCGGCCATATCCCGTAATGAGGTATTACTGTTTTCCTCTGACTGGATTCCGGCCTACAACATCTATTTCAACTTGCGCATGGATGGCCTAGCCTGGCTATTCAGTATCATCATCACGGGGATGGGTGCATTAATTGCACTCTACGCACACTACTACCTTTCCGCCCAAGAGCCTGTACGCCGGTTCTTTGCATTTTTGCAAATATTCATGGGAGCGATGCTAGGGGTAGTGCTGTCTGGAAACGTGATTCAGCTGGTCGTATTCTGGGAACTGACTAGCTTGTCGTCCTTCATGTTAATTGCCTACTGGTACCACCGCCGAGATGCGCGTCGTGGTGCCCGTATGTCTCTGATCATTACGGGTGGTGGTGGTCTCTGTTTGCTGGCTGGCGTGCTAATGATGGGACAAGTGGCCGGCACCTATGATCTGGGTGAGATTCTCATCTCAGGTGATCGCATACGTCAAAGTGCGTGGTATCCCGTACTTTTGTTAATGGTCGCCGCAGGAGCACTGAGCAAAAGTGCTCAGTTTCCTTTCCATATTTGGTTACCTAGAGCCATGGCCGCGCCGACTCCGGTATCGGCCTACCTGCACTCTGCCACCATGGTGAAAGCTGGTGTTTTCTTACTGGCACGCTTCTGGCCGGTATTAGCTGGCACCACCGAATGGGCCATATTAATTGGTGGATCAGGGCTTATTACATTGTTGCTGGGCGCCTATTTGGCAACCTTCCAGCGCGATATGAAAGGTGTCTTAGCCTACTCCACCATCAGCCACCTAGGCCTGATTACCTTATTACTAGGCATGAACAGTGCGATGGCACTGATTGCTGCCATCTTCCACATTATTAACCACGCTACCTTCAAAGCCTCCTTATTTATGGCGACTGGTATTGTGGACCACGAAACGGGTACGCGTAACCTCAATAGGCTATCCGGTTTACGTTACGCCATGCCTATTACCGCCTTACTAGCAAGCGTGGCGGCAGCGGCGATGGCGGGTGTGCCGTTGCTCAATGGCTTTCTCTCTAAAGAAATGTTCTTTGCTGAGGCCGTAGAGACTGCTAATGGCAGCTCTTGGGATTACGTCATCCCTCTGATTGCGGTGATTGCCAGTGCGTTTAGTGTGGCCTACTCCTTGCGTTTCATCATGCAAGTATTCTTTGGCCCTCCTGCCAAAAACCTACCTCGTGAGCCACACGAGCCCCCTATACAAATGCTAATCCCCAGCATCATCTTAGTGCTGATCTGCTTGGCTGTAGGGATGATTCCAGGTTACACCGTTGCCCCCTTCTTGGATGTAGCAGCGCACTCCATCCTAAACCTAAAAATGCCAGACTTCAGTCTGCGCATATGGCATGGCTTCAACCTCCCGTTAGTGATGAGTATTATTGCCATGCTAGGTGGGGTGATATTGGTGTTTTTGCTGGACAACTACCGACAAGGACGCTCAGACCGTGCGCCTATTTTGTACCGCGTAGATGGCCAACGTATTTTTGAAGCCTTCTTGGGCTGGACAGAAACGGCTGCCGATTTCATCATCGACAAAACCTACTCACCTAGGCTACAGCGCCAAGTCCTACTCATCCTAATATCCACCTTGGTGGTTACTGCTTTGCCACTATTGCGTGGTACTTGGTTTATTCCACAACAATCCACGGTAATGGATCCCCTCTTTGCGGTGATGTGGATAGCTGGCGCTGCCTGCGCCATTGGCGCAGCCTACCAAGCCAAGTTCCATAGACCAGCAGCCCTGCTACTGTCTGGTGCTGCGGGCTTAATCACCAGCTTGACCTATGCTTGGCTATCAGCGCCAGACTTGGCCTTGACACAATTAGCAGTAGAAGTAGTCACTGTCGTATTAATTCTGCTTGGGTTGCGCTGGTTACCTAAACGCCTGCCTACCGATGAAGACGATATATCCCCGCTATCGCGCTTTAAAGCCTTGCGTCGCCGTAGCCGAGACTTAACCATTGCCGTACTGTCGGGTGCCGGTCTATCGGTGCTGGCATACACTATTATGACCAGACCTCCCGTTGAGGATGGCGTATCCCCCTTCTTAGTCCAGCAAGCCTTGCCATTAGGCGGTGGTGCTAACGTGGTGAACGTGATTTTGGTGGACTTCCGTGGTTTTGACACCTTTGGTGAGATCACAGTACTGGGCATTGTGGCGCTTAGCGTCTACGCTTTGCTACGCCGCTTCCGACCACCTATTGAAACCATTATGACGCCACTGGAAATTCGTCATAAATATGGTCAGCTCATACAAAAAGCGGAAGTGTTGTCCCCCCTAGAGTCAGCCACTTTCGAAGAGCCTGATCCTAACCAAAACGTACCTTATGGCGTGACAAAAGTCCCTGCCATGTTGATGCGAATTCTGCTGCCTATTGCCGCACTGATTTCCATTTACTTCCTGCTGCGAGGCCATAACCTACCCGGCGGTGGTTTTGTGGGCGGCTTAATCATGGCAACAGCCATTTTGATACAGTACATGGTGAACGGTATTGTATGGGTGGAGTCACGCCCCTTGCTGCACCCACAAATGTGGATTTCACTGGGTATGTTGTTTGCCGGTTTTGCTGCCATGATCGTATGGTGGTTCAACCGTCCATTCCTCGCTGCGCTGGAATGGCATGTAAACCTACCGTGGGTAGGTGAAGTTCACGCCACTAGTGCTCTGCTCTTTGATATAGGGGTATACATGCTGGTGGTAGGCTCTGCTATTTTGATGTTGCTGGCGCTGGCTCACCAGTCCCTGCGTTTTTACCGCAAACTGCCCGCCCCCCAAGACTCACTCAGTACCAAAGAATAATGGAAATCGTTCTCTCTTTAGCTATAGGTATTTTGGCAGGCTCAGGCGTCTGGTTACTGCTGCGACCCCGTACATTCCAGGTCATTATGGGTCTATCCTTATTGTCCTACGCCGTGAACCTGTTCATCTTTTCCATGGGGCGTATCACCCTTAATGCCCCCGCAGTCATCAACGCCGAACTAGGTGCTGACCCCAGCAACTACGCAGACCCTCTGCCTCAAGCCTTAGTGCTGACAGCCATTGTGATCGGCTTTGCGACCACCGCTCTTTTTCTAGTAGTACTACTGGCCAACCGTGGGCTAAGCGGCACTGACCACGTAGACGGCCGTGAGGAAAATGAGCTGTGATGCTGTTGAAACACCTGCCTATTTTTCCCATTATCATTCCACTGATTGCAGCAGGTTTAATGCTGCTGCGTCAGGATAAGTTCCGCCGTTACAAAATAGTACTTAGCGTCATTTCGTTTACCCTGCAATTGCTGGTCGCCGTTCTGCTGTTGAATATGGCTGACGGCACCATCGAAACCCTATGGCCTGACGGTGTAGGCGTCTACTTGCTGGGCGACTGGCCTGCTCCTTTTGGCATTGTGGTGGTAGTTGATAGGCTATCCGCCCTCATGCTGCTACTCACTGCAGTACTGGGTGCTACTACATGGGTCTATGCCACCGCGCGCTGGGATAGATCGGGTGTACATTTCCACCCTTTATTCCAGCTATTGCTGATGGGCTTAAACGGTGCTTTCCTGACAGGCGACCTGTTTAATCTGTTTGTATTCTTTGAAGTATTGCTCGCTGCCTCGTACGGTTTGATGCTGCACGGCTCGGGCAAAGCCCGTGTCAATGCTGGCTTGCACTACATTGCTGTCAACCTGATTGCTTCGTTCTTACTGCTAATTGCCTTAGCGTTGATTTATGGCGTAACAGGAACGTTGAACATGGCACATTTAGCGGTGATAGCAGGCCACCTCTCTGGCCCTGACCGCTTGCTGTTTGAAAGTGCTGCCGCCGTACTGGGTATAGCCTTCTTAATTAAAGCCGCCGCTTGGCCTCTGAACTACTGGTTGATTGATGGGTACGCTAACAGCAGCCCACCAGTTGCGGGCGTGTTCTCTATCATGACCAAAGTGGGGATTTATGCCTTGCTACGCATAGGTACGTTGCTAGAACCTACCGGTGCGCCCGCTGCCTTTGGTGGGGCATGGATGTTCCCAGCTGGTATTGCCACCTTAATCTTTGGTGCAGTGGGCACACTGGCTGCGCACAATACGCAACGTATGGCTGGTTATTGCGTTATCTTATCGTCAGGTACGCTATTAGCTGCCCTAGGTATGCCCGGAGTCATCCTGACTGGACCTGCTCTGTACTACATGATTAGTTCAGTATTGGGCTTAGGTGCTTTTTTCATGCTGCTGGAAATGATCAACCGCGCTCAAAGCTTCGGTTCAGACTTTCTAGCCGCTAGTGCGGAAGCTTTTGCGCTAACCGATAACGACGACGAAGATGATAGCAGCGATGTAGTCGGTAGAGCCATTCCTGCCGCACTAGTCTTTTTAGGTATGAGCTTTATTGCGTGTGCGCTGATTATTATCGGGCTGCCACCACTGTCAGGTTTTGTGGCGAAGTTTTCATTAATTCTGGCGGCACTGCAAGCATCAAGCTATACACCAGACCCGCTGAACGCGTGGATTTTCACCGCTACGCTGTTGTTAGCAGGCTTTATCGGCATCATCGCATTATCGCGTACCGGCATTCGCCTGTTCTGGAGCCACAACAACATTAGTGTGCCGCATTTGCGTCCATCCGAAGCCTTACCTGTTACGGTGCTAATTACTATCTGCGTGTGGTTAAGTATTCAAGCCGGCCCCATTACCAGTTACCTGGAAGATACCGCCCGCTACTTAGACCGTCCCAGTGCCTATATTAATGCCGTACTCATGAAAAACTCCGACCGTCCCGTACACACAGGAGAAACACCATGAGGAAAAAATTTAGTTTCCTGATTTTTCCTGTATTTCTCTGCGTATTTTGGCTACTGTTAAATAGCTCTTTATCGCCTGGCAACATTGCATTGGGCATACTTTTAGCTGTTTTACTCTCTGTTGCTGCCATTCCTTTTCGACCTGTACGCGCCACACTCAGCCATCCTTTCATCGCTTTGCGCCTGATGTGGCATGTATTTGTGGACATCGTGAATTCCAATATAGACGTGGGCAAGATAGTGCTTAAAGGAGATAAATCTGGTGCCACCCCAGGCTTCTTAGATATTCCCCTTACCATTACCGACCCACATGGGCTAAGCGCCCTCGCCTGCATCGTGACCTATACTCCGGGTACAGTGTGGTCTGGTTTCAACGAGGAAAAAAACATCCTGACACTGCATGTGTTGGATCTCAAAGACGAACAGCAGTGGTTAGATACCATACAAAAACGCTATCAACAGCCGCTTATAGAGATTTTTGAATGAACAGCATCATTTATTGGTCTAGCCTTTTTGCATTGGCTTGTTTTGTGATTGGCATGAGCGTTGCAGCCTATAGAATATCCACCGGCCCCACCGCCTGCGACCGCGTGTTGGCGTTGGATACCATGTACGTCAATGGCATGCTGGCTCTCTTAGCTCTAGGCATGCGCTTTGACTCACGCCTGTATTTTGATATTGCGTTGCTCATTGCACTGTTTGGTTTTGTAGGCTCTGCGGCAATGGCTAAGTTCTTGTTACGCGGTGAGGTGATTGAGCCATGAACGACATCCCACTCTGGATTAGCATCCCTACGGCGCTACTGCTTATACTCAGTGGCATCATTACGCTGGTAGGCTCTTTAGGGCTGATTCGTTTGAATCATTTCTTTAGCCGTATGCATGCCCCTACATTGGGTAACACCTTAGGCGTGTTTTTTATGCTGCTCGCCATGGTGTTGATGTATTCTTACCTGAGCGATCACGTTATTGTTCACCCGCTGCTGATTACGCTGTTGCTGGTAATCACCTCTCCTGTTACTGCTATTTTGCTGATGCGTGCAGCCATCAAGCGCGAACTTAGCCAACGTACGGTTACTTATGCCCCCAACGAGCCCGGTCACATGGATTTACCGCATAAATCTCCTCCTATAGAGGAGCAAAATGCCGAACCCAAGCTCTAATGACATTACTGTCATATAAAGACCCTATTATTCTTTCTTTTTCGCTTCACTCAACATCATGGAATGGCTTGTAGACCCGAACATATGGGCGGGCTTAATTACCCTCGTTGTACTTGAGATAGTACTGGGTATAGACAACCTTATTTTTATCGCCATCCTGGCCGATAAACTGCCTCCGCACCAGCGGGACCGTGCACGTATTATCGGCCTCTCACTGGCTCTGGTGATGCGGCTCATCCTGCTTAGCGTCATCTCGTGGCTGGTCACTCTGAAAACCCCGCTATTTTCCATCGGCCCCTTCGGATTCTCCGGACGCGACCTTATTTTGCTGATGGGCGGTATATTTTTGCTCTTTAAAGCCACCAGCGAATTGCACGAGCGCCTAGAAGGCCCGCCAATGGTGCGTGAGAAAAACAAAGCCTATGCCAGCTTCGGTATAGTTGTGACGCAAATCGTGGTGCTAGATGCCATCTTCTCGCTAGACGCCGTCATTACGGCGGTAGGCATGGTAGACCATCTGCCGGTCATGATGGCTGCGGTCATCATCTCTATAGGCTTGATGATGTGGGCATCCAAGCCCCTGACACGCTTTGTAAACGCCCATCCTACGGTGGTTGTGCTGTGTTTAAGCTTCTTGCTGATGATTGGTCTAGCATTAGCGGCAGAAGGTTTAGGATTAACTATTCCTAAAGGCTATCTGTACGCCGCCATCGGCTTCTCCATTGTTATCGAGTTCTTTAACCAACTCGCTCGTCGTAGCGTATTGCGCCACCAAGCACGCATCCCTATGCGTGATCGTACTGCAGATGCGGTAATGCGCTTACTCAGCAACAAACCTACCGACAACGAAAACGAAGGCGCTGCAGACAGCAACGATGTGCATGATTTTGTTGATTCAGCGTTCAAGGCTGAGGAACGAAAAATGGTCAGCGGCGTGCTGAATCTGAGTCAACGCCCTATACGTTCGCTGATGACACCCAGAAACGAAATTACGTGGGTGAATACCGAAGACTCTGCCGAGAACATACGCCAGTTGCTACGTGATACACCACACAGCTTCTTGCCCGTCTGTAATGGCCAGCTCGATCACATCATTGGTGTAGCCAAAAGCAAAGATTTACTGGCCGACCTAAAAGACAACGATGTTGTCACTCAGTGGTCAGAATTGCGTGCACCTATTATTGCGCATGAGCACACAGACCCTCTGATGGTCATTCAAATGCTGAAGCAGTCCAAAGGACAGTTTGTTTTGGTAGCCGATGAGTACGGCACAATTGAAGGCTTGCTCACCCCTATAGACATTCTGGAAGCCATTGCGGGCGAGTTCCCTGATGAGGACGAGCAACCAGCCATACGCAAAGTGGATGACAATGAGTGGCTGGTAGAAGGCAGTACCGACTTGTTCCATTTGGCACAAGAGCTAAACCTACCTAACCACTTAAGCATTGCTCGCAACTTCAACTCGGTTGCCAGCTTTATGTTGGAAAGCTTGGATGCACTGCCTAAGGTAGGCGATGTGATTGAAAGCGAAGGCCTACGTTTTGAGATTGTGGAAATGGTAGACCGACGTGTAGGTGAGGTACGTGTGAGCCGTATAGACACCGATGATCACACCACCGATGGTGACGAGTCTGCTCAGTCTGCAGACTGAAAACGCTGACGTCGTAAACGTGTACCAATACGGGGGCCCGGAAAGATCACCATGATCTGGGTTCCCGGAAAATGCGGTCTGCTATTCAGCTTGACCCATGCACCGTGCAACACGGCAATTTCTCTAACAATCGCCAACCCTAAGCCCGCTCCACGGCCCTTATGGGCTTGTGATGGTGCGCGATAAAAAGCCTCGAACACCTGCTGCGCATCTTGCTCTTGAATGCCTACACCATTGTCCTCTACCGCTAACGAGGGTGGATTGGCATTAATGCGTATGGAAAGCTGGTTATTTCCCCCCACACCGTAATTCAGTGCATTGTCTAGTAAGTTAGACAGTAGCTCACCCAATAAAATAGGGTCTGCATCAATCCACACCGGTTGATCTGGAGCGATCAACTGCAACTGCATGCCTTTTTCTCGTGCATTGGCCAACCACTCACCGCCCGTATTTCTAGACCATTCGCATAAATCTAGGCGCTCTAAGCTGTCTCTGGGGCTGGTAGAAGCATCCGCCCTAGCAAGTACCAGTAGTTGCTCACCTAAACGAATCATACGGTCTGAGATGCGTTTAATGCGCTCTGCACGTGTACGTACATCTAATGGTAGATCTTGTGCCAACATTAGCTCAGACTCTAAGCGCAAGCTACTTAGCGGCGTACGAAACTGATGGGCCGCATGACCTATAAAGCGCTTCTGCGCCTGCCATGTATCATCTAATTGCGCGAGTAAGGTATTGACGTGCAATACCAGCGGCAATACCTCTTGTGGCACACCAGATACATTCAACGGGTTAAGCGTCTCGTCTTCATCCCGTTCGGTGATTTGTTCTGCCAAGTCATGAATGGCGGCCAAACCGCTGCGTACGCCTCGCACCAACACCCACGTAAACAACCCTACCAGGATCAGTTGTGTCAGCGCCATCGTCCAAAAAATATCGCGCAGCATCCACTCTTCAATCTGCATTTTCCGCGTGAGCACCCAAGTGACCGCCAAATCCAGAATCACCAACATGACGATGGGTGGCATCAAACGCACCACCAAGTGCCTAGACAAACTATTTTGCTGCCAGAACGCAGGAATGCCTTTTCGTTTATTCGTTATCATGTGCGCTCCACAGCAGGGGCCTACTATTCGCTTTGCAGTTCCAGCGAGTAGCCAAATCCACGCACAGTCTGTATTTGCAAAGGCAAGCCTTCTAAACGTTTGCGTAAACGGTATACGTAGACT
Organism: Paenalcaligenes sp. Me131; assembly: GCF_050487225.1. Lineage (NCBI taxonomy): Bacteria > Pseudomonadati > Pseudomonadota > Betaproteobacteria > Burkholderiales > Alcaligenaceae > Paenalcaligenes > Paenalcaligenes sp. Me131. The sequence goes on from NZ_JBKQGY010000001.1 coordinate 1,148,531, forward strand.
TCTACTGCATTCTCGCTGAAATCCGCATCGTTTGCGGATAACGACGCTACGATCTGCTGTTTGGTCACGACCTTACCTACTTTACCCATTAACATTTCCAGAACGGAAAGCTCTCGCACGGATAAGGCCAAACGCTGGTTATGTACGCGTAGTTCGCGACTTACCATATCAAACACCAACGGCCCTACTTCTAGCACCGACTGCGCTTGGCCTACGCTGCGTCTAGCAAAAGCACGTATACGCGCAGCCAATTCAGCCAGCTCAAAGGGTTTGACTACATAATCATCAGCACCTGCATCTAAACCGGCTACCCTATCCTCCAACTCATCACGTGCAGTCAGAATCAATACCGGCACTGTCATGCCTTGTTGACGTATGTTGCGCAACCAATCCAAACCACTAATGTCTGGCAAATTTAGATCCAGAATCACCAGCTCGTACTCTACCGCAGACAATGCACTCAAACCACCTGCGCCATCCGCATGCAAATCGACGGCATAACCTTGGCTCATCAAGTACTCCTGCAAGGCAGGCCCCAAACTGACATCATCTTCTATAAGTAATAGACGCATACGCAGATTTCACAGTGATTCGTTGGTGCAAAAAAAGAAAACCCCGCTGAGGCGTAAGCTTCAACGGGGTGAATGCTGCCGCTGCTCTGCGGCTTAACAGCATAACGGATTTTACGGCGCAGCGGTATTACCTGCTGGCTTATCCGTGGCATCTGCAGGTGCTGGTGTAGCGGCACCTTGCTCTGCACCAGGACGAGTCACAAAGCCCAAACGCACCATACCAGCGGCTTTGGCTTTACTCATCACCTGAGCCAAAATTTCATAACGTGTTTCTTGATCAGCACGAATACGAATTTCTGGCTGAGGCTTTTCTTGAGCATAAATAGCTAAGGTTTGCGTCAGGTCTTCCATTGCCACAGGGTCATTGTTTAAGAACAATGCACCATCTAACGTGACCGCTAAATCTAGGGATTTAGCGTCTTTTTCCACGGGCTGAGCAGTAGCCTGAGGCAATTGCACTTTGATGCTATGCGTTAGCAACGGTGCGGTAATCAGAAAAATCACCAGCAGCACCAACATCACGTCGATCAGCGGCACCATGTTAATTTCGGCTGCTGTCTGTGATGAGGAACGGCTATCAAAGCTTCCAAAAGACATGATTACTCACCCCCTGCAGGTACAGGTGCTACCGATGCCCCTACGCCTACAGGTTCATCAACGCGTGGAGCTGTACCGATTGGACCACGACCATTACCATTTGAATCAGGTACTTGTTGACCTGTAGTCAAGAAAGTAAACAAGTCATGAGCAAAGGCATCCAGCTTAGCTAAGTACACACGGTTTGTACGCACAAACGCGTTATACGCCAATACCGCAGGAATCGCTACAGCCAGACCCAAACCGGTCATGATCAGCGCCTCACCCACTGGGCCAGCAATTTTATTCAATGCCACTTCTTCGGACAGACCGATATTGATCAGTGCATGGTATACCCCCCACACTGTACCGAACAGACCCACAAATGGTGCCGTAGAACCCACGGACGCCAACAGCGTTAAGCCATTTTCCAAGCGAGCGGTTTCTTCATCGATGACTTTACGCATAATGCGCATCACAAATGAGTCTGTGGAGCCTTTTTCTTCCAGCTTCAACGCGCCATAACGGGCATGATGATTGCGGGAGTGAATAGCGTGGCTAGCTAGGTGAGCGAACGGCTCATTCGCGCCATGTGTAGCGATTTCGTTCTCTACTTGCTCTAACGAACTTGCTGCCCAGAACTCGCGCAGGAAATTGTTAGAACGACGCTTCAAGCGATAAGACACAAAGGCTTTGGCAAAAATCAAATACCAACTCGCCAATGACATCACCAGCAAAATCACAAATAGGCTTTTACCTACCATGTCACTTTGCGCGATGAAGTGCAGCATACCGGTAGAAGCGGCTTCTTGCGTCATCACGGGAACGTCACCAGCACCAGCCAAAGCGGGGGCAAGCATTTCTGTTGTTTGAGACAACTCCACAGCCGCACCAATCAGCGGTTGTGCAGCCTGGGCTGCAGCATCTACTGCAGGCTGGGCTACATTCTGGGTCTGTATTGCCGCATCAACAAGGGGTTGAGCATCTGCTGTCGCTGCGCTCACCTGCGCCAGTCCTAGCAGAGCAGCCTCAAGAAGCTCCTGCATCATATTTACGTCCTATAAAACAAAGTCAAATGGGATATCGGCCATAGCACGATATGCCACGCCATTTTCAGTATAAGGTTTGAATTTCGCACGACGTACCGCACTAATCGCGGCATCATCCAATCGGCTATGCCCCGATGATGTACGTACACTGACATCAATCACCGAACCTTCGGTAGAAATCAGTACGCGCACAATCACACGCCCCTGCTCACGCCTACGCTCTGATGCACGTGGGTATACAGGTTGTGGAGGCGGCCCTAAGTAATTCACTTGGCTAATTACTCTAGGTCTGTTCGGGTCTACACTCTGTGCCGCTTGCTGACCACCGGCTTGCGTTGTGCTGGGGTTTTCAGTTGCGACATTACGTGTAGCGGGTGCAGCTGGCTGCTCCGCAGGCTCGGGCCTTGGTGTAGGCTCAGGACGAGGCTGTGGTTTTGGTTTAGGTTTTGGCTTGGGTTTAGGCTGAACAACCGGCTCAGGAATCACTGGATCTTCTACCACTGGTTCTGGCTCAGGTTCCGGCTCGACTTCTTCTTCGGGCTCGGGCTCAGGTTCTTCCTCTACGATTTCTTCAGGCTCTGGCGGCTGTTCAATTTCCGCTTGTGCCAATTGAGGCTCGCCGGGATCAGGATCAGGAAACTCCAATAAATCCACACCAACGATTTGTTCCATGGCTGGCTCACCAACCATTTTAGGCTCATCACTCATGAAGACGGTGGCCAATACACCTGCATGTAAACCCAGTGCTATAGCGAGCGCTGTGCCTTTGAGGATCCAGCGTGAGCTACCGGTATAAGAGGTGTGAAGCTGCTGCATAATCAATTCAGGAAATGTTAGCCCACAAAATTGGGGGACCAGCTTAAAAGCAAAACGCCATAGTAACAGTAATGCTAATTATTCTCAATAACAGATTAAAGAAAAGCGAGATAAGAAATTACTCATCTCGCTTAACTAAAACTATTAGGCTGGGAACACTTTAAACTTCCGTGGTCTAGCCACGGCTTGCATACCTTCTTTCAATGCCAAGCCAGCCCACGTTAATTGATCAAACTCGGCTTCCCATGATTGATCTTGATGTGGCAACTTTAATTCTGCTCGCACCATACCACCTAAAGGAATCACGCGATCTATCTGTACCGATACCCCTGGTGCAGAAGTGGTATTTAATAAATCAATATCATGCGGACGCACAAAGCCAATCACATTACCTTCTTTCTGAGCAGAACCAAAATCCATAGAGAACTGCCCCAGATCAGGATTCGCTTTAAAGGTACCGGATTGCACAATGCCAGGCAGACGGTTAGCAGCGCCTAAGAATTCATAAACAAATGGCGAGGCAGGATGCTCATAAACATCTTGCGGATTACCTTGCTGTTCTACATGACCTTTATTCAGCACCACGATACGATCAGCAACCTCTATGGCCTCTTCCTGATCGTGCGTCACAAATAAGGTACTAATGTGTAACTCATCGTGTAATCGTCGTAACCAACTGCGCAGCTCTTTACGAACTTTGGCATCCAAAGCGCCAAAAGGCTCATCCAGTAAAAGCACCTTAGGCTCAACCGCTAGTGCTCTAGCCAAGGCGATACGCTGACGTTGCCCACCCGACAATGCCGCCGGGTAACGATCACCCAACCAGTCCAGTTGCACCAGCTCAAGCAATGCCTTTACGCGACGTTTAATTTCAGCTTCATCCAGACGTTCTTTACGCGGTTTAACACGCAACCCAAACGCCACATTATCAAACACCGTCATATGCCTGAACAACGCATAGTGCTGGAATACAAAACCCACTTGGCGTTCACGCGTGCCCACAGAAGCCATATTCTGACCATTGATGACCACCTGCCCTGCATCGGCGTGTTCCAAACCCGCCACAATGCGCAACAAGGTAGTTTTGCCGCAACCAGAGGGGCCCAACAAAGCCACTAATTCGCCATCAGGAAAATCCAGCGTTACGTCATGTAGCGCCGTAAATGAACCAAACTGTTTGCGTAAATTCCGTACTTCTATACTCATGAGTACATCTCGGTGAGCGTGATGAAAAGCCAAGTCTATCAAGCCGCTTCATATACAAGAACGAATAAATAAATTTTTGCTTATTACTTTTGATTATTTAAGAATATACAAAACAGTCTTTTACAAAGAAAAAAAACCTTAACACAACAAAGCGAATTGCAAGTCGCTTTGCTGTATAAAACACGGTAAGATAAGGCCACTACGATCAGGGCGCGGCAACCCTATAGGCATGCCCCCTGTCCATATTCATTGACCGTATTCGTTATCTATCATGTCTGTACTCTCCTCTGCACGCAAAACTCTGCTGTGCTCTACCGCAGCAATTACCTTAGGTTTACTTTCAACGGGGCTATACGCCAAAAACACCATTGGTGTAGGTGTAGGTTTTATCCCTAAATACGAAGGCTCTGAAGACTACCGCGCCCTACCCTCCCCCATCATCAATTACAAAAGTGGCAATTTCTTTATCTCCCCTCGCGCTGGTCTTCCTAGCGCAGGCTGGGAGACTGAAATCACCCACGACTGGAGTGCTGGTGTATTTCTAGGTATGGGGCTTGGCCGTCGTTCCAGCATGTCTTCCCACCTAACAGGTACAGACCGCATCAAGTTTCATGGCAATGCTGGTGTATTCACTGAATGGCGTCCAGGCAACTGGGCTCTAGGCGCCGCTTATTACCAAGCCTTGCACAACGGTTACGGCGGTGTCGCTGAGTTCCGTGGCTCATACCAAGTATGGTCCGTGGCTGGTACGACTTTCCGCGTAGGCGCAAACACCGAATGGGCCAGTGGCGATTCCATGAAAACATTCTTTGGCGTGAAACAGCACGAAGCCAATGCTAGCGGTGGTCGCCTGACTCGCTACAACCCTTCATCCGGCTTCAAATCCGCCTCCTTGTTTGGCACATGGAACCAAGAGCTGAGCCAAAACTGGAATCTGGTTGGCGTATTGGGCTTTAAGCGCTTGCTAGGCGATGCTGCAGATAGCCCAATCGTAGAAGACAAAACCAGCGTGTTTGGTAGCGTAGGTGTGACCTATTCGTTCTAAGGCATTAGCTGCTTTTCTGTAGCACAGGGAAGTAGGTTAGGCAGCCAGAATAAAAAAGGGCCTCTTTATGAGGCTCTTTTTTTTGTGCCCTCGGTGACACAGAAGAATGGCTAGTACTCATACCGCTCTAATTATGGCAGCGATTGCCGCAAACCCTTGGGGATCACTCACCCTGCCCTTGTACGCACATCTTGTTGTTAAAGCATGTTGCATGCATCGATTGTTTGCCACTGTTGAGACGCCATATATTGAATCCCATTGATGGGACTCAGTTACAGACGTTCGTCACTCACACTGCTTATATCCCGAACCACAACTAGAAATGTGTATAACGACTCAGAAAAGCATGCCTATGAACGGGCCACCCACACCAAGGCTGAACGTCGGCTCGACGCAGGCGTATGATTCTGATGCTTTACATGGCGAGGTACTGTTCTTGTCATCTATAGCATCACCATGAATAGCTAGAGCCATCTCTTACACAAAAGAATGCTCAGGCAGATGAATAAGCGACAGAAAACAAAAAAGCCCTGACGCTTTCACGTTAGGGCTTCTTGCTGCAAGGTTTGTCACATCAAACAAATGGTGGGTGCTGAGGGGATCGAACCCCCGACCTACGCCTTGTAAGGGCGCCGCTCTACCAGCTGAGCTAAGCACCCATTTGGTTTGCTGTGTACCGAACCAAGAACATAAGTATAAGATGCTTTTGTAAATTCTGTCAACAGTTAATTGATAAATTTACTAACACTTATCTATGCGCTCGCGTTTTTAAGTGAGGCGGCAGATATCGTACGCGTTACAGTGATTTCAGAACCATCACCACCCTACACATAGGGCAACGATCAGCGAACCACGATAAGTACGCACGGATTTTATTGCTGGTTAAATGCAGAAAGCCGCGTTAACGCCTTTACATCACCCCAAAACCATAGAAAAAAAAGCCCTGACGCTTTCACGTTAGGGCTTCATTTTGCTTGGTTTTCACTTCAAATCAAATGGTGGGTGCTGAGGGGATCGAACCCCCGACCTACGCCTTGTAAGGGCGCCGCTCTACCAGCTGAGCTAAGCACCCATTTGGTTTTTTGTGTTCCGAACCAGAAACAGAAGTATAGGATCGTTTTTAAAACCTTGCAAGTACTTTCTGAAAGATTTATTAATTTACTGCATCTTTCAGTGCTTTACCTGGACGGAACTTAGGCACAACGGCTTTTTCGATCTCGATTGTTTCGCCTGTACGTGGGTTACGGCCTGTGCGAGCAGCGCGCTCGGACACAGCAAAAGTACCGAAACCTACCAGCGTTACGGTGTCCTTTTCTTTTAATGTGGTGGTAACCGCATCGATGAACGCATCCAATGCGCGTCCAGCATCTGCTTTGGACAGGTCAGCCTTGTTAGAAATGAAGTCGATAAGCTCGGTTTTGTTCATTTAAGGAATACCCCTGATATTTGTAATTGCCGCCCACAAAATTCGGAACAGCTTAAGCTAAAAAATAGCCACGCCTTTCAAGTGCACATAGCGCTCTAATTTATTGAGCGCTGTACCTGACGGTTCATGATGTGTCTCGTAGCGAGCTAAGCCGTATTAAGCCTTTGAATCAGTACCCTGTCAAGCAATTAATGCTCTGTAACCCGCATATTTACTGATGTTTTCACTTTTCTCATATTCATGGAACGATTTTTTAGCCTAACCCTTAACTCGCATCCAAAAATATGCTAAAAGCCCTATCGCTGCTCTAAAGCTTGTGAAAAATCACCCTCTAGATCAGCATAATCCTCAATACCAATGGAAATTCGCAAAAGATTATCGGCGATTCCCATCAAAGCACGTTGCTCTGCACCCATCTCATAATAGATAGTATGAGCCACAGGAAGGGTTAGACTACGCGTATCACCCAAGTGCGTAGCCAAGGCCACTACCTGCAAGCGATTCAAGAAATCGAATACATCGATGTCTGCCGCCAACTCTACTGCCAACAACGCACCAAACCGCCCATCAAAGAGCTGCTGAGCACGTTGATGTTGAGGATGCGAATTCAAACCAGGATACTTCACAGCCGTCACACGAGGATGCTGCGCTAAGAAGTGCGCCAAACGATTGGCGTTATCACAGGCCTTTTGCATACGTAATGGCAAGGTTTCTGCTCCCACAGAGATACGATGTGCAGCGTCTGAGGACAAGGTTGCCCCCATATCGCGCAAACCTTTTTTCTTGATCTGGGTAAGCCCCCAAGACTGCGGATTGCCCTGCCTATAGGCCGGAGAAATATTCGGATAATCAGACCAATCAAAAAGGCCCGTATCAGTCACCATACCGCCTAGCGCTTGCCCATGCCCTGCTATGTACTTAGACAGCGAATTCATCACCAGAGACGCCCCCACACGACGCCCAGTGAGCAGCCACGGCGTAGAGAGCGTGTTATCCAAGACATACAGCAAGCCCTCTTGGTTACACCACTCACCTATACCCTGCAGGTCAGCAATTTGCGTACCGGGATTAGCGATGGTTTCCGTAAATACCATGCGAGTGTTTGCTTGACGTGCCGCCCGAACATTTTCCACATCAGTAGCATCTACCAATGTAACTTCCACACCAAAGCCCTGTAGCGTAAGCAGCAAGCTGTTGGTATTACCGAAAATATATTTACTGGAAATCAGGTGATCGCCGGCTTTAAGCAGGGTCAAAAAAATGGCGCTAAGCGCAGCCATGCCAGACGCAAAACTGACGCTTGCCGTGCCCTGCTCCATTTTGGTGACTTGTTTTTCTAGCGCCGCTGTAGTGGGCGTGCCTTGGCGAGCATAACTAAACCCCGCCTTTCCTTGAAATACCGCCGCCAATTCTCGTGCATCAGAAAACGCATATTCGGTAGAGGGATGCAGCGGTTGATGTACTGCACCGCACTCACTTCCTTGGCGGCGATCGGAATGTATTACTTCGGTTGTAAACCCATTTGCAGACATATATGTACTCAACAAGTACATGTAGGCACACCCTATGCCTACATGTGGACGTCATCAAACTATTCATTATGACGGCTTATCTGCATAGGGGAGGTTAGTTACTTATACATTATGGCTATATATGTATATAACCGGTTAGGCTCCTACCTGACGCTGACGTACCGTCTCATACAAGCATACCGCACTGGCTACACTCACGTTTAAGCTCTCTACAGAACCTAACATAGGGATGGAAACCAGCTCGTCACAGGTCTCACGCACCAAGCGACGCATACCCTCGCCTTCCGCACCCATCACCCAAGCCATTGCGGCACGAGCATCAACAGCATGCAAACTGTGCGTAGCTTCGTCATCTGTACCCACCAACCAAATATCACGATCTTTAAGCTCACGCATGGTGCGCGCCAAGTTCGTCACAGTCAGATACGGTACTGTTTCCGCTGCCCCGCAGGCCACACGACGCACCGTAGCATTCAAGCCCACAGCGCGATCACGCGGCGCGATCACGGCATGACAACCTGCGGCGTCTGCCGTACGTAGGCAAGCACCCAAGTTATGCGGATCCGTTACGCCATCCAACAACAACAAAAAGGGCTTCTCTTTGCGGTCTTCTACTTGATCCAGCAACTCGTCTAGATCCAACGCCAGTGCTACTTCTTTGGCCAATGCCACAACGCCTTGATGGCGCACGCCCTGACTAATACCATCTAGGCGTTTTTTATCCACGAACATGACACGAATGCCACGCCCTTGAGCCTGATCTACAAAGGCCTGCATGCGTTTGTCACGCCTACCCTCTTCCACATAGAGTTCTTGAATAGACTCAAGCGCATGGCGCATGCGCGATTGTATGGCATGAAAACCCGCCAATACCTGCAATGACATACTGTTCCTTCAACTAGCGTTTAACCCGCTTTTTTGCTGCACGGGCTTTAATGTTTTTATCGCGCGCTGCCGCCTTGGCCGCTTTACGCGCTGTAGCACGTCGCTCACTGGACGTACCTTTTAAGGCTTTAGGTTTGGCTGGCGCTGCTTTCTTTTGCGGCTTACCACGTGCATTTTCGTTTGCTGGCGACATCAAGGCTTCATAGCCTGTGCCTTTTACCAAGCGGAAATCAATGCGGCGGGCCTCTAGATCCACACGCGCAACCTGCACTTGCACCGCATCTGTCAGCTTATAGCGAATACCTGTGCGCTCACCACGCAAATCATGGCTAGCCTCGTTAAAGACAAAGTAATCTGCCCCTAACTCAGAAATATGCACCAAACCTTCTACGTACAGAGAGTCCAGCGTGATAAACAAACCGAAGTTCGCCACACCGGTAATCTTGCCACTGAACTCTTCACCTATATGCTCTTTCACAAAGTAGCATTTCAGCCAAGCCTGCACATCGTAAGAGGCTTCATCAGCACGTCGCTCACGCGCAGAGAGCATTACGCCTAAGCGCTCCCACTTAGCAAGCTGACGTTTGCTTGCGCTGAGTGATGCATCGCCAGCTTCATCTGGCAAATCAGGCTCATATGGCTTGCCTTGCAAAATGCTTTTAATGACACGGTGTGTCAACAAGTCAGGGTAACGTCGAATGGGTGATGTGAAGTGAGTGTACGACTTATACGCCAACCCAAAGTGCCCCAATCGCTCAGGGCTATATACCGCCTGCTGCATAGAGCGCAAACACATAGTCTGAATGATTTCAAAATCACTGCGACCACGCACACTCTGTATGAGCTTGGCATAATCTTCGGTACCTGGCTCATCCCCACCTTCCAAGTACAAGCCTAAGGTGCGCAAGAAATCGCGCAGCTTTTGCAGTTTCTCGGGCGTAGGGCCTTCGTGTATGCGGTATAGACCTTGTCGGCGACTACGCCCCATGAAGTCAGCCGCACATGTGTTAGCCGCCAACATAAACTCTTCGATCAACTTATGCGCGTCATTACGCACCATAGGCTCAATACGTTCGATACGACCCAATGGGTTGCACACTATCTTGGTCTCTACCGTATCAAACTCGATGGCACCACGTACTCGGCGTTGCTCTGCCAGTTTGCGATACAGCTCATAAGCCGTATGCAACTGCGGCACAATCGCTGCCATTTCTTGCGCAGCAGGACCATCTGGCTGCTGTAATGCCCCCCACACGCCGGTGTACGTTGTACGCGCATGCGAGTGAATCACCGCTTCATAAAATTGATAAGCCGTAACCGTACCTGCTGTGGCACCTTCGGCTGGAATAATCATGTCGCACACCAGCACTAAACGGTCTACGCCAGGATTCAACGAACAAATACCGTTAGATAAGGACTCGGGCAACATGGGAATCACGCGGCGCGGAAAGTACACACTGGTACCACGCTCTAGCGCATCGCCATCCAAACCATCGCCGGGACGCACATAGTGGCTCACATCGGCAATAGCCACCAACAAACGCCACCCTGCACGCGGACGCTTACCTACGCCTATATCAATAGACTCGCAGTACACCGCATCATCAAAGTCGCGAGCATCTTCACCGTCAATCGTGATAAACGGCAGATCGCGTAAATCTACCCTACCTTTAAGGTCGTTAGGTCGCACATCATCAGGCAAGCGATCAGCTTGACGTTGCGCAGCATCGCTAAACTCAAAGGGCACATTGAACTTGCGCACTGCAATTTCAATTTCCATGCCGGGGTCATCCACGCCACCTAACACTTCCACCACTTTCGCCATAGGCTGTGTGTGGCGAGCAGGCTGCCTAGTGATTTCCACCACCACAACCTGCCCAGGCTTGGCGTTCGCCAAATCTGCAGGAGACACATAAATATCGTGCTTGATACGCTGATCTTCAGGCACGACGGTGTAATTACCGTGCTCCATGACCAAGCGCCCCACCAATCTATTGGTATGACGCTCTAGCACCTCAACAATCACAGCCTCAGGCTTGCCACGGTACTCACCATCGGCACGCACCAACACACGGTCGCCATGCAGCACACGCAGCATTTCTCGTTGCGACAAATAAAGATCCGGGCCGCCGTCGTCTCGAATGAGGAAACCAAAACCATCTCGATGCCCCTGTACTACGCCCTCAATAAACTGTGAGCGTGTATTCAGAGAAATATGACCTGAATCATCAATCATAATCTGCTCATCACGTTGCATAGCCGCCAAACGCCGCTCTGCACCTACAGGTAAAGGGAAAGACATGCCCAGTTTCTTTGCCAATGCATTGACAGCAATACCTTTGGGACATGTACGCAAGAACTGCAAGAATTGTTCCCGGCTGGGAATCTGGGGGTCGAAATCAGGCGGTGGCGCGTAGGCACCTTGCTCTGACACAGTCTCAGGGGCTTTGCCCCGTTGAGGAGTTTTTTGATTTTTTTTCAGCAAAAGGCTTCCCGTTCAAATTAAGCACTGGAAGGCGGATGCAGCGTATGACTCACCCAGCTTCCTCGCGTTGAAGTCGCTCATCAAAGTGATAGCATACAATGGTTACCCAGCCTAGTCGGTGAAATTTGCATGGCAATCACCCACCCACGGGATTTTAAATGCAAAAAAGCCGACTGTTATTTCAACAATCGGCTCTTTTTGGAATTTGGTGCCCAGAAGAGGACTCGAACCTCCACACCTTGCGGCACATGGACCTGAACCATGCGCGTCTACCAATTCCGCCACCTGGGCATTTTTACTACACTATCTCTTTGAAACTAAGCAAATAACATAACTATGTTATGCGGCCAAAAGATTACTCTTTTGATTGGTGCCCAGGAGAGGACTCGAACCTCCACACCTCGCGGCACATGGACCTGAACCATGCGCGTCTACCAATTCCGCCACCTGGGCTTATCTTTGCTTTCTCAAAGAAAAAAGATTATAGCAATGCAATCTAGCTAAAGCAAGAACTATCCGTGAGGGCATTCACAAATCTGTCACATCTTTTAAAATGGGGAATGCTTACAAAAGACCACCCTCTTGCTCAGGCTTTACTAACTCAAATAGAGCCCTTAGTACCCCAAAAGCCTATAAGGCCTGTCGTACTACATCACGGCGATATGACGTATGTCGTCAAATTTGCGCGCAAAGAACCTGGCCGTAAGCTGCGCGAAGTAAGTAGTGCTTTGTGCTGTTCACTACTCTTTAAAGTATGGATCAACCCACGCCAACTACGCTTGGGCGGCATTGCCTACGAAGCCAAACGCTTAATAACGCTGAAACAACACGGCATTGCTGTGCCTGAAGTCTTGTTACTAACCCCTGAGTATTTGGTGATGACACACACAGGCGAGTCCGTACAAAGCAGGCTGTCCCATTCACCTAAAAATGCTGAGCTATTACAAAGCGTGGTGGACTCTTTGGTTGAGTTACACACCCGCCATCAATGGCACGGTGGTGCACAAATACGCAACCTTACTGTTAAAGACAACACAATTTACCGCATCGATTTTGAGGAAAACACCGGCAATGCTATGCCGCTGCATCTAGCGCAAGCCTATGATGTGTTGCTTTGTTTTAACTCTTTACTGCACTACCTAAAAGACGATATAAAAATGGGCAGCGACTTATTAGCCTGTTATCTACGCAAAGCGCCAAACGCGCAGGTTTTGCAAGCACTACAACAAGTAAACCGCCACCTACAGCGATTACAACGCATCCTTCTACCACTTATGACGCGCAAACTGCGCCAAGGCAAAGACGTACGCCGCACTGTATTTTTCGCACAAATACTGCAACAAGCGCTATCCCTCTAGCCCCTCCTTCCTATACACTTAGCAGATCTTATTTATACTCAAAGTGAGTTTATATGTCTGTAGCGGCTTTTTTACGTTCACGGAACATTGAGTTCTCCCTGCAACGATACGGTATTCAAACCCTGAATTACATGACCCTAGGGTTGTTCAGTTCGCTAGTTATTGGGTTGATTTTAAAGACCGTAGGCAATTGGATGGATTTACCTTGGCTGATAGAAGTAGGTGCCATGGCTCAATCCGGTATGGGTGCTGCTATTGGTGTAGGGATCGCCTACGGCTTGCAAGCACCGCCTATGGTGTTATTTGCCAGCGCTATTGTTGGCACTTTAGCCGTCAAAGTGGGCGGCGGCCCCGTGGGATGTTTTGTTGCCGTAGCAATTAGCACCGAGCTCAGCAAGCTGGTACATAAAAGCACGCCCATAGATATTATTGCCACCCCAGCCAGTGCGCTGATCAGTGGCGCACTCATTGCATCATGGGTTGCTCCGTGGCTAGGCGATATGATGCGCACCACAGGCGAAACCATTGAATGGGCCATTACCCTGCAACCCTTCTTTATGAGCATCATTATTGCGGTAGTCATGGGCATTATCCTGACCAGCCCCATGTCTAGCGCCGCACTCGCTATCTCGCTACAGCTAGGGGGATTAGCTGGCGGCGCTGCCACCATTGGTTGCTGCGCCCAAATGATAGGCTTTGCCGCAATGAGCTATAAAGAAAACGGCACATCAGGCTTATTGGGTATTGGCTTAGGCACCAGCATGTTGCAGTTACCTAATATAGTACGCAACCCATTTATTTTGATCCCACCCGTTTTAGCATCGGCTATTCTGGCCCCAATAGGCGCATTAGTTTTTGACATGCGCAATATTCCCACTGGTTCAGGAATGGGCACCAGTGGCTTGGTAGGTCAGGTAGGTACATTAGAAGCAATGGGCTACAGCAGTTCGGTATGGGTATCCATCGCATTGCTGCACTTCATTTTACCTGCAGCGCTGTGCTTGTTGTTTGCCTGGGTAGGCAGGCGCTTAGGCTGGATTAAAGCAGGTGACTTAACACTGCACACAGATAAATAAGTCACCCACTCTAGGCTGGCGTTGCGTTATTCGTCGCGACGCCAGTAGCTAGACACTTTTACTCGGGATGCATCCAAACCAAAGTGCTGCATCAAGGCCTCACGCACTGGCCCAACTTGGGAATACTCCACAGCACCCCACGCAAAACCTTCGCCTTGATTAGCTGCTGTCAACGATTGCACGGTAGAAAGTACTTTTTGACGCACAGCATCACCGTTAGGCTCCACTACCCAATGCACATCAATATCCGCTGCACTAGATAAAGGCATACGGGCGTCATCATGATTGATCGCCACCACAACACTCACCTTGGTACCTTGCTTAAGCTCGCGTAGTCGGCGAGTGATGGCTGGCAAAGCGGTCTCATCACCAACTAAAACCTGCCAATCAAAAACAGTAGGGATCAACATAGAGCCACGCGGCCCTGCCATCAACAATCTATCGCCCTCTTTGGCCTGCTCTGCCCAAGTAGAAGCTACGCCTGTGCCATGCAACACAAAATCAATCACCATTTCGCAGCTTTGATTGTCATATGCCAGCGGCGTGTAATCGCGCATAACAGGCTTAGCTTGCCCTTCTTCAAACACCAAACCGCGCTCGCCCACATGCGGCACCGCCAACTCTTGCCCGGCTTGCTCTGAAAACAGCAATTTGACGTGATCATCAAAGCCTGGGGAGTAAAAATCTTGCAGGTCATCACCCTTCAATGTGATACGCGCCATATGCGGTGTAGGTCTAGTAATAGACTTTACCCATGCACTGCGTACCTTAATAGGATGGATCTGTTTTTCTATGTGATACGATGATTCTTGCACAATAACTTTCCTTACAAATCGCAGCACACACAATCTGCATGCTGCTGTCTCTTTCTAGTCCTTGATCGTGATCACAAATAGTAAACTATTCTCATTCTCGACTCAAACTTACCCCTACTTTGCGGAGACTCACTCATGCTAGCGCTGGTACAACGCGTTAAGTCGGCCAGCGTCACTATCTCTGATACCGAGGTAGCCCGCATTCAAGCAGGCATGATGGTGTTAGTTTGCGCTGAACCCTCTGACACCCCAGAAACCGCAGATAACTTGCTCAATAAACTACTCAAATTGCGCATCTTCGATGACGAGGATGGCAAAATGAATCTTAGCTTGCAGCAAACTCAAGGCGGTCTCTTATTAGTGAGTCAGTTTACGCTTGCCGCAGACACGAGCCGAGGGAATCGCCCTAGCTTTATGCGCGCAGCGCCACCTGAATTAGGACGCTTCCTTTTTACCTACTTGGTAGACAAAGCCAAAACCATGCATCACACCGTAGGTGCAGGCGTCTTTGGTGCCGACATGCAGGTAGCATTAGTCAATAACGGTCCCGTCACCCTTCCTTTGCATATTCAATAGGGCTTCCATTCATGTTTACGTTACACCCCACACTGGCCGCAGACACACTAGAAATTGGAGACCTGCCGCTGTGCAAAGTACTGCTCATGAATGATCAACACTACCCTTGGGTCATTCTGGTACCTAGGCAAGCTGATATACGCGAGACCTTTGATCTTTCTAGCGCTGATCAACAACGCCTATGGGAAGAGACCAATCGCGTCGCGCAGCGTATGCACACCTACTACCAAGCCAGCAAAATGAATGTGGCCACGCTGGGCAACATGGTCCCCCAACTGCACATGCATGTTATTGCTAGACACCACCAGGATCCTGCTTGGCCTAGCCCTGTGTGGGGCAAACAGCCTGCCCTGCCTTACCCACCCTCGAATCACCAAACCTTACTCGACACGCTGCGCAATCTTTTACTGAAATCATAATTTTTTGCTGCATCGCAATAATAGATTCTGTAATTATTTTTATAATCTCATAACTTTTTTTCCTGATTAGAGAAAAGAGCCACTTTATAAAAATTGCACAGAACCAGTGTCGTTTTAACGCTCTTCATACAGCGTAAGGACGCCTCACAACCGTAGAAGTTTGCTTGGCTTTCACAAAACCCATAAAATTCATTGATAACAACTAGTTATACAGGAAGCCTGCAACTTATCCGCATCGCTTTTGTCTATGCTTTACGTTGTACCGGCATTGCCAAGGGTAGACCCGCTGTCTTCCCTTAATCATTCCTGTATATACTTTATTTTCTGTACTTTAGTCTCACCAAAACCGCTGTAAATTTACTAGGAAGCTTGGAGCTTTTTTCATGCATCGCTTACTGACGCGCTACACCGCCCTTTACGTCGTATTCCTGGGCACCGTCGTGTTCACTATTTTGTCTATCACCAATACGGCATGGTGGCTTATTTTGGCCCTGCCTTTTATTGGTCTATCTATCCTAGGTCTAGTCGACCTAAAACAAACGCGTCACGCCATCCGCAGAAACTATCCTGTGATTGGTAACTTGCGCTTCCTATTCGAATTCATCCGTCCAGAAATCCGCCAGTACTTTATTGAGGGTGACAACCAAGAGTCACCTTTCTCTCGTGCTGAACGCTCTCTGGTGTACCAACGTGCCAAGCAACAAGAAGATAAGTTGCCCTTTGGTACGCAACAAGAAATCTACGGCAGCGGCTACGAGTGGATTAACCACTCCATGCAACCCTGTCAGATCGCAGACAGCAACTTCCGCACACTGGTGGGCGGCCCTGATTGCACCAAACCCTACTCCATGTCGGTATTTAATATCTCTGCCATGAGTTTTGGGGCGCTATCTGCCAACGCCGTGATGGCACTGAACAAAGGTGCCGTGATTGGTAACTTTGCTCACGACACAGGTGAAGGTGGTATCAGCCGTTACCACACCATGTACGGCGGTGACTTAGTATGGAACATTGGTTCTGGCTACTTTGGCTGTAGGGACGACAAAGGCAATTTCTCGCCAGAGCGTTTTGCCGAGCGTGCTCGCCAAGACAACGTCAAAATGATTGAGATTAAGCTGTCTCAAGGTGCTAAACCTGGTCAAGGCGGTATTTTGCCTGGCGCTAAGGTTACCCCCGAGATTGCTGCTGCACGTGAAGTACCGGTATGGCAAGATTGCTTGTCACCAGCCAAACATAGCGCCTTCTCTACACCTATTGAACTGCTAGAGTTCGTCGCTAAACTGCGCGAACTGTCAGGCGGTAAACCTGTGGGCTTTAAGCTGACGATTGGCCACCCATGGGAATGGTTTGCTATTGCTAAAGCCATGCTAAAAACAGGCATCACCCCTGACTTCATCGTGGTTGACGGAGCAGAAGGCGGTACAGGTGCTGCACCCGTAGAGTTTATTGACCACGTAGGTACGCCGCTGCGCGAATCCCTGCGTTTGGTACACAACACGCTGGTAGGTATTGGTCTGCGTGAACGTATCCGTATTGGTGCATCCGGCAAGATCATCAGTGCCTTTGATATGGCTCGTATCATGTCCCTGGGTGCTGACTGGTGTAACAGTGCCCGTGGCTTTATGTTTGCGATTGGCTGTATCCAAGCCCTAACCTGCCACACTGGTCGTTGCCCAGTGGGTGTGACTACCCAAGATCCACGCAGACAAGAAGCGCTGGTGGTATCTGATAAATCACGCCGTGCCGCTAACTACCATAACAACACACTGAAAGCGTTGGCAGACTTGCTGAAAGCCGCTGGTTTGCACCACCCTAACGAACTACGCCCGCACCACATTGCTAAGCGTATTCCTAACGGTGAGATTCGCGTGTTGTCCGCCATGTTCCCGGACCTAGAAAAAGGCGAGCTGCTAGAAGGCAATTACCGACAAACTATTTTCCGTGTGGGTTGGCCTATGGCCCAAGCCGAGTCCTTTGAGCCCCTGTACAGCTTGAGTGCTGCATTGTCCGGCCTAGGTACAAAGCACCGCCCTGCTAGCATGAATAGCAACGCAGAAGGCCCAACAGTAAAGCCTAGAGATGTAGACGATAGCGCTAAAACTGAACAAGCCTAAGCAGTCAAAAAGCCCCTTCACCTAATCGAAGGGGCTTTTTTTATATCTTTTTTCATCTTTTGTAATATTTCTTCAAAAAGTGCTTGCCAAGATGAAAGTCATGGTGCTATATTAACGTTCTTGGCTCATTAGCTCAGCCGGTTAGAGCGACGGAATCATAATCCGCAGGTCCCCTGTTCGAATCAGGGATGAGCCACCAAGATTACCCTGTTAAATCAGGACATTAAAGCCACCCTTGAGGTGGCTTTTTTGTTTTCTGCACTTTGAGTGTCAACTAAACGTCAACATATGATTGAATAACAGTTAAGTAGGGAAATATACCTCTCAGCATCCCTGATCCCCGAGCTCCTTAACGCCATGAGAGGAATACTCCATAAGGCCTGTCAATTATTACGGCTCTGTCGTATCATCAATCTTACTGACTTGCTCAAAATCTTATTTAAATGGAAAGGCATATGGATAACAGCTTTGTAGTTGGTGATATCGTAAAGTTAAAGTCTGGCGGTCCTGAAATGACAGTTAAAATCGTGTCAGAAGAACATCAGATTTACACTTGCCAATGGTTTGCAGGAAAAAAACTTGAACAAGGCCAATTCCCCGGTGATTCACTTGTAGAAGTAACGACCACATGACACCCGAGAAAGTTGCTTTCTGGATGTTGTCCGAGGCTGAAAAGCACGGCTGTATCTACCAAGACGACGTTGTTGATTACCTAGTTAAATCTAACGCTACAACATTACTTCGTGAAAATAGCGAAGGAAATTTAGTTCTTGGGCTAGCCACATTGAATGCTTTTAAAAAAATAACTGAGACAACAGTTGTCTGGGTAAAGCCTGATCGTTATTGGCGATTTCGTGTTGCTGAAGATGAACCAGGTAGAGAAGCTCGCGGATAGTCAGCTATAAAGCACAAACCAGAGGGTTGAGCACTCTAACTGAATCCAAGTGATCTGGCGCAAGGTGCGCATACCTCATCGTAGTCTTTAAGTCCTGATGACCCAAGATTCGCTGTAGTGTCAAAATATTGCCTCCATTGATCATGAAATGGCTAGCAAAGGTATGACGCAACACATGAGTCAACTGCCCTAGAGGCAACTGAATATTAGCCCTCTCTATCGCTTCCTTGAATGCCCCTGTACACCTCATAAAAATAGCACCCATATTTCGGTACTCTGCATGATGAGCAAAAATCTCGTCCTGCATTTCCTGACTAATAGGAACTGCTCTTGCTTTACCTGTTTTCGTCCGTGCAAACTGAATTAATCTCTGTCGGACTTGCTGCGGTTGCAGTTGCTCTGACTCGCTCCACCTCGCACCAGTAGCAAGACAAATACGTGACACTAGATCGACATGCGGGTTAGTAGATTTTCTCAACTCAACGAGGAGCACTGCTATCTGCTCTCTAGTCAAGTAAGATAGTTCATTTTCTTGTACTTTGAACTGTCGCAAGTCTTTCAACGGGTTATCTCGTTTCCAGACCTTAAGCCTTATCAACTCGTTGAACATAGCTCTCACATAGGCATGTTCACGGTTCACAGTATTCAACGAAATACCCGCATCTAAGCGCTGCGTACGGTAAGCAGCAAAACTCTGCGCATTGAACTCACTAGCGACAGGATTCTTTAGAGCAACAATTGCAGCTTTGATTCGCTTATAAGTATCTTCTGCCGCACGCAGCTCTTTACCATGATGATCAAACCAAATAGTGGCCAACTCATCCAATCGCCTCAAGTCTTTCTTTTCAGGCATCCAATCTGCCTGACTATTGGCGTTAGACTTAACCCATACCTCCCAATTTTTGGCCTCTGCCTGAGTGCGGAACGTCTTTCGCATACGCCTCGCACCTCGGCCACCTGGTTGGATATCAACCAACCATCCTCCTTCAGTCTTTCGTATCGCCATTCTGTATTTCATAGAAAAGATAAAACGGATTTTGGTGAGCTGTCCTTGGGTCTTCCCCCAAGACAGGATCACCTCTTTTCGCTGACTTCTCCTGCCTCATGAGTAATTTTTTATGTTGCTCGCGGTGGCTTTCACGTTCATTCCAAAGCTCCATTAATAAGCGGTATGACTCAGTATCCGAGTGCTTATAGGCCAAACCAGCAATGGCTCCCTCCCAGTAATGAGTAAACGGCCGCGTACGCTCAATAAGATCAATCGGGTCATCAAACCCAATTTTCTCGACCCCTTCGTCGTTAAACAATTGTTCATTTAAAGCGATAGATGCTCGAAAGTAATTTATGGAGCATTGATCTCTCACATGAGCTCTTTCTGGGTATGTTGTTGCTGTATCAGGAGCTACGTGCCCATTTGCTGCATCCGTTACACCTGTCATCACCCAAAACGCATGATGCGGCCATTGCTGCCCGATTGCCCCCAAAATATCTGTGGTCGGTCGCTGTTTGCGCTCAAAAACTTTTCGCCAACGATCTGCTGAAATTCCTGTTTGCTCAGCCAGAACCTTCCAAAACCCCCTGCTTCCCTGTAAGACACTCAGCATCTCCTCTGCACTATTGCTAGCTGGCAATAGCCTTTCCAGCAACGAGGATCTCACTTCACGCGCCTTTACGGACTCTCGGCGAGTCATTTGGTCTTTGATCAGTAACACAACGCGATCATCAATAGTCGAACTTGACATATGCAGTAAACCTACCGATAATTTTCCTTGTTGGATATATTTTCCAATAAGGAATAAATAGTAAACGAAACCCAACCCTTGACCAACCCACAATCCAAAACGGACAAAAAAGCCAAGAGGGAAAATATGAACAGTTTACCTGTCTCGAATCGCATTGCCATAGCAATGGCTATGCCTTTAATGACACCAGCAGCGTTTTCGCATGCTCTTGGCATTGAACTTTCTGTCTTTCAAGCGCAGTGCAACCGTGGCTATTGGCCCACGATTAAGGTTGGTAAGCGTGTGTTTATCAATGTTGAAGTTGTACGCATCAAAGCTGCGGAGCGCGCAGCAGAGTTTGCATTATGAGAAAGCAATACAGCTCACGCCGAGAACTCATACACCGCGTGATCTGTCCACAAACTCTACCAGGGCTTCAAGCCTTCGCCGCAGCCCCCGCAGCGGTGCGAGGAGGTGCGGCGAAGGCTTGGAGTGTCGAAGCGCTTTACGTACCAGCCTCACGTAAAGTTAGTCTCGCTGAAGCTGTATCGGAGTCCGCAGTATGACGACCTCACATGCTTCCCCCCGTCCGGTAATACGGGGGGAAAGTCTCCCAAAACAACAAGCACGAGTTGACTGGCTCAACGTTACATTTTTGCCCAATGAAATCACTCAAGATCAAGTGATTTTTCAACTATCGGAAATTATGCGCCGTCCTGTTTCAGGGCTAGATGAAGGCAAAGGGATCAGGGGTTATGCCAGTTCTGTCGCTTTGTTTGCTCATGTGGGGTCTCGTAAGCAGGCAATGGGATTTCTTGGCTATGGTGGGGAAGCACAACGTGGCACATGGATGCTCTCAATTTCTGGTGTTGGCTGCGCCCTTATTGATGCTTGGTGCAAGATGCGTCGCTGGCTGGAATCCCTTAAAGCGAAAATCACACGCTTGGATTTGTGCGTGGATTTCTTGCACGGCGAATATACGGTAGATGATGCAGTGTCATTCTATGAGTCAGGCCGTTTCAACTGCTCAGGTCGTCAGCCTTCGACAGACTGTGCCGGTGACTGGCTAAACGGCAAGTCGCGCACTTTATACGTTGGAAAAGCAAAAAATGGAAAGCTCTTACGAGCGTATGAAAAAGGTCATCAGCTAGGGCATGTAGACAGTCCATGGACACGATATGAAGTGCAGTTTGGAAGCCGTGATCGTGTCATTCCCCTAGAGGCCCTGACCGAGAGAGACAAGTATTTCGCTGGAGCATATCCGGTCCTAGCTGACCTGCTTGACAACGAATGTGGAGCCAAGAAGATTCCCACGACACGTACCGAAGGAGAGGTGACGCTGTCGCATCTACTCACTCATTTGCGCCGCACATACGGCAAGGCAATTGATGCAATGAGTGCAACAGAAGGTTTTGAAATCGCAAGCCTCGTCGAGGAAGTTCGAGTATTCGGCATACCTCGACGGGTCAATATCTCCGCACTTGCGAGCGGCCCCAATTGGTCGGGGGTTTGTGACCTTTCCAAGCAAGAGAGAAAACATGTCAGTTGATCGTAAAGAAGTCTGCGGCTTTGAAATTACTGAAGGCGTAAGCAAGAAAAGCGGCGCAGCTTACAGCATCGGTACATTACACACTTTAACCAAACTTGCACCGCCTATGGGCGCTGACAACATCGCTAGCGGTTATATGGGCGATCAATATCGTGTAGACGCCGAGGTATTGCGCCGCATAGCCCATCTACCTACTCCCTTTATTGCGGATGTAGTGACCGAAGATCTGATGCGTTTTGGCAAACGCGAAACCATTGTGACTGATGTACGCCCGGTTGAGTCCGCGAAGAAAACAGCTTAACCCTCACCCTCCTAATGACACATATCTATATCCAATACTGCGACATTAGCACTGAAGCTGGATCAGATTGCCCTGTACAGCATCGCCAGAAAATCGCGATTGAACGCGAAATCCTAGAGGCATCAGGCAATCCCATTCCGACACTCAACTCTGCCGAGCTTGCCCAGGTGTTCAGCCTAGGTTTTTCAGTAGTGTTGCTGTTCTTTCTGTTGGGACGTGGCGTTGGAACAGTATTGAACCTGATCCGCAGGGGTTAGGTACATCCGACAGGCAGGCGGCTTCCTGCCTAACTTACGAAAAGGAAATTTACATGAAAAAGCTGAAACTGAGCTTCAAGCCTGTGACTGCTGCTGTAGGTGCTACAGCCTTGAGCCTGACATCTGGTGCCGCCATGGCTCAGGAAGCCGGGATTGACCTTACTGCAATTACTGGTGCGTTTAACGCTTCCGACATCATCACGGCTGTGATGGCTGTTGCTGCTGTACTGGCAGCTATCTACGCCACCATGACCGCAGCCAAGATGGCGCTGCGCTGGATTCGTGGTGGTTGATCCCGCCGAATAACGGACCTAGGCAGGACTGGCCATCCTGCCTTTTTCTTTAGAGGGAAAACCATGTCAACTGGAAATCTTGTCTATCTGATCTATTTAGCGCTGTTTGGCTCTTTTGGAATATATGAGCTTATGCGTACCCGTCGCTCCTCAGTCGTTAAGTCTCATGACAAGTACAAAAAACCTTGGCTTTGGAAAGTAACGGAGTCCTTTTTGTTATGCACCAATGCGGCTTGCATCATTTTATTTATCGTGTGTTTTTTCTGCCTTTTCTTGTATTTCTCATCTCTAAATAACGTCTCCTACTCATATGAGCTAATAGCACTCTGTGGTGATGCACTCTTTTTCAGCATGGGCCTTTTTGCTGTAGCTATGGTCTCTGAATTTACATTTATCTCTGCGTTACGAGTGTTTTGGATGACATGCCCAAACAGTAAGGATCTGCAATGATCAGTCTCTGGTACTTGATTACATTTTTTTGGGGCATCACCTGCGCTTGGGCCTTGATCAAGGGGTTAGAGTAATGAGCCTCTACCGTTTCATGATCGCGTTTTTTGCATGGCTGCTGATTTCCACTCAGCCGGTCTTTGCCCAGGCTCTCCCAAATCCCATACCAGAGCCGGAACGAGTAACCCGTGCGATATCTGGAACGTTACAGTTGGGGATGCAGCGACGCGGCTTTGCTGCAAATGATCATCGTTTTATGAACACGGTAGCTAGAGTCGGCCCCAAGCTATCTAGTGCAGCAATAGGCGGTACTGCGGCAGCGGTAACGCTAGGAGCAGTAACAGCTCCAGCGTGGGCCACTGTGGCTATTGTTGCTGGTATCGGCACTGTCGTCACTTATGCCGTGAGTCTAGGTATAGATGCTTTGGTCGATTGGTGGTTTCGTGATGATGGCCTAATTGACCAATCAAGTGCTGAAAACAGTGCCTACCCATCCCACGCATTCAACGCAGGGGATCGAGTCTGGACATACAAGGATTGGCAAGGTGAGTGGCACTATGGCGCAAATGCTGATGCTCTAGCGCGTGAATACCGTTATACCGACATGAAGAGGCTCGGTTATACCGACATTTCTGAGCCGACTTGCTTTGCTGACGGAACAACAAACTATTGGTGCGGGAACTACAAGGTCTCATTGTCCGGAACAGCTCCGGTAAGTTGTGGTGCTGGCATGCAGGCCATAGGCAGTAACTGTGCATCGTTCTCCTACCCTTTGCCTTCCTCGTTTCCTGATATGGATGGTTTGACGGCGCAGCAGGCAATCAGCAACCTAAGCGATGAGGAACTGAATAAACCATTGAATCCGGTTTTGGTGGCTGCCTTGGCAAATTTGGCGTGGCAGCAAGCCGCACAAGATCCTGATTATGACGGCTTACCATATCCACAAGCCGACCCAATCACAAAAGCAGAAGCATCGACCTGGACACAAGCTAATCCAGAGTTTACACCTACCGTGCGTGATTTCGTAGCTCCTAACCCTACCACCAATTCTGTATCGAACCCTTGGTCGCTGCCATCCAACCCAATCGCACCTGACTTCAACCCAGCAACACCGAACACAGGAACAACCAATCCAGCCACTGATCAGCCATTGCAAAACTTAGGGCCTGATCCTGGCATCGGTGCTCCGACGCTTGAGGCCATCCCTACAGCACAGCAAATAATGCAGCCTATTCTCGATCTGATGTCTGACTTCCGAGGGTATACGCCATCCCCACATGCTGGAGAATGCCCACGCCCGACTATCGAGCTATACGGCACGCATGTGCTTGATGCGCACTGCATCTTGATCGACGACAACAAAGCCATCATCCAAGCCGCCATGCTGCTGGCTTGGGCGCTGATCGCGCTGTTCATCATCCTATCAGCGTGAGGTCGCCATGTTTGGAATTCTACTCTCTGCGCTGAACAGTGTTCTGGCCTGGGTGTTCCGTTCCCTCCTTGTCAAGTTCGTGTTGTTCTTCGCTCTGTACTTCATTACTTCGGAGTTCGTTGGTTTCATCGTGGCATTGCTGCCAGGAACAGGAGCCGTCGATAGCGCACTGTCTGGCATTAGTACCGCCACTTGGTACTTTCTAGACGTATTCCAAATCCAGACTGGTATCGCAATGGTTGTGTCGGCCTACGCCACCCGCTTTGCTATCCGGCGTCTGCCAATCTTAGGATAAAAATTATGCCAATAAATGTCTATACCGGCTTAATGGGGTCGGGCAAAAGCTATGAGTGCGTGTCCTCGGTCATCGTGCCAGCAGTTAAAGCAGGTCGTCGTGTTGTCACGAATGTAGACGGCATCGACAATGATGCCATTCGTGCATATTGCCAAGACAAGTACGATATCGCACCAGAACAACTGGGATCGGTTGTGCATTGTAAGAACGAGGACGTAGGCAAAGCCGACTTCCTACCTCACGGCGAGAATGTCGATACTTTTTGTCAGCCAGGTGACATCATCTGCATTGATGAGGCATGGCGCTTCTGGGGTACTGACTGCAAGCTCCTGACTGAACACAAGGTTTTCTTCCGTGAGCATCGTCACTTCGTTCATCCCGATACTAAGGTGTGCTGCGACCTAGTGTTGATGGTGCAGGATATTTCCGACCTGCACCGCATCCTCAAGGTTGTGGTGGAGGTCACTTTCAAAACCACCAAGATCAAGACGTTGGGATTGAACAAGACCTACCGCGTCGAAATGTGGGAGAGCTACAAACTGACGCTGAAAGGCCGTGTAGCTGTAGAGAATAAGCGATATGACCCGCAAATCTTCCCGCTCTACAGCAGCTATACCGGCGGTGCAGGCAAAGAGCTACAAGTCGATGGTCGCCAAAACATCCTAAAAAACCCCTGGCTTTGGATTAAGGTGTTGTTTTTCTTAGGTTTGGCCACCTTTGGTATCTATAATTCGCTTTCCTTTTTCAGCAGTAAGGCCATATCAAAAAAACCAGCAAATTCAATTACTTACACCGATTTCAAGACAAATTCAGCGTTACCAGATTCTGCATCAGTAGCACTTCCCCAACCCCGACAAACTGTATCCACTTCTTGGAGGCTAGTCGGAACCATGCAATCAGGCAAAACCGCCTACACAGTCATCCAATCTAATGATGGTCGTATGCGACTTGAGCACCCTTCCAATTTCCAAAATAGCGGCTCAACAGCAATTGGGGAGGTTGATGGCGAACGTATCACCTCCTGGAGCGGTCACAAACCTACATCTAAAGGCAAATAAATGAAACTTCGAATCCTAGCTTCTATCTTATCTTTAGCTGTAACAGGAACAGCTCAGGCTAAGCTGGTTAATCTCGATTTGCAAGGCGCAAGCATAGCTGAAACAGTACAGCTTATTTACAGGGAATCTACTAATACCCCATATGTACTGGCCCCCGATGTTCTTGAGGATGAGCGATTAATCTCATTCAGGTACAAGGATAGTCAGGGTAAATTCCCACTTTTCATGCAGTATTTTTTAGATAGCTTGGGCTATACAGTAGAGCGTAAGTCTGGGGTGGATTTTGTGCGTAAACGTGTCGACGGTGAGCCTCCAATTCAGGCCGAACACATCTACATTTATCAACCACGTTACCGCGAAGTATCTTACCTATCTCGTACCCTGACACCTTTATTCAAGGGGTCATTTGTTACAAACCGCACTGTCCGGGCCACACCTGGAGCAAGCCCCAAAAGTGATGTCCCTGTTTCCTCGGCAGCCTCATTGATTGATCAATCTTCGGACGTATTAGTGTTTGCAGGTGCAGAAGAAGAAATTCAACGTTTGCGTGAACTATTGCCCCAAGTTGATCAACGAATTGGAGAAGTAGCAGTACGTGGGCTGGTATATGAAGTGAGCAACACAGACCGTCAAGGGTCAGCCTTTGGACTATTGGCAAACTTACTAGGAGGAAATGTAGGCATTGGTATAGGTTCTACTGCTACAAACCTAGGTAACTTCATCCAAATCAAAAATACCAGTCTGGATGCTGTTTACTCTGTTCTATCAAGTGATAGTCGTTTCAAGGTAGTGTCATCACCCGCCCTTCGTATCCAGTCAGGTTCACAAGGCATTTTCTCGGTTGGTCAGGAGGTCCCTGTACTTGGAGCCCTATCGTATCCACAAGGCGCAGGTCAAGCCGTTCAGTCTGTTGAGTACCGGAGTTCCGGCGTGATATTTGATGTCCGACCTGTAGTGAAGGAAAGCATTATTGATTTAGATATCACACAGCAGCTTTCCAACTTTGTAAAAACAACGACTGGGGTCAATAACTCGCCAACATTAACCAAACGAGAACTAAAGACAAAAGTAGGTATGGAGGATGGTGATGTCATTGTTTTAGGTGGACTCACTGAAAGCAAAGACTCTAATACCCGTGACGGCCTCAGTTTTCTTCCTAGGTTCCTGCACACCACTGGATATGAGCAATCCAGTAGTGAAATTCTTTTAGTGCTTCAGGTGCAGAGAGTACCTGGACCTAACTCATAGCCCTTGGTCATGACCAAGGTTTTGATGCGAGTTGACCATATAAGCTGAAGCAAGGAGAATTGTTCTTAAATTAATTAAACATATTCTGGAACGGCGGCTTTTTGAAATGAAAAAATCACTAATTTCTGCGTTGTTGTTTTCTGTGACAGTTCTCGCTGGCTGTGGCGAGAGTGAAGTAACACAAACTGTTGACTACTATAAAACTCACGATGTTGAGCGTAAAGAAATGCTTGAAAAATGCAGAAATGAAATGGGTGCAAAAGCCGCCACATCCAACAACTGCATCAATGCAACCAAAGCCAATACCGCACTTGAAGTTAGTCCCAGCAGAAACACTTATACTGAACTGGAGGTTCTTAAGCCTTCTGATTTGAGTGACCTAGGAAAATAATCAAAAATATACAGGTGATTTATGAGCTCAAACCAGATCGAACGTAGAGCTGCTGCTGAGTCTGCCCTGGCCTCAGTACGACTTGAGGGGTTTTCTGTTCCAGAGGACACGTTAGTTGAGTCTGAAAGATATATTTCTGGCGAAATTGATTTTCAAGAGTTTATAAATCGACTCTACCAACAAGCCAAAAAAGAGGGTTAATTAGGTTTTTTACAATTTAGCCTGTGCTTTAACTTAAATGGTGACAGGTCCTCTACCTGGTCAGCTGATCTGTGTCACCAAACCTGCACTCTGAGGCTATGTTGCCATGTCAAGGACGGGCACGGAAGCCGCAGCCCGGAATGCCCGGGACCGGGTGAGTACCCGGCGTAGCGAATCCTTGACACAATCCTGATAAAACACGCTTTAGGTTGGGTTGCTGGGTGCTTTTTTGCCCTGCAACCCTGCCTAGCGGCGAGCGTGAGACGTGTGGTAATGCTCCATTTATTTACATTTAGTACCGGAAATGTTACCTTTCAGCATTCCACAAGTGCTAGTTAATACATTTGCATAGATATGGTGGTGTATGGATATAAATATTGAAAATATAGCTAAGCTTCTAGCGCCGATTCTCACCGCTATTATTGGTTTTATTCTAAAAAAATATTTTGAAGCTCGTCCAAAGCTAATAAATTTTTTAATACATGCCTCTGCAATTCCACTTGGGGATGGAACAGGAAATGAGGTTAATACTCATAGTATTGTTATAAGGAATGCGGGAAAGAAAACAGCTCATAATGTCCGCTTGGGCCATAATTTCCTTCCGGCGTTTAACGTTTTCCCAGCAGTGGCATATAGCACAGTGCCTGGACCAAACAATTCGGTGGAGTTGATTTTTCCTACGCTAGTTCCTTCTGAACAAATTTTTATTTCATATTTGTATTTTCCACCAAATTTGTGGAGCCATGTGAATACTTATTGCAAGTCTGATGAAATGAATTCCAAGTATGTGAATGTAACCCCAACCATACAGCCAAGTAAAATTCAGTTATTTGTTTTTTGGGCTCTTATTTTTATTGGGGCATCAACGCTAGCATATTGGCTGATTTTTCTTTTTTTGGCATGGGTCGGTGCTTAGTCCTGTAAAAAATGTCAACATACTGTCAACCGCATAGCAAAACACAGAGTACCTATAGCAACGGATTAATTATCTAACCACTTGATTGCAAAGACAAAGCAACATCAATGCTTTGCCGTAAAACTGAATCATAATCCGCAGGTCCCCTGTTCGAATCAGGGATGAGCCACCAAGATAAAGAAAAACGGCCTACAGCAATGTAGGCCGTTTTTTTATGCCTGTTTAGTATTACTAGAACAATGAAGCCACCCAAACCACAGGGTGGCTTTTTTGTTTTCTGCAGCATGGGGAAAAAACTTCATTGGCAACGCAAAGCCGTAGCAGATTAGAATCTGCCTACAGCACCAGCGGCCTTCGCACAAAAGCCCTGCATCATCACACATACAAAACCAAACTTATCCAGCACAACCACCATGCCCCTCTCATTCAAACAACGATTCTGCGCCGGACTGCCGCAGATGCCGCCAGAGTTAGATCTTCAACTTGATGCGTTTATTGTTTTCGAGAGCGAGTCTTTGCCGGATGATATGGGTGCCGATGCCAAACAACTACTGTTAGCCGAAGGCTTACCGGAAAGTGCCCCACCCTTTCTGAGTTTTTCTACCTACTCTACTGACGACATAGAAAGTCTGCGCGCATTTGGCGATATCCCTGCATCATTCTTCCCACTTGGGCAAACGGCCTATGGTGACCTGCTAGGCATAGATACTGACACCAAAGAGATCGTCTACTTCAATCATGACAACAATAATCAGCGGGTTTTTATTAACACCAGCTTGGCACAATTTTTAGAATGCTTGTGCGTCTATCAGGAACACCTGCATGCTGAAACGCAAACCTCCCCACTGAATGCCATTGAACAAGTCGACCCGCCCGCCGTACAACCAGACACTATGTGGCATACCGAGGCGCTATCTGATTAACAACTTAGAAATGCAGCCCTCTAACCAATACCATCACAACACACTATGCTCAAAATCGTGTTGAAGTTTATTCCCTACTTGGTAGCGCTACTCTGTGGCCTGCTTATTATTCCTTGGGTACTAGGCGTGCCAGGCAATTTCACGCCTAGAACGCAGTTAGGGTGGACGACGGGATTAATTGCGATGGTCGTCTATTTAGTGCTATACCAAATCGCCAAATCCACCGCCAAGTTTTCCTCGCCCAACAAAACAAAACCAGGTACAAAAATAGATAGCTTATTGGTCATTGCCGCCTGCTGCGTACTTCCTGTTATGGCATTTGCTGCAGTGCTTTTAGTGTGTGAGTAGGCGCAGCGGCTTTTACTTATCCCCTTACAAGCACTCACACCCGCAACGAACCTCCGCTCATAACCACCCTACACATCTACGCTAGGTAAACAGCTCAGCTCCCACCATCGCCATTTGCGATAGCACGTTGACCGAATGGCGCTTTACCCCTCTGCCCCACCCTCGCAAAATAGATGCATAACTATTCATCTAGTCGAGGACACAACATGAAAACCTACCGCATTGGACAAGTCGTTCCCAGTTCTAACACCACCATGGAAACTGAAATTCCAGCTATGCTGCAAGCACGCTATGCTGAGTTTCCTGACGAGCGTTTTACTTTCCACTCATCGCGTATGCGCATGATGAAAGTAACACCTGAAGAACTCAAAGCCATGGACATTGCCAGCGACCGCTGCGTGTTAGAGCTTAGCGATGCCCGCATGGATGTGATGGCCTACGCGTGCTTGGTTGCCATCATGGCTCAAGGTGATGGTTACCACCGCGTATCCCAAGAGCGTCTACAAAAAGTCGTTACCGACAACGGCGTGGATATTCCTGTGCTGAGTTCTGCGGGCGCCTTGGTTGAAACCTTGAAAGAATTCAACTTCAACAAAGTGTCCATCATCACCCCTTACATGAAACCCCTGACGCAGCGTGTAGCGGACTACATCCGCGCGGAAGGCGTTGAAGTGCTAGACACCATCAGCCTAGAAGTTGCAGATAACCTGGAAGTTGGTTTGCTGAACCCTGAAAATCTGCTGGAACACGTTAAACGCTTGGATTACAAAGATGCAGATGCCGTCGTGTTATCAGCTTGCGTACAAATGCCATCACTAGCAGCCATTCAACGTGCGCAAGATATGATTGGCAAACCTGTACTGTCAGCCGCGGTATGTACGGTTTACCAAATGCTGAAAACACTAGGTCTGGAAACACGTGTACCTAATGCTGGCCACATTTTGTCTGGCGTTAAACCCTAATCTCTGCCACTGAATACGGCGAAAAAACGCTATGATGTCATGCATGAAACTGGACTTGCTGACATTAAAGCTATTCGTTCGTGTTTTAGAGGAAGGGACCATCAGTAAGGCGGCAGAGCTGGAACATATAGCCAGCGCCGCTGTTAGTCGCCGTCTTGCTGATCTTGAGCATCACCTAGATACTCCCCTGCTTCATCGCACCAACAAAGGTATTAGCCCCACCCCTGCCGGGGTAGAGCTGTTGTACCGTGCGCGTGCGTTACTGAACAATGCTTATGATCTGGAAACGCGCTTACACGCCTACGCCAAGGGCCAACACGGCCAAGTACACATCATGGCGAACACCTCGGCGGTCACGCAATTTCTACCTGCTGTTCTGGGGAAATTTGCGCAGCAGTTTCCTCAAGTGCAATTGCAGCTAGAAGAAAAAAGTAGCCTGGATATTATCAATGCGCTGTCTGAAGGTAAAACCGAGATAGGCATCTTCACACGCCTACCCTTTCAGGCCAGCATTGAAACTTTCACCTTTAGGCATGACGAGCTGGTAGCACTGGTGCCGCAATCGCACCCATTGGCTCAGTTCACTGAAATAGACTTTATCCAAACGCTGGATTATGCCCATATTTCGCTGTTCGCCGGCACACACATTCATTATCAAATCAGTAAGATTGCGATGGAACACAATCGTGCGTTGTCCATCCAAACCGAAGTGTCTGGCTACGATGCCATGTGCTTGCTGATTAATGCCGGTATAGGGATTGGAATTTTGCCGCGTGAAAGTACGCAGATCTACCATATACCCAATACCCGCACCATTGCGTTACGCGATACTTGGCGCTCACGTGAGTTACTTGTAGGCGTACGTAAACAAAGTGAGCTATCGCCCAGCGCGGCCAGTCTTCTGGCGCTACTCTTAGCTGAAGCGCCCACTCAAGCGCAGTAACCTGACGCAGCAGCACGTCTTGTAAATAATTCCAACACCTTTGTTTCTTATCAACGATTAGTCACACCTTCAGCTTGTCCGCTTATTTCCTCAATACAACGGATCAATCTATACTGTAGGTATTGTTAAATAAATCATCGTTTTGGAGCGTATATGCAAGGCCACCCGGAAATCATCGCATGTTTGAATGAGCTGCTGCGTGGCGAGCTAGCTGCTCGCGATCAGTATTTTGTGCACTCTCGTCAGTACGAGGATCAGGGTTTCCTGAAGCTCTACGAGCGTATTAACCACGAAATGGAAGAAGAAACGCAACACGCCGATGCGATTTTGCGCCGTATTCTGTTCCTGGGTGGCAAAGCCGACATGCGCCCTCACGCTTTCACTCCTGGTGATACCGTAGAGCAGATGCTACAAAAGGATCTGGACACCGAATACAGCGTGCGTGACAACCTGAAAGCCGCCATGGCTCTGTGCGAAAGCCTAGGTGACTTCAACAGCCGCGACATTTTGTTGGCTCAATTGCGTGACACTGAAGAAGACCACACCTACTGGTTGGAAAAACAACTGAACCTGATCAAGCAAGTAGGTTTGCAAAACTACCTGCAAGCCAAAATGGGAACAGATGACGCACAAGGCTAACTGCCACATGGGGCTTGTATACCAAGCCCCTACGCGCTCACAGGCCAC
The DNA here is from genome assembly GCF_050487225.1 of Paenalcaligenes sp. Me131. NCBI lineage: Bacteria > Pseudomonadati > Pseudomonadota > Betaproteobacteria > Burkholderiales > Alcaligenaceae > Paenalcaligenes > Paenalcaligenes sp. Me131. The sequence goes on from NZ_JBKQGY010000001.1 coordinate 1,181,348, forward strand.
ACCCACTTAAGTTGCGTGTGGCCTAGTTTTTTGTCCCTTCCACACTAATGAGTTCGTCGCTGCTTTGTGGTGCACGACCATATTCGTAACCACCTGAAACCACGACGTTGACGAAGCCTGCCAGTTTCAGTGCCATGCTGATTTCGCTAGGACTCCACCAACGCAATACAAACTCTTCCAACTCGGTGCGTTGTAACTGACCATTTTCCCATAGTTCGTAACGGTGTAGCTCTGTGCTGCGTTGATTGGCATAGTCCATGCTCAACGGCGTGCTAGCCAGTGTCACCATGCTGTGCTCACCCACCTGCCATTTGCGCAAAGATGGCTGGCTAGTGAAGATAGCTTGAGCCGCATCCAGATCCAGCATCAATCTACCGCCTACATTCAATTGCTGGTAGAAGTTGCTCAACACGGTACATGCCGTCTCAAAAGAGTCTATAAGCTGAAACGTGCCTGCAGGGATAACGATGGCATCAAATCGCGGCTCAGACTGATAGCTGGCAAAATCACTCTGTACTAGCTCGGCTTGCAATTGATGTTCTTGCAATGCCAAACGAGCCACCTCTAACATGTGCGGCGACGCATCGTAGCCCACCACCGTTTTATTCGCTCTCAACAAAGGAATAAGGAACCTGCCGTTACCTACACCAGGCTCCAAGATAGGGCCATTCACATCACGTAACCGCTCTAGGTAATATTCCACATCACCAAAAGACACGCCTACTGGTTTATCCGTTTCATAGACTAGCGTAGACAACTGACCGTACTTGTTCTTCATTGTTTTTTACACCTAAAGCTCACGCCGACATCACTGCCGACGTGATCGCTACTTCATAGAAAGCGGGGATTATATCCCTTCTGCGTTTTATCGCCCACGCATCAACGATCTGCCAATGAGCATGCGTTGGATATCGTTTGCCCCTTCGTAAATCTGCGATACCCGTACATCACGGTAGATTCTCTCTACAGCGTAGCTCTTGGTGTAACCACTACCACCATGAATTTGTATTGCGTCCGAACAGATTTTGGCGGCAGCCTCTGATGCAAACACTTTTGCCATGGAAGCCTCTGTTAAACATGGCCTACCGGCGTCTTTCAACTGAGCGGCTCGCCACACCATTAAGCGCGCCGCATCCAGCTGGATAGCCATATCAGCCAGACGAAAGTTCACGGCTTGATGTTCGATGATAGGTTTGCCAAAAGTGATACGTTCGCGTGCGTAAGCCGTGGCGGCATCAAGCGCAGCACGGGCCATACCGACGGATTGTGCTGCAATCCCTATTCTGCCCTCTTCCAAATTCGACAATGCAATGCGATAACCATCACCTTCTTTACCTACTAAGGCATCTACAGGCACGCGGCAGTTCTCTAAGACTATCTGCGCCGTATCGGATGCGTTTTGGCCCATCTTTTCTTCAATGCTAGACACAATATAGCCAGGCGTAGAAGTAGGCACTAAAAAGCAGGAAATACCTTTTTTACCCGCAGCTTTATCTGTCACCGCAAAGACAATTGCCACATCGGCATTTTTCCCCGAGGTAATAAACTGCTTCACGCCGTTCAATACCCAGCTATCACCTTCTTTGACTGCTGTAGTCAGCAGTGCCGAGGCATCTGAACCGGCTTGCGGTTCGGTCAAACAAAAGCAACCTAGTTTTTGTCCGCTGGCTAAAGGCCTGAGCCACGTTCTTTTTTGTTCGTCTGAACCATACTTATACGGTATGCCGCACACCAGCGAATTCTGTACAGACACAATGGTAGAAGTAGAACCATCGCCCGCTGCTATTTCTTCTAACACCAGCACTAAGGTCATGTAGTCCATACCCGCACCGCCCAGCTCTTCAGGAATAGCTACCCCAAATGCCCCTAATGCTCCTAATCCCTCCAGAGCAGATTTGGGAAACGTATGATCACGATCCCACTGTGCTGCAAACGGGGTGATTTTCTGGTGTACAAACTCACGAATAGAATCTCGAACCATTTCATGTTCGGGCGTTAGAAGCATAATTTAACCTTTACTCTGTATTCAAAATTAAAAAACACCGGCGCAATTTCTTGCTGAACAACGTCATAGTGTTGCATTAACAAAGTAACGAATCTAGCTAGTAGATACCACAAGGTTATCCACTGCTACTGTTGATAAGGTTGGGGATACCGTTTGCACAGCCAGCGGCAAGCCCCTATCCATAAGGCTTTTCACTAACCTGAGCAGTTTTTATACACATCTAAGACTGCTACCAGCGTTTCGCTTGGTAACACTTCAGGCACCTCCATAGACAAAAAAAGAGGACAAGGAAATTTCTTCCTTGCCCTCACAGCCCGCCATGCACTCGTCGTTACGCGGTCACTTGCAAAGCGGTTTGCTCTAAATGCTCTTTCAACCCTGGTTCTAGTTGCAGTTGTTTGGATAATTCATCCAAATACGCTTTTTCCATAAATGAATCAGCTTCGGTGATTAATACACTGACCAAGTACACCTCGGCTTTTTCTTCAGGGGTAGTCGCTAACTTAGCAATCGCTGAAGGGTCTGCCGGGCCTTCCAACTGAGCCGTAATCCATTGTTGCTCTGCTGCCCCTGCTGGTAATTTTGAAAACTCCGCATCTAATAATGCTTGCTCTTCTTGATTGATATGGCCATCAGCTTTAGCCGCAGAAATCATCGCTGCCAACACTAAACGGCTTTGATGCTCCAACACGGGAGCGGGCAACTGCGCAAACTGACTTGGTGTAGTTGGCGTTGATGCGGCAGCAGGCTGACCACCTTTTTGCTTCCAATCGCCATAGGCACGGTACGCTAATGCGCCAATAGCAGCCACACCACCATACATAGCCACTTTACCACCTACTTTTCTAAACTTCTTATTGCCCAATAGCAGCGCCAATGCACCGCCTGACAATGCACCGCCCGCAAAGCTCTTTACTGAGAAAGAATTAGAAGACGCCTCTTCATTCTTCGGGGTAGTGGCTGATTTGGTATAAGCCTGAGCGGATTGCATCAACTGCTGCAAAACATTCTGTAGCGACATGAGGCTTGTACTCCAAAAAAATCGTAAGAAGTAGTTGGATAAACATTGCTAACTTTAGTTCAACCAGCACTCGTCATTTCTACGTGTTGAGTCCTAGTGATTTTAAGACTTAGGCCCGGTTACGCTATGATCGATGCTAGGCTTTAACAAGACTCCCACATCAATAAATACCAAGAGACAAGCATGCACACACGTTTAGAACGCAGCATTATTGTGACCGGAGGCTCACGTGGTATTGGCGCAGAAATCGTTAAGCTCTGCACGCAAGCAGGCTATGACGTGTGCTTCACGTACAAACAACACAGTGATAAGGCCGCTGTCTTAATAGAGCACTGCCACGCTCACGCCGGCAAAGCTGTTGCCATACAAGTCGATAGCAATGAGCCTAAAGGTATGGCGCGTGTATTTCAGAGCGCGCAGCAGCTTTCCCCCTTGTATGGGTTAGTCAACAATGTAGGGATCACGAGCCACATACAGCCCTTCCATCTCACTGATGAGGCCACACTACGTCATGTGTTTGATGTGAACGTCATCAGCACCATGTTGATGAGCCAACACGCTATACGCTACTGGCTACAGCATCAGTTGGCCGGCACTATTGTGAATATTTCGTCCATTGCCGCCAAAACCGGATCGCCGAACGAGTATGTGCACTACGCCGCATCCAAAGCAGCCATTGAGACCTTCACGGTAGGGTTGGCTAAAGAAGTTGCTACACAAAGCATCCGCGTGAACGCCGTTTCACCCGGTATTACCCATACGGATATTCATGCCTTATCCGGTGAGCCAGATAGAGCGCATCGGCTTGCTTCTAGAATACCTATGCAGCGTGCCGCCCAAGCCTCTGAGATCGCTGAAGCGGTATTGTGGCTGCTATTGCCCGCATCGTCGTATGTGACGGGGGCGGTGATTCCGGTGGCGGGTGGGTTATAAGTATTTATCCCCATAAACTGTGCATAAGGTTGGGGATTGTTGGGTAACAGCTTGCTGCGACCCAACAGATACGTGCCCCTTAGGTACATGGAGCAATTTTTATACAGCTACACGTTACGCATTCATCATGCCTTCGCACGGCAACAAAACAGGGCCGTTGACATGGTGAAGCTCCCCTCTTCCTCGTAGAACAAGGCCTCGTGCACTTGTTTAGGAGCCCCTTGCTGTAAGGCACGTATGGCTTGCACATTCAGTTCTGGCGTACGCATACGAGTCACCCAACTGCTGAACTCTAAACGCACTGGCCATGCTTGCTTGTCTTGCACCTCAAAGCCAGCATCTGCCAACATACGTCGCCATTCTGTTTCTGCGTAATCACGCACGTGCGAGGTGTCGCGCAGCACCTCAATGGTCTGGAAGTGTGTATCCACTAATGGGTTTTCGTAACCCAATACATCAATCACTAGCAGTACACCACCAGGTTTCAGAACGCGTCTAGCTTCGGACAACGCTGCGGGTACATCTCCCCAATGATGCGCACTGTAACGTGTGGCCACCACATCAAACGAAGCATCGGCAAAGGGTAAACGCTCTACCAAGGTTTGTAAGGTTTCAATGTTATTGAAGTTTCGCTGCTTTGCAGCCTCTGCTACGACTTCCAACATACTGGGGGAAGCATCAGCCGCCACCACTTTAGAGAGCACAGGAGCCAACGCAAAACTCAAATGCCCTGCTCCACAGCCCAGATCCAACCCCACGCTAGAGGCTGGCATATGTTGTGCTACATACGCAGCGGCGGTTTTCAGATCGTCGCCTTGTGCATGTACGGCACTACTCAAGTAAGCACTAGCCTGCGAGTCGAACTGGTTAACGACAGATTCACTATGGGTACGCATATTCATTCTCCTGATAAACAGTGTCTACCCTAACAGCTCTGTAAACCAGTACAAGACCATTGCTGATACTGGTATAAAAAACACCTGTAAAGCCTTTATCAGTTTTCGCCCTAGCCGTAGTACCACGGGGTACACTCTCGCTGTTTATATCGGTATTTTCTTGGAGAGTATGGCGATGTATGAGAAAAAAGGGAGCCCTCTTTTAACCAGAAAGGACTTTCTAAAACGCATGTTCTTGCACACACTTGCTGCGCTGCTATTAATTTTCTTAGTGTTTATATTTGGCGTATTAGGGCAAGTAGCTGTAGAAGATATCTCACTACACGACGCTTTTCTGAATACTGCGCTTTTACTTGGCGGTATAGGTACGCACAGCATGCCCCAGAGCATTGCAGGAAAGCTATTTATTGCCGTTTACGGCTTTATCACCGGGTTACTTTTCCTTGCTTCTATAGGTGTGATTCTAGCCCCAGTGGCGCATAGAATTATGCATAAATTTCATCTAGATGAAGATTAAGACGCCTCTGCAGTCGCTGCGCGTCATTTTAATTTTCATTTAAGAATCACTTTTACTCTACTCTTCAGGATCCCACTATGAATGCGCAATTCAGCCCTTTGCAATTAAAGTCCGAACTCACCATCACAGAAATCATTGGCCACGGCATTATCTGGATCTTGCTGAGTATTGTGACTTTTGGCTTGGCACTGTTTGTGTTTCCCTACTACATGCAGAAATTCATTATTAGCCAAACCTATGCGTATGATCAGCAAGGCAATTGCGTGGGTAGATTGGTCTGCACCATCGATCTAGCCAGCATTATTGGCAATATTGTGTTGTGGGCCATCATTAGTGTACTGACACTGGGCTTAGGCTATTTGATTTTCATGTACAAAATCAATGCACACTGCATGAGCCACACCAAACTGGTGGATAGCAATCTGGTGCGTTAAGCGCTACCTACAGTACCCTATAGCGTTAAACCCTTTTACTGTTGAGGTAGCCGCTTATGAGTCTAGCCCCTGTATATTTTGACAACGCCATGTTGGAAGACTGGCTTCAGGAAGACATAGGCTACCTAGACCTCACCAGCACCTTGCTGCAATTGGGAAACAAGCCTGCCCGCATAACGTGGCGTACTCGTGGCGCTACGGTCAGCGCTTGCACCGAAGAAGTAGTACGCCTACTGCAATCGCGTCAGGTTACACACATCAAACACTTACCCAGCGGTCAACATGCCGCTGATGGTGACATACTGGTAGAAGCAGAAGGCCCTGCTCAAGCCTTGTTAGATGTTTGGAAAGTTGGTCAAAACCTGCTGGAATACGCTTGCTCGGTTGCTCTGCGTACCCATCAACTGGTGGAAGCCGTTAAACAACTTAACCCCCATGTAGGCATACTGACTACCCGCAAACACCCACCGGGTTTGCGACGCATCGCTGTTAAATCCACGATGGCTGGCGGTGCCTGGCCGCACCGCTTAGGGCTATCTGAAACCATCTTAGTGTTCCCCCAACACCGTGCGCTCTTGGCTGAAAATGGTTGGACAGAAGTCAAAGAAAGACTACGCCAAAACGCCAACGGCTTAGCAGAAAAGAAAGTGGTGATAGAAGCAGCCACGCTGGAAGAAACACTACTGGCTGTAGAGGCGGGTGCTGATGTCATCCAGTTCGATAAGGTCGCGCCTGCACAATTACGCGAATGGTGCGCCCCGCTACGTGAACGCTACCCGTCGTTAAAACTATTGGCGGCCGGCGGCATCAACAAAACGAATGCAGCAGACTATGCCAACTGTGGTGTTGATGGGCTGGTGACCAGTAGCTTGTACTACGGCCCACCCGCCGATATTAGTGTGAGTATTCAGAAAATCTAATCGGTCTCTCGTGAGGTTGCCGTCCACACCAGTACTCTAAAATTCACGCATGCAACATGCGTAGCTGATGCGATACCTCACACATAAAAAAGGGCTGTCACTGACAGCCCTTTTCAGCATTTATAGTTTGCTTAATGCTTCTTGGAAACGCTGACGTGCTGCTTGCCATTGCTGATTCTGCTCTTCTGACAACTTACGCAGTTCAGCAATGCGGTCTTCTAGACTCTCTAGCTGTTGAGCAAAACGTTGTCCCAAATTGCTTTGGTCACTCACCGCCCCAAGGTTCTCACGCACACGAGCTTGTTCTTCAACTTGCTCGTCCAGCAGCGACTGCGTGTGCTGCCAATCTTGCTGTGCAAGGCTTTGTTTCTCGCGCAATGCTAACAGCTCAGGCATTGCCGCTTTCCATTTCGCATTCAACCCGCCTTGGTTCCAGTTGTACAACACACTTTCACTCACATCATCCAGTCGCAACTCTTCCGCATCTAAACGACTAAAGGTGGCTTGTACTTGCAGGGTTTTACCGGCTGGTACAGTCAATCGCAGTCTATAGCTCTGGCTAGTTTGCTCGGTTTGGGCTGCACTGGTGAACTCCCAACCTTCCTGACGTGGGATGTCGATAATAATCTGGCGCTCTTCTTGTGCTGCACCCTGTACGTTATACGTCCATAGCTGGCTTTGCTTCCATGTACTTAAGGCTACGCCATTCGCCACTTGTGTCTGTGTGATCTCACGAGCGGTTGTGTGCTCTTGCTGAATTTGTACTTTGTTATCTCTAGCAAAATAAATCAGCCGTGCTTCACCACTAGGCAAACCGCTAAGTTGCGCATCGCCTATGTGACCTAGCTGACGATCAAACACTGTGATGATCCCTGGAGGCAAGCTGCTATCTAGCGTGTTCTTCAGATAAATAGCGGCACTAGGATGAGGACTACTTTGATTCTGAAAGTAAACAGACACATCCTCGGCTTGTACCTGCTGATCTTGGAAAGGTACTGAAATAGTTTGCCCACTGGCCGCAGTGACGGGATCCGGAATAGTAAAACGCACTACCGTTTGGCCTTCATCCGTAATCGCTGCTGTACCACCGGCAATCCCAGCAGAACCTCCTCTACCCCGTTCCTGCATTCTTTCTTCCCTCACCACCGCTGACTGTACCGCCCGCTTCGCCATCATGGGTGCCGCAACAGGTGCAGGCGCATAATCCGCAAAGTTCGCTGCATAATTATCCGGTTCGGGGGCGGTACTACTGCCTACCGCGATGGGCAGCTCTGGACGTGTATGCCAGTACTGCTGCAACAATGCCTGCTGATACACCACTGGAGAACCAGAGCTAAGGGTTAGGCTGATATTGTCCCAATTCTCGCCCGTTGTATTCTCCACCACTGCCCAGGCCTGAAGTCTGGCTTTATTATCTTTATCTAACAAAAGCCTATATGTGGTTTTCCAAATAGGGGCAGCAATCAAGTAGCGCAGCTCTAGCTCTTTAGCTTTGGTAGGAGCCAAAGACAGGTGCAATTCGCGACTGTTATCGTTGGTCTGCCGTGCCAGAATTTGGCTGGCTTGCTGCAATTGCTCTTGAATGCGAGCATCCAATACCTGCAAGCTGCTGTCTGGGCCTAGCTCTACCGTTTGCACTTGCCCTTCGGTACTAAGCAACGATAAGGAATATACCGTTTTCTTCTCTTGTTCTTGCGCATCTACACCTAGCAAGGTGCCTCGAATGCTGCGCCCTTGTGAATAGGCTTGCACCTCTACACCACGCAAACTACTGGCCAACGCATGAATAGAGCTAAGGCTATATTCGTTAAACGGTAGCCCCGCCAAACTGCTGTCTAGAGGCGCTTGGCCCGCTAGCGTTAGGCTTTGAATGCGTTGCTCTGCATCCGTAATCAGCAGAGTTTTGAGCACATCATCAACTTGGCTCAGGGGCACGGTTAAGCTGACTGGACCTTGTTCAGGAATAGCGACTTGTCTCACTACCTCGGCAATACCTGCCGTAGACAAACTGATTTCACGTATGGAGTCTGCCCATGTTGCGCCACCCCACAAGCAAAGGCTAAGAGTAAGGCTAAGACGAGTAGTAACACCAAGCCTAGCAACAGACAAAGGTAGAGCAGACATAAACATATTCCTAGTAAAAACAGTACGAGAATTATGTAGTATTGACCTGCCTTGCGTAGCATTGCAAGGTAAGCAAAGCTAACAAAACAAAAAGGGCACACTTTTCAGTGTGCCCTTCTGTTTACTGGTGGAGCCGGCGGGAATTGAACCCGCGTCCAGCGCGTTTAGCCGTTAGGAATTGCGCTTGAACTTCAACGGCTTACAACTGCGAGTTTGCATGCATTATGCTGTCCGTGTGAAATCGGTGTGATTTGGAGCAACCGACTAAGAGAAGTGGGTGCATTGCGCATGCTCCACGCGCGCACACTTAGTAACGTCTGCTCTCTTTGGATGCCTTAAAATCCTGTTTTTATAATCAGTATTCAAAACCATGCCAAACCACCCCACACTGATTACTGAAGCCACAGTGCAATGCGGTTGCTCATTTCCGGGGGAAAGCGCCAGTGCATGACTGCTTGAAATCACGTATCGTATAACCGCACTCCAACCAGATGAGTCTTATAGATATGCTACCAATAACCCAACATCGCCGTATCCCATTCACCTTGGTTTAAACTATCGATACTACCCAGCACACTCACGGAAAGACGTATAATAAAGCTTTCTCTTAGAGTACTAAGTCTTAAAAAATGGCAGATAAAAAAACAAAAATAGAAAACTCCACAAAATTAATAATATACCTAATATTATGGTATTTTTATGCCTATCTTTTTTATGTAGGATATTTTGACTACTTCAATATTCCTATTTCATTATTAAATATTGACTTAAGTGACTTAATCCCTCTTGGGATAAGCCTGGCATTTATAGGGCCTTTATTTTGTTTTTTTCTCATTACCCTGGCAAAGGACTATCTAAAATTCCTAAATAAAAAATCACCATACATTTCTTACTGCATAGTTATTCTATTTATACCTCTATTATTCATACACCTAACAAACTACGCAAGGCCTTACTTACTCATATGGAGTTTTGTTGAGGCCTTACTTATATTTATTCCAATCTTAGCGTTAGAAAAAAACAAAACAAAAACCGAAGAAAAGACAAAAATAGAAAAAACACTATCTGATATATATTTATCTGTTGTTTTATTAGCAATAGTATCACCAACCTTAGGATACATATACGCAAGCAATAAAACCCTAAACACAGCAGTAAACGGATACACAATAATAAAAACAAATGGATTTACCGCAATAGCAAAAAAAGACCCAAAAAACAAAAAAGAATATATCAGAATTATAAATCTAGAAGATAAACATATAAAAACAATAAAAAACAAAACTACCAATTAGAAAGAACATCATTTTTGCTAGCGCAAGCAAGATACTGAAACACCAACTCAATATAAGCTTTGCTCAACACATCCCACGAGTCAGTATCTAGCTCAGGGATAGTCGGGCAAGGCTCTGACAAGTTAGCGGGAAGCGTTGGCCTCACGTATCCCTTCGTTGATGCGCTGCAACCGCTCAGAATCAATACGGCAATCAGCAGGCAAAGGCTTTTCAATTTCAACACGGGTATACCTCTCTATAACTGTAGGTTTGACAGCATTCAGAGCGTTTATCCGCTCCTGTAGCTCGATGGAGATAAGTGCTAGGCGCTCCGACTCATCACGGAACGCCTCCAGATCGGCAACGTACTGGGCGTTTTGGCAATCAACCTGCCCAGCCCTGTACTGGATACCCCCATACAGCCAAACACCCACAAAAAAAGCCGCTGCAATAGCGGCCCCTGTCATTGTGCGTCCAAGCATTTCTGATTCCTTTCTAGCTGTCGCTCCCATACACCCCAGCACTGTCTATTCCCCGGAGTAGAGCAATCAAAGCCCGCTGCGTACTTATATAAAAGCAATGAACCGCATGCCTTCAGATAATCACCATTCAGCAAGTGACGACGCATAGACGATTTACGCCACGTTCCAATCCCGTACTGCCCAACAAAATCCAGATACAGGTCGTACTCTTCCTGGTGCAACTTAACGTCAGGCAAGCTTGCATGAAACATCCGCTCATCACCGCTCATGAGATTACGCGCCAGTTGCTCTGCGCGTTCGCGTGTAATCGGCGGGTCTGTCATCTTCACCGACGTACCATCTTCATAGCGCGTAGAGCCGTGACCAATGGTAGGCACATCGCCTTTCGTTGGAATGTGCGGAGCCAGCAAAGTCTGACCATCGGCTGCGCGTACAGGCGTACTCTCACCTTCATTTGCCACCCAGCCCGCAAAGCCTGCAGCGCTCACAGTTAGCAGCGCCACAGCTATTCGTTGTCTTAATGCACTCATAGCTCGCACTTGTCCTTTAGCGCGGCCAGCTGCGCTTGATGCATTTCCTTCTCTCGCTTATCGCGCCGGTGCTGAAAGTAGAGGTTTGCAAACAAACCAATCACAGCCACCAACACACCCGTCAATCCCAGCCAGTTCACCTCTGCCCACCAACCAGTCGCCCCAACACCAGCACCTATAGCCATTGTTTTGTTGGCCGCTGATATCCCAGTTGCCTCTACTGCAACCTCTCTCAAATTCATGGTTTTAATCCTTTGGGGCTGCATAGTGGCCTCCAATAAAAAAGCCCCGACAAAAGTCAGGGCGTAAAAAAACCGCTGTTACGCGGCCGGCACATCTTGTTCTGGCATTTCAGGCTTCGGATAAAGTGACGGATCCTCCGCAAACCTCAAGCTAACAAAGCGCCCTTCCAAAATATCCACTGGCTCACCATTTGTGGCAGGGCCTGTACTGTAGTCGGGCGTGTACGTGCGAATCGTGAGGACACCATCGGCTTCTTCATAGTCGAGCGTGAAGTAGATGTTCCCGTTCCGGTCTTTGGGAGTTTCGATGTACCAGCCATCACGCGACAGAAGCGGGGCGTTGCTGAGCTCATATACACCTACGGAAATGCGCTTAAATCCTATCTGCTCAATTTCTTTGTGATCTGTTTTTTCGATGCTCTTGCAGGAAAGATGAACTATAGGGGATGCTCGTTTGATGAACCCATTACTATCTATTGTTGTATTCCCTGAATGCCACAACTTACCGCGGACAACAAGCCAACCTTCAGTCGGCGATTTTGCTGTATGCACAAAGAAATCCCCAGTATACGGTGCTGCAGAAATCCTAAAACCAGCCACCTCTTTCGTATATGGGACATTTAAGAAGAATTGCCCTCCCGAACTTGCTGCGTTGGTCACAGTATTGTCATAGTAAAAACCGCACATTTCTCGTGAATCTGCGTTTTGCTTGTAGACCAAATACCCGCCCAGACCAAAACCACCAACCTGTAGAAGCCTTCCCCCTGTGCTATCAAGTTGAGAAGCTTGAACTTCACGTACAGATGCGTTTCCTAAGCCAAGGTTGTTTCTAGCAGTAGGGATGTCTTTCAGGCCTGCTAGGTTGCCTAGCTTGGTCAACATATCCTGTTCCGCATTTGCAATGCGACGCTCATTTGACTCTACTTCGCCCGGCAAAAGACCTACCGAACGCACCAGACCTGCCGCTTCATCCGCTAGTTTTTTGAGGTAGCCATGCACTGGAATAATCCAATACGCCTGCCCAGATGCTGTTGCCCCCATGTATGCCGGCTCAATGGCTAAGGCTGTATCGCTTGATACGTTAGTGATTTCATACAACCGACCGTCAGGCCCCTGCAGGCCATCACCTACGCGAATATTCTGCACCCATGCGGTACCTACGCCAGTTACCGCCTTGTTGCCCTTCGTGACTGTTATCGTCCCTGCTCTATGCCACATATCAACTTTCCTCCTGCTGCTCTGGATCCACAGCAGGCTCTATGGACTGCTCTACGCCTAATTTCTCGCGCAACTCATCACGCTCAGCTTCCACCGCCAGCAATTGCGCATGAACCTTGTCAAACTCAGCCTTGATTGCGTGATTCATCCCATTGAGCAACTCAATTGTCATGCGCTGATTAACATTGTTCATCAGCATTTGTGTAATGACTTGCATATTTCTTCCATAAAAAAACCCGCTTTCGCGGGCTTGTTATAAATTCGTGACATCTACTTCTATTAGTATTGGATGCATAGATCCTTGGGGCCCCGTGTTCGGAAAATAGGTAGGGGTCGCATAACCTATGTAAGTGCTATAACTAAAAAAATCCACGATCAACCGATTGCCAAACCAACCCAAGCCCTCCGATCCTACAAAAACGTCTGACTCGTTTCTTCCGTAAACTCCAGTAAATCCCCTCCCACCACATAAGATATATGCTCGATTAGTGATGCTGGTTATTGGGGTATTGCACCTCCACGACCACCACCCCTCATAATGAGATGGCGAAGCCCTAGATGACGTAATAAGGAAATTTGTAACTCGAAGGCTATTACTCTGCGAACTAAAGACCAGCGTTTTATTTGGCGTGTAGTTGTATATCTCCATCCCACTACTAGCAACAGAACGATAATCATCATTGCTAACAAACAAATACCCAGTAAAGCTCACCCTGTAGAAAATGGTTTTCATTTCCTTGTTGTCTAGCGCTATGGGAGAAACTACTTGGATAGTTATAGTTGTGGGATTAGGCTTGCTGGCAAGGATAATGGCCCGAAAACAGAGATTGCTACTTTGCTCGGGCCTAACCGCTAAGATCAGCCGCCGAGGATCAATTCCAGCAGGAACCGTTACGTTCACGCGATTGTTTCTTGTGTCTCGTACCCCCACCTTGTCGTAAGTGAATTTAGCCAAAAACTTTAGATTCACACCCTGACTATCATCTATCTGTGTAATGAAGTCATCATTCAGGACCTGAAATGCGGCGCGCATTACATAACCCCCACAAGAACAGTCATAGCAGGACTACCTTCCGCAAGCTTATGCACACGAACCGTCGTGTTATTTACTGTTGAAAAGGTAATCGTGTAAGCGACAGAGGCAAATGGATCTGATGTATTGAAATCACCAGACCCAAGCACCACAAAGAAAAACTCCTGCTTCGGGTGCTTTTCTTTCACAGTGAAGTCGAATGTTCTGACCGGCCATCCACCAGCATAAGGAGTAGCTGGAACTGTGATAGTCTCCACAAATATACCCAGCCGATCATTTGTATCGAAAACAAGCTTTAGGTTTTCATCCCATATCTGCAGCCCGCCTTGCATTACCAAAACCCAAATCGCATACGTAAACGATTCAGTTCGTCAAAAAACTGAATTAGTTGGTTGTTCATTGTTAACCTGCCTTGGCCCGGCACAGAGCCGTTAAATTCGATATCCCCGCCTTTCCCCAGCCTCCACCCTCGCTGACCTGGTATGTAGTCCACAGATTGAACATCATCACCGATTTGTAGGAAGGAGATTGTCCCCCTCCCAATCAGAGCTGTGTTCATAGAGACCACACCATTTTGGATTGTGAAGACCGCTTGTGGCGTCCCATTCGGTGCATGCATAACCGCAAAGTTATCTGCCAACACCACAAACTGCGACTGCGTTACCCCAGACTCATTCGACATACCTATGCCGTAACCAGCGGTGTAAATAATGCCGTTATCATTTACAGCCAAACGCACTGACTGGGTAGCATTGAACTTGCCCTCAATGTCTAAGACTGACTGGCTGATTTCCTCAACAGTAGCCACGACACCCGCTAGCTGTGCGCCTACCTGCTGCTGCACAATGGCTTCAGCCTGCTCAGCTGTAACGCGAGTCCTGCGTAGGTCGCTAATCCACGCCCGAGAATCCCACTCGTTCAATACATCAGAAAGTAGGCCCTCGCCGTCGTCATTGTCACGATAAGCCGCCATCAGCGTAGAAGTGCTGGTGGCAGTCGCCGTAACAACGCCTTCGATTTCCTCTATCTGCTGCGTGTTTTCGCGGGTTTGCAAAGCCAGTGCTGCAATAGCAGCATTGATCGACTCATAATCGCCAATGTGCTGCCAGTACGCCTCGTTGGTAATGGGGATACCCTTGGGCACGTCCTTCTTTGCCCGGTACATCTTCCCGTTATCAACGACTACGCTGCCAGACAAATACGCCAGAGCTGGGTCGTGTTGATCAGCCTTACTTAATTCATCCAGTTTTTGCTGAATGTCCGGCAACGATTGAATACCGTTCCAAATCTGGTCGCCAAGCGCTGACTCTAGGATCTGCTGGGTTATGAGTTCGTTGTATCCCTCAGCATCAGCTGACACCATCCCCCTGATACCGGGCGCACTAACATCTGGAAACCATGGGCCATCAGTGCCGTTCGCATCTACCAAACGCGCCCAAAAAAACTCTACCCGCCCCGGTGGCAGGAAAGCCCTAGTGTGCATATTCGTTGGATAGGCGAAATCACCAAGAGGCACAGAGTCAGCAAACTTGTTAGTAATGCCGTGCCTGATTTCCGTATGGCGCAATGCGTTCTTTGTGCCAGGGAATGACCATGCCAGATCAATACCGTACAGAATCCCCTTAGCGGTCAAAGACGTTATAGCTGGCGGCGGTGGACGTACCCCATCGTAATCAATCCAGTTGTCCGTCCAATTTGAGGCCGCACCTACACCATTAACTGCACGCGCTTGAAATTGGTACTCAAGCCCATTTTCTAGAGCGGCCGTAAAAGATGTGCCTGTTTCGCTGCCAAGAGCAGGCGGCACGGAAATCCAATCACCTGAAGGAATGCGATACCTAACCTCAATCCGGCCACCCTCTCTAACATAGGGTTGAGAATGTAGGTCCCATGTCAGATCAATTCTGATAACTGCTGTGCCATCCGCTAACGACTGAGGCTGCTGCGCACCAACAATGAAATTGGTGATGGGTGCCACGTTCCACAAATAGCTAGTGTCTGGCACCGGCGCTGGATCCGTTGGCAGGAAAGTATCAGGATCAAGCGACCACACATTAGCGCGAATTTCCTGAATCGTTAGGCTGAACGTACCGTCCCAATTATCAACGCGATTAACAATCTGGAAGGTTTTACCCGCGTATTCAGGTCTATTGGACAAATCCAACTGAACCGTGTCCATGACGGCCAGATCCTCACCAACACCAAGCACTGGAATCTCACCTGCCATAGACGGACGTGCCGACTCTAACGCTACCCCCATCAAGTACGCTGCTTGACGCTCATCCGTCGTTGCTGGCAGAGATAAATCTAAAGGTGACTCTGCACCATCAGCAAGGACATACGCCTCATTTCGCACAGGCCGCGGACTGGACTCAAGCCAATTACGGCTCTCATTGACGAACGTAGAGGTAACTACGTTTGCCGGCGCGTCATCTTGCCCAGACTTATCTAGCGAAATATCTTTATCACCAACAATATCGTCATCAGTGATGACCACCATTGCTGGACGGAATGCGCCCGCAAAAATGCGGTACCGCCCTGCTGTAAATACATAATCACCCGCCATGGACGATAGGATGATGTTCAAGTTATCGACAGGCGGGCTTCCAGTGTCTATAAGCGTGTTGCACTCGTAGCGCTTGATACTCTCATGGCCGCTACCATCCAGCTTTTTGACCGTTATCAGTTCATCACAAATGTTTGCAGCGGCAGAAACATAAGGCCAATCAACCCACTCATCAGGAATACCCATGCCGCCTTTACTGCGTGGCAATGTCATATACCAAGCAGCTAGAATTGCAGGGTTCGTCGTGTACTGTGGATTACTGCCGGTTCGAGGGTCGAAATACGGATGGCCATCAACCCAACCACCTTTAAGGACTGCACCAATTTGTGGCGCTCCAGAGTGATAGATATCCTCGTCCCACAAGTTCAGCATGCGCAGGTACGCTACACCACGCAGCCTATGCTCACTCGTCCACAACGGTGTTTCCACATCTGCCCAACCATCCGTAAGCTGGTTTGGGTCACCGTCTTTAAAGATCATCCGGATTTTGTGCGGCCCGAAATACTTATACGTAATAATGACGATGGTTTTTGACGTGCCTTTATGATTGATGGTGACGGTATCACCATTAACCGACACATCACCTGTAGGGTACGGAACGCCAAAGAGCTGCGATACTCGCACAGAGGCCGCATTAACAGGCATATGCGTCAGTGTGATTTTGTTTGTGCCAGGCACAACCTCAACCGACTGTCGAAAATCAATCTGTTTTTGATTACCGTACTTATCCCCGGGGAAGGCGCTAACAGCAACAAACTCATCACCCAAGTAATAACCATCTAGCGCGCACTGATTGCACGCCATTGCTAATATCGAATCCAAAGCTGTATTGTGCTTGCCGTTGGATTCAATATGCATCAGCGTCCCGCCAACGCGAACACGGCCAAGCACATACTTACGCGTAGAAACGCCAGACCGCACTGTGACGTGCCTGTCCTTGAGGCTACGGTTATAGGCATCACGCTGCGCACGTTCAGCCTCGCGGGCCTTTTTACGCGCACGACTCTGCTGATACGACCCCAGCGCCAACGACAGCGCCATTGTCGCGACGAACTTGCCAACAGCCGTCGAAAGGGCTGCAGCAATAACAGGAACAACTGCTGGCATGCCTACACCTCAAAAGCTGCTACCACATCCGACATAGGCCGGAACACTAAACCATCCACACCCGGACCACACCAAACCCCAGCGCCAGCAACAAGACCAAATGACTCACGCCCATCCACATCAGCCAAAACTAAATCGCCTCGCTGAGCAAGACCCACAGGCTTTTCAGGAAAGGATGCGGCCAACTCCCGCATACCACCCGCCTGCTTAATCCGCTTTGCTGCACCACTCGCAGACCGATAACCCCGCAGGCCTTCCGCTGGATCAACTCCGGTCATCACCAAAATGCCGTCAGCGGCAAACAATGCACAATCTTGCTGCCCCCACGAAAAAGCCCGCTTGCGGCGGGCTTCTATAAATTCGGCCAACTTCTCAGGCCAATCGCTATGTCGTTTCATCATTTCATCAATGCCTCTCGCGCTGGCCACACCACAACCTTGTCCTCTAGCAGATCAGCGTATTCAGCCCCTTTGTCACCCGGGTACAAACGCTCCTGATCTGCATTGTTCAAGCGCAATGGAGCAGGACGCTGCAGCTCGGCCTCGTAATGTTCAGCACGTAGTGAAACTGTGCACTCGTCATTGTTCTCAGTAATCGGCATAGAACGGACACGACCAATAAACTGCACCTTTGGGTCACCGATAAGATCGCCATTCTCTGGATTCACATATGCTTTCAACACGCGAACCAGCCTGCCACGGTAAGGCTCATTTGCCGCAAGCGCCATGATTGAAGAATCAAGCCCTGACATTGAAATAACGATGCCCTCAAAAGATTTTGAGGATTCATGAGCTGCCTCGATCTTCATTAAAGGCCCTGTACGGTGATACGTAACACCGCTATGGCTCACATCCCAAGGTGAAAGTGCCAGTGCCAGTCTTCCAGATGAAAAATGGACATCCACAAGGGCTATCACCATCCTATGCGGTGCCTTCGCTGCTATTCGCTGCTCCGTTGTTAGCCCCCTGCTCATGACCAGTCCTCAATCAAATCAATGGCAAAACTTGGCCGGTACATTCCAGATCTGTATGGAAACTTCACCGGATCCTCATCTTCTTTTAAAACCCAGAGAATATGCGGCCGGTCCCATACTATTGGAGTCCCAACAGGCTGCGGCAACCGCACTGCCGGATTTACTTGAACAACCATGCTCCCACTAACGGGAGCAACATCGCTCTCAACCATCAGTAGTTGCCCGCCCAAACCAATAAAGTCACCTGCCCTCAACGTCCCATTGCAGTTCTTTAGCGATAACGTGCCATTACCTGCCTTCACAGCAGATGCTAGAACAGGGACCCCGCTTAGTGTTCCATTCGGATAAGGTCTGCCAAAATGCGGAGCAGACAACCGATTCGCACCGCCCCGCAAACTTGTAATCAGCGCCTCTAGGCGCGGCCTACCCGACCACTCCGATGAATCTGGAAATGTAAGCGTCATCACCCACGTAGCACCCGGCATTTCAAATGTGGAGGTCTTGCCAGAACGTGACCGATTACGCTGCACGTCTTGCTTTAGACCCACATCCGCAGACTCTGGGGCAATGCTGGTCGGCCAAGTTTTTATTGCCATAACTCACCAACAAAAAACCCCGGATGCACCGAGGTCTGATAATAAAAAACCACCCGCAGGTGGCGCTATACCTCAACTCGGCCGCGCAGAATCTCTTCGTAAATCTGGTAACGAAGCTGCTTATCACGCTGATCCAGCATGGCGCTTAGCTCTGCCGCGTTAGTGCCAGGCGCAGCGTGTATTGTTGAGTAGATGTTTATAGGTTGCTGTGGCTGCTGCTTTGGTGCCATTAACTGAGGCGTGGCAACCGGCTTGCTTGCCATTCCGCCCATTGAGTGCCCAATGCCACGTATGCTTTGACGTAAGGCATTAAACCCCGCCTCACCACCAATGGCCCTGATCTCATCGGCATTTAAAACGCCTTCCCCTTTGTGCACTATGCCCGCCGGATCATACTTGCCACCGTCACCGGTATAGCCGCCACTCCAAAGCTTGGCCAACCCAGATAACCCATTACCACCTACAGCCGGGGTGCCAAACCACGTAGCCCCTGATAGGCTGCCGCCAGTCAGGTTCCCTGTACCAGCGCCGCCGTCAAACAACCCACCAAACATACTGGCTAGCGGTCCCATGACAGATTGCTGGATCATGATGCGCATCAAGTCACGAATAACTGAATCCGCCAAATCAGAAAAACTTAGCTTGCCGGTGCGGGCGAACTCAACTAACGAGTCCTCCATCGACTTGAAGGACTTGTTAACCAGATTGCTCGTATTCAGAAAAGCGTTAGCTGCCTCGTCCGCGTAATTGGCAAGACCATGATTCGCACCCAACAGCCAACTGCCCTGCATTTCATCAATCGTTGCGTAGTAGTTCTGCTGCATCAATAGGCGACGCTGCAGCTCTGCCTCGATCTTGGCTGTTTCTTCAGCGTACTGCGCTGCCGCACCTGCCTTTGAGAAATCCGTAGCGTTTGCTAACTGGCGCTGGTACCGCTCAAACTCCTTGTAGATCGAACGCTGGTCTTGCAGGCGTTGCATGGCTTTATCGCCCATGCCATACGCATCTAGTTCCCGTTGATATTGAGAATTGGTGTTATCGCGGCTGGAAGCCATCTGCTCGATAATCTGAGCTGAGCGCTCCTGCACCTTAACAATGGCCTGATGAGTTTCCTGCTCCTGCTCCAATGAGGCATTGATTTTCAGTTGCGCACGCAACTTACCTTCATTTAGAAGCAAGGAGCGTTCGTCAGCAGTGAGGGTTTTCTTCGTTTTCAGATCAACAATCTGCTGCTCAAACTCAACCAAACGTTTTTGGTGGGTGCCGAGTTTGTCATTGACCTGAAGCTGCGCTCTTAGCGAGGCCTCCTGCTGCTGGTAAGACTGGAGCAAACGGGTAGCTTCATCATTTTTTGGGCCACTACCGCCCCCCGTTTTGCGATCCTTATACTTCTCATTAATCTGGGAAATACGTTTAGCTAGATCTTCTTCAGTAGCACCAATGTCAGCAGCCCATTTTTTAGCATCAGCAATTTCTTTTTCACGCTGTTGCTGGCGTGAACGAACCTGCTCGCCTTGTTTTCTCCAAGACTCAGAAGCTTCAATCTTACGTTGTGCATCGGCAGCATTACGGCCTTGAGCATCAGCGGTAAATTCTGAACCAGCTAACTCAGCCATGCTTTGAGCCAGCGCTGCTCTCGCCTCTCCCAGCGCCCCAAGTGTTTCTTTGAGGCCAGCCTTAGTGGAGTTGTCTACCCCCCTCAAAGCATCTACATCTTTGCTGCTCATCCCCTCCCAAGCGCCAAAGCGACTGTGGTTAGCTATCTCACTAAGATAACTTTCTATTTGCTTCTCTTGAGAAGAGATAATCTCCCTTGCCGTACTCTCTCTACCAAGTCCTTTAAACTTGTCCCACGCATCACTGGCCATCCTGCCCGCTGCATTCCAAGCCCGCTCAACAAAACCAAGCGACTGCTCAACCTCGTTTAGCCGCTCTTTTGTTACGCGAGTTAATGCTTCCTGTGCAAGACTGGCAGCTTCCTGCGCACGACCCTGCTGTTCTAAAGCGCGGATTTGCTCATACAACTCAAGAGTCAGAAAATTATGCTGCTTATTTAGCTTTGCTGCGCTCTCGGTTGGTGAATCACCTAACTTTGCGAACTCGTTAATAGTCACGGCTACTTCACGGCCTAGAATCTGATTTGCACGCAATGCCGTCTCTGCTACAGCCTCAATCTGATCTTTTGCAATTTTCCCGTTGCTTATTGCTTGGGTAAGAGCCTCAGCGGCAGCACCACGCGTAATGCCTTTAAGGTCATCAAGTCGGGCAGCCATGGTGGAAACCTGGTCAACGGTAAACCCAGCAGAGTTTCCCGTCATGATTAAGTGCGTATTTAACTCTTTAAGCTCACTCGCCCCCTGCGCCGCCGCAATGCCCATAGCCGCTATTGCCCCTGCTCCTGCAGCAATCGGGACAGGCAATCCCTTTAGTGCATCGAACAGTACGTCGCTTGCTGACTTCGTCCCCCTTAGCGCGTCACGCAAGCTTTGCCCTTGACGCATAAGGGCATCAACGCGCTTACGCTCAACCTCAGATAAAGAACGGTACTCAGCACGGGCCGAGCGATTCATCTCACGAATGCTCTCGCTAGCCCTTGCTGTTGCAGCTTCAATACCTTTGGAGTCTCCCGTTATATCTATCCGCGCGGTTCCAATTTTCTCTTCACTCATTCACTCACCACCTTGGGTAGTCATGAAAAAGCCCCGCTTATGCGGGGCTTTTTCAGAGACAATTGCGACTCATGACCTATCTAGAATACCTACTATGATGATTCATGCAATTCGCATATATCTGGCGTCTAAAACCGTTAACAGCAGACAGCTTCTCTTCTTCGGTATCAAACACTGGGGATTCTTTAGCTTTGTTGAGAATTTCCATAATTTCTAAATCACTATCAGCAGCAGAAACTATCATGGCATCTTGTTCCTCACCTAGCTGATGAGCTGTCATTATGTACGTGGCAATTTCAACATGTAGCGTACAGTACTCACGCTCACCTTCTTGAATTTGCTCAACAAGATCTGACGCCCACAACTGAAGCGGCATTAGTGCCAACAAACCAAAAATCAATCTCAACATACCCACCTCCCAAAATAGTCAGTGGATAATAACAGTTCAGGAATAGAAGTGTTCCAGCATCGCCGACTCAATCACTCTGACCCCATCCATAACTTCATCAATCCCTTCTTGATCTAAGCCCTGCCTAATCAAGTCATCAATGAATATCTGATAGTTAAGTCCGGTTGGGCCAGTACCCTGCAGCCATTGCGTCTGGTACCGCAAGTACAGCGAAAATGCAGGCCAGTTTTCTGGGAAAACATCTACATTAGGCTCTTTGTAGTGCTTTGGTAGCATCCCGGTGCCTTTAAGCTGCTCGGCTGTCGGAGCCTTCCAGACAAAAGCTGCGACAGCCTCTTTTAGTTTCCCTGCAGTTTTGTCCTGCGAGTCTGGTGAAACCCAGCAATAATTGCATCGCAGATACCAGGGCGCTCGTCCTCCATTTCCATAATGCCCTCAAGTGAAAGGGAGTAATCAGCCTCCATGTCTTTCACTAGATACACCACCATGGAAGGCATAAAGGGAGCACTAGACCCCTCTAAGTCCTTGAGCCAGTTCTCAAGCTCACTTGGCTTGCGGTTGTGGTATGTCAGCTTGAGCTTGATGCTTTCGCCACCACCAACCAACTCTAGCTCAGCAGGAAACGACTTTGGCGCATTACCTTTTTTAATCGCCATTACGCACCCGCTTCAATCAAGGTACCGCGAGAACTGCGCAAGTAGAAATTCGCTGCGTTCTTCATAGGTTGACCAGAGTTCAAGCCCATGCTGGGGTTAAAGTGGAGATATCCGCTTTCATAAATCGTATCCCCATCAGGCAATTTAATACGAAACACCGTCAACAAGCGCTTCACCGATACTGCCTCTGCTGCTGCATACCAAGGCAACTTAGAGTCATGATCCAAGCTTAGAGAAAGCTGTCTAGCAGTCTGGCCCACTGGAACTTGAAACTCTTGCCCCTGAGGGTCTTCGAGATACTTCCCTGTGTAGGTCTGCGGTTCACCACCAGAACTGGTCAGTTCACCTTGCTGACTAAAATCCACGAACTCAGTAGCAATCAGAACAGCCCCTGCACCACGGCCTTCAACAAACATTGTTGTGTCGGTCGTATCAATGCCAAGTAATTCTGTGCCAGCTGTCGCATCCGCTTTCCCCGCGACAGATACACGGTTCGCAATCCCACCCCACGGCGATTCGATCAAAAGGATATCGCCTTTATTAATTTTTCCAGCAGCATGTTTAATGATGGCTGGCTTTGCATTGGAAATCTCAGTAAACGGAATAGCAACACCAACCTTTGTCGCGAACCCCACTACCGAGCCATCAGGAAATTTTAGAGACATTTAAGATTCCTTAAATAAAAAAACCACCTACATGGTGGTTGTGGTTTTAACGTTCTTTAATCCAGACACTGAAATCCTGTCTGGTGCCATAGAGCTTTAATGCATCCTCATACTGAGATACACGCTGTCCAACAGTTGATGCTGATGGGAACTTGTCCTTACCCTGCTCTATGATTTGCTGTCGGACCTTCAACGCCAAAGCGCTTGCCTCAGCCCTGCTTTTAGACCAGCAAAAAACCTGCACTCGGTAATGCTCACAATCAGGCAATCGACGCTCAAGATAGTCTTTGGCCTCACCGCCGACAACTTGGTAAACAATTAATGGAAAGGTAGGCTTTTCTGGTGTCACGTCTGGATAACAACGCTGACCAACCAAAGTCCCCAGCAGAGAAAAAATAGCGGCTTCTACCGTCATGCGTATTTCTCCAACTCCGATGGATTAGCCAGTAACTCCGCCAAACGTTCCTTACCCCTAGCAATCCCCATTTCAATAGCCACAGTGCTATGCGCGTCAAACCCAGGGCGAAGAAATGGCTTTGCGGCTACCCACTCAGGTTCCGGCAACTCTTCTTTGCGTGGCATATCCCAAATAATTTTGTTGTAACGCCAGTGCCCAAACTCAAGAAGGTGACCGTGTGGTGCGGTCTTCGCGTTCCACGAAACAGAATAAACAAAACGACCTTGCGCGGTGTCTGACCTGTCATCAGAAAAGGCTAGATAAATAGAGTCGCGCAGCAGGCCTTCAGTGGGCGCCTTAATTGCATTAGCCCCGCCTTTTAGCCCCGTAGAGCCGTCATACACTGGAGCAAATGACTTAGCCGCATCACGCAGAATCTTTCCTGCAGCTACGGCCATTGAACGTGGTAAGTGCGTTTTAGCAGCCACGCCTAAACCCTCTAAACGCTTCTCTACTTCGGCAACATCAAAAACAAAAGTGGTTTCAACCATCCATGCCTCCTTGCCGGCAGACAAGATCAGTCCACACTTTATTGGCTACGTCATGACGCACCTGCTTGATGTCAAACACCATACCGTCACACTCAATGCACATGGCATCAGTGATACCCTTGCGGTACCGGATTCGGAACGAGTAAGCATCAATGGAGGCTGACACATTCCCTGCGTTACGTGTCACCCCCATACCCGTTTGCGTTTTAATCCACGCCCACGGCTTCGCCACTATCGCCCCTTTCCCTGTAGGCTGTCCGGTTTCATCCTGACCAGCATCTTTGTGCCGAATAACAATGCGCCGGTTTAAGTTACCCGCTGGCAGTCCGTCTTTATCAGTCATAGCGCTTAGAACCCACTTGGAACAGTAAAAGACGAAAGCAGGAAATCCAGATTACGAATTTTCGTGTCTTTAGAAGTCAGATCGCGGTCTTTATACATAAAGCCAATCACCATCAGCAACCAAGACCGCAGCTGCGCGGGGCATGTATCGCGGTCAAGCCCTGCCTCAAACCTCACCTCTAGCAGTGCTGTTGAGGATGCCCGATCTGTAACGATGACCGAACGTTTTGCCACCCGCCTATGTTGAAATGGCACCGGCACACCACCAGATAACACCGATTCAATTTTGGTAATGCCCCCCTTTGAAAGCGATTGGCCAGAAACAATGGTTTCTTCGTAAATGCCCTTACGTAAAATTGAGCCGGTGATTTCTTCGGCTATACCACGGGCTCCGGGAATCAACACCTTTTCAATATGGGTGTTTTCTTCCTCAATATCGCCATCAGCCTTGACCTGCGCGACCGCTTCCTCAAGGCTGATCAGTTCATCACCTATCAGCTCAATTAGCCGCAGCATTACCACCCTGCTTGCCAGTTGTGCCCTTACCTCTTTCTGGCACATGCTTTTCAGCAATATTTCGCTTAATCAGTAAATCGGCCTTTGCTTCTTCAAAGCCAGCCACATCACCAACCGTGTAGGCACCGCAGTTTTTCAAGAATTTCACTTGAACCATGACAACTCCAAAATAAAAAGGGTGCACTAGGCACCCTGTGTTAACGCGGGATTAAGCGCCCCACTGAACGTCGATCAGAACAGCAACAGACTCAACGTGACGTGGGCCAAAGTCATGCTTGGCAATAACACGAATCAATGTCTGATTACGTTGGAAGGCAGATACTGTTTTGCCTTCACCATCTATGTAGGTAGCTTCTTTGGAGAAGTCGATAACCAAGCGGCTATCTTCACCAATGAAACAATCACCGAAGTCGGCTAAGTAAATCTCAGACCCATTAGAGTCAGAATTCACGGCTAGGTTGATCGGGATTTGAGTGGTTGTACCTACTGGATAGCCCATCAAGAAGCCTTGATCCAACTCTGGGTAAACTTTGTTGCCGTTACCATCACGCAATGCCTGTAGGAATCGCTTTGTACGCGGTGCCATCACCCAGCCTACTGCTGTCATATTGGCGTCTGCCGACTCAAGCATCAGCACCAATTTGTTCAGCTCAATTGAAACCTGCTCAATTGTTGGCTTAGCCTGCGCAGCTGCATACACGTTTTGGGTAGATGCCCAATAACGCAGGCCCTTGGGAGTATCATCGTTACCGTTATCACGGATGAATGCCTTATCTTCACGCGTACCCATCGCTGACGTAACGTCACCCACCACGATCTGATCCACATTTGGGTTCGCACTTGAGTTTGCGATCAGATCGTTAGAAATCGGCACTAGACCAGTCAAGTTTTTACCAGACAGTTTTAAGTCACCAAACTCTTGCTGGCTCGTAGGAATATCGGAATCTGTACCGGTATAGCCAACCACCGCACCACCCTTCAAACGCGGAATAGTCAGATTGCCGTTATTAAGCTGAATAGAACGAGCACCCAACTTACGCACTACTGATTTCGGGCGTAGCAGCTCGATCACTTCTGTTGAAAGGTTCTCTGGTACGAGTACACCGCCAGCACCGGGGGTTAGCGTATTGAGTGACGCGGCAATGTGGTCACCATAGCCTCGGTCCATTGCAATTTGTGCTGCTAACTGGCTATTACCCTGCGCTGCAGTCAAAGCCAAAACCATGCGTGCCATGCCAGTGCCTTTAGCCTCTGGCTCACGCGGCACCGCTGGTACGGTATTAGTCTTGCGCACATGGCTTTCAACAGGCGTTGCTGATTGTGCGGCCATACGCTCTGCCGTTTCTAAACGCTCGATAGATGCGGTCAGATCGTTAAATTTTGCTGATAGCGTGGAAAAATCAGACAACTGCTCCGCACTCAGGTTCCCGCTTTCTTTTTCTGCGGTGGCCAGAGCTTGGATTTGATCGTTAATTTTTGCGCGTTCAGCACGAAGTTCATGCACTTTAGGCATTGTTTTCCCCATAAAAAAAGCCACCCGTAGGTGGCAAGACATCATTTAGTCGCGAACGCGCCTAAATACGATTTTGGATTTCCATAGCCGCCGCACGGGTGGCCACACTGCTTCTCTTTGGAGCGCTTGCACGCTTTTGTGCAACCTCTGCTGCAATACGGTTTACAGCAACCTGTGGTGACTCAACAGAATCGGCAAAGCCCATCTCTATGGCCTTCTGACCAAAGAACACACCAGCCTCTGTTTCCTTTACTGATGCAGCCGACATACCACGGTTCCGAGCAACTGTTTCTGTGAATACCTCGTAATGGCTATTCACTAAGTCAGTAAGCCACTGACCAGCCTCCTCAGTTAGAGGCGCATGGCTGGCTAAGTCATCTTTACGCGCACCGGCAAAGATCGAGGTGATCTTTACTCCTTGCTGCTCATGGCGTTTGCTTAGGTCAATATGGCGGGCAATGACCCCCACCGACCCCACTCCAGAGCTGCGAGAGACGATAAGATTTGTCGCAGCAGAAGCAATGGCAAAACCCGCTGAGTACGCACCAAAGTTTGAAATGGCGGTAATTGGCTTAATGGCTCGTGCCGCATAAATATCGTCAACTAGCTCAAAACACCCTAGCGTCGAACCACCCGGACTATCTATGTCCAGAACAATATGCTCGATGCTTGGATCATTCAGCGCAGCGTTCAACATGCCGCGTATTTCTTCGTAGCTTGTCATGGAGTAGCACGGGTCTAGGTGCGTGTTGCGCGACACTAGAACGCCATGAACAGGTAACACATAAACGCCTGTATCTCGCGCTGCCTGCAAGCGCCGCTCAGATGGTGAAACAGCCTGTGTTTCCGCACCGTCATGCTGAGCAGTTGCCCCATGAACATTGACAATATTCAGGCTCATAGCCTGATTTGCCCAATGCACAGCCATATCCAGCACATCCTCTCGGATAAGCTGCGGCGTATTAAATATCAAGCCGATTAAACGGTGATGATTTTTCATTGAAGTGCCTTGTGAATTTCGGCCAAAGCCTTAGCTTCGTCTTTGTTAGTTGGAATCCCTGTGGCTGCATCGACCATGTTTAATGGCTGCAAGTACACATCCCCACCAGGTATAGGAGGAAGATTTTCAAGCTTGCGAATATCGTTTACAGACAGCCACCCCCACTGCCGTGCAATTGCATACGCTTTGTAGCGGGCCTCTTGATTGCCCCGGAGCAAGCCGCCAATGTTGAACTCAATGTAGAGCTCATCCATTTCATCCAAGCGGAGAAAATCGCGCTGCATCGCGCTTTCATGGCGCTTAATCCATGGCAATAGCCCATAGATAACAAACTGGATTTGAAGGTTCTCAACGTTGTTAAGAGTCGCCCCCTCCATCACTGCCAGCATTGGTAATGGAATCTTCCAGATTCGCGCCACATCCACACCAGTCAACGTCAGCGCCTTAATTAGATCAGCGTCGACGTTGCTCATTGAGAGAGGCTTAAAGGTCATCCCCTCCTGCAGAAACGCTACTTTGTTGCTGTTAGGAGAACCACCAAAGCGGGCTTGCCAAGACGTAGTTATGTCATCAATTATTTTTTGGTCTTTGATGGCCCCCGAATCTTTTGGCCGCTCTAAAACCCCCGATAACGCGGTCCCATTAACAAATGACTTTGCCGCGTACTCAGACAAGGCCAACGAGTAACCGATAGCGTTGGCATGCAATGCTATCGGCGATGCCCCCACGTAATTATCAAATGACATCCAGCGCACATGATGGAAATAGCGCTGTGGCAGCCTTTCATCACTTCCCGCAATTTGATAGTAGGGGCACAGGTCTGATCCCTTCCAGACCGTAATGTTGTCGGGATCCATCGGGTATAGCCCAGTGATAACTCCACCACCATCTCGTTCTATATAGCTGTATGAGTTACCCCGTAAACCTGCTGACATCTGACTAAACTCTCGGTACTCGAACGAGGTCTGCCAAGGGTTCGGCCTGTATTTCAGAATTTTGTATAAAGGGTGATCTGTAGCAGCTTCCCTGCCGCCGTTGGGCAGTCGGCGGTAGAGTTCAACAGGCAGCTGCGCAATGCTTTCTGCAAGCAAAGACACACAGTTCTGCAACACAGGAATTGCCATTGCACTCTTGGCATTTACATCCTGTCCCGCCGCTGAACGAACGCCACCCAAAAAACCAGAAAGCCAACCTGAGCCACCCTGTCCACTATCGGTAGCTCTTCTAAACAGCATTTCGGTCTAGTCCTATACCAAAGAGAATTAATAAAACACCGCCTACTATGGCAGCCCCTGCCGGCGAGACTTGAGCAATACCACTCACTAAAGCAATGAAGCCCACAAGCATGCACACCAGTGCGATTTTTTCCTGACGATTCAAATCCCTACTCCTTGCTCATAAACGCTGGCTTCTTCTTTAGCAATAGGCAGCATGACGCGACCAATAGCCATAATTAGCGCTACAGCTCCGTCAATTTTGTTATCCGTGTGTTGTTTGGTAGGACGCACAATATCATCGCTACCAGGCAAGTGACGCCCCACTACGTTTGAAATACACCAGCTCATAATGGGGTTGCCATCATGGTGAAAGCGCCCAGACAAAATAGCCGCCTCAAGTTCTTTCATTGGGTCGGACATATTCGTGAAGTTCTGGACAATCGTGATTGGGCTTAGCCCTTCATCATCCAATTGGTGCGACAGGTTAGCTGCACCGTGTGGATCTAAAGGCGTTGCGATGACCGGCGACTGAGCATTGATTTCTAATGCCTCTGCCAGAATGTCACGGTAATCAATCTCCGCACCATGAGTCTGTATCAAGTGACCAGAAGCTACCCAGCTCTGGTAGCGATCTGCCATGCGCCTGTTATCGCTACTGGTTACTGTGTCCTCTGGTACCCAAAATGTAGGCGAGACACAGTAGTAGTGAATCTTCCCGTCGATCACCTCATGAAATAGCGGCACCATTGCGGTAAGGTCGATCTTGGACGCCAAGTCCGCCCCTATTACGCAATCCCAACCAGCAAAACGCTCTAACGTCAGGGTTCGGTCAATACATGGATCAGCCACATACCTCGCCATGTTGAAGTAACCACTCTTAGCGGCCGTCCACACATTTAAGTGCTTATTCTTAAAGGTGGTGGAAAAACGTGCCCGACGTATGGCCTGCTGTTGCTGAGAAACTAGGTAGTCCTCATTAACCGATACCCCCATGTTGGGATTGGCCTTGGCCAACACCTTGGGGTCGGTCCAGTCGTCGCCCTCGTCGATTGTCCAAATCCAGCCAAACAGCTCATGATTGGGGACAATGCCCTCAAGCATTTCAATAACTTCTTGCCGCTTGTCGTAACACGGGCCGGAGATATTCGCCCCCGCAGTCGTGATGATGAACATAAGCGGCTGCTCACGCGCACCCATACCCGTTTGCATAGTGACGTATAGATCGTCAGCCATATGCTCGTGATACTCATCGACAATGGAGCATGAAGGCGATGCACCATCACCCGGATTACCAATAACAGGCTCAAACCGGCTCCCATCCTCTGGGCGATTCATGTTGCCGGCATTAACCTCAATCCCGAGCAACGCCTTTAACTCTGGTGTACGCATGACCATCAAACGTGCTGGCCTAAATACCTCCCACGCTTGCTTTTCAGTAGTAGCACCGCTGTACACCTCTGCGCCAAACTCACCATCAGCGCAAAACATGGCAAGCCCCACACCGGCAGCAATTACGCTCTTACCGTTTTTACGTGGCACTTCCCAATACGATTCTCTGAACCGGCGTAACCCGTCCTTTTTTCTTAGCCAGCCAAAGGTGCAAGCCATGCCAAATAACTGCCATGGCTCTAGAATGATTTTCTTTTTTTCCCTCGCCCACTTGCCTTTTGTGTGCGGCATGTATTCGATGAGTTTGATTTTTTTCTCAGCCTGAGCCGGATCAAACTTATAAGGGAAGTCTCGCTTTTTGCTTTTTACTATTTCGTCTAAATGACGCTGGCAGGCTAGAGTTATATATCGGCAACATGGTATTTTGCCGCGCACGACATCGCGGGCGAACTGCGTTGCTGCAGCCACCCGTGGGAACTTCGCTTTTGACATTTCACATGTTTAAGATGCCGGCTAGCTCAGCAGTAGGGTCCTGTTTCTTGGGACCCAACAGTCTCTGTCGACTGGATGGGTCGAGGCCAAGCAAAGATCCAAAGGTTGCCATTTGCCTTGTAGCCTCGTTGATGATTGTCGCTGCTGGATTCTTAACGATCCCGCCTTGCGCCCCTTCGACAGTAATGCCGTTCCTAGCAATATCTTCTTCAGCTAATCGGAATCTACCGTAAGCCGCACAATAAAATTCTAGGTTCTGAATATCGGTTGCCTGTAGCACCTTCTCTGCGCAGAGAAGTGGTGCTAAGTGCTCCCACAAATTACGGCCCGGCCCTTGCAGCCAGTCCGGTGCATCAATATTGACTACACCGCCAAACTCAGGCGCATCTTTGTTCAGTGCGCGCTTACCAGGGTTGCCCGCAGCAACCTTGCGCTCGGTCGGTTTTGGTCTACGACCTGAACGCCCCGGAACACCCGCCATACCCCCTCCCACTAAATTTCATTTTACGCGGGGATAAAAATCTGCCTAGACGGGCGGTCTACGAAATGAAAAGATTTTTGGTTTTATACCCCCCCTACCCTGCGCCTGCTCGATTCCTTGAGCGTTTTCTCTTTATGGCAGTCGCCACAAATGGTTTGCAGGTTCTCTAGAGCGTCCGTGCCGCCCTCCGCTTTTGGAATGATGTGGTCAACTTCATTGCCATACGTAACCGAACCCTTAGCTGCGCACGGCCTGCATTGGTGACCATCACGCCTCAGCACAAACTTACGCTTACGTTGCCACTCAGCACCGTAGCCGCGCTGTGAAGACGATCCGCGCTCAGGGGCATTCCACCCAGACTCCTGGTCTAGATGCTCATCGCAGTAACCACCAGCATTCCTATGGGGGCGTCTGCACGTTTTAACCCTGCACGGTTTTTGTATTCTTCTAGTCATGCTGCAAACTATGGCTGCCTTTAGCCATCTCGTTACAGCAGACAAGAGCTAGGCCGCTAATCATATGTATGTCATTCATAAGACCAACCCTAGCGTCACGGCGAAGCCTGACAGACTCTTTGCGAACATACTTACCAGACGGAGAGTCTTTGCCCGCATCTTCTGCAATTTTTTTAATCCGGAAATCATAACGACGCAGCGATCTCAATAATTGCCTATGCATTGAAATCGCTACCAGAGGATCCAGCCCCATCCTAACCGCTGCCCTTATTGATCTTCTACAGGCATCCAGTTGCGCATTAACGCTCATAACAAGCCTCTATTACTCCGCCCCGGCAACACTACAGACGTAAAAAACCAGCGCTAATGGGCTGGTTTATGGCGTGAGGCGCTACTTACCGAGAGATCCATAAATATTAGGGAAAACCCCTATGAAAATTAGGGGTTTTATGAATCGCAACTCTTAATTTGATATTAGCGATGCAACTTCGCACCGCTTTTAATTTTTTAGGAGTCAGAACATGACACAGAAAAAAACACACACCCACTGCACTGTTCCATACATCCTGTTTGTAGGAGGCATACTTCATGGTGAGCAAAGCACAACCCAAAGCTCCTCAAAAAGTGCTCAATGCCTTTTCCACGTGGATGGTGGTTATATCCTGAAAGAAAGAAGATTACACATCTACCAAAAGACTGATTTCAGAATCCGTGTAGGGAGCACCAAGTATTCATGCACAGTATTTTTGTATGAACACAGCACCATCGCTCTAGCCAAAAAAACCCTTAGAGATCGCCTAGTCAATACAACATTTAGATAGGCCTAACCAAAGAAAAGCCCGGCAATCTTTCGACTGTCGGGCTTTTTTTTCACCATTGCACTTTCAATAGACGTGACTTCTCGACCTCTATGTTACCGTTTGCGTTACCGAATGTGCGATGCGATGTTATCGTTCGGTAACATTTGCCCTGACGGACGCCAAATATACATATCTCCATAGCGCCCCGGCTCTGGCTTAACTATCTCTACCAACCCGTGCTCCTCTAATGCACGCATTGCCCGCTGAATTCCTCTCTCATACTTGGCACGCTCTCCTTTAGGCAATACACGTCCTTTAGATACGTGACGGACCAACTCATACATCCGAAACTCGCGACCAGGATAGCAAGACAGCAAATCACCAGCATTGGCATAAATACTCATTTAAACGCCCCCCAAACTTTTTTCCTAAAACTCAACAGCGCCAACCTGTAGTAGTCCACTGTTATCCCTATCTTCCGGCTGGCCACCTCTGCCCTAATGTGGTCGGGCATGTTGCCGTACTCTTTGACCCTTGTGTACTCAGCGTGTAGTACCCTGCGGTCATCGTGGTGCAGCTTTAGGTAGATCCCTTCTACACGCTGCGCACGCTCATAGTTCACCGGTGTGTTGTCTTGCTCGTCCCCATCAACCTCTTGGAATGGATATAGGCACTGACGATGCTCCTGTGCGATGCGGCGCGGCCCCGGCATACTGCCCTGCCAATGCATACGTGCCCAGTTCTGAATCTCGTACTCGACCCAAGTAGGTATTTGCATCACACCTCCTGTACTTCAATTCCATGTACCTGCAACATCAGAGCGCTTTTAAGCACGAACACATCAGTACGCACCCCTTTCACATCCTCTACAACCTGTACGCCATCACGCATATAAACGAAGTCAGCGTAGTAGGTGACAACTCGCACGGCAGTACCGTCTGACTTACGCTGCGTAGGTATCAGCTCGTAGCGTTTCTGTAGTTCAAGATCAGTAATCTGCCCTGCCTGAAGCAATAGTTTTAGTGCCTGGTACCGTCGTGCTTCTTTCTTGCTATCGAACTTATGACCGTCCACCACGGTTTTGACGTTCTTGTACTTGGATATTTTCTTGCGCCCCCGCGCTGTTATGACTGCTACCATCACAGCCTCCACAGCATTGGCTTGGTGCTTTTGAAAGCATTGAACACCTGCGGCACACCGCGCTTTAACCCAAAGTGGTGCAGCGTATTGCTATATCCCGACTTACGCACCAGTTCTAGGTATTTGTCAGCTATAGCTGTTCTGGACGACTTATCCCACCAGCAAGCAATTACCGGCTGGCACTGCTCAAGCTGCTCTAATGCCCACTCGCTTACCTCTGGCCAATAGGCATCACGGGCTATATTTGGGTCCAAGAACAACAGATCAACGCCGCCCCCGCCCATTGCTTTAGCTTTCATTTCACAGTTGCCCACTGACACGCGATCAATGCTCAGTGGCTCACGCAAGAACACAAACCCAACTGATGGCACAGAAGCATCCCACTGATTACGGTATCCAATGGTGCAGCGATGATCTTTTGACCTGATATACCCCCCACTCATGCCGCCTCCAATTGCGCCAGCACGATGCCAAACGGTGCGCCTATCTCTTTTGCTCTTGCAATAATCACAGCCAGAGAGTCGCCTTTGGCTTCATACAGTGTCAGCGGCTTTCTAAATCCACCAAGCTCTACGCTTCCTGCCTTCTTCACCAGGGACTCAGCTATAAGCGAATAAATAGACCAATAGGCCGTGTGCTTTGGCAGACCCGATAACTCAGCAATATCAGCCGCACTCAATGCACCGCCATGCTTTAACATTGCCTCGTAGACCACCTGCTTACTACTTTTCTTGCTCACGCTGCCGCCTTTGCCCTGTGGCTATCCCAGTTAAACACCACGGCCTTGCCGCCCCCTTCGCGCAAACGGTCAAACACACGCTCGCCCAAATACTCTTTCAATGGCCCCATAGCTAAATTACTGATAATGATGGTGGGCTTCATCTGCTCATAGCGACCGTTGATAATCTCGAAAAGGATCATTTCTTCAGTGGCACTACCAAACTGCACCCCAACCTCGTCAATGATCAGCAGGTCTGGTGCGATCAACGCATTAATGGCTTGGCGTTCCGTCTGTGTAGCGCCATGGCCATAGGTTTCTTTAACACTGCGTACAGCCGACAGCACCGAGGTGAAAACTGCCGTGTATCCCTGAGCGATCAAAGCATGCGCTGCAGATGCCGCTAAATGGGTTTTCCCCGTGCCTACCGTTCCCATCAAAATCAGGCTACGACCAGCGGCAAGGCTATCCGCAAAGTTTTCTGCATACTCACGCACCGTTTCCAAAGCCTTGGCAGAGTTAGGGCATGTCGCACGATAGTTTGCAAAGCGTCGATCCATGAAGCGCGGGGGAATGGCAGCACGCTGCATAGTGTTATTCATCACTGCTTGACGTCGCCCTGCGTTGATATCGTCAATGATCTTCTGCTCATCACCCTTGTTGTCCTTGTCTGCACATTGCGGGCAAGTAGTCCAAAACTGAGTGCTGCGAAGTTTTACATGCTGTGATTGGTATTCCCCATGCTGGTCGCAGTTATGCGTGGCTGTGTCCAGATCCTGAATCACCTTAGAAACTTCCATCATCGCTCACCCCTTTGCTGTAATCCTGATCCGAAAAACTCCCGCCCTGCCCGCCGTTACTTGATGGCTCTGGCGACTCCACAGGCAAGCCATCCTCCCAACGATCTTGGTTTAGGTACGTCAGCGATGACGGTTCATACCCACGAATCCAGTCTCTAGTCTTTTTCATCGCCTCCAAGTGCGTTAAGACCTGATCCGCTATCTCATCAAGGTTTTTGGCCTTCCAAGCCTTGGCGCATTTTGACTTCGCTGTCCTGCGGTTGTTTTTGCTCGGGTAAGCATCCCAAAATTCTTGGAATCCAATTTTGGGTTCAGGCACGGAGCTTGGTTCACCAGAACCAGACGAAGTAGGTATTACTTCTGTTTCTTTATCTGCATCTGTTTCTTTATCTGTACCCGTTACGGTTGCGTTACGTAACGCGTTACCATCACCAGAGGGGACGCTTTCCTGCTTTGGCTCTGGATTTTCAGGTGCTGCAGGTTCAGCTTTTTTCTTCTGGCTTTCACGATAACGACGCTGACGCTCGGCATTGGTAGGGTCTACATCACTACGCATCTGGCGCTTATCCCATGCCAAGGGCTGCCAGTCAGCATCAATCAGGCCCGCTGCCACCAGACGCTTCTTAACGTCACGGATAACGGCATGATCAATCCACAAACGCTGAGCAACAATGCGATCCAACAAATCAGGCTCACATGCCTGATCTAGCGCACCATCCGATTTCAGGGCGAGAATGCCCATAAAGTGACGCTGATCCTCAAACGCCAAAGAAATCATCTTTGGGTCATTCAGGAAGTCCGTGTACATACGGAACCAAGGCATTTTCTGGATACTCATACCGCCCTCACATACGTTCTAACTGAATGACCCTTGGTGTAGCGGCAGATCGAAGGCATAGAGCCTGTGATGCGCACTAAACCGCGTCTTTGAGCTAAACGACCAACCGCCCCCCAAGCGTTTGAGCTTGGCGGTACCAGATCAGGATGATGCTCCGCTACGTATAGACGGAAGTGTGTAATCGTGAATTGCTCGTCCTGCTTGCGCACCCATGCTTCAAACAGCGACATAATCCGTTCGCCCCAATTAGGCGTTACAAACTCAGCATGGCTTTGTGCCAGCGCTATTCCTTCATCTGCCAATTGCTTGCCAGTGAGTTTTGTTGGTATCATTTGAGTCATTCAATAGACCTCCGTGTAACGTTGAATCGCCCCCAGAACTGTTGCTGCAGTTGCTGGGTTTTCTTTTTTCATGCCTGCAGCTTCTATCGCTGCCTCCGGCACATCTACACCACGCTCTAGCAGCATTCGTATGCACTCGCGTAGTAAATCCATTTGCTTGCCGTAACGAGCCTCAAACTGGCCTTTGTTTGGGTGCACTGCGATACGACCAGGTGCGCCGGTACCGTGCTGATGATTCCCTGCAGATAGCGGCAACACTAACCAGTGCGCGGTCGGCTTTGTTCTGCCATCAATGTGATGAATACTCACCATCGGATCGAAGAAACCGTCTTTGAGGCTGGCAATACAACCCAAGCTAGCCATCTGATCGTGAAAACGCTTTTGCGCTGCCGTAACTGGACGACCTTTCATGCCACGCGAGCTCATAGGCTTCTTCTTGCTGGTCGTGGGCTTTTGGGGGCGGTTCATGCCTCCCTTTGATTCCCACGGCTTTTTAGCGCGTAGCGGCGTCTTGCTGGCCCGTAGAGTGCTGTTCCATACTTTCATCGCCGTACTCCCGCATTTACAATTTCGGAAGTTATTACTCGCCATGCAAGAATAGAAAAATATCGCTCACACTCCTTATTGATTACAGCCAACCTAGGAAAGAACATAATGCTGAAAAGTAGAGTCATCGCACACTGCCTCGTGAACTTACGCACAGGTTTCACTCTGGAACAGGGTGAAGACATCGTGTACCAAACATTCCGAAACGAGTTTCCTAAAGAACGATTTGAAAAATGGAATACAGAACTTCCCGAAGAGGTTGCTCTACATATAATTAAAGCGGTTGGTGAACCATCATGGATTAGAGTTGATGGCATGATTCGGGACCTTTGGTAGCTAACAGTTCGTTAAGCTGTGTAGCTCTAGCTCGCGGTAATACGCCCACACTCCTCGAGAGCCCGTGATCAAGAGTTGCGTCATCAAGCTCTGCTAGCTCTTTTGCTAAAACCTCACTTACTGCCGATAAAAAAGAAGCCGCACTAGCTGGCGTTACAGCACCTAGATTTAAAACAAGCACTGGGATGCTCCGTTCCTCTAATTGAAGACTCACAGTCATGCTACGCATCACCACCTCCTATATTTCCGTTATTCGCAGCAGCTTTCAAAGACGTTGGCAATGTGAACACCAGCCCTTTACTCGCAATCAAACGCACAAAGTCAGCCGGCGGCAGCTTCGCTAAGCTATCGACACCTGTTGCCTTATAAATTGCAGCCTTGATCGCAAAAGTACGAGATATCCTGTCTTGGTCGTGCTCTACATCAAACGCTTTCGCTACACGAGGGTTGTTAAACCAGCCAAATTTAAATAGGTCTGTGTAGTCGGTACCGTAGGGCGGCTTTGCGCCCCCAATGAAGCTAGATTTAGTCATTTGGTATCACCAGCCCTCTCATAAGCATCACTTGCTCTATCGCTGCTCTGGCACCTCTAGCTGTACCGATGGACTCACATAGCTCTTTATGTGCCACGAAATGCGCCTCGTCAGAAGCGTTCTCACTCAAAGCAATAAGAGCCAGCGTCGCCTCGGTGTTTTCTTTCAGTACAACCTGAGCTTTCTTGCTCGGATCAAACTCACCATCAGGACACGCCACCATCATTCGTGGCGAATAGCCGAATGGACGCAAGATTTCACATACATAGCCGTAACGCAGGTCGTTAGGCATTGCCGCCAGCACAGACTGCTCAAAGTTCATCGGCATAAAGTTGGACTCTTTAGTTTTGTCATCCAGCCAACGGAAAATACGATCTGCAGCGTTCTTGGCTAACGTGAAGGGATCACCATTAGTTTCAAAACGAATGCCTGTCACCTCGGCCATGCCAAACTTCTGGTGGGCCTCCACAATTGCCAGCGCTACAGCCTCCCTACTTCCCACACGAACACGCCATAGATCCACGTAGTGCATCAGCGTTGCTAATTTCGAGCGGTGCGATTCATTTCGCATGACCATGATTCCTGTGTTGAGTAAAGTGCTTTCATGCACGTAAATGAATAGATAAGGGGCTAACCCATGACCCAGACCGAACGACTACCGCAACAAGCCAAATCAATCTGCGCCGGCGTCACTGAAAACTCAGAAATCAGTGACCAACTGCTGTGCTCTGTGTTTGAGCGTCTATGCGTAGAGCAAGACATGCGAGAACCTACTGAACCACTTCAACACTCGCATGACCTGCATTAATGGGCGGTCAATCCCAGTCGGGTATATTCAGAGATTCCAATAACCAAATTTTTCCTAAAAGGAATTGACCGTGGACAACAGAAAACCTCAAATCGTATTTACCTTTACCTCTAAAGAAAGGCCCGCTTTTGTGCCTGAGAATTTAACGCTACCGCCAAACAGCGAGCTTCAATTACATGACGCTATTCGATTTGAAGGGGGTGAAAAGGTATGGGTAGTAGCCGGACGGCTACTTGAGATAGCTAGAGATGGATCCAGCACAATGACCATCACTCTTTCCGATTTACCAAATACAGCAACGCTCCAGAACGCTTAACCGAAACCTTGATCCGCCCCCCTTTCTGTTCGAGCGATATTGCGGGGCGGATCAACCACAGAACAAAACGAGCATATAAATTACGCATGGACACCACCTATGAAAAACAAACCTGAAGAACAAAAACCACTCGAACATGAAAAATCGAAACCCGCTCTGTGTTGATCGGGGTTATGAGCCTTGAGCTGCTACCCTCTTTCGCGACGAGGCCCGCTTTCTCAGCACAGACCAATCAACCGAGAAGCACAGGGACTCACAAAGAACCCCCGTCAGGCGCTCAATTTCAGGAGCATGTCGAGCAGGAACCTCCCTGCCCGGACGCTTCCACTGATTGAAAGCCCCTCTCGTAACCCCTAAAGCGCGTGCCAAAGCCGCCTCCGAGCCGAAGGCGTTTGCCGCTTTTTCTAATGACTTTTCGATAGATTCTTGTTTCATTACTAGAGTCTAGTTTTTCTATACCAATAAGTCAAGAATATATAGACCATGAGCGTGCAGATTTTCTATACACTACGAAGCATGGATATCAAAGATTGGATTCTTGCTGCTCGTAACCACGCCAAAATCACCCAAACTCAATTGGGCGATAGGCTAGGTGTTAGCAAAGGAAATGTGTCTGCATGGGAAAATGGCAGACATGAGGCTAGCTACGACCAGTTAATCAAGATCGCTGAAATCACAGCCTACTCAGAGCCGCTGCCAGGTCTGGAGCAAGGCATCAAAGTCGTCCCTACTAGCGTGTGGCCATTTCAAAAGGTCAGCGAATCCAAGATTAAAAGCCTTCAGAGCGATGAGCGTATCCAACTGGAGACCGCCATACTGCTCTCCGCAGCACAGCTCGGCTTAGATATTAAAGCCTGAACACCACCGCATACTCAGCCTTCCATACTTATGGCGGGCTAAAGTCATGCTAACAAGTAGCACCCGTAGCAGTAACACCGCGCACAAGGCCGTATCGCTGCGGTCTTGTATAGAACTTGAGCGACGCACCCAAACCTTTAGGAAATTTAATGAGCGATCAAGAGGATCAAAATAGCCCCGATTTTGACTTGGGACAAGCAACGGCGGATCTTTCGCTTGAAGATATAATTGAGTTTTTCAACGCAAAGCTTAAAAACCATAATTGCCCTGCTTGCTTAGAGAACAGTTGGACTGATGTTCGTGCGGCAGACTCTATTCATGGCCTTATCGCTCAACCCTTAAATGGGCCTGTAACAGTACCAGCGCCAATGTATCCTCTTGTGAGCGTTAGTTGCAATAATTGTGGATTTATTAGATCCCACATGGCTGCTTTCGTTTTATCATGGAAAGAGAGCAATGGGAAAAAATAATGACAGTCAATACCAAGACTCCACATCTTCTCATTTACGACTTCTTGTCTCTAACGGTGGAAAATCGAGTAACATCAGATCTACACTAGATGCTGTAGTGACAACCACTCAAAATTACAGTAAAAATAGCGTGGAAAACCAAATATCTCGGCCTGAGCTCGACGCCAAACTCGAAACCATCGAAGCAAGGATGGATGGGAGGCTTGCGCGTATTGAGGATCGTTTTGCTTCGATGGAAAAAACCATGGAGCAGATTAACCAGTCACTAGAAAAGCAGAGAAACACGCCGTGGAAAGCAGCGTCCGCCACTATCGCCGTGATGCTTGCTACGATTATTGCCGTTGGAGCCCTTGCGTTTACTGCGTTCGACTCCGGCAGAGAGACAGCCCAAGTTGCCGCTGACGCTAAAGCTGATATTGCCGCCAGTGCCGCGGAAGTCAAAGAAATGATTAAGAGCCTACAACAAGCGCAACAGGCTCCTGCTCAAGCCGCACCACAGCCTGCGACCCAGCAAGAAAAGTAACCCTGCTTTGTTCAAGATACGCCGCCTCTATAGGCGGCTTTTTTATGGGCGGTCATATTTCTAGGTAAACCTTATAATAGCTGCTATCGGCCAGAAGCA
Source organism: Paenalcaligenes sp. Me131 (assembly GCF_050487225.1). Lineage (NCBI taxonomy): Bacteria > Pseudomonadati > Pseudomonadota > Betaproteobacteria > Burkholderiales > Alcaligenaceae > Paenalcaligenes > Paenalcaligenes sp. Me131. The sequence goes on from NZ_JBKQGY010000001.1 coordinate 1,222,097, forward strand.
GTCTTTCGTTCATTGATCTATAAGATCTACCCAAAACTGAGATCAAAATTTTTAGGGGTGACTTAATACAGCCGTTAGCATTCATCAGGAAGCATTATGGAAAAACTATTCGAATACATAAATAATGAGTGGTCGGTAGTCTCACAAGCTCCGTTTACGTTTCTTATTCTTTGTACAATTATGTTCGGCTCGGCTTACTTCGTTGTGAAATGGCAGTTTACTGCTGTCATCGAGCATACAAGGGCTTCGAACGAAGTTTTGAAAGAGCGCCTACTTCTAAAATCCGAGCAGGCTGAGTCTTATAAGGATAGAGCTCTAAAGTTTGATGATAAAGTACAGCAGGTCGTCGATTCAGATTCTGTAGCCTTGAAGGAAAGAACATTAGAGATGGTGAAAAACCTACGGGCGTTTATTGAGAGGCATAAACGAGAAGATGACCGTATAAGCGCTATTGCGCATTCCGCGATGCGCTCGGCTCAAACTGAAGAAGAACGTGATGCAGCTTGGGAGCGAAACACAAACGAAATCATGTGGCTCTCAAGTGAACGAAACGCAGAATATGATCGTCGTTTTCGGGTCGATGCCATCATGCTGCGAGATGAGCTTAGGTCTCGGCTCCCCAGTTACGAAACACTAGAAAGACATCACGACATGATGTATGAACATCCGACAAACTACTTCGGGCTCAATGATGTTGCTAGCGACTTAGAGCGTATGGCAAAAATGCTAACAAGTGCGTCAAACTGACGCACTTACGCGTCGCTTCATTACGCAATTTACACAAGTGTTAGCTGCCACTTACAGCTTCTCGCTACTCGTCACTGGATCCTTTGAGCTTCAGAGTCTTTTAACTTCTCTGTTAGTAATTTAGCTGTCTACTCTGGGTCGATAGCAGATATACACAACAAGCTAAAAGCTGATCAACCAGACTAGCCAAGCCAACGCTCTCACACCCAAGCCCTCCTCCGAGGGCTTTTTTGCGTCTGTAGCTATGGCTTGCATCACCGCCCAGTCGAAACAAAGTTTGACTATACACTGTGTTTTTATACAGCTAATATAGCATTTGGCAGATTTGCCTAATTCCCTTTCACCCTTACCGGCGTCAGCCTGAAGGCCAGCAGCATCTGCCCTCCCGCTGATTTTATTAACTTACTTTCCCTTTTGATAACGCAAGCGCATGGACGCTGATAAAACATAGAAGGAAGTCAGGATGGCAACAACACCAGCAAATCGCCAGCCAGCATGGGATGAAGCGCAAGAATCCCTATCAATGTCGATTTCTGTGGTCAGAGCTTGGGCTGTATGCCCCGAGCAGTTTGATCAAATCAGCCGTGAAGATCGAGCAAACTTGTTTTTGTTGTTATTACAAATGCTCGAAACAGCACATCAAAAGTTAGGCTGATACCACTACCTACGAGACTTACAGCCCTACTCAAGGGCTTTTTTTAAATCTCATAAGTCTAGATATCCTAAACCCATGTATAGAAATAATTGACTTTAATGTCTAGCTTTTCTATACTTCATTTAACAACTCACCAAAGCCTAGCCCAGAGGGCAGCCAAACAGAGTTGTAAACGATCTTTAAAAACTCAACGTGTGGACCACACCGCCCTAGCAACATCGGGGGCGGCGAATAACGGCGCACAAAGACGCTACGTGCCTCGCTGTGAAGCGATTGGTGCGGAAGGGAAACGGCTGCGCCCAAGCACAAAGAAAAGCAAAAAACCGAATAGATGCATTCCTGCGATTGGCGTGAGGCCTTCAACATGCGCAGGGTTCGGCGCCCCCCTGATGATTTTGGTAGGGGGCGGTCAGGAAACCGTACCGCAGCATTTACGGAACCACGTAGTACCAACGGCTTGGAAACAGGCCGCTTTGGTGGATGGCTTCAACAGAGGCCAGCAACTGAAGCTAGGAGCGGATATGAGCCATTTTGCAGTATTAGTGATTGGGCCGAATGTTAAAGAACAATTGCAGCCCTACCATGAGTTTGAATGTACTGGCGAAGACGATCAGTACGTACAAGATGTGGATATTACGGAAGAATGCCGTTCGGGGGGGCTAGATGGGTATGGTCTTGAAGATGAAACCGTTGCCTCTGAATCGGAAGTAAACCTAAACGATACCCACAAGTACGGCTTCGCAGTTGTTGATGGCGAGGGCAACATCATCAAGGCAGTGAAACGCACAAACCCAAACAAGAAATGGGACTGGTGGGTTGTTGGTGGTCGCTGGTCTGGTTTCCTCAAGCTCAAGGCTGGCGCTACAGGTGATCGTGGTCGCCCAGGCTTGATGGGATCGCAGGCGAACAGCGGTGATGGTTACGCTGATGTAGCACTCAAGGGTGATGTTGACTTTGACGGTATGCGTGATGAAGCAGGCCGCGAAGCCGCTGTACGTTGGGACAAAGCTAACACGGCCCGTGACGGTAAGACTTGGGAAACTTGGGAGCACCTCCGCGACGTTGTTCACGCTGGCAACATCGGCGCTGCACGTGATGCCTACCATGTTCAAGAGGCGAAAGATGCTGTCGCCAAAGCAATGGGGCATCCATGGGACGGAGTGGACGAGTACCTAACGCCACGAGATCAGTACATTCAACAGGCACGTGACAGTGCAACCGTGCTCTATGCCTTCGTTAAAGATGGTCAGTGGATAGCCAAGGGCACCATGGGCTGGTTCGGTATGTCTGATGAAGATGGTACCCAAGAAGACTGGAACAAAAAGGTGAATGAAATGCTGGACGCCTTACCAGATGACACGCTGATTACCGTGGTCGATTGTCATATTTAACACTTATGGGATGGGAAGCTGCCTGTATATGCAGGGGCTAGAAACCCTATCCCCTTCCTTGATATTAAATAACGCCCCCTCTAAGCCCTATACGTAGGGCTTTTTGGCAGGCGCTCTGCGGGGGGATCGGTTCCCCATTGCTTACGTAGGCTTTGCAGAGCGTCTACCAAAACGCACGTTTGAGTAGGACAATAAAACTCCTACTCTTGATGCGACTCGCTGGCAGACGAGAGATAAAGACTTTGCCCGCATTACCCGCGATGCCGAGGAGCTAGGGGGCTGCGTGTCTGCGTAAACGACACGGTGGGGGAATTTGGGAATCCCTCATGAGATAGGCGGACGGCTGACCCAGCAGCGCCGGAGACGTAACCGGCACAAATTAAAACACCTTGCCACATGGTCCCTTCATCTATGAGGGTACCAAATACACATATAGATCAGCATAGATCTACCTACCCCCTCTCATGGGCATACCGCCCACAACTCAACAGGAAATCATCATGAGCATGCTTGCTAGCCTGTTCCTGTGGACGCTCGCCTTTGCTGTTGGCGGTACCGGCACATGGATTTGGCAACACCACATCCGACCACCCATCGACCCCAGCGAAGTAATACCTACCCAAGCCTACTTTTGGAGCTGGCTGGTCTGCATCACCATTTATGTAATCTTGGCCTTCACTGGCCCCTACCCCGGACACTAATCCATGGCTTCAGTTAACAAAGTAATTCTGGTGGGCAACCTAGGCCGTGACCCAGAAGTACGCTACGGCGCGGAAGGTAACGCCATCTGCAATATCTCAATCGCCACCACCTCCAACTGGAAGGACCGTAACAGCGGTGAACGCAAAGAAGAAACTGAATGGCATAGGGTCGTGTTCTACAACCGCCTAGCCGAAATCGCTGGCGAGTACCTGAAAAAAGGTCGCTCCGTTTACGTAGAAGGTCGCCTGCGCACACGCAAATGGCAGGGCCAAGACGGTAAAGACAACTACACCACAGAAATCATCGCTGACCAAATGCAAATGCTTGGCGGTCGTGATGGTGGCAATGACGGTGAGTACAGTGCGCCACCACAACAGCGAGCGCCCAACCAAAGCCCAAAAAACAACCCGTACCAAGCTGCGAGCCAAGGCGGTGGTGGCATCACCGACATGGACGATGACATCCCGTTCGCACCGCTTCTTGCGCGCTGTGAGTACGTGATTTAAGAAACAAACCACCCTGCCACACACCCCAACAACAGCCGCTTATCCTGCGGCTTTTTTAATCCGAGGAAATCATGAGCAATAAAACCTTTGGTGAGGTTCTTCAAGACCTCCGTTATGGAACCCTCCATGACGAACTAACCGAAAAAATGCAGGAAGTCGTGAACGCTTGCATTAATACAGGGAAGGTTGGATCACTTACCCTGCAAATCAAACTCAAGCCGGGAAAGAGCGGCGAACTGGAAATCACAGACGCCATTAAATCCACGGTGCCTGAGCTCGAAAAAGGCGGCTCCATCATGTGGGCCACGCCCGAAGGCAACCTCCAGCGCGAGGATCCACGCCAAATGACCATAGAAGGCTTGAAGTCTATTGGTTCCGAAAAACCCCAAACCCTTAAAACCGTATAAGGACAAAACAAGTTATGGAAAAAATCGTTTCTGATTCACTAGCCGCCGGCGCAGCACTTGGAAAGCCCGTTGCTATACCAGGCGCACCCAGTACATATGCTGTCGTACCAGAGGGCTACGAACTCATTGAACTTGAAGAGCATTTACCATCCCCCAATCGTGCAACCGGCACAGTGGTTATGGATGACGCTGATAGCTTTATCCAATACTTCAACAAATATGCAAATGACTCTAGCCAAATCTACGCAAAGCTGAACCCTCCTAGCTTCACTGGCGTGCTGAACGATCACACCTTTGAAAGTGCTGGCTGGAAAGACCACTGCGTTAAGTATGCCTGCCCATTCTCTGCTGAGTGGCTGGAATGGTCCAAGAGCGATGGCAAGGCGATGAAACAAGCTGAGTTTGCTGATTTCATTGAGCGCAACCTGCCTGACATTGTGGAACCAGTAGGTGCCGATATGCTTGAAATCTCCCGCAGCCTACAAGCCAAAAAGAAAGTGAACTTCGCTTCTGGTATCCGCCTCCAGAATGGGCAGACAGAGCTTACATACGAAGAAGAGATTCAAGGTACAGCCTCAAAAGGGAAGCTGCAAATTCCTGAAATCTTCTCCATTGGCATTGCTGTTCTTGACGGTGGCGAGGCCTATAAGGTCGAGTGCCGCTTGCGCTACCGCATCAACGACGCCCTCTTAGTGATGTGGTACGAAATGGTACGCCCCCACAAAATCATTGAAGATGCTGCGCGTGATGTGTTCACCAAAATCGCGACAGAAACCGAACAGCAGATTCTACGTGGCACTCCTTAATCCTATAGCAAACAAACCCCGCGCAAGCGGGGTTCTATGGAGAAGTAAACGTGTGGTGTAAGAAGTGTGCAGGCTGGTCCATCTTAGTAATTGCTCTATGTTTAGCAGCTGCTGGTGCACTGGCCTATTTCAATGAAGTGGTATTACGTGGTGGCCTATGAGCGAACCCGAAAAGAAAACAACATCCGATGGATACAAGCCTAAGCCCCGCATTCAGCATATTGAACCGGGGCAATTTTTTACCCTGCTCGCAGTAGATGGCGGTCACACATACAAAATGCTCAGCTGCTGCAAAACATACTGCTATCACTCAACAGGAAAAATCGCCCTCGGTACCGAAATCACTCCGACTGGTTTGGTGTTCGGCGAAGGCGGATGGAAGAATCTATGAAACGAACAAAGAAAGCTGTTACCCCTACCCTATCGCCGCTTGCCCAATACAACCTGCAGCGGGCGGAGGAAGCACAGACAGCGCATGGTGGCAAGTCAGTGCAGGCCATAAGCACCCGCGCTAGATATAACGAGCATCGAGAAAGTCAGTATATTTACTAGCCTCTAAAGCCACTTGAAATAGACCCAGTTGAGCCTATCTCACAGAAACTCAGGTATGAGGTAGTGCAAACCAGGCTTTGGTATATCTTTCAATACTGGATCGCCATAAGCTGTTTTGCGATATTGTTCTGCTGTTTTTGCTTCTTCTATAAAACCGTCCAGATTTTCGAGGGCTACTTTATTATCAACAACATGCATGACGCTAGTTCTGGCAACTCTAAGTTGTGAAATTACTGGATTCAGCACCTTGTGGTAGTTACAGTACGGCCATTCATAGAACGGTATTTGACCTATAGCGTCCACAGAAGTTTGGAAATTTCTAAAATTTGCCACCGAGAAACTCTCGTAAACATTTTTATGGTAGCTGGCATGTGAGGCCAACCAATAAAGAGACTGAACTGCCTCACTGATTAATGAGAGCACTCCAGTTATTTTTTTTCTATTCTCATCTTCCTTAAGTCTCGAAAGTTTTCGTGCCTGCCATAGAGCAACAACCACCGCCCCTGTTGTGCCTATCGCTGTCATGACCTCCCACCACTTGGCGCCAAAGAATAGAGGAACCCCTTTGGGGTCGTAAGTAATCATTGCCCCGATAGCAACCATTATTACAGCCCCTAGAGCCACTCCAGCCAATAAGCTAGCGACCATTAGCCCATCACAACTACATTTTTCTTTTCGCATACCCCCTCCATCCCATAGACGCACAAGTTTAGCTTAGTGCGTTTCTTTTTGCGCCTATACATAGGAGCTATTTACATGACACACCTTGTGCTAGATCCCTGCTGCGGTGGCCGCATGATGTGGTTTAACCCACAAGACCAACGCTGTTTATTTGGCGACATGCGGCACGAATCCCTAATCGTTACCGACCGCACTCACAAAGATGACGGCACAAGAGCCATTCATGTGCACCCTGACATGCAAATGGACTTCCGTGCGCTGCCCTTTCCCGATAACACCTTTTATCACGTTGCCTTTGACCCGCCTCACCTGGTACGGGCTGGCAAGCGTAGTTGGATGGCAGCCAAGTACGGAAAACTCGGGGACGACTGGCGCGAAGATTTACGCCTTGGGTTTGCTGAATGCTTCCGCGTACTGCGCCCACACGGCACGCTGAATTTCAAATGGAACGAAACACAGATACCAGTGCGTGATGTTCTGGCCTGCACCGACGTACTCCCCCTATATGGCCACCGCTCAGGTCGGCTGAACAAAACCCACTGGATCACCTTTATTAAGCCATGAGGCACACATGACACAGATACAAGCATACGAAGACATGAGCAAAGAAGCTCTGATAGAGCATCACCTCCACACACTACAGCAGCATGCAGATGATATGGAGATGCTGTCTAAAGAGTTGGCTGAGCGCCCCCACGCTAAGATTGATCGACCCATGGCTATTGGATGCGGTCGCTTTGGCATCGGCGTAAAAACATGCACTGTTCTAGATGCAGCGGCTCGCCATTACGATTTTGTGACTAGCGACGCTCAAGAGAAAAAACGACAAGAGCACGCCAAGCGTTTCATTGAGAACATCGCGAAATGCAGTCATGAATCAGCAGAAGGTACCGATCAAGCATGCCCATCATGCGCCGGTAGCGGACATAAAGACGATGTAAAGATGGTTTGGTGCGGCTGCGGTGACGGTTACCCAGAAAATAGCTATGACGCAGGGTTTATGGCAGCCACAGGGCATTGTGAGAACTGCGACACCACACCACAAGTACCCCCCGAACTTATCGAGCTAGCTAAAAAATTTAGCTTTAGGCCAGCCCCACCCTCAAATCCACCCATCACCCCATACTCAGAGGAAAAGCCCGATCAAGCTCTATTGATTAGTATGGCCTGCTGCCTTCATCACGGATTCGGGCTACTAAGTAAAAGCCAGCAAGACTCCATGCTCAACGATATGCGCAAGCTATGGGATGAGGTCATGGGACGTGGCTATTACTCTCCTTCTACCCGTGACCGCTATATAGCAATGCTCAATACTGGAGTCCAAGGCTCAAGTATATTTAAAGTGCTTACCGACCGGTTTAAAGTCAGCGCCGAACTACTGGGAACCACTGCTATGGTGGATACAACCACCGTTACTGCTGTTCCACCTGACGCCCCCACATACAACTTAGGCTTAGCCGCCGCAGCGGGTGTGCTAGGACCTGTGGTCACGTTCGCCATGAATGCGGCACGCTTAGCCGATGAAGCCGCAGTTATAGACAAACTGAACGGAGCCTCACCGACAACCGCACAGCTTTGGGCGATGAGTTGCGGCTATCCCGTATTGCCAGAGACATTCGTTCAGATTGCGCGTGACGTGCTTGGGCGTTATGGAACAAGTAAGAGCACCGAAAAAACAGGTGGTCTACAAGAGTTTCTGCATGAAGCTAAACGCGCTGGCATTACCCACCTCAACCCGAAACGCGCCTGCGGCAACCCGCAGTGTGGCTGGCAAGGCTTCACAGACAGGCTATGCGGCTCTGTCGGCCCTCTATGTCCCGAATGCGGCGAAACCACGGAGCCCATTTGCACCTGCCCATCCGGAGACGGATCACTGCGATGGCCTTGCCCTGTGCATCCGCCTGAGGAGTGAATGACCTAAAGCTGCAACACCCTATGCATCTAAGGATGTTTCCTTAGCGTTTGATCTAGTTTTCAAAACATCTGGAAGCGCCACTGTAATAAGCTCGCTATCGCTATGACCAAGCCTATCTAAAACGACAGAATGAATAGCCTCTTTGTGCACGGCATAGGCCTCTAAGCACATTTCGCCATTACGTAGCTCTTTCCCGACAATTCTTTCCAGAGCGTAAAGCGATATTTGTACTGTGACTTTTTGATGCTCTGCCGTATGAAAAGCAAAGACGATACGAGCTGGGCTTATTTGGTACTTAACAAACTCGTCCTCAATCATGAGGTCCTCCTTTTCAATACACAGAGTCTCGTACATTATGAATTTCGCCAGCAGATGAATAGTCTACAACATTACCCTCACGGCTTGTCAGACGTGGTGTTTCCCCTAGTCCCTTCTTTTTCTCCACTTCTTCAATAGGAAGAAAATAAACAGAACGAAAAAATAGAACACAAACACCACTACAAAAAGTGGCAAAAACTCTTAACCAAAAAAACAACCACTGACTGAGATGGAACATAAAGCCCCCTGCAACTCAAGGTCTCAAAGTCAAATCTTAATACCAACCTAACAATATGTTACCCACACTTTATGCCTACAAGTGAAACATTGGTGCTTTCGTCATAAAAAAAAGCATCAAAATATGATGCCTTTAAACGAGAAAATCTACGTTTTCTCCACCTATAAAAAGTGACGTTTAGAGATACCAGTCCTTGCTTTTTTATCGCCAATCTTCCATAAGCCTTTTATTAGCCTAGACATCAGGCTTTCTCTGTGCGACTCCTGTTGTGACTTTTGTTGCAACACGAATCGTTGGATTTGTTCTTTATGGGCGTAGTACGTATCTATGCAACCCTGAATACTCAATGGCTTTCCAGCCAATACCTCCAATCTTTCGCGGGCCACCCACCCCCATAACTTCTCACCTGAAACAAGGAATGTAAACACCACCCCGGGAGGATCATCCTCATATTTCGCTACTAACGTCTGCATACTCACCTCTTGCAACCAAATATTTGCCCTGAGTACATATCCGGGCAGCAGCATAAATGAAGGGGTTATTTTGATTTAAATGCGCGACTTAAAACCTCAACTGTAAGGTTCATGAATAGTCTACCTAGCAGCTTTTTGTACACCGCACACCAAATGTAACGAAATACAAACCCTTCCCCAGCACGGACACAGACTAACACCCCGCAAATGCGGGGTTTTTACTGGAAATAATATGAACAAACCAACAATCATTGAAGCACGCATCACTGATCCTGCAACAAAAGTATCCCTAGATGCAGTAATGGCACTAGTTAAACAGGGTATTCCATTTGTTGCCGTGCCATGCGTAACAACAGAGCAAGTAGATGCAGCGGTGACTCTAGGAGAAAAGCACTGGCAAGAGATTATGTCCACGCCCCACGTGAGGCAACCAGGAGCTTGCTCGCATTAGAAGCAATGGCTATTACCTCCCCCACTACAGACGCAACTACACACCCGGCATAAGCCGGGTTTTTGTTGGAGATAACAATGATTAATAGCGCCCTTGCCCCGGCGACGCAGGAGCCTGTTAACCCACCAATCCAGATCAAGTGGGTCAAGCTCGACAAATACTGCGAGCTTTCAGGTGATACAAAACAGGCCGTATACTTCCGTCGCAAAACTCGCGTATGGAAAGAAGGCGTTCATCTACGGAAAGACCCGCAAAACAGGCTGTGGGTGAACTTAGAAGAGGTAGAAAATTGGCTACTGCAAAGCACAAATACAAGCTGCCAAAAGGGGTCACAATACGTTCACTTGTAACGGGTGAGCGGCTTCAAATTGCATTCACCTATAACGGCGTTCAGTGCAGAGAGCTTCTGCCTGAACAGAACATCACCAAAGCATATATAGACTATGCAAATGGTATCCGCTTAGAAATAAACCGGAAGATCACTGACGGTTCCTTCAACTATGAGGATTTTTTCCCTGAATCAGCACGCGTTGAAGAATTCTCACCTGAGCGGAAAAAGCATCTAATGGCCACACTTTTTGAAAAGCAGCTCAGCCATTACGGGCAGCAAGCTTTAAACGGTACTATTTCCCCATCCACCCATCTTGGCTACAAAAAAATAATAGATGGCAGGCTCGCCCCCAAATGGGGTGGGCACTTCATTACAGAAATTACGCCATCTGAACTCAGGCAATGGATTGCGGGACTCAGCGTAACCGCTAAAACCGCTAGAAATATTCTATCCCCCCTGCGCTCAATCTTTGATGATGCGGTGAATGATGAAATTATCGACTTCAACCCGCTGGATAGGATTGCCCTGTCCAAAATCCTACGTCAAACATCGAAGAAATCCGAGTATGAGGTGGATCCGTTCGACATCAACGAAACAGAAGCACTGATTAAACATGCGCGCCTAGACGAAAGGCCATTTATCCAATTCTGGCTAGCCACAGGTTTGCGTACAGGTGAAATGCTGGCCTTACCATGGAGAAATGTTGACTGGATCAATAAGACAATGCGGATTGATACAAACATCGTCACTGGCATTGTTGATGGAAAGACAGCGCAAGTCGAGAAAGCACCAAAGACCGCAGCCGGTATTCGTGACGTGATGCTGTCCGAAAGCGCTTTACAGGCTCTTCGTAATCAAAAGCCCGCGAGCTTTCTTGCTGATGATCGAGTGTGGATTAACCCGAGAACCGGCGAGCCATGGACTACTGAATCACAAATCCGTAAAACCCTATGGGCACCACTTTGCAAACGTGCCGGCGTTCGATACCGAAACGCCTACCAAATGCGGCACACGTTCGCCAGCACCCTGCTCACAAACGGAGCCAACCCGTTTTGGCTTGCCAGCCAAATGGGGCATGAAGATGTTGAAATGGTGTTCCGTGTTTACGGCAAATGGATAGACTCAAACTATCAGAAAACCATTGCCCAAACTGATCGGTGTGAAATCGGTGTGAAATCGGTGTGAAACGCTACACTACACTGCACTAAAAAAGCCGGGTTATTAGCCCGGCTTTCTTAGCCTTCCCCTAGTGTGGGGTAGTGTGTTGTGGTGGAGCCGGCGGGAATTGAACCCGCGTCCGCAAGCCCTCTACAGGCAGTTCTACATGTTTAGTTGATATATTTTAGAATTTAACCTCGGATTATGCCCATCAACAGGCCTTTCCTTAGCGATTCGCTTAGATTTAAAACTTGATTGAGCGAACCAACCAAATTCGATTTCTTGTAAGTGACGCTGCTGTTAGTTGCCTAACCTAACCCAAGAACAAATTAGTGCAGCGGCAAAGCCGCTTAAGCGGCTAGTGCGAAACGCTCTTCGTTTGCGTTTAAAGTTTTCCAGTGGATTTACGAGCTTACTGGTGCTCGACATGCCCTGCTCTGCTTCGCGACCCACGTCGAAGCCAGATCGGCCCCAAATGTTCGTTTATGCAGTACTTCCTAGTATACATGCTTAGCCCCATTGGCGCCAAACTCTGCAACAATATTTTTACTCTGTTGCCGCACCACTCTCTTGCCAATCCAAACTCATCATTTCCCATGCATCGTCGTCTTTGCGGTAACGCACATTGGCGGTAAATACGGCTTTGTCGCTACGGCCTGTTTCTATGATGACGCGGTCTGCGGGCGCTTGAATGATGAACTCACACTCTCTGACCATTTTGGAATCATGCGTAGGCACAAACGCAAACGATAAGGTCATGGTGGATTTGCTAGCATCACGCACCAATATCTGTGTCGCTTTATACGCTTCCAATACATCAGTACAGCGTGTTTCTTGTACAGCTAAGGCGCGTTCTTGTTGTGCTTCTGGGCTGTCGTAATACATGTTGTACCAAAACACACACAACAATAATGCCACCGCTGCAACGCCACCGTGCATCCAAGCACGTTTACGTTGTTCAGCATTTATATCGGCCACACCGAACAGGATACCGCCGGAGCGTATCAAAACATAGATAGAGTACAACCCTATCGCACCCGCCACTATTAGACCAATCATAAATCACCAAAATTCAAAAAAGGAATCGTAGCAAGTAGTTTACCTGTGTCTCTGCCCGTACCACCACCATCCCTGTTTTTTCTCGCGTTTCTTGCGCGAACGCAAATAGTCTTACCGAATATAGGGGTGATTGTTGCGATAATACTTAAAAATAGTTACAACTCTTTTAGATGTCAAACGTTAACGAAAGCAAAGTTTTCTGATGTAATACAAACATCTACTAATGCAACGTTATGTAGACATTTGTAGCCACTGAAGACCCTATGTAGCACCTAGTATTTATTGCTCCACCTTGGAAACATTGTTAAATATTTGGGGGAACATCATGATGGATCTTATTCACCTAAGCACAGATCTGCTCCCTGCTATTCTGATTGCTTCAGGTTCCACAATTGTGCTGGTCTTACTGCTCAGCCGGGATTACTGACCTATAGGTCAACTGCGCATTTTACTTACGCGCATAAACGAGCATCGGCTACTTGGACTGCAACATTTGCTTGTACCATTGCATCAGCTAGCCACTCTGGTAAGGCTTCATTACAAATGAAGCCAGTAAACGCTATAGCTTTGCATACCCTGATATTTGCTTTAGCGTTGTGCCGCACTTGAGAAGATAAAGCAATGACTTTATCCGTCAGCTCTATTACCCCCTGCTTTAACGCTACGTCGCTGAGATCCTCTTGCATGACGGTGCCCTCGTCATCAAAGGCTTGCACACTCATAAAAGCGATATCGTAGTGAAACATGCGCACAATACTCATGACCAAATCGCCTTGGGCAATAAACATGCCGCGTTTGGCGATGCGCTTTACAGAGCCACCAGGAATAATCGCTTCGATCACAGGACTCGCACTGAGACGCTGTGCAATGTCTAGGTTATTACTGACTACCCTGCAACGCTTCTGACTAGCCAATAAGGCCGAGGCCACCGCATTGCTTTCTTCGCCAGAGTCTAAATAGACCGTCATGCCCGGCTGTATATGATTGACAGCCAATTCTGCCAAATGACGTAACGAGCTATCCCGCTCAGCCGGTAACTGCTGAAAGGTTTTGGCAGCCATCATGGCTCCGCCATGGCAACGCTCTACCAACCCTCGCTCGGCCAAGTAGCTGAAATCACGGCGAATGGTTTGCTGTGACGTATTAAAATGCGCAGCCAATGCCTCTATCGTTACGTAACCGCGATGCTGGATCATCTCCAAGATGCTGGTACGACGAAGATTTAACGAAGGAGGAACAGCAGGCAGCATAACAAACCCAGATCTTCAAAATTAGTAGGCCTATCACAACCTACCTCTTGGCTTAATTCTCTACAGAATAGCACCTGAGTTTTACGTTAACTTCATCAATCAAACGCCAACATCCCGCACTCTTTATGTAAATGCCCTCAGAATCAGTGCCTTGAACGCAAATAGCGGCTCTGAGCAAACCTACATACTCAGAGCCGCTATAAGTTGGTTGCTACGCCAACGAAGGCTAGCTCTTAACGATCATCAGGAAAAGTCTGCTGGTCTACTGCAAGGATACTGTGCATGAGCACTTTTAGGCCTGCCTCTAGCTCGTCTAGCTTTATGGCCTCTTCTGGGCAATGGCTACGGCCATTTAAGCAAGGAATGAACACCATGCCCGCTGGTGCAATCGCCGCCAAATACACAGCATCATGGCCCGCACCGCTGGGTAAGCGTAGCGAGTCATAGCCCAACGCTTTTGCTGAGTGCTCAATGACATCTACCACCTGTGGCGTAAACTGCGTAGGCTTACCATAGCTTACCGATTCGGCCTGCAACCCTAGCCCCAATGCCTGCAAAGCTGGCTGCACCTCAGCAAACAATTGCTCGCCATATTGCACTAAAACTTCGGCATCATTACTACGTATTTCCAGCATGAGCTCCACCTTCCCGGGTACAGCATTTGAGGAGTTCGGCGTGACGGATAAGTACCCCACGGTAGAAACCACGTAGCGCTGATCTGAGTTCATCTGGCTTGCTTTATGGTAGGTAGCCTGTATCAGCATCGCCGCCCCCACCAACGCATCTTTACGGTGTGTCATGGGAGTGGTGCCAGAGTGGTCTGGCTGCCCCGTAACCATCACTCTAAAGCGTCGTATACCTACTAGATCCGTCACGACACCAATAGGAATCTGCTGCCTTTCTAATACTGGCCCTTGCTCTATATGCAGCTCTACAAACGCATGTAGATCACCTGTTTGATACAGTGGCACAGTTAGTTTGTCTGGCGCTCCGCCCACTAAGGCGATTGCTTCTGCTAACGTACCGCCAGCCGGGGCACGCTGTGCCAGCATATCGGCACTCAACGCCCCCACCATTGCACGACTGCCTACGCATGACACCCCAAAATCACTGGGCTCCTCAGACAAGAAGTCCACCACCTCAAACGGGTGGTCTAGCTGTTCCCCACTGTCATGCAAGGCTTTCGCGACTTCAATGCCTGCCAACACACCAATGATGCCGTCATACCTACCACCATCAAACACAGTATCAGAATGTGAGCCCGTCATAATCGCTTTAGCATGAGGCTGCTTGCCTTCTAAGCGTCCGATCAAGTTTCCACCGCTGTCTATACGCACAGACAATCCAGCCTGTTGCATTTGTTCGGTCAGCCATTGTCGTGAAGCAATAAAGCGGGGACTAAATGCTCGACGTGTCCACGGGCGCTCTGGGTCGGTAAAGGTAGATAGCGTCTCTAAGCGTTGCCATAACCGTTGGCTGCTTAGCACTTGCAAGGCGACATGTTGACTGCTCATGACACGACTCCAGCACGGTGTGGTCGTATGAACTGACCATCACCTGCTTGATTACAAATGTTGCGACCATCCCAGACCAGTTGTCCACGCAAGAACGTCGCTGCCACTTTCACCATAAACTCACGGCCCTCAAACGAGCTCCACGTCACAGCCGATAAGCTTGTCGATGGATCAAAGGCATAACGCTCTTGATCAAGAATCACGAAGTCTGCATCGGCACCAGGGTTCAAATGCCCTTTACGATGCTCTAACAAGAAATGCTTCGCAGGCCCTTCGCACAACAATTGCACCACCATCGTGGGGGATAAACCGTGCTCTATACACCCCGTCCACAACGCCGGCAGCAAGGTTTCCAAACCTGGACCACCTGAGGAATTCTTAAACACATTAGGGTTGGACTTACGCTCTAAGCCCCAACTCACGTGATCGGACGACACAAATGTACATTCGCCATTTCCAATGTGCGTCCACAGTTTTTCTACCTCAGCTTTAGGCCGTATAGGCGGGTAATGCTTAGTCAATGCACCAAAGCGCTTGGTATGTTCTTCATGGTTCAGCATTAAATACTGCACGCAGGTTTCTATACTGGCTGCTGTACCCGCACGCTTATACATGTTGCACAGCTCAAAGCCTCGTGACAACGATACGTGTACCGCATGAGCGCGTGCCCCCGTCAACGCACCCAACTCATAAATCGTTGCCGTGGCCAAGTTCTCTACCAATGGTGGGTGCGCACGTAAAAACGCATCCCAACCGGTATCACCTTCTTCGGTCATACGCAGGATATTTTTACGGGTAATTTCCTGATTTTGATTATGCACCCCGCAGGCCAAGCCTGACGGAGCAATCAACCGGAAGGCCTCATAGAGCACGTCTTCCTCTACACGAGGGAATCGATTGGGGCTGGCCTCAAAGGTAGAGAACTTAAACGCGCATGCTCCACCTTCAATCAGCCCTGGAATAGCCTCTAACCCATGCTCATTATTTAAGGTGGCGTATGCCGCCACATCCACATGACTGTCTTGTTCAATCAGCTGTATTTTTCTATCTAGCTGAGGGCGTGAGGCCACGGGCTCTGGATCGTCATACGGCATTTCCACCATTGTCGTCACACCACCCGCCGCCGCTGCTCTAGAAGCCATACCTATGCCTTCTTGATTCGCTTGGCTGCCGGAATGCACCTGACCATCTAACACACCGGGGATTACCCACCTGCCACGCGCATCGATAAAATCGCGTGCAGACGGCACATTATTAGCCTCGCCAATAGCCTCTACTTTGCCCTCACGTATCGCAAACCAGCCATCAAAACGAATGCGATCCGCCCCCACAATATTGCCCTGTACTACTACATCAAAATCACTCATGTCTGTCTCCTGATTAGTGTGTTTGGCTTAGCGTGGTGCGCGTAATGAAGGCAAAGCAGCATTGCTGGCGAGCAAGCGCTCCCATGCTTGTGCAGTCGCTTGTTCAGCCTGTTCTAATACGTCTGACTCATTCATGCTCAAGACCTTTCCGTCACGCATCAGGAACTTCCCACCCACCATGACCGAATCCACCACACCGGGGTCGGCATAGTGCACGATGTTGGAGACGATTTGATTCACTGGTCGCATACGTGCATGTTCCAAACTAATAAAGGTCAGGTCTGCCAACTTGCCTTCCTCTATAGAACCTAGCTCGTTCAAACGACCTAAAGCCTTTGCCCCATTACGCGTGGCGCAATCGAGGATTTCTTGTGGTTGAGGTGTCACGCCACCGCCTGCACTACCCCTATGCACCACAATGCCGAACTGCATCGCTTTGAACATGTCTTCGGTCATGTTGTCAGTACCAAAGGCGATATTCACCCCCTGTTTCATGGCATACCCCACCTTCACTTGGTGTGGACCACGTCGGGATGAGTTAGCAGGGCAATGCGCCATGTGCACGCCTTGGCGAGCCAAAACATCGATGTCTTCTTCTGTGCAATGTGACCAGTGCGCTGCTGTTAGATCGGTGTCCAGCCATCCGTTATCCAACAAATACCCCACCGACGTTTTTCCAGTCAGTTGATGTATTTGTTTAAGCTCGGCACGTGATTGAGCCAAATGCACATTGCGTTTTACGTCATGCTTATGTGCAATGGCCAACAACTCTTTCAGCATCCATGGCGAACAATTATCGGGCGCATGCGACGCCACCTGACAATGAATGCGCCCACCCTCTGCACCGTGATAACGCTCAATCAGTGCTTCGGTTCTGTCTAAATATTGCTGTCCCCAATCTCGATCGTAGTGATACTCGCCTGTCGCCATTTTGAGATTATGTGCATCGGCTCCCAGCTCACTAAACACCACACGCAATCCAGTATTCACAACCTCATCCGCATAACTGCCTACAAATCGGCTGGAATCGCTCACCGTTGTGGTGCCAGAGCGCAAAGCTTCCAATGCCCCTAACTTCGCCATAGCGGCACGTTCCTCGGGGGTCATGATGAAGGTAATAGGCCCCATATAGCCATAAATCACCTCCCCCATGTAGTCCTCGATCGTGCCGCGCATCACCGTCAACACCAAGTGTGTGTGCGAGTTAATAAACCCTGGCAACAGGGCTTTACCTGTGGCGTCCACACGTTCTAGGTTGGGATAGCGCGCCAAAATATCGTCAGACGTCCCTACTGCAGCGATCTTGCCATCTACCACGGCTACCGCGCCGTCATTGATAATGCTGCCCTGCTGATCACACTGGACTAAGGTTGCCCCATGAATTACGTATGCCATGTCTGTCTCCTTTTTTTAGGGCGCAAAACGCCCTCCCGCCTTTTTTGGGATATCTATGCTTCAAAAAAATCAGTACCGCTAGGAAAGATTAGGAAGGGGGATGTACCGCCATCCAATGTCGTGCAATGTCTGCACGCCTACATACCCACACATCAGGTTTAGTGGCGATGTAATCCAGAAAGCGCGCCAAACCCGCTGCACGACCTGCATGTCCGGCCACACGCAAGTGCAGCCCTACCGACATCATGCGTGGCGTGTGTGCAGATTCTTCATACAGAAAATCAAACGCATCACGTAACGCTGTATAAAAATCCGACCCCGATGCTAAGGCCCCGCGCATGAACTTGGTATCGTTATTCACCAAGCTATACGGCACCACCAGATGCGGTTGTTGCTGCACCGTTACCCAATAGGGCAAATCATCGTTATAGGCATCGGAGTCATATATCAACCCACCCTGTTCTACAACAAGGCGTCTGGTATTTGGACTGGGACCATAACGGCAATACCACCCCTCGGCATCCCTACCCAAACTTTGCTGTATTAACACCAAGGCCTGCTGAATACGAGCACGCTCATCTTCCGCCGATAAGCCTTGATGATGTTCCCAGCGCAAGCCATGCGCACATACGTCGTAGCCACGTTCATTGATACGCTCACACGCTTGAGGATGCCTGGCCAACGCTTGTGCACAGGCCATTACCGTAGCTGTCATGCCGCGATCTGCCAGTATCCTATCCAAACGCCAAAACCCTACACGGCTGCCATACTCAAACATGGATTCAGCGGCTAAATCACGCTGACCTGCCACACCTGCACCACCTTCCGTTAATGCAGACTCCGTAATGTTGTCGCCATCCAGAACGGAAAGCTCCGCCCCTTCTTCGAAGTTCAAACAAAAATTAATCGCTAACCGTGCGCCGCCTGGCCACTGTGCTTGCGGTGGCTGCGCGCCATAGCCTATAAAGTCCCGAACTGCCTCATGCTCGTTCATGTACCTTTGCCTCCCGCAACAAACCTGACTGGTCATGGATTTCTATAGGCTGCGCCAAGTCCATAAACACATCGTCCTCACCTTTGCCGGTCAGGCTCATCACCACGATAAAGTCAGCTTCATCATCCAAAATAGTCAGGCCGTGATGCCACACATTGCGGGCATAACACACCCCCTGGCCGGGGCCTGCCGCAAATACTTTCAAGGTAGATAAATCTGGGCTGCCATCCCCTTGTGCCGCACACACCACCACCAAATGGCGAAATTCTCGTGTAGGCAAAAAGGTTTGCGCAGAATACGGATGGCGCTCTAAGTGACGCACCAACATCGGTAAATCTCTACGCCCTTTCACTCGACGCAACCATAAGCTAGGCGAGGTTAAATCGCAGGCTCGGTCAAATGCCTCTGGCACATAATGCCTGCCCGGTACGCCGCCGTATTCAATCACCCGACCATAAGGGCGAAACAGCTCTGCGGATAAGGGCTCTACTTGTACTGCTCGCAATTTATCTGTCATGTTGTACGCCCACTCCAAAAGCAGCTAAAAACCCATCCCGTATATTGTCCAAGTGCTTCAGCACACTGGTATGTACGGCTTCGCGATTGCGATCAATCATGGCCTGTACGATGCTCAAGTGCTCATCATCGGCATGATCACCACGCCCAGGCACACGTTCAATGTTGGACACGCGTATACGTTTTCTGGCCTGCTCCAGCACATCAGCCAATGAACGATTACTGCAAAACTCGGTGATCAGATCATGCACGTCATCCCCCTTGCGCCAACTTTCTGGACCACCTTGATCCATCACATGTGGGTTGCTTAGCTCTTCCTTCAAGTTATGTAAGCGTTGTTGCGGAATACGCTCTACGGCCAGCATGGCGGCTTCGGGCTCTAGTAAACGTCTGATATACAGCAGCTCTAGAACTTCGCCCACACCAATTTCCCGCACCACCATTGCACCATTGGCCAAACGCACCAGATAGCCCTCCCCTAACAGTCGACTCAATGCGCTGCGTAGTGGAGTGCGTGACACACTCAATGCCTCAGACAACCGGCGCTCATCCAACACATCACCCGGAACGAGTTCGCGATTTTCAATCCAGTTCAACACATCGCGATAAGTACGTTCCGTAGCGCTTACGGTTGCCGTCGGCACAATTTTGGTTTTTTCACTCACTACTTTCTCTCTTTTTCTTGAGGTCCCATCTACACTGGGAAATTATTCTGATCTGTCTCTGTCAGCCCCACGTGCCTTGATTCTCCTACTCAATCAATGGCTCGATAAGGCCAGTGTTTTTTTCCACAATCCGCACAGTAGTGCGCATAAAACGTCTGCACATGCGGCAACAACGCCTCGGACAACGCATGACGCTCTTGTTCTGCCTGCGTGAGCGGTTGCTTGAGTTGCTCAGCCAAGGTCTGCAACACGGCTTGCTGATCCACATTCACGAAACGCTTACCCGCGTAAATCACCTGACCATTCACCACCACAGTGTCCACCGCTTCACGCTGTGCTCGATGAATAACAGCATCCACCACACTCGTTACCGGGTCCAAATACGGATAGCGCAACATCGCATCGTTAATAAGCACCACATCAGCCGCCATCCCTACTGCCAACACACCGATTTCTGATGCAAACGGTGTGCTGTTTGCACCCCCTTGCGTTGCCATCTGCAAGACATCTTCCGCGCTAGGTACATCGTTGTTATCCATGCCAGCCACTCGGTGCAAATGCTTCACCAACCGCATTTCTTGCAGCATGTCACGGTCTTCGTTGATGCCCGCTTCGTCTATACCCAAGGCAACCGAAATACCCCGTTTGTGGAATTGTCTCCAAGGGGCAATGCCACTGCGCAAACGCAAGTTAGAACTAGCATTGGTGCAGATGCCCACACCACGCTCAGCGAGTAAGTCTAGCTCGTCTTCCTCTAGCCATACGCCATGACCCAACGTCATCCGTGGATTCAGCAAACCGAACTTATCCAGATACTTGACGGCTGAGCCTCCGGTGCGGCGTCGAGCATACTCCCACTGATAGCGGGTTTCCAACAAGTGCATATGCATACCTGCCTGGTGTGTTTCCGAGCAGGCAGCAACACGTTCCAACGCCTGATCTGAACACCAATGCAAGTTTACTGGCGCTAGCTGTATACGTGCCAAAGGATGTTGTTTATAACGCTGAAGCAGGGTTTCAAAAAGCCTGAAGTTGTCTTCCAATGGCATTTGCTGCGCGTGCGACCACTGTCGGAATGAATCCGCCAACCCTGCTGGTAGCCGTTGTGCAAATTGCTCGTCAGCCTCATACACCAAACGGTTTTGATCCCGTATGCCATAGGAGTATGACACTCGCATACCCAGCTTGGCATACGCCCCTATCACTTTGTCGGCATACTCTCCTATCTGGCTAATGGGCGGCAACACCCGACCATGCAAGTGCTGCACAGTCGTCACGCCAGATGCCACCAACTCAAAGGCGGAATACAAGGTATCCAGTTCAATATCTACGGTACGAGCCCGTATACGATGCGCCAGCCATAACTCTAGCGGCAGATCAGGCGACCCTAGCTGAAAAGGCGTCATACCCACATGATGATGCCCATTCACAAGCCCAGGAATCACCACATAGCTACCATCGCCCACCACTGGAACCTCTGGATAACGTGCGCGTAATTGCTCCCAAGAGCCCAGGGCGACAATGCGCCCTGACTCTTGATACAGCGCAGCATTTTCCAGTAGCTCCACCTGATTGCGACCCGTTACCTTACAAATAATGTAACGTCCGCGCACCAATGAGGCTGATGAAAAAGTCTGTGCAGTCGTCATTTTTTCTTAACCGTTTCCAAATGCCATGCCAACCCGAAAGAGGAAGGAGTCCAGCTTTTCACTCTCGGCCCCACTGCGGTCACTTCGTAACGCAGTGCCACGGGATAACTATTGAATTCACCATATAGCTGATGGTTCAACTGCTTAAGCTCGGCATCCAGTTCTTCTAACGTGGTCAATGAGATGAGCTTGTCCCATTCCGCATCTATCTTCGGTAAGTTCCAGTACCCCTGAATCAAACCACCCTTTTCTTGGCTAATAATCCCCACACGTAGTGCTGGAATCACTGAAGGACGTGGCGCGCCTGCATCTAAGTACAAGTGCGCACCGTAATTGGTTTCCCACTGCTGCGGACTAGAGGCATAACGCGGTCTAAACGCACCAAACTCCATGGGGGTGACTTCTGTTTTGAAACCCGCCGCACGCAAGTAACCATCCACTAAATCCATGATTTCCGGTGCTTCTGGCATCGCATTGGTACGTACCGACCACAACTTCACAGGCGTACCGTCGTAGCCGATTTTCTTGAGTAGCTCGGCAGCACGTTGCGGATCGTATTTGTAAGGTTCAAGCGCAGGGTCATAGCCTAGTGAGCCTTCTGTCCAGTACGCTGTAGCCAAGCGCTCTGCCGTGCCTTCTGGATAGATGCTTTTCATGATGGCATCCATGTCGATGGCTCGTACCAACGCCTCGCGGAAGTCTTGCTGATGGCACAGCATTTCTTCTTGCCAGCATCCATAGAACGACAACCCTCCTTTGGATGAACCACGATTGGTCAGAATATCCAGCTTGGCTGCTTTGGCATCAATCACCTGACGAGGGTCGATAAACGCCATATCTGCTTCACCGGCACGCACCATAGACAAACGTGTGCTGGCCTGACTACGAGGAATCAAGCGCAATTCGGCAAACTCAGGAATGCGCTCTGGGTCCCAGTACGACTCATTAGCGGTCAACAGCATATCCACGCCGCGATTGAACTCGGCGAACTTCCATGGCCCAGTACCTATAGGCCCCTCTATCATCTCAAACCCCTCTGCGGTGGGCTTATAGTTGTGGCGAGGTAGTATGCGGATGTCGCCATCACGCGCGCTGAGCACAGCCATAAACGACGGGTCTGGCTCTTTTAAAACAATCTTGACGGTGTGATCATCTACCGCCGTCACACTGTCTATGACTTGCAGCAAACGGCAGAACGTACAAATGGCATCTTTGGCCACATAACGTTCGCCCAAACTAAAGACCACGTCGTCTGCCGTAAAAGGTTTGCCATCATGCCACTGCACATTAGGGCGCAAGTGAATGGTGAACACTTTGGCACCGTCTTCCATTTCCCACGACTCAGCCAAACCGCGCTCGGCAGCCAACTGCCCATTTGGAGCAGTACCAATTAGTGGCTCATTGGTATGGCCGGTATATTGCAAATCCTGGGTAGAGGTTTTGCCCATATCCAGCATTTCTCTACCAAAGTTGGGGACCACTACCGTCAGCGTACCTTCTGGAGCAGCCACGACTGGCGAGGCTTGCATCAAGGCACCTAGCGTTAAGACCGTCGCCCCTAAGAGCTTGCTCAACATAGTTAGATGTGTATTCATTTGTCTCTTCCGTATCGTTGATTTTGATTTATTTCGCATCATTGCGACGTACGGTTTCAAGGTGCCAAGCAAATCCATAAGGCGTAGGCGCCCAGCTCTGTACTCGCGGTCCGGCTACGGCTACTTGGTTACGCATCACAACAGGATGGAAGCTGTATTCACTGTACACCTGACGATTCAGATCGCGTAAGGCTGTGTCTAGTTCTTCCAATGAGGTCAACGTGGTTAAGTGATCCCATTGCTGATCCATCCACGGCATATTCCAGTAGCTTTGGATTAACCCTCCTTTTTCATGGCTAATCATGCCCACTTTCAGGTTAGGCATAATGGTGGGGCGCGGGCCTGCACCGTTCAAATACAGGTGAGCCGCATAGTTGGTTTCCCAACGTTGTGGGCTAGACGCATAACGCGGTCTAAATGCACCAAACTCCATCGGTGTGACTTCGGTTTTGAACCCTGCTGCACGTAGATAACCATCCACCAACTCGATGATCTCTGGTGCTTCAGGCATGGCATTGGTACGCACTGACCACAACTTTACGGGCGTACCGGTATAACCAATTTCTTTGAGTAGTTCGGCCGCGCGTGCTGGGTCATAGGCATAGGGTTTAAGATCAGGGTCCTCGCCCAACGAGCCTTCAGTCCAATACACCGTCGTTAACCTTTCTCCGGTGCCTTCGGGGTAAATGCTCTTGATGATGGCATCCATATCAATGGCCTTCACCATGGCCTCCCTAAAGGCTTGTTGGTGGCACAGCATTTGTTCTTGCCAACAGCCGTAGAAAGATAAGGTCCCCAATGCCGAGCCTTTGGCAACAAGCACATTAAGCCCTGCATTTTTAGCCTCTATCACCTGACGCGGATCCACAAAGGCCATATCGGCCTCACCTGCTCGCACCATGGCTAAACGGGTGCTAGGCTGACTACGAGGCACCAGCAGCAAGGTTTCAAAATCAGGCACACGCTCTGCGTCCCAATAGTCGGTATTGGCTGTCAGTTGCATTTCCATACCGCGCTCAAAAGACTTGAACTTCCACGGCCCCGTGCCTATAGGTT
The DNA here is from genome assembly GCF_050487225.1 of Paenalcaligenes sp. Me131. Taxonomy (NCBI): domain Bacteria; kingdom Pseudomonadati; phylum Pseudomonadota; class Betaproteobacteria; order Burkholderiales; family Alcaligenaceae; genus Paenalcaligenes; species Paenalcaligenes sp. Me131. The sequence continues at coordinate 1,246,488 of NZ_JBKQGY010000001.1, forward strand.
GGCCTACCATCTCGTAGCCACCCTCTACTTTCTGATAGCCATGACGCGGCAGCATACGTATGTCACCATCACGCGCCGTTAACACCGCCAGAAAAGCCGGGTCTGACTCTTTAAGTGTGATTTTTACCGTGTGGTCATCTACGGCTTCTACGGTCTCGATTTGCTCTAGCTGTTTGCAAAACGTGCACACCGCATCGTTGGCGACAAAACGCTCGCCCAAGCTAAACACTACGTCATCAGCCGTAAAAAGTTTGCCATCATGCCATGTCACCCCTTCACGTAAATTCAACGTGTAGGTGCGAGCGTCTTCACTCATGGACCAGCTTTTTGCCAAGCCACGTTCTGCCGATAACTTCCCTTCTACATCAGCCCCAATCAACGGCTCATGTATATGGCCGGTATATTGCAAATCTTGGGTAGAGGTTTTACCCAGGTCTAGCACTTCACGGCCAAAGTTGGGCACCACAACCGTCAAGGTACCTTCGGGTGCAGCCTGCACACCTGCTGCTGCACTCAACGAAAGGCCCGCAAAGAACAGCGCTGTAGATAGTTTTTTAAGTTTCATTGTCATGTTGTCTCCTACACCATACTGATTAGGACAATGCCTTGTCCTGCGCACCACAACGGTGGCAAGCCACCTCGTAACCTGTAGCAAGAGGCAACAGTTCTGGGCGCTCTTCCCAGCACTTTGGCATTACTACTGAACATCGCTCTGCAAACATGCATCCTGCTTTAGCCACACCTGGGGGTGGGGTGTTGTGTAGGGGTGCTGCCGAGGTGATATCCCCCGGTTTACGTATACGAGCCGCTTCAATCAATCGTGCGGTATAGGGGTGTTGCGGCGCCTTAAAGATGGCTTCGGACTCCCCCTGTTCTACGATCCGCCCCTTGTACATCACCACCACACGTGTCGCCAGAAAACGCACTGTCGCTAAATCGTGCGAGATCAGCACATACCCCATGCCTAATGACTGTTGCAGGTCTTTAAGCAAATTCATGATCTGGGCTCGTACGGATACATCCAGCGCAGACACTGGCTCATCCAGAACAATGGCACGCGGCCGCAGCGCCACGGCACGAGCAATGGCAATACGCTGACGCTGACCACCACTGAACTCATGCGGAAAGTTGTTAGCTGCCGCTTTTTCTAGCCCTACTTCATCCAAGCTCTGAAATATCGCTTTATCAATGTGCTCCTTATCAAAACCATTGATACGCATAGGCTCAGCGATGATGTCGTACACCCGCATACGAGGGTTCAACGAACTCCATGGGTCTTGAAAAACAGCTTGCACTCCAGAGCGATAACGTCGACGTAACTCGGCATTAGCACCGGCTAGGTTTTCACCTTCGAAATACACGTCTCCAGCACTGAGGTCCTCCAACCCCAATAGCATTTTGGCCGTCGTACTTTTACCGCAACCCGACTCACCTACTACTGCCACGGTTTCTTTACTGGCCACCGAAAGCGACATCTCTTCTACCGCACGGATTTCTGCCCCCTTCGTAAACACCCCTTTTCGACGGTAGGTTTTTTGTAGTTTTCTACCTTCTAGCAACGCGACTTGAGTCATAGCGCCTCCTCGTACAACCAGCAACTTACTTTTCTATTCCCAATTTGCACCTGCTCTGGCCGTTCTTTACGACAACGATCTGTCGCCTGCGGACAGCGTGGTGCAAAGGCACACCCTGGTAATGGAGCAAACACCGATGGCGGCTGCCCTTCAATAGAGAACAAGCGCTCTTCACGGCTAGAGACATCCGGCACCGATTTCAACAAGGCTTGGGTATAGGGATGCAAAGGCTTATCAAACAACTCGCCGGTTTCCGCCAGCTCAACAATGCGCCCGGCATACATCACGGCCACTTTGTCGCACATGCGGGTCACCACCCCAAAGTCGTGCGTGACCAGCAGCACACCCAATCCGGCCTCATTCTGTAGTTGCTTTAATAAGGCCAAAAACTCTTCTTGAACGGTCACATCCAGCGCTGTGGTAGGTTCATCCGCAATGATGACTTGCGGATTACCGGCCATCGCCATCGCCCCCACCACACGCTGTCGCATCCCGCCACTAAAATGGTGCGGATAAGCTCTTAGCCCTTGCGCAGGGTTAGGAATGCGCACTTTTTCTAGTAGCTCACACGCCGCTGTATGTAGTGCCTCTCCTTGCAATTGTCGGTGCAGAATCAGTGCCTCATTCATTTGCTCACCAATAGTGAGCACCGGATTTAAGGCACGCATAGGGTCCTGCAAAATCATGGCTATATGTTTGCCACGATAGGAACGCAGTTCGTCATCGCTCATTTTCAGCAAGTCATTGCCATTGAACAGTGCCTTACCGCCCGTGACTTTAGATGCAGGCTGCGGGTTCAAACGCAGCACCGACAAACAGGTCAAACTTTTACCTGAGCCAGACTCCCCCACCAGCCCTAAGGTCTGGCCGGCGTACAGCTCAAAACTCACGTCGTTTACCGCATAGCCCACACCACGTTTGCTATAGAGTCTGGTCTGCAAGTTTTCTACCGCCAATACTGGCGCTGATTTATGTTGTGTAGTCATGTCAGATATTCCGCAATTGAGGATCAAGCACGTCACGCACCCAATCGCCTACGATGTTGTAGGAGAACACCACAAACAAAATGGCTAACCCAGGCATTGTGGAAATCCACCATGCTGACTCTACGTAATCCAAACCTTCAGCAACCATCCCACCCCATGTAGGTGTAGGGGGTGGCACACCAGCGCCCAAGAAGGTCAGCGATGCTTCCACGATAATGGCCCAACCCACCTGCAGCGTCGCCAACACCAGTAAGGTGTTTGCCACGTTAGGCAAGATATGTTTGAACACAATACGGAAACCACCCGCACCCGCTACTCTGGCCAAGAGCACAAAGTCTCTGTCTTTCAGTGCTAGCACATCGCCACGTACCAATCGTGCAAAACGTGCCCACAACACCAAGGCCAATACAATCACCACCACCCAGAAGCTAGGGCCTACGGTAACGGCCAACACCAGCGCCAACAAAATGCTAGGAAAAGCCAAGAAACCATCGGCAGTACGCATAATCAAGGCATCTATCCAACCACCGCGATAACCCGCTAATAACCCCAAGCCAGTTCCCAATGCACCACCCAAAATAATGGTGACGATGGCAATACTAAGAGAGACCTGCGTACCTAAAATGATGCGGCTCAATACGTCACGCCCTAAGCGATCAGTACCCAAGGGGTAGGTCCAATCGCCCCCTTCCAAAAACACCGGTGCACGTAATGCAGCAGCGGGATTAATAGCCAATGGATCATGCAACACCAAATGGTCTGCAAAAATAGCCACCAGCATGGTGATCAACACCATCAGCAACCCTATCCACGGCGCTTTGCTTTGTCGTACCTGCATTACCATCTTGCGCAGACGGCCCACAGATGCAGTTTTTTGAGTCATAGAGGCTTGCACAATCAGCTCCTTACGCGGGGATCAATCAGGCCATAAGCCATATCCACCAGAAAGTTGATACCCACAATTAAAACGGTGTAGACCAGAACGGAAAGCTGCAACACAGGGAAATCGCGCCACAACGTAGACTCATAGGCCAAATACCCCAGCCCAGGCCACCCAAACACCACCTCAATTACCACGCCTGATGCAATGATGACGCCGTACATAAAGCCAATAAACGTCACCACAGGAATCAACGCATTACGTAAGGCGTGCTTCCACACCACTTTGTTTTCTTTCAAGCCTTTGGCTCGCGCCAACTTCACAAACTCAGCACCCAATACTTCCAGCATGGAGGAACGTAACAAGCGCACAATCCCCGCACTGATACTCCACCCCAAAACTAAGCTAGGCAGCACAAAGTGTTTCCACGACCCAGCCCCCGAACTGGGTAACCACCTCAAGTGCACGGCAAAAATCAGGATCAACATCACACTGAGCCAGAATGCCGGTGTGGATTGCCCTAACAAGGCAAAACTCATGCTGAACTTATCCCACCCTTTGCCTCTATTCGTCGCTGCTAACACCCCTAACGGGATACTGATAACAATGGCTACCACCAACCCTGCTGTTGCTAGAATAAGCGTGCGTCCTATACGTTCAAACACCAGCTCAGTAGCAGGAGCACCGGTACGGATGGAGCGACCAAAGTCCCCTTGTAAGGCATCTCCCAAAAAGATGAGATACTGCTGCGCTAGCGGTTTATCCAACCCCATGCGCTCTATGTACTCTGTACGCTCGGCTGGCGTAGAATCCGCCGGCAGCACCAAGTCAGCGGGGCTACCTGATGATCTCGCCAACACAAAAATAATGAGGCTGGTCATCAATACCGTCATGAACGCCTGAAACAGACGAACCAGAATCAACTTAATCATTGTCGCTCCCCTTCTGTCGTGAAGCTTGAAGGTGACACATTCGCATCGCGTATCTGTACACCGCTTAGATCTATGCCACCGCTAGGATGGGGTGTGAACCCGGTCACACGAGGCGACCAGCCCACCATGTTGTCCATGGCAAACAATGAGAAAAACGGTAGCTCGGCCTGCACTTTATGTTGAATACGGGCATAGGCTTGCTGCCGTTTCTGCACATCCAGCTCGCCTCGTGCACCATCAATCAAACTATCCATTTCTGAACAGGCATAGCCACCCGCATTAAAGCCACCTTGGCTGTGCAGTTCGCGCACCAACAACGTATCCAGATGCGGTCTGGCTGGTGTGCCTTGCAGGCAGATATCCCAACCACCACGCAAGTACATATACGGCCACCATGGCGGGTCGTCATAACCGGTAAATTGCACCGTCAGACCTATCGCACGCAGGTCCTTGCCTACCTGCTCCGCTACCTGTGAAAACGGTGCAGTATTGGTGGTCACCATACGAAATACGTGTTTGCTACTGACACCTGCTTCTTGCAACAACTGACGAGCTCGGTCTGGGTCATAAGCAATCGTTGGTGTAGTGACAAAAGCAGGATCGGAAGCTGCCAACATGCCATCCACTACTTCGCCTGTACCGCCTGTCACCGCGTGCATCAGCGCTTCACGGTTAATGGCGTGTGCTAATGCCAGACGTACTTTAGGAGTAGTCAGCGCACCCTTTTTGCAGTTGAAATACATCACACTGCGATGCTTGGAAGCTGTCAAAGCGGAATGCAGTAAGCCCTCGGCTGCTAACGCTTCGGCAGCCGACGATGGAACGCTTTCTACAATATCAATATCACCCTGACGGATTCTGGCTACACGCTGTTCTATACCGGGTGCAAACTCTAAGCGCACCTCATCCACGTCAGGAGCAGCGTGCACACCTTGATAGCCTTCAAAGCGGCTAAGTAGCACATGACTACCACGTTGCCATGTTTGTAGACGCAAAGGTCCTGTGCCACAGGGCTGATCATAGGTGTCGTCCACGATGTAGGTTCGCCATGCCAGATTGGGCAAAAACGCCGCATTGGGTCGTTTAAGCACAAACTCCAGCTCATGCTCGCTCAGTACATTGACGGCCTCAATGTCTTGATAATCACGAGTGAGCAAACTATCCGTGCCACCGTTAAACAAACGCGTGAAATTCCACGCCACCTTATGTGCATTGCACGCATTGCCATTGTGAAATGTCAGCCCTTTGCGCAACTGAAATGTATAGCGACGCAAGTCATCCGACACGCTCCAGCTTTGCGCGAGGTCGGGCACCAACTTGCCATCAAAATCCTGCTTCAATAAACCTTGGCAGGTGAGGCGCAAAATAGCCGTAGAACTACTTGAGTCTGAGTTAAACCCATTGGGTACCAACGCTATGGTTTCGTGCTTTAGCAATACCCTCAAACGGCGTGCTTTTTTGTCTCTTTCCATCCTTACTCCCCATCGCACCTTTATGTATTTTCTTGGTATACCAAGATTACACCAAAAAAATTTGGACAGGAAAACAAAACGGATCAGGAAAACCCTTATCGCCTATACAGCATTGATAAATAAGAAACTTCCGCAAAACAAAACAGCACAACACTCGTAAAAAATGCGCACAAAAAAACGCCTGAAACGGCATTACCGTCTTCAGGCGTTTCTTAACTACTGTATTTTTTAGATATGACTGCCTATCACAAGATAGTCACTCAACCTACTGCTTACTACTCGCTTACCACCAATTCTGGAAGCAGATTTTTGTAGTAGTTAGGCAAAGCAAACAACGCACCATGAATCTCGCTGTTGTAGTACTGCAGATCAGTGATATCACGATCGACCAAACGTTGCTCAATCACCTCTGCTGCTACCGCTTTAGGTGCCAAACTGTCTGACACAACGACTAACCCCCAGTACGAACCGTACAGCGGGATATGCAAACCAAAGGGGCTAACCTGCTCGAACACATTACCCAGTTGGCTAAGCATGCTGCGGATTTGCTCGGGTTCGTAGAATGGCGCACCGATGTGTAGCACGACTGCACCACCGGGTTTCAGAACCGCCTTGCAGGACTCGAAGAACTCTGTGGTATACAGCGGGCCTGCGGGAGTTTCTGGATCGGTAAGATCCAACAGCACCACGTCAAAACGCTGGTCTGTAGTACGCACGAACTCAGCACCATCACCCACCAATATATGGGCACGTGGGCTGTCTAAAGAACCACGGTTAATGTTGCGTAGGTGTTTGCGAGCTACCTCGATGACATCACTGTCTAAGTCCACAAGCGTTGCTTGTTGCACCGTGTCATGCTTTAAGACCTCTTCTAGTGCGCCGCCATCACCACCACCGATAATCAGTACAGAGCGTGGATCTGGGTGGCTAAGCATTGCTGGGTGCACCAGTGCTTCGTGATAGAAGAACTCGTCTTTTTCTGAGGTCATCAAACAGCCATCCAAACGCAGGGTGGTACCCAGCTCAGGAGACTGCAACAGCTCTAAATATTGGTATTGGGTTTGTTTGGCTAATAAGCGCTCTGGAAAACGGAAACCATACACCGCGTGTTGGTTCAGGTTTTCTAGCAACAACTCACCACTACCGACCGGGCCATGCTCGTCGCCACGCAAGAGATTATTGCGTTGCACTTGGCCAGGTTTGAAGGCTTCGATTAAGCCATCAATCAACATTTGCGCTTTAGCGGAGTTATCAGCACTAAAGTTACAGACATACACATCCAATGTCACACCGGCACGTTCAGGCCATGTGTGTAAGGCTAGATGGGATTCTGCTAAGAGCAATGTTCCGGTTACACCACCAGGTTCGCCCTGATACTCAGGAAACGTTACCCATTTCTCACCCACAATGGTGAGCGTGGAAAGTTCTGTCAGTTGACGACACAAAGCGGCTAAAGCATTCTCATCTACGAAGAATGCGCGGTCACCAGCGCACTGGTACAAATCTGCTGTAAGGTGCAGGCCTTGCATAAGACAATCGCTCCTTGGGGAAAGGAATCCAACCCGAAGATTGGGTTGAAAAAAGGCCGAAGCCAGCCGCTAGATCGCTAACATTGGCTTCTCATGAAAAACACATCACTATACAACAACATATAGCGAAATAAATATAAGTTTATTCAAAAAAAACAGCTTAACAGCAATTACATTCTTTTCCGTTGGAAATAGGATTCAATAACCGCAAATAAGCCTCAGATATCGCAAGATAGGGGGAGCAATTCCCCCATCTTTTTTAAGGTTGTTTTACCCCTGTATCGCACTGTATAGGGCGATTACACCCAAAATCAAAAACACACAGGCCGCTATGGCATGCACCAGTTTGACGGGTAAACGCTCAGCCAATTTTTGGCCAATAAAAATAGCGGGCACGTTAGCAATCATCATGCCTAACGTCGTTCCAATCACGACAGACCAAAAGGCTTCGTACTGAGCCGCCAACGCAACGGTGGCCAGTTGGGTTTTGTCACCCATTTCAGCCAAAAAGAAGGTACAGACAGTGGTGATGAATACGCCGTGCTTGGCAGTAATGCGAGTGTCGTCATCCAGCTTGTCCGGTATCAGCATCCAACCTGCCATCAGCAAGAATGAAATAGCCAAAATCCATGTCAGAACATGAGGATTCAATGCATCGGATAACCATGCGCCCAAAGCACCAGCTAAACCATGGTTCAGCAGTGTGGCTACCAGCACACCGGCAATAATAGGAAGAGGTCGTTTGAATCGTGCGGCAAGAATGAATGCCAGGAGTTGGGTTTTATCACCGATTTCGGCCAAGGCCACAATACCGGTAGAGACAAGAAAAGCCTGCATGATACATATTCCTGGCCGGATTTAGGACGATTGACTACGCCACCCCTCCGGCCATTCCGGGGATGATGTAGTCAAAGGTCTTGCCAGGCTATATGCTGCACATGCCATGCAAGTGAACTTGCAAGTGTGTTGACATGTACCTCTAGAAGAAGAGCGGCTACTCCCCAATGACGAGCGTCATCATAGCAGCTATTTCCAATAAAGGCCAACCGCTATCAAGCGCTTTTACTGTTGCATTTAAAGCAATTTCCAATTGCCATTGCAGACATAAATCATCACTTATAAAAATTGCATAATGAAGTCATTGATCCTTTTTTGGTTATCTACATCATGCAAACACTGCTCCACATCGATTCCAGCATCAACGGCGAAAAATCTGTATCACGCCAACTGAGTGCCTTTATCGTTCAACAATGGCTAGAGCGTCACCCCGATACTCGCGTGGATTACGTAGACCTCGCCGTATCCGCTCCTAATCATTTAAGCCAAATTGCAACAGGCTTCCGTACACCTGATATGCCCGCCTCGCTGTTAGAAGAAGCCGTACGTGAAGACGCCGTGTCAGAGCAGCTAGTTAGCCAATTCTTAGCGGCTGATGTGATTGTGATAGGCGCACCGTTTTATAACTTCACTATCGCTAGCCAACTCAAAGCCTGGGTAGATAGAATTTTGCAGCCTAGACGCACCTTCCACTACACAGCAAACGGCCCCGAAGGTTTGGCGGGCGGGAAGAAAGTGATTGTGGCCTCTTCGCGAGGTGGCGTGTATTCCACCTCTGAGCAAGGCATGGCAATGGAGCACCAAGAAAGCTTCTTGCGCGTTATTTTCGGTTTCGTAGGCATTACCGATGTGCAGTTCGTACACGCGGAAGGCACCGCAATGGGCTCTGATGCAGCCGCTAACGCGTTGCAAGCCGCTAAAGAGCAAAGCCTGTTCGTCTTGGACAGCATGGCTACCGCATAATACGCCTGCCCTTCTGCCATCAAAAAAGCCTTGGGTTTACACCTAAGGCTTTTTTATACACCACACACAGTGCTAACCTTCTTATGCAGATTAGCGACGATGCCCTCTACGCATGGCCACTGCAGCCAGCAGCATCGCTGTAAACACTAGACTCAGTCCTATGACAAAGAGCGTAGACAAGGTATTCCCCAGTAGCAGCACCGACGCCACAATCCCAATGATCGGTACTCCTAACGTAAAGTTGGACATCCCAAATGTACTGATGCGCCGCCCGTATTCAGCAGAAATCACAAAGCAGGCAGATGTGGCGATAGGGCCTATAAAAAACAGCAACTCTACTAACCGTTGATCAAATGTGATGGTAGTAGGTGCCCCTTCTAGCACAAAGGCAAACGCCGCTAAGGGGACTGTTGCCAACAGCATCTGCCAAGGTGCCAATGCCAGAGGTGAAGCTGACCAACTATGTTGCTTCACATGCAAGATCACTACAGCCCAACAAATCGCCCCTATCAACAAGAATGCAGAGCCCATCACCGCACCTGGCGCCTGCCAATCCATTTCCCAAGGGGAACAAATGGCGGCAATACCTACCAGCCCCACGATCAATGCCAACAATTGCAACCGTGTGGGAGCGTGTTTGAACAACAACCAACTGGCCAATACGCCCCACAAGGGTGTGGTGTAGGCCAACAGCACTGCCCTGCTCGTATCCACATGCGTCATTGCAATCATGCCTAAGCCCGTGAAGGTCATCATCTGCAATAAGCCCACACTGGCGACTATTGGCCAATCAGCGCGAGTAGGCAGCCTAAAAACACCTCGCACTATAGCCACGGCAAACAAACACACGGCCGCACTACCAAAACGCAAAGCCGCCAACCACAAGGGCGGCACCACATCCAACGCCAACTTGGTGGCTGGCCAACTTAGCCCCCATAAAACCACCATTAGCAATAGCCATGCTACGGTTCCTGCCCCAGCTAATGGGGTAGCAGTTTTGGAAGATAAAAGACTAGGATGTACGGTGCTCATGACTACAACTAAACAGTTGATTAACAAGGTGATAAACCAGCGAATAGTCTACCCATAAGCATGCGAAATTAATCTTCTCATTTTCTGTAATTAGCCTTAATATCGGTATACTTATCCTTTTTAAAACCAAATCCAGGAACAGTTAACCTTGAATGATATAGTGCTAGACAAAGCCAGCCTGCGCATACTGGATGAGCTACAAAAAAATGCCGAATTAAGTAATGCTGAATTAGCCGAGCGTGTAGGGTTATCGGCCTCGCCATGCTGGCGTCGTGTGGCAGACCTTAAGCAAGCGGGTGTGCTTAGAGGCTCTGTATCGTTGGTAGACCCACTAAAGCTTGGGCTTGCAGTAAACGTATTTGTGCACGTCACCCTTAAAAACCAAGATAAAAAGTCACTGGAAGTCTTTACGGATGCGATCAGCGAACGCCCCGAGGTGATGGAGTGCTACTTAATGAGTGGTGATGCTGACTTCATGCTGCGTGTGGTCATTCAAGATTTGCAGCGTTTCCAAGCGCTATTGCTAGAGTGCTTGACGCAAATACCTAGCGTCGCCAGCATCCGTTCTAGCTTTGCTTTAAGTCAGGTGAAATACACCACTGCCTTGCCTACTGAGCACTTGCGTGGCTAAGCTTCAGCCGCATAGCACTGCAACGCTTTGGGAATACGCATCACCCATAAAAAAGCCCTCTACATAGAGAGGGCTTTTTAAGTAATGCAGGCACTGCTTATTCTGTGGTCGCATCAGACGCCAGCAAGTGGCCTAATTTTTCAGCCTTAGTTTGCAAGTACCCACTATTAAACGGGTTACTCACGATCTGATGCGGTACGCGCTCAACCACGTTATAACCCAGCTCTTCCAAGGCTTTGGTTTTGCGAGGGTTATTGGTCATCACGCGTAGATCTTTAATGCCGAAGTGGTCCAGCATAGGTTTGCAAATATCGTAGCGACGCATGTCGGCTTCAAAGCCCAACTGCTCGTTCGCTTGTACGGTGTCAGCCCCTTGATCTTGCAACTGGTAGGCACGGATTTTGTTCACCAAACCAATACCCCTACCCTCTTGGCGCAAATACAGCACCGCGCCACGACCGGCTTCGGCTACGCGTTCTAGCGCTTTACGCAACTGAGGGCCACAATCACAGCGTTGGCTAAACAAGGCATCGCCTGTCAAACACTCAGAATGCACACGCACCAATACGGGTTCTGGTGTACTAATGTCACCAAAAGCGATCAACAAGTGTTCTTTATTCGTTTGATCATCAACAAAAACATGCAGATCAAACACGCCCCACGGCATGGGTAATTTACTGGAAGTAATATGGTTCAACAAAACAGGAAACCCGCAAAAAGACGTGTAGGCGAACTATTCTACCCAGCCCTACGTCATAGAAATGCCAAGCTATAAGAATACCATTCTTACCCTATCATCGCACTGTACGATTACCTCTTCGCGTCTTTAGAGCGTGCATTCACACTTTTTTGCGGTTATAGACTTGGCGCGCCTGCAACGTACTGCGTATCATACGCCTCAACCATTCTTTTTACGGAGCATGCTCTGATGAAACTACTGCCCTTATGCGTGGCTGGCACCGCATTATTGCTAAGTGCCTGCTCTACCACTAAACCCGATATTATCGATCCTCGTACCTTTAGGGCACAGGGCAACGAGCCCGGTTGGCATATAGATCTGCAGAACGGCCATGCAAATATTGCATTGAATTACGGTGACACACGCTACTCTAGCTCTGCTGCCCAAACACTTATTGGCTCTACCCAAACTCGCTACACTGGCCAAGGCCCTAATGGCGATTGGACACTGACAGTGATCAAGCAAGAATGTGCTGACACCATGAGCGACCAACACTACGAATACACCAGCATTCTTAAAACAGAGGGCATGACCTTACGCGGCTGCGGTAATTACATACAGCCCTAAATGCAATAAGCCCTGTACTAGACAGGGCTTATTTTTTGGCCTTGGCAACATTCTATGCTGCAACAAGGCTGATACTCGACCTTAAGCCAGTTTTGCCAACTTCTCGGCAATACCGATGTAGGTACGCGGAGTCAGTGCCAACAACTGCTGTTTAGGCTCGTCGGGCAACTCTAGACCTTCAATGAAAGCACGCAATGCGGCTTCAGTAATACCAGCACCGCGAGTCAGCTCTTTCAAGCGCTCGTAAGGCTGTGGCAAACCAAATCTACGCATCACAGTTTGCACAGGCTCAGCCAATACTTCCCAACATGCATCGATGTCAGCATCAATGGCTTTGGCATTCAGCTCCAATTTACCCAAACCACGCAAGCATGAATCGTACGCTACGATGCTGTAACCCAAGCCTACACCCAAGTTACGCAATACGGTGGAGTCGGTCAGGTCACGCTGCCAACGGGAGACCGGTAGCTTTTCGGACAAGTGACGCAACACCGCATTTGCCAAGCCCAAGTTACCTTCGGAGTTTTCAAAGTCTATAGGGTTAACTTTGTGCGGCATGGTGGAAGAACCAATCTCACCCGCTTTCAGTTTCTGTTTGAAGTAACCCAGCGAGATATAACCCCAAATATCGCGGTTGAAATCCAGCAAGATGGTGTTCGCACGGCCAATAGCATCAAACAACGCTGCCATCCAATCGTGAGGCTCAATCTGAATGGTCAGTGGATTTTGTGTCAGGCCCAACGATGCCAATACCTTGGCACTGAACGCTGCCCAGTCTGTCTCGGGGTAAGCAGACAAGTGAGCGTTGTAGTTGCCAGTCGCGCCGTTCATTTTCGCTAAAGGCTCAACAGCTTCTATGGCAGTAATTGCACGTTGCAGACGGTAAGCGACGTTGGCAAATTCTTTACCCATGGTAGATGGGCTAGCTGGCTGACCATGCGTGCGCGACAACATAGGCTGGTCAGCAAACTGGTGCGCATAGCCGCTAATAGAAGCGTGCACTTGCTTCAGTGTAGGCACAATCACCTGCTCACGAGCGCGTGTCAGCATCAACGCATGCGAGGTGTTGTTAATGTCTTCAGACGTGCAAGCAAAGTGGATGAATTCCGCTGCTTTTTCCAAGTTAGCGTCACCCGCCACTTGCTCTTTCAGCCAGTACTCTACCGCTTTCACGTCGTGGTTAGTGGTGCGCTCGATTTCTTTAATGCGAGTGGCATCCGCCTCTGAGAAATCACGCACCAACTTCAGCAGTTTTTCTTGTGTTTCAGCACTAAAGGCTGGCAGTTCGGCAAAGCCAGCTTGTGATAACGCGATCAACCACGCAATCTCTACCTCAACACGGTGCGCCATGAAAGCCGCTTCGGACAACAAGCCACGTAAAGCATTACAGCGAGAGCCGTAGCGCCCATCCAAAGGAGAAAGCGCATTCAGCGCAGAAAGATGATCAGCAATTTGCATGGTGTGAAGTCAAAGAAAAATAGCAAAACGCTATTCTACCATTGCCAGAGCATGCCTTTATCTACTCATCCCACAAGCAACAATCCGACCTACCCGAAAGCATCGACATTAACAAGGTGAAGTACATAGAGGGGGTATTTCTAGACATATAAACCACACTCTTCTGTAGTTACTCGATGCTGTATGCCCAGACAGGTGATTTAACATGTTTTCGCGTCCCTTCCTGCTATACTTTTCTCGGATTGGATTGATGTAATACCTATGAAACTTCTCGGTTCTCTAACAAGCCCCTATACCCGCAAAGTCCGGGTAGTGATGGCAGAAAAAAAACTGGATCATGAGCTCATACTGGAAAACGTATGGTCAGCTGATTCCGACATTAGTCGTTATAACCCCCTAGGCAAAATTCCTTGCCTGTTGGCTGACGACGATAGCTCCCTGTTCGACTCCCGCGTAATCGTTGAATACCTGGATACGCTTTCCCCGGTTGGTAGACTGATTCCCCAATCAGGCCGTGAACGTGCCGCTACCAAATGCTGGGAAGCTATTGCGGATGGCTTGCTTGATGCAGCCGTAGCGATTCATATAGAACGCAATCGTCGCCCCCCTGAGCTGTATTACGCAGATTGGGTTACCCGACAAGAAGGCAAAATTCATGCTGCTCTTGAGCACATGAACACTGCACTTGGCGAGCAGCCATTTTGCACCGGTATCAGCTTCACCTTAGCGGATATCGCCGTAGGCTGTGCCTTGGGTTTTCTGGATCTTCGACTGCCCAGCATTAACTGGCGCGAGTCCTTCCCAAACCTAGATCGCCTGCACGAGAAATTGTTAGAACGCCCATCGTTCTCCAGCACAGTTCCTCCGCAACAAGCCTAAAAAAAAGCACTGTATTTACACAGTGCTTTTTTTCTGTACTAGCGCTTAGCCTATTAGGCCACCGCCCAAACACACATCACCGTCATACATCACCACCGATTGGCCGGGAGTGACGGCCCATTGTGGTTCTGTGAATTCCAGCGACAACGTTTGGTCATCGCCTTGCATCAACATGCATTCGGCATCAGGTTGTCTGTAGCGTGTTTTAGCGGCGTACATGCCTTTGGCAGGCGCTTCCCCGGAAACCCAGCTCACGTGATCTGCTTTTAGTTGGCGATCCAACAACCACGGGTGATCGTGTCCTTGCACCACGTAAAGGGTGTTGTTCTCCAAATCTTTGCGTGCGGCGTACCATGCATCAGCCGTACCATCTGCATTCTGATGGCCTTTGATACCGCCTATACCCAAGCCCTTGCGTTGCCCGAAAGTATAAAAAGCCAAACCTACGTGCTGCCCTAAAACTTGCCCTTCTGGAGTTTTGATAGGGCCTGGCGCGGTAGGCAAATAGCGATTCAAAAACTCTCTAAAAGGACGCTCACCAATAAAACAAATACCGGTAGAGTCTTTTTTCTTGGCATTCGGCAATTGCAGTTCTTCGGCAATACGACGCACCTCGGTTTTAGGCAACTCGCCTAAGGGGAACAAGGTACGCGACAATTGCGCCTGATTTAGCCTATGCAAGAAATAGCTTTGGTCTTTGCTGCTATCTAAGCCTTTCAACAACTGGTACTGCGTACGGCCAGCTTCCTCAACAGCCCGCACACGTGCGTAATGCCCCGTCGCGATGAGGTCTGCCCCTAGGGACATGGCATGGTCCAAAAACGCTTTGAACTTGATTTCCGCATTACACAGCACATCGGGATTAGGCGTACGACCAGCCGAGTACTCGCGCAGAAACTCTGCAAATACTCGGTCTTTATATTCTGCAGCGAAGTTCACTGCCTCAATATCAACGCCTACCAGGTCTGCTACGCTGGCGGCATCTAGCCAATCTTGCCTAGACGAACAGTATTCTGAATCGTCATCGTCTTCCCAGTTTTTCATGAAGAGGCCGATCACTTCATAGCCTTGCTGCTTCAGCAGCCAAGCACTTACCGAGGAGTCCACACCTCCGGACATCCCCACTACCACACGACCTTTTTTCATGGATGAATGCTGCATAACACCTTACCGTTTCCTATTTAGGCTGTTTCACCAGCCTCTTGTTTGGCAGCCAACACGCTACGACGTGTACGACGCGCTTGTGCCAAACGCTCCATCACTGCAATGGAGCTTTCCCAACCTATACAACCATCGGTAATACTTTTACCGTAGGTCAACTCTTGGCCCTCTACCAAATCTTGACGGCCTTCTACCAAGTGGCTTTCTACCATCACACCAAAGATACGCTCATCGCCATTTTCGATTTGCTCACAAATCTCGTTAATGACTTCAGGCTGACGACGGTAGTCTTTGTTGCTATTAGCGTGGCTAGCATCAATCATAATACGAGCACGCAAACCATTGGACTCCATTTCTTGGCTAGTTTTTTCTACGCTTTCTGCATCGTAGTTAGCCGTTTTCCCACCACGCAAAATGATGTGGCAATCTTGGTTACCCGTTGTAGACACAATGGCAGAATGGCCGCCTTTGGTCACGGACAAGAAATGGTGTGGTGATGCCGCAGCTTTAATAGCATCTACAGCAATACGTGTGCTGCCGCCTGTACCGTTTTTGAAACCTACTGGGCAAGACAAACCAGAAGAAAGCTCACGGTGAACCTGACTTTCTGTCGTACGCGCACCAATCGCGCCCCACGATACCAAATCAGCAATGTACTGAGGTGTGATCATATCCAAGAACTCACAACCAGCAGGCAAGCCCAAGGAGTTCACTTCCAACAACAACTCACGTGCGGTACGCAGACCTTGATTGATGTTGAAGCTGCCATCCATATTGGGGTCATTGATCAAGCCTTTCCAACCCACCGTGGTACGAGGCTTCTCAAAGTACACACGCATGATAATCAGCAAATCATCTTTGAAACGTTGCTGCTCCACTTGCAAACGACGCGCGTAATCCATGGCGGCTGCCGTGTCGTGAATAGAGCAAGGCCCAATCACGACGACGAGTCGATCATCTTTGTCATGCAAGATGTCGTGAACCTCACGGCGTGTTTGGTGCACGGTAGAGGCTACTTCGGTGGAACAAGGGAACTCGCGCATGACATGGGCAGGCGGGCAAAGCTCTTTAATTTCTTTAATACGCAGATCATCTGTATTGTGCGACACGATTTCACTCCATTGAACTGTGCCGGTAGCAAATAAGTGCGGCACAAAAAAAGCCGCCTTTTTTGCTGGCGGCTTTTTTAAGGATTTCGTTTACTAGTTTGCGTGTGTAGCAGACATCCTTCCTAGCGCCAGCGGCCTCGGAAAAGCAAAAAAGTAAGCGAAAAAATAAGATTTCTGTAAAAGCATTCAATCATGCTAGCACAAAGAAAAATGCACTACAACGATAAATTGAACAAAGCGCAACACCCGCGCACATTCTACGGACACGCTTACGCGTGACCCATTTACTCACACTATGTCAACCTCAATTATTATCTATACATACAATTTGAACTGAAATCATTTTTCAGTGTACGATTTCAATGGAAATTATTTGCATGTCGCATTATTTTTCTGCGGCACCCAAAAGGAGTTTGCAATGAAACGTCCCCTCTTACGCTCAGCCATCGCCACATCGTTGGCATTGAGCTTTACCGCCCTCTTACCCGCTCACGCCGTTAGCGTAGAAGATCTACAAAAACGTGGCACCGTGCGCATTGCTGTTGCCAATGAAATCCCCTACGGCTATATGGACATGAATGGTGAAGCCAAGGGTCCAGGCCCAGAGGTAGCCGCTGCCATCATGAAAAACCTGGGGGTAGAACGTATTGAATGGGTGACCACTAACTTCGGCTCACTTATCCCTGGACTGCAAGCAAATCGCTTCGATATGGTAGCCGCCGAAATGGCTATCTTGCCTGAGCGCTGTAAACAAGTGCTGTACTCCAACCCTAACAGCTCGTATGGCGAAGGCTTGCTGGTTGCTAAAGGCAACCCCAAAGACGTGCACACCTACGAAGAGTTTGCCAAGGGAGATCACACTATTGCCATCATGGCTGGTGCAGACCAATTAGAAATGATGCAAGCCTTGGGCGTGGATGAAAGCCGTTTGGTGACTCTGGCCAATAATGCGGATGCTATTTCTGCCGTTTCCACAGGGCGCGCCGATGCGTATGCCGCCACCAGTTTAACCGTGAGCGAACTCGCTTCTAAAAGCGATAAAGTCGAACCAGCCGCTGATTTTAAAGACCCCATCGTCAATGGCGAACCAGTGCGTAGTTGGGGTGGTTTTGCCTTTGCCCAAGACTCAGAAAGCCTACGTGATGCAGTGAATGACGAACTACGTTCATTTAAAAGCACACCAGAATGGCAAGACATACTCTCGCGTTACGGATTTAGCGACACCGACATGAGCCAATCTAACGAGCGTACAACTGAACAGTTGTGCGCTGGCTAAGATGGATTGGTTTAGCTATTTGCCCCCGTTACTTGAAGGGGCTTGGGTTACGGTACAGCTCACGCTGTACTCCAGTGTATTGGGGCTGATCTTTGCCTTTGCTTTTGGGCTAGGCAAACTCTCCTCAAACTGGGTAGTGAAAGGCTTTTCCATCGCCTTTATAGAAATATTCCGAGGCACCTCGCTACTGGTGCAGTTATTCTGGCTCTATTTCGCTCTACCCGTACTAGGCGATTACCTAGGCATGGATCTACGATTGCCTGCCGTGGTGGCCGGTACCTTAGCCCTTTCATTAAACATAGGCGCTTACGGCGCAGAAGTTGTGCGCGGTGCCATACAGGCAGTGCCCCCAACGCAATTAGAAGCCGCCCTCGCCCTAGACTTCACCCCACGCCAAACCTTATGGCGTATTAGCGTCCCCCAAGCCATCCCAGAAATGATGCCCAGCTTTGGTAACTTGGCGGTTCAAAACCTTAAAGACACCGCCTTAGTATCCCTGATTAGTTTGGGCGATCTGGTGTTCAGGGCCGAACAAATACGCAACTTCACTCAAGACAGCACCACCATCTACAGCCTATTGCTATTTATGTATTTCGGTATGGCCTTGGTCTTAACCGCAGGCATCAAGCTCGTAGAACGCTACGTTTCGCGCTGGCGTCAGGGGGAACTCTAATGTTATTTGGTTATACCTGGAACACCAGTTCCAACTGGGCTTTTGCCGAATCCATTTTGCCCATCCTGCTACAAGGGATGGTGGTCACACTACAAGCCACACTATTAGGCTTTGTTGTCGCTGCACTGTTAGGGTTGGTGCTGGCTGGACTGAAAAGCGCCCCCTTTAAATGGATATCTTGGCCTGCCACCTTCCTGACAGAATTCATACGCGACACCCCGTTATTGGTGCAACTATTCTTTCTGTACTACGTACTGCCCGATTATGGCCTCGTGCTACCAGCTTTTCTAACCGGTGCCTTAGCGTTGGGGTTGCAGTACAGCGCCTACACCGCCGAAGTCTACAGAGCAGGCATTCAATCGCTGGCCAAAGGGCAGCTAGAAGCCGCTCGAGCGTTGGATATAGCACCGCTACGCACATTCACGATTGTGGTACTACCGCAGGCTATCCCACGGGTTATTCCAGCCTTAGGGAATTATCTAGTCTCTATTATGAAAGATGTACCCGTGCTGTCAGTAGTATCGGTACTAGAAATGTTGAACGTAGCAAAAATCATCGGCGATCGCACGTTTAACTACCTGATCCCCCTCTCTATGGTGGGAGGCCTATACCTGTTGATGACGTTGGTGGCCTCGTGGTTGATACGGCTACTGGATCAACGTTTACCAAAAGAAGGAATTCCACTGAAATGACTATTGCTACCCCCGACCCTGATGACATCATACGATTCGACGGTGTCAGCAAACGCTTTGGCGACCACACCGTATTGGACCAATTAGACTTTACGGTAAAGCGCGGCGAGAAGGTCACCATCATTGGTCCCTCTGGCTCAGGTAAATCCACCGTCTTGCGCATTCTGATGACCCTAGAAAACATCCAAGAAGGTGTGATCTGGGTAGCCGGGAAACCCTTGTGGCACCAAGTGGAAAACGACCAATTGCGTCCTGCTAGTGCCAACCACCTGCGCGACATGCGTAAGGAAATGGGCATGGTGTTTCAGCAGTTCAATCTGTTTCCCCACATGACGGTCAAACGCAATATCACGGAAGCACCTAGGCACGTGCTGGGCCTGAGCAAAGAGAAAGCGGATAAACGGGCTGAAGAGTATTTAGAGCTGGTGGGGTTGTCTGACCATGCCCACAAATTTCCGTGCCAACTGTCTGGCGGTCAGCAACAACGTGTTGCCATTGCTAGGGCGTTGGCGATGCGCCCTAATATCATGCTGTTTGATGAGCCTACGTCAGCACTGGACCCTGAGTTAGTAGGCGAAGTACTTAACGTCATTCAACGTTTGAGTACCAAGCATGACCTGACTATTTTACTGGTGACGCACGAAATGCAATTTGCCAAAGAGGTCTCGGATCGTGTGTGCTTTTTCGATCAAGGAAAAATGGTAGAAGAAGGCCCACCTGAGCAAATATTTGGCGCGCCACAACAAGCCAGAACACAAGAGTTCTTAAGCAGCTTTTTACAACACGCTTAACCCCTTCCTACCCCACACACATTACAGGCCCGAAAACCGGGCCTGTAATGTTTTCTGCGCCGCCGTACTGATGACTACATCAGTGGCTGCACATGCTCTCTAGCTGCCACATATTCAGGGCGCGGTGCCAAGCCATACTTAGGTTGGCGTAGCTGATTTTCTACGCTGTTGTACACCACAAAGACATTGGCTCGCGGCCACGGCGATAAATTCCCCGCCGAGGCATGCAACGTATTGCAGTCAAAAAACACCACCGAACCGGCTTTGGCCTCTACCGCCTTCAACCCACCTTGATCCGAAAGCAAGCGTAAACTCAGCTCATCTGGCACACCTACCTCTTGTTGCCGCAAAGAGGTTTTGTAGTTTTCCTCTGGCGTTTCCCCCTGACAACTCACAAACTGTCTATGCGATTGCGGGATCAACATCAATGGACCATTACACGCGGTATTGTCGGTGAGCAAGAGTGAGCAACTCACTGCTCGCATCGCAGGCATACCGTCTTCCACATGCCAGGTTTCAAAGTCTGAGTGCCAGTAAAACTCTTTGCCATTGAGGGCCGGTTTTAAGTTGATACGCGATTGATGCACATAGACTTCTGAGCCCAGAATCTGCTTGGCCACATCCAGCACTCTAGGATCTCGCACCATTTGCCCTACCGCTTCAGCCAAGTAATGCACTCCAAACACAGAACGCAGTATCTGGCTATTTGGCTCTCGCACACACTCCGGTCGTTTGCGTAGTTGAGGATCGCTCTCTAACTGTTGCAAGGTTTGCCAGAGCTGCTGCACCTCGTCAGTATCAAACAAGCCATCCAGAACCAGAAAACCCTGTTCTTCGTAGCGCTGCAATTGTTGGGCCGTCAGCCCTTGTGCATACTCACCTTGTTCGTACACCACCGGTTCTTGGCGCACAATCAGTGCGCCGCCACGGTCTGTACGAGATACATAAGGATCTGCTACAGACACATTCATGTCATTACCTCCTTTACCTCTTAGGAAGACTGCAAAGGGTACACCCCTTTTTCGTCGTGTACTTCCTGACCTGTAAGGGGCGGGTTAAACACACAAATCACCCGCAATGGCTCTTTACCTCCACGCAGCCAATGCTCGTCATGCTCATTCAAGGCATACACCACACCATCGTGCAATGCGTACTTCTTGCCATCTTTGATGGTTTCTATTTCCCCATCACCTTCTATGCACCACACGGCTTCCAAGTGATTTTGATAATGAATGTGTGTTTCGGTACCTGGAAAAATCACCGTTTCATGAAATGAGAATCCCATACCGTCCTTGCTCAGCAAAACGCGTCTGCTGAGCCAATTGTCGGTACGTACCTCATCCACAGTGCCTTTTACATCCTCTACATTTCTCACAATCATGTTCTGTCTCCTTAGGTTAGTGGGTTAGGACAGCGCTGCAGTCACGCTGTTTTCAAGAATGGCTAAGCCTTGCTGCAATACCTCATGCTCAATCGTGAGCGCGGGTAACACTTTGACTACCTCGTCTTGTGCACCGGCTGTTTCAATCACCAAACCGCGCTCAAAACATCCTTGCGTAATGCGTTCAGCCAAACCATTCGGTGGGCACACTAAGCCTTGTATCAGGCCACGCCCTCGTACACTCAACCCCGCTTCGGGGTGACTCTGTACGATGTTTTCCAAGAAATCAGCCACACGTTCGGCCTTTTGCTGCGTTTGTTGTACAAACTGCCCGTCAGACCAGTAATGCTCTAACGCATGGGTAGCCCCTACAAATGCGAGGTTGTTGCCTCTAAAAGTGCCGCTGTGCGCACCCGGCTTCCACACATCCAACTCTGGCTTCAACAGTAGCAACGACATAGGTAAACCAAAGCCCGACAACGATTTGGACAACGTAATCATGTCTGGCTCTATGCCCATACCATCAAAGCTAAAGAAATTACCAGTACGGCCGCAACCCACTTGTATGTCATCAATAATCAACAACATATCGTGTTGCTTGCACAAACCTGCCAGCTCTTGCAGCCACGCTTTAGTCGCTACATTCACGCCGCCTTCACCTTGTACGGTTTCCACAATCACCGCCGCAGGTTTATCTAAACCACTGCTAGGATCGGTGAGCATGCGCTCAAAGTAGGCGAGCGTATTCACATCTGGGCCCAAGTAACCGTCGTAAGGTAAAAAGGTCACGTTACCCAGTGCCACGCCAGCCGCTTCACGGAATTTTCTATTGGCTGTCACCGCCAACGAACCACTGCTCACCCCATGAAAGCCGTGCGTAAATGACACCACATTGCTTCTGCCTTTGACCTGTCGTGCCAGTTTTAACGCGGCCTCCACCACGTTGGTTCCAGTAGGTCCGGTAAATTGCAGTACATACTCCCATCCACGGGGCTGTAATAAATGACGCTCTACTGCTTGCATGAATGCACGCTTGGCGCTGGTCGCCATATCCAAACCGTGCAAAACACCGTCAGCAGCTATGTAATCAATAATTTTCTGCTTAAGAAAAGGGTTGTTATGGCCGTAATTCAGCGTGCCTGCGCCGCTAAAAAAGTCCACATACTGTTTGCCTTGTTCATCAAAGAGTATGGAACCTTTTGCTTTGCTAAACACCACAGGAAAAGACCGTACATAACCACGTACCTCGGACTCCATCGTTTCAAAAATTTTAAGATCGGTCACAAGTTCGTTCTCCTTTTTTAGGGTGCATGTTTCCCTCCCACCTGATTCTCAGGTAGGTCTTACACACACCGTGATAAAACGTCACCCTCTAGTGGGGTGCCTTAGATTGCCGCACGCGTTGGCAAGGGGCCAATGCGCAGCAGCGGTTCTTCTGCATGTTGCTGTGGTCCAAAATGCTCAGCACCAAACCAAGCCTCTTCATTGAGGTCAGTGGAGTAATGCTCTGCCACCCGTGCAAACATGGCACGAGAAGCTGGATTGTCAGGACTAACCGTCGTTTCCACGTACTGAATGCGCGCAAGAGAAGCCCGCCGCAGTAATCGTTTGAGCATACGTATACCCAACGCTTGTCCACGGCACTGCTCATGCACGGCAACTTGCCATACAAACAGCACATCAGATTTAGAGGGAGGAATGTAGGCAGACACAAATCCGACGATGCGGCCCTGCTGTTCTGCTACGAGACTGGTTTGCGAAAAATGCGTGGTGAGAAGAAGGTAGGCGTACAGTGAATTTACGTCCAAAGGTGGACACGCCTGAATGAGTTGATGAATGCGTGCCCCGTCTTTCTCTGACGGGGCACGCAGAACAACATCTGCGTCTGTCTCCGCCAATTTCGCCGGCTGTGCCGGCTTGGCTGATGTTACGAATGTAGTAGTGGTATCACTCACACGACCAACCCGGATTCGGGAGGAACACCCCCGACCGGGACCTCCAGAATTGGTGTGATGGAATCCAATGGCTCAGAGGCCACTTCAGGATCCGAATCAATTAAGTGAACAATGCGCTCTAATGACAATGTAATAGTCGCCCTTTCTTGCTCAGGCAAATCATTGAGCGCATCCGCTAATTTCTTCTGCAATGGGGAAGGTGTGTCTTTCGCTAACTGAATACCTTCTTCAGTTGGGGTGACATACACGATACGACGGTCTTCTTTACCTCGTTCACGGCGGATTAGATTTTTGTCTTCCAATCTATCCAAAATACCCACAACCGTACTAGGGCTGACATGCATTTCACGACTAATAGCCGTTGCCGTCAGTGGCGCCTTATCAATGACCGCTCGTAAACAGATCAGCTGCGGAGCAGTGATTTTGTTGTACGCCGATAATTGACGTGAGTGCAGTGCAATAGAACGAGTAATCATGCGCAGTGCACGTAGAATGCGCAAATCGTATCCATCTTCAGTCTTCATTGACAACACATAACCCAAAACAAAAAATAGTTTGAACTGAAATAATATGACTTCTAATAATTTTAGTCAAATGCTTACCGCCTAAACGGTCCAAAAAAATGCCGAACATGTAGATGCTCGGCATTCTGTACTACACAGACCAAGCGCTATTCCTAGCCGCCGGTACCGCC
This sequence comes from Paenalcaligenes sp. Me131, assembly GCF_050487225.1. Lineage (NCBI taxonomy): Bacteria > Pseudomonadati > Pseudomonadota > Betaproteobacteria > Burkholderiales > Alcaligenaceae > Paenalcaligenes > Paenalcaligenes sp. Me131. The sequence goes on from NZ_JBKQGY010000001.1 coordinate 1,270,699, forward strand.
AACGGTTAGGCCATCAATACGCAGTGTTGGCATGCCTACGCCCACTGGCACGCTCTGCCCTTCTTTACCGCATGTACCCACGCCCGAATCCAGCGCCATGTTATTACCAATCATGCTGACTTTATTCATGGCATCAAAACCGTTACCAATTAGCGTTGCACCTTTAACCGGGCACACCAACTTACCGTTTTCAATCAACCATGCCTCAGAGGTAGAGAACACAAATCGACCACTGGTGATATCCACTTGGCCACCACCAAAGTTAGACGCATAAATACCGTTTTTCACCGAGGCAATAATTTCATCGTGCTCATGCTGACCACTGAGCATGTAGGTATTGGTCATGCGCGGCATAGGCACATGCGCGTACGACTCTCGTCTACCATTACCGGTTAGTGGTGCATTCATAAAGCGCGCATTGCGACTATCTTGCATGTAACCCTTTAAGATACCGTCTTCGATAAGCACGGTGCGTTGTGTAGGGTTACCTTCGTCGTCCACATTCAAGGAACCACGCCGATCAGCCAAGGTACCGTCGTCAATCACCGTAACGCCGGATGCCGCTACTTTTTCACCAATGCGTCCCGAGAACATACTGGAGCCTTTATGGTTAAAGTCGCCCTCTAGACCGTGACCCACGGCCTCATGCAGCAAAATACCCGGCCAACCCGACCCCAACACTACCGTCATCTGCCCAGCAGGCGCAGCAATAGCATCCAGCGAGCGCATCGCCGAACCCACCGCTTGCTCTACGTATTGATCAATAATCTCATCTGAGAAATAGGCCAACCCAAACCGGCCACCGCCGCCAGAGGAACCCATCTCTCGTCTACCGTCGCGCTCAACCACCACATTCAGCGACAAACGTACCAAAGGACGCACATCGGCCACCAAACGGCCATCGCTGCCAGCAATCAGCACTACATCGTATTCAGCGCCCAAACTCGCCATCACTTGGATCACAGCAGAATCTGCCGCTCGTGCACGGTTTTCTACGCGCTCTAGCAAGGCTACTTTTTCAGCCGCACTCATGGTGAGCAAAGGGTCTTGCGCAGGGTATAACAAAGCTTGCGCCTGAGCAGGTGCTACATACCCTTTTACGCGTTTGTTTTGCCCTTGACGACCAATGCTGCGCACTACACGAGCAGAAGACAGCAAGGCATCTGGGCTTAAGGTATCGGAATACGCAAACGCCGTTTTCTCACCAGACAGCGCACGAACACCCACACCTTGCTCAATAGAGAAACTACCGGCTTTAACAATACCTTCTTCCAGACTCCAACCTTCGCTGCGCGTATATTGAAAATACAGATCAGCATAGTCCACTTTATGCTCAAAGATTTCGGACAACGCTTGATCCAAATTTGCTTCGTTTAACCCCCAGGGTTCCAACAAAACAGATCGGGCAATTCCTAACGCTTCAGTGGTTGGATTACTCGGTTTCATATATGCTGCACATCCTTTAAACAACTTGATTACATAACACGGTGTGCCAACGCTGGCAGGTTTTCCCGTATTTGTCGTAAATAATTCAGGTCAAGTACACCAGAAACACATCCCGGCCCCTCACCCAATACATTTTGCACCTCACCCCACGGGGTAATCAACATGGAATGCCCCCATGTGCGGCGGCCATTTTCATGTTTGCCGCCCTGAGCCGGTGCCAACACATAACATTGATTTTCTATAGCACGCGCACGCAGCAAAATCTCCCAATGCGCCTGCCCAGTAGTATAGGTAAAAGCAGAGGGTATCACTAATAATTGTATGTCGCCCATCGCCCTGAACAACTCAGGAAAACGCAGGTCGTAGCACACTGCTACCCCCACTCGACCAAACGGCGTCTCGAACACATGCGGCTCTGGTTTTCCGGCTTGAATAGAAATCGCTTCGTTATAGGATTCACTACCTTTGCTAAAACTAAATAAGTGTATTTTGTCGTAGCGCGTAATTCGTTGACCGTCCGGACCATAAACCAATAATGAATTGTAAATACGATTTGGATCATTCGTTTCTATAGGTAATGTTCCACCTATTATCCAGATAGCATATTTTTTGGATAATTTATATAGAAAATTCTGAATTTGCCCACTACCATCTGACTCTTTTAGCGCCAGTTTGTCACGGTCCTTATGTCCCATGAAACAGAAGTACTCTGGCAGTGAGACCAATTGGCAACCAGACTCCGCTGCCTCGCGAATCAACTTTTCGGCTTGGTACAAATTATCATCTAGTAAAGATGATGAAACCATTTGCAAAGCAGCAACTTGAAATGAAGAAAGCATGACTACGGGTTTCCTAAACGAAAACAAATTAAGTATTTACAGGGCTCAAAAAAAAACTATAATTTCATACTAGTGCAAAAATCTCAGAATTAAAAAAGCTTCATTTTTAAGATTGCGCTAGATTCAAATCCCTAACTAACAAAGGAACTATAATGCCACAAGAGTCCTACACTGCTGAAAAGCAAAAAATCGAGAAAGAAATTCTCAAGCTACAGCGTCAAATGCGTACACTGCAAACACGTCAGCGTCGCCCTGTAATCAACTCCATCATCCGTTCAATGGTGGATTACGATATTACGTTGGAAGAAATCACCGAAGCCTATAGCCGTCGCGGTACACGCAGCGCTACAGCCGGTGAAGGCGCTGCTAAAAGCGCACTGCCACCAAAATTTCATAATCCAGCAACGGGTGAAACATGGACAGGCCGTGGCCGTCCACCTCGTTGGATTACTGACGCTGAAGCAGCTGGTAAAAGCCGAGACAGTTTTTTGATTAAAGATTAAATCAACGTTAACTGTCTGGCTTTTCCAAAGCGCAAGTATTCATTTACTTGCGCTTTATTTTTACCTCTCGCACCTGCCCATTACTACCAGGAAAATCTTCAAAAATCGATTGCGCTAGGCTAGCCATTTCTGCCAATAGACCGCGACCATCATCATCGGTAACAGCCGTAGCACGATACACCTCTTTGTTGTCCTGTGTCGTATCCAGAATCAACACGCTCAAGCTGTACTCTTTATATTCAACAGGCACATTCACGACACGTGGACTGTAATAAATACCGCCGCCCCACCCGCCATAGTAGCCCATATACCCCCCCCAACCTGGCCAGAAAGGCCCCCAGCCATCAACATAAGGATCGGCAAAACGTTGTGCCCAGCCTTTTTTGTTTTGATCGCTGTAGTCTAAATGCACAATAAAGCGGGCATTTTCAGCACCCTCTACTAAACCTGTAGGCCCCATTGCGGCGCGTACAGTATCAGCAATAGACTCAAATTCTATTTTCCCTGCCTGCGCTGGGCCTGGTTCTATACGATACGTTTGTCCCATCGTATTTTCTGGCCAAAACTCAAACGTAGACACTTTTGCTGACCACGTATTGGCACACCCAGTCAATAACAGACCGGCAAATACCCAGATCAGGGCGCGCATTCCACTAAAAATCCGTTTGCCCATTTTCAGCCTCTTTTAATGTAAATGGTTCCTAAAAAACCAGCACAAAATAAGCAAATGCTCATCACGCACATCATACCGTCAAAATACAGCTGAATGCGGTTACAGTTAGCAATACTGAAGAACTTAGCTATTCGCACTACAATTAAGGCTGACTCAAACCTGTTTCACTTCATCCGTCATGCGTACTGAAATCAGCCCTACTATTAATCGCCACGATTGGAAGGCTTTTGCGTTCCAAATCCCAGATATCAGCCTGACGCTGGAACTGGATAACGACCTCACCACCGTCACCACTCAATTCACCGCATCCATGCTGCAAGCAGGCCCTCAGGTCTTAGAGCTGCACGGCGAGGAATTGACTCTGGTCAGCCTAAAGGTAAATGGCCAGCTTTGGGATGCATCGCGTTATTCGCTTGATGCCCAAATGCTGCGTATCCCTCTGGATTCCCTACAGAGTGAGATCGAAATTATCAGCCAATGTTCCCCATCACAAAACAGTGCCTTGATGGGGCTATACGTTTCTAACCAACAGCTATTCACACAATGTGAACCTGAAGGCTTTAGACGTATTGCTTGGTTTGCTGACCGCCCTGATGTGATGTCACGTTATCACGTAACGCTGATTGGCGATGCCACCCGTTACCCCATGATGCTCTCTAACGGCAATCTGATTGATTCTCAGCCATTGCCAGACGGTCGCCAACAAGTAGTGTGGGAAGATCCCTTTCCAAAACCCTCTTATTTATTTGCAGTAGTTGCTGGTAACTTTGATTGCCGCGAGAAACGCGTCAACACAATGTCTGGCCGTGATGTGCTGCTGCAAGTTTATAGCGACCCCGGTGATGGCGATAAAACAGCATGGGCACTAGAAAGCCTAGAGCGCTCATTACGCTGGGATGAACAACGTTTTGGCTTAGAGCTGGATCTGGACCGCTACATGGTCGTGGCCGCCCGCGATTTCAATATGGGCGCGATGGAAAATAAAGGCCTGAATGTTTTTAACTCTGCCTATGTATTAGCCGACCCGCAAACCACCACAGATGCCAGCTACAGAGATATAGAAGCTGTCATTGGTCACGAATACTTCCATAACTGGACAGGCAACCGTGTTACCTGCCGCGACTGGTTCCAACTATCGCTGAAAGAAGGTCTGACTGTTTTCCGTGAGCAAGAGTTCTCGGCTGATATGTTGGCTGCCGGCTTAGACAGCGCAGAGGCAGCTAGCGCCAAAGCCGTCAAACGCATTGATGATGTGTGTACATTGCGCGTTGCCCAATTCAGCGAAGACCGTGGCCCTATGGCCCACCCTATTCGCCCAGAGAGCTACGAAGAAATCAGCAACTTCTATACTGCCACCATTTATGAGAAAGGCGCAGAAGTTATTCGCATGCAGCACACGCTGTTAGGCGAAGAGGATTTCCAAGCGGGTATTAAAGAGTATTTCCATCGCCATGATGGGCAAGCCGTTACCTGCGATGACTTCATCGCAGCGATGGACTCGGTGTATAGCCGCACCCATCCCGGCAAAAACTTAGACGTGTTCCGTCGTTGGTATCAACAAGCTGGCACACCAACAGTGTCGGTACAAGAGCACTACGACGCCACCACACGCCAATACAGACTGCAACTGCGTCAACATAACCCTGCTGTAGGCATAGAGCGTCTAGAGGCTGCCAAAACGCCCAAACTGCCGTTGCTGATTCCTATCAAAATGGGCTTGTTAGATCTGCAAGGCAACAGCTTAAGCGTAGAGCTAAATGGCGAGCGTCATACCGAGTTCTTGCTAGAACTGGATACAGAAGAACAAAGCTGGACCTTTGATCACGTAGAAAGCCAACCCGTGCTGTCTATACTGCGTGACTTCTCCGCCCCCGTACAACTGCAACACAAACAAAGCCTAGACACCCTACAGTTACTGGCACGCTTTGATAGCAATAGTTTTGGTCGCTGGGAAGCGGCACAACAACTGGCCCGTATGGCACTGCTAGAGCTATCTACTGACACCTCAGCACCTCTGACGCACGCAAGCGTACAAGCGGTTGTGCAAGTATGGGAAGAGCTGTTGCACGATCACAGCCTATCGCCTGCATACTTAGCACGTGTTTTGTCGCTGCCATCGGTACGCGAACTGCAAACCTTGCAAAACCCGATGCGCCCCTTGGACTTGGCACACGCTCGCCATCGTCTGCAGGTACATTTGGGTGAGCGTTTGGCCGCCTTGTGGCAACAACGCTTTGCACAGCACCAACTGCCACAGCAACCCTATTCGCCTGATGCCTTGTCAGCCGGCCACAGAGCATTAAAAAATCTGGCGTTGCATTACCTGTGCGCTACGACGGATGCACAAGCCTTGGCTGCCGCACAAAAGCAATACGAAAATGCCAACAACATGACAGACTCTCTAGCAGCATTGCAAGCTATAGTCTATTATGCGAAACCTTCGGACAGTAAACCCTATCTAGATAGCTTTTACACCAAATGGCAGCACAATCCCTTGGTGGTAGATCGCTGGTTTAGCGTACAAGCCTGCTCACCCCAAACGGATGTTGCCGCCCTGCGTGCATTGATGCAGCACCCGGCCTTCACACTGCGCAATCCTAACCGTGCCCGTTCCCTGATTTTCCAATTCTGCATGAATAACAGCACTGCTATACATCAAGTAGAAGGTTACGAGTTCTGGGCCGAGCAAGTCATTGCTTTGGATGCGCTGAATCCTGAAATTGCCGCGCGCCTTGCACGTGCTTTTGACAACTGGGCGCACTACGCTGAGCCCCAACGCCATGCTTTGCACAGCGCCTTTTTGCGACTGCAAGAGCAGGCACAATCTGCCAACGTGACTGAGATCGTTGGCAAAGCACTCAATATCTGATCCCCCGGAGCATTACGTTGAAAAAAAACCTGACTCAATATTTGATTGAACAAGAACGTCAGACCCAAAGCGTTCCTACTGAACTGCGTCTGCTAATTGAAACCATTGCACGCACCTGCAAAGCTATCGCTCAAGCGGTAAACAAAGGCGCTTTGGGCAATGTGCTGGGTAGCCAAGATACCGAAAACGTACAAGGTGAAATCCAGAAAAAACTGGATGTAATTTCCAACCAAATGCTGTTGGACGCCAACGAGTGGATTGGCTGCTTGGCAGGGATGGCATCAGAAGAAATGGAGTTGCCCCACCCTATTCCGGCACACTACCCCACAGGCGACTACCTGCTGTTGTTTGATCCTCTGGATGGTTCTTCTAACATCGACGTCAACGTATCCATCGGTACTATTTTCTCGATTCTGCGTCAGCCTGAAGCCGCTAAAGGCCGTGTGGCCACCGAGCAAGACTTCTTGCAAGCTGGTACACAGCAAGTGGCTGCTGGTTACGCCGTCTACGGCCCACAAACCATGCTGATCTTGTCTATTGGTCAAGGCGTAGTAGGCTTTACGCTAGACCGTGAAACAGGCTCTTGGTTGTTGACTCAAGAAAACATTCGTATCCCAGAAGAAACTCAAGAGTTCGCCATCAATATGTCGAATATGCGCCACTGGGAAGCCCCCGTAAAACGCTACATCGACGAGTGCTTGGCTGGTAAAGAAGGCCCGCTGGGTAAAAACTACAATACCCGCTGGATCGCCTCTATGGTGGCTGATGTGCATCGCATTCTGAACCGTGGCGGTATTTTCATGTACCCACGTGACCACCGCGAGTCTGTGCGTCATGGCAAGCTGCGTTTGATGTACGAAGCCAACCCAATGAGCTTCTTGGTAGAGCAAGCCGGTGGCGCATCGGTAGATGGCAGCCGTCGCATTCTGGATCTGCAACCCGAACACCTACACCAACGCACTGGTGTGATTTTGGGTTCCAAGAAAGAAGTTGAGCGCTTGCAAAAATACCATCAAGAAGCCAACTAATCATGTGCTGTGGGCCGTACGCCCACCATGCTGCACTCATAACGATGCAACGTGACGCCTTATAAAAAAAGCCGGATGCTCTATAAGAGATCCGGCTTTTTTGTATGTTGCTGATTTAATCCAGCGTCAAAATAGTAGAGCCCACTGTTTTACGTGATGCTAATGCCTCATGTGCTTTAGCCACGTCGCGCAGAGGGAAACGCTGACCAATATCTACCTTGATATTGCCGGCCAAAATCTGCGCAAACAAATCATCCGCTGCCGCTTGCATCGTTTCTAGCGTAGGCACAAAACTCGCTAAGATAGGACGTGTCACATACAACGAGCCATGCTGTGCCAGCACGCCCAGGTTCACCCCTGTCACCGCACCCGAGGCATTACCAAAGCTCACCATCAAGCCGCGAGGACGCAAGCACTTCAATGAAGTTTCCCACGTTGCTTTACCCACACCGTCGTACACCACAGGAACCATTGCACCGTCGGTAAGTTCGCGTACTCGCTGCACTACATCTTCGGTACTGTAGTTGATGGTTGCCCACGCGCCATTGTCTTTAGCCATCTGCATTTTTTCAGCGCTAGATGCTGTACCAATCACACGTACACCCATGGCATTCGCCCATTGGCATGCCAAAGAGCCTACGCCACCGGCGGCGGCATGAAACAAAATAGTGTCGCCTTTTTTCAGGTCATACACTTGGCGCAACAAATACTGAACGGTTAGCCCTTTCAGCATGATGGCAGCACCTTCCTCAAAGCTAATACCCTCTGGCAAGCGCACAACGCGATTAGCGGGGATATTACGCGCTTCGGCATATGCACCCAGCGGGCCTTGGCCGTACGCCACTCTATCGCCCACTTTGACGTGATGTACGTCTTTACCAACAGCCTCAACAATACCGGCGGCCTCAAAACCCAAGCCATGTGGCAATGGGCTAGGATACAAACCATCACGGAAATAAATATCAATAAAGTTGAGACCTATGGCTTTGTGGCGAACACATACCTCGTTATCGGCTGGAGCGGACAGTGGTACGGACACCCACTTCAACACTTCTGGACCACCATTTTTCTCTATACGTATTGCGTTGACTTCTGTTGCCATGACGAACTCCTTCTGTCTCTACGTTATGATTTAAGCATCATTAACTGTTCAACCCTTAAATCTACCCTGTTCACCTATATTCGACAATGACCCATCAACGCGCCTTACTCCAGAGCCATCTGGCCGCTGTACTTTTTGGTCTCACTGGTATTCTGGGGGAGTTGATCAAGAGCGATCCCATCATGATCACCACCTTCCGCGCATTCTTTGCGGCCATGGTGCTGTTTTTGATCATTCGCTCTCAAGGTAGACGACTCACTGAAGGCTTGAACAAAAAAGATGCTGGCATGCTACTGCTGGCCTCTATTATGCTGGCCATACACTGGGTCAGCTTCTTTATTGCGGTCAAAACTGGCGGTATTGCCATCGCCACACTGGGGTTTGCCAGCTTCCCTGCTTTTATCACGTTAAGTGAATGGCTAGTACTACGCGAGCGCGTTCGTACGGATGAATGGTTAATTCTGGGGCTGGTCACATTTGGGTTGATTCTGGTGACCCCAGAATTCGATCTCGCCGCTGAAGCCACCATAGGTTTGCTTTGGGCTGTGTTATCGGGCTTTACCTTTGCGCTCTTTACGATCATCAATAGACGCACGGCTTCGCACATGCCAGCCCTACAAGTGGCCTATTGGGAAAACCTCTTTGTCACGCTCTTGTGCTTGCCCTTTGCCCTACCCTATTTGGGGCAACCTAGCACAGCGGACTGGTTCTGGATGGCCATGCTAGGCATATTCTGCACGGCACTGTCACACTACTTGCTGGTCTCTAGCCTGACACGTATGAATGCTCGTAGCGCTGGCATTATCATTGCGCTAGAGCCCATTTACGCCATCGCCTTTGCGGCACTACTCTTTGCACAATACCCTAGCATTCAAGCCATACTGGGTGGGACGATCATTGTGGGGGCTATAGTTTGGTCAGGCATGCGTAAACAGCCTGACCAAAGCTAAGCGTTATTTACTGCGTAACAACGAACCCAACACGCCACGTAAAAACTTTGTGGCACCTCGTCTGGCTTCGGTTTTGATGGTGGCTTGTACCAAACCATCTTTACGCCCCCCTCTAGGCCCGGTAGAGCCAAACAGGAAGTCATTCAGCATGCCCACCACCCCTGAATTCTTTTCAGCGGAGGCTTGAGTTTGCTGAGCGGCTTCTTGCTCTTGCTTCATCAGCACCTCATAGGCCGATTCTCGGTCAATGCTGGTGTCGTATTTCAGACCAAACAACGACGCTGCCAAAATTTGTTTTTTCTCTGCTTCCGTGGCTGGGCCAATGCGGCTACCAGGCGCATACATCCATACACGCTCCGTAGGTGTAGGAATCCCTTTAGCATCCAACATCGAGACTAACGCCTCACCCACACCCAACTCGGTAATGGCTGCCTCAATATCCAGCCCCTGATTAGGACGCATCGTTTGTGCAGCAGTTTTCACGGCTTTCTGATCACGTGGTGTATAAGCGCGCAAGGCATGCTGTACTCTATGACCCAACTGTCCCAACACAGCCTCAGGAATATCCAATGGGTTTTGGGTGACAAAGTAAATCCCCACCCCTTTAGAGCGCACTAAACGCACCACTTGTTCGATTTTTTCCACCAAGGCTTTGGGGGCTTCATTGAACAGCAAGTGCGCTTCGTCAAAGAAAAACACAAACTTCGGTTTATCCAAATCACCCACTTCAGGCAAACGTTCATAGAGCTCTGCCAACATCCACAATAAAAAGACAGAGTACAGACGAGGCGACTGTATTAAACGATCCGCCATCAGCACGTTGACCGTCCCTTTGCCTTGCGCATCGGTACGAATCCAATCGGCAATATCCAATGCAGGTTCACCGAAGAACTGCTCGGCACCTTCACTTTCCAAACGTAGTAGCGCACGCTGAATCGCCCCTACCGAGGCAGCAGACACATTCCCATATTTGGCTCGTAGCTCTGTGGCTCGCTTGGTCACATGATTCAGCATGGCGCGCAGATCTTTCATGTCCAACAACAGTTGGCCTTCATCATCTGCCAGTCGGAAGGCAATATTCAAAATACCTTCTTGGGTGTCATTCAGCTCTAGGATACGAGCCAACAACATAGGGCCCATGTCGGACACCGTCGCACGTATAGCGTGACCGGATTGCCCAAACACATCCCAAAACACTACGGAGTTACCGGAGAATTCTGGTGTAGGTAACCCCAACTCTTGTAATCTGGCTTCCAGCTTGGGGTTAGTTTCCCCTTTCATGGCGATACCGCTTAAGTCGCCTTTGACATCAGCCACAAAAACCGCTGTGCCTTGACGGGAAAAAGCCTCAGCCATCAACTGTAGACTAATAGTTTTCCCTGTACCCGTCGCGCCTGTAATACAGCCGTGCCGATTTGCCATACGCGGCAACAGCACAACCTCAGCCGCCTTTCCTCGTGCAAGATTGATTGTTTCTGCCATGACTCTATCCCAGATAAAAAATAGCCTGCTATATACTACAGGTACCTGATGCTGCCAGTGTAGTGCAGGCGAAGTTTTACGCACAGGTTAAAATAGTGATCTGAAACGTAATTTTATAATTTTTAAATTGGTACGAAGTTATGGCCGGACATAGTAAATGGGCGAATATTCAGCACCGTAAAGGGCGTCAAGATGCCAGACGCGGCAAGCTGTGGACTAAAATCATCCGTGAAATCACCGTTGCTGCACGCGAAGGTGGGCCTGACCCCGACTCCAATCCCCGTCTACGTTTAGCCTCTGAAAAAGCCGCTGCGGCGAACATGCCTAAAGACAACGTTAACCGTGCGATTCAACGTGGTGCTGGTGGCGCAGATGGCGCTAACTTCGAAGAAATCCGGTTTGAAGGTTATGGCATTGGTGGTGCTGCCGTCATTGTGGACTGCATGACCGATAACCGTCAGCGTACCGTCTCCGATGTGCGTCACGCTTTTAGTAAACATGGCGGAAATCTGGGTATTGATGGCTCAGTTGTGTTCCAATTCCAACACTGTGGGCAGTTTCTCTTTGCCCCAGGCGCTGATGAAGACAAAATCATGGAAGTAGGCCTAGAGGCCGGGGCAGATGACATCATGACCGACGAAGAAGGTCTGATCGAAGTCGTTTGTTCTCCATCCAACTATGCAGCAGTCAACCAGGCCTTTAACGATGCAGGCCTGAAACCCGAAGTCAGTGACGTCATCATGAAAGCGTTAAGCGAAACTGAGCTAGAAGGCGATGACGCTGAAAAAATGCAAAAAATGCTAGATGCCCTTGAGGGTCTAGACGACGTGCAAGAGGTGTACACCACTGCCGTCATGGATGAAACCGAATAATCCTGTTAACCCTGTGGGGCGTCTAGCCCCTTTTTCTTTGAAATCCTATGAAGTTACTCGTCATTGGCGGCGGGGGCCGTGAACATGCACTGGCCTGGCGCCTCGCCCAATCACAACGTGTCAGCACGGTGTTTGTTGCTCCTGGTAATGGCGGCACGGCAACTGCCGAACGTCTACAAAACGTACCTATTACCGATGTAGACCAATTGGTAGAGTTTGCCCAAAACGAAGACATTGCACTGGCCGTTGTTGGCCCTGAGGCCCCTCTGGCGGCTGGTGTAGTAGATGCTTTCCGTGCAGCAGGCCTAAAAATCTTTGGTGCAACCAAAGCGGCCGCTCAGCTAGAAAGCTCCAAAGACTACGCCAAAGCATTCATGGTGCGTCACCAGATTCCCACGGCTGAATACCAAACCTTTACCGACCTAGAAGCCGCTAAAGCGTACGTACGCGAAAAAGGCGCTCCTATTGTTGTGAAAGCCGACGGTTTGGCCGCAGGTAAAGGCGTTATCGTCGCCATGACCGAAGACGAAGCTCTGACAGCTATCGACGATATGTTGGGCGGTGGCATGTTTGGTAACGCCGGTGCGCGCGTGGTGGTAGAAGAGTTCCTCACCGGTGAAGAGGCTAGCTTCATCATTATGTGTGATGGCAAAAACGTGCTGCCATTGGCCACCAGCCAAGACCACAAACGTCTGAAAGACGGTGACGAAGGCCCGAACACTGGCGGTATGGGTGCGTACTCCCCTGCCCCTATCGTTTCACCCACCTTGCACAACCGCATCATGCGCGAAGTCATTTTGCCTTCCATTCAAGGTATGGCAAAAGACGGTATTCCTTACACAGGCTTCCTGTACGCAGGTCTGATGATTGGCGATGGCCCAGACAGCACTCGTACGCTGAAAGTCTTGGAATACAACTGCCGTTTGGGCGATCCTGAAGCGCAACCTATCATGATGCGTATCAAGAACGACTTTAGCGAAGTGCTGGAACAAGCTATTGCAGGTGACCTAGATACCGCCAATATTGATTGGGACCGTCGCACTGCGCTGGGCGTAGTCATGGCTGCTGCCAACTACCCAGAAAACCCACGCAAAGGTGATGTCATCCAACAATTGCCGGAAGACACCGACAACTGCATGGTATTCCACGCAGGCACTGAGCTGGTAGATGGCCAATTGCTGACATCGGGTGGCCGCGTATTGTGCGTAACCGCATTGGGTGACTCCATTCGTCGCGCTCAAGACAAAGCCTATGCTGCTGCCGCTCAAATCCAATTTGATGGCAAACAATTCCGCAGCGATATTGGCTGGCGAGCCATCCCTAGTACCGACGAGTCCTAAGCCGTAAAAGAGGATATTGCATGAACCATTCCGTCGCCGACGTCCGCGAATATTTCTTGGACCTACAACAGCGTATTGTTAAACACCTAGAACTTGCCGATGGTTGCAAGTTTCAAGCTGATCAGTGGGAACGTGAAGAAGGAGGCGGCGGTCTGTCGCGTTACTTGGAAGCCGGCAACCTGTTCGAGCGTGGTGCAGTGTTGTTTAGCCATGTCAAAGGTAAAACACTGCCTCCGTCCGCCACAGCACAGCGCCCTGAGCTGGCAGGCCGCCCATGGGAAGCCATGGGTGTGTCATTGGTTCTGCACCCTCACAACCCCTACGTCCCCACCACCCACATGAATGTGCGCTTGTTTATTGCCGAATCTAGGCATGAAAGCGAAGCAACCATTTTCTGGTTTGGTGGTGGTCTGGACCTCACTCCTTATTACGCTTTTGAAGAAGATGCCCGGCATTTTCACCAAAAGTGTGCCGATGCCTTAGCGCCATTTGGTGAGCAGAAATACCCCGCCTATAAAAAATGGTGTGATGAGTATTTCTACCTGAAGCACCGTGACGAAACCCGTGGCATTGGCGGTATTTTCTTTGACGACTTGAACGAAGAAGGCTTTGATCGCAGTTTTGAACTGGTCAAATCCGTAGGCGATCATTTCCTTAAAGCGTACATCCCCATTGTGGAACAACGCCGTCACCTCAGCTACGGTGAGCGCGAACGTGACTTCCAAGCATACCGACGTGGTCGTTATGTGGAATTCAATTTGGTATTTGACCGAGGCACCTTGTTTGGACTGCAATCCGGTGGTCGTACCGAATCCATTCTGCTCTCCATGCCTCCTATAGTGAAATGGCGTTACCAATGGGCACCTGAAGCTGACTCTCCAGAAGCCAAATTGGCCGATTTTCTGAAACCACGCGAATGGCTGAGCAACAACACATAGGATTACTCGGTGGCAGCTTTGATCCTGTACACCGAGCCCACATTGCTCTGGCAGAACGTGCTCTGACAGAGCTACAACTGGACTCGCTGCAGCTAATCCCTGCTGCCAATCCGTGGCAGCGAGCGCCGCTGGCGGCAACCCCTGAACAACGTGTACACATGCTAGAACTTGCCTGTGCACACAACCCAAAACTACACATCAACCGTAGTGAAATTAACCGCGGCGGTGCAACATATACGATTGACACCTTGCGACAGCTACTCAAAGGACCGGTATACTACTGGATATTGGGTGCTGATCAATTACAGAACTTCTGCAGCTGGAATCACTGGCAAGAAATTCTAGAGCATGTTGAGCTGGCTGTAGCCCAGCGCCCCGGGTCTTCTTACAACACACCAGCAGCCTTGGCTGCGGAACTGCAACAACAACACAAAACCCTGCATCAGCTGAACCTTCCTCCCATGGATATTTCGGCCAGTCACATTCGCCACATACTGGCACTACACCAAGATCCTACCGATTTACTGGATCCTGCCGTGGCTCATTACATACAGGCTGAGGGGCTTTATCGCCAAACGGCCAACTCAACAGATACTGATTTATGAAAGATTTAGAAAAACAGCAACGCGTTGTGATCGACGCTTTGGAAGATGTCAAAGCACAAGACATTCGTGTCTTTGACAGCACCCACCTAACAGGCTTGTTTGATCGTGTGATCATCGCCAGCGGTACCTCTAACCGTCAAACCCGTTCTATGGCTAGCCACATCATCGAAAAAGCCAAGAAAAATGGCATGGAAGTTCTGGCTCACGAGGGTGAGGACACCGGTGAATGGGTACTGATAGACTTGGGCGATATCGTGGTGCATTGTATGCAGCCTACTATTCGCCAGTACTACAACCTAGAAGAACTCTGGGGTGACAAACCTGTAGCCGTAACACTGCTACCAGAGTCCACCCGCCCAGTACTGCACGAACCCTTCCAGCACGATCAGTCCGACGAAGACTAATCCCTACCTTTGGAGCATCCCCAGCGGATGCTCCAGCCATATTCGCTCATGAAAATCCATGTTATTGCTGTAGGCACGCGTATGCCGGCCTGGGTAGAACAGGCTTGGGACGACTATGCGCGCCGCATGCCTGCCGACTACGCTGTCGTACTCAAAGAAATCAAACCCGAACCCCGCACCAGTGGCAAAACGCCTGCACAAATGATGCAAGCCGAAGCCAAACGCATACAAGCCGCTATCCCTGAACGGGCCTGGTGCATTGCGCTGGATGAACGCGGTAAAGACCTCACTACCGAACACCTCAAAACTCAACTGGAAACCTGGCGTGATAAGACAGGCGATATAGCGCTTATCATTGGTGGCCCAGATGGTTTGGACCCTAGCTTTAAGGCACAATGTCAGCAGCAGATACGCATCTCGTCGCTGACCTTACCGCACCCTATGGTGCGTATCTTGCTGGTAGAACAACTCTACCGAGCATGGTCTATGCTCACTGGTCATCCCTATCATCGCAGTTGAGGAGCGCTTGTGTCCAAACGTCGTACCAAAATTGTTGCCACCCTAGGGCCGGCTTCAGAGTCCGCCACCATTATTGAACAACTGATTCTGGCTGGCATGGATGTGGCCCGCCTGAATTTTTCACACGGCAGCGCTGACGACCATCGACGCAAAGCCAAACTGGTGCGCGAGATTGCGACACGACATCAACGCTATGTCGCCATTATGGGTGACCTGCAAGGCCCCAAAATTCGTATTGCCCGCTTTGCCAATACACGCGTAGAGCTAAAAAATGGCCAAGCCTTTGTGCTCTCTAATGATCACCCTGCCGATGCTGGTAATGAAAACATCGTAGGCATTGATTACCCGCCACTGGTTCAGGATTGCGCCCCCGGCGACGAATTACTGTTGGATGATGGCAGAATCATTCTGCAGGTAGATAAAGTAGAAAATAATGCCGTCTACACCACCGTAACAGCGGGCGGTGAGCTATCCAACCACAAAGGCATTAACCGACGTGGCGGTGGTATTTCAGCCCCTAGCCTCACCGACAAAGACCGTGCTGACATCCTGCTCGCCGCTGAGCTAGAGGTAGACTACATCGCAGTGTCTTTCCCTCGCTATGGTCGCGATATGCAACAAGCTCGCGAGCTTGTACAGCAAGCAGGCAGCAACGCATGGATCATTGCCAAGATTGAACGTGCCGAGGCTGTTGCCGATGACGAGGCCTTGGACGACATTATTTCTGCCAGTGATGGCGTGATGGTTGCCCGTGGCGACTTAGGCGTTGAAGTAGGCGATGCGCGCTTGGTAGGCATTCAAAAACGCATTATCCAACATGCTCGCACCCTGAATAAATTGGTCATTACTGCCACGCAGATGATGGAATCCATGGTGAGCAGCCCCATTCCAACACGAGCCGAAGTCTCTGACGTCGCGAATGCAGTGCTGGATCACACCGATGCGGTAATGCTGTCGGGTGAAAGCGCCGCCGGGAAGTACCCTGTAGAGGCCGTTGCCGCGATGGCACGCATTTGTGTGGGTGCTGAACAAGAACCCGTCAATAAGCGCTCACAGCACCGCTTATGGGAGCGTTTTGACCGCTGCGACGACACCATCGCACTCTCTGCTATGTACGCCGCTAACCACTTCCCTGGCATCAAGGCCATCATTAGCCTAAGCGAAAGCGGTAGAACACCTTTGATCATGTCGCGCATACGTTCCAGCGTGCCCATTTTTTGCTTCACCCGACACGTATCCACCCAAAACCGTGCCGCGCTATTCAGAGGTGTCTATAGCATGCCCTTTGATGCTGCTGCCCACGCGCCTGAAGCCGTCAATCAAGCAGCCATCAACTGCTTGCTAGAACACCATATTGTGCAATCAGGAGACTGGGTGATTTTGACGCAAGGCGATCTGTATCACCCGCAAGGTGGCACAAATGGCATGCAAATACTGCAAGTACACTAATCATGTATAAACTCGCACACCCTTTACTACTAGCCTCTGCCAGCCCTAGACGCCACGAGCTGCTGCAACAAGTAGGTATTGCACATAAAGTGGTTGATATACCCTCTCCCCCCGGTGAGGATGAGCCTCACTACGCCAACGAGTCTCCTCTAGACTATGTTTGTCGTACAGCTCAAGAAAAAGCACAACGCGCTACGGTGCACTTACACGCTCAACAGCTCATCGTTCCAGGCCAAGCTATTTTGTGCGCCGACACCACGGTAGAGCTGCAAGGCGATGTCTTAGGCAAACCAGACAGCCCTGAACACGCCGCCAGCATCCTGGCGCGCTTATCTGGGCAGACTCATCAGGTACATACAGCTGTTGTACTCGTTCACGGGCAATTAGAGTTTCGTAGCATCTCTACCAGCCACGTACGCTTTAAAGCCCTTTCTACCGATGAGATCCACGCCTACTGCGCCAGTGGTGACTGCATGGGCAAAGCAGGTGCTTATGGCATACAAGGTTTGGCTGCTACGTTTGTGGAGCATTTAGACGGCAGCTACAGTGGCGTGATGGGGTTGCCTTTGTACGAGACGGCCCAACTGTTGCAAGAGGCTGGCTTAGTTTCCTTTGATTAAGTCAATCGCTGACTCAACACAGCACACTCAACGTCATCAAGCCTAAAAAAGCCTGCTGGACTCTTTCCCTGCAGGTTTTTTTGTCTTCACAACCAACAACTAAGCTCACCACTTTGCCATGTTGGACTCTTTCAGCAGCGTAGAGAATGCGTCAAAGCTCATGGTTGTACCATTCAACACCACATTACCGTCTGCAGCGTTATATTGCAGCGCTATGGTGGCATTGGTTCTGTCGTACTGAATCAAGCCCAACTTAGCATATTGTTGAGCCCCTTTATCAAAGATTCTATCCACCATGGTACGCATCACCGCTTCGGTAGGTTTCACAATGGAACCAACCATGCGTCTGGACAATGAGGCATTCAACGACAAGTCTTTAATCATCGGCCACGGCGCTGTGTCATCTGCTATAGGCTGAAAAGCAACCGTGGCAGTGATCTCACTTTCACCCCCCGAGTTTTGCCAGGCCAGCGGACGAATGGAGACTTCAGGGTGGGTTTTCACCAAATCCTGCACATAACCTTTAAGCACTTCAGGATTATCTTTGAACTCTACTCTGGCTTGCTTCCATGCTCGCTCAGCGTGTATATCTACGTTTTTCAACTCAGCACCAAAGGTGATGCTGCCAAAGTCGTAACCATTCAGCAGCAGCGCCTCTAGGTCATAGTTCACCGCTGCATGGCTAATAAGCTGATCGCTCCACGTCCCTGACATTTGAAGAACCGTATTATCCATCACCACAGCAACACTTTCTGCTGGAGAGCTAAACTCAAAACGCCTGCTACCACTTTTATACTGCCCAGAAACCACGCCATCCTCATGCTCGGTGCGCGCCACCCTCAGATGAGCCCCCTCAAAGCGTAAATGCCTGACGGGCAAAGTCTCATTGATCGCGATGCTATCTATATCCAACGAGCCATCTACCGCACGAAAGTCTTTACTCACATCCAAATAAAGATGGGCCACAGAGGTTTCTAAGGTAGTGCCTTTGGCAGACACCACCTTCGCAGGTGCAACGGTTATGTGGCTTTTTACTGCGCCATTAAATCTTACTTGGCTGTCTGCCTTAACAGGTACCTCCCCATTCGCGGCCTGGTACAACTCAGTAGCCTCTGCTTCATTCATCACAATGATCTGGCTGTAGTTCAGCATCGGCGAGAACACACCTGCCGATAACGCCGCAATAGGAAATGGGCCATGGCTGTACTGTGCCGCGAAGCGTATTTCACTGTCGCGCTTTTCCGTGCTCACTTTTAACGCATAGACCGCTGATGATGAAAACACCCCGCGCTCATAACTTACTTCTTCCAGGCGTATAGATTCATTCTCATGGGTGATTTGTTGCGCCAGTTTCTCATTCACTGAGACCAAACGCTTTGCAATCATCGCTTCGGTCTTCGTACCTATATACCAACTTGCCCCCACATAGGCAGCGCCCAGCACAACTACCGAACCTAGGACTATTTTCTTTTTACTCATCATTCCCCCTAAGGCGATATATCTGTTTGTCATTATTAAGCCGTTGTCTTTTCACGCAAGGCCACACGCTGTCTGGCAGAACAGATCCTCGCTTACTAACCCCATCAACAGCAAACTATTTAACGCATAAAAAAACCTGCTGGAAAATTTCCCAGCAGGTTTTTTATCATCTGTACTACCAGCTTACATCAACAGATTGCCCAAGCCGGATTCCATCAACAGCATAAAGAACTCTTCAAAGCTCATTGTTTTGCCGTTCAACACCACGGTACCGTCAGCGGAGTTGTATTTCAGGTCCATTTTGGTGGTTTTACCGTCATAGCTCACCAAGCCCATGCCAGCATACTCTTTGGAACCTTCGTCAAACGCCATGTCGATCATGGAGCGCATGAAGCCTTCTTCGGAACCGAAAATGGCGCTAACCATGCTACGAGACAAAGAAGCATCAATAGTCAGGTTATTCACAGCAGCCAATGGGTCTTCTTCATCCAAGGCAGATTGTAAAGCAACCATAGCGTTAACTACGCTCTCGCCACCTGTGTTTTTCCAGGAAGCAGGTTTGATGCTGATTTCTGGTTTGCTTTCCAACAAGCGCAGCAAGTAAGTTTCAGCAACTTCTGGATTGTCATCCAACTCATCGCTTACTTCACCCAATTCTTGCAGTGTTTTGATATCGATGTTTTTCAGACCAAAACCGAAATCAAAACTACCGTAGTCGCCGCCATTGATCTGCAATTTGCTCAAACCGTAGTTCACAGTGGCTTCGTTCAGCATTGTGCCTGTTTGAACGCCTTCACCATCAAAGCTCAGGTTATCCAACACTACCACTACGTCTTCAGCCGCTGCACTGTACTCTGTGCGTTTCACTGTACCTTTATAGGTGCTAGAAACAACGTCTTCTTTATCAGTGCTAGCAGCCTCTAAAGTGATGTCGCTCAGCAGCATGCGTTCGCCTTTGCCGGCTTCGCTGATACCAACCCATGCCAAATCAGCAACGCTATCTGTGCTGACGTAGTTTTGGCCAATGTTCAAGTGCACATTTGCCAACGAAGTCTCTAGCAACACACCACGTTTGGACTCTACTTTGATAGGAGCAAAAACAAGGTGGCTTTTTACAGCACCGCTGAATTTCACTTGGCTGTCGGCTTTTACGGGCACTTCGCCATTAGCTACTTTGTACCATTCAGCACCGTCAGCTTCGTTCATCAAGATGGTCTGGCTGTAGCTCAGCATTGGTGAGAAAACACCAGAAGCCAGCGCTGCCATAGGGAATGGGCCGTGGCTGTATGTGTCAGCAAAGCGGAACTCGCCTTCTTTACCGTTCAGGCTTACTTTTAGAGCATACACAGCAGACGAGGAAAACACGCCACGCTCGTAGCTGATTTTCTCCATGCGCATGTAGTCGGAGCCAGCCACTTGTTGAGCCAGCTTGGCATTGCCTTTTTCTAGCTGTTCAGTAATGACCTGCTCTGTTTTGGAACCCACATACCAGCTAGAGCCTACGTATGCAGCCCCCAATACAACCACCGCACCTACGACTATTTTAGTTTTACTCATTGATCACCTTGATGGAGCAATAATTTAGATTAAAGATTCAAAACTGTATCATCATAACGAAATTCCAGTATAAACCCCGATGTTTTACGGTCATGATTTGAGTTATTTAACACTTTGAAACCATGACCCAATCAGAGCAACATCTTGAAACCTAAAATTTCGTTACTTGGTTTCGATTTTCCGGGACAACTCTCGAGGCAGGGGGAAAGAAATGGTTTCTTCCACACCATCTAAGGTACGCACCGAACGAGCACCTAGTTCTTGTAGGCGATCCAACACTTTAGCAACCAGTTCTTCAGGCGCCGACGCACCTGCTGTCACACCAATACGCTTACCGCCATCCAACCATTCAGGTTGAATCATGGCAGGGTCGTCCAACAAATAGGCACGCGCGCCTTTGCGTTCAGCCACTTCACGTAAACGGTTAGAGTTAGAGCTGTTCACACTACCCACCACCAACACCACATCACATTGCGGCGCCATGAACTTCACCGCATCTTGACGATTCTGTGTGGCATAGCAAATATCGCTTTTCTTGGGCTCTACAATATTCGGGAAGCGCTCACGCAAAGCCTGAGCCACCTGAGCAGCATCATCCACCGACAAGGTGGTTTGCGTCACAAAAGCCAAGTTATCAGGATTAGTGACTTCCAAGCCCTGCACATCCTCTACCGTTTCCACCAAGTACATGCCGCTATCTGCTTGGCCCAGTGTGCCCTCTACTTCGGGATGCCCCTTGTGACCGATCATGATGATCTCGCGGCCATCTTTACGCATGCGAGATACTTCCACGTGTACTTTGGTCACTAATGGACAGGTGGCATCAAATACTTTCAGTCCACGCTTCTCGGCTTCTTCGCGCACTTGCAGCGACACACCATGAGCCGAAAACACCACGATGGAACCGGCAGGCGCTTCGTCTAATTCAGCAATGAAAATCGCACCTTTATTACGCAGGTTTTCTACCACGTAGCGGTTATGCACAATTTCATGACGTACATAGATGGGACGGCCATGTAGTTCTAAGGCTCGCTCCACAATATCAATGGCTCTATCTACCCCAGCACAAAAGCCACGCGGCTGTGCCAAGACTATATCTAGTTCAGTCAGTGACTCGTGTTGTGTCGTAGTCATAACACTCCCAAAATCTTTGCATCCAGACGGATTTTCGCCCCCGCCAAGGGGTGATTGAAATCAAATAACGCAGCGTGTTCATCCAACTGCTTCAACACGCCAGAATAGCGCATGCCATTAACCGCCTTGAACTCGACCATATCGCCAGGTGCAAAGTGTTCGTCTTGCGCGACATTCTCGGCCAGCATTTCACGGCTAATCCACTGCAACAAGGCGGGATTACGTTCGCCATAAGCGTCTTCAGGTGCTAAATCAGCATGCAAGGTTGCGCCCTCAGGCTTACCTAGTAATACGGCCTCCAACCCTGCAGACCATTGCCCCACCCCCATCTGCAAGGTAGCTGGGTGGCCATCAAAAGTATTAGCAAACATGGTTCCCGCAGCGGGACCCGACATAATCTGAATGCAATAGTGCAGTGTCAGGTAAGAGTCCTCACGGACAATCACATCACTGGCATCGGTTTGAGCGTCCAAGGCCTGTCATCCTATCTGTAATTCAACAATCAACCTGCTATTTTAGTGCTACTCATGGCATCAAGCGTCAAATCCTTAAATAATTTACGGCCTAGAGAACGACTATTGCGTCACGGGGCCTCCACGCTCTCTGATGCAGAGTTGCTTGCCATTGTACTTCGCACTGGCTCTAGGCAGGGAGATGTGCTGCACTTGGCCCACGCGCTCTTGCAGCATTTTCACGGCTTCCAAGGGCTATTAGCCAGCACGGCTGAGCAATTACAGGCACTACACGGTATAGGCCAGGCAAAAAGCTGCGAAGTATTAGCAATCAGCGAAATCAACCGGCGCGCCTTACAAGAACACTTACAGCGCGGCCCCACCCTCAACCAACCTCAAACCGTCAAACAATACTGTATTGCTCGTATAGGCCATCACCCTATAGAGCATTGCCTGGCTCTCTATCTAGATAACCAACTACAACTGATTACCGCCGAAGAAATCGCTAAAGGCACAATCAACCAAGCCTCAGTCTACCCAAGAGAACTCGTACGTGCGGCGCTACAACACCATGCCTGCGCCATCATTTTGGCGCATAACCACCCATCGGGTATTAGCACCCCCAGCCAAGCGGATATCTCATTGACGCAACATTTAAAACAAGCGCTACAACTGGTAGATATCCAATTAGTGGATCACTTAATTATTACGCCTGGGTACGCCACTTCCATGGCTGAAAACCATTTGCTGTAACAAACCAACCATCACCGTAAAACAACATCCTGTATTTCTTAACAGGTATAAAATGCTTTTTTTCGTTGGCTGTGCTTTATTAAAAAAGCAGTCAATGCTAGAATTCTGTGATTATTTAGGGCACGTGGCAGATCATTTTATACATCTGTTGGCGATCCGTTTACGAAAAACAGGAAGGCATCATGAAAAAAGGCATCCACCCAGAATACCGCGACGTTGTATTCCTGGATCAACAAACAGGTAACAGCTTCATCTCTCGTTCTACTGTTAACACACGTGACACAGTTGAACGCGATGGCAAAACATACCCACTGTTTAAGTGTGACGTAACATCCGAGTCCCACCCATTCTACACAGGTGCTCAAACTCGTATCGTTGAAACAGGCCGCGTTGAACAGTTCCGCGCCCGTTTTGCTCGCACAGCTGGCACACGCAAAAGCAGCTAATTTGCTTTGCATGGGTAAAAAAGGCAGCCACGGCTGCCTTTTTTTATGTCCTGCACATACCCGCCTACGCCTCCGCTATAATTCTTGTCACGAATCATTCATTCCGCCTGACTTGTGCATACCTCACAACCATACTCCCCCGCGCGCTTAACCTCACCCGGTGCCGCCAAGCTCCCTCGCAGTATTCTGATTGCTGTGGGCCTGATTTATATACTTTCGGGGCTGATTTTCCGTGACCCATGGAAAACCGATGATGTGATTGGTTTAGCCACGATGCTAACCGCCATGAACAACGATGGTGTGATGTCGGTGTTACTGCCTCAAGTAGGTAGTTTGGCCTATGCGGAAAATGGCCCGCTGGTCACTTGGGTAGGCTTAGCGTGCATGACGCTATTCGCCCCCATTTTTGCGCTATTCACCACCGAACTTAACAGCCTGATTCTTGCCTCTCGCGTGCCCAACCTGCTGTGGTTTGGCCTCATGAGTTATTGTGTATGGCACGGAACCTTGCGCTTAGCCAAACGCAGAGAAGCGCAACCCCTACCGCTACCCTTTGGTGGTGAACCCACCCCTGCGGAATACGGCCGCATGTTGGCAGATGCCGCCTTGCTATTCCTGATTGCGACGGTAGGTATTTTGTGGCGCATGCACGAAACCTCGCATGTACCAGCCATCATGACATTCCAAGCTCTGGCATTTTTTGCCTTAAGCTTGCAACTCTATAGACCTGCTGCCGGCACATTACTACTGGGCATTGCTTTAGCTTGCGCCCTGTTGACTCGTGGCGCGGTAGGTGCCACGCCAATTCTGTTGGCCAGCTTGTTATTACCTATTTTCCATAGCCCTTTCCGCTCTATTCTCAAATGGCAGATTGTGGCAATTGTGCTTGGAATTGCCTTGTTTTTACTCTGGTGGTTTCCCGCTCGTGCCTTCAGTCTGTACTGGACTCAGCAATGGGTGCTGTGGAATCAATCCAGTTTTGGATGGCCTAGCGTCATAGGCCTGTACAAACCCCTGCGTGATTTACTGTGGTTCTTGTGGCCCACGTGGCCTATGGCCTTGTTAGCTGTATGGAACTGGAGACACTGGCTGCGCTCACCACACTTGCTGCTGCCCGGTTGCTTGTTTATCACTGCGCTACTGACGCTATTGGTACAAACCAACCCTTCTGAGCCTGAGCTTGCCCTATTAACCATACCTAGCGCGGTACTAGCAGCCTTTGCTCTGCCCACCCTACGACGCAGCATTATCAATACATTAGATTGGTTTGCTGTCATGTGTTTCTCACTCACTGCAGCGACAGTATGGTTGGGTTGGGTAGCACAGCAAAGTGGCTGGCCACCAAAAATCGCAAAGAGCATTGAACGCCAAACCGTAGGGTTTGAAACCTTTGTATCCGTACCTGCCTTAACGCTGGCCGTTCTGGGCTCCCTAGGCTGGATTGCCTTGGTGGTATGGCGCACTCGTCGTCACCCACCAGGCTTGTGGCGTGGCACGGTGTTATCAGCAGGTGGGTTATTGGTCACCTGGTTGCTGTTAGTCACCCTGTGGCTGCCATCATTGGATTACGCGCGTAGTTACCGCAGTGTATCCAACGAGCTATCAACAGCTTTGCAAACCCACAAAGGCGCCAACGAATGTGTACGTGGCCAAGGCGTAGGTCTAGGACAACGCGCTTCTTTCTATGCCTTTAGCAATATAGACCTCGTGTTTAACCAACGTTGCGATTTGATTCTTCAACAAGTCAACCGCCGTGACCTTGAGAAAGGCGAGCTCCCCCTCCCACCCAACACCAAAGAGCTATGGGTAGGCCATAGAGGTGGGGACAGACACGAAGCATTCCGTCTACTACGTGTGGTACCAGCCGCTGGCAACACACCGTAAATCAACCCGTGCAGCCTATATTATGGGCTGCACTTTTTATTTGTATCGAGGAGAACCATCGATGATCACCCGTTTGCATAGCAATGCCCGCATGAGCCAAGTCGTTAGCTTTCCCCTGAGTGGTGAAATGGTTGTGTTGGCCGGTCAAGTCGCCAAAACTCAACGTGATGGTGACACTACAGCTCAAGCCACAGAAATCCTGGCAAATATTGACCAGTTGCTGGCCGATGCTGGCACTGACAAAAAAGCCGTAGTTTCTGCCTACGTATGGCTCACTGACATGGCTGACTTTGCTGCTTTTAACGCCGTATGGGACGCATGGGTTCCTGCTGGTCACGCACCTGCTCGTGCTTGCGTAGAAGCCAAACTTGCTGCCCCAGAACTGACTGTAGAAATTCAAGTCATTGCAGTAAAGAGCTAAATTCGAATACGCCACCATTGCGCTCTGCAGTGGTGGTTTCCCCCTATCTCCCCAAAGCAGAGCACCATCCCTCTTAGCTCTCGCCACCCTCGTGTAGCAAAAAACTGTGCACTCGTCGCGGCACACCTTGCCTGTACACCAGCTTCAGCCGTTTTCTCGTCATTGTTCTAATGCGCTTAACGACATAGTGCGTAATACACACACCCCTCCAGCCTCTAATTGAGAACGGTTATCATTAATGATAAAATCCAAAAGATTTACAATTTATAATAATTGTTATTATTCTTATTATCATTACAAGGTAGTTTATGTTGTACTCCAATTCGGCTCCAGCCACGGCCGATAGCTCCAACCAACGACATCATCTGGGGCAGCAATTTCTAAAGCACTCTTTGCTTTTTGCTGCATTATTCAGTATCCAAAGCGCTGCACCTCTGTGGGCACAGACAGCAGTACAGCTAGATAAAATCGTCGTTTCCTCTAGTCAACGTGAACAACAGGCCATTGATGCTCTGGATAACGTATCCGGTTTAGACCAACACGATATCAACCTGCTCAATGCCTCTAGTCCTGCTACGCTGTTGAACCAGATTCCTGGCGTGAATGCTGCGAATACCGGTGACGATCCCGGCACGGTCGTGAACATCCGTGGCTTGCAAGAGTATGGCCGAGTCGTAGTCACCATTGACGGCGTACGACAAGACTTTGGTAGACCCAGCCATGCTGGTAACGGTTCGTTCTACATTGACCCCGACATGCTAAAAGCCGTGACTGTCATCCGTGGCCCTGTTGCTGGTGTTTACGGTTCGGGCGGTATTGGCGGCTCTATCAGCTTTGAAACTATTGATGGTCGTGACTACCTTGAAGATGACGAAGATGTAGCCGTTGGCGTGAAAGGCGGCTACGAAAGTAATGGTAAAGGCTGGGTCGCCCGCACAATTGGTGCGGTACGCGTCACAGACAACGCAGAAATTTTGGTGAGCACCGTCAACCGCGGCCGTGAC
Organism: Paenalcaligenes sp. Me131; assembly: GCF_050487225.1. Classification (NCBI taxonomy): domain Bacteria; kingdom Pseudomonadati; phylum Pseudomonadota; class Betaproteobacteria; order Burkholderiales; family Alcaligenaceae; genus Paenalcaligenes; species Paenalcaligenes sp. Me131. Next base: position 1,297,468 of record NZ_JBKQGY010000001.1, read on the forward strand.
GATCAAAAAGACGGCGACGGCAATAAAATCCTTTACAGTGACCAGAACCAAAACTCGCAGTTAGTGAAAGCCAGCTACCGCCCCGCTCCCGGCCATGAAATCAAAGCCGGCTGGTTACGTTACGGCAGTGGTTATAAAAGCAGTCGGTCCGCAGGCTCTAGTAGCTCTACGCTAAGCGTAGATGACACCGATACTGACACCTACACCGCCAACCTGCGTTACAGTTTCAACAGCCCAACCAACCCACTCATTAACTTACAGGCTGAACTCTACCGTAGTTCTACCACTAGCGACCAAAGCCGCGTCACAGATGGTGATAGCCGTGAGTACCGTGTACGCACCAATGGTTGGGCACTGAAAAACCGTTCCAATATCGCCGCAGGAAGCTGGAATCACACCCTAAACTACGGTGGTGACGGTTTTGAAATCAAAGGCAGATCGGACCACGAGAACTTTGGTTCAGGCGACAGTAAAGCCTTTGGTGTATATGGCCAATGGGAAGCAGACTACAACCAATGGATACAGGTAATTGGCGCTTTGCGTTATGACCGCTTCAAACTGCGTGGTCAAGATACCGATCAAGTCACTCACAGCTTCACCAAAGATCGTGTTTCCCCTCGCCTGACCCTAGGTATCACGCCCATAGAAGGCGTCACCACCTACATTACCTATGCTGAGGGCTTTAGAGCACCTTCATTGGCTGAGGCCTTCCGTGTGGGTGGCCACGGTTCCAGACTCGAGTACCTGCCCAACTTCAACTTAAAACCCGAAAGTGCTTCTACCGTAGAAATTGGCCTGAACCTCAAGCACAATGCCGTCTTCATGCCTAATGATGCGCTGCGCACCAAGCTGTCGTTCTACCATACGCGCGTTCGTGACTACATTGACCGTGAGCAGTTCACCGTAGCCAAACAAAGCTATAGCCAATACCAAAACGTAGGCAAGGTAACCCTAAAAGGGATAGAGCTGGATAGCAGCTACGACACAGGGAACTTCTACGCTGGCTTGAATGGCTCGCTGGCAACCGCAGACACTTATAGCGGTCGCCCCCTGAATAACGCGCCACTCAAACGCGTTGTGCTGACAGTAGGGGCACGCGCTTTAGACAATGATCTGGATTACGGCGTACGCTGGTCATCCACCGCGTCTACCGAGCGCTCTTCAGCAACCGCACCACGAGCAGCCGGTTACAGCTTGCTGGATATGTACGCTTCATGGCAGATCAACAAACAAGTAAGCGTGAACTTTGGCATTGATAACCTGCTGAACAAGGCCTACACCGACCCACAAGCGGGTTACGCCACCACCAACCCTAGCTCTTGGCAAGGTACGGGTCGCAACGTCAAACTGAACGTAGGCTGGCGTTTCGGCGGCTAAGCGTTCAATCAAGCCCTAACTCCCTTAGAGCTCTGTTCTTGACAAACACGGGTCGCAGATTTAAAACCTTCTTTTCTCTGCGACCCGTTCTTATCTGGCACTTCCGTTACCCTCTCCCCTACTATGCAAATTACTTCTCTGCAGCTGGGCGTTGATATCGCCACCAGCTTAGCCATTCTTGCATCGGCTATTACCTTCCTCATCAATCAACGCTTAAAAAACAGGGAAACCAAAAAGCGCCAACTGGATGAGTCGGTACGCGCAGTCACCGTTAATGAGTTCCAAGCTGCACTGGGAACGCTGTCTACCCTGTACATCAAGCAGATTGTGGTACAGGCATCACCACTGCATAACGCGACTAGTCGCGGCACGGCCAAACTGGCAGTCATGCTGGAAAACCGTCCTGAATACCTAGACACCTTAAAGCTGTCACTGAAAAACACCTCGGACAACATCAGCGATTTCTTCCACACGATTTGTGCCTACAACTACCAAATCACACCGTTGCTGGACAGCATTGAGGATGGGCAAAAGCAGATTACCGAATTCAGGGAAGGTTTGGCACAATTAATGCAAAGCTATAACCACTTGAATGCCAGTCATATGGCGCTACTGGATGAAGTCTGCACCCTAGCCACTTATTGCCATGAACACCCTATAGAATCGGCTGACCAAGATGTGTTGCGCCAAATGGTGCTTTCAATTTTGACGGATAGCGACTACAGACAATGGGTAGATTCATTTATCCCAGCGGGCCAAGAAGATCTATATTGGCAGCACATTAGCCAAAAAGACTTTGGTGAACACACCAACCTGCTCTCTCAAGTGCACACCAATTTGCTGCAGCACTTCTACACAGAGCCTAATCAGATGAAAGCCCAAGTCCTAGGGATTGCCTACCACGCCACCAGCCAAGCTCGACAACACTGTAAAGATTTTCTTATTAAGATGTCGGCGTTGAACTACTGGTTGATACGTAAAGGTGGCAGCGATGAAACGCTGGAAGATGTGATTGAGCGCTACCGCAGCCCAGACGTATTTGCAGCGACTACTGAAATACGCTAATCAAAAAATAAGGCCCCGCGTGGGAGTTCACGATCGGGGCCTTTGCTTACGTCAGCGAACAGGCAAGTTCACTTTGAGTAAACGCTCTTTAGCACCCGCTACAAAATCGCCCGTAGACGAGTTGGGGCTATAAACCTCTTTCAAACCTACAAACAACTGGTTATTACTGCTGTCTAACGCCATTTCGTTAGGCAGTGGCCCTATCGTAAATTGACGGCTAACGTGGTAATCCTTGCCGTTGATCACACTAATTGTTCCCGCACGGAAGTTCGCCACATACGCTTTGTTGCGAATAGGATCATAACTAACACTGATACTGCCACGGCCTGTGCGCACAAACGCTAACTGCTCGCCAGTTTTCAGATCAAACACATACACACCATCATCTTCGCCCTCAGAGCGGAAAATGTTGTGCGCAGCAAATACGCGGTTATTGGCACTGTCTACCGCCAAACCCAAAATATTGGTGATTGCTGGATCAGCTTTCGTCACATCCACTGAACCCACCACTTGGCGACTAATAGGATCAATCTTGTTAATAAATTGTCCTGCGGTGTACAGCATTTTCTCTGCGGGATCGTACGACAACGCATAACCTGTAGAAGGATAAGCACCTTCTACTTCACCAATGACTTCTAAACTTTGTGGGTCTACTACCAGTAGCTTATGCGTTTTTTGTTTGCCGGTTTGCTCAGAGCTGGTAGAGCTGTACACCACAAACAGCGCATTCGCTTCTGGCACATACACCATGTGACGCAAGCCCTCAGTACCCTCAAACCCTTCAGGCTGTACTTTCAAGCGTTCACCTGTTTTTTCTAGCTCACCCGTTGCCACATTGATGCGACTAATGCGTAAAGGTTTGTTCTTACCGTGGCCGACAAACAATTTATGGTTAGCCGCGTCTTGTGCTAATGAAAAAGACTGATGTGGCATCGCTATTTTCCAACGAGGCTCCATCGTCTCTATATCAAAGGCATACACAAAGCCCAAGTCCTCACTCGCTTTGGCCCTGTCTATCACAGCCGTCATCACCAGTGCATTTTCAGGATTCACCTGCACTTCATACAAACCTTCACCAGCATCCTCTAAATACCCCACTTGCAAGGCATATTCAGGGCCAGGCGCAGATTCTGGTGTTACCGCCATTGCAGGCTGAGAAAAAACACCACACAACACTAATGCTGTGCTACACAACCATTGACGCGGCAGACTACGCACAGATGATGCGACAAACATAAACTTCCTTTAGCAATATCAAAAATCCAGGTACAGAGACCTCTGCGTAGGATTATAAATGATAACAATTCTCATAACCATGTTTTTTAATAACCACTTAGAGCACATCCGTCCCTCATAAAAAAATGGGGGTAATACCACGCTATAGCATGTGTATTACCCCCATCCCGCACTTACACCTTAGGTGTCAGTATGATGCTGCCGCTTATCGCACACCAATAAATGGCAATGCTGACCCTGGTACTTGCGTGGTTGGCAACGCACCATCCCATTTTTCGGCAGCGATCAAATCCACCAAACCACGGTTAGCCGCCAATGCACGACCACGCGCTTCAATAGCCTCTGCCTCTGCATCGCCTCGCATACGGATAGAGTCCGCTTCAGCTTTGGCATGCTCACGTTGTGCATCTGCTTCTGCTCTGGCTTGCACAACACGAATATTGGCTTGAATCTCTGCTGTTTGTTCTTGCTGACGTGTGGTTTCAATTTGCACCTGCGCCAACATACGCTGTTCAATAGATTGCTCGTAGGCTTTAGAAAAACCCACTTCCTCTACTTGCACACCCACCACTTGTACGGGCGCATCGCGCATCACAGCAGACACCGCTTGCACTGTCTCTACGCCCAGTTTTTCACGTTCCTGAATAGCACGTGCTGCAGTGAATTTACCAAACACGTTTTTAGCGGCATCGGGCGTACGGCGCTCAATCACACGTGCTTGCAAGTTTTCCAACGTACCATACTCGCTGTACAAATCTGCCACTCTATCCACTGGCACACGGTATGTCACCGACACTTTCATATTGGCTGGCTGCTGATCAAATGAGTAGGCTTCCAGCGGCATGGTGACGTTGTGATCACGTACGGAAATAAAACGTACAGAATCCAAAATTGGTGTTTTAAACCCTAGCCCTGGTTCTGCCACATTCACGATTTTCCCGTTACGTAGTACCACGCCACGCTCACCTTGGTCCACCTGAAAGAAAGCATCAAATGCTACCAACATGACCACCACAAACAACACTGCCACCACACCAAGAAAGCCCAATACCTTCCCAGATTTCGCCTGGATACTCATTATCAATCCCTACTTACTTATGTTTTTTATAAAAAATGGCCCACAAACCTTTGGCCAACAAATAGGCCACAACTGCAGCCCCTATAACGATGAAGACTGTTTTCATACTCCACCTATAACGCAAAAAAAACGTCCCGCTGCGATCATACGAAGCTTCATCCACCTATGACAAGCCGCTTTTTCAGAAAATAACGCTTACCCAGCCACTTACAAATTAAAACAAAAAGGCATGCAAATTCTGCATGCCTTTTATTGTCTGAGCCTTGCGGTGCTTAGAAGCGCACGCCCAAACCCAACCAGTAACGACGACCGTCTTCTACGTACTCGTAGTCATCGTAAGTGACTTGTTTATCAAACACGTTATAAATACCAGCGTACAGATCTACGTTTTTACTCCACTTGTAACTGGCACCTAGATCAACAAATGTGTAGGAAGGCGCTCTAAAATCAGATGAAGAGGCCGATGTTACAGGCTGGCTTTCTTTACCACGGTAGTTCAAACGTGCCCATGTATTGATTTGCTCTGTTGGCGTCCAATCCACGCTCACACTAGCCATGTGCTTAGGCAACTGATTCAAAGGCTGGCCTTTATTAGGGCCACTTTTCTGTTTGGAATGCGTAAAGGTGTATGTACCTTTAAGCGTCCAATCTTCGGCCACATCCCAACTAAAGTTAGTTTCTACGCCTCGTGTAATTGCTTTATCCACGTTCTCGTAGGTAGTTGGGTTAGAACCGAACTGATTAGGACCATCTGTACACTTAGTCAGCGGGCAAGCTACGCGGGTAATTTTGTCTTTGAAGTCATTATTAAAGACAGTTACCCCGGCGGAAAACCCTTCCAAAGTGTCATACATGACAGACAATTCTTCAGATACAGACTTCTCAGCCTTCAGGTCAGGGTTACCGTACATGTTGCCCCCACGGCTAACCTGCCCCCAACCCGCTACTGTTTGACGTAAATCTGGAGCACGGAAACCAGTGGATACACCACCTTTCACCGTCCAGAAATCATTCACTGACCACACGCCATAAATACGTGGGCTGAAATGTTCACCAAAGTTCTCATCGTGATCAAAGCGCAGACCACCAGTCAGTGCAAAGCTGTTTGTTAAGCTCCATTCATCTTCAAGGAACAACGCCCACTGAGTACGATCAATTTTTTCAACGCCAGTACTGAGTTGGTTACCAGTTTTATCTGTCAGTTTCTGATACTGATACATCCCACCCACTGTCAACAGGTGGTCACCCAGAGGCACTACCCAAGAAGTACGAGCATCCGTATTTCTGATGCGCATTGAGCGTGACTTATTATTGAAGTCTTCTTGCTGCACATAGCTATCAGAAGTCCCAAAACCCCAATCACCGTTATGCGTTAACGAATACTTCTCGCCACGGTAATCTGTTTCAGAGCTATCTGGGCAGCCGAAACGACCACATGACTCGCCCGGGGCTACCGGCTCAACAGTCTTACCCAATGTTGAGTTGTATTGCTGACGTTTAGAACTGCCTTCCAATACAAAGCTGTGATTTGCTGATGGTGTGAAGCTTAATTTGGTACCTATTTCGTAAGCATTACGTTTACGGTAACCGTTATAGATATTATCTTCATCACGGTGTGTGTATTGCCCATACACTTGTAAGCCCAGCAACCCCTCTTGAAGAGGACCGCCTAGCGTGAAATTACCTTGGTGGATATCACCCGAACGGCTATGTGATTGCAGGGTAGTATCCAAGCGAACAGAACCGCCCCACTCTGCTGGTACTTTACGGGTAATGATGTTGATCACACCGCCCATCGCATCGGAACCGTACAGTGACGACATTGGACCACGCACCACTTCAATACGCTCAATCTCGGACAATGGTGGAGTCCAACCGCCCTCTACACCTGACGAGTCAGAGTTTGTACGTGTTTCAGCAGAACTTTGACGTTTACCGTCAATCAAAATCAGCGTGTACTTAGAGCTCATACCGCGAATACTGATATCGCGTTTATCCCCACCACCTGTCACGATCACCCCAGGCACATCCTGTAGTGCATCGTATGCATCACGATAAAACTTGTTTTCCAAGTCTTCACGAGTAATTACAGAAATAGAAGCGGGCGCTTCCTTAATATCCTGCTCAAAACCCGTAGCCGTCACCACGACGGAATTCAGTTGAACTGCACGGTTTTCTTGAGCCACGGCTCCGCTGGCAACAAACACACCAGCCACAAGTAGCGGCAAACGCTTGACGGTAAATATAGATTTCATTCAGCACTTCCAATTTTTTTCTGGGTTTAGCCTTTGCTGTTGGCCTGCTGCTCTTCTGGCAGCGTTTCTCTCACAGCGGAAACAATGATACCCATTCTCATTACCAATTCAAATCAAGAACTTAGTATTGATAACAATAATGAGAACAATTCGTAGATTAGTAGCAGAAAAGAGACGATACCCACTTTGATCAAGAGGAGATAAAAAACAACCAGTAAATGAAAATGATTTGCATTTGTATTTCATGATTAATAGAATCTGTGTCACAAATTAATACATAAATTTATCAACAGGGAAGTTAATCAAATGTCACACCCTACTCTTGCCCTCACACCGAACACAGTGAGGCAGTTGCTTCGTTTCGCTCTTTTCGGGGCCGCGACGCTTAGCGCTACACAGCTATACGCACAAACGGTTACCACTCAAACCGAAGAAGCCACTGAACAAGCCGCTAGCGTCAGTCAGTTAAACAACATCGTGGTGACGGCTACTGGCTCGGATATAGACATTAAAGATGCGCCGGCCAGCATCAGCGTGATTACTCGTGAGGAAATTGAGCGCAAGCCTGTGTCTTCACTGGCTGAGATCCTCAGCACACTACCCGGCGTAACCGGTGGTTATGCCTCAACGGGTGCGCAATCCAAGATCAAACTACGTGGTATGCCTGAGCAATACACGTTGATTTTGGTAGACGGTAAACGTCAAGGCTCATCGGCTCACACCAACTACCGTCCTGACTTGGGGCAACAGGATCTGGACTGGATCACGCCAGAAATGATTGAGCGTATTGAGGTAGTGCGTGGCCCAATGTCGTCACTGTACGGTTCCGATGCGATGGGCGGTGTGATCAACATCATCACCCGCAAAACGTCTAAGGTATGGACAGGTAGCGCCTCCAGCGACTACAGCAAACCAGACACCTCGAATCGTGGTGATGAGTTCAAATTGGGTGTAAACCTAAGCGGTCCTATTAGCGAGCGCTTTGGTCTGCGCGTAGGTGGTAGCGTATCTAGACGCTCCTCTGATGACATTCCTGGCGGTTCATCCGGTAGCCGTAAACAAAATGCCAACGTCTTGGTGAATTGGGATATTACAGATAACCAATCCATCAGCATTGAAGCCGCACAAGGTATTCAGCGCTCGTTGGGTTCGTCACAGCTCAATGACAAAGGTAACCCTATCGTCAGCGCTTGGGGCTCTGAAAAAATGGTGCATACGTTTTATGGCCTTAGCCATAATGGTACGTACGGCCAGTACTCTTCCAAGCTGAACCTGTACCACAACAAATACGAGAACAAAGGCAGCTCTATCGGCAGCAACTCAAACGAAACTGTTTTAGATGGTAGTTTCGATCTGCCCTACACCCTGGGGGTAGACAGTCTGCTGACTACAGGCTTCCAGTGGAAACGTGAAGAGCTAGATAATGCGGACACCATTGGTACATTACCTAACAGCTCTGGCTCAACAGCAGACAACTCTACCAAACTTAGCCGCAATAACTGGTCTGTGTTTGCAGAAAACCAATCCTACTTACGTGACGACCTGACCCTGACTCTGGGCTTGCGTATGGACCACGACTCTAAGTTTGGCTCACACTGGTCACCACGTAGTTATTTGGTGTATCACCCAACGTCCAACTGGACGGTTAAAGGTGGTGTATCCAAAGGGTTCCGTGCTCCTAACCTGAAAGAAAGCTCCCCCAACGCTGCCACACAATCTCGTGGTAACGGTTGTAATGGGCTTACCGGTATGGGCTACCCCAACAACCCACCCAACATCAATGGCGCCTCCGGTTGCTACATGATTGGTAACGCTGACCTCAAACCCGAGACAAGCACCAACTATGAGTTAAACGTAGGCTACGATTATGAAGGTTGGGCAGCTGAAGCCACATACTTCCACACAGACTTCAAAAACAAAATTGACTATCAACCACTGGGCTACGTCAACGGTTACTGGATGACACGCATGGAGAATGCGCAAAAAGCCAGAACCCGAGGTTTGGAAGCTAGCGTTAGATTGCCTATTTTGTCTACCCTCAGCTGGAACACCAACTTGACTCGCATGTTTGAGTCCAAAAACTTAAGCACTGGTGCTGATCTGCTGGTAGTACCTAAACTGACTGTGAACTCCAACATCAACTGGCGCATTACTGAAAAATGGTCCACCAACTTTAGTGCACAGTACATTGGCAAACAGTTGACCATGCCTGATCCAGGCGCACGAGGCGGCCCAACCTTCGCTGGTGGCTACACCACTTACGATTGGACTACGCATTACAACGTCAGCAAAGACTTGACGTTGCGTGCAGGTGTGCTGAACCTAACAGGTAAGAGCACACTGGATGGCGACAACAGCTATGACAACGGTGACCGCGTCTACTTTGTTGGCCTAACCACTCGCTTCTAAACTCAAGCACGTAAAAAAAGCCCCATCTTGGTTATCCCAAGTGGGGCTTTTTTGATGCACTTCCACGCACCCTATCTACTGCGCTTCTACTGCACGCCACAGCAGAAAGGTTACTTATTACTTGTAGATATAGTCTCTACGCCATGGATACGCCAAATCAGCAGGATTATCCAACTCATCCGACCGCCCTGTAGGGGTATGTTGCGCCAGCACCTGATGCAGCGCAATCCAGCCATACTCAAAACCCATTGCACATCCCGCCAAATACACACGGTATGCACGCAAGGATTTCAAGCCCTGCTCACCGGCCAGAATAGTACTAGCTTCGGCTAGTTGCTTTTCTAATGCATCACTCCACGCCCACAATGTTCGCGCGTAATGCGGACGCAGGTTTTCTACATCAAGGTCTTCCAAGCCGCCTTCAGCCAAATGACGCAACACATAACTAATATGAGTAAGCTCACCACCTGGGAAAATATATTTCTCGATGAACTCCCCCATACCTGCACCTAGCTGATCGTGCTCTACTCCACCCGACGTAATACCGTGATTTAAAATCAAGCCACCCGGCTTTAACAAACTGCGCAACGTAGAAAAGTAACCACCCAACTGCGCCCGTCCCACGTGCTCAAACATGCCTACGGAGGCGATTTTGTCGAACTGTCTGGTACCGACCAACTTGCGGTAGTCCAACAGTTCCATCCGCACCCTGCCGCCCAAGCCTTTTTCCTCGATGAGCTTGTTGACATACGCATGCTGGTTCTTAGATAAGGTAATCCCTGTGGCATCCACATCGTAATGCTCTGCCGCCCACAACAGTAGACCACCCCAGCCGGCCCCCACATCCAGAAACTGCTCACCAGACTGCAGTTTCAATTTACGGCAAATATGATCCAGCTTTGCCTCTTGCGCTTGTGCCAACGTGTAATCCTGCTCTTTATAGTAAGCGCACGAGTACACACGCCGTGGATCTAGCCACAACCCATAAAAATCATCGGATAAATCGTAGTGGAACTGTATCTGCTTGGCATCGCGCTCAAGCGTATGTCGCCAGATGGAACGTAAGCGACTGATTAGTCCTGTAAATGCACCAGCTTTGGCTTGATTAATAGGGGTGTCAGGCAAGATAGCCGCGGCAGCTATCATCAAATCACGAATGGAGCCTTTAAAATCAAAGGTCCCTTCTACATACGCCTCACCCAGACTGCCTACCTGCCCCGTTGATAACAACGCTAAAGTGGCTGTATCTTTTACGTGCAGGGCCAACTGCGCGTCCTCAGGCCCCACCCTGCTGCCATCTGGCAACGTCAGACTAACCACCACTGGCAACTTTGCCAGCTTTGACTCAACCATCGCTGAAATAGAGCTCAAACCCGCCTCCCAAGTCCTGTTTTTAACTGAAGAATGCGTTACGCCTGCTACCTCTATGGCGCCTCGAACACTACAGCCTCGTGCTACACTTGGCCGCAGCATCTATGCAGAATTACTGTAGCACTGAACTCTGCTTTTGTGCTCTCCTTCCTCGGTGTGTACCTCACTTTCACCCTCCTCAAGCCTACCTACATGTCTGCAGCATCATCTCGTTCAAGCCTCAATAAAAACATACCTAAATGGTTGATACTACTAGGATTGCTAACTGCTCTTGGCCCCCTAGCCATTGACATGTATTTACCCGCATTTCCTTCTATTGCGCGTGACTTGAACACCACGGAAGGTGATGTAGAACGCACCCTAGCCAGCTATCTCATTGGTATTGCCTGTGCGCAACTGATTTATGGTCCGGTAGCAGATAGATTTGGTAGAAAAATCCCGTTAGTCTTTGGGGTTGCCTTGTTCTCGCTAGCCTCGTTTGGCTGTGCTCTGAGTACATCGATTGAAGAACTCAGTATGTGGCGTATTGTTCAAGCCTTTGGTGGGGCTGCGGGCATGGCCATTCCACGCGCCATTATTCGCGATAAGTTCGAAACCCGTGATGCGGCCAAGGCCCTTTCCATGATTATGCTAGTGATGGGGGCGATGCCTATCTTGGCCCCCATTATTGGCGGCCAATTACTGCGTTTAGGCAGTTGGTCATTAATTTTTGTGCTGATGGGTGTTGCCAGTCTGTGCTTGTGCATTGCCACCATTGTTAGTTTGAAAGAAAGCCTGACACCAGACCGAGTCAACCCACTACGTCCTGGATTCATTGCTCGCACCTATGTAGAGCTACTCAAAGATCGCAGCTTCATCTTCTACAGCCTTACTGCGGCACTGGGCTCAGCCAGTATGTTTGCTTACATCAGCGGCTCAGCGCGTGTCTTTATTAGTCAGATGAATATAGACCCCGCCTATTTTGGCCTACTCTTCGGCTTGAATGCCCTGTCATTCATCATTTCATCGCAATTTAGTGCGCGATTACTTAGCCGCTTTACACCATCACAACTGTTGTTAGCAGCCGAAAATACGCTGGTAAGCTTTATTTTTCTTTCACTTGCCCTCACACTAGCGGGCTGGATCAATTTGTATAGCCTCATGTTCTGCTTGATGGGCTTTATGGCGAGCCTAGGCTTTATCTATCCCAACGCTTCAGCGCTCGCGCTAAACAAGCAAGGACACCGCCTAGGCATTGCGTCTGCCTGCATGGGCACCCTACAAATGATGGGGGGTGCACTCGCTGGTTTGTCCATGAGCATCTGGCATAGCGAAAATGTGCTCCCAATGGTGAGCGTATTGGCGTGTTGCGCCTCTTTGTCGTGGCTTTCAAGCCGCATCGCTCACAGACTCAATCCAGAAACTTGATTTAGCAGCTTTATTCATATTAGAATATTCTGCTTTAGAACGATTTTATTAGTCCTGCAGTTTTTGTTTGGGCTTTGAAGTGCTTAAACCGCGTTACTAACAGTTCAGCATCTCTTATTTTTGACTGGCTTATGGTGCGGTAGCCGAATTAGACTCTTAAGGGGTATTACCATGGCACGCGTATGCCGAGTTACCGGAAAAGGCCCAATGTCGGGCAACAATGTTTCGCACGCTAACAACAAAACCAAGCGTCGTTTTCTTCCAAACCTGCAATCCCGTCGTTTCTGGGTTGAAAGTGAAAACCGTTGGGTTCGTCTGCGTCTTTCCACACAAGCTGTTCGCCTGATCGACAAGAACGGCATTGATGCTGTCTTGGCTGATATGCGCGCTCGTGGCGAACGCGTTTAAGCGTTAGCCTGCACTGATTAAAAGGAGCCCATCATGGCCAAAGGCATTCGTGAGAAAATCAAACTGGAATCCACAGCGGGTACCGGTCATTTCTACACAACAACTAAAAACAAACGTAATACACCAGAAAAAATGGTGATCAAAAAGTTTGATCCAGTTGTACGTAAACACGTAGAGTACAAAGAAACACGACTGAAATAAGTCTGTTTCGGTGCGGTTAACCCCGTATCCGTGAGCTACTACGGCACGAAAAAGCTCTGTTTTCACAGAGCTTTTTTTGCGTCTATTTCTTTTAGCCTCATCACACTAGCCTTTCAGAAACTCTCTGGGCGTACAACCCAACATACCTTTAAAAAACGCTACAAAAGCGCTTTCACTCTGAAAGCCCAACATCGTCGCGGTATAGCCGTAATTTTTACCAATAGCCAACAACTCGATGGCACGCATCACCCGCCATTGCTGCCGCCACTGCTGATAACTCATTCCCGTTTCTTTACTAAAAATACGGCTGATGGTTCTGGCACTTGCCCCCACCTCACGCTCCAGCTCCTGCAACTCAGGTGGCAAGCGCTCAGGTTGATCTACCAGCCACTGTAACCGCCTATCACGCGGCAAAGGTAGTAGCGTAGGCTGCCTAGATGCCTCTCGCATCTCATACAAACACAAACCCAATAAATGCGCATAACGCCCCTCTGACCAATCTTGATCAAACGCCGCCTGCGCCATTGGCTCTAGTACCGCCTCTAACAGCGCACTCACTGTTAACACACACACCGCCGTGCCCAATGTGTTACTGAGCTCAGCCGAGAAATACAACGAACGGTAATCCACCACCTCTTTCATCACTGCCCTATGCGCTGTTGAGGGTGGAATCCATGCCGCACGCGACGGCGGCAATAAACACACCTGATCCGCCAAGGTAATACGTATGCATCCCTTACGCGCATAGAGCAACTGGCCTCGCCCATGCTGATGCACACCCGAGTCATGCTGCCCCAAGGTGGCCGCTATGCCTACCACAGCCGCCTTATGCGCATCTGCATCAAAAAAGTCATCCGCTTGCAACCAGGCCATTTGTCTTACTTCATAGGTAAATTGTCATTAAATCGATAATAGGACAAACCCAAAACACGCACAATACCGTCATTATTCTTGAATTACACAAAAAAATGATGACCACGAACAAAGCCCCGCTTGCACTATTAATTGTGTTGCTCATGTTTCCGCAACTGGCACAAACACTGTATAGCCCCGCCCTCACCGACTTTAGCAAAGCCTTTAATGTGCCCGCAGAAGCCGCCTCACAAGCCATGACTGTGTATTTTCTGGCCTTTGCCGCAGGCGTTATGCTGTGGGGCTACGTGAGCGACAGAATAGGCCGCCGACCGGCCATGCTAGCCGCCCTGCTGCTATACAGTGCCGCAACCCTAGCCGCCTTAATGGTGAGCTCGTTCACCCAGCTATTACTGACACAAGCCGTAGCTGCTATAGGTGCTGCTGCAGGCTCTGTTGTCAGCCAAACCATTTTGCGCGACCACTACAAGGGCCCAGAACTAGCCAAGGTTTTTTCATTAGTGGGGATGGCATTAGCACTTAGCCCAGCCATTGGGTTATTTACAGGTGCCGGACTAACCCGCTGGTTTGGCTACAGCGGTGTTATGCTCAGCCTACTTACTCTCGCGCTGGTACTCGTTAGCTGGAGCAGTGTTTCTCTAGCTGAAAGTCGTCCAGCCGATCAGGCCAAAGTCTCGTTTTACAGCACGCTACGCACGATGCTAATAGACCTAAATATTTGGCGCTCTGCACTATTAGTGGCCGCGTTCAATATTGCCCTACTGAGCTATTACGCAATCGGCCCATTTTTGTTTCAACGCGCAGGTTTAGATGCCGCCCTATATGGATACAGTGGCGCTGCCTTGGCAGCAGGCTCCGCTCTAGGGGCTTGGTTAAATCGACGTCTTTTACAACGCAACTTCACCAGCAATCAACTGCAAACCTTAGCCGCTTTCCTCGTAGCTGCTGGTGGAGCTGGCGTGCTCGCTTTACAACAATCGCTGTGGCTCTTAGCGCCTATGACGGTGGTTGTTATCGCCTTTGGTATGGCCATACCCAACGTCTTGGGCCAAGCGCTCACAGCCTATGCAGGGCAATTAGGTAGCGCAGGCGCTGTATTTGGACTGATGTATTACCTATTAATAGGCTTTGGTTTATTGCTCACAGGTTGGTACCAAGCACTGGGCTACACCATCGTGTTATGCGGCCTGCTCTGCTGCGTATTATGCGGGCTACCACGTTACACAGTACGCCGCTAACCAGAAGCGCTATCGGGTATTAGCACAACAAAAGCACACATATCTACCCACACCCTCTGTCCACCTTGACAATGCAGCATATAATGGAGGTTTGCCCACCATTTTTTTGGTCATATACATGCAGGAACGTTATAGTCACACCGAAGTCGAGCATCGCGCCCAGGAGAACTGGCAATCACGCGATGCATACCGTGTCAGTGAACATGCCACGAATGCTGATGGATCGCTAAAGCCCAAGTTTTACGCGTGCTCCATGCTGCCTTACCCCAGCGGTAAGCTACACATGGGCCACGTACGTAACTACACCATCAACGACGTAATGGCACGCCAGCTACGTATGCGTGGCTATAACGTACTCATGCCTATGGGCTGGGATGCTTTTGGTATGCCCGCTGAAAATGCAGCGATCAAATCCAAAGTCCCACCCGCAAAATGGACATACGACAACATCGCTTACATGAAGAAGCAGATGCAGTCCATGGGCTTAGCCATTGATTGGTCCCGCGAAATGTGTGCGTGCGACCCAGACTACTACAAGTGGAACCAATGGCTGTTCCTGAAAATGCTAGAAAAAGGCATTGCCTACCGCAAAACTCAGGTAGTGAATTGGGACCCTGTAGACCAAACTGTACTGGCTAACGAACAAGTCATTGACGGTCGCGGCTGGCGCTCCGGTGCTCCCGTTGAGAAACGTGAGATTCCTGGTTACTACCTGCGCATCACCGATTACGCCGAAGAGCTACTGGATCACGTACAGCACAAACTGCCAGGCTGGCCTGAGCGTGTACGTTTGATGCAAGAGAACTGGATTGGTAAAAGTGAAGGTGTACGCTTTGCGTTCACGCACGATATCAAAGGCGACGATGGCAAACTCATCCAAGATGGCCGCATGTATGTCTTTACTACACGCGTTGACACCATCATGGGCGTTACCTTCTGCGCAGTGGCTCCAGAGCACCCACTGGCTAGCCATGCCGCACGCAACAACCCAGAACTGACTGCCTTTATTGAGCAATGCAAACTGGGCGGCACCTCCGAAGTGGATATTGCCAACCGTGAAAAAGAAGGCATGCCTACTGGCCTGTTCGTTACACACCCCTTAACGGGCGAACAAGTCGCCATCTGGGTGGGTAACTATGTATTGATGAGCTACGGCGATGGCGCCGTCATGGGCGTACCTGCTCACGACGAACGCGACTTTGCTTTTGCGCTGAAATATGACCTGCCTATCAAGCAAGTCATTGCCGTAGAAGGCAAAGAATACAGCACCACGCAGTGGGACGACTGGTATGGCGACAAACAGCAAGGCCAAACCATTGAGTCGGGCAAATACAATGGCTTGAACCATAAGGCCGCTGTAGATGCGATTGCTGCCGACCTGAATGCTAAAGGCTTGGGCGAGAAACAAACCACCTACCGTCTGCGCGACTGGGGTATTTCTCGTCAGCGCTACTGGGGTACACCTATCCCTATCATTCACTGTGAATCCTGCGGCCCCGTACCCGTACCAGAGAAAGATCTGCCCGTGGTACTGCCTGAACACCTGATTCCTGATGGTAGCGGTAACCCGCTGAACAAAGACGAAGCCTTCCTGAAGTGTGCCTGCCCATCGTGCGGTAAGCCTGCTCGTCGCGAAACCGACACCATGGATACCTTCGTGGATTCCTCATGGTACTTCATGCGCTATGCCTCGGCTAAAAACCCCGATGCCATGGTAGATGCTCGCAACGATTACTGGATGCCTATGGACCAGTACATCGGCGGTATCGAGCACGCCGTATTGCACTTGCTGTACGCACGCTTCTGGACCAAAGTCATGCGTGACTTGGGTATGCTCAACTTTGACGAGCCCTTTACCAAGCTGCTGTGCCAAGGCATGGTCTTGAACCATATTTACTCACGCCGCACTGAAAAAGGCGGCATTGAGTACTTCTGGCCAGAGGACGTAGAAGACGTACACGATGCTAAAGGCGCGGTGATTGGTGCCAAACTGAAATCCGACGGTTCTGCAGTGGATTACGGTGGTATTGGTACCATGTCCAAATCCAAAAACAACGGCGTAGACCCGCAATCGCTCATCGATAGCATGGGTGCGGATACTGCTCGCTTGTTCGTCATGTTTGCCAGCCCGCCAGAGCAAACGCTAGAGTGGGCTGATTCCGGTGTAGACGGTGCTAACCGCTTCTTGCGCAGACTCTGGTCGTTCGTACACAAACACAACGCCAACTTGCGCACAGGTTTGCAACAGCCTGTTGATGCGACCAACCTTAGCTCTGCCGCGAAAAAACTGCGTTTAGAAGTACACGGTCTACTCAAACAGATCGAGTACGACTACCAACGTATCCAGTACAACACCGTGGTTTCCGGTTGCATGAAAATGCTGAACACACTGGAAGACGCCACATTGGAAGACACTGCGGCGGATCACAGCGCTCTAGCTGAAACCACATCCGTCTTGTTGCGTGTGCTCTACCCCGTTGTACCGCACATTTGCTGGCTGCTCTGGAGTGAGCTGGGCTATGCCGCCCAACACGGCGACCTGTTAGATACCGCTTGGCCTTCTGTTGATGAAAAAGCGTTGATTGCTGACGAAATCGAATTGCCATTGCAGGTAAATGGCAAGTTGCGTGGCAACATTACGGTTGCTAATGGCGCTAGCAAAACAGACATAGAGCAATTGGCCGCAGCACACCCTGCCGTTGCCAAGTTCTTAGAAGGCCGTGAACCCAAGCGCATCATTGTGGTGCCTGGTCGTATGGTCAACGTTGTAGGATAACCCTCATGACAAACCTTCACTCCATGTCGTTTTTTTCTGCCAGACAACGCGTCCTCTGGGTGGGGGTTTGCTTAATGGCGGTCATGCTACTCAGCGCCTGCGGTTTTAAGCTGAAAGGCGCAACACCGCTACCGTTTCAGGTGATGTACACCAACATCCCCGAAAACTCGGCGTTTGGCTCTCAGCTTAGACGCGTACTGCAAGCCAACACACCCGGCTTGCAGTTCGTTAACGACCCCGCGCAAGCACAAGCGCAACTGATTCAGTTAAGCAACCAACGCCTCACGCGCGAACTGGCACTGGACCCTAACGGTCAAGTAGAGGAATACGAACTGACCGTCAGACTGCAATACCAGTTAAGCGATGCTAGCGGTCACTTGATTATTCCTCCCACCATCCTGCAAACCGTACGTGATATGCCGTACAACGCTGATGCCGTACAGGCTAAACAGGGTGAGATCGCTACGTTGTTTGCTAGCATGGAGCAATCGCTCATCGACCGGCTAGTACGTCGTTTAACCGCTCCCGATGTGGCTGAACGCTTCCGCAATCCGGACGATTTACCGTTGGCACCTGAGCTATTGGCTGACCCTAACCAGCCGCAGCAGTTGCCATCAGAAGAACTTCTGCTGAACAACATCCCAACCTCTGAGGTGTTCTAGTATGGGGCAGACGCTAGATGCTGAAGGCCTGCAGCGACTGCTGCAGGCACCAACAACGCCTTTAGCGCAATGCTTTGTACTCTGTGGCGATGAAATTCTGCTACAGGTAGAAAGCGCTGATACCATCCGTGCGCGTGCTCGCGAGCAAGGCTATGTAGAACGCCATCGCTTTGACATGGATGGTCGCAGCGACTGGGCTCCGGTATTTGCCACCACGCAAACCGTATCCTTATTTGGCGACAAGCAGCTGATAGAAATCAGCATCCCTACTGGCAAGCCCGGCAAGGCTGGCGGCGACGCCATACAAGAGCTCAGTACACAGTTAGCAAATCAGCAATTACCTGACTCGCTTTTTATCTTGCAACTTCCCCGTTTAGATCGTGCGACGCGTAATAGCAAATGGGCACAGTCTTTGGCTAACCAAGCTATCTGGGTAGATGTACCTCTGGTAGAGCGCCGCGCGCTACCTAACTGGATACAACAACGTCTAAAACGCCAACAGCAACACGCTGAACCTGAAGCGCTAGAGTGGCTGGCCGAAAAAGTGGAAGGCAACCTGTTAGCCGCCTTTCAAGAAATCGCCAAATTGGGGCTGTTATACCCTGAGGGGGCACTAAGTATTGAAAATGTGCAAACGGCGGTACTGAATGTGGCCCGTTACAACATTTTTGATTTACGTGACGCTATGCTTGCGGGGCAAGCCCAACGCGCACTCACTATTTTGCGTGGTCTGCAGGGCGAAGGCGAAGCGCTTCCCTTGGTGCTGTGGGCTGTAGGTGATGAAATACGATTACTGGCGCGCTTAGCCGCCATACAAGCCAGTGGTGGTGATGTCTCTGCGGCGATGCGAGCAAACCGTGTCTTTGGCCCTCGCGAACAACTGCTGCGCCAAACCTTACAACGTACACCGGCTCGCGCATGGCCACCCGCACTGAAACACGCTCACGAAATAGACAGGCTGATTAAAGGGTTAGCACCTGCCGATTTATTGGATGATGCATGGGAAGAAATGGCCCGCCTCACCCTGCGCATAGCCTTGGCCGGACAACGCGCCACACGCCCCTAACGCACACTGTCATACTACGATATAGTAACGAGTAGGCACCCGCCTAATCTTTAGTGAATCACACGTTTATGTCTGCCCATACCTCTACCTCTTCCGCTCAGCAGTCTACTCTGCAAGAGCACATGAACCTATTGGGGCAACAAGCCCGACTCGCAGCCCGTTTGATGCGCAGCGCTTCCGGTAGTGCCAAAGCCTTAGCCTTGCGCAGCATGGCCGACGCCATCCAAGAGCAAAAAGCCCAGCTACAAGCTGCTAATGCGTTGGATATAGCCGCCGCAGAAGAACGCGGTTTAGAGCCCGCTATGCTAGAGCGCTTAAAGCTGTCTGACCGCGCCTTGGAAATCATGGCCACAGGCTTACGTCAAATTGCTGACATGCCAGACCCCGTAGGCACGGTAGGCCCTAGCACCACACGCCCTAACGGCATGCAGGTAGCACAAATGCGTGTACCACTAGGTGTGATTGGCATCATTTACGAGTCGCGCCCTAACGTCACGATAGATGCAGCGGCACTGTGCTTGAAATCAGGTAATGCCACCATCTTGCGTGGCGGTAGCGAAGCCTTCCACTCTAATGTGGCATTAGGCAAAATCATTCGTCACGGCCTAGATGTGGCCGGCCTGCCTGCTGATGCCGTGCAAGTGGTAGACACCACAGACCGCGCTGCGGTAGGCATGATGGTGCGCCTTACCGACTACATTGATGTGATTGTTCCTCGTGGTGGCAAGGGCCTGATTCAACGTCTTAACGAAGAAGCCAAAGTACCTCTGATCAAGCACTTAGATGGTAATTGTCACCTGTACCTAGACAAAGCCGCTGATCCTGCTAAAGCATTACCTATAGTCATCAACGCCAAAACCTACCGTTATGGCATTTGTGGCACCACAGAAACCTTGTTGGTACACAATGATGTCGCACCAGCCCTGCTCCCCGATATCGCTAAAGCATTAGCTGATAAAGGCGTAGAGCTACGCGGTTGCGAACGCACCTGTGCTCTTATTAGCCAAGCCATCCCAGCCACCGAAGATGACTGGGAAACCGAGTTCTTGGCCCCCATCCTGGCGATACGCATTGTAGATTCGCTAGACGAAGCTATGGAACACATCAACCGCTACAGTTCCGAGCACACTGAATCCATCGTCACTGAAGATCTGCATGCGGCACGTCGCTTCCAACGCGAAGTCGACTCCAGCTCCGTTTATGTGAATTTACCCACCTGCTTTGCGGATGGTTTTGAATATGGTCTGGGTGCCGAGATTGGCATTTCCACCAACCGTTTGCATGCCCGTGGCCCCGTAGGTCTAGAAGGCCTGACCACACAAAAATGGGTACTCATGGGAGATGGCCAGCTTCGTGGCTAAACGCGCATGTTAATGCTCTGGACTAAAGTTTTTCATATTCTTTTTGTGATGTCCTGGTTTGCAGGGCTGTTTTATCTGCCCCGCATTTATGTGAACCTTGCACAATCACAAGAGCCCGCCGCTACTGCTGTGCTGTTGGGCATGGCTAAACGTTTATACCGTTTCATGTTCCCGCTGGCCGTGTTAACCATTGCCACCGGTCTTGTACTGTTTCTGTATTACGGCATAGGCACTGGCCAAGGTTGGATTCATGCCAAGCTGCTGTTAGTTGCCATACTGGTGATCTACCATTTCTGGTGTGGACGACTGTTGCAACACTTTCAAGCGGGTACTAACCGTCATTCGCACGTGTACTACCGCTGGTTCAACGAAATCCCTGTACTGCTATTGTTGCTCGTGCTGATACTCGTTGTGCTAAAACCTTTTTGATCTTCCTACATGTCAGAACAAGACAAACCTAAAAAAACGCTGTCACTCAAGAAAACCGTTACGGCTGACGTTGACCCTGCTGCGCCCCCAAAACTGCGTAGCGGCGCACGCGCCAAAGTGGCCTTGAACAGACTGCGTCAACAAGCTGCTGATGCGCCTGCTCAAGAAGAGCCTACACGCCCAGCATCGCGCTCCGCCGCAAGCAAACGCCCTACTGGTCGTCCTAATAGCGGCCCGCAAGGTGACAGGGACCGTTCAGACCGCCCTCGTCGTCCTGCAGCAACCGGTGAACAACGAGATCGCTTTGAGCGTCCCAATCGTCGCCCTACTGAGGGAGCATCCTTCAGCCGCCATGATCGCAACGAAGAACGCCCTCAACGACGATCCGCTGCTTACGATGCCCCAGCACGTACACGCAATGATGATGAGCGCCCTGCTAGACGTGCAAGCTCGCGTGATGAGACTCCTCGTTCTAGCGGTGGTTTCCGACGCAAACCAGAGTCCGGTTTCTCTACTACTCAACAATTTCCTGTGTTTGCCCCTTGCCCACAAGGCATGGAAGAAGTATTAGAAGCCGAGTTGCAAGCCTTGGGCTATGAGAATGCCAAAATGGGTAAAGGTGGCTGTCATTTCACCACCGACTGGCAAGGCGTACTCAAAGCCAACTTGTATTCCCGTATCGCCACGCGCATCCTGATACAGCTGGCCAAAGCCCCTGTACATAACGAAGACGATATTTATGCCTTGGCTCACGCTACACCTTGGGAACAATGGTTTGGGCCTGATGACACCTTGCGCGTAGACACCTCCGCCATTCGCAGCCCTATGCAAAGCTTGCAGTTCTGCAACTTGCGCACCAAAGATGCCATTTGCGACCGCTTACGTGAGCGCGAAGGCGCACGCCCCAGCATTGATACCGTACGCCCAGACGCTAAAGTACATCTATTTTTAGATGCCACCAGCGCTACGCTGTACTTGGATACCAGCGGCGAGTCTTTATTCAAACGCGGCTGGCGCCACAACAAAGGTGAAGCACCTTTACGTGAAAACTTGGCTGCTGGCCTGTTAGCACTGTCAGATTGGGACCCTTCTGCCCCATTGATGGACCCATTCTGCGGTAGCGGTACTATCTTGATTGAAGCCGCCTGGATTGCCTTAGGAGCGCCTCCCGGCATCTGGCGTCCTTTCCATTTTGAGCGTCTGCGCATACACGATGACCGTATGTGGCGTGATCTTAAAGAAGAGGCGCGCTCGCGCATTGCCCCTAAACTGGAAGCCCCACTGGTAGGTTACGACCTAGACCCAGCGGTTATTGATGCAGCCAAACGCAACTTAGAACGCGCCCACCTTACCCCCGATACCGTACGTTTCGAGGTAGGTAACGCATTAGAAGCCCTACCTATAGCCGAAGAAGGCTGGCTGATCAGCAACCCCCCTTACGGTGAACGTTTAGAAGGCAACCAAGAAGCCTTCTGGCGTGATTGGTCCGCCTGGTTGAAACAGCATTATGCTGGCTGGAACATCAACGTCATCACGAGTGACCTCACTCTACCCAACCAAATGCGCCTCAAGCCAAAACGCCGTATTCCTCTGTATAACGGCTCGCTGGAGTGCCGCTTGTTCTCGTTTGAAATGGTGGCAGCAGGGTATCGGTAACAAAGCATAGCGGTTGTACAACAACTGCTCTCATAAGACTTGAGCGAAGTTAAGGGTTAACCCTATAATAGGGTTAACCCTTAACCAACTGTGAGTACTATCATGACTCATTACAACGCTCAAGCCGCTATGTCCGACGAACTGGAACGCCAACTGCTAAACGATGCAATGGCAGAGCAAATGCGTTTTCGCCCATTGTTGGCATTGAAAAACCTGTTCCGCTTCTTCTTCAAGTAATCAGAACACGGATGTTTGGGTGACAGTAAATTGCTATTGTCACCGTACTCCCTTTAGTGCCATATTTGCGGGATAATAGTGTTTTACGCTTATTAGGTTACACCGTGTAATGGCCTCCTCAGCAGTACCCGTTTCGCTTCCTGTTCCTAGCCGTCGCCGTCTCTTTGCCTCCATGATGTATGAAAGCATTTTGCTTTTTGGCATCGTTTTTTTGGTTGGCTTAATCTTTGACTACGCGACCAAGAGCTATCACGCTCTGTATTTGCGACATAGTCGGCAATTCCTCATATTCCTCGCTATTGGCCTCTATTTCATGTTGGCATGGCGTCGTGCGGGCCAGACCCTCCCCATGAAAACATGGTATATCAGACTGGAAACCAAACAAGGTACCAAACCTGGCTATGTACAGTTGCTGCTACGCTACCTGCTGATGTGGCCCATTCCTTTGGCCTGTGCACTCTTTGTACAGTATTTGTCCACGCTAACCGGTTACGCCTCCACAGATCTTCTTATTGTTGCCGCTCCTTTCAGCATTTTTGTATGGAGTTGGTTCGACAAAGACGGGCTTTTCATGCATGACCGCCTAGCCGGCACACGGTTGGTAGACCTGCAAGCCAGGATCACCCAACAACAAGCCCAGACAGCCTAATCTCACACGCATTCACCTGCTTTACCCCATTCTGAGCACTTTAATGAACGACGAGTTAAAAAAATATCTATTTGCCGACCGTAGCACCCGAGTACAAACTGTCTATGTAGAAGAAGCCTGGAAAACAGGCATGGAACACCAAGACCTACCCGTTGCGGTACGTACGCTGCTAGGCGAACTGACCGCTGCTGCCATTTTGCTGGCTAGCAACCTTAAGTTCGACGGCTCGTTAGTCCTGCAAGTTCAAGGGGATGGTCCTGTAGCGTTGCTGGTTGTTGAATGCACAGACGAACTGAACATCCGTGCTACTGCCTCATTGCGTGAAGATGCGGTCATTACCGATCAAGCCACCATGCAAGATCTGATCAACCAAACAGGCCAAGGGCGTTTTATTGTGGTGCTGGACCCGTCCGCCCACAACCCGCACATGCAGCCCTATCAAGGTATAGTGCCGCTGACTGGCGAAAGCATCGCTCAAGCGCTGGAAGACTACATGCTGCACTCAGAGCAGCTAGACACACGCATTTGGCTAAATGCATCCGACCATCGCTTAGTAGGCCTATTGCTACAAAAGCTGCCAGGTCAAGGTGGTACACCTGCTGAAGCCAATGTAGAACAAAGCTGGGAACGCGCCCAACACTTGGCTGCCACGATACAACCCGAAGAATTACGCGACTTACATCCACAAACTCTGATTCATAGACTGTTCTGGGAAGAAGAACTACTAGAACTAGAAGGGCTGTCCATACAATGGCATTGCCCCTGCTCCAGAGAAAAAGTCGCCAATATGCTGCACATGCTTGGCAAAGCAGAAGTCGAAGACATACTGCGTGAACGTGACGTAGTGGAGATCTCTTGCAACTTCTGTGGCAAACCCTACCAGTTCGATCCAGTAGATTGCGCCAGCCTTTTCATTGATAATCCAGACAGCTTACAGTCTGGCGATAACACTCTGCATTAACATGAATTCTCCTTATAAAAGCAGCGGTGGATTGCAACGCGTATTCAAAGCCTTTATGTATTCCATACAAGGTTTGCGCGCTGCCGTTCAATATGAAGCCGCCTTCAGGCAAGAGTTGGTCTTAGCCATCATCTTGCTACCCACAGCATTTTTCTTGGGCCGCAACGTCACCGAAGTATTCCTTCTGTGTGCCTGCGTGGTCATCGTATTGGTAGTTGAACTAATCAACAGTGCCATCGAAGCCCTGGCCGACAGCATTAGTCTTGAGCAAAACCCCTTATTGGGCCGCGCCAAAGACTTAGGCAGCGCAGCCGTACTATTAAGCCTCATCCTTACTGCCGCATGGTGGTTATATGTGGTGTGTGACCGTTTCTTTTTCTAAGCAGTATTAGCCAAGGCTAAAACTCACCCTCGCATCACCCGGCTATGATCGTTGCAGGAATACTGAATAGGCGTTTGTCTATTTCACTATTCCTGCCATGACTCCCCTACTTTCCCCATCGAGCAAACAGTCTGGCGCCAGCAGCGTAGAGTTCCTGCTTATGGCAACGGTAATCTGCACCCTGTTAGTCCTTAGCTATGACGCCACCCGTGCATGGATGCTGCGTCAGGTATTGCTGCTGTCCCTACAAGAAAGCGCCAGAGTAGGTGTGACGCTCAACCTGCAACCTACAGCCATGCAATCCCAGTTTGATCGCACCGCAAGCGCCTGGTGGGGCTCTGAAGCACGTCAACAGCACTATTACAAACGATTCTCATCACGCTATGGATTTGACGCGTGGCGACTGTGGCAGCTATCTCCTAGTGACCATGACTTTGCCCAGCATGAAGACAAAACGCTGACCCGGCGCAGCACAACGGGTTACAAGCACATTAGTGTGCGGCATCAGTTGGTACAACACATCAATAACAAGGGGCGTCATACTCAACAAAGCATCTTTGCGGCCAATACACTGCACGCCCAACTCATCTTTTGGTATGAACCTTCTTTAGCGTTTAGCCGCGCTCTGGTACGTCTGTTGTGGCCGACTGACCCCAACCCCTATCTACAACAAGGAAAGACGCAAGGACTAGTGCCTATACGCCTGCATATCAGTTTACCCATGCAAAGCCACCCCATTCAGTGGCCTTTATCTCAACACAGCGCCATACAGCGTGTCAGCAACGCAGCAATAGGTTCGCTCGCATGGCATCCAGAACTGCCGCGTAGCTTTATGACTGGTGAGCACCAAAACACCCCGCCCACACCGGGAAAAGAAACAGGAGCAGAAACGCACCCCTCTACACCCTCATCACCTGAACCCACCATAGATGAGCCCACGCTCACGCCTTCCGTGCCTGAGGAATCCGGTGATTTACTATCAGAAGAAAAAGCCTGTGAAGGCGCAGCGTGCTGCTATTAAGGCGTATTGTCTGGTGGCAGGATTTGCACGTAGATTTCATTATTGTGCAGCAAACCCAGCTCTGACCTGGCACGCTCTTCAATCGCTTGCGTACCACTTTTAAGATCTTGAACTTCGGCCAATAGCGCATTGTTACGCGCTTGTAGTGCAGCATTAATTTCTTGCTGCTCTTCTAATCTGGCCTGCATATCATGCACCCGCTCCCAACCACTCTTACCAAACCACAACGCATATTGCGTAACGAGGTTCAGCACAATCAGAATAAGCAGAAGCAGGCGCATGGGTGTTTCCTATAAGGGGAATGAGAGTGTACCTCATCCCCTTGTGGCGCTTAACGCAAGTTGTAGAAAGCGCTACGACCTGGGTAGGAAGCCACATCAGCCAGTTCTTCTTCGATACGCAGCAACTGGTTGTACTTAGCCATACGATCGGAACGAGACAAGGAGCCTGTTTTGATCTGCATAGCGTTAGTGGCTACAGCGATATCGGCAATGGTGGAGTCTTCGGTTTCACCGGAACGATGAGAGATCACCGCTGTGTAACCATGACGTTTTGCCATTTCGATAGCGGCAAACGTTTCTGTCAGTGTACCGATCTGGTTGATTTTGATCAGGATGGAGTTAGCCACGCCCAGATCAATACCTTCTTTCAGAATTTTGGTGTTGGTCACGAATAGATCATCACCTACCAACTGTACTTTTTTGCCCAGTTGGTTAGTCAAGATTTTCCAACCCTCCCAATCGTCTTCAGCCATACCATCTTCGATAGAGATGATGGGGTACTTGTCGCACCAGCTTTCTAGCAGGTCAACGAACTCTTGTGCTGTCAACGACACGCCGCCTTCGCCTGCCAGATGGTATTTACCATCACGGAAGAACTCAGAGCTTGCGCAGTCCAGACCCAAAGCGATTTGTGAACCAGCTTCGTAGCCAGCATCGTTGATCGCTTGCAGAATCATTTGGATAGCCGCTTCGTGGTTAGCAACGTTAGGGGCAAAACCACCTTCGTCGCCCACCGCTGTGGACATACCTTGTTTGTCGATGATTTTTTTCAGTGCGTGAAATACTTCAGCACCCATACGCAGCGCATCACGGAAACTACGAGCACCTATAGGCAGAATCATGAATTCTTGCATATCCAAGGTGTTGTTAGCGTGTGCACCACCGTTGATCACGTTCATCATCGGTACAGGCATTTGCATTGGGCCGCTACCACCGAAGTAACGGTACAAGGACAAACCTGAATCGTCTGCAGCAGCACGTGCTACAGCCATACTGGCTGCCAACATGGCGTTAGCGCCCAAACGGCTTTTATCTTCAGTGCCATCCAAATCGATCAGAGTACGGTCGATGAATGTTTGCTCTTGCGCATCCAAACCGATCAACGCTTCGGAAATCTCTGTATTCAGGTTTTCAACAGCGCGCAATACGCCTTTACCCAAGTAACGGCTAGCATCGCCATCACGCAGCTCCAGAGCTTCACGCGCACCAGTAGAGGCGCCTGATGGTACGGAGGCACGCCCCATAGCACCAGATTCTAGTAATACGTCACATTCAACGGTTGGGTTGCCACGTGAATCCAGAATTTCACGGCCGATAATATCTACGATAGCACTCATGTTTTGACAGTCCTGCTTTGGTGTTAGCGATAACGCTGATAAAAACGAACCGGACCTGTTGCTGTTGCCACAAATCCGGCAAGAATGTTCATGCTCAGTAATAAGAATTATAAAGTACCTGACTCACCAATCTCTTTATGGTGTGTATGTATTAAAAGTACCTACCCTGTCAGATTCTTTCATCTTATAGTGGGATGGTTACACCCCTTGCACCACATACATAGTCATGTGTGCGGCGCTTTCCCGGGCCTGGCGAGCTGCCAAGTACTCGGGCGAGTTATAGAAAGCTTCAGCAGCTTCCATCGTTTCAAACTCAATGATTACTGTACGCGTAGGGGTGTTGCCTTCCAAGGCCAGAGTTTCCCCACCTCGCGCCAGCAACTTTACGTTATGCGTTGTCATCGCATGCGTAGAAAGCTGCTTGTAAACGTTGTACTGCTCCGGATCTGTTACATCCACATTGGCAATAATATAAGCTGCCATGTTGTCTCCTTACTTCCAGTTGGCTTCCAACAAGCCACCTTCCTGCTTCACGATCTGGTCAATTTCTTTAAGGCTACGCAACAACGCTGGCATTAAATGCAAGGGCACAGCATTAGGGCCATCCGACAGCGCTTTACTTGGATCAGGATGTGTTTCCATAAACAACCCTGACACCCCAACCGCTACTGCCGCACGAGCCAGCACAGGCACAAACTCGCTCTGGCCACCCGATTTACTGCCTTGCCCACCGGGCAACTGTACCGAGTGCGTTGCATCAAACACTACCGGACACGCTGTTTCACGCATGATCGCTAATGAACGCATATCAGACACTAGGTTGTTATACCCAAATGATGCCCCGCGCTCACACACCATAATGGTGTCACCATCACCACCCACTTCTCGGGCAGCCGCGCGCGCTTTTTCTACCACATGCACCATGTCATGCGGTGCCAAAAACTGGCCTTTTTTGATATTGACTGGCTTTAAGGTCGCTGCACAGGCTTGAATAAAGTCTGTTTGGCGGCACAAAAATGCAGGCGTTTGCAGCACATCCACAATGGCGGCCACATCGTCCACTTGCTCTTTATCGTGTACATCGGTCAGTACAGGCACGCCGTAGTGCGCACGTACATCCGCCAGAATCTGCAAACCTTCTTGCATACCTGGGCCACGAAACGAACTGCCGGAGCTGCGGTTCGCTTTATCAAACGAACTTTTATAAATGAATGGAATCCCCAGCTCATCTGTGATTTCTTTCAGCACACCGGCTGTATCAAACGCCATTTGACGTGACTCAATCACACATGGACCAGCGATCAGGAAGAAAGGCCTATTGAGACCAACCTGAAAACCACATAATTCCATAGCAGCTCCTGATAAACAAAACTTGACTCACTAGACGTAGTCCAGTGACGTCTGTTAGCCCGCCATGCAAGCTAACAGACACCTACCACCTTAGCGTGAATTTGCCAAAGCAGCCTTAACATAACTGATGAACAGCGGGTGACCATCGCGTGGTGTAGAGGTGAACTCTGGGTGGAACTGCACACCCATGAACCATGGATGCGTCGGGATTTCCATGATTTCAGGCAGGTTCTCAGTAGGAGTACGTGCACTGATCACCAAACCAGCCTCTTCCAGTCTAGGCACATAAGCGTTATTCACCTCAAAGCGGTGACGGTGACGCTCGTTAACCTCTGGGCCGTAGATGCTCGCAGCACGAGTACCCTCTTTCACTGGGCAACGCTGTGCGCCTTTACGCATCGTGCCACCCAAGTCATCTTCTTGACTACGGTGCTCTACTTTGCCATCACGATCTTGCCATTCGGTGATCAATGCCACTACTGGGTGTGCTGCGGAAGGATCGAACTCTGTACTGTTCGCACCACCCAAACCAGCCACATGACGAGCAAACTCGATCACGGCCAATTGCATACCCAAACAAATACCCAAGTAAGGCACCTTGTTTTCACGGGCATAACGGATTGCCGTAATTTTGCCTTCTGTACCACGCTTACCGAAACCACCAGGTACCAGAATGGCGCTCAGGCCTTCCAAGCACGCTGTGCCATCACGCTCGATGTCTTCGGAATCGATGTACTGAATTTTAACTTTGGTACGTGTGTGTATACCGGCGTGAATCAACGCCTCGCTTAGCGATTTGTAGGACTCTGTCAGCTCCACATACTTACCTACCATACCGATGGTAATTTCGTGCTCTGGGTGCTCCAACGCATCAACCAAGTTATCCCACATGGTCAAATCGGCTGGTGGTGGAGAAATTGCCAACGCATCACATACCAACTGATCCAGACCTTGCTTATGCAACATAGCTGGAATCTTGTAGATGGAAGTGGCATCCCATACGGAGATCACGGCATCCAATGGCACATTGGAGAACATGGAGATCTTGGCACGCTCATCATCTGGAATTTCGCGATCAGCACGACACAACAAAGCGTTAGGGAACAAACCAATTTCACGCAGCTTTTGTACAGAATGCTGTGTAGGTTTGGTTTTCAGTTCGCCTGCAGATTTGATGAATGGCACCAATGTCAGGTGCACCAATGCAGTGTGGTTACGTCCCAGACGCAAGCCCATTTGACGCACAGCTTCCAAGAACGGCAAGGATTCAATATCCCCTACAGTGCCGCCAATTTCAACAATCGCCACATCAGCCTCACCGTTGTAGGCCGCTTTGGCGCCACGCATGATGAAGTCTTGAATTTCATTAGTGATATGAGGAATAACCTGAACGGTTTTACCCAGGTAATCGCCACGACGCTCTTTGCGCAGAACGGATTCATAGATCTTACCGGTGGTGAAGTTATTCACCTTACGCATTTTGGTAGAGATGAATCGTTCGTAGTGTCCTAAGTCCAGATCAGTTTCCGCACCGTCTTCGGTCACGAAGACTTCGCCGTGCTGGAAAGGGCTCATGGTGCCTGGGTCCACGTTGATATAAGGATCCAGCTTGAGCATGGTGACACGCAAACCGCGAGATTCGAGTAACGCGGCCAGTGATGCCGCTGCAATGCCTTTACCCAGAGAGGAGACTACCCCCCCTGTTACAAATACATATTTGGTGGTCATTTCGATAGACGCCTGAGGGTTAGATCAGGCAGTAGCGGGAAATTTGGATTATAACGGCAACCATGGGTCAATTGAAACAAACTGACCCGGCTGCACCTGTTTTACAACAAGGCTTGCGTCTGCTGTTGCAGCCACTCTAAAGCCTCGCCTTGCAAGAGCGGAGACAGGCGTTCACGTACCTCATCGTGGTACGTATTTAGCCACTGCACTTCCTCTTGCGTTAATAAAGAACGTTCGATACAACGCGTATCAATGGGGCATAGCGTTAGGGTCTCAAAACGCAAGAAATCGCCAAACTCTGTGCTGAGCGCTGGCTGCGCTACCACCAAGTTTTCGATACGAATACCCCACTGCCCTGCCCTATATAAACCGGGCTCGTTGGAGGTCACCATGCCCTGCTGCATGGCTACTGGTTTCGCCGGCCTACCACGCCATGAAATGGATTGAGGGCCTTCGTGTACGTTCAAGAAATAGCCTACGCCATGCCCTGTTCCGTGCCCGAACTCCAGCCCCTCACGCCACAACGGCAGTCGAGCCAAAACATCCAGCTGTTGACCAGTTAGCCCCGTAGGAAATACCGCCTGAGACAACTGAATCATGCCTTTCAGCACAAGGGTGAAATCCCGTTTTTCGGCGGCATTAATCTGGCCCACTGGCACCACGCGTGTGATATCCGTAGTACCGCCCCAATACTGACCACCAGAGTCTATCAGCAACAAGCCATCACCTTGAATCCACGCATAGCTTTTCTCTGTGGCTTGGTAATGGGGCATAGCACCATTTGGGCCAAATGCCGCAATAGTACCAAAGCTTGGACTGACAAAACCTGGCTTCGCCGCACGTCTGGCCGTTAGTTCTACGTCCACCTCAATTTCAGATACGGGACGCTCACGCACGGTGCGCTCAAACCATGCAAAAAACTCGCACAATGCCGCACCGTCTTGCTCCATGGCGTCACGTATATGAGCAATCGCTTGTTCGCCTTTAATGGCCTTCAAACTTTGCGATGGGTTCAACGCTTGCAGCCACTGGGCTTGCGGTGCAGCCAACAACGTACCTACAGTGACGCGCTGAGGGTCTACCAAGATAGCAATGTCGTCAGGCAGGTGCGCCAAATCATCAGCCACTTGGGCGTAATCACGCAGCTCAATACCATCTGCACGTAATGCCTTAACCAATGCTGGTGGTACTTTTCCTGCGGCCACATACAAAATAGCACGATCAGCATCTAGCCAGAAATGCGCTAAAAACACCGGGTTGTACGGCACATCACCACCGCGCAAATTCAGCAGCCACGCAATGTCATCCAAACTGGAAATCAAATGGCCATCTACCGCCAAGGCCTGCATCTGCTCACGCACTTGCTGCAACTTCTGGGTACGTGATTCAATCGCATACTCCAACGCATGTTCATACACAGGCGCATGGGGCAATGCGGGGCGCTCAGCCCACATTTGTCCCGGTAAGTCCAACGAGGTTTCTAGACGCAAACCGCTGTCATGAATACGGCTCCAGCTATCAAAACTCTGCATAGACAACACATTGCCGTCTATCGCAACTACATCACCTTCTGCCAAGTGCGCTTCCACCCATGGCAGTGGGTCCAACACACCGGTATCACCTTGGCGCATGAGTGCTATGCCTGAATCACGCAGATCACTCTCGGCTTGCACCCAGTAGCGGCTGTCAGTCCAAAGACCTGCAAAATCTTGGGTGACGAGCAAACTGCCTGCAGAACCGCCAAAACCACTCAGCCACGCTCGTGCTTGCCAATGTTCTGGCAAATACTCGGACAGATGGGGATCAGCAGAAGGGATAAAACATGCCTGCACAGCTGCCTGCTGCATCACGGCACGTAGCGCCTGAATACGGTCACTAATAGAGTGGGAAGCCTTGAGTTTATTCATTTTCCTGACAATCTTGTGCGCTCTGGTAACGAAGTAATGTATACGTTACGCTTAAACCAACAGTATAGCGTTCTAAAACAAACTGTTTGACGATTCTGAAGTTGCTTTTAGACCCGCAAACGGCTGCCTACCCTATAATTGGCAGCATCCTAATATTTTTGTTGCATCGCCGCGTACTTTGCTACGAACGTTGCAACACCATACCTATATCCGGAGGACCTCTTACATGTCTGAACGCGAATCGATGGAATACGATGTGGTCATCGTAGGCGGCGGGCCTGCTGGCCTAGCCACTGCTATCCGCATCAAACAACGTGCCGCCACAGCCAACCAAGACATCAGCGTTTGCGTGTTGGAAAAAGGTGCTGAGATTGGTGCTCACATCCTATCCGGCGCGGTGATGGACCCTCAAGCCCTGACTGAGCTGATTCCAGACTGGAAAGACAAAGGTGCACCCTTAAATATAGAAGTCAACGCAGATAAGTTTGTTTTTTTGGATGAAAAAGGCGCCAAAGAAACCCCCATGTGGATGCTGCCTGACTGTTTTAAAAACCACGGCAACTACATCGTACGACTGGGTGATGTCACCAAATGGTTGGGCGAACAAGCCGAAGCACTGGGCGTGGATATTTTCCCCGGCTTTGCCGCTGCCACCCTGCTTTACACCGAAGATGGTTCAGCCGTTCGTGGCGTCATCACCGGCGATATGGGTGTAGCCCGCGATGGCACACACACCGCGCATTACCAACCCGGTATGGAACTGCTGGCGAAATACACCATTTTCGCAGAAGGTTCTCGTGGTCACCTAGGCCGTCAACTCATCGAGAAATACAAACTTGATGAAGGCAAAAACGCCCAAAGCTACGGTATTGGCATTAAAGAAATGTGGGAAGTTGATCCTTCCCAATCCCAACCCGGCTTGGTAATGCACTTGGCTGGCTGGCCACTGGATTCCGACACTTATGGCGGCGCTTTCTTGTACCACTTGGATAACAATATCGTTGTCGTAGGGTTGGTCGTGGGCTTGGATTACGCTAACCCATGGTTGTCGCCATTTGAAGAGTTCCAACGCTTCAAAACTCACCCATACGTACGCTCTACCTTTGAAGGCGGCAAACGTTTGGCCTACGGCGCTCGCGCCTTGACTGCTGGCGGCCTGCTGTCCTTGCCTAAACTGGTATTCCCCGGTGGCGCACTGGTTGGCTGTGAGGCCGGTTTCTTGAATGCGTCACGCATCAAAGGAAGCCACGCTGCAATCAAATCTGGCATGATGGCCGCTGATGCCATCGTTGACGCTCTGAGCAACAACCGCGAGTACGACGAGCTTAGTGCTTATCCTGCGGCCTTTGAAGACTCTTGGTTGCACGCTGAACTGAACAAAGCTCGTAACTTTAAGCTGTGGTTCAAAAAAGGCCGCACGATGGGTACGTTGATGACAGGTATAGAGCAGTTGGTACTGAAAGGTAAGATGCCTTGGTCACTGCGTAACACCAAACCTGATCATGCATTCCTGCAACCTGCCGCATCGTGTCAGCGTATCGAGTACCCTAAACCAGATGGCAAACTCACCTTTGACCGCCTAAGCTCCGTCTTTATCTCTAACACCAACCACGAGGAAGACGAGCCTATTCACCTGACCCTTAAAGATGCCGCGATTCCAGTCAAACTGAATCTGGCCACCTACGCTGGTCCAGAAGCCCGCTACTGCCCAGCTGGTGTATACGAGTTCATCAAAGGTGACTCAGGCGAAGACCAACTACAAATCAATGCACAAAACTGCGTGCACTGTAAAACCTGTGATATTAAAGACCCTTCCCAAAACATCGTTTGGGTACCACCTCAAGGTGGTGAAGGGCCTGTTTATAACGGGATGTAAGACCTTATTGTCCTAGACGGCTGTACTACGCGACTACGACAAACACTCAGGGGGCGGTGAGAGTAGATTATTTATATCTACCTTCACCGCCCCCTGTTTTATCAGCCATCACCACACAGCCATAACGGCATCGCTAAGCGCTACGCTTTTTACGCCTCGGTAGGTTAATCACCACCAACCCTGTTATCACCAAGACCACACCCAGCTTCGTTAAGGTATCGGGTACTTCGCCCAAAATTGCCCACGCCAACAAAATCGCTAGCACGGGCACACCTAAACTAGACATGCCCGCAACGGTCGCTGATACACGCTGGATCACACTTAGCCATAGCAACCAGCCTACTCCCGAGGCCAACGCCCCCATGTACAGCAAACCTATCACGAGCTCAGGGCCAACCACCCACGGCTGTTGTGGTACGAGCAGCCCCATAGGGATAGTAATCAACGCCCCCATCAGCAACTGCCACACCGTCAGGTTAATAATGTTGGGCTGATGTTTCTCAAACATCACTTTGGACCATACCGCACCGATCCCCCAGCATGCACCTGCTAACAACGCCAACAGCGAGCTTGCCATACCACCCATGCCCTGCCACGGCTTTAACACCATCAACAACCCCACCAAGCCAAAACCTAGCGCGATGAGATACTTGGCATCGGGTTTGTTACCCATGATGCGCCATGAGAAAAACACCACCCAAAATGGCATGGTGTAAGCCAGCAGCACCACCTGTCCTGCACCGCCACTCATCAGCGCAAACTGAGCCAACACTTGGAACCCTACCGTTTGCATCACGGCTATACCAAAGCACAGCCAAAAGGGTGGCATGCTAAAAGGAATACGCCGCCAATACTGCACCGCAAATAAAAAGAAAAATGCGATGACATAACGCGTAGCCACCAAATCAATGGGACCGATGAGTTTGGTCATGGATTTCATCACAATCCAACTCACCCCCCACAGCACTATCGTTAGCCCCATCAACAATAGGGCATTACGGCTTGACTCACTTTGTTCCAACCTAGTCTCCTGTATGCGCGGCTTGTCGCACACCACGCACAAAATCTACTTGTCTCAACCACATCAACGCAACAATAAAAAACAATCCTGTAAACAGCAATGCCAAGCGTTGATTACCTTGGCTTACCCACGCCACAATGCCATACGACAAAGGCCCTACTACCGCTGCCAACTGCACTGCAAAGCTCCACAGTGCATAGAACTCACCTTGCCTACCCGGTGGGGTTAAACCACCCACCATCGCCCTGCCCGCGCTTTGGCTACTCCCTATACATACGCCGGCCAGTGCTGCCGCTATCCAAAACCCCGTCACCGAGGTAGTCACACTGGCTACCACCACCATCACCAACCACCCAAACAACGTGAGTGTCAGCGCTATTTTGTGCCCAATCGCATCTTGTACTGAACCGAAAGTCAGCGCACCAATGGCTGCCGCAATGTTGACTGTAAAAATCAACATCATGGTCTGCCCCATGTTAAAGCCCATAACCTGCGTGGCATACACCGACGATAAGGTGATCACTACTGAAATACCTGCTTGATAGCAGGCACAACAACAAAGCAATCGGTAGAGATCAGGAAAGTGCTCACGACTTTCTATATACGCTCGCCGTATGTGTGCAAACCAATTGTGTGATGCGATGGTTTCCGTTGCCGCTGCGGGCTCTTTTAACCACAGAAAAGCAGGTATGGCCGCCACACTAAACACAGCGGCTGTCAGCACCATCACCCACGGCACATACTGCGACGCTAGCCACCCTTTATCTTCGCCCATTACCACCACAAACAGCGATAACCCCAAGGTCAGCATGCCACCAAAATAGCCAAAACCCCAGCCCCAACCCGACACCCTACCCAGCGCCCCAGGCTTAGCAATGGTAGGCAAAAAAGACGCTACAACGGCTTCGCCTACGCAGTAACAATAGTTGGAGAGCACTAAAAACACCATTGCCCACCACAAGGCACCCGGCCCGGCCCCTGCCAAAAACAGCGTTCCCACCACGCACCCCACCGTGCTGGCGAACAATAAGAAACGTTTACGAGCCCGCCTATCTACCCAAGCGCCCAATGCAGGCATGCTCAGCATGATCAACAGATAAGACAGCGATAACGTGAGTGTCCACGCCAAAGTGCCCCATGCAGCACCCTCAGCCACTACCCCCACAAAATACGCACCAAATACGGAGGTCAATACAACGGTGGTGTAACCCGAGTTAGCAAAGTCATACATTGCCCATGCCCAGAACTCGCGCTTTCTCACCTGTGGCTGAAGGGTATGCGCCAAGCGCCCTGTGGTGTTTTGCATGCCTGCTCGTTGTATGTGAAGTAATAGGACTATATTGCCTGAAAACAGAACACCCTGTTGGCTACAGCATCGTGCCAACAGGGTGTTTAGCCTGCACAGAATCAGGTTAAGCGTTCAGCGTGAAAACGCAAATGATCATCCATAAAGGTGGCAATAAAATAATAGCCATGATCATAGCCAGCATGCCTACGCAAGGTCAGCGGCTGACCTGCTGCTTGGCACGCTGCTTCGAATGCTTCTGGGTACAGTTGCTCAGCCAGAAACTGGTCGCTTAAACCTTGATCTATTAAGATTCCGGCTGGGAAAGGTTGTTGCGACTGCCGCATCAACGCCGACGCATCATGCTGCTCCCATGTTGCACGGTCATCACCTAAATAACCGCTAAAGGCTTTATGCCCCCACGGGCACTTAGTGGGTGCAGCAATAGGAGCAAAAGCAGA
This sequence comes from Paenalcaligenes sp. Me131, assembly GCF_050487225.1. Lineage (NCBI taxonomy): Bacteria > Pseudomonadati > Pseudomonadota > Betaproteobacteria > Burkholderiales > Alcaligenaceae > Paenalcaligenes > Paenalcaligenes sp. Me131. The sequence continues at coordinate 1,334,832 of NZ_JBKQGY010000001.1, forward strand.
TACGCTACGGTATTTCTCTGGATGACGCAGTGCCAATACCAATGCCCCATGCCCCCCCATAGAGTGACCAAAAATGCCTACCTTTTTAGCATCACCCGATAACTGCGTTGTAACGATAGTAAATAACTCGTCAGCCACATAGCTTTCCATACGGTAATGCGTAGACCAGGGTGCTTGCGTGGCATCCACATAGAAACCAGCACCCGTGCCGAAATCCCAATGATCGGCCTCGCCAGGTACTTCTGCCCCACGAGGGCTAGTATCCGGCGTAACCAACATCACGCCCAACTGTGCAGCCAAGCGCTGGGCCGCACCTTTGATCATGAAGGTTTCTTCTGTGCACGTTAACCCGGCCAGATAAAACAGCACCGGTACTTTGCCCTGTTTGGCTTGTGGCGGCTCAAACACCGAGAACCGCATAGGTAGCCCAATTGCTTGGGATGCATGTTTATAAAAGCGTTGCACTCCGTCAAAACAACGGTGCTCGCTAATTACTTCAAGCTCTACCGACATAAGGCCATACCCTCCAACTACAAATTAGTACACCACTACTGAGCGAATAGACTCACCACGCTTCATTAAATCGAAGCCCTCGTTGATTTGATCCAACGACAACTTATGCGTGATCAGGTCATCAATATTCAGCTTACCTTCCATGTACCAATCTACCAGTTTAGGTACATCAGTACGACCACGAGCACCACCAAACGCCGAGCCTTTCCATACGCGGCCTGTAACTAGCTGGAATGGACGCGTAGAGATTTCTGCACCAGCTTCCGCCACACCAATAATGATGGACTGGCCCCAACCACGGTGGCAGCACTCTAAGGCTTGACGCATAACTTTGGTGTTACCTATACACTCGAATGAGTAATCGGCACCGCCATCGGTCAATTGGATAATATGATCCACAACGTTTTCTACTTCACTAGGATTAATGAAGTGGGTCATGCCGAACTGTCTAGCCATGGCTTCACGCTCAGGGTTCAGATCTACACCGATGATCTTATCGGCACCTACCATTTTGGCACCCTGAATCACGTTCAGACCAATACCGCCCAAACCAAACACCACCACATTGGCACCGGCTTCTACATTGGCTGTAAACAAGACCGCCCCGACGCCCGTCGTGACACCACAACCTATGTAGCAAACTTTATCAAAAGGTGCGTCAGGACGAATTTTTGCCAATGCAATCTCAGGCACCACAATGTGGTTTGCAAAGGTGGACGTCCCCATGTAGTGGAAAATAGGTTTGCCATCAATAGAGAAACGCGATGTGCTGTCTGGCATCAAGCCTTTACCTTGTGTAGCACGAATGGCTGTACACAAGTTTGTTTTGCGGGACAGACAGGATTTGCACTGACGACACTCAGGGGTATAGAGCGGCACAACGTGATCACCGGCTTTCAGCGACGTCACGCCAGGACCTGTTTCCAACACTACGCCTGCACCTTCATGCCCCAAAATCGCAGGGAACAACCCCTCTGGATCAGCACCCGATAACGTGTAGTAATCCGTATGACAAATACCGGTAGCTTTAATTTCTACCAATACCTCGCCTGCCTTAGGACCTTGCAGGGTGACTTCTTCTATAGTTAGTGGCTCCCCCGCCTTCCAGGCTACGGCTGCGCGTGTTTTCATCATTTTTTCAACTCCAATGTAATGCTAGTGTCAGCTGTTCAGGCAGTCTATTCTGCCCCTGCCTTGAGCACAAGCCCTATAGCCAGCCTGTCAAAAAGGCTTTTTGCTGCGCATTGTCAACGCACTGAAATTTTTATTACGTAATATCTCATTACTAACTGATCTCAGACTACGGTTTACTCGCCCCTAATCTTTGGCTAAACTCTTTTTTCGTTGCTTGTTCAATTTGCTGCACCCCACCAATTGCGGTAAGCCATAACAATACAGCCATCATGTCTACTAAAAAAAATAGCTACTCTCAAATTCGCTCACTGCTCCCTAATCGTGTACTTGGCGCTGCTGCTGTAGGCGCTATGGTATTACTGAGCGGATGTGCAACCCAACAAACCACCTCTAATGATCAAGCCAGTCTAGACGAGCTATTCGTTAGTCTGAGCGCGACGGATAACCAACGTTACCGTACGCAATCTGATCCGCTAGGTGCCTACCTCAAGAATCGAGCGCAAAGCGATATTTATCTAGCTGAACGCCAAGAGCAACCTAGCACAAGTGATTTTGCTGAAGCGGCTCTAGATTTTCTAGGTACTAAATATCGTTATGGTGGTTCGGTTCCTGAAACCGGTTTTGATTGCAGTGGCTTGGTGGGCTACGCCGCTGAAAAATCGCTAGGGCTGAAACTACCTCGACAGTCGGTTGAAATCGCCAAAGAAGGCGAATCAGTACGCCGCAGTGAACTACAAAAAGGCGACTTAGTCTTTTTCAACACACGCGGTACACGCTTCTCTCATGTGGGCATTTACATCGGCAACAATAAATTTGTGCATGCACCCCGTACCGGTGCAGTGGTTCGTGTAGAAGATATGAGTGTTTCGTACTGGACTAAGCGTTATAACGGCGCTCGCCGTCTTACTGCCAGTAACTAACCTGTGTTAGCGCACTAAAAAGCCAGCTCGATTGAGCTGGCTTTTTTGTTTCCGGAGCAAACGTTGTCAGGACTTAGTGCGTCTTCCCACTGTATGGGCATGACTCACAAAAGCCGCCCTGCGTGAGTGCCAACTTCATGCTACATACTGAGCGCCTACAAGCAACGACTTTTACGCCAGAGCGCTGTGCAGCAGCCCTGAAAGTCTTCATGACGTTGTGGCCCAAGAAGTCAGTCAGAAGAATCAGCAACTCAGTGCCTGAAGGCAGTTGCAAAGTCTTTTTTTGATGAGAGGGGTCTCTACCACTTATATGTTGTTTAATCTTGATATTGTGCAGGTTGAGCAGGTCTGGAATGTTCCCTAACCTATCTGCTCCTACCACCACGGCTGTTACCTGATTAGACATGCTTACTCCTTAAAATTGAAAACATGATAAACGATAATCATTATCATTAAGATTGTCAATCTTGAGTATGTAAGAACCGTTACACACTGCCATTATTTTGCTATATACATATAAAAAAACCCCTGGTGTATACACATCAGGGGTTTATCGTACGCAGTCTCATCGCAAAAAGCTCACTCTTACACGGAGCTTTCGCCATCCAAAGCATCTTGCACGACATCACGTGTTAGCGCTGGCGCTAGCATCTCTAGCAGCACATACACATAATCACGCAAGAAAGACCCTGCCTTCACCGCTACACGCGTTTGGTGCTTGCCAAACAAGTGTCCTGCCGACAAACCAACCAACCCTTTGTCACGGCGCGGGTCAAATGCAACGCCAGCGATAATCCCAATACCTAACCCCACATCCACGTAAGTTTTGATCACGTCGGCGTCCAACGCTTCCAACACGATATCAGGGGTGAGGTTTTCATTGGCAAACGCCTCATCGATAGAACGTCTACCCGAGAACGCATGGTCATAGGTCACGATAGGGTATTTAGCCAGCAACTGCAGATTCAAATTCTTAGAGGCTGGTGTGGGAAGCTCAGCCAACTCATGCTCTGGGCTAACAACAATCGTGTGCTCCCACTCGTATACCGGCAATGCCACCAAACCAGGCGTTTTAGACAAGGTCTCCGTCGCTATCGCCACATCCGCTTGTTCGTGTAACACCATGGATGCCAAGTGCGCTGGGCTACCTTCTGCCAACGACAAATGCACCTTAGGAAAGCGTTTTCTGAAAGCAGGAATCACTTTGGGCAGCAAATAACGCGCTTGGGCGTGGGTACATGCAATCACCAACGTACCTTCGTCATCACGGGCAAAGTCATCACTGACTTTTTTCAGATTATCCACTTCGAGCATGATGCGCTCGATGATTTTGGCGACGTCCGCACCTGGGCGAGTAAGCCCCTTAATACGTTTGCCATGTCGTTCGAAAATTTTGATGCCCAGTTCATCTTCAAGCTCAATAATAGCTTTGGAGACACCTGGTTGTGAGGTATAGAGTGAACGAGCCGCTTCAGTCAAATTGTACTGACGGCGTATTGTCTCCCGCACAAATCGGAATTGTTGAAGATTCATAGTAAGCCCCTGTTGTTAGCTTATTATATGGAATAAGGAAGGGGCTTAATATTAATTATAGTTATATACTTAGAGTGTAGAACTAGAAGCCTACGACTGCTTCGGGCGCTTAATACGCATTTTTTGCCAGAACAAAAATACCGCCAAAAGGCTAAACGCACCGTGCACTAATAGCGTCCCCACTGGAAAGCTCAAGGCACCGCTCGCAATCCAGCCGCGCGACAAGTTAATCAAGTTCATATAGAGCAACGCCAACAAACCCGCAATCAAGATATTGCCGGAACGCCCCAGACGCGGGTTCACCGCCCCCAAGGGGATTGCTAACAACGCCAAATTTAAAGCAGCCAGAGGCAAGGCCGAGCGCCACATCACTTGCGATCGCGCCCTATTCGTATCGTCACCGAGCAACTGCGTGGTAGGACGTGCCTTAATTTGCTGCTCGGCACGAGCACGTATCTGCTCACTACTAGTACCTTGTTCGTCACGGTTTTCTAGCCGTACACCGTAATTCTCAAACTCGGTAATGCGGAACCACGGCGTTTTGGGCTTCATGTCATAACGGTAGCCTTCATTCAACACCAAGAAGCGGTCACCATTATCTTCATTTTGTACGTGTGCACTTTTAGCCGTAATGACACTAAACCACTGCGGATCAATCACGCGGGCGACGACCTTACCTAATTCCTCACCCTCACCTAACGGCTCTTCCGTAAAGAACACACGGGCACCGTCTTCCACTTCAATAAACTCACCGGGAGACACTTTACTTAGGTCAGAGCGCAGCTCAAAACGTTGGCGGTATTCAGATATTTGCAGGTAGGCCCATGGGGATGCAAAAAATGTCAGTACCGCAATGAGCAGTGCAATAGGAATCGCACAGGACAGCACCGGGCTAATCCAGCTACGCAATGACAGCCCACTGGCAAACCACACCACCATCTCAGATTCTCTGAAACAGCGCGTGATGGTTGTGAGTACGGCAATGAATAACGAGACCGACAAAATCACCGGCAACGCCGTGATGGAAGAGAACAGCGCCATGCCCAGCACCACGTCGGCACCAATACTGCCACCAGCCGCCTCGCCTACTAGCCTAACCAGCAGTACACTAAGCCATACCACTAGCAAAGTGGATAGCACGACACCTGCGTGGCTCAGGATTTCGGATATAGAACTACGTTTGAACAAAAACATGGGACAATAAGCAGGTTAATGCGACAACAGGCCTGTACTCATAGGAAAATCGTATGGAATTTAGCACACAAAGTTCAGCTTCTTTACATCAGATCAAAACTTCAGCCTTAGCGATAGGTGTATTTACCAATCAGGTTCTTACCCCCGCTGCGGACATTATTGATCGCGCCTCTAATGGTGCCATCCGTAAAGTCCTCAAAAGCGAGTTTAGCGCAAAGTCTGGCTCACACTTGGTATTGCGCAATCTAGAAGGCATCAAAGCCGAGCGTATCGTACTGATTGGCCTGGGTGATCAAGAGAAATACCAAGCTGCACAGCATAAAACCGCTGAAAGCACATTTGCCCAGTACTGCATCCAAGCAAAACTGAGTGAAGCTGTATCCACACTAGCCGGAGTAGACTGCAACGGCACCACACTGCGTCAACGCAGCAGCGGTGCAGCACAAGCTGTTCTGGCCGCCAGCTACCGTTTTGATGCCACATTGAGCACCAAAGCAGAAGCTCTGAAACTTACCAAATACCTACAGTGGGTACCTCGCACGCTGGTTAGCGAATCCAAAGCAGGTTTGGAAGAAGGCACCGCCATCGGTAAAGGGGTTAATTTTACCCGTTTGCTGGCAGATCTGCCTCCCAATATCTGCACTCCTACCTATTTAGCTGAACAAGCCAAGCAATTAGGCAAAACCTACCCTTCACTTAAAGTGGAAGTGCTACAACGCAAACAGATGGAAGCGTTGAAAATGGGCTCTTTCCTTTCCGTGGCTAAAGGCTCTGTAGAACCACCAGTCTTTATCATCATCAAACACAAACCTGCCAAAAAAGCAGCCGCTGAATCTGCTCCACTGGTATTGGTAGGTAAAGGTCTGACGTTTGATGCAGGTGGTATTTCGCTGAAACCTGCTGCCAACATGGACGAAATGAAGTACGACATGGGTGGTGCAGCCAGCGTTATGGGCAGCATGATGGCCGTGGCTGAGTTGAACGTGGATCACGAAGTGATTGGCGTGATCGCCTCGTGCGAAAACATGCCTAGTGGCGCAGCCAACAAACCTGGCGATGTAGTCACCAGCATGGCGGGTAAAACCATCGAAATCCTGAACACCGACGCGGAAGGTCGTTTGGTATTGTGCGATGCCCTTACCTACGTTGAACGCTTCAAACCTGCTGCAGTAGTCGATATCGCTACGCTGACAGGTGCTTGCGTTGTGGCACTGGGTCACATCAACAGTGGTTTGTTCAGCCCAGACGACAGCTTGGCCGAAGAACTGCTCAACGCTGCTAAACAAAGTGGTGACAGCGCATGGCGTATGCCTTTGGATGAACGCTACCAAGAGCAGCTGAAATCCAACTTTGCAGACATCGCCAACATTGGTGGCCCTGCTGCAGGTTCCGTCACAGCTGCATGCTTCTTGCAACGCTTTACCTCAGCCTACCCATGGGCTCACCTGGATGTGGCCGGTACAGCATGGCGCAGCGGCAAAGATAAAGGCGCTACAGGCCGTCCTGTACCTCTGTTGGTACAGTTTGTGCTGGATCGTTGCCAACAGGCCAAATGATTCGCGTAGATTTCGCCTTTGATGCCAGAGACAGGCTACGCACTGCTTGCGATGTGATTCGCAAGCACTATGTGCGTGGCCGACGAGTCATCGTTTATCTCAACGATGACCGTGCTCTGGCACGCTTTGAACACTTGCTGTGGGGTTTTGAGCCCACGGCGTTTATCCCGCATGTGCGAGCAGAAGACCCACTAGCTAGTACCACGCCGGTGATACTCTGCCACACAGACCCCGACCCTTCGCTTAGTCAGGCTGGTAGTGAACCGGCATGGCTGATCAACCTTGCAGCCACCTGCCCACCTAACAGTGAGCAATTCACCCGTATTCTTGAAATTGTGTCCGATGAACACAAAGATAAAGAAGCCGCACGGAACCGTTGGCGCTGGTACCAATCTAAAGGTTATGACCTGCATGCACACAGCTTGCAACGCTAAAAATCTTGCGTGTTCAGGTAATTGTCAGTTAATCTTTACCCATTTCTCTTAATTACTTAAGGATGCATCATGAGCGACTTTCGTCAATCAAGCCTGCCTGAGCATTCCGGCTCAAGGGCTTCGCAGTCCGCACAGGCTCAAAACCGTGTACTGCGTAATACCTACATGCTGCTGGCAATCTCCATGGTCCCCACTATTCTGGGCGCCTTGATTGGCCTGCGCACTGGCATTAACCAAATCATGGGCAGCAGCCCAGGCATGAGTGCCGTCGTATTCCTAGTTGGTGCGTTCGGTCTGATGTTCATGGTAGAACGTAACAAAAACAGCTCATTGGGCGTAGTGTTCCTGATGGCCTTCACCTTCTTCATGGGCTTGATGCTGTCTCGCTTGCTAGGCTTCGTGCTGGGCATGCAAAACGGCTCGCAACTGATCATGATGGCTTTCGGTGGTACTGCCGCTGTATTTGCCGTAATGGCCAGCGTTGCTGCTACAGCCAAACGTGATTTCAGCGGCATGCAGAAGTTTCTGTTTATCGGCGCAGTGATCCTGATCTTGGCCGCTCTGGGCAACATCTTCTTTCAGATGACAGCTCTGACCTTGGTGGTATCCACCATGGCCATTGGTATCTTCTCTGCTTTCTTGCTGATCGACTTGCAACGCATTATGCGTGGCGGCGAAACCAACTACATCAGCGCAACCTTGGCGGTTTATCTGGATGTGTACAACATCTTCAGTAACCTGCTGGTACTGTTGGGTATTACCGGTGGCAACAACGACTAATCATCGTTGAGACTCACCGCAGAGGCTATGACTAGCCTCTAGAAAACCCTCCCGTAAAACGGAGGGTTTTTTGTTGTATGTATGATGAGGTATGGCCTGCTATACACATGTGAAAGCATCACAGAACCGGACGATGACAGGAGTGTTGTAAGTGAAAGGAAAACTCATACGTGCCACACCCCACATATCAACGATCGACTGCTGTAGCTAGCACTGCGAAAAGTATTTTTTAATTTGACCACCAAATAAAAAAATACTTTCCTCCGTTTTCCCTTCATCGCTTGCAACAGTTTTTAGCATAGTTGCTGTTGAAGATGGTGAGTACTTCTGTAGCCAACGAAAGAGGCATGTTTACCAATTTCTGAAGATGCCTACTTATCCTGTGTTCTGATAATCTCGGCTCTTTCTGCCTTCATCAAACTAACTAAGCTGTATTTTCTGATGGTACAACTGACATTACAGGCAGTCTAAAAGTTTGCTTTTCAACTGAATTAGCCAAGCCAACACCCGACAAGAAAGGGCTGTAAACCTCACCACATTCAAAACAATCGGGGGACGGAGAGGAAACTTTTTTGATTTGGTGTCTCAAATCACAAAAAGTATTCCTGCAGTTCCCAGCGCATGCGATGAATACCGCCTCAACCTACAGCCTCTTTAGCTTTCTGATCTTTACGCCACGCCAAGAAGCCCTCTACGGCCACCAATAGCACCGCTAGCCAAATAGGTATGTAGGTGTACCACTCGTGGCTTTGCACAGGCTCTCCTAGCAGCAAGAAGGCCACCCAGAACAGTAAGACCGGCTCTACATAGCCCAAGATGCCAAATAAGCCCAACGGCAGCAGCCGGCTTGCTGTCAAATAGCCCAACAACGCCAAGGCACTGATGGCACCAAAAACAGGCACCTGCCAATACAAGCGCGCATACTCACCAAACTTCTGCGCCACGCTAATGTCTTGGGTGTACAGAATATAAAAAGAAGGAATCAGCAGAAAGCCGAAATCAAAGAATAGCGAGCTAAGCGAGCCCACCTTCAAATAACGGCGAATCACAAAGTATGGTGGATACCCAAATGCCACCAAGGCTGTTGCCCATGAAAAAGAATAGGTGCGCAGCAACTCGTGTAGCACGCCCACAAACGCTAATGCCACAGCAATACGCTGCAACGTACTGAGCTGCTCTTTGTAGAAAACACGGCCAGTTAACACCATCATCAAGGGCAACAAAAAGTAGCCCATGGAGACTTCCAAAGCCTTGCCGTGCAAAGGCGCCCATACAAACACCCACATTTGCAAACCAAACAAGATGGCGCATATCACTTGCAAGACCATATAACGTATGTCGCTAAACATACGTCGTAGCATCAGCCCTACTTCTGACCAACGCTGTAAGCGCGTGATAAAAATAGCCAGCACAGGAAATCCCAGCAATACACGCCAGGCAAAAATCTCAGTGCCCTCTAGTGGTCGCAGCAGCGTTGCATAGTAATACAGTAGCGCAAACAAAACGGATGCGCCTACCGACAACCCTACCCCTTTTTTCATTACTCACCTATGAGAATCTGTTGCTCATAACAGCGGTTAAAGCGATATAAACGCTCACGCTTTAGTAACGCACTCACACTCAATAACGGCTTATCCGGTGCTCGCACTGCCTCCGGCATAGCCTCTAGCAAGGGCAATAGTAAATGCGCAAATTCAGCCCATAGCCCTTCTAGAAATTGATCGGGCGCCCATAACACTAACCCTAAGCGCCGTAGTTCTGACTTATTAAAATCTTTGAGATTTTTTGTTAATACACCAACTGTTCGCCCAGCAAAGTTTTCTTGCGCTGCTCTGGCCGCTGCAATGACATGCCAGTCTTTAGGATCACTGTAGTGCAAGCCTTCTTTGAAGAGCTGCACATTACCTTGATCCGCCAACGGAAACTCAAGCTGCCATGCATCCCAATCCAACTGTAGCTGCGCCTCAGGCACTTCCCACAGCCTAGAGGCGTTACGTCGCCATTCATCGGCGATGACAGGGCTCCACGCAGGTTGGAATACCTTTGCCCGCGCCAACCCCAAACACAAGTAGCGCAGCACATTGGAAATCATGACACATGCATCCAACACCACCACAGGTGTTGAATCAGTAGTTGATAGGTTTTCTGTAATCATGACTGCAAGTGCAGTAGATCCATCATCACCCCACGCGTACGCAGAGGGCGTCCTAACAACTCATCTAGCCGTTCACGTAACAACGTACGCAAAAAAGGCTCTTGTTCTGCATCATCAAAATCGGGGTACTGCTGATCCAAGCCATAACCCGTTTCTTGAAGCAAAATCCATTCAAATTTTCGCAAAGCCAACGAGGCCTGTTTGGGGTGTCGTGCTAGCTGCGTTAACGCCTGCTCATAGGCTTCAAACAGTACATTATGTGGGTCTTCTTTAGGCAATAAACGTAACAGTAATTCGTTCATATACCAGACCGACATCATGGCTCGACCAGAAAGCACATGCAACCCAGCGCACTCAGCCTGAGTCAGCGTTTTGACTTCATTCGCGCCAGACCAACCCACCTGCAGGGGTTGAAAAACAGACAGTACGGCTCGTAATGCCGAATAGGGGCGCTTGGCCCCTTTGGCTACCAACGACACCGTACCGTATTGTTGGGTAAAAACCTGTATTAATAATGAGGTTTCGCGCCAGGCCATGCTGTGCAGCACATACGCCCGTTCATGCTGCACACGCTGACGCTGTCTACTCATACCCTAGCTCGCGTAGCGATGCCTCCCGGTCAGACCAGCCTTTGCGTACTTTCACGTACACATTCAAAAATACGGGCTTTTCTAACATGCGCTCTATATCTTGACGTGCTTCACTAGCAATACGTTTCATGTGCTCACCACCCGCCCCCAACAAGATGGGCTTATGGCCTTCGCGCTCTACCAGTACACAAGCAGAAATACGAGCACCTTTCTCGTTTTCTTCCCATTCCTCAATCATGACGGTACAGCTATACGGCAGTTCGTCCCCCACCAAGCGGAAGATTTTCTCGCGCATTAATTCTGCCGCGATGAACTTCATGGAACGGTCGGTAAGCGTGTCCTCTTCGAACATAGGCTCACCTTCAGGCAAGTGTGCAGCCACCTCATCCAGCAGCACATCTAACTGCAACCCCTTGGCTGCACTCAGCGGAACCACGGCGGTATAGCTGAATTTTTGGCTAACTTGCGCGATAAACGGCAGTAAGTCAGCCTTATTTTTCAACATATCAACTTTGTTGATCACCAAGATCACTTTGGCATTTTTAGGTAGCAAAGGAATCAACTGCTCATCACCCGGCGTCCACTTACCGGCTTCTACTACCTGAATCACTACGTCCACATCAGCCAAGGCTTGTGTCACCACACGATTCATCATGCGGTTCATGGCACCACCATGACGCGTTTGAAAACCGGGGGTATCCACAAACACAAACTGCGCATCATCGCGTGTTAGCACGCTATGAATACGATGGCGTGTGGTTTGCGCTTTACGCGAAACAATAGAAACTTTGGCGCCAACCAGAGCATTCGTTAACGTAGACTTGCCCACGTTGGGACGCCCTACTACGGCGATAAAACCGCAACGATAGTCTTGCGTAGTGTTCATGATTGCTCCTGACTAACAGCAACCGGCAGGCTCAACTGCGGATTACGGCTGCGTTTTTGACGTCCGGCCTTGCTATCCAAGTAGGCGGACACATGTTCTATGGCCTGCACGGCGGCGGCTTGTTCAGCGGCGCGTCTGCTGCTTCCACTCGCCATAATCGTGATATCCAGTTTTTCTATATAGCACTGCACATCAAAAGTTTGATTGTGTGCGGCACCATGCGTAGCAACCACGGTGTAGAGCGGCAAGGCCAACCTATGGCCTTGCAGTAGCTCTTGCAACAGGGTTTTGGGATCTTTACCCAATGTCTTGGGGTCTATATCCACCATGATGTTCTCAAACTGCCCAGTAATCACTTTAGCCGCTTGATCGAAACCACCATCTAGGTACACAGCACCAAAAATCGCCTCTACGGCATCAGACAAAATGGAGGGACGTCTGAATCCACCACTTTTTAGTTCGCCTTCACCTAAACGCAGGTATTCGGATAGCTCAAGTGTTTGGGCGATATCAGCCAACGTTGCCTGTTTCACCAAATTGGCGCGCAATCTGGACAAGTCACCTTCATCGATTTTCTGAAAGCGTTTGAACAGCAGAGATGCCACCACAAAGTTCAGCACCGAGTCACCTAGAAACTCTAGTCGCTCGTTATGCTTTGCACTATGACTGCGATGCGTCAGCGCCTGTTCAAGCAACGCCTGATCAGAGAACTGATAGTTAATCCGCTGTTCTAGCTTTTGCAATCGTGCTGCCATTATTGAAATCTTCCTATACGGCCAAACTCACCGAAGTTCATCCAGATTAGGAAAGCTCGGCCCACAATGTTTTCATCTGGCACAAAACCCCAATAGCGACTGTCTTGACTGTTATCACGGTTGTCACCCATCACGAAGTAATTACCTTCGGGCACTGTACAGCGCAGACCTGCTGGGAAGTACTCACAGCGATCACGATAAGGGAAGTCAACAATAGGTCGGTAATACTGAGGCGCACGCTTATCCAGCAAGATGTCGTGCTTTACTTTACCCAACTGCTCAACGTACTTACCGGTATAGCGACTGTGATCGGGTTCAAAATAATCACCATCACGCACCTCACTGACTTTATTGCCATTGATGTACAGCGACTTGTCACGATACTCCACCACATCGCCCGGCAAACCTACCACACGCTTGATGTAATCGGTTTCGGGTTCTACAGGGTAGCGAAACACCAAAACATCACCACGCTCAGGCGAACCGGTATCGATGATTTTCTTATTGAGTATGGGCAACCTAATGCCGTACTCGTATTTATTCACCAGAATAAAGTCACCGTTTTGCAACGTAGGCAACATAGAACCTGATGGAATGCGGAACGGTTCAAAAATGAACGAGCGCAAAATAAATACAAACAAGATAACGGGGAAAAAGCTCACACCATACTCTACCCACCATGGCATTTTCATGGCTTTGGCATAAGCATCTTTACGCAGCTTTTCGATCTCGGCAGCGTCCACACCCGGCAAATCGGGAATGGACGACATGGCCTCGCGTGCGCGCTGACGGCGCTTTGCAGACAAGGAAAACTTATTCCATGCCCACACCACACCGGTCAACAATAACAAAATGAATAAAATCAGGGAAAAATCCCAGCGCATGGTTAGTAATCCTTTGTTTATTACTTTTCTTCAACTTGCAGAATTGCCAAGAACGCCTCTTGAGGAATCTCTACGTTCCCCACTTGCTTCATGCGTTTCTTACCTGCTTTCTGTTTTTCCAGCAGTTTTTTCTTACGGGAAATATCACCACCGTAACACTTGGCCAACACGTTTTTACGCAAGGCTTTCACGTTTTCACGGGAAATAATTTCCGCACCAATCGCTGCTTGAATTGCGATATCAAACATCTGACGAGGAATCAGACTACGCATTTTAGAGACCACTTCACGGCCACGGAAACGCGCATTTGCACGGTGCACAATAACTGACAACGCATCAACTCGGTCGCCGTTAATCAGCACATCTACTTTCACCACATCGGCCGAACGGTACTCGATGAACTCGTAGTCCATGGAGGCATAGCCGCGAGAGACTGATTTCAATCTGTCGAAGAAATCCAGAACGATTTCCGCCAAAGGCATTTCATAGACCAGACTGACTTGACGCCCTAAGTACGTCATGTTCTTCTGCACGCCACGCTTGTTATTACAGAGGGTCATCACTGGGCCTACGTAGTCTTGGGGCATCAATAACGACACCTCAACAATAGGCTCACGTATCTCGGCAATATGCCCTACCTCTGGCATGCGTGACGGGCTTTCAATCATTAAGATTTCGCCATCGTTACGCTGAACTTCGTACACAACCGATGGAGCGGTTGTGATGATGTCCATGTCGAACTCTCGTTCTAAGCGCTCTTGCACAATTTCCATGTGCAACAGCCCCAAGAAACCGCATCGGAAACCAAAACCCAATGCTTGAGAAACTTCAGGCTCAAACATCAACGAGGCATCGTTTAACTTCAGCTTTTCTAGCGAATCACGCAGTTGATCGTACTCACTGCTTTCCACAGGGTACAAACCAGCAAACACCTGCGGCTTCACCTCAACAAAACCAGGCAATGGAGCACTAGCAGGCTTACCCGCATGTGTCACCGTATCACCCACTTTGGCATGTTCTAACTCTTTCATGCCCGTGATAATGAAACCTACCTCACCTGCTGACAGCACATCACGAGGTGTGGATTTAGGGGTAAACACACCAATTTGATCTGCATGATGCGTTGCTGCGGTAGACATCAACAGCACTTTATCCTTTTGTCTGAGCGTGCCGTTCACAATACGAACCAGCATCACTACGCCTACGTAGTTATCAAACCAGGAGTCAATAATCAATGCCTGCAATGGCGCATCTGGATCACCTGTAGGTGCCGGAATTTTGTGAACCACCGCTTCTAAAATTTCGTCAATCCCCATACCTGTTTTAGCACTGGCAGGGATAGCTTCAGACGCATCTATACCGATAACGTCTTCTATTTCTTGACGAGCAGCTTCTGGATCTGCAGAAGGCAAATCCATTTTATTCAGTACTGGAATCACTTCCAGATCTTGTTCCAGAGCGGTATAGCAAGTTGCTACCGTTTGCGCTTCCACACCTTGTGATGCATCAACGACTAGCAACGCGCCTTCACACGCTGATAACGAGCGAGAAACTTCGTAGGAGAAGTCAACGTGCCCGGGGGTATCAATCAGGTTCAGATTGTAGACCTTGCCGTCTTTGGCTTTGTAGTGCAAGGCAGCCGTCTGGGCTTTGATCGTAATCCCCCGCTCACGTTCAATATCCATGGAGTCCAAAACCTGTGTGGACATTTCACGATCTTCCAGGCCACCACAACGCTGGATCAGTCTGTCTGCCAACGTGGATTTACCGTGATCGATGTGAGCAATAATGGAGAAGTTGCGAATATGGTCCATAGGCCCAAAAACAAAAAAACAGCGGTTAAAGAAATGCTGCCCGAAACTCAAGATGACCTTGTTTCATGGCAAAAAAGAGGGGCGCTCAGGGCGCCCCCATCTGCATAACAGTTATTTTACCTTTTTACGGCACATTATTCTTCTGGCGTGATTAATACCCATTGTGAGTTGCTGTCACGCACCACCAACACCGCAGCAGCCTTGCCTTTAGCAAGCGCTTTCACCACTTTGTTGTACTGCGAAGGGCTATCAATATCTTGATCATTGATGCGAACAATCACATCACCTTCCATGATACCTGTTTCAGCCGCTGCGCCAGAAGCCTCCGCCACAATCACGCCCGTTTCCAGACCCAACTGCTCTGCCTCAGCTTTGCTCATTGCTTTTACGCTTAAGCCCAAGCGGTCTACATTGCTAGGTGCTGGTGTATTGGTATCGCTGGTTGCAGGTGCACCCGGAATCTCTTCCACGGTGGCTTTGACCGTCATGGATTTACCTTTACGCCATACCTCAACGGGTACTTCAGTGCCTGGTTTTACCGCACCCACAATACGTGGCAAGTCACTCATCTGCTCTACGCGTCTGTCACCAAACTTCAGAATCACGTCACCAGAACGAATGCCGGCTTTCGCTGCTGGGCCATCAGGCTCTACCGCACTGACCAGTGCGCCTTTACCGTCTTCCAAGCCCAACGCTTTAGCAACACCCTCATCAACCTGAGTGATTTGTACACCAATGCGGCCGCGAGTCACTTTACCGTGCTCTTTCAATTGTGCAACAACCTGCATCACTTCATCGATAGGAATGGCTAAGGAAATACCCATGAAGCCACCACTGCGGGAAACAATCTGGGAGTTCATCCCCACCACTTCACCGTGCAGATTGAGCAAAGGACCACCAGAGTTACCTGGGTTCACCGCCACGTCAGTTTGAATGAAAGGCAGGTAATCGCCCGTATCACGATTGATCGCACTCACCACCCCCACCGTGACGGTTGAGTCCAAACCAAAGGGTGAACCAATCGCTACCACCCACTCACCTTTCTTCAAGGCACCTGGGTCACCAATAACCAATGAAGGTAATGACTTGGCTTCAATTTTGATCAGCGCCACATCAGTACGCTCATCGCGACCTACTACGGTGGCTTTGTATTCTTTGCCATCGGTCATGGTCACGAAAATATCATTCGCATCCGCAACCACGTGGTTATTTGTCAGAATATAGCCATCATCCGAGATGATAAAACCTGAGCCCACACCACGAGGTACTACGCGCTCACGCTGTTGAGGTGGCACGGCTTGTCGAGGAGCACCACGCTGTTGCGGAGGAGCCATTCCTGGAGGCGCCATATCAGGGCCAAAGAACCAACGGAACAAATCGTAAGGATCACCCTCGCCGCCTGCACCTTGATACACAGGCACAATTTCTGTGGTGCGAATGTTAACTACGGATTTCTCTGTTTTTTCTACGATGCTAGAGAAATCAGGCAGACTGATGGTGGGAACGGGGCGAGACGCTTCAGCTTCTGCGAAGGCCTGCGGCGTCACCATTGCCACCGCCAGTCCAGCTGCTACAGCAGCCAAAGGAGCGGCCAATTTTTGGTATCCAGAACGAATGACTTGCATCATTAACTCCTATTGAATGAGCGTCAATTTTTTTTGTTAAATGGCACATATTCCACGTTTGCTGCCAAATCGCGCAATGTACTCAACGGGACTTCACCCGTAGCCGTGACCCAATACTCGGCCACTTGCGTACGGTATAAATTCATACTGCCACGGCTAGAGCCGTGATCCTCTTTCATGTATGAACCGTGGTTAGTCACGGGTTCAATAAACACTGAAATAGCAGCCAAGCCATCAGACATCACCAGTTGCACCACTTTCCTGGTAGCCCGCATGGAACGCACGACTTGCGTCACTGGCTCAAAACCGTTGGGATAAGGAATAGCCCATCCCTCAGACACCAAGTCTATATCTTCCATGTAGGCATTTAGCGTGCGCCAACCATCGGTATTGAAGGCTGACTCTAATCCCGACATGGGCATGCGACTGCCATAAGCAATATTGGCAAACGCAATCTGATTGATCACATCACCATTAGCATTCAAGGTTTCAGCCTGCAGCAACAACGAGTTGACCACATCCGCACAAAAACGATAGCCGTATCGTAAGGCATCTTTAGGTTGCAACTCATACACGCGACATTCACGGCCTGCGATACGCTGCACCTCATCAATGACACTGGCAGAATAGTAGGTAGGTAGATTGTCTACGCTTCCCAACAAGATAGCGGGAAAACGATCGGGTCTACGCTTTTCCACAACAATCAGCTTGCGCTCAGGTACGAGGCATAGCACTTCATCGTTATGGCGTAAGTATTCGCGTGGCGTACCATCTAATAGCTCTAAACGTTCACGCTCGCCCGTGCCATCCACCATATGCACCACATTGATGGCTTGCGTAGAGCCATCTTGGGTGTAGGTCACAATGCCGGCGTAATCCAGATTACGTGCCGCTTGTTGAATGTCTTGCAAAAAGAGGAAGCTCTCTGGTGTAGATACACCACCTTGCTCTAGTGCAGCATGCGCTGCCTGCGGCATGAATGAAAGGCCCAGCACGGCCGAGTAGAGCAACATGCCCATACCACGCGCCGTACGTCCTGATCTGGCAGAAAAAACCCAGCCCCTCACCATTACTGCAATGCTCCTTGATCGTAGGACACCTGACGCACAGGCCCCAAACCAGACATATCGCGGTGAGCATCCATGTAATCCCACCATACATCATCAGCGGCAATAGCCAGAACCGGCTCAGACGGCGTGTCACTCAACATACTAGTTGGTGTAGCTATCCATGCAACTGCGGCCACAGCGGCGGCTGCCGCTAGACTGGATAGCCCCACACTGACCGACTTTCTAAAGCGTTTGTGCTGTGGAGCAAAAACGATAGGCTCTTCGTCAATAGCCTTAGAAAGTCGTGCATAAAATTTATCGGAGGGAGTAAGCGCTAATTCTTCGCTACGTAACACATCACCAATCAAGTGATAGGTATCCCAGAGTTGTCGCCCATAAGGCGTATCCAGTTCATCAGCGCGAACTTCTCCCTCGCCGTCCACCCAAGAAGAAACCGTGGCTTCCCAACTAGCCGTTTCTGTCTCTTCTGTAATGATCAACTGTGAATTCTTCACCATGACGTATTCCTTCTACCAACCTCGATCTGTACTACCCGCTTCCCGCACTGGGCGCAATTGATTTGCAATTGCTTCCCTTGCACGGAAGATCCGTGAACGCACCGTACCAATAGGACAGCCCATCGTTTGAGCAATATCCTCGTAGCTCATGCCTTCTATCTCACGCAGAACAATGGCAGTACGCAACTCTTCAGGTAAGGCTGCAATTGCGGCATTAACCGTCTCTACAACCTGCTTGCTTACCATTTCAGACTCAGGGGTGCTGATGTCTGTTAGGTTCTCAATTTGGTCAAAAGTTTCACCTTCGTCGTTTTCTGCAGGATTAATTAACAAAGGTCTACGATTGGCCGACGCCTGCCAGTTGCGTGCCGTATTAATAGCAATACGATATAGCCACGTATAAAACGCACTTTCACCACGAAACTGGGCGAGTGCTCTATAGGCTTTTATAAACGTTTCCTGCGTCACATCTTCGACTTCCGCCGGGTCACGTACCATTCGTGACAACAAACGCATGATGCGACGCTGATACTTCAGCACCAACAAATCAAACGCACGTTTATCGCCTTGTTGTACCCGCTTGACTAGATCAGCATCGACATCACGTTCACTCATGTCGCATCCTTTGATGTGGCTATGTGTCCAAGCATCAAATCACGGTTCAGCTTTTTATTTAAAGCGCGCCATAACGCAGGGCTACAGGTAGAACGCCACACGCTGAAACAGCCACGTTCGGGCTTTGCATCGCACTTATTCAGAGAAAAACTCAATACTATCCACCACGGTGTTCGCCATACTCGCTGCAGGGAACCCATACAATTTTCCGTATGATGTTGTCGCTGTAGCAGCAATTGCCACTGCATACCCTGCCATCCCATCTCTACTATATGGGCATCGTTTTCACGCAAACAATAGCCATATACCACTGCAGCTGCTATAAAAGCCGCCGCTAAGGCATACTCTACCGCAGCGACCTGCCACACAACAGTGAATACACAATAGGACACAAAAGCAGGCAACAAAAAACCCGAGCACCACACCCAGACCGGAGTCTGGGATGCAATAGCTCGGGTTTTAGAGATAACCGACGTTGCCCGTGGCACGGTGTTAGGCGAGACGCTTCACAATCATCGAACCGTTGGTTCCACCGAAACCAAAAGAGTTCGACAACGCAACATCAATCTTCATCTCACGCGCTACGTTCGCGCAGTAATCCAGATCGCAAGCCGGATCTTGATTAAAGATATTGATAGTAGGCGGAGAGATTTGGTTATACACAGCCAAAGTTGTGAATACTGCTTCAATACCACCCGCAGCACCCAACAGGTGACCGGTCATGGATTTAGTCGAGTTCACTACCAGTTTCTTAGCGTGATCACCAAAAGCCAGCTTAATCGCTTCGCTTTCGTTCAAATCACCCAGTGGTGTGGACGTACCATGAGCATTCACATAATCCACAGCAGATGCATCTAAGCCTGCATTACGCAACGCATTTTGCATACCACGTTTAGGACCGTCTTTGTCTGGTGTAGTGATATGGTGAGCATCAGAGCTCATACCGTACCCTACAAACTCACCATAAATGCGAGCGCCACGACGGCGTGCGTGTTCGTACTCTTCCAGCACCAACACACCAGCACCTTCACCCAGCACAAAGCCATCACGATCCTTATCCCATGGGCGAGAAGCCGTTGTAGGATCATCGTTACGTGTGGACAGTGCGCGCATGGCAGCAAAGCCACCAATACCCAGTGGGGACACTGTGGACTCAGCACCACCAGCCACCATCACATCAGCGTCACCGTACTCGATCAAACGAGCGGCATCACCAATGGAGTGCAAGCCTGTTGTACATGCAGACACTACCGCATAGCTTGGGCCTTTAGCACCCAAGATAATAGATAGTTGACCTGAAATCAGGTTAATCAAAGAACCTGGCACAAAAAACGGCGAAATGCGTCGTGCACCACGTTCCAAATAATCTTTTTGTGTATCTTCAATGCGGGGTAAACCACCGATACCGGAGCTCACGATAATACCGATACGTTCGGCGTTTTCCTCGCTAAGCTCTAATCCGGAGTCTTTCCATGCCTGCATACCTGCTGCCACACCATAATGGATAAAGGTATCCATTTGTTTGGCTTCTTTAGCAGTCATGTAATCGGTAACGTCAAAATTCTTAACTTCACCTGCAATCTGAGCATTGATTTCGGATGCATCAAAACGGCTAATGCGCCCAATACCGGAACGACCGTTAGTGATGTTATCCCATGCAGTAGCAATATCGTTGCCGACTGGGGAGATAATGCCCAGTCCAGTAATCACGACACGTCGCTTCACGGATGACTCCTAAAAACAAAAAAAGCGGTCTGGCCAGAACATCAGTGATGTTCTGAGCTGGTTACCAGTACAGAACTGCTCAGCGATGTCCGCCAAAAACCGCCTAAGCGGGGCAAGCAGCTACCTGCCCACACCCTTGATTGTAAATTACTGCTTGCTGTTAGCGTTGATGTAGTCAACAGCTTGCTGAACCGTCGTGATTTTCTCAGCTTCTTCGTCTGGGATTTCGGTTTCGAATTCATCTTCGAGCGCCATCACGAGCTCGACCATGTCGAGCGAGTCGGCACCGAGGTCGTCAAGAAAAGAAGATTCGTTCTTGATCTCGGCTTCGTTAACGCCAAGTTGTTCAGCGACTATCTTCTTGACGCGCTGTTCGATGCTTTCCATGCGGATTCTCCAATTTGGGGATTGCTACCCACGAATTATAGTCAAACACTATGTAAATGTGGGTGTAGGCTATGATAAAAAAATGGCAGCACTAGTAGTGAATAATCAAAATACAGCTTCGATATCTACTAACACGCCCCTTACAAATCAAATAATTTTACCTTAGAACTGAGAACTTCCAAGCTCTTTACATGTACATTCCGCCATTTACATGGACTGTTGTCCCTGTAATGTAGGCTGCATGCGGGCTAGCAAGGAAACTCACAGCGTGGGCAATATCTTCTGGAGCACCTAAACGGCCCAGAGGAATTTGGCTACGTAGTGCGTCAGTTTGTGTTTCACTCAACGCTTTAGTCATATCGGTCTCAATGAAACCTGGCGCTACGCAATTCACCGTAATATTACGACTGCCAAGCTCCCTTGCCAAGGCTCGGGACATTCCTGCCACACCTGCTTTAGCTGCAGCATAATTTGCTTGACCTGCGTTGCCAGAGTAACCCACCACCGACGTGATATTGATGATGCGACCCCAACGTGCTTTAACCATAGGTTTGATTACTGCACGACTCAAGCGGAACACCGCTTTCAGGTTGGTGTCCATCACCACATCGTAATCTTCATCTTTCATGCGCATGGTGAGGTTATCACGCGTAATACCGGCGTTATTCACCAGAATATGCGGGCCACCATACTGCTCGGTCAGCTCTGCAATCAAAGCATCGCAAGCTTGCGCATCAGTCACATCCAACACCACACCACGACCGCCGCCAGCAGCTAGGTTTTCGCTAATTGTTTTAGCACCGGCCTCGGATGTGGCTGTACCAATAACAATCGCGCCTTGTGCTTGCAGTTGCTCGGCAATCGCTTTACCCAAGCCACGAGTTGCCCCAGTGACCAGTGCTACTTTGGATTCTAACAATGCACTCATGATTTATCCTTTTAATGTCGCAATAGCCTGAGCCAGCGAATCGGGGTCGTTCACAGACAGCACTTCCAAGTCACGATCAATACGCTTGATCAGACCAGCCAGCACTTTACCTGGACCGCACTCCACCACATGGGTAATACCCATGGCTTTCATTTTCTGAATAGTTTCTACCCAACGTACAGCGTGCCATGCCTGACGCACCAACGCAGAACGGATAGCGGCAACATCAGCCGGCTCTTCTACGTCTACGTTGTTAATTACCGGCACAGAAGGCGCTTGCATGACCACATCAGCCAATGCACCTTCCAATACGTTTGCAGCAGGTTCTAGCAAGCTAGAGTGGAAAGGAGCGGAAACCGGCAGCAACAGCGCACGTTTAGCGCCTTTTGCTTTAGCCAACTCACATGCACGTTCAACCGCCGCTTTATGACCAGCAATCACTACTTGCGCAGGAGCATTGAAGTTAACGGCCTCTACCACTTCAGACTGAGCCGCTTCAGCACACACTTCGCGCACGGTATCGTCATCCAAGCCCAAAATAGCCGCCATCGCACCCACACCTACGGGTACTGCATCTTGCATGGCGTTAGCACGTACACGTACTAGACGCACCGCATCAGCCAAGCTGAACACGCCAGCCGCTGCCAATGCAGAGTACTCACCCAAGCTGTGACCAGCCATGACTGCTGGAACTGGACCACCCTCTTCTACCCACGCTTTGTACATCGCCAATGAGGCGCTTAACATGGCGGGTTGAGTATTAGTAGTCAGGTTTAAATCTTCTGCAGGACCTTCTGCGATCAAGGCACTCAATGACTGCCCTAGCGCCTGATCCGCTTCTGCCATAACCGCTTGCACAGCAGCGTTATCACGCCACGCGTCTAGCATGCCCACAGTTTGCGAACCTTGTCCGGGAAAAACCAAAGCAAATTTCATAGTTGTTTGTCGTAGAGAGTAGTTATTCACTGCGCGTACAGCACGCCGCACGCGCATCTTATTATAGGTTTACATGCGCACCAGCACAGAACCCCACGTAAAACCACCGCCCACGCCTTGCAGCAAGGCCAGTTTACCCGGCACTAGACGACCATCTTTACGGGCCACATCTAACGCCAACGGTACACTGGCAGCAGAGGTATTCGCATGCTTGTCCAGTGTCACAACTATCTTATCGTCCGACACACCCAACTTGCGACCCAAGAAGCTCAGGATACGCAGGTTTGCTTGGTGAGGGATCATGTAATCGATTTCTTCTAGCGATACACCCGCTTCCTCGCACACTTGATGTGCGGATTGGGTTAACGCATTCACGGCAAATTTAAATACCGCTTGCCCATCCATGCGCAAGAAAGGATCGCCTACCACTTCACCGTAGGAGA
Source organism: Paenalcaligenes sp. Me131 (assembly GCF_050487225.1). Taxonomy (NCBI): domain Bacteria; kingdom Pseudomonadati; phylum Pseudomonadota; class Betaproteobacteria; order Burkholderiales; family Alcaligenaceae; genus Paenalcaligenes; species Paenalcaligenes sp. Me131. The sequence continues at coordinate 1,358,206 of NZ_JBKQGY010000001.1, forward strand.
CATTACCTGCCGCACTCAAAATAGGCATTTTGGTACCATCAGCATGCAATTTAGCCGCCAAGATACCAGGCTCTTCGCTGGCGCTTAATACAACCGCACCCGCACCATCACCGAACAACACGCAGGTACTGCGGTCATTCCAATCGAGGATGCTAGAGAAGGTTTCTGCGCCAATCACCAATACGTTCTTAGCTCTACCCGCTTTGATGTAAACCTCAGCAGTGGTCAATGCATACACAAAACCACTACATACAGCTTGCACATCAAAAGCAGCAGCATTCACAGCGGCAATATTGGCTTGCACCAAACAAGCTGTGCTAGGAAATACAAAATCAGGCGTAGAAGTGGCCAACACGATGAGATCAATATCTGCGGCTTGAACCCCAGCATCCTCTAAAGCGGCCTTAGCTGCCAGTGTCGCCAACTCACTGGTTTTTACACCCCGTTCTGCCAAATGACGCTGCTGTATCCCAGTGCGTTCACGTATCCACTGGTCGGATGTTTCCACGCCACGGGTAGCCAGATCGGCCGCCAAATCATCGTTGGAAACCACCTTGGGAGGCAGATAGCTACCTGACCCAATTATTTTGGCATAGGGCATATACATAAATTCCTGAATACGTTACTGAGGACTTACCGTAGATGAGTGTACATCAAGAACAGGCTCATCCATCTTGTCTTCATTTGAACACTGTAGACGCGCAATTGCTGCTGTCGTCCCTTCCAATAAACCGTTTTTCACGGCTTGGCGTGCTCGCTCTAACGCATAGCCATAGGCATAAGCATCTGCCGAGCCATGGCTTTTAATAACAATACCGCGCAAACCTAGCAAGGCCGCGCCATTGTACTGCCGATTATCAACCCGTTTACCCAAACGTTTCAATACCGGTTTGGCAACTAGACCTGCCGTCATGCTCAGAGCATCGCGCGTAAATTCCTCGCGCAACATACTGGCCACCATTTTAGCCAGCCCTTCCATGGACTTCAGAACCACATTCCCAACAAAACCATCACAAACCACGATATCAACGCTACCTTTACAGATATCGTCACCTTCCACGTTACCTTGGAAGTTCAGTCCGCTATGGCGTAGCAACTCTGCCGCTTGCTTCACGACATCGTTACCCTTAATAACTTCTTCACCAATATTGAGCAGCCCTACAGTAGGACGCTCACGCCCCTCTACTGCAGCGACTAATGCTGTACCCATGATGGCAAACTGCAATAAGTGTTCTGCACTGCAGTCCACGTTCGCACCCAAATCCAATACAGTGGTTGCCCCACCTTTGGAGTTTGGAATAGGCGCTGCGATTGCAGGCCTATCAATGCCTTCTAGGGTTTTCAGCACATACCGGCTGATTGCCATCCACGCACCCGTGTTTCCTGCAGATATACAGGCACCGGCCAGACCATCTTTAACAGCCTGAGCAGCCACTCGCATGGAGGAATCTTTTTTACGACGCAAGGCGACCTCAACAGAATCGTCCATCGTGACGACTTCTGAAGCAGGCAGGATTTGATACCAGTCATCCGACCGGTTACCGTCAGCAGCGAGCTGAGCTTTAATAGCATCAGCATCGCCCACTAGCAGGCATAGAGTATCCGAGTGCCGTTGCGAAAACTGCATGGCAGCAGGAATAGTGACAGGTAAACCTGTATCCCCGCCCATGCAGTCAATGGCGATACGTATTGTTTTTTGTGACATCAAGCGCGCAAACTAGGTGATTGCGAAGCACTCAACAACGCATTAATCGTCGTTTTTAGTATTCAGAACTTTACGGCCACGGTATACGCCGTTAGGGCTGATGTGGTGACGCAAGTGCATTTCACCTGTAGTTGGCTCGATAGCCGTTGCTGGCCCAGCCAACGAATCGTGTGAACGACGCATGCCACGACGTGAAGGGCTCTTTTTGTTTTGCTGAACAGCCATGATAACTCCTGTATACAGGGCAAACCATAAAAAGGCGGCTTACCCTACAAAAAAAATAAATACAAAAAATGAGCTAAGACTTTTTAAGCTTGCCCAACACTGCAAATGGATTGGGTTTCTCTGTTTCCAGCCCAGACGCATCCTCTTCGGACAACGCCCCAGGTAAAGACGGACATACATCATGGCGCGGGATATACGGCAACGCCAAAATAACCTCGTCTTCAATCAATCCAAACAAATCCAGATTTAGTGACGCCAAGACACGATCAGGTGTCTCTACATCATCCTCACCTTCATCCAGCTCGGCTTCTGTGTTCACCACTTCAAAAAGGGTGTCCACCACCACTGGACATTCGTAATCTTGCAGACAACGTTGACACTGCAAGAACATGGAACCGTTCACACTCAAACGAATAAAACGGCGTTCCGTAGTGTCTACACCACCCGAAGCAGACCAATTAAACACCTGGCCCCGCTGCGGCACAAGACCTTCTATGGCGCGAGCAAGCTTTTCTGCTGCTATTTGCCCCGTTCTAGTCTCGTGTTGTTGTGTAAATGTAAAGGTATCCAGAAGGTATTGCTCAGTACTCACAACGGCCTCCGGCATTCCAATAGTAAGGAAAACGTTAGATAATACAGTGCGTAGAGCAGAACCGTCAAACTTTTCACACCAAAAACCACTTATGCGTCTGATTCTGGCATCCAGTTCCCCCTATCGTCGCGAGATGCTTCAACGACTCGCCCTGAACTTCGATATTATCGCACCAAACATAGACGAAACACCACTATCAGGCGAACTTCCCCTTGCCTTGGCATTACGCCTTGCCAAAGAGAAAGCCTTGGCCGTCGCTCAACAACACCCTGACGCGGTGGTTATAGGCTGTGACCAAGTTGCGACGCTAGACACATTGCCCATAGGCAAGGCTGGCTCACATGACAAAGCCTTTGCGCAACTGCAGCAACTGAGCGGAAAAACCATTGCCTTCCACAGCGCCCTCTGCGTTGTACACCGTGACACTATACTGATTGATAGCGTGCCTACACATTGCGCATTTCGCACGCTAAGCGATGACGAAATTACACATTACTTACTGCATGACAAACCCTACGATACCGCTGGCAGCGCCAAAGCCGAAAGCCTAGGCATCGCGCTCATGGAGAGCATGCAATCTGACGACCCTACTGCCATTATTGGTTTGCCACTGATTAGGTTAAATCAATTCCTGCGCCAAGTAGGCATTAACCCTCTTAACCCCACACGCTAACTTACTGGGAATTTATTGTGACTACAGGTCAACTTCACCTCATCCCCGTCGGTTTAGGCGACAGCCCCATACAGAATTGGCTGCCGGCTCAAACCCAGCAGCTTGCTCAATCGCTGACTACGTATATCGCCGAAAATGCCAAAACGGCCCGTGCTTTCCTGAAGCAAGTGGAAACCACCACGCCCATACAAGAAATCACCATTCACACACTGGATAAACGCGGCACATCCGCGCAACAAATTCGTGAGTGGCTACAACCACTCAAAGACGGCGCAAATATAGGCTTGGTATCCGAGGCCGGCTGCCCTGCTGTCGCAGACCCTGGCGCAGCAGTTGTGGCTGCAGCACACGCCATGGGCATTGAAGTCGTGCCCCACGTAGGACCGTCCTCGATTTTGCTAGGCCTCATGGCCAGCGGCCTAGATGGACAGCAATTCGCCTTTCATGGTTACCCACCCGTTAACGCCGCGGAACGCAGCAAAACACTGAAGGACTGGGAGGCCAATTCGCGCAAACACCACCAGACCCAGCTGTTTATTGAAACCCCTTACCGAAACGAAGCGGTATTCAGCGCCCTACTCAGCACACTACAGCCCACGACGCGTTTGTGCATAGGTCGCGCGCTCACCACAGCTGATCAATGGATTTGCACACGCACTGTTGCGCAGTGGGCCAAAGCCAGCCCACCCGAGTTCAATAAACAGCCTACTATCTTTTTGTTTCTAGCTTAGGCAGACATTCCGTCTTAAACGCGCGCCAGCAACAACTCACGCATCGCGGCTACCTTATCCACTTGGAAAGTAGGAGTCGCTTTGCTAAGCGTATCGGGATCATGCGCCCCGTAACTCACGGCTAGGCTATCCATACCCGCATTTTGTGCCATATGCACATCATGCGTGGTATCCCCCACCATAATGACCTGCTCCACTGGCAATTGCATTTCGTCCAATAGCTCATGCAACATTTGCGGATGCGGCTTGCTTTGCGTTTCGTCTGCACAGCGTGTAGCGTAGAAATACTGATCCAGACCCACATTCACCAGCAATCTATCTAAGCCAGGACGACTTTTACCCGTCGCGACAGCCAGCAACACATCACGCTCTTTAAGCTCATCCATCATGTTTTGCATGCCATCAAACAACTTCAACTGCAAATCACGTTGAAAGAAGTGATGGCGATAGCGTTCGATAAAATCAGGCATTTGTTCGGCATTCAGGTCTGGCACCACTCTATATAGTGCCGCCTCTAGCGAGAGCCCAATCACCCAACTCGCAATAGCGCCGCTAGGCACTGGCAGACCCAGATCAGCACTTGCCAACTGAATAGCCGTCACAATGGCGTGGGTAGAATCCATCACCGTACCATCCCAATCGAACACCACTGCACGGTACTGCTTCATTCTGCTTTCTCCAAAATTTTCATAATTTCCACACACTCAGCAGGTAACGGAGCCTCCAGCTTCAATAACTCACCCGACACCGGATGCGCCATTTCTACCCTACCAGCATGCAAGAACATACGTTTAAAGCCCAACCTAGAGAAATGCTCACGCACTTCGTCTGAGCCGTACTTATCATCCCCCACCAGGGGGTAACCCGCGTTAGCCAAGTGCACCCGTATCTGGTGCGTACGTCCTGTACGCAAATCAGCCTCTACCAGACTATAGCGCCCAAAGCGTTTCAATAAATTGACAATGGTGTGCGAAGGCTTACCTTCAGGGTCCACACGTACACGTCGCTCACCGGATGCCGTCATCCATCGCAACAAAGGCTCGCGCAGGTGCTGCCTATCATTGACCCAATCACCGGTGACCAGCGCTTGATAGTGTTTACGCACCACACCTTCACGGAACATGTCGTGCAAACGCACCAATGCCTTTCGACTTTTTGCAATCACCAGCAACCCAGAGGTGTCCCTATCTAATCGATGCGCCAACTCCAACACGCGCTCCTCAGGACGTGCTGACCGCAACTGCTCAATCACACCAAACGACACCCCACTCCCGCCGTGCACTGCCACACCTTCTGGCTTATCAATCACCAGAATATCGCGATCTTCATACACGATAGGAAACACGGCTGGAGGAACATGCCTAGGCGCATCCACTTGCGGTAAACGCATGGGGGGCACACGCAACACATCGCCTGCCTCTAACCTGTACTCGCTGCTTATTCTACCTTTGTTCACGCGCACTTGCCCACTGCGTATAGCGCGGTAAATGTGGCTTTTAGGGACACCTTTACAAAGGCGCAGCAGATAATTATCAACGCGCTGCCCTGCTTCCTCCGCTTCAATTTCTACGAAACGGACGGCTACAACGCCTTTTTCACTATCTAATGGTTTGCTCATGCACAAAAGAGGCATATAATCGCCTCAGCCTATGAAAACTGTGACACCGTCATACGTAGAGATGCAAAGGGTGCGTCTCCGTAGACGACAAAGGTCTAATTGTACTGCCTTAGTGCCAGTTTTCGGGGTCATTTAGTCGCCGGGGCGAGCTCACTGTTCCTGCAAGCATAGAATCTGCATGGCAAACATGACTGCTTGTGTCCCGCGTGCGGCACTGAATTATCTGCGAAAAGTCGTCGCTCTTTAGAATTTAGCACCAGACACGAGCAAAACCCGGGTCTGGCCATTGTTCCAGCAAATATTTTTTGTCAACCACACACGTGATTCTGACCATCCTGCTGCCTGAACCTCGCTCATACATGGGCTCATTGCCCCCACGACAGATTATGGTGGGCACGGCCTGATTGTTCTTGGCCCAAGCCCCCAAGCAGTGACAGTGCTACACACTGAGTGACCCGCGGTCGTGCGTTAGCAATAGCGCACCATGACTACGGAGAATTACTCATGAAACGCATGTTGTTCAATGCAACGCATCAAGAAGAATTACGCGTTGCCATTGTCGACGGTCAGAAACTGATCGATCTCGACATAGAAGCCGCTGGCCGCGAACAGCGCAAAGGCAATATCTACAAAGGGGTTATCACCCGCATTGAACCCGGTCTGGAAGCTTGTTTTGTCAGCTACGGGGAAGAGCGTCACGGTTTTCTGCCCTTCAAAGAAGTTGCCCGCACCTACTTTAAGGAAGGTGTAGACGTACGTACAGCCCGCATTCAAGATGCGCTGCACGAAGGTCAAGAACTGATCATCCAAGTAGAGAAAGAAGAGCGTGGTAACAAGGGTGCAGCCCTCACCACCTTTATCTCTCTGGCCGGTCGTTACTTGGTCTTGATGCCTAACAACCCTCGCGGAGGCGGCGTTTCCCGTCGCGTGGAAGGCGAAGATCGTCAAGAGTTGCGCGAAGCCATCGACCAACTGTCTATCCCTGGCGGCATGAGCATCATCGCTCGTACAGCCGGTATTGGCCGTAGCGTCGAAGAACTGCAGTGGGACTTAAACTACCTGCTGCAACTCTGGACTGCCATTGACACAGCTGCACGCGATAACCGTGCCCCTATCCTGATTTACTTGGAATCCAGCTTGGTAATCCGCGCCATCCGCGATTACTTCTCCCAAGATATCGGCGAAATCCTGATCGATACCGATGACATTTACGAGCAAGCCACTGCCTTTATGAGCGTAGTGATGCCCGATAATGTGCAGCGTGTAAAACGCTACCGTGATGACATCCCGCTGTTCTCCCGTTTCCAAATCGAGAACCAAATCGAAACCGCGTACTCTCGTACCGTGCAGTTGCCATCTGGTGGCGCCGTGGTTATCGATCACACCGAAGCGCTAGTAGCCATCGACGTCAACTCGGCACGCTCTACGCGCGGTGCTGACATCGAAGAAACTGCCTTGCGCACTAACCAAGAAGCCGCTGATGAAGTTGCTCGCCAACTGCGTTTGCGTGACTTGGGTGGCCTGATCGTTATCGACTTTATCGATATGGAAGACAGCAAAAACCAGCGTGCTGTAGAGCAACGTCTGCGTGATGCGCTGCATCTGGATCGCGCCCGTGTACAAATGGGCAAGATTTCGCGCTTTGGTTTGATGGAGCTTTCCCGTCAACGCTTGCGTCCAGCCCTGAACGAAGGCTCTCACATTACTTGCCCACGCTGTACAGGTACTGGCGTGATTCGCGATGCCGAATCTAGCGCCTTGCACGTACTGCGCCTGCTGCAAGAAGAGGCCATGAAAGAAGGTACCGCCGCCATCAACGCCCAAGTGCCTGTTGATGTGGCCACCTACTTGCTGAACGAAAAACGTGCTGATGTTTCCAAAATCGAATCTCGCTTGAATATCAAGCTGACACTGATTCCAAACAAAAACCTGGAAACACCTCACCACATTATTGAGCGACTGCGCCACGATGACGCACGCCTTGATGATGTCGTGTCTAGCTACCAACAAGTACAACAGGCTGAGCAAACCACTGCCCAACCTGCTGCACGCCCACAAGAGGTCAAGAGCCGTCCTGAGGCACTGGTAAAAGGCATCACCCCTGCACAACCAGCACCTACACCAGCTCCTGTCGCAAAAGTAGCCCCTAGCTTCTGGAAGCGTTTGGCTACATGGCTGTTTGGTGAAAAAACACCTGAGCCTGATACCAGTGCTGGCAAAAATGCCAAAAAACCAGGTCGTCGCCCAGCAAACGCCTCCACCAAAGGTGGCGAGCGTAACCCTGAGCAACAACGCCAGCGTCAACGTCAACGTCGCTCATCTCGCCCAAACAGCGACGAGCGCGCCGACAAAACAGTAAGCTCCACTGCGAACCATAACCCTCAAGGTCGCCGCAACGCACCTAAAGAAGAGAAAAACGATGAGCAGTTGGCCGCACCAGTAGCCGCCGTCAGCGCACAAGCCGCTGATCAAGCCTCTGGCGAAACCTCTACCGGCTCACGTCGTCGTCGTGGTAGCCGTGGCCGTCGTCGTGACAACAACGCCGAAGCAAACAAAGCGAATGAGCAAGAGTTGGATCTGCAAGAAGGCGCATCTGCCGAAGCAGACACCACAGCCGCTCCTAGCCCTGTAGTTGCTAAAGACACCACACAAGACGCTGCCGCTAATACAGAAGGCATGGATAACGAAGAAGGTGCAGAAGGCGATGGTAGCGATACTGAACGCCGTCGCAGTCGTCGTCGTCGTAGCCGTCGTAGCCGTCGCGGTACAGAGCAAAGCGCAAACAGCACAGACACCGTTGAAAACGAAGACAGTGCCGCCGCTGAAGATGAAACTGTGGTGACCTATGTGCCACATCAAACACCAAGTTTTGATGCCAATGCATTGCTGGAAACACCACAAGGCGAAGCAGAACAGCCTAGCGAGAGCAGTGCTGCAGTAGTGGCCACACAACAAGCCGAGTTGCCTTTGGCTACAGAAGCTACCAGCGCAGTCGTTGCTGATGAGCCAACTGAGACACAAGCAGCGCCTGTTGCCGTAACCGAGCTAGCGCAATCATCTGGGTTGACCATGATTGAAACCCGCGCAGAAAGCGTGGCTGACGCAGCCAACGCACACACCGAGGCTGAGCCTGCTCCTAAACGTGCGCCACGCACTCGTAAAGTCGCTGCTGTTGCGGCTGAGCCTTTGGTACAGATCGAAACACAAGCCGATGCGCCTGCTGCAGAACATAACGCTGAGCCAGTCAATACGGCTGACGACGTTACACCTGCTGAAGTCGTCGAATCTGTTGAAGCCAATGCGGCGACAGAAGTGGCTGCCGCCCCTGAAGCTACTATCGTTGCGGATGAGCCAGTTGCTGCTGTAGAGCACTCTACTGACGTTACAGAAGCTGCCCACACAACGGTAGAGACTACCGAAGAAAGCAGCACGGTAGTTGAATCCGTTCAAGCAGAAGCTATTGAGGTAGACAGCCCAGCCGTTAGTACTGACGCTGCACCTACTGTTGCTGAAGTGCAAGAAGTAGAAGTACAACACGCTGAGGTAACAGAGACAGCCTCCGTTACTCACAACCACGTTGCTTTGGATGCTCAGCTAGAACAAGCTGGCCTGCAGTTGGTGGAAACATCTGCCACCACTAGCTTCACTTACCAAGCAGCCCCAGTCAAACTGGGCCGCCCACGTAAAGCAGTTGCACAAGCATCTGCTGCGGAACCACTGGAGCAGGTTGAGACCAGCAACTCCTAAGCCGTAGTACGCTATACAAAAAACCCTCTTTGCAAAACAAAGAGGGTTTTTTATTGGCTATGTAAAACCATGCACTCAGCCAACTAGACATAGAAATAAAGATAAAGACAGAACAGGCCCTACCCCATCATTACTCTTGGTACACACTCTTTTCCCTGCTGCTGCTGCGGCGGCGGCTGCCACAACAACAACCCAGAGGCTAGTGACTAGGGGTTATGAGTACTCGCTTTGCACACGAACATCTGACTCTCCTGATGGCATTACCTACCTCTCATCACCAAACAAACATAAAAACCCTCTGGCCAGCATAAATACAAAAAGGGCTGAGAAGCTCAGAATCACGCTCTACACGTATTCTTCACTTACTCAACCCTTTGGGTGTAGCAGAAGCTTAACGCCTCGCTACGGCATTCTTATCGGCGTTTAGGCCTTATGCACAGACTCGGCTGGTTGACGCATCAACAGCGCAACCAAACTAGCGATCTCGTTCTGCATCTCGCGTCTGTCTACAACCATATCGATAGCGCCTTTTTGCATCAAGAACTCAGCACGCTGGAAACCTTCAGGCAGTTTCTCACGCACAGTTTGCTCAATCACACGTGGACCAGCAAAGCCGATCAATGCATTAGGCTCAGCCATTACCACGTCGCCCATAAAGGCAAAACTGGCCGACACACCACCCATGGTTGGGTCGGTCAGAACGCTGATGAATGGCAAACCTGCTTCAGACAATTTGCACAACATGGCATTGGTTTTTGCCATCTGCATCAACGAGAACAAACTTTCTTGCATACGTGCACCGCCTGAGGCCGTCACACATACAAATGCAGAACGGGACTCAATAGCTGCCTGAACACCGCGCACGAAACGCTCACCCACTACAGACCCCATGGAACCAGCCATGAAATCAAAGTTAAATACTGCAGCGACGGCTGGCACGCCCAAAATCGTACCTTGCATAACTACCATGGCTTCGCTTTCGCCTGTATCACGGGTAGCTTGAGTAATACGATCGGGGTATTTTTTGGAATCGCGGAATTTCAGCGGGTCCATTGGACGGGTATTGGAACCGATTTCCACTCTACCGTCTGCATCCAGCAGTACGTCTATACGATCGCGTGCATTGATGCGCATATGGTGCGAGCACTTAGGACATACATGCGATGTGGCCTGCAAGTCTTCTTTGTACAGCACTACCTCACACGACGGGCATTTCACCCACAGCCCCTCGGGAACCCGACGGCTACTTTCGTTGTTACGATTAATGCGTGGAGGCAGAATTTTCTGGAGCCAACTCATGGTGTGATCCTGATAGTAGACGACGCCGCTCACGCCGCCAGCAAATTTTTAACAACATGCACGAATGCAAAAACACAAGTGCATGATTCTATACGGAGAAGCCCTTGTTACGCTAGTTCAATGCTTGTCGAACTTGCGCTAACCACTGTGATGCCGCCTGAATAGCCTGGTCATCACTGTTGTTTTGGGCGTAAGCCGCTTCCATGGTTTCAATCAGCTTACTGCCAATCACCACCGCGTCCGCACACTCCCCTACTCGCTTGGCGCTTTCGGCATCGCGTATACCAAAACCTACACCTACAGGAATATGCACGTGCTTGCGAATAACTTCTAGCTGACGTGCCACCGCATCGGTATCCAAACTACCCGAACCGGTCACACCTTTTAGAGAGACATAATACACATAACCCCGTGCTACCTTAGCGGTGCTTTGCATACGCGCTTCAGTAGACGTAGGGGCTAATAAGAAAATAGGATCCACACCCGCTTGGCTTAACATGCCAGCAAACTCTTGGCATTCTTCGGGTGGATAATCGACGGTCAATACACCATCCACCCCAGCTTCGCCAGCCGCTTGCGCAAAACGCTCTTGCCCCATGGCTTCTATAGGGTTGGCATAGCCCATCAAGACTATAGGCGTGGTGTTATCGTGTTGGCGGAACTCGCGCACCATATCCAGAACCATGCTCAAGCTTACGCCGCGCGCTACAGCACGTTCAGCAGCACGTTGGATAACGGGGCCATCGGCCATAGGATCCGAGAAAGGCACGCCCATCTCGATCACATCAGCACCTGCTTTTACCAGCGCATGCATCAATGGCACGGTAACCGTGACAGATGGATCACCCGCCGTGATATAAGGAATCAAGGCTGCGCGGTTTTCCAGCTTCGCAAAGCAATTGGCCAGTCGTATATTTTTTGTTTCTGACATAGTTAAATCCCGAACCTTACAGGGTGATACCGCTGAACTCAGCAACGGTATGCATATCTTTATCACCACGGCCGGACAAGCTGACCAAAATGATTTTGTCGGACGACAGTGTAGGCGCCATACGTGCGGCACATGCCAAAGCATGTGAGGACTCTAACGCAGGCATAATGCCTTCTACACGGCAGCAATGGTGAAAAGCCTGCAATGCTTCGTCATCGTTCACAATTTGATAAGCAGCACGACCACTATCTTTCAACCATGCATGCTCTGGCCCCACACCGGGGTAGTCCAAACCAGCCGAGATAGAGTGTGTTGCTTGAATTTGCCCGGCGGCATCTTGCAGCACATAAGTACGGTTACCGTGCAACACGCCCACTGTGCCAGCATTTAAGGACGCTGCGTGCTCTGGAGTATCAATACCACGCCCCCCGGCCTCTACACCGACTAGTTTCACATCGTCGTAGTTGATGTAAGGGTAGAAAATCCCCATGGCGTTAGAACCACCGCCCACTGCAGCCACCACGTAATCAGGCTGACGACCCGCATCTACTGGCATCTGCTCAATACACTCTTCGCCAATCACGCTTTGGAAATCACGAACCATCATGGGGTAAGGGTGTGGACCTGCCACAGTACCAATGATGTAGAACGTGTTTTCTACGTTGGTGACCCAATCGCGCATGGCTTCATTCAGCGCATCTTTAAGCGTACGGGAACCGGACTCTACAGGCACCACAGTTGCCCCTAGCAACTTCATGCGGTAAACGTTGGCAGCTTGTCGGCGTATATCTTCGCTACCCATGTACACCACACATTCCAAACCATAGCGAGCTGCAACCGTAGCAGTGGCAACGCCGTGCTGGCCTGCGCCCGTTTCGGCAATGATGCGGGTTTTACCCATACGCTTGGCCAACAAAATTTGACCAATACAGTTGTTTACCTTGTGTGCACCGGTGTGGTTCAAATCTTCGCGTTTAAACCAAATCTGTGCACCACCAAGCTCTTCCGACCATCGACGTGCGTGATACACCGGAGACGGACGCCCTACAAAGTGTTTAAGCTCGTAAGCAAACTCCCGTTGGAACTCGGGATCTTCTTTGTAACGGTCGTAGGCCTCGCGCAATTCATCCAGCGCATGTACCAATGTTTCAGAGACGAAAGAACCACCAAACTTGCCAAAATGGCCGGTGCTGTCAGGTAAGGTATACGATTTCAAGGGTTTACTCGCTTTTATCAGAACCACAGCAATACGAGCCTGCTCCAGACTCGTAGCCAAACAATTATTCTACCAGTACAACCGCACTATTGCCGCACCGCTTCTACGCCGGGAATCTCATTCAGGGCGGTTAGGGCACGTTGAATCTGCTCACCACTGTTTACTTCTACGGTAAAAACCATTTGGCTGAGCGATCGGCGGCTTTGTGTGTTCACACCCACTACGTTTAAACGCAAGCGAGCGAATACTTCGGACACATCTCTAAGCAGGTTAGGATTTTCTTGTGCCTGTATAAAGAGGTCAATGGGGTACAAGGCTTCGCCTGTTGCTCCCCAGGTCACATCTATCACGCGTTCGGGTTGCGTGGCTGACAGCCCTAAAAATGAATGGCAATCGCGTCTATGTATAGACACTCCACGCCCTCGAGTCACGAACCCCACGATCTCATCGGGCGGCGCTGGACGGCAGCAACGGGCTAACTGAGTGAGCAATGAGTCTACACCCACCACTAACACACCACTTTTACCGGTGCGCGTCACACTGGACGTCGCACTATTAAATACCCGCGATGAGTTGTCTTCTTGTACTGCCGCGTCAGAGGGCTGCTTAAAAGCCTGCTCTATCTGGCGCAGACTAAACTCATCTTTCGCAACCGCAACGTATAAGTCATCGGCTTGAGCAAAACCCAAACGTTGAGCCAATTGCTCTAAATTTGTGGCTGTCTTGCCCAACCGCTGCAATTCTTTTTCGACCATAGTCTGGCCTTGGCTCATGCGCTGCTGCAGTTCTACAGCATTAAACCAGGCCCTCACTTTGGCTCTAGAGCGGGGGCTAGCCAAGAAACCTAATTGAGCATTTAACCAATCACGCGAAGGCCCGCCTGATTTGGCTGCAATAATCTCTACCGTTTGCCCCGTTTGCAAACGCGTCAACAACGGCACCATCAGCCCATCAACCTTAGCGCCACGGCAACGGTGGCCCAAGTCTGTGTGCAAGTGATAAGCAAAATCGACGGGGGTCGCCCCCACCGGCAGCTCAATCACACGCGCTTGTGGTGTTAACACATAGACATGCTCAGCCTGCAGGCTTTCCGTTGCGGGTGCGGCCTCTGGCGCAGTTGTAGCACCATCGGCAGTGGGGGTGCTTTTATCCCAGGCCAGCAGTTGGCGCATCCACGCAATTTTCTGCTCATCTGCGGTCGCCGCAACTTTGCCACCAGCGGCACCCGCTTCTTTATAGCGCCAGTGTGCCGCCATCCCGTATTCGGCAAATTCGTGCATTTCTTGCGTACGAATCTGCACCTCAAAACAACGCCCCTGCGCGTCTGCCACAACGGTGTGCAGCGAACGGTAGCCATTAGGCTTAGGACGGGAAATGTAATCATCAAACTCTGCTGGTACCGGCGTCCACATCGCGTGAATCAATGCCAAGGCCGCATAGCAGCTACGCTCGTCCTCTACGATCACACGCAACGCGCGCAAATCAAATAGCTGATCAAAGTCCAGATGCTTATTACGCATCTTGTTCCAAATGCTGTAGATGTGTTTTGGTCTGCCATACACTTCGGCATCCACACCCTCAGCCTTGAGTGCTTCTGACAGTTGCTGCACCACATTTGTGATGAAAATCTCACGTTCTGTGCGTTTTTCTTCCAACTGTTTTGCTATTTGCTTATACACATCTGGCTTGAGAAAACGGAAGGCGAAATCCTCCATCTCCCATTTCACCTGCCAAATCCCTAACCTATTGGCTAAGGGGGTGTACAACTCCATCGTCTCTTTAGCAAAAGCCTCAGGACAGGGTGTTTTGCTAATGGCATACCAGCTTAGGGATTGCAACCTAGAGGCTAGACGCAGCAACACAATACGCAAGTCAACGGCCATCGCGAGCAACATGCGTCGTTTCATTTCTTTTTGATCGCTACCGGGCGCACCGATGTCGCCGGACTGCGCTGTCAACGTACCTAATCGGTATAAGGCGCGCGTGCCTTGCACGAGTTTGGCGACTTCAGGACCAAACTCACGTGATAGGGTTTCGGGACGAGTGTTGTTTTCGTTATCTTCTAGCTCAGGCATCACGGCTAGCAAAGCGCTGGCTCGCGTTACCGCATCTGAGCCTAGCCCGACCAACACCGTCACCATCATGGCCGCGTGGCTATCCAAAGGTTCGCCTGTACTGGCGATACGCCCTGGCAACACCTTGACCACCTTATCCCTCGCTGCAGTTACCAGTTTCTTACCGGCCTCATCCAAATCTGCCGTGCAGGATTCTAACCACACAGCATCAGATAATAGATCGTGAGTATCAGCAGAAGGGAGTAACGGGGAGTGCATAAAATGGGGCCAATGTTCAGAAGCACACTTAAGACCCATATACTAGCGTGGATACCGTTTCACCGCGAGACCCCCTGATGTTATATAGCCCTAAAAAAAAGACATTACTGATGGTCTGGCACTCTAGGACAGGCGCCAGTCAACAAGCCATGCAAGCCGCCTACGATGCTGCCCAACGCGCCCTACATGCGCTTGAAAGCACGGACCACGTTCAGGTACGCAGTGTGCCTGCGGCTGAAGCCACCACTGAAGACTTTCTACTCGCTGATGCCTACCTGTTTTGTGCTCCAGAGAATCTGGCTAGTCTAAGTGGCACAATGAAGGAATGCTTTGATAGGCTGTATTACCCATTACTAGAGCAACTTAATGGCCGCCCTTATACCGCAATCATTAGTGCAGGCACAGACGGGCAAAACGCTTTAAAGCAATTACAACGCATTTGTACTGGATGGCGATTAGAGCAAGCCTGTGACCCCATCATCGTTCTCATGAACGCCAGCAGCACTGACGAAATTTTGGCACCCAAACAATTAACGAGTGCGCAACTCGCTTCTGCTGAACACTGCGGAGAGAACCTAGCGGCCCTACTGTGCTTATAATGGCGGATGCTCTAGATCTTATGACCCAGAGCAAAGACATGCTTAGTCAGATACATTACGCTTGCAAGTAATTTATAGCTATGTACTTACTACCCATAATCTAGGTATGTTGCGCGGGGTTTTGCAGGCTTATTGCAAAATTTTCGTTAAAATCGATCCATTCACCTTATGACACCATAAAACAAGGCGCTTTTATCGCCCGGTGTCCAGTTTCGCTTTCTCTAGCCGGAGTCTCATTACCATGACCCACGTTGTCACCGAAAACTGTATCAAATGCAAATACACTGACTGTGTTGATGTCTGTCCGGTAGACTGTTTTCGTGAAGGTCCGAACTTCTTGGTAATTGATCCAGATGAGTGTATTGACTGCGCTGTCTGTATCCCAGAATGCCCAGCCAACGCTATTTTTGCAGAAGAAGACGTACCAGAGGATCAAGTAAGGTTTATTGCACTGAATGCCGAGCTCAGCCCCGAGTTTGGTATGATCAACCGCTCCAAGAAGCCTTTGGAGGACGCCGACGACTGGAATGGCGTTGAAGGCAAACTGGAGCATTTAGAGCGATAAACTGTTGTTTGAAAACAGCTTTTAAGCCCCTAAAAGAAGCCTATGGCTTCTTTTTTTTGCCTCTAATATTGCTGCAATGCAGCACAAGGATAATACTAAGTATCACAGCAGATAAGCTTCGCATACACTGGCAACTTATCGCCCAGCGGACCCGCCACAAGGTCCATAAAGTGCACAAGCGTTTTACCTCAATAAAAAAGAACATCTATGCTTTACGACCTACATGAATGGCAAAGGTCCATGCTGGCTCCACTGGTGAATCTCTCCAGTCAGGGCTCTGAGTTGTTTTCCAGCCCCTATAGCCCTTGGTCCTACACCCCTGTCTCGCGTCAAATTGCCGCAGGCTATGAATTACTTTATAGACTGGGCAAAGAGTATGAAAAGCCTCAATGGCAAATTCCCGAGGTTAAAGTAGGCAATAAGGTAGTTGCCGTCAGCGAAACCACCGTTTTGCGCCTACCTTTTTGCCAGTTGGTGCATTTTGAGCGCGAGGGCATTACCGAACCTGCACCTAAAATGCTAGTGGTCGCCCCCATGTCTGGCCACCACGCTACGCTATTACGCGATACCGTACGTACCCTACTGCGTGATCACGATGTGTACGTGACTGACTGGATAGACGCCCGTATGGTGCCGCTGTCTGCCGGCTCATTCCATTTGAATGACTATGTGCATTACGTACAGCACTTTTTGCACGAATTAGGTCCTGACACCCACGTCATCGCTGTGTGCCAACCTACGGTTCCGGTATTAGCCGCTGTATCGTTAATGGCAGCTGCCCGCGATGCTAGCCAACCTCGTAGCATGATCTTGATGGGCGGCCCTATTGACCCCCGTCAGTCTCCAACAGCGGTGAACTCGTTAGCGACTACCAAGCCATACTCATGGTTTGAGAACAACCTGATTCATCGCGTCCCGCCTCGTTACGCTGGTGTAGGCCGTAAGGTGTACCCAGGCTTCTTGCAACACACTGGGTTTATTTCCATGAACCCAGACCGACACATGATGTCGCACTACGAGTTCTATCAACACCTGCTTAAAGGTGACGATGAGGACGCCGAAGCACACCGTCGTTTCTATGATGAATACAATGCTGTCATGGATATGAGCGCCGAGTTCTATCTGGACACCATCAAAACCGTGTTCCAAGACTACGCCCTACCGCGTGGCCTATGGGAAGTCGATAACGTTGCTGTACAGCCAGAAAAAATCCAGAACCTGCACCTGCTTACCATTGAAGGTGAGTTAGACGACATCTCTGGCTTGGGACAAACTCGTGCGGCGCAAAAACTGTGCTCCGGCTTGAATGAAGCGCATAAGCAACACTACACTGTGAGTGGCGCAGGACATTACGGTATATTTTCCGGTCGTCGCTGGCGTAATCAGGTATATCCTAAAATACGTGACTTCGTAAAAGCCGCAGAGGCTCACGCCAAAAGCGTCTGACCCAATACTCCTTCTATGCCACACACTTCCAGGGGCCTAAGGGCCCCTGATTGATGTCTATGACCGATCAAATACTCACCCTTACTGAGCGTATTAATGCGCTGCTGCCACAAACCCAATGCACGCGCTGCGGCTACGATGCCTGTTTGCCTTATGCCGAAGCCATTGCCCAGAAAGGTGAAGCCATTAATCGCTGCCCTCCGGGTGGCGAATCAGGCATAGAACAGTTAGCCGCACTCACAGGCCAAGCTGTACAAGCGCTCAACCCAGAATGTGGCACCCATGAAGCACCTACGGTGGCATGGATTGATGAAAAACACTGCATAGGCTGTACGCTCTGTATACAGGCCTGTCCGGTGGATGCCATCCTGGGCGCAAACAAACGCATGCACACCGTCATTAGCGACCGCTGCACCGGCTGTGACCTGTGTTTAGCCCCCTGTCCGGTAGATTGCATCACGATGCTGCCCGCCAACCGTGAGTGGACGTCCGAACTCGCCTCTCAAGCCAAACAACACTACGAAACCCGTAGTAGACGCCTGCAACACAAACACGATGAGTCTGGCTCTATGGCTAGCCGTCTGTTGGCCAACAAACCCAAGGTCGCACTGGAAGCGGACGACCCTGAGCGTCGCAAAGCCAGTATTGCTCAAGCCTTGGCACAAGCACGAGCACGCCGCGCCCAACAACCTACTTCGTGAGTGCTGCATGAATAACGCTATTCGTACTGAGATTTTCACGCGCTTACAAGCAGCTAACCCTCACCCCACTACAGAGCTGGAATACGAAAGCACGTTTCAGCTGTTGATTGCGGTGATCCTATCTGCTCAAGCAACCGATGTATCAGTAAATATTGCTACGCGACGCTTCTTCCCCACGCACGGTACGCCTGCAGGTATTTTAGAGCTGGGTGAAGAAGGCTTAATGGACAAGATCAAAACCATTGGCCTCTTTAGAACCAAAGCCAAGAACGTAATCCGTACCTGTGAGATCTTGCTGGAAAAATACCAAGGCGAGGTTCCAGCAGACCGAGACAGCTTAGAAGCCTTACCCGGCGTAGGTAGAAAAACAGCCAACGTAGTGTTAAATACCGCCTTTGGCTTTCCCACCATTGCTGTAGACACCCATATTTTCCGTGTTAGCAATCGTACTGGTATAGCCAAAGGCAAAAACGTAGTAGAAGTGGAACAGCGTTTAGAGCGATTGATTCCTAAACAGTTTTTGCTAGATGCCCATCACTGGTTGATTTTGCATGGCCGCTATATTTGTGTGGCCCGCAAACCCAAATGCCCGCAGTGCGGTATTTCGGATTTGTGCGAGTTTAAAGAGAAGACATCAATTGGGAAGTAAAGGCTGCAAACCCTTCTATTGCCACCGAAAGACTACTGTCTCGCAACAACGACCAAAGTAAAAACCCTCCATTTTAGTGGAGGGTTTTTACGTTTACACAGCTATCACAAGCTGCTTACTGCTCTTGCTTATCCTGCCCTAAGCCCAAGTAGCTTTCGATGATACGAGAATCATCGCTAAGCTCTCGTGCAGGCCCTTGCATGATCAGCTCAGACGTTTCCAGCACATAGCCATAATCAGCCACCTGCAGCGCCGCACGGGCATTTTGTTCCACCAACAAGATGGATACCCCTGTAGAACGCAAACGGCTAATGATCTTGAAAATTTCTCGCACCACGCGTGGCGCTAAACCCAAGCTAGGCTCATCCAGCATCAAGACTGTAGGACGCGCCATCAGTGCACGGCCTACGGCCAGCATTTGACGCTCGCCACCCGATAGCGTACCTGCTTGCTGTGTACGGCGCTCTTTCAAGCGTGGAAACAGTTCATAGACCTCGTCCATGATGCCGCGCCAGTTGGCCACTTTCTGTCGGTGCAGCCTAAACCCACCCAACAATAAGTTATCTTCCACGGACATACTGCCAAACAGCTCTCGGCGCTCTGGCACCAACGACAGCCCTTCAGCCACACGGCGCTCTACGCTCCATGCTGAAATGTCTTTGTTCTGCAGCAATACATTACCTGTGCTACGGCCATTGGTAGGCAACGCCCCCATGATGGCATTCAGCATGGTGGACTTACCCGCACCATTAGCGCCGATCACGGTCACAATGCTGCCTTTTTCTAGCTGTATAGACGCATTATTCAGTGCGCCTACTTTGCCATAGCGTGCTGATAAGCCTTGTACTTCCAACAACACGGGAGCTTTATCTTGATTCAGTGTGGTCATTACGCACCCTCTACTTCTGGCTGGGTTTCATCCACGTCTAGATCTTCATCCAGACCGCCCAAGTATGCTTGCAGCACCGCAGGGTTTTGCTGCACTTCTTGTGGGGTACCTTCCGCAATACGTGTACCAAAATCCATGACCACAAGATGATCTGTTAAGCGCATCACGAAATCCATGTCGTGCTCAACTAGCAAGATACTCATGCCCTCATCACGCAATTGCGACAACACACGAGCTAGCTCTTGTTTTTCCAAGTAGCGTAGACCTGCCGCTGGCTCATCCAACAAGAGCAACACTGGGTCGGCCGCTAACGCCCGAGCAATTTCCAGAATACGCTGTTGACCCAACGCCAAGTTACCGGCCTCTTCGTACAGGTAGTCACCCAAGCCCACACGAATCAACTGCTTTTTCGCATCGTGCAATAGCTCTGCTTCACTGCGTCTATCCCAGTGCAGCAAGGCTGACAAAATACCCACACGACGGCGCAGGTGAGCGCCCAGTGCTACGTTTTCTAGAACGGTCATGTCAGGGATCAACTGTACGTGTTGAAACGTTCTGGCCATACCCAGTCTAGCAATGTCTCTAGCACGCAGTTTTTCGATGGCTTTGCCCGCAAAACGTACCTCACCACCGCTCAATGGCAGCACACCACTGATCAAGTTAAAGGTGGTACTTTTACCCGCACCGTTAGGACCAATCAGCCCCATGATTTCGCCCGCTTTGAGCGTAAAGCTAATATCGTTTACCGCCACCAAGCCGCCAAACTGTTTGCGCGCTTTATCCACTTCCAGCACCAAGGAACCACGTTCTGGCTTGGCGCGTTGCGGCAAAGGCTCGGCCTGACGTTGTAAGGCCTGCTGCACATCAGCAACCACCTGCGCTTTGTTACGTGTACCCGTAATACGTTGCCATGCGGCGGACAGGTACGGCCAAAGACCGCCTGTAGCGTACTGCAACACAAAGATCATCAAGACACCAAACACGATCAACTCGAAGTTGGTATCCATGGCAAAGAACTTAGGCAACCAGTTCTGAATCTGATCTTTAAGCGTCAAAATCACGGTGGAGCCCAACACGGCCCCCCACACGCTACCCGCACCACCCACCACAGCCATAAACAGATATTCAATGCTGTAGTTCAAGCCGAAAGGACTAGGGCTCACGGCACGTTGGAAGTGCGCATACAACCAACCCGAGATACATGCCAACACAGCCGCATAGACAAAGATGATGGTTTTGTACGCAGGCATATTCACGCCAAAGGACTCCGCCATGTGTTTACCATGACGCAACGCGCGAATTGCACGACCCGGGCGGGAATACAGCAGGTTATGTGTGAGCCACAATGCCAACAGCAAGATTACCCAGATCAGATAGTAGATATGCCTATCTGCCCCTAAGCTCATACCGAACAGGCTCAACGGTTGAATACCGGAAATCCCGTCATGCTGGCCTAAGAAGCTCAGGTTACCGAACAAGTAGTACAACGAGAGTGACCAAGCGATAGTGCCTAAAGGCAGGTAGTGGCCCGACAAACGCAGCGTGATCATACCGATCAGTGCAGAGAACACCAAAGTCAGCGCGATGGCTACCCACAAGCTCACCCATGGTGACAAGCCCAAACGGGTAGTCATGTACGCCGTGGTATAAGCACCAATCCCCACGAAGGCAGCTTGACCAAAAGAGGTCAACCCACCCACACCTGTTAACAACAACAGACCCAGCACAACCAAACTGCTTAGGCCTATGTAATTCATTTGCGTGACCCAGAATGGTGGCACGGCTCCGATCAGCGGGAATACGGCCAACAACAGCACCACGACAGCTAATAACACTCTATTCATGATGCTTAATCCTCATCCTCTACACCACTTGAACTAAAGGAACGCCACAACAGCACGGGGATAATCAGGGTGAACACGATCACTTCTTTGTAGGCACTCGCCCAGAATGAAGCAAACGCTTCTAACACACCAACAAAAATCGCACCGATGGCTGTCAGAGGATAGCTTCCCAAGCCCCCAACAATAGCGGCTACAAAGCCTTTTAGACCGATCAAGAAACCAGTGTCGTAATAAATGGTGGTCACAGGCGCGATTAACATACCCGAGAACGCACCAATCGCTGCAGCCAAACCAAAACTCAAGCGTCCAGCCATGATGGTACTAATACCCACCAAACGCGCACCACGACGGTTCACGGCGGTAGCTCGCAGCGCACGACCATACAACGTACGGCCGAAGAAAATCCATAGTCCGGTAATCAATACCGCACATGACAACAACACAAAGATAGTTTGTGCCGACCAGCTCATATCGCCTAGCATCACTTGGCCATCGAGGAACGACGGTGTACGCCACCCTTCTGCACCAAAGAACACCAGACCTAGCCCTGTCAACGCAAAATGCACGGCCACCGATGTGATCAACAGCACCAACACGCTAGACTCGGACAAACGCTGATACACCAAGCGGTGCAACATAGGCCCTAAAGGCACCACAATAGCCAAGGAGTACAACACAGACAACCACAGCGGAATAGTGCCGCCCACCATGTAGGGGCTCAACAAATACAGCGCAACCGGTAACACCAGTGTCCACGCTATAGTGCGCCAAAAACCTTCAAAGGCTTTATTACGTACAGCACTAAACAGCTCTAGCAAAAACACCAGTACGCCGGCTATCAAGAGCAGCTTCAGCGTGCCAGGCTCCCGCCCATTAATAATGAAGGCCAGCGTTAAGGCCCCGTAGGTGACGAACTCGCCCTGTGGAATAAAAATAACGCGAGTGACGGTAAAGACCAGAACCAGCGCCAACCCCAGCAATGCGTAAATCGCACCGTTAAGCAGCCCGTCCTGCAATAAAATCAGAACTATCGTGCTGTCCATAGCCTTACACCATTAGTACAGGAATTTTCAATCATAACTACACCAAAACGGCAGGAGCATACGCCCCTGCCGTTAGTTCAGAAGCCTAAAAATCTGTATTTTTATTACAGATCAGGCTGGTAAGTCCATTTGCCATCAACCACTTTCACCATGACGCGAGCACGCTCATCCAAACCGGAGTGATCGGTTTCTGTCATGTTGAAAACGCCCTGAGAGGCGGACAAGTCTGTCACCGCTTCGATTGCATCACGCAATGCTTGGCGGAACTCTACTGTACCGGGCTTAGCACCGCTTTCCAGCGCAACAGGAATAGCAGCTACTACCAATTGCCCTGCATCCCACATGTGACCACCAAAGGTGTTTGTGGTGCCTGCACCGTATTTACCTTCGTAAACGGTCTGATAGGCTTTAGCCGATACTTTGGCGGGGTGATCATCTGGCAATTGATCCACCACTAGCAGCGGGCCACTTGGCAAAATGATGCCTTCACAGTCACGACCACATACGCGCAATACGTCGTTATTTGCAGAGCCGTGTGTGTGGTAGATCTGGCCAGTAAAGCCACGGTTTTTCAACTCACGCTGAGGCAGCGCTACTGGAGTACCCGCAGCACCAATCAGCACCGCATCAGGCTTGCTTGCCAGCAGTTTCAGGATTTGGCCTGTCACACTGGTGTCGTTGCGGTTGTAACGCTCAGCAGATACCACGGAAATGCCTTTGGCTTCAGCTGCTTTACGCATTACATCTAACCAACCATCGCCGTAAGCATCGTTAAAACCAATAAAGCCCAAGGTTTTAACACCTTGTTTTTCCATGGTCGCAGCCAAACCTTCAGCCATCAACAAGTCGTTTTGTGGTGTTTTAAATACCCACTTACGCGCGCCTTCCATAGGTTCAATGATGCTAGCGTTAGCCGCCACACTGATCATCGGCACTTGGTTTTCTGCCACCACGTCAATCATGGCCAACGAACCTGGAGTGGCTGACGTACCCAGCACCACATCCACGTTATCTTCCGTTACCAATTTACGGGTATTACGTACTGCTTGCGTAGTGTCAGTGGCATCATCCAGCACCACGTACACAACTTTCTCACCTGCTACTTCAGTAGGCAACAAGCTCACGGTATCGCGCTCAGGAATACCCAGCGATGCTGCTGGACCTGTAGAAGATACAGTAACGCCCACCTTAACTTGAGCCGAAGCAGCCAAAGGAAATGCCAGGGCAATCGCCCCTGCCACCATTGCACGACGCAAAACTCTATACGACATCTCAGCCCCCTTTGCGTGACTAAATTAGACGGAATTGTTATATAAAAAACGGTTGATTATATCGTGATCATTACAATTTATCGCCTAGTAAATACCATGCAAGCTTATACGACACTACAATTGGGCATACACTATGCGCTATAGTTTTGGCCGCTAGTCTCCCACAAGGTATTCGATGTGAACAAAATACGTAAAACGCCAGAGCAATGGCGTGCTCAACTTTCCCCTGAAGCTTATTATGTGACGCGCGAACACGGTACAGAGCGCCCTTATAGTGGTCAGTACTGGAGTACCACCACACCGGGAATTTATCGCTGCGTTGGCTGTCATACTCCTTTATTTGCCTCCGACACTAAATTTGATGCCGGTTGCGGTTGGCCTAGTTATTTTGACGCTATTAATCCCGATAACGTACGAGAAGAAGCCGATTACTCACACGGCATGGTACGTACCGAGATTCTTTGCAATATTTGTGATGCGCATTTGGGGCATGTCTTCCCAGATGGCCCTCCTCCTACTGGTCTACGCTACTGCATCAATTCGGTTGCTTTGACTTTTGAGCCCGAGTCCGATTTATCATGAAAAAACTCCTGTTTGACCTGTTTCCCCTGATTCTGTTTTTCATTGCATTTCGCATGTTCGATTTGTATGTGGCAACAGGTGTGACCATGGCCGCCGTCGCGGTGCAAATCATTTGGCTGAAAATTCGTCAACGCACGATTGAAGCGATGCACTGGATCAATCTGGCAATCATCATGGTCTTTGGTGGGGCCACATTGTTGTTTCAAAATGATGCCTTCATCAAATGGAAACCCACCGTCCTGTACTGGATTTTTGCTGGCGTACTATTAGGTAGTCGTTTGTTCTTACAGCGCAATCTGATGCAAAAACTGATGGGCGCACAAGTCTCACTGCCTACCGCCATCTGGGACAAACTCAATTACAGTTGGGTGCTCTTTTTTATTGCATCTGGCGCACTGAATCTTTACATTGCCTTTTCAGGCCAGTTTACTGAAGAGCAGTGGGTAAGTTTTAAAGCCTTTGGGCTATTAGGTTTGTTGGTGGTTTTTGCGATTGGCCAATCGATTTGGTTGTCCAAACATATCAAAACCCCAGCCGCCAACGATGACCACGTTTAACAGGGCCATTTGATCGTTATGAACGTTACTGAACGCATAGAAGAACTCACCCGCCGTCTGGCTGACCTAGACGCCACACATCTAGAAGTCATTGACGAGTCCCACCTGCATGCCGGACATGCAGGCGCTAAGGGCGGCGCTTCGCACTTTAGACTGATCATAAGTTCACCAAAATTTACGGGGCTAAATACACTGGCGCGTCATCGCCTTGTGTATGATCGGGTATCAGACCTTATGCCTCATCCTATTCACGCGCTATCCATACAGGCTAGCACTAACTCTTAAGAAAGGATCCACATGAAACGATTTGCCGCACTTATGTTGTCCTGCGCAATGGCTGCTCCTTTGTACGCACAAACCGCAGCAACCGTAAATGGCAAGCCCATTTCACAAAAATCCGTGGACGACTTCATCGCTCTGCTGATCGAACAAGGTGCTCAAGATAGCCCCGAGCTGCGTGAGCAAGTGAAGCAAGAAATCATTGGTCGTACCATCATGGTACAAGCGGCTGAAGCGGCTGGCGTAGCCAACCAACCAGCAGTTAATCAAGAAATTGAATTGGCTAAACAAGGCATCATGATTCGTGCCTTGATGTCTGACTACCTGAAGAAAAACCCCGTCACTGACGCTCAGGTATCTGCAGAATACGAAGTACTGAAAAAACAAGAAGCTGGCAAACAAGAATACCGTGTACGCCACATCTTGTTGGATAACGAAGAGCAAGCGAAAACCGTATTGGCCGACTTGAAAGCCAAAAAAACCAACTTTGCTGATGCTGCTAAACAGTACTCCAAAGATCCAGGCTCTGCCACTCGCGGTGGCGATTTGGGTTGGGCCGCCTCATCCAGCTATGTAGCACCTTTTGCTAACGCGGTAACCAATCAGAAAAAAGGCGAGCTTAGCGCTGCGCCCGTACAATCTGATTTCGGTTGGCACATTCTGGTAGTTGAAGACAACCGCCCTATCACTTTCCCTGAGCTAAACGAAGTGAAAGACCAGATCGCGGAAATGATGCGTCAAACCAAACTGGAAGAGTTCCAACAATCTTTGCTGAAAGACGCAAAAGTTGAGTAGTACTTCTACGTTATAGGTATAAAAAAAGCTGGCCTAGGCCAGCTTTTTTTATGGACTATCGCTTTTACTGCATACCCAACAAGGCTTTAAGACCATCCTCGTCTAGCACAGCCACGCCCAACTCTTCTGCTTTACGCAGCTTGCTACCCGCCTCTTCACCAGCCACCACATACGCTGTTTTAGAGGAGACTGATCCGCTCACCTTGCCGCCTGCGCCTAAGATATGGCGCGTCGCTTCGTCACGCGTCCAAGTGGGCATCGTACCTGTCAGTACAAAGGTTTGACCACTTAAGCTTTGCGAACGCTGCCTGCCCTCTGTAGATGCTTCGGGTAAGCGCACACTCACCCCCGCTTCCAACAAACGCTGTACGGCTTCACGGTTGTGGGGTTCAGAGAAGAAGTGCGCAATAGACGCTGCCACTACCGGCCCAACTGCTGACACCTCTAGTAGCTCTTCTTCCGAGGCATCCATAATGCGATCTAAAGACCCAAAATGTTTGGCCACGTCACGCGCTGTGGTTTCACCCACATGACGAATCCCTAAGGCATACAGCAAACGCTCTAGCTCTGGGTTTCTGGCTTCATCTATGGCCTTGATCACATTAGCGGCTGACTTCTGGCCCATACGCGGCAACAGCAGCAGCTCTTCTACCTTTAAGGTGTACAGATCAGCCAAGGTTTTCACACGCTCGCTGTCTACCAATTGCTCGATGAGCTTCTCACCGATGCCATCCATATCCAATGCTTTACGTGATACTGCATGGGCAATGGTTTGCTTACGCTGAGCCGCACACACCAAGCCACCTGTACAACGGGCAATGGCTTCGTCTTCTACACGCTCAATAGCAGAACCACATACGGGGCACTCAGTGGGCATCACAAACGTCGTGGTCCCAATGGGGCGCAACTCAATCAATGAGCGCACGATTTCCGGGATCACATCGCCGGCGCGTCGAATCACCACATGATCGCCCACACGCACGTCTTTACGACGGATTTCATCTTCGTTATGCAGCGTGGCATTAGTGACCGTCACACCACCCACAAAAACCGGTTTTAAACGAGCTACAGGCGTAATCGCCCCGGTACGCCCTACTTGCACATCAATACCCAATACTTCGGTTTGAGCTTCTTCCGCTGGGAATTTATGTGCAATCGCAAAACGCGGAGCCCTCGCCACGAAACCAAGTACGCGCTGCTGGTCTAGATAATTGACCTTGTACACTACCCCATCAATATCAAAGGGCAAGTGCGCACGTTGCTCACCCGTCTGCTGGTAATAGGCCAACAAGCCTTTTACCCCTTTGACGACTTCGTGATTACGATTCACAGGCAAGCCCAATTGACGCAGCCATTGCAACATTTCGGCTTGCGTTGCATAAGGCTCAGCAAACTCGTGCTGTAGCTGTGACAACAAGTCTTGCTGTGGGCTAGGGGTTTGCACACTGATCTCACCCCAACCATAGGCATAGAAACGCAAACGTCGCTGTGCTGTGATACGAGGGTCTAACTGACGCAAACTGCCTGCCGCCGCATTTCTAGGGTTTACAAATACCTTGTCGCGCTTACGCAGTTGCTCTTGATTCAGTGCTTCAAAATCTTCTTTGTTCATGAGCACTTCGCCGCGCACTTCTAGCACGGCAGGCCAACTACCTTCCTTACCCAGCAACCGCAAAGGCACAGACTGTATGGTGCGTATATTGCTGCTGATGTCTTCGCCCGTAGCGCCGTCACCGCGTGTAGAGGCTTGCACCAATACCCCGTCTTCGTAACGTAAGCTCACCGCCAAACCATCAAACTTATATTCGGCGTTGTACTCCACTTGCTCGCCAGGACGTAACAAGCCCGCCGATTGCAAGGTGTCGCTAACACGCTTATCAAAAGCAGTCAGCTCATCCTCATCAAACGCATTGGACAAGGACAACATCGGCACTGCGTGTCTAACCGTAGCAAAACCATTCGCTGGTGCCGCCCCCACGCGCTGTGAGGGAGAGTCCGGTGAAATCCATTCAGGGTGTGCTGCTTCAATCGCCTGCAACTCGCGCATTAATACGTCGTAGTCTGCGTCGGTCACACTAGGCGCATCCAGCACATAATATCTATAGTTGTGCTGGTTAATTTCCTGCCTTAACTTCTCAAGACGCTGCTTAGTCACGCAAACACCCTCGCTGTACGCGACTCACCCGCCACAAACCCTGCTTCTTCCAACTGCTGATACATGGTGTAAAGCTGTTCATCAATCTGTTGATCACTCTGTTCTGAAAAAACTCTACCTTGCTCATCCAGCAATTGCCCGCCCAAACGGGCTGCCAAATCACGGCCCACACTGGCCATGCGGCTAAAGGCTTGGGTATCCATGGGGCTATTTGGCACATCCAGCACCAAATCTAGCCGCTCCACGCTTGCGGACTGCACATCTTCTACGGCTTGGCCATCAAACAAAACGGTGAAACGAGGAATACCCGAATCGGCCAACCACGCCATTTGTCGGCCATAACTCAAAAAACCGGCCTCGCCCAAGGTATTTAATACTCGCTGTACATTGACAGGGCCTTCTAAGCGCACCACCAAGCTCACCACGGCATCCAAACCTGCACACAATGCATCGAGTTGCTGCGCTTGCTGTACTACCAAATGCTGCTCTGGCCCTTCCAAACTGGCATCAAAATGCTGTGCCACGTTTTGTGCTGCTGACCACAAGCTAGACCACTCAATATCGCTTAACGGCCCAGTACGGTTTGCCAACAAGATCGCTAACTGCATGGACACATACTGTTCGGACTCAGCCAAGCGGGTGTGATGATTACCCTCTTCGGTGATGGCAAAAAAACGAATAGGTTTACTGAGATTGCGCAAACAGCTTTGCAAGACTTGCGAGAGTTCGCCGCCTTGCACAGGGTTATTAAAGCTAATGTCTATAACGGCTTCACACGTAGGATCCACCTCATCTACCTGCACGTCGTCCTGAGAGCTTTTTAGACTATCGGCAATACGCACGGTAGGTTCTTTACGCACTGGAGCCGTGCCACCTAATTGCCCCATCAGTGGATCACTTTCAGCTTCTGGCAACTTGGATTGCATTTGGCGACGGACTCGCTGGTCTTGCCACCAGTTAAACACCAGTACAAGAAGAATAATGAGAACACCAGCCGAAATCAGTCCAATTTGTAAATCACTCATCACGCCATCCGTATCCGAAAAATTCGTTAACCTGCCCGTTACGCTTCAGCCATCTGAATCGCAGACTCCACGTCTACGGCCACGATACGTGAAACCCCCTGCTCTTGCATGGTAACCCCAACAAGCTGCTTTGCCATATGCATGGCTATTTTATTGTGAGAAATAAATAAAAACTGCGTTTGGTCACTCATGCTGCTCACCAAACGTGCATAACGTTCAGTATTCGCATCATCCAATGGCGCATCCACCTCGTCCAACAAGCAAAATGGCGCTGGATTCAGCTTAAACAATGCAAACACCAGCGCTGTCGCCGTTAACGCTTTCTCACCACCAGACAATAAGTGAATCGTGCTATTGCGTTTACCTGGCGGCTGCGCCATCACCATCACACCAGCATCTAGTACTTCATCGCCAGTCATGATGAGTTTGGCCTCCCCACCACCAAACAATTTAGGGAATAGCTCACCAAAGTGCCCATTCACTACATTAAAGGTGCCTAGTAACAGCTCTCGAATTTCTTTGTCAATTTTACGGATGGCATTTTCCAGCGTCTCAATCGCTTGTGTCAAATCCTCATGCTGTCCATCTAGGTAGGTTTTACGTTCCTTTGCAGTTGCCAACTCTTCTAGCGCTGCCAAGTTCACAGCACCTAAGGCATCGATCTGCCTAGACACCCGCTGAACTTCGGACTGCAACCACCCTAAACGCTGCCATTGCTCTGGCTTTTCTTGCAGTAACTCACGTAACGCTTGCCTATCTACTTTGCGCTCGTCCAGCATTTCGGTGAATTGTTCTACCGACAATCTGGCGGCTTGCTCTTGCAACTGCAATTCGGTCACTTTTTGACGCAGTGGCTCTACCACCTGTTCTAATCTGGCACGTTCAGTCTCGGCTGTTTTCAGACTACTTGCCACATGCTCTAAGCGCGTACGAGCCACCAACAAATGCTCTTCCCTTTCCGCGCGCAGCATCAACGCCTCTTGTAGGCTTTCTTGTGCCGCGTCCACATCCATCACGGTCAGCTCACCCTGTAAGCCCGATAGCTCTGCCGCCGCACGCTCTAACTGTTCCTTAGCCAAGCGCTGGGTACGCGACAGCTCTTCATAGCGAGCTTGCAATAAGCGCTCTTGGTGACGTATTTCTTGGCTTTGATGTTCTCTATCGCGCCACTGTTGACGAATCTCTTGCAGCTCAGTGCTGACTCGCTCCAACAGCGCCTCTTGATCTTCTAACTGCTCTTGCAAGACCTCACGTTGCGCTTGCAGCTCTTCAGCCTGTAGTTCAGAGTCTTCCAAACTCGCAATGAGTTCTTCCTCTGACTGGCTTAGCTCAAGCAACTCTTGTGACAAACGCTGCAGCCTATCGCTACTTTGCTCGGCCTCTTGGCGCAATCTGGCATGTTCTAACTGTACGGTATGCAAACGCTCGGTAAGCTCGCCCACCCGCAAGCGCAAACTAGGCAACTGTTGTGAAACCTGCTGCCAGCCTTGATGCGCCTTCTGCTCGCTTTCTTTGTATTGCTCCAAATCCAGCTGGCTCGCACGCAACTGCTTTTGCAAGTTCACAATCTCTTGCTGACGCGCCAAAATCCCGGCCTGCGCATCATCAGGTGCATAAAAACGCACAGAGTACTGATCCAACAAATGCCCTTCAGGGCAAACCAACACCTGACCTGACGCGAGAGTCGCAACCTTATCCCACGCTTGCTCTAGGCTAGAGCACACCACCACATGCCCCAACCATGCCTGCAATAACTGCTGCAGTGCAGGATTAGGCAAACGCAACTTAGCCAACAGACTCTCTGCTGGGGCAGCCCCGGTAGGAGCCAAAGCAGGCAAGCTATAAAACTCTACTCGGGCAGGCGGCTCTGAGTTCAGCACCGATTTCAGCACTGTTAGGTCAGCAACCGAGACAGCACCTACGCGATCACGTAACACGGCCTCAACGGCTGTTTCCCAGCCAGGCTCTATGCCTAGCTGCTGCCACAAGCGACTGCCACTCGCTAAGCCATGCTTCTCTAACCATGGCTCTAATTTATCTTGGCGTTGCACATCTTCTTGCAACTGCACCAATGCATTTAGTCTAGCCTCTAGGCGTGCATGTTCAGCTTGATGTTGCTGCAATATTTGTTGCGCCTGCGTACGTGCTGCCTCGTGGCGGGGCAATACGCTCTCTTGTTCTTGCAACGCTTGTTGCGCACTGGCTAGCTGCTGTGACTGCAACTGCTTCTCGCCCTCTAAACGCTGCAATGCATGATCGTCAGGCCCTTGATGCTCTGAACGTTCTTTTTCCAGCCGCTCTTTGCGCAGCAACAATTGCTGGCGCTGACGCTGCATATCTTGTACGGCTTGTGCGCGTACCGCTTGGCTTTGCTCTATACGAGCCAATTGTTGACGCAAGCCATCACGCTTTGCTGACAACTCCTGCAATTGCGCTTCACGTTCAGGCAATAAACCTTGCGCATGCTCAGTCGCCGCTTCTGCCTCAGCCACTCGTATTGCGGCCTCTTCCTGCTGGGCGGCTAATTCTTCCAACTCTGCGGCACAATATTCTTGCTGCTCTTGCCACTCTTGCTGTTGTGCCCCCAACTGCGAGCGTCGACTCTGCATGCGATTACGCGTGTCTTGCACGTGACGTATTTCAGCCTCTAAGCTGCTGACTCTGGTACCCGCTTCATACACGGCGGCCTGCGCTTTGTGTACCGCATCACCCTCATCAAAATGTGATTGACGTAAGGTTTCCAATTGCGCCTCTACGGTTCGCAATCCACCTATAGCCGCTTCTACGTCCGTTTGCGCTTGTTCTATCGCTATGCTTTTCTTTTGCTGATCGTCTTTGGCACTACTTTCACGCTGCAACCATAATAAGTGCTGCTTAAGCTCGCCCTCTTCTTGTAGCGATTTATAGTGCATCGCCACTTCAGCCTGTTTGTGTAGGCGCTCTAGCTGATCCTCTAACTCACCCATGATGTCATCAAGACGGGTCAAGTTCTCACGCGTATCAGACAGCCTGCTTTCAGTCTCTTTGCGCCGCTCTTTATAGCGGGACACACCAGCGGCTTCTTCTAGGTACACGCGCAATTCTTCGGGCTTGGCTTCAATCAGCCTATTGATCATGCCCTGACCAATAATAGCGTAGCCCCTCGCCCCCAGACCGGTACCCAAAAAGATATCGTGGATGTCTCGGCGACGCACTTGCTGATTATTGATGAAATAGCTACTGGTGCCATCGCGTGTCAGCACACGACCTACCGAAATTTCGGAGTAGGTATTCCATTGCCCACCCACACGGCCTTCACTGTTATCAAAGACCAGTTCTACTGAGGCTCGTGCAGAGGGCTTTCTATTGCCACTACCGTTAAAAATAACGTCTTGCATAGACTCGCCCCTCAGTTCTGAGGCCCGAGTTTCACCCAACACCCAACGTACGGCGTCGATAATATTGGACTTTCCACAGCCATTTGGCCCTACTACCCCTACTAACTGGCTAGGAGTAGGAATAACGGTAGGGTCAACAAACGACTTGAATCCAGCAAGTTTTATTTGAGTTAAACGCACGAGTTCAGCAAACAAGCGTTAGCGAAAAGCTAGCAACATCACCGAATTGACACAAATTCACCAATTATCTCGTGATGCTAAAAGCCAAAAACGTAATGATACCGCACACAGCGCCCGCGCCAAATTCTACTCATCAAAATATTGATACTGATATATGATTTGGCTCTTTGGCTTCAATTTTGCATCATACCGCGCCTAGTAAGGCCTACAGGGCTAAGCGCATGCCTTACAATGACGGTAAGGCTACCAATAAGGAAAAATTTTGAAACGAGGTTTTTATCTAGTCATGGGCGCACAAGCATTGTCGTCCATTGCCGACAACGCCTTGCTGATTGCAGCATTTGCCCTGATTGCTGACTTGCAAGGTCCCAGTTGGATGCTTCCCATGATGAAGTGGTGGTTTGCACTTGCCTACGTAGTGCTAGCAGCCTTTGTAGGTGCATTTGCTGATGCGTACCCTAAGGGCCGCGTCATGTTCATCACTAACTCGGTAAAAATCTTAGGCTGTGCCTTGATGTTTGCCTATCAATTCATCTCTAACGATACGGCCATACAGCTGTTCACCATCTTCTTTGCCTACACCCTAGTAGGGATAGGAGCGGCAGCATACTCGCCTGCCAAATACGGCATTGTGACCGAAATGCTGCCCCCTCAGGATTTAGTAAAAGGTAATAGTTGGATTGAAGGCCTTACCGTGTTGTCCATTATTGTGGGTACGGTATTGGGCGGTGTGCTCATCACGCCTGAGGTGTATCACTACCTGCAGCAACTGCCAGGCATTACCAGCATTGCGCAAAACCGCGCAGAGATCGCCATCTTGGTCATTGGTTGTATTTATATTGCCGCAGCGTTGTGCAACTTGATGATCCCCAACACCAATATCAAATACCCCAAACAAAAAACCAACCCTATTGCCTTACTGCGTGACTTCCGTTTTTATGTACTGGTGCTGTGGCGCGACAAGTTGGGTCAGATTTCTCTTGCTGTCACCACCCTATTCTGGGGTGCCGGTGCCACGCTGCAATTGATCGTTATTGAATGGGGTGCGCAGCACTTGGGCTACACCCTTGATGAAGCCACTATCTTGATGGGTGTGGCCGCCTTCGGTACGGTGATTGGTGCTGTCTGTGCTGGCCAAATCCCACTGCGTCACTCGCTTAAAGTGCTACCTATGGGTGTGCTCATGGGCTTGGTAGTATTGTTGATGCCTGTGGTCTACTCACCCTGGGCCGTCTACACTCTGCTACTTATGATTGGCGCCCTGTCAGGCTTCTTTGTCGTGCCTATGAACGCCTTGCTGCAACATCGTGGTCACGTACTACTATCAGCCGGCCACTCCATTGCGGTACAAAACTTCAATGAGCAATTAAACATCTTGTTGATGCTGGCTATCTACAGCTTGATGCTGTGGCTGAACCTGCCTATCAACGTGATTATTGTGATCTTTGGTTTACTAGTTGCCAGCCTGATGCTGTTGTTCATTCGCTGGAGCCGTTATAACCATAACAAGTTCCCACAACTGCGCCGACAAATTGGCCAAAAAGGCCACGGTCGCGCACTAAGCCGCCACCGTTGTCAATAAAAACTGTATTGAGTTTTAGCCCTGTTGATTCAGGGCTTTAACCAACGCTAGATCACGCCACGCATTCGCTTTATGCTGTGGACGCAATAACAGAGCAGCAGGGTGATAGGTCACGATCAACGGAATGGCCTTACCCTGCGGCGACTGCCAGTGATGCACCTTCTCTCGTAGCTCTTCTATATCACTGTTATTGTTCAACAGTTGATTCGCTGCCATTTGCCCCAACACCAACATAAACGCTGGCTGTACTAGCTCTATCTGCTTGAGCGTATAAGGGCTGCACGCTGTAATCTCGTCAGCTTCAGGCATACGGTTATTTAAGGGCCGGCATTTCACCAAATGGGTAATGAAGCTATGCTCTGCCTCACCTAAGCCCACGCTAGTAAGCATGGCTTGCAGCAACTCACCAGCCTGCCCATCAAAGGCAACACCGTGCCTATCGTCCACATCACCTGGCGCATCGGCAATCACTAACCATCGTGCCTGAGGATCCCCTTTGCCAAATACGGCTTGCGAACGCATTTGATGAAGCCCGCACGCTTGACACTGCTGCACAGCCTCTTGTAGCGCTGAGAAAGTATTGGGAATTTCAGCAGGTGCACTCGCCACCGCTACGGTGGAGTCATCTTCTGCGCGTGCATTTTGACGTATGCCAGCCGCTTGGCGCAGAGCCTGAATTGCCGCTTTCAAACCACTTTCAGTTTGAGGCGCTGGCGCTGGTGCTAGTGCTGGTGCTGACGATGATACGTCGGTACGAACTGCCGATTGCTCTACTGCTGGCTCAGCCATAGCTGTAGAACCTGACGTAACCGGCGTTGCTGTGGCTGCCGAGGGCGCGGCTTGGGCTGTCTCTACACTTGCACCTAGGCGATGCAAATGGGTACGCTCCACCCCCAGCTCTTGCAGCCAAGCTAGTTGCACTGAGTTCAATACCACACGCGGTGAAGCCGAAACGTCCATAACTACTCTACGCCCAAATCTTTTTGCAGCAACAACGCATCTTCACGCTGTTGCTCATCTACTGGATAGTAATTTTTGCGCATACCAATCTGGCAATAGCCTCTAGCTGCATAAAACACTTGTGCTTGTTGATTAGACCGTCTGACTTCCAACAAGAGGGCTTCACGCCCTTTTTGGCGCACCAACTGCTCGCCTGCCTCTAGCAAAGCAGAACCCACACCTTGAGATTGCCATGTGGGGTCTACGCCTATCAGCAGCAGCTCACCCACATCAGGCCCCATCATAATAACCATAAAGCCCACAACGGCTGTCTCGACCTCTGCCACAAACATGACATGACAGGCGAGGTAGCTATCACGAAAATTCGCTTCACTCCACGGGAACTGTTGCACCTGCGCTTCAATGCCAGCTACTACCGCCACATCTGCCAGTTTCATTTCTCGAATGGTTACTGCATGGGTCATGTTCAGTATCCTTGTCTCGCTCACGCAGGGCGCCACGCTGCCGCTGGGTTACCGCCCAAGCCCTGCTCGCGCTCTGCGGTCGTAAAGGCGACTTTATCGCGTACGTAACTAGGTGCGGCTAATTCGGCAGCAATACCTTCGCCAGCCAGAAATGCACGTAACCCTAAATGCGCAACAGCTTCAACATCCGGTTTAGCGGTGTCTCCTAGCTGTATACTTGGCATAGCTTGCAGGTTGGCGACGAGATCAGGAAATGCCACCAACGCGTCTCCGCTTACTCGGATAGTACCCTCTTCATTTTCTTGGTTACGTATGTACGTCAACCAATCCGGCAAAACTTGAGCGTCAATTAGTAACGAATTGTAACAGCACGCCCAGGTTTTGGACTTTTCCTCGTACCTATAGGCCGCCACATAGAGCTCTTGCATCCTAGCGTCTAAGGCTACAACCTCTAGTTGACCTGGTACTTTCTCTAGCGCGTCAGCCACAGCCAAGAGCGATGGAATGGGTACAACGGGGCAACCCAATGCAAAGGCTAACCCCTGCGTCACACCACAGGCAACTCGTAATCCTGTAAAGCCTCCGGGGCCTTGCCCAAAGGCGATAGCTGAGATTTCATGCCGTTTTACGCCTGCTTCAGCCAGCACTTCTTCTACCATGGGCAGCAGAAACTCTGCGTGCTCACTGCTACCTTCGTGACGACGTACGTAGAGCTGCGTTGTTTCACCACGCAGGCTTAACAACGCGACGCCACAGACTGATGTTGATGTTTCTAAAGCCAAAATATGTACTTGCATAGCGTTATTTTACGTCTTTTCTGTCATTAACAAAGAACTACAAAACAATTACGAGAAGGGCTTTACAAGCACTGTTACATCTATAAAATTGCACACTAGCGGCCTTTGAAAACACGGCGTTTCGCGATGGTCTTCCCCTAACATTTCGTACACCTGAGTCTGAATCAGTTAAATTTCTGAAACAGCACTGATGCGAACAACACGGAGCCAGTCACCTTCATTATGAATACACAAGCACAACCTTTATCCCGTAAAATTCTCGTCGTCGATGATGATCCCCGACTGCGCGACCTTCTACGCCGTTATCTTTCGGAACAAGGTTTTAATGTTTTTGTTGCTGAGGATGGCAAAGAAATGTCCAAACTCTGGCAACGTGAACACTTCGATCTGTTGGTACTAGACCTAATGCTTCCAGGTGAAGATGGCCTATCAATTTGCCGCCGCTTACGTGGTGGGCATGATAACACGCCCATCATCATGCTTACGGCCAAAGCCGAGGAAATTGACCGTATTGTTGGTCTGGAAATGGGTGCCGACGACTACCTCATCAAGCCCTTCAACCCTCGTGAGTTGCTTGCGCGCGTTAACGCGATTTTGCGCAGACGTGGCACTGAAGAACACCCCGGCGCCCCTAGCCAAGAAAATGAATCCATCGAGTTTGGTCCGTATACATTGAACCTGTCTACTCGCACCCTAACTAAAGGTGAAGAAGTAGTACCTATTACTACTGGCGAGTTCTCTGTACTGAAAGTATTTGCCCGTCATCCAAAAATCCCTCTGTCACGCGATAAGTTGATGGAATTGGCTCGCGGTCGTGAGTATGAAGCATTTGATCGTAGTCTGGACGTACAGATTTCCCGTTTGCGTAAACTGATAGAACCCAACCCTTCTAAACCTATTTTCATTCAGACTGTCTGGGGACTAGGTTACGTATTTATACCGGATGGTGGAAACTGATCTAGACTTGAGGTATGTATACTTCACCACCGCCATCGTCCCCACAAGCCAGATCGCAACAGCGATCTGGTTTTTCTCTTGGCCTATTTAGTCGTTCCTTCCTGCTACTTGCTGCACTGATGCTCATCAGTCTAGGCGCGTGGTTGCAAGTGTTTTTCAGTATGGAAGAAGGCCCTAGAGCCAGACAGATGGCTCAGAGGGTGACAACCGCCGTTAGTATCACCCGTTCTGCATTGATGTATGCCCCGCCACACGTGCGCCCTGCTCTACTGCTGGATCTCGCCACCAAAGAAGGTTTGCGCGTACAGCCACGCGACAGCAATGACACGCTTGAGCCGCTACAACGCTCCAACTACTGGCAAGAGGTATACAGGGAAATCCGTGCAGGCTTAGGCAGCCAAACACTGGTGATGTGGTCGGTAAACCAAATGCCTGGCATTTGGGTGTCTTTTGATATCAATGACGATAAATACTGGCTGGTCTTTGACCGCGAACAATTAAGCCTTACTGCTGGCCCTGAGTGGCTAGGGTGGGCCATTACGGCATTACTGCTAGCCTTGATCGGCGCTGCTGTTAGTGTGCGCTTTGTGAACCATCCTTTGGCACGACTGGCTAAAGTCGCCCAACAGTTGGCGCGTGGCGAAACCCCGTCTCCGCTACCCGAGCGCGGTCCCAATGAAATCCGCGAATTAAACGTTGCCTTTAACCGTATGGCTCGAGACATACGCCAAGCGGAGGCCGACCGAGAAATCATGTTGGCCGGTATTTCACACGACTTGCGCACCCCTCTGGCTCGCATGCGTCTAGAAATTGAGTTGAGCAACGTCAGTGACGAAACGCGCCACGCGATTGACGAAGACTTAGCACAAATCGATCACAGTATTGGTCAGCTCATGGAATATGCCAGACCTGCTGGCGCCGTCCCTGAGGAAGGCATTGATGTTTCCCACGCCTTACAAGAGCTGATAGATAGAGAGCGCTCGCACACAGAAAGTTTGGGTGGCACGCTCACCGCAGAAATTGAAACCGCTCTGCTGGCCCGTATTCAAGCCAACGACTTGAAACGTATAGTCAGTAACTTGATTGAAAACGCTAGACGTTATGGTCGTAGTCCCTTAACCAATCAAGCCAACATACACCTGACGGCCTCAACGCGCGGCAACAGTATAGAAATTACGGTAGAAGACCAAGGGGTGGGGATTGAGCCACATGAGGTACAACGCTTATTGCGTCCCTTCTCTCGTGGTGACACCGCCAGAACCGGCGTGAGTGGTGCCGGCTTGGGGCTATCTATTGTAGAGCGTTTACTTGGCCACGTTAGCGGCACCTTGGAGCTGATTTCACATCCGCCCCAAGGTTTATTAGTGCGCATCACTATTCCACGCTTAAAACGCAGCAGTTCTTAAGCGCTAGTCACGCCACAACAGCACAGCCACTGTGGCGGCTATGCCTTCTTTGCGACCTAAATAACCCAACTCTTCGTTGGTTTTTGCTTTGATGTTGACCCGATCCGTTTCCAAGGATAGATCAGCGGCAATATTCGCCACCATGGCAGCAGCATGCGGGCCAATTTTGGGGGCTTGGGCATGCACGGTAGCATCCACGTTCACGACTTTCCAACCCAAGCCAGCCACCAGTGCCATCGCATCGCGCAACAACACACGGCTGTCAGCCCCTTTGTAGCGAGGGTCGGTATCTGGAAAGTGTCTCCCTATATCCCCAAGCGCAGCCGCACCCAACAGCGCATCAGTCACGGCATGCAGCAATACATCGGCATCAGAGTGCCCTGCCAAACCATGCGTATGCGGAATGGTGACACCACCAATGATCAAATCACGCCCCTCTACCAGAGCGTGCACGTCAAACCCCTGTCCTACACGAATATCCATGGCTTATAACCACCTATCCATCAATTCAAAATCTTCTGGCCACGTCACTTTTAAATTGCGCTTAGAGCCTGGTATTAATAACGGCTGACCACCCTGTAACTCTACCGCAGAGGCTTCATCTGTAATGCTAGCGCCTTGTTGCTGTGCTTTTTGCAAACACTCCAGCAAATAATTAGCTTTGAACATTTGTGGAGTCTGTGCCAACCACAAACCATCACGATCCACCGTTTGCTCACTACGCGCCAGTCGGTCATCTTGCAACGGCCCTTGGCGTTTCACCGTATCGGTTACAGGCCACGCTAGCAGCCCACCTTGATCCTGCTCTAAACACGTAGAAATCAGGCGATCCAAATCTTCCACTGGCACGCCAGGACGCGCGGCATCATGCACCAACGCCCACGTATCATCATCGGCTTTTAAATCTTCTAATGCTTGGCGTACCGTTTGATCACGAGTATCGCCACCACAGTGACGCCACACAGTACGCTCCATACCTTGTAAACAAGATTCCACCCAAGTGTCTTCCCTGCTTACAATAACCCTTATCTGACTAATGCGTGGTTCACGCAATAGCGCTTGCACAGTACGGCGCAACATAGGTTCACCACCTATCAAGGCGTATTGTTTAGGCACTGTGGCGGACAACAACACCGAACCACCTCGGCGAGCCCGCGTACCTACGCCCGCTGCCGGTACAATTGCAATAATTTTTTTACTCATATCATCCCTTACCATGAGCTCCCTGACTTCATCCAACACCTCTGCCGCTCTGTCTTTACCCAGCACTGGCGAGTTGCTGAAATCCCTGAAGCCAGGGCAACGCTATACCCAGTCTTTACCACCTGGTTCTGGCGATGCTTGTCTGCTGGCTGATTTAGCCCAGCGTAGTGCACGCCCCCTAGTCATTCTCTGTGCCAACCCGTTGGATGCATCACGACTGGCCGACGAACTACCTTTATTCATTCCCAGTGTAAACATACGTCAGTTTCCTGACTGGGAAACTCTGCCCTATGATGGTTTTTCACCGCATGAAGCCTTAGTGTCTTCACGGTTGCAAACCATGCATGCCCTGCAGCAAAAAACCGTCGATGTACTAACTGTACCGGTTAGCACGGCCTTGTACCGTTTGGCACCACCGTCCTTTTTAGCCGCTTATACATTTTCGTTTAAGCAAGGCAACAAACTGGATGAAAACCAACTGCGCGAACAGATGGTGCTGGCTAATTATAATCACGTCACCCAAGTTACCGCACCCGGTGAATTCTGCGTACGCGGTGGGCTGATTGATATCTTCCCTATGGGCTCGGCGCTGCCCTACCGGCTGGATTTGTTTGACGATGAAATAGAATCCATACGCGCTTTTGATGCCGACACCCAGCGCAGCCTGTATCCCGTGCCTGAAGTGCAGTTACTACCGGGGCGTGAATTCCCCATGGATGAGGCTGCCCGCACCCTGTTTCGCAGTCGTTTTAGGGAGGTGTTCGAGGGTGACCCTTCCAGAGCTTTACCCTACAAAGACATAGGCAACGGCATTGCGTTTGCTGGCGTGGAATACTACCTACCTCTGTTTTTTGAAGAAACTGCTACCTTATTTGATTACATCAGTGATCAGGCTCTGATAGTAACGCATGGCGATCTCGCTCAAGCTATTGAGCACTTTCACACTGACACACATAGCCGCTACACCTT
Source organism: Paenalcaligenes sp. Me131 (assembly GCF_050487225.1). Taxonomy (NCBI): domain Bacteria; kingdom Pseudomonadati; phylum Pseudomonadota; class Betaproteobacteria; order Burkholderiales; family Alcaligenaceae; genus Paenalcaligenes; species Paenalcaligenes sp. Me131. The sequence continues at coordinate 1,399,571 of NZ_JBKQGY010000001.1, forward strand.
CTTAAATGCCGACAGAGAGCGCCCTGTACTCTCTCCTCATGCGTTATTCCTGAATGAAACTGAGCTGTACTCACGACTCAAAGAATACCCAAGACTGAGTCTGCAAACTGGCGCTCCCCACCCTGACTTCGAGGCGTTGCCAGAAGTCGCTGTGAACCGTCGTGCCGAAGATCCTGTGGCGGCACTACGTAGAGAGATCACAGACCCCAAACGCCGCACGGTGTTGTGCGCGGACTCTGCGGGTAGACGTGAAACCTTAGGGCAAATGCTGCAAGAGTTTGGTGTACACGTACCATCCATCCCCGCTGACCTGCAAGACTTCCTACAATCAGACGCCCATTTTGCACTGGTAGTAGCGCCGCTTTCCCAAGGCTTTGCCTTGCACGACGCTGCCATTAGCATCCTCACCGAAAACGATTTATATCCAACCCAAGCTCGCGCTCACCGTCGCCGTGGCAAACAAGAAAAAACCACTGATGTGGAAGCCATGGTGCGCGACTTGTCCGAGCTACGTGAAGGCGATCCCGTTGTGCACAGCGAGCACGGTATTGGACGCTACTGCGGCTTGATAGAAATGGATCTAGGCGAAGGCCCAATGGAGCTACTGCATCTAGAGTACGCAAAAGAGGCCACCCTATACGTACCCGTCTCGCAACTGCATCTGATTTCGCGTTACAGCGGTACCGACGCAGACTCTGCACCCTTGCACCAATTGGGTTCAGGGCAATGGGAAAAAGCACGTCGCCGAGCGGCTAAACAAGCGCGAGACACGGCAGCCGAATTGCTAGATTTGTACGCCAAACGTGCGCTGCGCACCGGCAATGAGTACAAGCTCCCCTTTAGTGACTACGAAGAATTTGCGGCAGGCTTCGGTTTTGAAGCCACACCTGATCAACAAGGTGCTATTGATGCGGTGTTGGATGACATGCGCTCTAGCCGCCCAATGGATAGGCTGATTTGTGGTGATGTAGGCTTTGGTAAAACCGAAGTGGCCTTACGCGCTGCGTTTCTCGCGGTAGCAAATGGCATGCAAGTTGCGTTGTTGTGCCCCACAACGCTCTTGGCTGAGCAGCACGCACAAACCTTTACTGACCGTTTTGCCGACTGGCCTGTACGTGTGGCAGAGCTATCGCGCTTTCGCTCAGGCAAAGAAAGCAAGCAAGCCATTGATGGCTTAGCGTCAGGGCAAGTGGACATCGTCATTGGCACGCACAAGATTTTGTCGTCCAGCGTGCAGTTCAAAAACCTAGGCTTAGTGATCATCGATGAGGAACACCGTTTCGGTGTGCGCCAAAAAGAAGCACTTAAAGCGTTACGTGCCGAAGTAGATATACTCACACTCACGGCCACGCCTATCCCCCGTACACTGGGTATGTCACTAGAAGGCATACGTGATTTCTCTGTCATCGCCACAGCCCCACAAAAACGATTAGCCATTAAAACCTTCGTGCGCCGAGAAGACGGTAGCACCATACGCGAAGCGTTATTGCGCGAGCTAAAACGTGGCGGTCAGGTGTACTTCTTGCATAACGAAGTAGAGACCATTCAAAACCGTAGAGCACGATTGGAAGAGCTAGTACCTGAAGCACGTATAGGTGTCGCGCACGGCCAAATGCCAGAGCGAGAGCTAGAAAGCGTAATGAAAGACTTCTATCAAAAACGCTTTAATGTCTTGTTGTGTACCACCATTATCGAAACCGGTATTGACGTGCCGAGTGCAAACACCATTGTGATTCACAGAGCTGATAGGCTGGGCTTGGCACAGCTACACCAGTTACGTGGCCGCGTAGGGCGCTCTCACCATCAAGCCTATGCCTACCTACTCACCCCAGGTGAGGATGCCATTACCAGCAATGCTAAGAAGCGTCTGGAAGCTATTCAAGCCATGGAAGAGCTGGGCTCTGGTTTTTTCTTGGCCATGAACGATTTAGAAATTCGTGGTGCAGGCGAGGTGCTAGGTGAACATCAGTCTGGCAATATCCAAGAAATTGGTTTTTCCATGTACACCGATATGCTGAATACGGCAGTCAAAGCCTTGAAGGCTGGCGAAGAACCCGATTTAGACAGCCCATTTACCAGCGGCTGCGAAGTAAACTTACGCGCTTCAGCATTATTGCCTGCCGATTACTGCCCTGATGTGCATGCCCGCTTAGGCCTATACAAAAAACTGTCGCATGCGGCTGATAACGATGAATTGAACAGCCTGCAAGAAGAACTGATAGACCGTTACGGCCCGCTGCCTGAAGCAGCACAGACCTTGATGGCCGTACACCGCATTCGCTTAGTCGCTGAAGCATTAGGCATTACCAAGGTGGATGTGACAGCTGATTACGCCAATATTCAGTTTTCCAGCAAACCCAATGTTGATCCTATTACCTTGATTGAACTGGTGCAGAAAAACAAACACATACGTTTTTCTGGCCCAGACAAACTGAAGATAGAAATGCCTGCGGATGCAGATTGGAAGCAACGATCACAACAGGTTCTTAACCTCCTGCAACGTATAGGCAGAGCGTAAAAACAACGTGAAACTACTTGCCCACGTAAAAAACACTCGTTATAGTGGGCAAGTACAGTTCACTTTACAGAACCCATTCATGTCATTAACCACACACCACTCTACTCGCGCTTGCCCCACTTGGGCGGCTGGTGTGCGCGTGAATGCGGCTAATCCTCCCCCTCCCTCATCTATAGCACCTCCAGTGATGTCTAGCGTAGTTGTAGCTCGCGTCGTAGCCGTAGTCTAACGACCACCATCACCTCTTCTCGACTATCACGTATCGCCTACAGGGCGACTGATTGTTGACGCATATAGTTTCTATTAGATGAGAACATCATGTCATTTTTGAATCCAGCCTGGTCAGCACACGCGGCCATGGGTTTATTTGTTTTGTTATGGGGCAGTGCTGCCCTCTTCACCCGCTGGGGCCTAGATTACGCCTCGCCTACCGTCTTATTGCTGCTGCGATTTTCGTTAGCCATGGGAGCTTTGCTGCTATTGGGTTTACGTAGACCCATCTGGCCAGCTAAAGGCACTAGACTGCAAGTGGCCAGTACCGGCTTGCTGTTAGTAGGCGGCTACTCCATCTGCTACTTCCAATCCATGGCGCACGGCATTACCCCCGGCCTCTTAGCAACACTCTTAGGTACCCAACCGGTGCTTACGTTGCTGCTGACTGAACGCCGCTTCTCAGTGTGGCGATTAAGCGGTTTGCTGCTTTCTATGGCCGGTTTAGCACTGGTGGTATGGCAAGGTGCCTCCGTCGCGAATATCTCCACGCTAGGCTTGATTTACGGCTTAGGAGCGCTAGCTTGCATCACCTTTGGCTCACTCCAACAAAAGCGTATTCAACAAGCACCTGATGCCGTGCTGCCCCTGCAGTATGTGATGACTCTGCTGCTGTGTGTCGTGGTACTCCCGTTTGAAACCCAAACACTGAGTCTGGACTGGGGCTTGCTCATCCCATTGCTATGGCTAGGCTTAGTAGTTTCTGTGGCGGCACAGTTGCTGCTGTATCGCATGATACGTTCTGGCAACCTCGTCAACATCACTAGCTTGTTTTACTTGGTGCCTGTTGTCACCGTGATTATGGACTATGTGTTTCTAGGCAATGCTCTACCTGCTTTAGCACTGGTGGGGATGGCGGCTATTCTCGCTGGTTTAGCGCTGGTATTTAGAAAAGCCTAAATACTATTCACACAAAAAAGCCTGTATGTGATGAACATGCAGGCTTTTTTATACATACCATAGAGCAAGCTATTTAGAAGCTCAGTCTAAACCAGTTAATGATGCCGTCTAGCGGTGCATGATTCAACGCATAACGTGCTTGCTCTTGCACTACCGGTTTTGCCCGGTAAGCTACCGAGTAATACGCCTTGGCCATCATCTTCAAGTCATTCGCACCATCACCCACAGCAATAATCTGCTCGGGTGTGGCATTCAACTCTGTAGCCAATCTAGTCACGTGATCCGCTTTTGCTTGCGCATCCAAGATATCGCCCAATACACGACCAGTCAACTTGCCATCACGCACTTCTAAAGTGTTAGCGTAGGCTTCATCAATACCCAAGCGTGCTTTCAGTTTTTCAGTAAAGAAGGTGAAACCACCAGACACCAGCAAAGTACGTACACCGTGCTTTTTCGCTTCACCTACTAAACGCTCAGCACCAGCATTCAGATTTAAACGCTGCTCATACACCTGCTGTAATGCAGACTCTGGTACACCTTCCAACAACGCCACACGACGAATCAGGCTTTCAGAGAAATCTTTAATTTCGCCACGCATCGCCGCTTCAGTGATCGCAGATACTTGCTCTTTACGACCCACTGCAGCAGCAATTTCATCAATACACTCGATATTAATGAGCGTGGAGTCCATATCCATCGCCAAGATACGGCACTCGCGCAGCAGTTGAATGTTGTCCAAAAAAGCGAAGTCTATACCCTTACGTTCGCACTCTGCTTTCACTATATCTTTGCAACTCGCATCTGCTTGCAACAGACGCACTACGGTAGGACCAAGCTCCTGCACGCCATTTGCGCTAACCAAAGCAGCGATTTTCTCTATAGCTACAGAATTAAGACATGGAGACTGAAGAATCAGATGTGACATGATACGTACGCACAAAAAGAAAACCCTTTGCTCACACTACCAAACCGAATCAATAGGCATAGTAGTCGTTCAAAGGGTTACAACACGGAAGAAAATAACGTATTAGTACAAACCGTCTGCTGCCATGGATGCTACGCCACGGCGTCGTTTCACCAAGTAGCGAAACACAAAGCCGGGATAGCCTAACACCACATACAAACACAGCCCTATGGCATAGAACTCCCAACGCTGCGGAAATACGTTACCTTGACTGGCTTCAAAGGCAAAACCCAGAACACCCATCAACACAAACAGTATGACAAACTCTATAAGACGTGTAATCACACCTTTTTCAATAGCAGGCTGACTGCGTAGCCAGAAACCTGGCAACCACATCAACACCGCAAACACTACCACCACTGCTGCTACTGTTAACAGAAGCACAGTGCTGCTATTGAAAAAAGCACGGGAAATATAATCGTGCGAGGCATAGGCAGCGGCAGCAACCAGTGCTGCCATCACCACGAAGCGCAACAGCCTAACGGCTGTTGCACCTTCTGCCTCGCCTACTTGGCGCCAAGGCATACAGAACAAGGGACGTTGAATAAGAAAGGGAAGATTAGCCGTTATAAACGCTAGTGCAATCAACACCCAAACTGCCGTACCCTGTCCCATACTTTACCTCTTAGTAGAAAACCAACGAATCGCGGATAACTTGCACACACAGTGCCAGCAAGCCGCTGGGCAGTATACCGTAAACCAGCACCAGCAACCCGTTCAAGGAAAGAATGCCGCCAGTTACCCAACCCAAAGACAGCGGCTCGGCATTTTTCTCTTCTGGTTCGTCGAAGTAAGCTACTTTTACTACACGCAGGTAGTAGAAAGCACCAATCAAAGACATGATCACTGCGACGATCGCAACGCTGATGTAGCCTGCACCCACTACAGCTTGCAGGATCGCCAGTTTGGCGTAGAAGCCTGCCAGCGGAGGAATACCTGCTAACGAGAACATGGACAGCAACAGAACGAATGCCAAGATTGGGTGACGACGGTTCAAGCCTTTGAAGTCATCAATGTTTTCACACTCGAAACCTTGACGGCTCAATACCAACATCAAACCGAAGGTGCTCAGTGTGGTCAGTACATAGATCACTGCGTAGAACAACGATGCACCGTAAGCACCCTCGTTTACCAGACCATCAGCACCTACACCTGCCATGAAACCCAAGAAGATGAAACCCATGTGCGACACAGTAGAGAACGCCAACATACGTTTGAAGTTGGTCTGCATGATCGCAGTCAGGTTACCGATGATCAGCGAAGCAATCGCCAGCAACATCAGCATTGGCTGCCAATCAATAGCAATACCGTGCAACGCTTCGATCAACAGACGCAGTGCCATGGCTACAGCAGCCAACTTAGGCGCAGCAGCAATCACCAACGCTACGGTAGTAGGAGCACCTTGGTACACGTCTGGTGTCCACATGTGGAATGGTGCTGCAGTCAGTTTGAAACCCAAACCAGCCACGATAAACACCACACCAAAAACCAGTGTCAGATGGTTTGCTTCTTCTGTAGAAATTGCAGCAGCGATTTGACCCAGATTCAACGTGCCTGTAGCACCGTAAATCATGGACATACCGTACAAGAAGATACCGGAAGCCAATGCGCCCAGCACAAAGTACTTCATTGCCGCTTCAACTGAAGGCTGGTGCTCACGACGCAAGGCTACCAATGCGTACAACGCAAAGGACATCAGCTCTAGACCCAAGTAGGCCATCAACAAGCTGCCTGCAGAGATCATCAACATCTGGCCCAATAGGGCCATCAGTGTCAGTGTGTAAAGCTCACCACCACTTTTCAGCAGACCACGATCTTCAGCGTAACCACGCCCGTAGATCAACGTCACTGCTACAGCAATGTAGGACACAAACTTCAAGAAGTGTGACAGCGGGTCAACCACATACAAACCACTGAAGGACGTGCCGTACATGTCGGCATTCCACTGCCACAACGTGACACAAGCCACGATCACCAGTGAAACCAGCGACAGCACAAACGTGCTGTGGCGGTTTTCACCTTTGTTAAAAGCATCGAACAGCAGTACCAGTGCTGCTGAAATCAGCAACACAATTTCCGGTAGCGCTAACGCGAAATCAAATGAATTTTCCATAATCTTCCAGGCCTACAGTTTCGATACAGACACATGCTGCAACAGTGCATCAACCGAAACGTGCATGACTTCTGTGAACGGTTTTGGATACACACCCATGTACAACACAGCAATTGCCATCACAGCCATGATGAAGAACTCACGACCACTTAGGTCAGGCATGCTACGCACGTTGTCATTGGTAATGGGGCCGTACGCTACGCGTTTCAGCAACCACAGCGAATAGGAAGCACCGGTAATCAGAGCGGTAGCAGTCAACAAACCAATCCAGAAGTTGTACTGCACTGCACCCATGATCACAGTGAATTCACCGATAAAGCCACTGGTACCTGGCAAACCAGCGTTTGCCATGGAGAACAATACGAAGAAGGTCACAAAACGTGGCATTACACTTACTACGCCACCGTAGTCAGAGATTTCACGTGAGTGCAAACGGTCGTACAGTACACCAATACACAGGAACATTGCGCCAGACACGAAACCGTGGGAAATCATCTGCATGATCGCGCCTTCCATACCGGTGGCGTTGAAGATGAAGAAACCCAGTGTCACGAAACCCATGTGCGCAACGGAGGAGTATGCCACCAGTTTTTTCATGTCTTTCTGAACAATCGCTACCAGACCAATATAGATCACAGCAACCAAAGACAGAGTAATCATGAAACCGGACAGCGTGTGCGATGCATCAGGGGCGATAGGCAACGAGAAACGCAAGAAACCGTATGCCCCCAATTTCAGCATGATCGCTGCCAACACTACGGAACCACCTGTAGGTGCTTCCACGTGAGCATCTGGCAACCATGTGTGTACAGGCCACATTGGAACTTTCACAGCAAATGCCATGAACAGTGCCAAGAAGATCAGAATTTGCGGTTTGATTGGCAACGCCACATCGTGCCACGTTTTGATATCAAAGCTGCCACCGGATACGTTCCACAAGTAGATGAACGCTACTAGGGTCAACAAAGAACCCAGCAAGGTGTACAGGAAGAACTTGAACGATGCGTACACTCGACGTGGACCACCCCATACCCCGATGATGATGTACATAGGGATCAAGGTAGCTTCGAAGAAGATGTAGAACAGCATGCCGTCGGCCGCTGCAAACACACCAATCATCAAACCGGACAAGATCAGGAACGCACCCATGTATTGGGGAACACGATCCTTAATCACTTCCCAGCCTGCCAACACCACAATAATAGTGATGAAGGCTGTCAGCAATACGAACCACAGCGAAATACCATCCACACCCAAGTGGTAGTTGACGGCAAACGTCTCGATCCAGGGAGTCAGTTCTACAAACTGTAGGTCAGCTGTACTAGGGTCGAAACCTGTGTACAGCGGAATTGTTACCAAGAAACTCGCAACCGCACCAATCAGCGCCAGTGTACGCGTGAAGTTAGCACGATCATCGCGCCCCAGTGCCAGCACCAAAAGGCCAGCAACAATGGGCACAAAGATTGCGAGCGATAACCAGGGAAATGTTGAAGACACCATATCGCTTGCCATTATTTAACCGTCAGCACAAAGAATGTCAGGAGCACCACAATACCGATGATCATGGCAAAAGCGTAGTGGTAGATGAAACCGGATTGAATACGGCGAGACACCGCAGCAACCCAACCTACTAAACGCGCGCTACCGTTGACGATCAGACCGTCAATCAGACCTGCATCTGCCCCTTTCCAGAGACCAGTACCCAAACAACGAGCACCGCGAGCAATGACCTGTTCGTTGAACCAGTCCACGTAGTATTTGTTTTCCATGACCTTGTTGATAAACGCAGTGTTGCGTTTGATCGCGGCCGGCACAGCTGGGTTAATCAGGTAGCAATACCATGCTACGACCATACCCGCTACCACCAAGAAGAATGGCAATGTCACAAAGCCGTGCAATGCGTATTCCATCCAACCTTTCCAACCGGAAGCCAACTCAACAATTGCTGGGTGCTCTTCTGGATGAACAGTAATGATGTTGTCAAAGAAACTACCGTACAGCAATGGATCTACAAACCAGATACCGGTAATGATGGATGGCACAGCCAACAACAGCAACGGTACAGTCACCACCCATGGGGACTCGTGTGGATTGCCTTCCAGCGCATGGTGATCGCCCAACGCTTCTTTAGAAGGATTGCGGAAGTTTTCTTTACCGTGGAATACCAAGAAGTACAGACGGAAAGAGTACAGCGATGTCACAAACACGCCAATCAGCACACTGTAGTACGCGAAGTTTGCACCCCACAAACCAGCTTCGGCAGCAGCGTGTGCCGCTTCAATGATGCTTTCTTTGGAGTAGAAACCGGAGAAGAACGGCGTACCAACCAATGCCAACGTACCGATCAAGAATGTGATCCATGTGATAGGCATGTATTTACGCAGCCCACCCATTGCACGGATATCTTGATTGTGGTGCATACCGATAATCACAGAACCGGCACCCAAGAACAGCAACGCTTTAAAGAAGGCGTGTGTCATCAAGTGGAAGATCGCGACGGAGTATGTTGATGCACCCAGTGCCACAGTCATGTAACCCAACTGGGACAATGTGGAGTACGCCACAACACGTTTAATATCGTTTTGGATAATGCCCAAAGCACCCAAGAACAACGCACCAATTGCACCGATCACAATGATCATGGACAACGCCGTGGTGGAGTGTTCGTACACAGGTGAGAAACGAGCCACCATGAAGATACCTGCTGTCACCATCGTCGCCGCGTGAATCAACGCGGAGATAGGTGTAGGACCTTCCATGGAGTCAGGCAACCAAGAGTGCAGAGGCACCTGAGCGGATTTACCCATAGCACCTACGAACAGCGCAATACATGCCACTGTCAGCAATTGCCAGTCTGTACCTGGGAATGTCATGGTACTCAGTTGTGCTACATGCGCGAACACATCGTCGTAACGCATGCTGCCTGTGTAGGCGTACAGCAAACCAATACCCAGCACAAAACCGAAGTCACCAACACGGTTCACCAAGAAGGCTTTCATGTTTGCGAAAATCGCCGTTTTACGCTCGTACCAGAAACCGATCAACAGGTAAGAAACCAGACCCACTGCTTCCCAACCGAAGAACAACTGCAGCATGTTGTTAGACATGACCAGCATCAACATCGAGAAGGTAAACAGCGAAATGTAAGAGAAGAAACGTTGGTAGCCTGGGTCCTCAGCCATATAGCCAATGGTGTAAATGTGCACCATCAGCGATACGGAAGTAACCACAACCATCATCAGCGCAGTCAAGCGGTCAATCAGGAAACCGATTTCCCAGCTTACGTTACCAATAGTGGCCCATGTGTACACAGCACCGTTGTAGGTTTGACCATCAATGGTCTGCATCAACACCATCACCGAACCGATGAAGGAAATCAACACACCCAAAATGGTGATGCTGTGTGCCGCTTTCTTGCCGATAAAACGGCCCAGAAAACCGGTACCAAACAGGCCAGCCACCATGGCCCCGACCAGGGGAGCCAATGCAATGAGTAAATAAAGACTTGGTGAGTTCATAGTATGTGCGATCCCATCAACCCTTGAGCTGGTCAAGTTTGTTTACGCTAATCGATTGCAAGTTACGGAACAGCAATACCAGAATTGCCAGACCTATAGCTGCTTCAGCAGCTGCAACGGTTAACACAAAGAAAACAAAAACCTGCCCTGCAACGTCTCCTGACCAGGTAGAAAATGCAACGAAGTTTATGTTCGCGGAAAGCAGGATCAGCTCGACAGACATCAAGAGGATCAGCAGATTGCGGCGATTAAAAAAGAAACCCAGCAAACCGATAGTAAACAGGACCGCACTTAATATCAGATAGTGCGTCAACCCTAGTGTCATCATTGTTTATCTCCAGCGCTGTTAGTTTCTGAAGCGGTAGACGGTTGTTCCACTTGTGCCGTCATGCTTACTAGACGCAGACGGTCTTCAGCACGAACTTTCACTTGTTTAGAGGAAACCGTACGCTTCACATCGGCACGACGACGCAATGTCAGTGCAATAGCCGCTACCATACCTACCAGCAGGATTACCCCACCAACTTGTACAGCCATCACATACTCGGTGTACATCAGCACACCCAGCACTTTCGTGTTGTTGTAGTTTTCAGGCATTACAGCAGCCGCAGGCGTTTCCACCCAAGCGCGCAACAATACAATCGCCATTTCGGCAATCATAATCAGACCCACAATGGAGCCCACAGGCATATAGGCCTTGAAGTGCTCAGTCATGGACGGCATGCGCACATCCAACAACATGATCACAAACAAGAACATCACCATTACCGCACCAACGTAGACCACGATTAACAATAGGCCCAAGAACTCGGCGCCCATCGTGATCCACAGCATAGCTGCCGTAAAAAAGGTCAAAATCAAATGCAGTACGGCAGTCACTGGACTGCGCGCCGTGACCACACGGAACGCAGCAACCACAATGACCAGCGCCAGCACATAAAACAGAATCGTTGAAAACATGAGTATTCTGCTCCTGTCTTAGCGGTAAGGCGCATCAGCGGCACGTCGCTCAGCAATTTCGGACTCGTAACGGTCACCTACTGCCAACAACATTTCTTTTGTGAAGTACAGGTCACCACGTTTTTCCCCATGGTATTCGTGGATATGTGTTTCCACGATGGAGTCAACTGGGCAACTTTCTTCACAAAAACCGCAGAAAATGCATTTAGTTAAATCGATATCGTAACGCGTGGTACGACGTGTGCCGTCAGCACGCTCATCGGATTCGATGGAGATGGCCAAGGCCGGGCAAACTGCTTCGCATAATTTACAGGCAATGCAGCGCTCCTCACCATTGGGATAGCGGCGCAATGCGTGCAAGCCACGGAAACGCGCCGATGTAGGCGTTTTTTCCTGTGGGTAGTGCAGCGTAATTTTGCGGCGGAAGAAGTAACGCCCGGTTAGACGCATACCCTTCAGCATCTCGGACAGCATCAGGCTGCCAAAAAAGTCTTTAATCGCTTCCATAATTATTTAGCCCCCGAGCCTTATTGCCAAATGTTCCAGGGCGTCTGCATCCAGATCGCGACCACCAATAACCAGATACCTGTCAGCGGGATGAAGACTTTCCAGCCCAAACGCATAATCTGGTCATAGCGGTAACGTGGGAATGTCGCACGGAACCAAATGAACATTGACACTACAACAAAGGTTTTCAGACCCAGCCACAACCAGCCTGGAATCCAGGTAAAGGGTGCAAAGTCAACGATTGGTAACCAACCACCCAAGAACATGATGGATGCCAGAGCCGACAACAAGATCATGTTGGCGTATTCACCCAAGAAGAATAGAGCAAAACCCATACCTGAGTACTCTACCATTGGGCCCGCCACGATCTCGGACTCACCTTCCACCACGTCAAACGGGTGACGGTTGGTTTCTGCCACAGCAGAAATCACGTAAACCACAAACAATGGCAACAGTGGCAACCAGTTCCAAGATAGGAAGTTCAAACCGCTATCGGCAAACATCCCACGGTCTTGACCCAGTACGATTTCGCTTAGGTTCAATGTACCGGATACCAACAAGACAGTAATCAGCACAAAACCAATTGCCAACTCGTAAGACAACACCTGAGCCGCTGCACGCAGACCGCCCAACAATGCGTATTTGGAGTTAGATGCCCAACCGGCCACGATCACACCGTATACACCCAGCGATGTAATCGCCAAGATATACAGCAGACCAGCGTTAATGTTGGCCAATACCACTTCTGGACCAAAAGGAATCACCGCCCATGCCGCTAACGCCGGCATCAGTGTTACAACTGGGCCCAAGAAGAACAGCACTTTGTTGGCCTTACTAGGCACAATCACTTCTTTGGTCAGCAACTTGAACACGTCAGCAAAAGGCTGCAGCAAACCACGTGGACCCACGCGGTTTGGACCTTTACGAACGTGCATGAAACCAATCATCTTACGTTCCCAGTATGTCAGGTAGGCAACGCAGATAATGATCGGCAAAGCGATACATACGATTTTGATCAGTGTCCACACCACATACCATGCGGTAGGACCAATCAAACCTTCGCCGAAGTTTTGAATAGTAGTCAGCAGTTCCATTTAGACACGCTCCACTGTCAGTTGACCGAAGCTGCTTCCCAACGATGCAGTTTCTGCAAACGCGGTCGCAATACGTACGCAACCCGATGCCACCGTGTCATCCAATTGAACTGGCAAGACGGTTTCACCTTGAGCAGAACGTACACGTACACTTTCACCGTCAGCCAGCGACATTTTTTCCAGTGTGACAGCATTCATGCGTGCTGTAGGCAACGCACTTGCAGGTGTTTGCTGCAATGGTTCAGCACGACGTACCAACGCATCAGTGCGGTAAATAGGTACATCAGTGACGCGCTCTAGACCTTCAGCAGCAGCAACCAATGCTGGTTTAGCATTGATAGTGTTGTTCAGGCGGGACTCAATACCAGCTGCCAATACGGTGTCGCGAACGGACTCGGAAGTCTCGTCATCAAAACCATCCAACTGGAACAAGTTACCCAATACACGTAGCACTTTCCAACCTGGACGAGTTTCACCCAGAGGAGCTGCCGCACCTTTGAAGCTCTGTACACGACCTTCAGCGTTCACAAAAGAACCTGAAGTTTCTGTAAAGGGAGCAATTGGCAGCATCACATCAGCCCACTCTTCTGCCGCACTGCGGAATGGAGTCAAGGCTACGGACAACGCTGCTGCTTTCAGTGTTTCCACTGCACGTGCACCGTAGTCGCTATCAAAAGCTGGTTCTGTGTGCAGTACGAAGTAAGCACGCAGGCTTTGCGCCAACATTTGCTCAGCAGTCAATGCACCGTTTGCAGGCACAGCGTTAGCCAAGTAACCGCCAACCGTGTTACCACCTGCAGTCAACCAGCCCAATGTTGCTTTCGCTGCAGTAGCCACTGCAGAAGCATTGGCTGCAATGACGCTAGCTTGATCGCTGGACACTACAACGTTACCCAAGAACACAGCTACTTTCTCGCCGGAGCTCAAGCTCTCAGCAATACGTCGTGCTTCTGCGCTAACTTGAACACCAGCCAACTCGGCAGGAACGGCTACACCAGCAGTTTCAGCCAAGGCTACAGCTACTTCAGCTACTGCATTAGCGATTTGGCTAGGAGCCACTGTCATGCGCTGGTGGATATGCGCAAAATGCGGATCATCAGCAGCAGAATCGATGAAGGACACTTGCGCACCCGCTTTCACAGCCTGACGCAGACGTTGTGCCATCAATGGGTGATCCTTACGCAGGAACGAACCTACGACCAGAACACGATCCAACTCGTTCAACTGAGTCACTGGCATACCCAACCATGGAGTACCTGCCAATGCTTGATCCAAACGTGCATCAATCTGACGCAGACGGAAGTCAACGTTTTCAGAGCCTAGAGCACGCATCAAACGTGCCAACAAGGCCAACTCTTCCGTTGTAGCAGTTGGGCTACCCAAACCACCAATTTGATCTGCACCGAATTTTTCACGTATTGCATTCATCGCGGCCACTACGTGTTGTAGGGCATCGCTCCACGACGCTTCACGCCATGTACCGTCGCTACCACGAATCATCGGATGTGTCAGACGGTCTTCGGTGTACAAACCTGTGTAAGAGAAACGGTCACGGTCGCTGATCCAGCACTCGTTTACCGCGTCATTCTCAAAAGGCACTACACGTAACACGCGGTCCATCTTGGACTGCACAACCAGGTTTGCACCCATGCTGTCGTGCGGGCTGACGGAATGGCGACGAGCCAATTCCCATGTACGTGCTTTGAAGTGGAACGGTTTAGACAACAGCGCGCCAACAGGGCACACGTCAATCATGTTACCGGACAACTCGGACTCTACAGCACGGCCCACGAACGTTGTAATTTCAGCGTGTTCGCCACGATTCAACATACCCACTTCTTGCAGACCAGCGATTTCTTCGCCAGTACGCACACAGCGTGTACAGTGAATGCAACGTTGCATAGCCTCTGTGGAGATCAGTGGACCCATTTCTTTGGCCACGACCACACGTTTTTCTTCCTGATAGCGGGATTCAGAGCCGCCATAACCTACGGCCAAATCCTGCAACTGACATTCACCGCCCTGGTCACAAACCGGGCAATCCAATGGGTGATTAATCAGCAGGAATTCCATCACGCTTTTCTGTGCAGCGATGGCTTTTTCCGAACGTGTACGTACCACCATACCGTTTGTCACTGGTGTCGCACACGCAGGCAAAGGTTTAGGGGCTTTTTCAACATCAACCAAACACATACGGCAGTTAGCCGCAATGCTTAGTTTTTTGTGATAACAGAAGTGCGGCACATACACCCCAGCGTCCTGTGCAGCTTGGATAACCATGCTGCCTTCAGGAGCTTCCAGTTTGATGCCGTCGATGGTGAGTTCTACCATTAGTTCGTCCTGAGCCTACAAATATTTGGGCACCACACAGTCACTGTGCTCGATGTGGTGTGCGAACTCGTCGCGGAAATGTTTGATGAAGCTGCGTACTGGCATAGCCGCCGCATCCCCCAGCGCACAAATCGTACGACCCATGATGTTTTGGGCAATTTCGTCCAACATATCCAGATCTTCAGGTCTACCCTTACCGTTCTCGATACGATGAACCATGCGCCACAACCAACCAGTACCTTCACGGCACGGAGTACATTGACCACAGCTTTCGTGCTGATAGAAGTACGACAAACGCAGCAGGCTTTTCACCATACAACGTGTGTCATCCATCACAATCACCGCACCAGAACCCAGCATAGAGCCTGCTTTGGCGATGGAGTCATAGTCCATGTTTGTGGCCATCATGATGTCTGCTGGTAATACCGGCGCAGACGATCCACCAGGAATCACCGCTTTAAGCTTGCGACCTTCGCGCATGCCGCCAGCCAATTCCAACAGTGTTGAGAATGGTGTGCCCAATGGGATTTCATAATTACCAGGACGTTGCACGTCACCAGAAATTGAGAAAATCTTTGTACCGCCAGCATTAGGCAAACCAATTTCTTGGTAGGCCTGACCACTATTACGGATGATCCAAGGCACTGACGCAAAGGTTTCCGTATTGTTAATGGTGGTCGGTTTGCCGTACAAACCAAAACTAGCTGGGAATGGTGGTTTGAAACGCGGTTGGCCTTTCTTGCCTTCTAATGATTCCAACAAGGCAGTTTCTTCACCGCAAATGTATGCGCCGTAACCGTGGAACGCATGCAATTGGAAGTTGAAATCGGTGCCAAACAGTTTGTCACCCAAGAAACCGGCTTTACGCGCCTGCTCCAACGCTTCTTCAAAGCGCTGGTAGACTTCAAAAATTTCGCCGTGAATGTAGTTATAGCCAACGCTAATGCCCATGGCATATGCAGCAATAGCCATACCTTCAATCACAATATGCGGATTAAAGCGTAGCAAGTCACGGTCTTTAAATGTACCTGGCTCACCTTCATCAGAGTTACACACCAAGTACTTTTGACCTGGCAATGTACGGGGCATAAAGCTCCACTTCAACCCTGTGGGGAAACCCGCACCACCACGACCACGCAACGCAGACGCTTTAACCTCAGCAATCACCTCATCAGGTGTCATGCTTGTCACAACTTTACGCAGAGCCTCGTAACCACCACGCTTAACGTAGTCTTCCAAGCCCCAGTTCGATCCGTCTAGGTCAGCCAACATTTGAGGTTGGATATGGCGGCCATGAAAAATCATGCTGCGCGACAAATCATTGGCGGGATCAGGTGTCAGGCCTTGCGACAGTTGCTTCAAGATATCAGGCGCGCTCATGCCGACTCTCCCTGTTTTCTAAGCCCATCCAACATAGCGTCTATACGCTCAGCTTCCATGCGCACACACATATGCTGGTTATTCACCAACATAACGGGTGAGTCACCACAGGAGCCCATGCATTCGCCAGAAATCACAGTGAACATGCCGTCAGCAGTTGTCTCACCGTACTCCACACCCAGTTTTTCTTTTAGGTATTCACCAGACTTCACGCCATCACGCAACGCGCAAGGCAAGTTGGTGCATACAGAAATGGTGTAGCGGCCAGCAGGACGTGTCTGGAACATGTTGTAGAAGGTAGCTACTTCCTGTACCGCAATCGCTGGTACACCTAAGTAGTTCGCCACGTCTTCAATTACCTCGGTAGACACCCAACCCAATTCCTGCTGGGCAATCGCCAAGGAGGCCATAATGGCTGAGCGTTTTTGGTCATCGGGGAACTTCAACAGTTCCTTGTCGATGCTTTGATAAGCTTTTTCGGAAAGCAGCATAGTTTGATTCCGTTCTTCCATGGTGATGCCTTAGCGGTCGATCTCGCCGAACACGATATCCTGTGTACCAATGATCGTGACAGCGTCAGCAATCATGTGGCCACGGGACATTTCGTCCAGCGACTGCAAGTGCACAAAACCAGGTGCACGAATCTTCATACGGTAAGGCTTGTTACCACCATCTGACACCAAATAAATCCCGAACTCACCTTTAGGATGCTCAACACCAGCGTAAACCTCGCCTGATGGAACGTGCATGCCTTCGGAGAACAATTTAAAGTGGTGGATCAAATCTTCCATACCTGTCTTCATGCGTTCGCGTGAAGGAGGTGCCACTTTATGGTTGTCGGTAATCACTGGACCTGGGTTGTTACGCAACCACTGGATACACTGGCGAATGATGCGGTTACTTTCACGCATTTCAGCCATACGTACCAAATAACGGTCATAACAGTCACCGTTAGTACCCACAGGAATATCGAACTCCATGCGATCGTATACTTCGTAAGGCTGTGTCTTACGTGTATCCCACTCCACACCAGAACCACGCAGCATAGGGCCAGTAAAGCCCAGTGCTTTAGCGCGCTCAGGAGTCACGATACCGACGTCTACCAAACGCTGTTTCCAAATGCGGTTATCCGTCAGCAAGGTGTCGTACTCATCAACACATGCAGGGAAGCGATCGGTAAAGTCTTCCAAGAAATCCAACAACGAGCCTGAACGTGCTTCGTTCATCGCTTTCAGCTCTTTCTCGCTGCGGTATTTATTACCTTGGTACAAAGCCATAGTATCTGGCAGATCACGGTACACACCACCTGGACGGTAGTATGCCGCGTGCAAACGCGCACCAGACACAGCTTCGTATGCATCCATCAAATCTTCACGTTCACGGAACGCGTACAAGAACACCGCCATCGCACCCACGTCTAGCGCGTGCGAACCTACAGACATCAAGTGGTTCAGGATACGGGTAATTTCGTCGAACATCACGCGGATGTACTGAGCACGTAGAGGAACTTCAACCCCTATCAAGCGCTCTACTGCCAAGCAGTAAGCGTGCTCATTCACCATCATAGACACGTAGTCCAAGCGATCCATATAGGGCAATGCTTGCAAGAACGTGCGGTGTTCGGCCAGTTTTTCTGTCGCGCGATGCAACAGACCAATATGTGGGTCAGCGCGTTGAATAACTTCGCCGTCCAATTCAAGTACCAGACGCAGCACACCGTGTGCGGCCGGGTGTTGAGGACCAAAGTTTAGCGTGTAATTCTGAATTTCTGCCATGATACTTAGCGCCCCACTCCGTAATCGTCTTCGCGAACCACACGTGGAATAATTTCACGCGGCTCAATCGTGACAGGCTGATAGATAACCCGTTTCTGTTCTGCGTCGTAACGCATTTCCACATAGCCGGAGATAGGGAAATCTTTGCGGAAGGGATGACCGATAAAGCCGTAATCGGTAAGAATGCGGCGCAGATCTGGGTGACCTTCAAACACAATGCCGTACAAGTCGAAGGCTTCACGTTCGAACCAGTTCACTGTGGGCCATACGTGGAACAGTGTAGGTAAAACGGGGAAGTCATCACCCGGCACAAAGCAGCGTACGCGCATGCGGCAGTTATGTTTAACTGACAGCAAGTGAATCACTACTGCAAAGCGATGTGGGAACAAGGAGGGATCAAAGTCGTAAGTGGGAGCACGCCATGCTGAGTAATCCATACCGCACAGATCCATACAGATTTCAAAGGACAAATCTTTATGGTCACGCAGAGTGGCACAGGTTTGCACCCAATCGCTTACCGGCACTTCTAGTGTCAGTTCATTGCGATCCAGTGTCAGCGCAGCTTCTTCACCAAATACGGCGAGAATGTTTTTTTGTAGCGTTTCTAGTCGTGTCATGATGTACGTACCTAGCTAAAACAGACCCGACGCTTAACGCGCGATGGTGTTGGTTAAACGAATTTTATTCTGCACCTGCAGCAGGCCATAGACCAGCGCTTCGGCAGTGGGCGGACAGCCCGGCACATATACGTCTACTGGCACAATGCGGTCACAACCACGCACAACCGAGTAAGAGTAGTGGTAATAGCCACCGCCGTTAGCACAGGAACCCATGGAAACCACCCAGCGCGGCTCAGCCATCTGGTCGTACACTTTGCGCAAGGCAGGCGCCATTTTGTTGCACAAAGTACCAGCCACAATCATCAAATCAGACTGACGAGGGCTTGGGCGGAAAATGATACCAAATTGGTCCAAGTCATAGCGGGCAGCACCCGCATGCATCATCTCTACCGCACAACAGGCCAGCCCGAATGTCATCGGCCACATGGAACCTGTTTTCGCCCAGTTCAGCAACTTGTCTGCACTGGTAGTGATAAAACCTTCTTTCAAAATGCCGTCTATAGCCATAGTTTTTTGCCTTTAGCAGACGCCTACCCTTGAGGGTATGCGCAAAATGCTTATTCCCAATCCAGGGCGCCTTTTTTCCATTCGTACAAAAAGCCCACTGTCAAAATGCCTAGGAAAACTAGAACAGACCAGAAACCCACCATCCCAATCACGCCGTTGGCTACTGCCCACGGGAACAGGAAAGCAATTTCCAGATCAAACATAATGAACAAAATGGCGATCAGGTAATAGCGGATATCCACCTTCATGCGGGAGTCGCCAAAGGCTTCAAAACCGCACTCATAAGGTGATAGCTTTTCATCGTAAGGACGATGTGGCCCCAAAACACGGCCAGCCGCTAACAATGCCCCACCAATACCCGTCGCAACCAGGACAAATAGCAAGATGGGGAAATAATTCTGCAGATTCATGCAACACACCCATTCACAGTAAGTAAACCCTTGGATTGTAGCATTTTCATCTGCCCTTTGAGCCTATAACCCTTGGGCTAACTCAAATTAGACCGGCCAGACGCTTTTTTATAAAAAAAAAGCTTATGAGCACTGCCTTTTAGGCGCTGTACCAATATTACAACTACGTTGCCACAGCCCGACTTAATTCATTACAAAAGGTGTCAGCTGACTTTTAGCTTAAAGAAAAGTGAGGAAATACAGTGCTTTCACCGTAATAAATGCCACACTCCTACCCTAACACAACGCACCAAAACAACCCAAATAAGCCCTTAACCGAAGCCAACATCAACCCAAAAACACAACCCATCCACAGCTGGAATTTAAGAATTATCAGTCATAGAGTTTGCCCAAAAACAAAACACTCACCGAACTACCAGTTAGCACAGGACAAAGAAACACAGGAGCCTGCACTACACACAACCACCTCTCAAGTGGAATAGACCCTCTACGCCCAGCCTGGGATCACACCCCAACATAACGACGACCAACCAACATACACATGCCGCCACTCCCACTCATCAACCCTCAGCCTCCTCCTCATACCCGCAAAGCATTACAACCATGCGTTAGTCAAAACAAGACTGCATTTATCCTAAGCATAAAAAAAGCCACTCCGAAGAGTGGCTTTTCCATGCCTAAGCATTTCGCATTGGCCTGCCGAAGCAGGCCATCATGATACATGGCTAAGCCATGCGGCATGATTAGAAGCGGTGACGCAGACCTACGATAGCCTGTGTAGCACGTACGTCTTGGAACATGTAGCCTGTACCGTATGTACCAACTGCATATACGTTGGTGCGTTTGGACAGATTGTATGTGTAACCCAAGCTGAACAGGTTCTGAGATTTCTTCTGACCTTCGTATGTATCGTTGTACCAGTCATTGCTGCTAGCACGAGACATTGCCCAACCAGCCATTACTTTACCAGCCGCACCAACAGGAGCACTTACACCAACCGCAAAGTTATTAACTTTGTAGTCTTTCATGTCGTTGCCGCCGCCACCGAAACGTGCATCGAAGTCGTCGTTGAATTTAACGCCACGTGTGGACAGAGTACCGTTACGCTCTTGACCCCAGGCCAAGTGCAGTTTTACAACTTCAAAGTCGTAGCTACCAGCCAAGTTCCAAGCTTGTACGGATTTATCCCAGTTGCTAGCTTTCAGGTTGTCGTAAGACACAGCAACGGCTACAGGACCGTTAGCGTAACGCAGACCTGTAGTTACCAATTTCTGGTTGTCGTCTTTAGGGTTGGCTTGACCTGTATTTTTGATGTTCCACTCTTGCTGACCATCAACGTTGAAGGAATAACCAATAGCGAAGTCAAAACCGTTGAAGTTAGGTGTTGCGTACACAACTGTGTTGTCTGCGCGAACAGTTGCTGCGGAGGTAAATGTTTTACCGATTGCAGCCAACTCCATGGAATCGCCAAATGGGCTAGCGATGTCAGCAATGTAGCGGGAAGCTACGTTTTGTTGACGACCGAAAACCAAGGAACCCCAGCTGTCGCCAGCCAGACCCAGAGTTGCTTCACGACCGAACAAACGATCACCTTGCAGGGATTGGCCGTCTGTCAGTTTGAAACCGCTTTCCAATGTGAAAACAGCACGCAGACCATCGCCCAGATCTTCGCTACCGCGCAGACCCCAACGGTTACCGGACTGAACGCCGTCGTAGAAACCTGTGCGAGTTGCTTTAGCATCAGAATCTTTATCTTTGAACTGTGTGTAACCCAAGCCTGTATCAACGATACCGTACAGAGTTACGGAAGTTTCTGCCTGAGCAACGCCAGCGAAACCGGCCATCAAAGCAGCAGCGAGCAGAGTCTTTTTCATGTATGAAATCTCCGTGGATTTTTTGAGTAAATCAGAGCAGCCACTCACAACATGTAGGTGCTACTGCTCTTTCTAACTCCGCAATGGGAAGTTAGAGCTATTGCATCAAAATTCCGCCGCGTTGACTATTGTTTGATGTGATTACCCTGCATAAAGTCCCTGTTCTGTAGTCTATACACGACAAAAACGTCACTTTACTACAACAAAACCAGGTTTACACCAGACCAACAAGAATCCCTTTTACCTTCAAATAAATTTAAAGCAAATATCTAACATCCTGCCGTAAGTAATTGATTTATCAATGAGTGGAACATAAAAAAGATCACCATCTCTTTCACGCCTGCACTGAGGAAATCAGCACAGAACTCACCCTACAGCAGACCTAGCAGCCACCCCTTGCGGCTGCGGCAACAAAAAATGGGCGCAAAAAAGCCGGGCTAACCCGGCTTCAATGTTTTTTTGGTGTCGATGGCGAGACTCGAACTCGCACAGCTTGCGCCACTACCCCCTCAAGATAGCGTGTCTACCAATTCCACCACATCGACATCTAGAAAGATCGTTATTCTAGCACGATCCCCCACGGGCACAAGCACTTTTGCTATATAAGTGCATCTATTGCCCCACAAACAAAAAGGCCGATCATTGATCGGCCTTTTATATAGAGCAATACAACAGATTATTCTGCCGCAGGCTCTTTTACTTCTTCTGTAGATTCAGCAGACTCAACCACTGGAGCCTCTTCTACTTTGCTTTCAGCCTCAGGCTCAACAGCTTGCGGCACACTTGCTGCCGGAGTTGGCGTTGCTGGAATCACTGGCACGCTGACATCTGGCGCAGCAGGTGTAGTTGGTGCTGGGGTCGACATACCTGGAATGATGGACTCAAAGCCCTGCATCACACCCGATTCGATTTCGGCCTTCGCAGATGGCTTGTAAACCACCCATGCCAAACCCGCAGTAGAAACAAAAAACACAATAGCCGCATACTTGGTCGTGCGCGACAAGAAGTTAGCAGCACCCGCAGCACCAAATACACTGCCAGCTGAACCACTACCAAAAGACGAACCCATGTCCGCCCCTTTACCTTGTTGCAACAACACCAAACCAATAATAGTCAGTGAAGACAATACCTGCACTGCCTGCAAGACTGGTTGAATCCATTCCATGTGATCACTCCGTGGCTTATATCGCCGCTATCGCTAAAAATTCTTCGGCCTTAAGTGCCGCACCACCCACCAATGCCCCATCTATGTCAGGCATGGCGAACAAACTCTGGGCATTTGCTGCATTGACGCTACCGCCATACAACACACGCACCTCTTCAGCACCGCTATTACGCAAGCACTCGCGTATAAACGCATGCACAGCCTGAGCTTGCTCTGGCGTTGCACTTTTACCTGTACCTATGGCCCAAACGGGCTCATATGCTACAACTACTCGCTTCACGACATCCGCACCCAAATCTAGCAAAGGCTGCAATTGTCGCAAGACTACATTATGCGCCTCGCCAGCCTCGTGCTCAGTATCACTTTCACCCACACAAAAAACAGGCGTAATACCACACGATAGAGCCTGCACTGCTTTATCAGCCACCAGCTGATCAGACTCCGCATGACGCTGCCGACGTTCAGAATGCCCGACCAGCACCCACTTACAGGCAAAGTCTTGCAGCATAGCCGCTGACACTTCGCCAGTATAAGCACCTTGTTGCTGATCACTAACGTCTTGTGCACCCCATGAGACCACAGAACCCGCAAGAACCTCTTGCGCTTGAGCCAAATACGGGAACGGCACACAGACAGCCAGCTCACAGGCTTGGCTTGGCCGGTAATGCGCCAACGCCTGCAACAGCACCATGCTGCCACCCAGCGACGCATTCATTTTCCAGTTACCAATAATAAGAGGAGAGCGAGTTGTAGTTGTCATTGACCTCTAGTACCTGAAGGCCAAAGGCCATCACAAATAAAACAACCGATAATTGTAGCGTGTTGCCCAGATTTACGCTTAAAAATTGTGCGCTTTTCGCATCGTCATATTGACTAGCTCTTCATAACACCATTCTTTATGCGCGTAGGATGATTTTCCCAACCTGCTCACCAGCATCCATCATGGCATGCGCCTGTGCGGCATCGGCCATATCAAACACAGCATGCACCTTAACGTTAACAGCACCGCGCTCCAGTAATGGCCACACCTGCTCACGCACCTGCCTAGCCAAATCAGCTTTAAAGTGCTGATCTCGAGCACGCAGTGTTGAGCCGGTAAGCGTTAATCTACGCAACATCATTTGTGCAAAATTAACCTCGCCTTTAGGCGCGCCTTGCAAGGCGATCACCACAATACGACCATCATCTGCCAAGCAACGTATATCTCTATTGATATAGTCGCCCGCCACCATATCCAAAATCACATCCACACCGCGATTATTTGTCGCCTCGCGAACAACCTCTTCAAACACCTGTGTTTTGTAATTAATGCCCGTGGCACCTAATGCATTAATAATCGCCACACGCTCATCACTGCCCGCCGTAGCAAAGACACGATGCCCTTTAGCGACCGCCAGTTGTATGGCCATGACCCCAATCCCGCTTGCACCACCATGCACAAGCAGGGACTCACCATCAGCCAAAGCACCACGATTAAAGATATTGCTCCATACCGTAAACGCCGTTTCGGGTATACCAGCAGCATGAACAGGATCTATACCTTTAGGAATAGGCAAACAATGCTGGGCATCCACGACGCAGTATTGCGCGTAGCCGCCACCTGACAGTAGTGCACACACGCAATCACCTAGCGCATACCCACTAGCTTCTACATCGCCACCCACTATTTCACCAGAAACCTCCAGGCCCGGTATATCAGAAGCCCCCGCAGGCGCAGGATACATACCTTTGCGTTGCATCACATCCGGCCTATTCACGCCAGCCGCGATCACACGCAACAACAACTGCCCCGCTGCAGCTTCCGGCATAGGCCTATCAACCCAGCGCAATACCTCAGGACCACCTGGTTGGGAGATTTCTATAGCTTTCATGATATTCACTACCCTTATACATAGATCTACAGAGAGGTCTATTATGACTCGAACAGAATCAAAAGGATAATAGAGGAGCCCTAAGGCATAAGAGATGTTGGTGCATCCACCCGGAATCGAACCGGGACGATCGTTTGATCGAGAGATTTTAAGTCTCTTGCGTCTACCTATTCCGCCATGGATGCCACACAAACTTTTTGGCGGAAGCGGTGAGATTCGAACTCACGGATGAGTTACCCCATCGCTGGTTTTCAAGACCAGTCCATTCAACCACTCTGGCACGCTTCCAAGTTTGATTTACTGATATTGCACCAATAAGATTGGCTCAAAACAGCAAAGAAGAAAACTATACCGTAAATTTAACTGTTTGTATACGCAGAAAGCCGCAAAATACCCTCTTATTACTCAGCCAATCACGAATCTGCCGTCTACATAAAAAAATCCCGGTGAGCACGAATGCCCAATCCGGGATTTTTGCTTTATGTGGCTAGCTTGCGCTAGCACACAAAGACTTACTCAGCAGCCGTATCAGCTTCTGGTGTTGCAGGCGCAGCCTCACCACCTTGAGCTTCAATACCACCCAAAGCTTTGATAGACAAACGCAGACGACCTTTGTCATCAGCTTCTATCACTTTGAATTTCACCACTTGACCAACTTTCAGCACATCATTCACGTTGGCGATGCGGTAGTTAGCGATCTCAGAGATGTGCAGCAAGCCATCTTTACCTGGCAACACTTGCACAATCGCACCGAAATCCAGAATACGCAGCACTGGGCCTTCGTACTCTTGACCCACTTCCACTTCTGCTGTGATTTCTTTGATACGACGTTCAGCTTCTTGTGCTTTCTCTAGGTCAGCACTAGAAATTGTGATCGTGCCATCGTCACCGATGTCGATCTGCGTACCAGTTTCTTCGGTCAGCGTACGGATAGTCGCGCCACCTTTACCAATCACATCACGGATTTTTTCTGGATTGATTTTTACTGTCAACATACGTGGAGCAAATGCGGACAATTCTGTACGTGCACCTTCCAAGGATGTTTTCATCAGACCCAAGATGTGCATGCGGCCTTCGCGAGCCTGAGCCAATGCAACACTCATGATTTCAGTAGTGATACCTTGAATCTTGATATCCATCTGCAATGCAGTAATACCGTGCTCTGTACCCGCTACTTTGAAGTCCATATCGCCCAGGTGATCTTCATCACCCAAGATATCGGTCAACACAGCAAACTTACCACCATCCTTGATCAGACCCATTGCCACACCAGCAACGTGATCAGTCATAGGCACACCCGCATCCATCATTGCCAATGAGCCACCACACACTGTCGCCATAGAGGACGAACCGTTGGACTCAGTCACTTCAGACACAATACGCAACGAGTATTGGAAGTCTTCCGCTGGAGGCAGCATGTGAGCCAAAGCGCGTTTAGCCAAACGGCCATGACCGATCTCACGACGCTTAGGCGCACCAAAACGGCCTGTTTCGCCTGTAGCAAACGGAGGGAAGTTGTAGTGCAGCATGAAACGATCACGGTACTCACCCATGACGGAATCAATGATCTGCTCGTCTTGGCGTGTACCCAGTGTGGCTACAACCAAGGCTTGCGTTTCACCACGAGTGAACAACACGCTACCGTGAGCACGTGGCAATACGCCAGTACGGATAGAAATAGGACGAACAGTACGTGTATCGCGACCATCAATACGCGGCTCGCCACTCAGAATTTGACTACGAACAATCTGGCTCTCGAAATCAAACAGAATGTTTTCAACACCCACTGAATCAGGAGCAGCTTCGCCTTTTTCTTCCGCAGAAGCAGCCAAGGAATCTTTCACAGATTGGCTGATCTCTTTCAAACGCAATGTACGCGCTTGTTTTTCACGGATTTGGTAGGCCTCTTTCAACTGATCAAAAGCAACAGCGCGCACAGCGCTGATCAATGCTTCGTTAGCTGGCTCTGGCTGCCAATCCCACTCAGGTTTGCCGGCATCTTCAACCAACTCATGAATAGCATTGATCACGTTTTGCATTTGCTCGTGACCAAAGGCAATCGCACCCAACATCACGTCTTCAGACAATTGCTGAGCATCAGACTCAACCATCAACACAGCAGCCTCTGTACCAGCCACAACCAAGTCCAACTTGGATTGCTCTGTTTGCGCTGTAGTTGGGTTCAGTACGTACTGACCATCTACATAACCCACACGCGCTGCACCAGCAGGGCCATTGAATGGAATACCAGAAATAGCCAACGCTGCTGATGCACCGATCAACGCAGGGATAACTGGGTCAATCTCAGGATTAACGGACAGCGCGTGAATGATGATTTGAACTTCGTTGTAAAACCCTTCAGGGAACAACGGACGCAGCGGACGGTCGATCAGACGTGAAGTCAATGTCTCACGCTCTGATGGCTTACCTTCACGCTTAAAGAAACCACCTGGAATACGTCCAGCAGCGTAGGTTTTCTCTACGTAATCCACGGTCAAAGGAAAGAAATCCTGACCGGCTTTAGCTTTTTTAGCACCTACAACGGTTGCCAAAATAACGGTATCTTCAACAGAAACAAGCACGGCACCTGATGCCTGCCGTGCAATTTCACCCGTTTCCAACACAACTTCATGTGCGCCGTACTGGAATTTTTTTGTGACTTTATTGAACATTCACTACGTTCCTTACAATAAAAAACCGTGCGTACCGCAAGAGGTTTCTTGCAGCAAGCACGGTTATTTCGTGCGGGGCATGCCCCGGCATATTACTTACGCAGACCGAGTCTTTCGATCAACGCACGGTAAGCGTCAGGCTTACGATCTTTCAAGTAATCCAACAGTTTACGGCGACGGCTAACCATGCGCAGCAGACCACGACGTGAGTGGTGATCTTTAACGTGGGTTTTGAAGTGCTCTGTCAAATGAGCAATACGTGCCGAAAGCAGCGCTACTTGAACTTCTGGAGAACCAGTATCACCGGCTTTACGTTGGTATTCCGAAACGATTTCGGTTTTTTTAACTACTACTGTCATAACATTATCCTCAAATAACTTGCGATAGAACCGAGGAGCCCTATCGTGTCATCAGCAAAAACACTTTGCTTACGCAAAACAATCTGGAATTATATAGCAAAATGCCTAAGCACGTAAGATTCTTCAATGACGCAATCCCGTAATTAGGCACTGCCACCACAGGAAGTACGAAAAATGCCACGCTTTACCGCCCTACCCTGCATTACTTTTGTCAGCCTATTGATGGCAGGCTGCACCAGTCTAAGCAACGTACCACCAGGCACCGCGTTAGATACAGCCATTAACGAATACGGCACACCCACACAACGCTGCAATAACATCAAACCTGAACTGGTGAACTGGTCTACCCAGCCTATGGGTTACTACGCGTGGACAGCCGAGGTGGATGAACAAAACATTATTTTATCCATACAGCAAATGCTCTCTGATGAAGGCTTTAGACTGCTAGACCAACACGACTGGACCGCTGCCATGATTGCCTGCTGGTATGGCCCACCCGCAGTGGATGAGTTTGCCCGATGGAAAGGCGTGACCTATCGCACGTGGTCATATCGTTACAAGCAAGGCGGCGCGTTTAACTCACTCATGTATATGTACTTCAACGACAAGGGCCAGTTGGTTCACCACCACCCTGGCCCTGATCCTCGCGACATTAACGACGGTATATTTCGCGGTATGGATTAAGCATCCTCGCGGCGCTGCTCAATCAACCTACGCGCACGATGCCAGCGCCACGCCATCACCACCCAACCCGACAGGCCGTACAGCACAAACAAGCCAAACAGCACCACCGGTGGATCGGAAGACACAAACACGAACAACAACACTAGCAACAACATCCCCCAAAATGGCACACTTTTGCTCAACGCAAAGGTTTTGCCACTGTAGAAAGGTGCATTGGAGACCATAGCAACGCCAGCGTAAATTGTGAGAACAAAGGCACTCCACTGCAATACGTGCGTAGAAATCGGCAATTTATTATCCACCGACAGCCACACAAAACCCGCTATCAGCGCAGCTGCTGCAGGACTAGGCAAGCCTTGAAAAAAGCGTTTATCCACAACAGCGATATTGGTGTTGAAACGCGCTAAGCGCAATGCCGCGCCCGCGACAAACACAAATGCCGCTAACCACCCCCACCGACCTAGATCTTGCAGCGCCCATACATACATCACCAATGCAGGCGCCACACCAAAAGAAGTTAAGTCAGCCATGGAGTCATACTGCTCACCAAAAGCGGACTGCGTATTGGTCAGGCGCGCTACTCGCCCATCCATACCATCAAATACCATTGCCAAGAATATGGCTATAGCAGCCACTTCAAACCGCCCATTCATGGCCTGCACGACGGCATAAAAACCGGCGAATAAGTTCGCGGTAGTAAACGCGTTAGGTAAAAGGTAAATACTGCGACGACGTAATTCGTCTGTATTGCGACCGGGCATAATTCAAGCTGAAGGTAAGAAACCAAAGAAACCGCTTAAAAGCAGCTGGGTAAGAATGAGATATTAGCAGCTTATGGGCAATTACAAAAAACAAAAAGGCTGGCACAGGGAGATCCCTAGGCCAGCCTTATGGCGTTAATCACGCCACATGCTTAGTTTTTAGATTTATCAACCAATTTGTTGGCTGCAATCCAAGGCATCATTGCACGCAGTTGTTCGCCCACACGCTCAATCTGAGATTCAGCGTTGATACGACGACGCGATGTCAATGTTGGGGCACCAGCAGTGTGCTCCAAGATGAAGTTTTTAGCGTAAACACCGTTTTGGATGTCGGCCAGAACTTCACGCATTGCTTTACGTGTTTCATCAGTAATGATCTTAGGACCTGTTTCGTACTCACCGTACTCCGCGTTGTTGGAGATGGAGTAGTTCATGTTGGCGATACCGCCTTCGTAGATCAGGTCAACGATCAACTTCAGTTCGTGCAAGCACTCGAAGTAAGCCATTTCTGGCGCGTAACCAGCTTCAACCAATGTATCGAAACCAGCTTTGATCAGTTCAACAGCACCACCACACAGAACAGCTTGCTCACCGAACAAGTCAGTTTCTGTTTCTTCACGGAAGTTTGTTTCGATGATACCGGCACGACCACCACCGTTTGCGCTAGCGTAGGACAGAGCTACATCACGTGCTGCACCAGTTTTATCTTGGTATACAGCGATCAGGTGAGGAACACCACCACCTTGACGGTATGTACCACGTACTGTGTGGCCTGGAGCTTTAGGAGCAACCATGATCACGTCGATATCATCACGTGGCACAACTTGGCCGTAGTGAACGTTAAAGCCGTGAGCAAATGCCAGTGCTGCGCCTGGACGAATGTTTTCAGCAACTTGTGTACGGTACACTTCAGCGATGTTCTCGTCAGGCAACAAGATCATTACTACGTCAGCAATTTTAACGGCTTCAGCCACTTCCATCACTTTCAGGCCAGCGCCTTCAGCTTTGCTCCAAGAAGCACCGCCTTTACGCAAACCAACAACCACATTCACGCCGGACTCATGCAGGTTCAGTGCGTGAGCGTGGCCTTGTGAACCGTAACCGATAATGGTAACTGTACGACCCTTGATCAAGGAAAGGTCACAATCTTTGTCGTAAAAAACTTTCATGGAATCTGCTCCAAATTTTTGTCGCCTTGTGGCGTTTTAATTTAATAAAGTTAAACCTTCAAAACCCGTTCACCACGGCTGATACCTGACACACCGGTTCGTACTGTTTCCAAAATGGAACTGCGATCCAATGCATTGATGAAGGCAGAGATTTTCTCCTGCACTCCAGTCAGTTCAATCGTGTAGGTTTTGTCAGTCACATCAATGATGCTGCCACGGAAAATGTCAGCCATACGTTTGATTTCTTCGCGCTCTTTACCTACCGCACGCACTTTGATGAGCATAAGTTCACGCTCAACGTGTGGGCCTTCGGAAAGATCCACCACCTTCACCACATCAACGAGGCGATTCAGGTGTTTGGTAATTTGCTCAATCACCTCATCGGGACCTATGGTCACAATCGTCATCCTAGACAACGTTGCATCTTCCGTAGGTGCCACAGTCAAGGTTTCAATGTTGTAGCCACGCGCAGAAAACAGACCAACCACACGCGACAATGCACCGGGTTCGTTCTCAATCAGGATGGAAATCACGTGTTTCATAATTCCTCTCCTTTCAAATCTTCTGCACACAACAACATTTCCGTTAAACCTTTACCCGCCTTAACCATTGGCCAGACGTTTTCTGTTTTATCGGTGATGAAGTCCATGAATACCAAGCGGTTTTTATGTTTAGTGAACGCCTCTTGAATGGCAGGTTTCACATCCGCAGGTTTATCAATACGCATACCAACGTGGCCGTAGCTTTCAACCAATTTCACGAAGTCAGGCAACGCATCCATGTAGGATTCCGAATAACGGGAGCCGTAATCGATTTCCTGCCACTGACGCACCATACCCAGACTGCGGTTGTTCAAACACAGCAACTTAGGTGTCATACGATATTGCAGACATGTGGACAATTCTTGGATGTTCATCTGAATAGATGCTTCACCCGTAATCACCGCTACATCTGCATCGGGGTTAGCCATCTGTACGCCCATAGCGTAAGGCAGGCCTACACCCATCGTCCCCAAGCCACCAGAGTTCAACCAGCGACGTGGTTTATTGAAACGGTAGTATTGTGCTGCCCACATTTGGTGTTGGCCCACATCAGAAGTCACGAAGGCGTCGCCACCTGTTACTTCCCACAGAGCTTCTACCACTGACTGAGGCTTAATAACCTCGTCAGAAGGCTTGTAGACTAGGCATTTTTTCTCGCGCCAAATGTTGATCTGCTTCCACCATTGTTCCAGAGCTGTTTTGCTCTTAGTGGATGAGGAACGAACTTGTGCATACTGCTCGTTGAACTCTTTCAGAACTTCCTTAACGCTGCCCACGATAGGCACATCCACTTTCACACGTTTGGAAATGGAGGAAGGATCAATATCAATGTGAACAATTTTGCGAGGTACTTGCATGAAGTGACGAGGATTCGCAATAACGCGATCATCGAAACGCGCACCCACAGCAATCAACACATCACTGTGCTGCATAGCCATGTTTGCTTCATACGTACCGTGCATACCTGGCATACCTACGTACTGATCGCTATTACCTGGGTAAGCACCCAGTGCCATCAGCGTGGTAGTACAAGGTGCACCACAAAGCTCGACTAATTGTTTAACTTCTTCGGATGCATTATCCAAGATAGCGCCGCCGCCCACGTAAATCATGGGACGCTCAGCTGCTGCCAGCATTTGCACCGCTTTTTTGATCTGCCCCTGATGCCCTTTAGAAACAGGCATATAGGAACGCATTTTGACCTCGCCACGCTTAGGCGTGTAGCGAGCCATTGCGGCAGTAATATCTTTGGGGATATCGACCAACACAGGACCTGGACGGCCTGTAGTCGCGATATAGAAAGCTTTGCGAATAGTATCAGCCAGCTCTTTTACGTCACGCACCAAAAAGTTGTGCTTAACGCAAGGGCGCGTAATACCAATAGCATCACATTCTTGAAAAGCATCTTCGCCTATAGACTGGGAACCAACTTGACCACTGATCACCACCATAGGGATGGAGTCCATATAGGCTGTCGCAATACCTGTTACAGCATTGGTCAGACCTGGGCCGCTAGTAACCAGCGCTACACCAACCTTGTTGGAGGAGCGTGAATAAGCATCCGCCGCGTGCACAGCAGCTTGCTCGTGACGCACCAAAACGTGGCGGAATTTGTCCTGCTTGAAAATTGCATCGTAGATGTATAGTACGGCACCACCCGGATAGCCGAAAACGTGTTCTACGCCCTCGTCAGCCAGCGTGCGCACGACTATATCTGCGCCATTGAGTTCCATTATGAAATTCCTTTCAGTCTTGCACTAACTCCCCGACTGGCACTTAAGCCGGAGTCTCAGCCAAATACAGCAACATGATCTGGCGCTTTATGACCCACGGGACCACGCCACCCAGACACACTACTGCTTGACCTGCACTCTTTCGGAAAGTAGCACTTGCGTACAAACGCGATAGCATGAAATGGAAGTCCTGGCATCACACGCTTGTGGCGCGGCCAGCAACAAATAAAAAGGCGCAAAAAAACGGGTTGATGACCCGTGCAAAGAGCCCTACTGCCCCAGCGGATGAGCTAAGGCATCAGGTACTTTACCCTGTTGCCAAATGGCAATCAACTGCAATTGTTGGTAAAGCGCAAATTATCTTCACCCACAGTATGGGTTGGGCATCTTATACTGGTGACTCTGTACGTAGAACCACAACATGAGCACCACTTTCTTTCCTCAGTTACAGCGCTTTCTTTACAGCCACTACTTGTTAGGCGGCCTACGGCAAGCTGCGGGCATTTTGTTGCCTGTTATTGTGCTGGGTGGTGGTTTCCAGTTGTATGGCATGGGGATTATTGCCTCCATGGGAGCGCTATGTGTGGCGGTCATTGACCAACCCGGCGGCCCCAAACGCTATCGCACTAACGAAATGCTGGGCGGCATTGCTCTGGGTACCATTACCGTTGCCTTAACCACCTTTGCTGCTGGGTCGCTATGGGGCACGTGGATACTAGTCCCCCTGCTGTGCTTTTTCTTTTCCATGCTCAATGTGTATGGTCCTCGCGGTGGCTTGATTGGCTTTGCCAGCCTGTTGCTGATGACCCTCAGCCTGCGCGAACCCACCTCTGGCGATACCGTACTACTGCACACCTTATTTTCCTTTACTGGCGGCCTGTTTTACTTTGCCTTTAGTTTGCTTTTTAGGCATTTGTTATGGCTGGGTGAAGAACGCCGTACCTTGTCTATGGCCTTGCACGCCACAGCCAAATACATGCTGGCACGCTCCAAGTTCTATGATGTGAACTCAGATCTGGATGCAACCTATCGCGATCTCATCAAAGCGCAGTCCAGCATGGCAGAGCTTCAGCAGTCCGCTCGCGACATGGTGCTGCGTGAGCTACCCAAAGGCCTAAAAAGCCGTGGCGACCAATACCGCACCACATTACTGGTGTTGTACACCAACATGGTGTCGTTACTTGATACCTTGGTGGCCACCCATACCGACTACCACACCTTACGACGCCGACTAGGGGAAAGCGATTTCATGGAGTTCGCTCATGATGCGCTACAAAAGCAGTCTGCCGAGGTGGTCCGTATTGCGCTGAATGTATCCCGCCGCAAAAAAACCGTGCAACGCATTAGCGTTAAAGCGGAAATACGCGCCATGGAATACGAACTAGAGCGCTACAAACAAAAGGGCATGCAACAACAAGACCCCGAACTCTATGGGTTGTTGCTGCAAGTGCTGCGTAGACTGCGTGTAGCCAAGCAAACCATTGACCATATGGCGGCCAACACCAAACGTACGGGTACTGATATCCCTCTGGATCAGTATTTAGATAAATCTCTGAGCCGATTTTTGTCGCGCGAGGAGATTCATATTGGCTTACTACGCAGCAACCTACGGTTAAGCTCATCTAGCTTCCGCTACGCCATTCGTGTGACCGTAGCCTCTATTTTGGCTCTAGCTGTACCCGCATTAGCTGCACAGTTTACTCACTCCACCGAGTCGCTAAATTCCCTAGCCAACCAAAGTAACTGGATCATCCTAACGATTCTAGTCATTCTTAAACCCGGGTTTGCTCAGACCAAACAACGCAACACCTGGCGTCTAGGCGGCACAGCCCTAGGGTGCTTACTAACCTTTATTCTGTTCAGTGTCACCGACAATAAAGAGTTCTACTTTATTGCTTTGCTGCTCGCTTATGTCATGGGTAAGAGCTTGGTGCAGTTGCACTACTTGTTATCAGCAGCCTTTTTGACCATCTCGGCGTTGATCTCATTTCAGTTCTTATACGCCAGTAGCACCTTTGTCATTAGTGAACGCTTTATAGACACGCTGATTGGGTGTGCTATTGCACTGCTATGTAGTTATGTACTGCCTAAGTGGGAAGCCAGCTCCATGAGCAGTTTCGCTCGCGAGTCACTGCAAGCTAACCGACACTACCTGACTACTGGATTGCAATACGCCGAACTGAATCGCCAATACCAACAAGCCGTACAACTACAGGCCAGCAACCCGGATAGCGAACCTGTAGATGCCGCACTGGGTGCGCAACTGGCCGAGGCCGATACCCAATGGCAACTGGCTAAGCGTCAGGTCTATATTTCATTTGATAACTTTGCGTCTGGCTTTTATCGCATGATGGATGAACCAGCCAGTCGCCAATGGAATGTTGCGCTATTCAATAACCTGCTGATTCAGAACCATGTACTGGCATCGCAAATTAGTGCCTGCATTCCACTGCTGGCCACACTGGAAAGCATTCCACCTGGCATAGACGAAGCCATTACCGCCATTCAGGGTATTTTGCATGATCAGACGGTAGAAAACACCAGCCCCACACTGGAAACAGAAGGTGAGTTGGCAATGCTAGCGTACCCGTTACGCCAAATGATCAAAGCTTCACAACTGATACAGCAAGACATGAAAGGGTTGGACATGGCAGAGCATACCCAACCCTTACTCACCGCATCATAATCCCAAGTACGCCTTGCGAATGACGGGGTAATTATTAGGCTTGTTCCGGGCGTCTGAACACCAACTTAGTGTCTGATGACAACTCTGGCTGATACTCATAACCTGCTGTATTGAATCCTTTAAGACCCTCTACAGTATTCACACCCTTATCAATGGCATAACGCATCATCAAACCGCGGGCTTTTTTGGCATAAAAACTGATGATTTTCCACGCACCATTTTTTTGGTCTTGGAATACACACTGCACTACAGGCAAACCAGCGGCTTTAAGATCTACCGCTTTAAAGTATTCCTCTGAAGCCAAGTTCACCAATACCTTATCGCCAGAACCGTCTGCGGCCTGCTTTGCCAAATAACGGCCAATGGTGTCACCCCAGAATGCATACAAATTGGCGCCTTGTGGGTTCTGTAAACGCGTACCCATTTCCAATCGGTAAGGCTGCATTAGGTCTAGTGGGCGCAATGCACCATACAACCCACTAAGTAGCAGCAAGTGCTGTTGTGCCCATTCCAACTGTTTGTCAGAAAGCTCCTCAGCACGCAAACCTTCATACACATCGCCATTGAACGCCAAAATCGCTTGTCTGGCATTTTGCAATGTAAAGGTAGGCTCCCACTGCGCATAGCGTTCGGCATTTAAGTGAGCTAAATCTTTGCTAATGCTCATCAAGCTCGCGATTTCTTCCTCGCTTTTGCCACGCATGATCTCAATCAGTTCTTTGGCTTGTGGCACAAACATAGGTTGTGTGTGCAACGTGGTACGAACGGGTGAGTCATAGTCCAGCTTTTTTGCTGGAGAAAGTACAAACAACATAAATATCTCTCACAAAAACTTAACGGGCTGTCCAACCACCGTCTAAGGTCAGTGTAGTACCGGTCATTTGATCGGCAGAGTCCGTACACAAAAACACAGCTGCACCCGCCAATTGTTCAGGTGTCACAAACTGCAAGGATGGCTGTTTCTCAGCCAACAATTCCTTAGCTGCCGTTTCGATATCGGTTTGATTCGCTTTCGCCAACGCTTCAATCTGTTTTTCCACCAATGGAGTACGCACCCAGCCTGGACAAATGGCATTACACGTAATCCCTTTACCCGCATTTTCCAGCGCGATAACTTTGCTTAAACCAACCACACCATGCTTAGCAGCCACGTAGGCGGATTTGTGTACCGAGGCCACTAAACCATGCGCAGAAGCGATGTTAATAATACGCCCCCAGCCCTTGGCCTGCATTGCTGGCAACGCCGCAGCACTGGTATGAAAGACAGCGGACAAGTTCAAACCAATAATGGCATCCCAGCGCTCTACAGGAAACTCTTCTACTGCATCGGTGTGTTGAATGCCGGCATTATTCACCAAGATATCAACACTGCCCATTTGCGCCTGCGCCTCATTGATCAGCGCACGTGCGCCCTCGGCTGTACTCAAATCTGCAGGCAAGTAAATGGCTTTCACATCGCTTTGCAATTCTATGTTGATGCGCAGCTTTTCAATGGCCGCCTTATCACCAAACCCATTCAGCACTATGTTGGCCCCTTGTGCCGCCAGCCCTTGCGCTATAGCCAACCCAATGCCACTGGTTGACCCTGTCACCACAGCCGTTTTTCCACTTAACATACGTGCTCCTTTAAGCGTTCAAAATCCTATACATATCCCAGAATTCTACACACAAATCTCGCCTCTCTGTTTTGCGCTCACAAGAATACGTCCACATTAAGTGGCCTATCGCGATGCTCGCTATCAAATCGCTCTCAAGATATGCCATCTACCTACTGCTTACGCCCTATTCCCATGCTGAGATGCTGCAGCCTCTACCATCTCAATAAGTCAGCTTCGCACAAGTAGCCAAATGCGTAAAATCCTGCTAGAATTCGTTTCTTGTCTTAGGATACCAGCGGGCAGGTGGCAGAGTGGTCGAATGCGCCGGACTCGAAATTCGGTATACGTGCAAACGTATCGTGAGTTCGAATCTCACCCTGCCCGCCAAGACATAGCAGTAATAAAAAACACCCCAAAATTGATGAATGTCAGTTTTGGGGTGTTTTTTATTGTGCTTGTCTCTTGAGCGCTGACCACTGCCTCCCCACCTACAACCCTCAATAACTGTGCCTAGCACTCATCCTTAGGCGCTGTGGCGCCAGTCTATCCGCGCGCACTCTACTTTCTTGTGTACTACTGCAAAAAAACAGCAGTATTCATCGCGCCTTCTCGCGAATACTGCACGTTTTATGACACTACTATTACAATTATTAATCAGAGAAATCAGAGTGGGCCATATAAAACCATAGGCCTGGCAAATACTATATGTAGTCAATAAAAATAATGCCCCTATTACCTAAAATATCTTATACAAAACTATTATTCTCCGTTATTGCATTAGTTTTATTATTTTTCACTTCTAGATTGATGCTATCAGGCGCTGGTTTAGATACTAAAGGAAGAAGTGTCTTTTTGTTGATGTCCTTGATCGTCATCTTGAACTCATCAAAGAAATCTTTCTGGTTCTTGGTGTTTCCTGTAGCGTTGATACATGCCCTCTATGCCCCTATAGGCTTAATCTTTGGGCCTGTTTCCTATCAATACGCTGCCTCCATATTTTCTACTGACCTTATAGAAACCTCAGAGTTTTTTAGTCAGATTCCTCTGAAGAACTTTCTGTATCCTCCACTTATTATTGGAGGAATCTTACTCTTTAGATTTTTAACCACTAAATTTTGCATAGATTTCTATAAAAATAAGACGCTACTGTGCATCATTATTATTTTTGCCATGCTGCGGCAAACACCTTTGCAGTTTATTAGCTCCATAGTGGAGTCATCGGCAAAGGTAAAAAGCGAGCTATCAGAGCTAAGCAACTTCAGTCTAGAAAATGCATGGCCAGAGTCTGTACTAAAAGACTCAGCGTTTGATAACTACATTCTGGTCATAGGCGAAAGCGCTAGGCGCGACTACCTTCACGCCTACGGCTACCCCATCAGCAACACCCCATTCATGAGCAATGCTAATGGCACGCTGGTTAATGGTTTAACTGCTGGTGGCCCGAATACCGTCAGCTCATTGCGTCTGATGCTCACCCACCCAGACACCGACCACTGGGAACCCAATTACGGGCTTAATATTATTGACCTAGCTAAGTCGGCTGGCATCAAAACCTATTGGATTTCTAACCAGCCTTACATTGGTGAGTTTGACACGCCTATTTCAGCCATTGCTAAACGCAGCGATTCTAAGTTCTTCACCAAGTACTCTGGCATGGTGCAAAAACCCACCAGTGACTTTGACTTACTCGCCGAGGTGGCCAAGGTCGTCACGCAAAACCCAAACGAGAAAAAACTGATTGTGGTGCACCTCTACGGCTCACACCCTAAAGCCTGCGAGCGCATTAGCGATTACAGAAAGATTACCACCACTGAAAGCAGCAGGTATGAGCACATCAATTGCTATATCTCATCCATGCACAAAACCGATGACATTTTGCAATCTATCAACAACCTCATGGAAACCGAGTACTCCATTCACCATGCTACGTATTCCATGCTCTACTTCTCTGACCATGGCTTATCTCATGAGGAGCGCAAAAAGGACAGCGGGATTCTATTGGTCAGCGGTATAGGTAATAGAGAAGACTATGAGATTCCATTATTTGTGACCTCATCCAGTGATCACGAAAGACGCGAATGCAGCGCCTTTAAATCAGGATTGAATTTTGTGAACGGACTCGCCAACTGGATGGGAATAGAAAATAGTCACTTATCGTCTAGCTATAGTTTGTTTGATTGTAGAGACGACCCGGATAACTACGGTTTGCAAAACAGGCTGACCACGCCATCGCGCGCGCCGGACCCCGCTATCGATATACGGGATAAATAAACTCACCCTAGATAGGCAGGCTATGGTTTCGCAATCAACAAACGCAACCCCAACGCCACAAACACACCACCAGCCAGCCTATCTAACCATATACCGGCGCGTGGGCGTCGATTTAACCATTGCCCTACGCTACCTGCAAAAAAACCTAGCGCCACAAACAGCAACACGGCTTGCAACGTAAAGAGTAAGCCTAACGCGGCCATTTGCAGGCTGACGCTAGCTTGCTGCGGTTGTACAAACTGCGGCAAGAACGCCAAAAAGAACATAATCACTTTAGGGTTGATCGCATTTGCCACCAAACCTTTAAGAAACAACTCTCGCATCGATGGCTGCACATCAGCCGCTACAGCACGCACCTGCCCGCTGCTACGCAACGCTTGTATACCTAACCACAGCAAGTACAAGCCCCCAGCAATCTTTAATATCGTAAATGCTGTAGGCGATGCCATGATTAACGCGCTCACCCCTAGTACCGCTAATACTGTATGGCTAATACAGCCCAGCGCACAGCCTAAACCAAACATCATCCCGTAACGTCGCCCTTTAGACATACCCACACCCAATACCATCAAATTATCGGGGCCGGGAGATGCTGTCACCGCCAAAGCCGTTAGCAGAAACGCCCAGAACTGATCTACGGAAAGTGGCATAAAACTATCCTTGAAAATCCATCTCAAAATAGGATGAGAAGGTGCAGGCATCACTGTAAGACCTGTTCCACCTACCTGTCCATCAGCAACTACGCCATGACATGGGAGCCCTATAAACAGGGTTAAAAACTCCTTACTCTATCGCTACAGTCAGAATCAATGCGTGTAAAATGACACAGAAGCTCAATATTGCAGCGTTGGGAAAGGATGATGACTTTCCTTTCGGCTGCTCTCTTTTTAGTGGCTAATGGATTAATTACTTCATGAAAAAAGAAACCATCGTAATCGGCGCTGGCATGGTGGGTACTTCCATCGCGTGGCACTTAAACCAACGTGGCCATGCCGTAACTCTGGTAGACCGTAAAGCACCTGGCGAAGAAACCTCCTATGGCAATGCTGGGTTAATTCAGCGTGAAGCCATTTATCCCCATAGCTTTCCTCGCGATCTTTCCGAAATCCTGCGTATTCTGCCTAACCAAAGTACCGACATACGTTATAGACCCGGCGCAATGCTGCACTATGCCAGCCCGCTGATGCAATATTGGAAGAACTCTGCCCCCGATCGCTTTGAGAAAATCGTTAAAGAGTGGGCAACACTGATTGAACACTGCACGACTGAACATGAACGTATGTTCACGGCAGCGGGTGCCGAAAACTTGGTGCGCAAAGTGGGTTGGATTCAAACTCACCGCAGCCACAAAAGCTGGCAAGAAGGTTTGCATGCGGCTGAAAAAGCCAAACATCATGGCGTTGAGTTCAAATCACTGGATCGTGCGGCACTGCAAGCAGAAGAGCCTAGCCTGAATGCTTCTGTGTATGCGGGTGCTATTCATTGGCTGAACTCATGGCAAGTGGTTAACCCCAGCGCACTGGTGAAAGCCTACGCCAAACACTTCACGGATAATGGCGGCACGCTGCAACAAAGCGAAATCCAAGCTATTCGTCGTGAAGGCGACGAATGGGTAGTATCTACCTCTGACGGCACGCTGCGCGCTGCTAACCTAGTGGTTGCTGCAGGCCCGTGGTCTGCTCAACTGTTGCAACCTTTGGGTTATAACTTCCCACTGTTCCCGTTGCGCGGTCATCACCGTCACTACAAACTGGCCGAAGGCGCTGTGTTGAATCACAGCCTCATCGACAACGACAAAGGCTTTGTACTAGGCCCTATGCAAGCTGGCGTACGTCTAACTACTGGCGCTGAATTCGCCCTGATGACAGATCCAGTACGCACAGACCAGATCACTGAAGACGAGAAGCTGGCACGTGAGATCATGCCTGCACTGCGCGAAGGCATTGAGCCACAACCGTGGTTTGGTTCTAGACCATGCATGCCAGACATGAAACCGGTCATTGGTTCTGCTCATGCACACCAACAGTTGTGGCTAGCATTCGGTCATGCACACCAAGGCTTCACGTTGGGACCAGCAACAGGCCGATTGGTAGCCGAAATGATGGAAGGCGATACACCTTACATCGATCCTCAGCCTTTCCGCTCTGATCGGTTTGCGTAATATCAACGATCGCCCTCATAAAAAAGACCCGCCCCCTGCGGGTCTTTTTTATTAAGGGAAAACCAGAATATTCATCATATATATCAGGTATATAGTAGTTTTAACGGTCTTGTATAAATACTGATCAGTCCATGCCTATACCTTACTTCTTATAGGAGGTTGTCATGTATATCCGCTCTCTACAATGGTCGATGGATATCAACGGTGATGGGAAACTCAGCATGTGGGAGATCTGGGAAACCTTACGTTGGGCTTTCCAACTTCCCGGCAATTTGATCTTGGAGGCCATAGGCCAATTTCCTGCGCTTGCCACACTTTTACATGTACAAGCATCGGCAAGTACCGGTTACTCTAGCCTCAATACCGTACCTACCAAGGCACTAACCCTACTATTCTGGATCTGTCTATTCTTATGGCTAGTATCGCGCGGCAATAAGCCTGCAGCCCAAGCCAAACCTCGTACGCTGCTACTTCCTTTACCTAAAGACTATCCAGTCACCATGAAGTAAGCACGTAAAAAAACCAGGCTAAGCCTGGTTTTTTTATTGCTGCCTTATCTACCATTCACTAGCCTACAAAACGATAGTGAGCGAGACAAGCCAAAGGCTGCTATGACGTAGCTGCCTATTTTACTTAAGCAGATGCCAAGACCTCTGCACCCCCCATGTATGGGCGCAGCGCTTCGGGTACACGCAATGAGCCATCTTCTTGCTGGTAGTTTTCCAAAATAGCCACCAATGCACGACCTACCGCCAAACCGGAGCCGTTCAATGTATGCACGTACTCTGGCCTGCCTTTGTCTTGACGGAAACGGGCTTGCAAACGACGGGCTTGGAAAGCTTCACAGTTAGACACTGAGGAAATTTCACGCCATGTATTTTGTGCTGGCAACCAGACTTCTAAGTCGTAGGTTTTGGCGGCGGAAAAACCCATATCACCGGTACACAATGCCACTACACGGTATGCCAAGCCCAGACGTTGCAGAATGGTTTCTGCATGGCCACGCATGGCTTCCAGCGCTTCGTACGAATGCTCTGGATGCACCACTTGTACCATTTCCACTTTATCAAATTGGTGCTGGCGAATAATGCCGCGC
This sequence comes from Paenalcaligenes sp. Me131, assembly GCF_050487225.1. Taxonomy (NCBI): domain Bacteria; kingdom Pseudomonadati; phylum Pseudomonadota; class Betaproteobacteria; order Burkholderiales; family Alcaligenaceae; genus Paenalcaligenes; species Paenalcaligenes sp. Me131. Next base: position 1,442,080 of record NZ_JBKQGY010000001.1, read on the forward strand.
ATATCTCTACCACCACTACCGGCTTCAGAACGGAAGCACGGTGTGTGAGCTGTCAGCTTCAAGGGCAAATCTTGTTCGTTCAGAATTTCATCACGTACTGAACCGGTCAGTGTGATTTCAGACGTAGAGATCAAGTACAAGTCTTCTGCCGAGTTTTCTTCGTCATCGCTGTCTTGGCCACCTTTGGTAACCCAAAACATATCGTCTTTGAATTTAGGCAATTGGCCTGTACCGTACAATGTAGAACCGTTCACGATGTAGGGCGTGTAGCATTCGGTGTAGCCGTGCTCTTGCGTTTGCACATCTAACATGAATTGCGCCAAGGCACGGTGCAAACGGGCAATGTTACCGCGCAGCATCATGAAACGTGCCCCAGACAACTTACGGGCAGATTCAAAATCCAAACCGATGCGCTCACCAATCTCTACGTGGTCTTTAGCAGGGAAAGCAAAAGGCGCAGGGATGGCATCCGGTGCCGAATTACCGGGAACCCAACGACTAACCTCTACGTTGTGCTCTTCGGACTCACCCACTGGCGTGCTGCTGTGTGGCAAGTTAGGAATGCTTTCCAACCAACCAGTCAGTTCAGACTGCACCGCAGCCAATTGTTGCTCCAGCTCTTGCAGCTTTTGTGGAATCTGTTTGGATTCTTCCATCACGGCGGAAGCATCTTCACCCTTAGCTTTAAGCTGGCCTATTTGTTTTGCCAATGCATTGCGACGTGCTTGCAAAGACTCTGTTTCCACCTGTACGGATTTACGTTTGGCCTCTAAGCCATTAAAACGGTCTGTATCAAAGGCTACACCACGCGTTGCCAAAGCAGCGACAACAGCGGGTAGGTCTTTACGCAATAAGGTGATATCTAACATGGGTGAAGAAGTACCATTAAAAAATTCGTTGGCTACATTGTAGCGAATTTATTTGTTTTTTTTCTGACGCGCTTCGGCGTCCCAGGCGTTTAACTGTGCCAGTTTTTGACCAATTTTGATTTCTAAGCCTCGGTCTGTAGGCTGATAAAAGCGTGGTTGCATGCCATCAGGGAAATAACGCTCGCCTGCGGCATAGCCGTTAGGTTCATCGTGCGCATACCTATACTCGCTACCGTGCCCTAACTCTTTCATGAGCTTGGTAGGCGCATTACGCAAATGCATAGGCACAGGCGCACTACCTTTATCCATCACAAAGCGACGTGCCTGGTTATAGGCCATGTAGCCTGCATTACTCTTTGGTGCAATCGCCAAATACAACAAAGCTTGCGCCAAGGCTAGCTCGCCCTCTGGGGAGCCCAAACGTTCGTAGGTAGCGGCTGCATCGTTCGCAATTTGCATGGCTCGTGGATCAGCTAGCCCTATGTCTTCCCACGCAATACGTACAATACGACGCGACAAGTATTTAGGATCTACGCCCCCATCTAGCATGCGGCAAAACCAATACAACGACGCATCGGGATCAGAGCCTCGCACTGATTTATGCAAGGCACTAATCTGATCATAAAACGCATCACCACCTTTATCGAAGCGTCGCAGGTTTTGCGACATGGCGGTTTCTAGCCATTCCTCATCGACGGCTAAACGCCCTGCTCCATTGGCAGACTCTGCCACCACTTCCATGGTGTTTAATAAGCGTCTGGCATCACCATCTGCCCATGTACACAGTTGCTCTCGAGCGGCTTCAGTAAAACTCAGTTGCCCACCATAGCGCTCCTCTTCGTTCAGCACGATGAGTGCCCTATCGAACAGCGACTGTAAGTCTTCCAACGCTAAGGACTGCAGCACATACACGCGAGCACGCGACAGTAAGGCCGAGTTCACTTCAAATGATGGGTTTTCGGTGGTAGCACCAATAAAGGTGAATAGCCCGCTTTCTACATAGGGCAAGAAAGCATCTTGCTGAGACTTATTAAAGCGATGTACCTCATCCACAAACAGGATGGTGCGTCGCCCTTGCGCTTGCGCTACTTGTGCTTTGGTAACGGCCTCGCGTATATCTTTGACCCCGCCCAACACAGCAGAAATAGCCAAAAACTGCGCGTCAAAACCTTGCGCCATCATGCGCGCCAACGTAGTTTTCCCTACACCTGGAGGCCCCCAAAAAATCATGGAGTGTGGCCTGCCAGACTCAAAGGCTACACGCAATGGCTTACCAGGCCCAACAAGGTCTTGCTGCCCCGCCACCTGATCTAAGGTGTTGGGACGCATGCGCTCAGCTAACGGCGCATACACACTAGGTGCTGCGCCGCCGGATTCTGTAGAAGAAAATAGATCTGTACTCATGTGCCTATTGCATCACGGCATACGTACTAGATCCACCCCTGCGGGTACCTCGAAATGAAAACGTTCTGCGGCAATGTTTTCTTGCGGCTGCAGGGTTTTCAAACTAATACGTGTGGTTTGACCAAAGGTATCGCGCAGTTCTAACTTGGCAGGCACGTTATCTTTGAAAGCGATGTCTACATATTCAAAACCCGCATCCGAGGTACGCGGTTGCGCACGCAACCATTGCATACCATCACGATCGTCTAAATCAGTCAGATTGAAGGCGTCATCAATGCGGCGTGAACCGAATAAAATCGCCGCGGGCGATGTGCCGATGGCATCATCAACACCACGCTGGGTCACTTGCATCAAGTCAGGGTCGTATTGGTACACGAACTGACCATCAGACAACACCAACTGCTCGTAGGGGCGTAGGACCTCCCAGCGGAATTGGCCTTGTCTATGGAATGCAAACTCGCCGTCTTGGGTGGCTTGCGGTTCACCCTGCGCACCAAAAACCTGTTGGCTAAATTCACCCGTAGCGGCTTGTACGTTTTTCACGAAAGAGCGCAGCTGTATGCTGGCGGTTTCTGCCCAGGCCATCGCACTCGCGCTACTTAGTACTACCGCTACCATCAAAGATTTAATTGTCATCGTCATCCGATGCGCCTCCTGTTGGCGCCAATATTTCACGATTACCGTTGGGCTGCATGGCAGACACCACACCAGCCATTTCCATCTGTTCTAACAAACGTGCTGCACGGTTATACCCGATACGCAAATGACGTTGTACAGAAGAAATAGAGGCTCGGCGGTTTTTCAATACAATCGCCACGGCTTGATCATACAGGGGATCAGACTCGGCATCGACCATGCCGGTAATGGCATTCACGCCATCACCTGTTTCACCTGGCTGTATGCCATCTAAGATGCCATCTTCGTAATTTGGTTCACCGCCATGCTCTTTCAGATGATCCACCACACGGTGTACTTCATCATCGTGCACAAAGGCACCGTGCACACGCACAGGCAAGCCTGTACCTGGCGGCATGTACAACATATCACCTTGACCTAACAGCGTTTCTGCACCCATTTGGTCCAAAATGGTGCGTGAGTCTACACGCGACGACACTTGGAACGAAATACGGGTAGGAATATTGGCTTTAATTAAGCCAGTAATCACATCCACACTAGGGCGCTGCGTAGCCAAAATCAAGTGAATACCAGCAGCACGGGCCTTTTGTGCCAATCTAGCAATCAGCTCTTCGATTTTCTTGCCCGCAACCATCATCAGGTCGGCCAACTCATCAATCACCACTACGATAAATGGCAAGGTGCTAAGTGGCTCTGGTGCATCCGGTGTCAGCGAGAAAGGATTAGGAATGACTTCGTCTTTCTTTTGCGCTTCACGTATCTTGGCATTAAAACCCGCCAAGTTACGTACACCCAATTTACTCATTAAGCGATAACGGCGCTCCATCTCGTTCACACACCAGTTCAGCGCATTAGCCGCCTGACGCATGTCTGTGACCACAGGTGCTAATAAGTGCGGGATACCTTCGTAAACGCTCATTTCCAGCATTTTGGGGTCAATCAGAATCAGCTTGACCTCGTCTGCCGTTGCTTTATACAGCAAGGACAGAATCATGGCGTTAATCCCAACGGACTTACCTGAACCTGTTGTACCCGCCACCAGCAAGTGCGGCATACGAGCCAAATCAGCTACAACCGGATTACCCGCAATGTCTTTACCTAGCACCATGGTCAGCAACGACGCACTGTTGTGGTAGGTTTGCGAACCAATAATTTCTTCTAAACGCACCATTTGGCGTTTGGGGTTAGGCAGCTCTAAACCCATCAGGTTTTTACCAGGGATAGTTTCTACCACACGGATATTGACCAAACTTAGCGACCTCGCCAAGTCTTTGCCCAGATTCACGATCTGGCTACCTTTTACGCCCGTAGCAGGCTCAATCTCATAACGCGTGATAACAGGGCCGGACTGCGCACTAACCACGGTTACTGTCACACCAAAGTCAGACAGTTTTTTCTCGATTAAGCGCGAGGTGTATTCCAAGGTTTCAGCAGAAACAGTTTCTTGGTTTTCATCGGCTGGGTCTAACAAGCTCACCTCTGGCAATACGCCATCGCCCGAACGTTGACCGGTAGCTTTAGGCACGGGAGCCACAAATAATTTCTGCTGTTTTTCTTGCTGCACACGCTCGGACTTAGGCACAGACGTAATCGCAGGCTCAATACGCACAGGCGTATCGTGTACCAGTTTTTCTTGTTTGGTGGCGACAGACTCTTTACGCTCGGCGCTTTTCACTTCGCCCATACGGCGGTCTTCACGCGCGGCTTTGAATTCCAACAAACGGGTAAAGACTTTTTCTACTACCCAGCCCACTTTCTCGGCCACATGCAGCCATGAGAAGCCCAAGAACAAGCTGGAGCCTACCAAAATAGCGCCCAGCAGCAGCAATGTAGTACCAGGGCTGCCTAAGGTCACCACTAAGAAGTCCGCCAACATCTGACCTATAGGGCCACCTGCATCAGCCGGCAATTGGGCGATTTCACCCCATGCTTGAAAGTGCATGGCTTCAAACGCCATGCTGCCCAGTAGCAATAACGTAAACCCAACACCTACCTCCCAACGCACGCGCGGCAGGGATTCTGGCGCTTTTACTTGGTTCGGCATCATCATGTGTGTCAATCGGTAAAATGCCACACCAATGCGTTGTACTAACAACACCACCCATAACCAAGCGCTAAAACCAAACAGGTAATACAGGCCATCAGCCACATTCGCGCCGAAGGTCCCACCTTTATTCTGGATCACGCCGGCGTGCACAGATTGCGACCAACCGGGGTCCAGCGGACTCCACGTGGCCAGCACTAGGCCCAGCCAAGCGGCTAATAACACAAAGACAATCCAACGCGCTTCACGCGCTAACGAAGTCAACCTCATCTGTAATGGAGAGGGACCATTTCGTACGTTTTTGGATGAACGAGTAGAGGATGCGGGTAATCTTGCCATGGACTCATTATAATTGGCTGGTTATTGATTTTCTGGAATTTCTGTCATGTCGACTGTCAAACATGCAAAAGTGCTCATTTTAGGCTCTGGCCCTGCTGGTTACACCGCTGCAATTTACGCAGCCCGTGCCAACCTGAACCCTGTGTTGATCACAGGTATGGAGCAAGGCGGCCAACTGATGACCACCACTGATGTGGAAAACTGGCCTGCTGATGCCGCTGGCGTTCAAGGCCCCGATTTGATGGCCCGATTCCAGCAGCATGCCGAGCGTTTCGAAACCGAAATGGTATTCGACCAAATCACTTCTGTCGATTTGAGCAAACGTCCGTTCACGCTGAATGGCGACAGCGGCGCTGTGTACACATGTGACTCCCTAATCATCAGTACAGGCGCTTCGGCCATGTACTTAGGCCTGGAATCCGAACAAGCGTTCATGGGTCGCGGTGTATCTGGCTGCGCCACATGTGACGGTTTCTTCTACAAAAACCAAGACGTTATTGTCGTGGGTGGTGGTAATACTGCCGTAGAAGAAGCCCTGTACCTGTCGAATATTTGTAAAACAGTGACCGTTGTACACCGTCGTGACACATTCCGTGCAGAGCCTATCCTAACGGATAGACTGATGGAGCGTGTGAAAAATGGCAACATCCGTCTGAAACTGTTCAGCACACTGGAAGAAGTACTGGGTGATAACAGTGGCGTCACCGGTGTTCGTTTGCGCAACACACAAACAGGCGATACCGAAACACTGGATGTGATGGGTGCATTTATTGCGATTGGTCACCACCCCAACACTGAAATCTTCAAAGGCCAAGTAGACATGGAAAACGGTTATATCCGTACCCGTATGGGTCATGGCGGTATGGCTACCATGACTTCCGTGCCTGGCGTATTTGCCGCAGGTGACGTGCAAGACGACGTTTACCGTCAAGCCATTACTAGCGCAGGTGCTGGTTGCATGGCTGCTTTGGATGCTCAGCGCTGGTTGGAGAATGAAGGCCAATAAAAAGCCGGCAGGTGGGCTGGCAGCATTACGCGTACTGCGTCAACAACAAAAAGCAGACTCTCGCGCTAAGGCGCAAGAGCCTGCTTGCCCACCTGATGCTGCCTCCGGTTCATTCTCTACTCTGCTGCACACCACTCAGCCTACGGCATCAGGCTTAACGGCCGCCGATAAGGCTATGTTTAAACATGAAACCCGTCATGACACACCGTTGGTCGCCGAAGAGCGCCACCACAGCACGGTGAAATCACGGGTAGATAAAGCTCAACAGCAACAACGCCAGCTGCATGCTACGGGCCCAGATCTGCAAACCTCCTTACCGCTCATGTCATCAGACCACTACATACCAGCATGGTTAGAGTCTGCCCCCTGTGAGTACTCCAGCCCTGCCTGTGGCACCGATGTACTACGCTACTTAAAGCAGGATAGGTGGATGATCATGGCCAACCTAGACCTGCACGGCGCTCGCCTAGATGAAGCAAGGCTGATGGTCACGGAGTTCCTACAAGAGTGCCTAGAGCACCGACTGAAGTGCATACGTATAGTGCATGGCGTGGGCTACGGCTCTAATCGTGAAGCTGGCCCTATTTTGCTGCCGGTAGTGCGACGCTGGCTCAGCCAAATGCAAGATGTACTTGCTTACGTAGAGTGCAGCCCTCGTGAGGGCGGCAAAGGCGCTGTAAAAGTTTTATTGCGTACCAGACGTCATTAAGCAAAAAGGCCAGCGGAATAATCCACTGGCCTTTTTACGTTTTCTAGTTTTTATAGATACTGCTTTATTAAAATACCACCTAAGTGGTTGCCCTTTTTGTGGGCTGCTTTGGTCTCCTCACCTGCATGAAATGTATTGTGCATGAGTTTATGACCTAAAGCACTTAGGGAATGCACTGATAGGAAGGCCAAAAAAGTCGATTTCCTAGCCAGAAACGGCTCTTTGTAACGCAGTAGAGGCAAAATTTTGATTCACATACGATACGGCAAATAATAAGGGATCAGCCACTACACCTCGCTGCTGCGCCCACCCACTGTATTTCTCCCACACCCTCAATACATCGGCTTGTTGCACCATAGACCAGGTGTTTTTTTGCTGTACGTCATAGAGCACAGGCAATCCCACCGTTTGCCCACTGGCTTGCACAATAATGTGATGCACATGCTGCTCTAAATAACAAATGAGCCGTGCGTTGTCTGATGATGTATTCACTACAGCCCCTCCTTGATATGGCACACCATAACCATACGGTTAGTCTCTAGCATTCTAGGCAGTAAATAAGACGTCTTCTTTACAGCCATGCACGGTTTGCCACATACAACCAAAGTCGCCTATTACCAAATAAAGTCTCGTTCTATATTGAACGGCATAGAACGCAATAAAGCGTCAAACCTGGCCACCTGGTCAGGATAGATGTACAAACATCCATCCATTAGGAGACAAAGTATGGCATCACCCAACGATGTTGTATCGGCGGTGTTGCAGCACCCTGCCTATCAGGAATTGCTGCGGCGGAGGACCCGCTTAAGCTTTATATTCTTCTTCATTACCTTGGTCATTTACGCCGGGTTTATTCTGACTTTGGCCTTTGATCCCACGTTATTCGGATCACCCGTAGGTTCCCTCACCATCTCTATCGGCATTATGACCGCCATTTTTGTGGCTATTAGTGCGGTAGTACTGATTTCTATCTACGTATACATTTCCAACAAGATCTTTGATCCTCTGTTAGCGAAAATCGTGAGGGACGTAACATGAAGAAAAGCCTAATCCCCCTCACCCTGTTACTCAGTGCGCTGAGTACTCCCGCCATGGCGGCTCAAGGGTCTACCAGCACATCCGCCATTGTCATGTTCCTGATCTTTATCGCCGGAACAATGGTCATTACATGGTGGGCCGCTAAACGCACACGTACCACCTCTGATTTCTATACCGCAGGTGGTGGCCTTACTGGTTTCCAAAACGGGTTGGCGATTGCCGGGGATTACCTCTCCGCAGCCTCCTTCTTGGGTATTGCCGGTATGGTGTACGTGTCCGGTTTTGACGGCATCATTTACGCCATCGGCTTTTTGTTCGGTTGGCCAGTCGTGATGTTCTTGGTGGCCGAACGTCTACGTAACTTGGGGCGCTATAACTTTGCAGACGTAACCTCGTTCCGTTTGTCCCAAACGCCTATGCGTATTCTGGCTGCCAGCGCATCCTTACTGATCATTGCCTTGTACCTGATCGCTCAGATGGTAGGTGCTGGTAAGTTGATCGTGCTGCTGTTCGGTCTGGACTACAACGTCGCCGTGGTTATTGTGGGCGCGCTGATGATGATTTACGTAGCCTTTGGCGGCATGACAGCCACCACATGGGTACAGATCATTAAAGCCGTACTGATGCTGTTCGGTGCCACGCTGATGACCATTCTGGTTCTGGCTGCATTTAGCTGGGATATTGATTCCATCTTGGCACGCGCTGTAGAAGTTCACCCTGATGGTGCCAAAATCTTGGCCCCTGGTTCTCAGGTAAGTAGCAACCCACTGAACGCCTTGTCGCTGGGTATTGGTCTGGCTTTCGGTACCGCAGGTTTGCCACACATCTTGATGCGCTTCTTTACCGTGGCTGATGCCAAAGAAGCGCGTAAATCTGTGATCTACGCCAGTAGCTTTATTGGTTACTTCTACCTGCTGACTTTCATCATTGGTTTTGGTGCTATTGCTCTGTTGTGGCAACACCCTGAGTACTTCAACACCGGCCCTGATGGTAAGTTCAACATGCTGACCAACTTGATTGGCGGTACCAACATGGTAGCGGTGCACTTGGCGAACGCGGTGGGCGGTAACCTTCTGCTGGGCTTCTTGGCTGCGGTAACCTTCGCGACGATTGTGGCGGTGGTAGCAGGCTTGGCGCTGGCGGGTGCTGCAGCGATTTCCCATGACTTGTACGCCAACGTGATTGCCAAAGGCCGTGCCACAGAGCGTGACCAGATGCGTATCTCCCGTATCTCCACCATTGTGTTGGGTGTGCTGGCGATCTTGCTGGGCATTATCTTTGAAAACCAGAACGTGGCATTTATGGTGGGCTTGGCCTTCGCGATTGCAGCAAGTGCTAACTTCCCTGTACTGGTGCTGTCCATTTCTTGGCGCGGTTGTACCACTCGTGGTGCAACCATCGGCGGCTTCTTGGGTCTGATCGTAGCCACAGGTTGGGTAGTACTAAGCTCTACGGTTTGGGTGGATGTGTTCGGCTTCGCTACACCTATCACACCATTCCCTAACCCCGGCATTCTGTCTATCCCATTAGCCTTCATCGCTATCTGGTTCTTCTCCATAACCGACACCAGCGAACGTGCTAAGAAAGAAAAAGACGCTTTTGATGCTCTGACTGTACGCAGTCAAACCGGTATAGGTGCTTCGTCAGCTTCCCAGCACTAATACGCCTTAAAGCAGGCATTGTGCACTGTCAAGCAGGGTACTTCGGTACCCTGCTTTTTTCTGTAATCTGTTATCTTTAGTTATGCACAATACCTCAACTTCCTTATGGCAGCACACTGGTATGAACGAACTACTTATTGCTGATGATCACCCCTTATTTCGTGAAGCTTTACGTGGTGTAGTGGCCAACCTATTTCCGGGCACTACCATTCACGAAGCGGATCGTATTTCTGCACTCTACGAACTGGTAGAGCAAACACCCGATGCCGACCTTTTGCTGCTGGATTTAAACATCCCCGGTGCAATTGGTTTTAGTGCGTTAGTGCACTTACGTGCCAACTTTCCGTCCCTACCCATTGTGGTCGTGTCTGCGCACGAAGACCCTCATCTGATTCGCCGCGCATTAGACCACGGCGCCATGGGCTACATTCCGAAGTCTGTGGACACCAGTACGCTGAGCGAAGCACTACAAGAGATTCTGAATGGTGGCTCATGGGCACCCGAGTTAGGCCATGCCATTCCTGGTATTGATGCCGATGAGAAGCATGCCGCAGCCCAGCTACGTGAACTGACTCCGCAACAATTTAGAGTCTTACAGATGGTGGGTACAGGCCAGCTCAATAAACAAATTGCGCATGAGCTGGGCGTATCAGAAGCCACCATCAAAGCACACATGACAGCTATCTTGCGCAAGCTAGGTGCATCGAATAGAACACAAGCCGTATTGATTGCCAACAAGCTGGGCTTGCAAGAGAAAGAACAGTCTTTGATGAGCGAATAAAGCCACGTACCTGATTCACAGGTACGCCGCTTTATCGTTTACGACGCCGTTACGCGCCCCATTTGAGCCGACAAGAAAGCCCGTAGTGATGCGGGTTTTACCGGCTTGGTCAATACGGGATAGCCTTTTTGCTTCGCTGCCGTCTTAAGCTCATCACTCCCATCCGCTGTCAGCAACACACCAGGAATACCTGGCGCTTCGTTGCTAAGCACTTCCAGAGCCTCTAAGCCATTGAGCCTATCGTGCAAATGGTAGTCTGCTAATAGCACATGCGGTTCTTGAGCCATGCACTCCAGCGCTTGATCCACGGTAGTCGCCATAATGCCGTGTACTCCCCAGCGGCTTAGTAGCTCTTCCATACCCGAAATAATATCGGGGTCATTGTCTAAACAGAGTACACGTAGCCCTTTCAACGGCTGACTCGCACTGCCTTCGGACACTACGGTTTGCGCTTGCGGAGCAGGCGCTTCAGCCCGTGGTACTGAAATAGCAAATACACTGCCTTTGCCCACCTCAGAAGCCGCATCCAAACCATGCCCCAACAACAACGAGATACGTTGGCAAATGGATAGGCCTAACCCCAAGCCCCTGCCATCCCAATCGAAAGGCTGTTCATAACGGTGGAATTCCGCATAGATTTGCTTCACGTGCTGGGGAGGAATCCCTTGCCCGGAATCCCATACTTGAAACACCACTGCATCACCACGACATCTGGCCCCCACTAAAATACGACCCTCTTTGGTGTAGCGTAAGGCATTCGCCAAGAAGTTTTGTAATACCCGACGTAATAAACGTGGATCACTACGTACATACACATTAGGGGCATGCACACGCAGTTTTAATCCTCTACGCAACGCCATGGGTGCGTATTGATCCGCCAAGTGATTCAGAAGTTTGGTGACATTAATCACCTCAATCTCGGGTTTCAGTACACCGGCATCTAACCTAGAAATATCCAATAAGCCCTCTAGCAAATCCTCAGCCGTGCGTAACGCGGTATCAATACGCTCAGCCAAACGCGGCATTTCATCTACTTCATCGGTTTCGCGCAAGGCGGACGCAAACAAACGCGCCGCATTAATAGGTTGCAATACATCATGGCTCACGGCCGTCAGGAAGCGGGTACGGGATTCTTGCGCTGTCTCGGCTTCACGTGTGCGCTCTGCTACACGCTGCTCTAGAGTTTCATTAATGTCGCGCAGTTCACGCTCTACTTTCACGTAATGTGAAATATCGCTGTAGCTGGTCACATAACCGCCACCCGGTAATGGACGGCCCCGCAACTCTATGACCTTGTCGTTCAGCGTGCGTTGGCTCACATAAGACGAACCGTTACGCATAAAGGTGATGCGCCGTTGTATGGCTTCATCCATATCATGCGTACCGCCGCTCATCTTGCCCCGCTCAGCATTAAAGCGCAACAAATCCTCTACGGGTCGGCCCACATACAGCATCCCGACAGGAAATCGGAACAACTGCTGATAGTTTTGATTCCACGCCACTAAACGCATTTGCGCATCAACCACGCTCACCGCTTGGTCAATATTTTCTAGCGTACTCATTAAAATATCGCGATTAAAGCGTAACGCTTGGCCAGCCTCGTCCAAAACGGCCACTACGGTGGCGAGTTCCATCCCTGAACCTCGTAACGCACTGGTAATGGCCAACCTCGCCGACGCCGCCCCCACCACTGCAGCTAAGAGTAGTTCGGTGAAATGCACCCACTCACTGTCGGCACGTAAGTCGGTCGACAAGGTTTGGTTGCGTTGCAAAGCGCGGTCTCTAAAGGCACGATTTGCCATTTTTTCGCCCGTGATACGCTCTGCCAACAGCAGCAAATCGTTCACCAACAAGTTACCGTATTGCTGAGCCGCCAGTTTTTGGCGTTGCGCATAAGGGTCTAAAAAAGGCTCAGCACGCAAGCGTTCACCCAAGCCTGGTCTACGACGTAAAGACACCCACAGGAAGGCACTCACATTACAGAACAGCGACCAGAAGGTGCCGTGGGTAAGTGGATCCCAATCACCAAAGCCAAACAACTGAGTAGGACGCAACCAGCTTAAGCCCCACGGTCCTTCGTACAGCCATCTATCGCTAAACCATCCTGCTTCGGTCAGTACCGGCAAAAATAAGGTGTAGGTCCAGAAAGCAAAGCCCAGAATCAACCCTGCCTCTACCCCCTGCCTACTTGCACCACGCCAATACAAACCACCAATCAAACTCGGAGCAAACTGCGCCACCGCAGCAAAGGCCAACAAGCCGTAGGCGGCTAATGCTGTATCTGTATTGCTCAGCATGTAATACCCATAGGCGGCTCCAGCCAAGCCCATGATCGCCAACCTACGAATCCACAACACGGTTGAGGCCACGTTACCCTGCTCGTATTGCACCCACCCACGGCGCAGCATCAGTGGCATCACCAAGTCATTACTGATCATGGTAGCCAACGCCACACTGGTCACAATCACCATCCCTGTAGCGGCAGAGAACCCGCCTATGTACACCATCAATGCCAAACCTAACTGGTTTTCAGACAGTGGCAACAGCAACATAAAACTATCAGGATCCATACCATCTGCCCCCAACATGCTCGCCCCCACTGCAGCTATAGGCAGTACCATCAAGCTGATAATGACTAGGTACGCACCGAACAACCACCGTGCACGGCGTATGTCTGAGACGTCACCACATTCCACAATAGCCACGTGAAACTGACGCGGTAAACAGAGTATGGCGGCAAAGGCCAACAAGGTTTGCCCCACAAACCCTACGGGTGGCGCATTCACCAACAACTCATGAATCGCATCATTCATATTCAGGTCATTGCCGCCAAACCAACTGACCGCAAACAACCCCACAGCTAACAGCGCGACTAGCTTCACCAGTGACTCAAATGCCACTGCCAGCATTAGGCCCGGACGGTGCTCAGTCGCATCCACCTGACGGGTACCAAATAAAATAGAAAATAGCGCCATTAAAATGGCCACATACAAAGCTGGATCGCCCAACATGCTGGTGTACATGTCAGTGCCGGTCAGTACGCGTAAGCTCAGCGCTACCGCTTTGTACTGCAACGCCAAGTAGGGCACTGCCGCCACCGTAGCAATAAAGGCAACCAGCGCTGCCAAGCGTTGAGAACGCCCGAAGCGGCTAGCGATAAAGTCAGCAATGGAAACCGTGTTTTGTGACTGTGCCACCAAGGCCAAACGTTCAACGATGCGCCAACCAAAAAGCAGCATGAGCATGGGGCCTAAGTAGATAGGCAAGAAACCCACGCCATAGCGCATTGCCGAGCCTACCGCGCCATAGAACGTCCATGACGAGCAGTACACGGCCAAGGCAAAGCTGTAGACCACTGGCCGTAGCCAGGGTCGTTGTGGGTATAGTGGACGGCGATCCCCAATCCACGCAATGGCAAATAACAACGCCGCATATACCAGCGACGCTAAGACCACCCATGCAGGTTCCATCAAACTTGTCTCCTACTTTGGTATTAGTTGTTCTCAGGATCCAAAGTGAACGGCAATAATAGTGCTATACAGCTAGGGGGTTATATCATGCACCACCACGCACCGGACTCCATCCCCTCCTCGTTATCTGAGGAGCAACAATTTATTATTCAGGCTCTACGGCCTCATGCACCTTTTAACCAAATGCAGCCGCCTCATCTGCACTACTTGGTTGCGCACTGTACTCAACACGACTTCACACCCGGTAGTATTGTACTTTCCCCCGAAATGGGTCAAGTTCAGCACTGGTTTTTGCTCATAGAGGGTACCATTTGCGCCCAGCGTTCCGCCACCCCTGATGACCAGACATTTTACTTGGGCAGTGGCGATAGTTTCCCCTTAGTCGCTTTGCAGGAAGAACGCGCCACACGTACTCACTATATTGCACAAAGCCCCTGCAGTTGCGTACTGCTTTCTCGTGATGCCTTTAACCACCTACTGGAACAGTCAGATCCTTTTAGACTGTTTATGCGCGAAGGCAGCGCCATGCTGCTGGACAAACTACGCAAGCAGGCGCGCTTATACCACTGGCAAGAACAACACCCTGACACCAGCCTAAACACCCCGCTGGCACATTTTGTACAACGTGTCCCCATCACTTGCACAACAGAGCACAGCTTGGGTGATGTGGTGGGGTTAATGCATGAGCACAATGTCAGCAGTGTCGCAATTACCAATGCCGCACAACAGCTACTCGGGATTTTTACGCTTAGAGACCTACGACGTGTATTTAGTCAAAACCTGGCTGAACGCGATCAGCCTATTGGCCAATTAATGACACTGGACCCGTATCACCTAAGCCCTAGGCATACGGCTTACGATGCCGCTATGCTGATGATTCAGCACAATATTGGCCACCTCTGTGTCTGCGATAACCAGAAGCTAGTAGGCGTGCTATCTGAACGTGACCTATTTGATTTACAGCGTATTAATTTGGTGCAACTTTCCCGTGCATTACGTCACGCTGAAAACCTGCAAGATCTGCGCCAACTACGCCAACGTATCCCCCGTCTTGTGCAAGCCATGTTGGCCAATGAAGCCAGCGCTCCACAAGTCACGCATTTAATTACGCAACTCAACGATCACAGCACCCTGCGCATCATTGAGCTGATACTGGCCGACTCCCCCCCAGCTCTGCCGATTTTTTGCTGGCTGTCCTTTGGCAGTGAAGGACGTCACGAGCAAACGCTGCTCACAGACCAAGACAACGGCTTGATGTTCTATACGCCTGAAGGCATGACAGCCGATGACTGCAGACAAGCGCTGTTGCCCGTTGCCAGACGTATCAATGAAGCGCTGGACAGTTGCGGGCTGACACTTTGCACCGGCAACATTATGGCCAGCAATCCAGAGCTATGCTTATCGGCAGAAGAATGGCTGCATAAGTTTCGTCACATCATTTTGCAGCCGGATCCTGAGCACCTATTACAAGGCAGCATTTTCTTTGACTTGCGTGTGCTGTGGGGAGATCAAACCGGCGTTGACGCCCTATTACCCGAACTGTTAGCACTGATTGCTGACAGCCCCCAATTTCAGCGCATGATGGCCAACAATGCTCTGCGTTACCGTTTACCACTGCAAAACCCGCTGCAACGGCTAGGCCGCCTCCTGCAAGCGCACGAACCTAACGTAGACCTAAAAGCGGGTGCGCTGAGCCCCTTTGTGGATAGCGTACGTATTTTTGCGTTAAGTAATGGCATCAGTGAAGCCTCTACCCTAGAACGACTGCATCAACTGGGCGAGCACGGCATCTTCACCACAGATGATGCAAATGCTTTTCATGATGCCTACAGCTATCTACAATTGTTACGCTTACAGCTGCATCTGCGCCAAACGCAGCAGAATCAGCCTCTCAACAATCAGCTCCCCACCGCCGAGCTGAATCCTCTTGAGCGCCGCATGTTGCGAGAGTCCCTGCGTCAAGCCAAACACTTGCAGGATTTACTCCGCCATCGCTATCAGCTATAAAAAAAACAGGCACTCTAACTAAAGGTGTATTTACGAAAGCGCAAATTCGCTTTAAAACAGAATTTGCTTTTGATTATTTTCAAACCACATTGTGTCCACGGCCTAGCCGCCACACATTACAAAAGAACCGCTTTGCTGGTGTAAACCAGACGAAGCAGTCAGGAGGAAACATGGAGAAGACACTGAATTTCGATCGCTATCCACAACAGCCACACGGTGGAAAGCTGGTTAATCAGGTAGTACCCGCAGACAAAGTAAAAGCCGAAATTGAACGTGCACGTACCTTGCCGTCCATTCGTGTTGACCTGGAAGCAGTGATCACCATCGAAATGATCACCACCGGTGTGCTATCACCCAATAAAGGCTTCATGAATGAAGACGACTATAAGTCCGTTCTAGAGTCTGGCCGTTTGGCAAATGGTGTGATCTGGCCTGTACCTCTTAGCTTTGCCCCCACCGGAGAGCGCAACAAAGAAATCATCAAAAGCTTGTCAGTAGGGAGTGAAGTAGCCCTGACTGATAGCCACAATGAGCCTGTTGCTATCCTCAGCATCGAAGATATTTTCGATTACGACAAAGAAGAACGTGCTCGCCAACTGTTTGGCACCACTGACCGCAACCACCCCGGCGTAGACTCGATTTACCGCCGCATGGGTGATGTGTCGCTGGGTGGTACTTTGCACTTGCTGCAACGTGTGGACTGGGGCCCGTTTGAAAAACTGCGCCGCGAGCCTAAAGACACTTGGCACCTGTTCTATGAAGAGAAAAAATTCAACTCAGTTGCTGGTTTTATTACAGGCGCTAACCCACTGCATCGTGGTCATGAGTACATTCACCGCAATGCGCTAGAAGGCGTAGACGGCTTGTTCTTGCAACCGCTGGTTGAAATGGCAAAACGCGAGTACGTACGCCACGAATACCGCATGCTGGCCTACCGTAATGTGCTGGATACGTACTATCCTAAAGACCGTGCAATCTTGTCACCACTGCGTGTGACCTACATTTTTGCCGGCCCACGCGAAACCATTTTGCACGCCCTGATCATGAAAAACTACGGGTGTACCCACGCCCTGATTGGTCGTGACCACGCCGGTATTGGTAGCTACTACGACAAGTACGCCAGCCACAGTATTTTCGATCAATTCAGCCCCAAAGAAATGGGCATTGATGTACGCCTGTTCCACGAGGTGTTCTACTGCACACGCTGTGCCAGCCACGCTACCAGCGAAACCTGCCCACACGATGATCGCTTCAAGCTGACTATTTCGGGTACAGGCATTCGCGAGATGCTACGTTACGGCATCATGCCACCTAAAGAGATTTGCCGTCCTGAGTCGGTATTGTCTGCAATGCAGGGTGTTCAACCTAAAGGGTTGGGCGAGGATGGCGAAGCCATTCAACCAGTGAGCAAAGTGATTCAGGGAATGTTCCCGTACTACACCAAGTACACCCGTTTGGGCGGTATGCTGCGTAAAGAACCTCTGGATCCAGCAACACTGACAGTACGTGACTTGGAAATTGCCAGCCACGATGCTCGTCACCATGCAGGCGATGTCTACACTGGCGTATACACCGAATACACCGCGGTAGTGGATCACAACCGTAGTATGCAGCCATCGTGGGTCGAAGACGCTCGCCAAGCACTGCGCTTCCAACAAGAACGCATTATCAGTGACTTGGAAGAGAAACTGGAACAAGCCCCAGACGAGGCATCCGACGAGTTCATGTACCAAGACAAGAAGGAAGTAGAGCGCGAGCTGGAATCCGCACGTAATCTGCTGGGGGATATTCCTTCTGTCATTTGCCGTGAACGACTGGAAACTCGCACGTGGAACGTACTGCCATACAAACGCTATCGCGGGGCAGACAAAGAGTAACGCTAAAGTTCTACGACTTGCCACTCTACCGCCATGCTTTTGCATGGCGGTTTTTTTATCCCTAGGGTTTATACCTGAACCATCAAAACATATAAAACCATATGATATATTTATTTGGCAATACGAATGACAATCAGCACCAAATACGGTGCACCACCAACAGCTTTACCCATTCATCTAGGAGCACTATCCATCATGCATGCTTACTTACAAGCCTTGCTGCACTATGCGACATTCCAAGGCCGCACCTCTCGTAAAGGTTATTGGCTGTTTCTACTCATACAGTTAATTATTCTTCTGGCCTTGTCTTTCTTAGAGCGTCACTTTGCTCTCGCCAACCCAGAAATAGGTTTTGGGTGGATTACTACCCTCTACGCACTGGCTACCTTGCTACCGGTACTCGCTCTGCAGGTACGCCGATTACATGATGCCAACCACGCAGGTTGGTGGGCATGGCTCAATCTGTTGCCAGTTATTGGTCAGCTCGTGCTGCTAGCGTTTGCCTTACTCAAAGGCTCTACCGATCAAAACCGCTACGGTCCAGCCTCGCAATAAAGCGTACTACCTCCTATTTCCTATTATTTTTTGTGAGACCAACATGACAGTCAACCGACGAGACTTTATACGTAAGAGTGCCGCCCTGTCCGGTGCAGGCCTGTTTAGTACACTTTCCCCTACCCTACGTGCTCAATCTGATAGCACTACAACAGCACAAAGCGCTGCCACAACACTACCCAAACCTGTCTTATTGCCTGATGCAAAAGCAGTCCCCAGTAAGTTGGGATTAGACTCCCGCATCTGGACTTGGCACCGAGATGCCACCACCAATGACTCAATGCCTGCCAATTACTACGAAGCTACTCTACCCGCATGGGACAGTTTCCCTGCGCTACAAGGTGATCAGGTATGTGACGTAGTGGTTATTGGCGGTGGACTACTCGGTGCTTCTACGGCTTTACACCTCTCGCAAGCAGGCCTGGACGTTGTTCTACTGGAAAAACATAATGTGGGCTCAGGGGCTTCGGGGCGTAATGGTGGTCAACTCACCCCTGGTCTAGCGCGTTGGGAAGCCGAAACCATGATGGAAAACCTGCCACCAGACGAAGCCCAACGTTTGTGGCGTTTCGCTTCCATAGAAGCCATGAACTTAATTGATGAGTTGTCAGATCGTTATGGCTTTAACTGCGATCGTAAACGCGAACACCTCACCGCTGCCGTACACCCAGGTCATATGGGTGCCTTAGTTTCTAGTGCAGATGCTAGGCGTGGATTAGGTGATAGAGCGGTCAAGATCATGGGCCCGCAAGAGCTTAAAGAGTATGTGCAATCCGACATTTACCATGGTGCTGCTCTAGACACTATTGGCGGCCAAGTGCAGCCCCTCGCCCTCTTGCGTGGCATGGTATATGGCCTCGTACAAAATGGCGGCAAAATTCACGAAAATAGTGCAGTCACAGAAATCATCGAAGAAGCAGACGGAACACGTGTGGTCACAGAACAGGGTGTAGTCAAAGCACGTAAAGCCGTTGTACTGGGCGTGCACTACGCTGCCCCACAGTTCTTGGAAAAAGGCGGTACCACCATTCCTTTCTACACTTACGTAGCAGTGACACCTAGCCTGCCTATGGACATCAGCCAATTGCTACCGGGTGATCTGCCGGTATACGACACGCAACTGCAAATTGACTACTACCGTGCCGTACGTAACAACCGCCTGCTATTTGGTGGTCAAGGCACCGGTAACTCATGGTCACCCCGCGACGTGAACAATTATTTGTTAGAGCGTATTCAAACCGTATTCCCACAATGGGAAAAGCCCGAACTGGAATACTCATGGGGTGGCATTAGTGACATCACCCTCAATGGTGCTGTAGACAGCCGTAAAAGTGATGCTAAAGCCCCTGTCTATGCCGTGCATGGTTGGAGCGGTCACGGTGTTGCGCAAACCGTTCGCATCGGCAAATCCATTAGTGATGACATCACAGGTCGTAATGATGACTTCGTTATGCTGACACGCATCCCCCATGATGAAATCCCCTTCAATGACTACATAGGACCTGTGGCGATTCCTTTGGTGAAAGGCGCATTAACCGTGCAAAGCCTGATTAATCCCGCTGAGATGGTGTCATTCTAAGAGCCTCGTCAACGCCCATAAAAAAACCGGCACGCTCAGCGTGCCGGTTTTCTCTGTGCTGACTCCCTATGTAGGGAATCAAACAGACTTACATTTTCTCGATCATCACTTCGCCGAAGCCTGAGCAAGAAACTTGTGTTGCGCCTTCCATCAAACGAGCAAAGTCGTAAGTCACTTTTTTGGAGTTGATGGATTTTTCCATGCTGGAAATAATCAGGTCAGCAGCTTCTGTCCAGCCCATGTGACGCAGCATCATTTCTGCGGACAAGATCAAGGAACCTGGGTTCACGTAATCTTTGCCAGCGTATTTAGGTGCTGTACCGTGGGTTGCTTCAAACATTGCAACGGAGTCAGACAAGTTAGCGCCTGGGGCAATACCAATACCACCCACTTGAGCTGCCAACGCGTCAGAAACGTAGTCACCGTTCAAGTTCAATGTAGCAATAACATCGTACTCGGCAGGACGCAGCAAGATTTGCTGCAAGAATGCATCAGCGATGGAATCCTTAACAGTGATTTCTTTACCTGTTTTAGGATTCTTGAATTTGCACCATGGACCACCGTCGATCAACTCAGCGCCGAACTCGGTACGAGCCAATTCGTAAGCCCAGTCACGGAAGCCACCTTCGGTGAACTTCATGATGTTGCCTTTGTGAACGATAGTCACAGAGGAGCGATCGTTGTCGATAGCGTACTGAATTGCTTTGCGAACCAAACGCTGTGTACCTTCTTTGGACACAGGTTTCACACCAATACCAGAAGTATTAGGGAAACGGATTTTGTTCACGCCCAATTCGTTTTGCAAGAATGCAATCAGTTTTTTGGCGTTAGCGGATTCAGCTTCGAATTCGATACCAGCGTAGATATCTTCGGAGTTCTCACGGAAGATAACCATGTTGGTTTTTTCTGGTTCACGCACAGGTGAAGGCACGCCAGTGAAGTAGCGTACTGGGCGCAAACAAACGTACAGATCCAATTGCTGACGCAGTGCTACGTTCAACGAACGGATACCGCCGCCAACAGGTGTAGTCAGAGGACCTTTGATGGAAACAACGTAGTCTTTAACGGCTTCCATGGTTTCTTCTGGCAGCCAAACATCAGGACCGTACACGCGTGTGGATTTCTCACCAGCGTACACTTCCATCCAATGGATTTTGCGTTTGCCACCGTATGCTTTAGCAACGGCTGCATCCACAACCTTGATCATGACGGGCGAAATATCTACACCAGTACCATCACCTTCGATAAAAGGGATAATTGGCTGATCTGGTACGTTGAGAGAAAAGTCGGCATTAACCGTGATTTTCTGTCCCTCTGAGGGGACCTTGATGTGCTGATAGGACATGAGTGCTCCAAAGTAGAAAACAGGCGAATGTGAAAAACCCGATGGTCGTCTCGCCCCAGTCTTATATAAGAGTTTAGCCCAAATCTGACCCAAACATGAAAAAGACATGATTTTGGATCAAATTCTCTCTGCCATTGTAGTGGACAGCACTACAACTCCACCACTGGAACCTCAAGAAATTGGGCCTCAGGGTGGTGGTGCTGTACGTAGTTTCGTAAGTACTGCAGCGTGTCTTGGGCGATACGTTCATCTTCGTGGTCATGGATATGGTTATAGGCCAGCGCCTCTACCTTCAACTGACGCTGCGCAATCGCTTGCAAGCTCAATAAGGTATGGCTAATGCTGCCCAAACGCCCGGTAGTCACCAGAATAATAGGCCACTGTTTTTGCTGTACGTAGTCCAGTGTCAGCACATCGTCCGTAAGCGGCACTAACAAGCCACCTGCGCCTTCTACCAACACACGGTCGTAGCGCTGCTCCAAATACTGGGTAGCATTCGCAATCGCATCCAAATCTACTGTTTTGCCATCCAACCTTGCCGCCAAGTGCGGGGATGCCGGATACGAAAACACCTGCGGCATGGTCCAGCCTTGGTAATCGTCTTCGATTAAGCCCATGCCCATCAAGCTACGATGCTGCACAATATCTTCAGAGATATGCGGATTACCTGTTTGCACCAGTTTTTGGGTAATGACGTTGTGCCCTTCGCGCCGCCATTGGCCAGCGATAAAGCCGGTGGTGACGGTTTTACCAATGTTGGTATCTATACCGCCTACAAAATAAGTCTTAGCCATGTTTTTTCCTGGCAATCAAATAAATGGGGTGATAGGTGAGCGACACCACATCATCGCTTTCGCTACGACCATACTGCTGCACATACTGCGCCGTAAATGTCCGCAAGCGCGCTTTGTTCCACTGCCACTGCCCTGCTCCGGTTACGCCGGTATGCTGCAAATGTTTGAGTACATCCCACGGCGAATCAAACCACAAGCGCTGCTGCGCTTGCTGCACCAACAGCACCTCAAAGCCAGCAGACAATAAACGCTGCCAGTCCGGCACACTGTAATACTGCAAACCTTGTCCGGTAAGTTGGCGTATTTCGTGATACTGCTCTGGCCCAAAGGTAGACAGCACCACATGGCCGCCAACGTTCAAACTCGCATGCAAACGCTGCAACAGGCGAGGCACATCCACCAACCACTGCATAGAGGCCGCAGACACTACCGCATCTATACCTGAGGGCAGCGCTAAGGTTTCTATATCGCCCTCGGCATAGTGCACCTCTACGTCATTCGGTAACAACGCCTGTAATGCCTCGCGCGGCAGATATAAATCATTCAATACTACGTGCTGCAACGGCGGCCAACCACGTAAATACTGTGTGAACCCACCTTGGCCGCAGCCTATTTCCAGTACACGCTGTGGCGCCGGCACGAACTGTTCAGCGTACTGCCACAATTGTTTAGCCATCTGCTGCTGTACCTGTGCTTGCTGCGTGTACTGCGCCCCCGCTTTTCTAAAGCGCTGCCGTACTAGGGCTTTATCCATTACAGGCATGCTAGCAGCCGCTCAAAGTCTGCTTCGGGTACATCGGCAGTCAGTGAAATGCGTAGCCGTGCTTGATTCACCGGTACAGTAGGAGGACGTACGGCCATCACCCATAAACCTTGCGCTTGCAACTGGCGGGCTTTTTCTAACGCTGCCTCATTACTGCCCAACACCACCGGCACAATATGCGAGGCGGATAAGTGCTGATCGTACTGCTGCGCTACGCGCTCACGTAGACGTAAAGTCAGGTGATTCAATCTGTCGCGTCTGTCTTGCAGTGATGCCATACGCTGCAGCACAAAGTGCGTCCACGCCATGTTCAAGGGTGGCAACGCCGTACTAAAAATAAAGGTGCGCATGTGGTTAATGAGGAAGTCACGCACTACCTGCGAACACAATACATAACCACCTACCGAGTGCAGCGCTTTACCAAACGTACCTACGAGGAAATCAATTTCTTGCACACACTGCTGCTCTTCGGCACAACCTAATCCTGTTTCACCACGTACCCCTACTGCATGCGCTTCATCCACATACAACGCCACCTGTGGGTAACGTTGCTTAAGCTGTACCAGTGCAGGCAAATCGGCAAGATCACCATCCATGCTGAAAATGCTTTCTGTCACGATCAACACGCGGGCGTAGTCGTTGTGATGAGCCTCTAGCAACTGTTCTAGATGCTGTAAATCGTTATGTTTATAGCGCAGCAACTTGGCGGGGCTTAGGCGTAAACCATCAATCATGCTGGCATGTACCAGCTTGTCGGCTAACACCAGGGTTTGTTTGTCGGTGATAGCCGACAATATCCCCACGTTCATGTGATATCCACTACCAAACACCAACGCGGCTTCACGCCCAAACACCGTGGCTAAGGTCTGCTCTAATGCGGCATGGGTAGAGAATGAGCCTGTGAGCAAACGCGAGGACGATGCCGACAAGGCAGAATCCACCTCATTAAGCTGCGCATAAAACTGCTGCTTTAAGCTGTGATCGGACGCTAATCCCAAATAGTCGTTAGACGCTAAGTTGCACCACTGCTGCCCGTGTATACGCAGTTGAGTATCGTGATGCTCAAAGCTATTTAACTGACGTAACGTGCCTTGCTGACGCTGTTTTTCTTGTGCCTCTACAAAGTACTGCTGCCAGCTCATTGCCCCACCCCTATTTGCTCTACCACGGCCAACAGCTCGGTCGTGAGCGTGCGCAACTCATCATCGCTAATCACATAGGGCGGCATGATATACACCAAACGTCCAAAGGGCCGTACCCAGATGCCACGTTTTACAAACTCTTTTTGCAAAGCGCCCATGTCTACAGGCTCTTGCATCTCAATCACGCCTATCGTGCCCAATACGCGCACATCGCGTACCCATGACCACGATGTAGCGGGTGCTAGCTGCTCATTCAGTTGAGCTTCAATATGCTGCACTGTGCCTTGCCAATCTTGCGATAGCAGCAACTGGGTAGAACTACGCGCCACCGCACAGGCTAATGGATTGCCCATAAAGGTAGGGCCATGCATAAACACACCAGGCGAGCCACTGGACAATACTTCGGCTACCTTAGCGGTGGCCAGTACCGCCGATAAGGTCATGTAGCCGCCTGTTAAGCCTTTACCAATGCACATGATGTCTGGCTGCACATTGGCGTGCTCCCAGGCAAACATTTTCCCGGTGCGACCAAAGCCCGTCGCTATTTCATCAAAAATCAGCAACACACCATACTGTTCACACAAACGTTTCAGCTCTACCAAATACTGAGGATGATAAAAACGCATGCCGCCCGCGCCTTGCATAATAGGCTCTATGATGAAGGCCGCCATCTCATGATGATTAGTGGCAAACAGCTGCTCCAACTCGTGAATGTCTGCGTCATTCCACTCATCGTAGAAGCCACTTTCTGGGGCTGACACAAATAAGCGTGTGGGTAGGCTAGACCCAAAAATCTGGTGCATACCGGTTACGGGATCACACACCGACATCGCATTCCACGTGTCGCCGTGATACCCCTGCCGTATGGTGGCAATATTTTGCTTGTGTGTTTTACCCTGTACCGCCCAATACTGCACCGCCATTTTTAAGGCGACCTCTACTGCTACAGAACCGGAATCGGCATAAAAAATCCGGTCCATGGAAGGTGGTGCTATTTGCAGTAAAAGCTTACCGAGTTCAATCGCAGGATCATGGGTAAAACCGCCAAACATCACATGCGACATTTTCTGCAATTGATTGCTGGCGGCTTGATTCAATACGGGATGGTTATAGCCATGAATGGCACACCACCATGACGACATACCATCAATTAAGGTCGTACCATCGTCCAACACAATGGTTGAACCCTGCGCGTGACTGACCTTGTACACCGGTAACGGATTCACGGCTGAGGTGTAGGGGTGCCACAGATGCTCTCTATCAAAAGCATCTGCATTCATAGTGTGGTGACTCACTGTCTACTCTCCGGGGAATAGCTCACACAACGCCTCTACTAGTTGTGGCGCATGTGTGTAAGGCAAAAAGTGACTGGCATCCGCCCATTGGAATACCTGTGATGACGCAGCCGGTAACGCTAAGCGCTGCGCAACGCCAGCAGGAACTAACGCATCCTGCCCTGCAAAAAAATGATACTGAGGAACCGATAATGATGCCAGTACCGAGCGCGTGTCCAATTCAGCCAGCAAACGCAACTGCTGGGTGCTAGCGACCACATCTACGCTATGTTCAAAGCTGTTTCGTAGTTGTCCCAGATACGCTTTAGCCTGAGCGTCCCCCTGACACACCAACGCGGCAAAGCGCAGGCGTGATTTATCAGGTTGCGTAATATAGCGCTGCTCAAAGGCACGAAATTCCTCAACAGGCATTGCACATGGCCAGTCGTCAGTAGTACAAAAACGTGGATTGGATGCCAGCGTTACCAAGGCACAGTCCCATTTTTGCGCTAACAAGGTAGCCACTTGACCACCCAACGACCATCCCACCACTACACTCGGTGTTTGCGGTGTGGGTAATGTAGAAAGATAGGACTCCCACGACGGGTCTTGCGGCAGATCTACAAGGGTGACACTGTGCCCCTTTGCCTGCAAACCGCTATGCAACCGTTGTAGTGGAAAAGCCCCCAGACCAAAGCCGGGCAATAATACAAAATTCATGGCGTAAAATAATACCAGATACGATACTGCACAGAGACTAGATACGCATGTTCAACCCTAGCCGCGAACAGGTACGACAGTTTTTTGTCGAGGCCTGGAATAAAGACCAAAACAACGGAGTACTCACTCCCATCGAAGCCATTGCGGTGGACTGGGTACGTGAGCATCCCGAATACCACGATCTGCTGCGTAACCCCGATGCGCTACAAGCGGATTTCACCGTAGAAGAAGGGCAAACCAACCCTTTCCTACACCTATCCATGCACTTGGCCATCCACGAGCAATTATCCATTGATCAGCCTCCTGGCATCAAAGCCGCTTACAATCGCCTGTTGCAGCAACGTAGCCCGCATGAGGCGGTGCATTGCATTATGGATGCCCTAGGTGAAATCATCTGGGAGGCTCAACGCCTGAATAAGCCGCTTGATAACGAGCGCTATATTGAGTTGATTAACCGTTACAGCACCCGCTAACCTTTTTCTTGTTTGCCATGTCTGCTTCTGATACTTCTGCCCGCTTTTCCAGTACCGATCAGTATATTGCTACCGACGACCTCAGCATGGCGGTGAATGCCGCATTAGCGCTGCAACGACCTTTGCTGATTAAAGGCGAGCCAGGCACCGGTAAAACGCACTTGGCAGAAGAGGTGGCCAAATCCTTAGGACGCCCCCTACTGCAATGGCACATTAAGTCGTCCACCAAAGCACAACAAGGCTTGTACGAATACGATGCGGTATCGCGTTTGCGTGATTCGCAATTGGGCGACCCTCGTGTGCACGACATTGCCCACTACATTGTGAAAGGCGTGCTGTGGCAAGCTTTTGAAAGTGATGTGCCCACGGTAGTGCTGATTGATGAAATAGACAAAGCAGACATCGAGTTCCCTAACGATCTATTGCGTGAACTGGATCAGATGAGTTTTCATGTGTATGAAACACAGCAAACCGTCACAGCACGCCATCGCCCTCTGATCATCATCACCTCAAATAACGAGAAAGAACTACCAGACGCCTTCTTGCGCCGCTGTTTCTTCCACTACATTCGCTTCCCTGATCGCGACACCTTGCAGCAAATTGTGCAGTTGCACTTTCCACAGTTAAAAAGCGAACTGCTGAATCAAGCGATGGATGTGTTCTTTGCCTTGCGCGACACGCCCGGTCTAAAAAAGAAACCCTCTACCTCGGAGTTTCTGGATTGGATCAACCTGCTGCTGCACGAAGGCATTACCCCTGAACAACTGCAAGCCGCTGCCCAGCAGCCCGGCCAAAATGCCGTGATGATGGCAGGCGCCTTGTTGAAAAACGAACAAGACCTCACTTTGCTGAATCGCTTAGGGCGACTGCTGCGATCCTAAGATCACCGTGTAGGCTTTAGCTGCTGCCATGTTCATCGACTTCTTTTATCATCTGCGCGCCCACCAACTGCCGGTATCCTTAAGTGAATACTTAACGTTGTTGGATGCGTTGCGCCAACCGGTCATGCCCACTCGTGTGGAAGACTTTTACCGCTTGGCACGGCTGATTCTGATTAAAGACGAAAGCCTCTACGACAAATACGACAGGGCTTTCGCACAGTTTTACGAACAGCACCAGATGAAGCTAGAGGCTGACCCTGATGCCAGCCAAATCCCGCTAGACTGGCTGATTAAAAACTTCGAACGTCACCTTAGTGCCGAAGATCGTGCAGCGATACAAAAGCACGGCTGGGACAAGCTAATGGAGCTGTTTAAGGAACGTCTAGCAGAGCAAACCGAACGACACGCTGGTGGCAACAAATGGATTGGCACAGGCGGCAGTTCACCCTTTGGGCATGGTGGCTATCACCCTGAAGGCATACGCGTAGGAGGCCCATCGGCTGGTCATAGAACCGCCGTTAAAGTCTGGGAGCAACGTGAGTTCAAAGATTACGATGACCAACAAGAGTTAGGGACACGTAACTTTAAGATGGCGCTACGCCGCTTACGTAGGTTTGCCCGTGACGGCCAACAAAACGAGCTAGACCTAGAAAACACCATACGCCAGACGGCGCACAATGCCGGCCTGCTGGATATTCAAATGCGGGCCGAGCGGCATAATGCCGTCAAGGTGTTGATGCTATTAGACGTGGGCGGCAGCATGGATGACCACATCGCCCTTGTGCAAGAATTATTTTCTGCGGCTCGCAGTGAGTTCAAACACCTGCATCCTTACTACTTCCATAACTGCCCCTATGAAGGGCTGTGGACACAGAACCATCGTCGCCACCAAGAGCGTATTCCTACTATGGATATACTGCATCGCTATGGTGATGACTGGACCCTGATTTTTGTCGGTGATGCCACCATGAGCCCGTATGAAATCATGATGCCGGGTGGCAGCGTAGAACACTACAACGACGAAAGTGGCGCAGTCTGGATACAGCGCTTACTCGCACAGTGGCCTCATGCCGCGTGGCTAAACCCTGAACCGCAACGTTATTGGTCGTACCATCAATCCATACTGACTATTCAGAAATTGATGGGAGGTCGTATGTATGACCTCAGCCTGCAAGGTTTAGAAAGCGCCATGCAAAACCTCGCCCGATAAGATTAACGTTCGCTAACATCTTAGAATACCGTCCAACCCCCGCTGCCCTACACGCTACAGGGCTTTTGGTTGCGTTTTCTCACGATTACGACTGTTTCGCATTCCGATATCTCCCTGTACAGTAGAGGCCTTAGCTTACACGAGCATTCTGTTGCCATTCATGTTCAACAAGGGAATTCACACATGCTGTCCATCCGAGTTTCACGCATAACTGCCGGACTTGGGCTAGCGCTGTTTAGCCTGATGCCAGTCAGCGTTTATGCCCTACCAGAAGGTGTAGTTCAAGGAGCCAGTGTAGAAGGCGTTACTGAGTACCGATTAGAAAATGGTCTACGCGTACTATTGGCTGCCGACACATCCAGACCTAACATCACGGTCAACATGACCTACTTGGTAGGCTCTCGCCAAGAAAACTATGGTCAAACTGGGATGGCCCATTTGTTGGAACACATGCTGTTCCGCGGTACGCCTACACTACCGAATGCATTAGCGGAATTCTCTAAGCGCGGTTTGGCCGCCAACGGAACGACCTCGGGTGATAGAACCAACTATTACGCGAGCTTCGCCGCTAATGACGATACCTTGAAATGGTATTTAGACTGGCAAGCCGATGTGATGGTGAATGCCACCATTTCCAGAAGTGATCTGGATGCCGAAATGACGGTGGTGCGTAATGAAATGGAACGCGGCGAAAACAGCCCATTCCGTATTCTGATGCAGCAAATGCAAGCCGCTGCCTTTCAATGGCATAACTACGGCAAGTCCACCATTGGAGCCCGCTCTGACGTAGAAAATGTAGACATCGCCCAGCTTAAAGCCTTTTACAAAGAGTACTATCAGCCGGATAACGCTATCCTGATCGTGAGCGGTAAATTTGATGCCGATCAGACTCTGGCACAAATTGCCGAAAGCTTTGGAACTATTCCTAAGCCCACTCGCCAACTGCCGCCTGAATACACGATAGAACCTGTGCAAGATGGCACACGCTCTGTGTCCTTGCGTCGCCAAGGCGGATCACCTATTGTGGCAGCGCTGTACCACATCCCTGCCGAGACTAGCCCCGAATATATTCCCATCAGCATAGGCGTAGGCATTTTAGGTGACACGCCATCAGGCCGTTTGTACAAAGCGCTGGTGGACCAAAATTTGGCTACTAGCGTGTTTGGTTATGCTGCGGGTATGCACGACCCTGGCTACGCCCTCTTTGCGGCTGAACTACAGGCCGAAATGAACCAAGAGCAAGCCCTGCAAGTCTTGGATCAAACCGTCACCAACGTGCATGAGCAACCGTTTACTGACGAAGAAGTAAACCGTATCCGTAACCAATGGCTAAACGGCTGGTCTAGCGTCTACGCTGACCCTGCCCAATTGGCCTCTGCACTATCCGAAAGCGCTGCTATTGGTGATTGGAGATTGTTCTTCATTAGCCGTGATCGCGTAGAGCAACTGAAAACAGAGGATGTGCAAACGGCAGTAGAGCGCTGGTTCGTTGAGGACAACCGCACTAACGGCCAATACATTCCTACTGAAGAACCGAAACGTGCCCCTACAGCAGATGTGATAGATATTGAGTCGCTAGTGAGCGACTACAAAGGTAAGGAACTGGTACAAGAAACAGCCAGCTTTGACGTATCACCTGCCAATATCGATGCGCAAACTCAACGCCCTGTACTGACGCTGGACGAAGGTCTAGGCACCGTACAATTGGCGCTATTACCTAAAGCCACTCGTGGTAATCGTGTAGAGGCTGTGTTGAGCATGCAGTTTGGCGATGCCGAAAGCCTGAAAGGCAAACGCGCCATTGGCTCTACCGTTGCAAGCTTGCTCAGTTACGGCACACAACAACGTAGCCGCCAAGAAATTGCCGATCGTTTCACTGAGCTGCAAGCCGATGTCAGCTTTAGTGGTCAAAGTACCGGCATCAACATCAGCATTTCTACGCTGGGCGAGAACCTGCCTGCGGTCGTCAAACTGGTCTTGGAAGTATTGCGTAGCGCCAGCTTGCCTGCCGATGAGTTAGAGAAATACAAAACTCAATTAATCACGGCTTACCAAAATGCCATGACTGAGCCTACCGAACTGGCCGCTCAAGCCTTGGCTCAACATGAAAACATCTGGCCTAAAGACGATATCCGCTATGTGCCAACGCTGGCAGAAAGCCTAGAAGAGACCAAAGCCCTCACACACCAAGACGTGTTGTCATTCTATGAACAGTTCTACGGTACTGGCAGCATACGCTTCAGTGCGGCAGGTAGTTTCAACCCTGAAACCGTGCAGCAAGTGCTGGTAGAAGGCTTGAATCAATGGAAAGCTGCCCCTGCTTATAGCCGTCCAGAAACACCGTTCCACGAGGTAGAAGCCAAAGAGTTCTTGATCAATACCCCTGACAAGGCCAACGCTTTCTATATGGCCAAACAAAACATGCCATTGCAAGATACCGATGCAGACTTCCCTGCCCTGTACCTTGCCAATTACATGCTAGGGCAGTCAGAGACTTCTAGATTATGGAACCGAGTACGTGTGCAAGACGGCTTGTCTTACGATGTGCGCAGCATGCTAAACACATCGTCCTATGAGCCTAATGCTAACTGGATCTTCTACGCTATACACGCGCCTGAAAACTCTGGCAAAGTCGCCACAGCTATTCAGGAAGAAATCCAAAAAGTACTGCAAGATGGTTTTACCGAAGACGAGGTAAAACAAGCGGTAGAAGCGATGCTGAAATACCGTGAGCTATCACGCAGCCGCGATGCTATCTTGGCTAACACATGGTCTAGATATTTAGATCAAAACCGCAGTTTTGCATGGTCAGCTGAGATAGATGAGTCGCTAAAAAAACTGGATGCTAAACAGGTGAATGACACGCTGAGAAAGTATCTGGATCCTAACGCACTCAGCATTGCTATTGCTGCTGACCAAAACAAGCAGCAAGCGACGGGTGACGGTACTCCTGCCACTAAGGCTCCCGCTAAAGCCCCTGACGATCAGCCCCAACCAGCTGCTGAGGCAGCACCCCAGAGTGATGCTGAGGCCGCTACCGTCAGTGAACCACAAGCAGCCAACGATGCCGTACCGGCTGCTAGCGACTCACCAACAACCAGCATGGCTGAACCAGAAGCAACAAGTGATGCTCATGTAGCAAGTAGTGCAGAGCCTACCGTCGAAGGTGAGGCCCCAATGACGGAGAAAGCAGAATCCACTACCGTCAATGAGCCTCAGGCAAGCAATGATGCAGTACCCACTGCTAGCGACGTGCAAACAAGCGCTGCTGACACTGCAACAGCCAATGAGTCGCCAGTTGCAAGCCGTGAAGAACCAGCGGTGGCCAGCACCGAGGCGCTAGCTACTAACGAAGAACTGGTAGCAAGCAGCGCCGAGCCAGTTCAGAGCAACGCTGGCGAAGCATTGACTGCTGACGCTGTAGATCCCGCTGTAGAGCCTACTGCAAGCCAAGCTACCACAACAGAGCAGGCTGCCGTCACGCCTAGCGCCGCCCCTGCGGTGGATGCAATAGAAGCCAGTGCGCAAGCAGAGGCTCAGGTCGCTAGCAACCCATAATGATGATGTGCTATCCATGCCCCCAGTTTGCAACGCTGTAGACTGGGGGCATTTTTTTAGCAAGCAGAACTAGGAAGACGAGGCTGCTTACGCAGTTGTACTGTTCCTATCACTGCCATCATCAACACTGCCGCCCCCGCCCACCACAATACTGCCATGCCTGCGCTGGCCCCTGCGTCATCCACCAAACGCCCCGACCAACTGGCCCCTAGTGCCACACCGCTATTTAATCCCGCCAATAACCAAGTCATGCCTTCTGTAATATGCGAGGCAGCTAAGCTACGTTCCACCAGCGACATCGCTACGATCATGGTGGGGGCAAAACACACCCCTGCGATTAACACCGCCACGCTTAAGCCCAACACACTGTTTACCCATAAAAACGGCAGTGTACTGGCAGCAATGGCTATACCTCCCCACGCTAACAATGTAGGCAAAGGGGTAGTGAATGATCGCGCGCCAAACACCAAACCCGCGACACACGAACCCACCGCATAGGCAGACAACACCACACTAGCTGCGGCAGGTTGACCTTGTTGCTCAGCAAAGGCCACACTCAATATATCCACTGCCCCCACCATCACGCCCATTGCCACCATCAACAGCGTTAATAACGGTACTGTTGGTGCAGAAAATAATACGGAGTGTCCCGCTGCAATATCTGCCGCAACTACCGTAGGTTCTGTGGCTTTCTGCCGCATCAAGGCCATGGCACCCACTGTCAGCATCAACAACGCCAATAACACACCCGCTTGTGCAAATGCTAAAACACTGAGCCCTACGGACAGTGGTGGCCCCACAATAAAGCTCAACTCATCGACTACCGTTTCCAATGAATAAGCCGTTTGCAAAGATGGCTGACCGACCAAGCGTGCCGTCCATCTCGCTCGTATTAAGGCAGACACGCTAGGCATAAAGCCCAGCAGAGCAGCCCCCACAAACAACACGCTATCGTGCAGCGGCCACCATGTACCCGCCACCAGCACTCCCCCGCCACTCACACATAGCGCTGTGATACGAGGCAATACATAGCCTTGCCCTTTTCTGTCTACCCAGCGCGACGTCTGTGGCGACAGCACGGCATAGGTCAGTACAAAGGTTGCCGAGACAGCCCCTGCCAATGCATAACTCTCTCGCCACTGCACCACTAACGTAATGATGCCTATACCCATCATAGGTAAGGCTAATCGAGCGACTAACCCGGCCCATACAAACGCCCTGACCTCGGGGCTATTAAGTAGTGTTTTGTACTGTGCGTACACCGACATTCTCCTGATTCGCCAGTTCTTACTAGCATTAACATACACATCGTATGTATAAATCTTATATACATACGCAATGCATGTAAATAAAAAAGAGAACGCCATCATGTGCATCATGGCTAGCCCACCACAGCCTCGCTATACCAAGGTATAGCCACACCACCTCTTAGTTTGATCAGTGCATACACACGTAGTCTGGTTTACGCGCGCTAGGCATCGCATAATACTTTTTGTCTATTTCTTCGCTGAATCAGGCATGAAGCCACCTACAACGCATTCATCCTATTGTTTACATAACCATGGCAAACACAACGCCATGCGGTTCCCCCTGCCGAGCTAAACACACGGCGCTGATGAGCCGCTGCCTGTTGTGTCATGGCAGAGGTCTCACCCATGACTTTCTTTGCTTCTGCTCTCGCACGTGTCACGCCCAAACCGGCTGCCCAAACACGTACCTTGCGCGCGCAAAGTGAAGCCCACCAGACCTTGCACAGCACGTTGAAAAATATAGGCGCACACCCTCACGGTTTATTGCTGTCTGATGTGGTGCAGCGTCAGCAACGAGACGGTTTGAATATCATCGCGCACGAGCAAACACCCTCGGCGCTGCTACAGTTTTTGAGTACCTTTAAAAATCCATTTATTGTGGTGCTGCTGGTGCTAGCGGGCATTAGTGCCATCACGGATATTTGGTTGCCCTGGCAAGCTGGACACGCTGCTGCGCCTGCCAGCATGATCATTATTTTGACCATGGTGCTTGCCAGTGCCGTCATGCGGTTTATTCAGGAATACCGTTCTACCCGCGCTGCGGCAGCGCTAAAAGCGATGGTGCGCACCACCGCCACAGTGACCCGTCGTAGTGCGGTACAAGCACGGCCGCACACACAAGAACTGCCTATAGAGCAATTGGTAGAAGGTGACTTGATTAGCTTGCGTGCTGGCGACATGATTCCTGCCGATGTTCGGCTAGTAGAGTCACGCGATTTGTTTGTCAGCCAAGCCATGCTGACAGGTGAATCCATACCCGTAGAAAAGAAGCACACCCCACAGCCTTTTGCTGCAGATGCGAACAACCTTGTAGACACACCCACTATAGGTTTTATGGGTACAAACGTCGTGAGCGGTACTGCCACCGCTGTCGTACTGGCAACGGGTAATCGCAGCTATTTTGGATCACTGGCCCATTCCATTGTAGGTACTCGCTCACAAACTGCTTTTGACCGTGGCGTGAACAGCGTGAGCTGGTTATTGATACGTTTTATGTTGGTCATGGTGCCTGTGGTCTTTGTGATCAATGGCGTGAGCAAAGGGGATTGGGTAGAGGCTTTTATGTTTGCCTTGGCCGTAGCCGTGGGGCTAACCCCTGAAATGCTGCCCATGATTGTGAGTGCTAATTTGGCTAAAGGTGCTTTGGCTATGGCTAAACGTAAGGTAGTCGTCAAACGCCTAAATGCCATTCAAAACTTTGGGGCCATGGATGTACTGTGTACCGATAAAACCGGCACCCTCACCCAAGATAAAGTGATCTTGGCTAAACACGTCAGCACCACCGGCATGAATGATGTCACCGTGCTGCAACTGGCCTGGTTAAACAGCACCAACCAAAGTGGTGTACCTAACCTCATTGATCAAGCCGTACTACGTTTTGCCGAGGCGTCCCCTAAGCACCTAGACGCATTACAACAATGGCAAAAAGTAGATGAAATGCCTTTTGATTTTGTACGTAGACGCTTATCGGTAGTCGTTGCCAACGCATCAGGCACACACCAATTGATTTGCAAAGGTGCAGTTGAAGAGATGCTGGCGGTCTCTACCCACATCGTGCATGAGCAACAAACCATTGCGCTTACCGATGCTCGCCGCATTAGCTTACTGACGATGGCCCGCGCCTACCACCAAGACGGTTTTAGGGTGGTAGTCATCGCCACACGGGACATTACAAATGAGCAACGCTGTGAGCAATACAGCAGCAGCGACGAACACAGCTTGGTCATACGTGGTTTGTTGATTTTTCTGGACCCACCCAAGGACAGTGCCAACGCAGCCATGCAAGCGTTACATGCTCACGGTGTTAGCGTCAAAGTGCTCACCGGTGACAACGACATCATTACGGGGCGCATCTGTAAAGAAGTAGGTTTGGCCCCTGGTGTGGCCTTGATGGGCAGTGAAATAGATTTGTTAGACGATGTGGCGCTGCGCCAAAAAGTAGAAGAGCGCACCGTATTTGCCAAGCTTACACCGCTGCAAAAGTCGCGCATACTCAAAGCCCTGCAAGCCAACGGACATACCGTAGGTTTTTTAGGCGATGGCATTAACGATGCTCCCGCCCTACGTGAAGCCGATGTAGGTATTTCGGTAGACAGTGCCGCTGACATTGCCAAAGAGTCCGCCGACATTATTTTGCTGGAAAAAAGTTTATTGGTACTAGAAGAAGGCGTCATCAAAGGTAGAGAGACCTTTGGCAACATACTCAAGTACTTAAACATGACAGCCAGCTCTAACTTTGGCAACGTGTTGTCGGTATTAATTGCCAGTGCGTTTATCCCCTTTTTACCCATGCTGGCCATACAACTGCTGATACAAAACCTGTTGTACGACCTGTCTCAACTCTCGTTGCCATGGGACAAAATGGATAAAGAGTTTTTAGCCAAACCGCGTAAATGGGATGCACGCAACACTGGCCGGTTTATGTTGTTCATGGGGCCTACGTCATCCGTTTTTGACTTGGTTACCTACGCGGTATTGTGGTTTGTCTTTGCCGCAAACAGCCCTTCGGCACAAGCGTTGTTTCAGTCGGGCTGGTTTATTGAAGGTTTACTGTCGCAAACACTGGTCGTGCATATGCTGCGCACCCAAAAAGTGCCGTTCCTACAAAGTACGGCCACCTTACCGGTGTTGCTCATGACAGGCAGCATTATGGCCTTAGGCCTGTATCTACCCTTCTCCCCATTAGGGCCTATGTTAGGGCTAGAAGCATTGCCATGGGAGTATTTCCCGTGGTTGGTGGGCATTTTATTCAGTTATTGCCTGACTGCCCAACTCATGAAAACGCTGTACATACGCCGCTTTGGCCGTTGGTTCTAACTTTACTCTAGGAGGTTTCTATGGATGATGACCCGGGATCGTTGTGTTGTCTATGCGTTGAGACACACCCTCTTCACCCTTTTGCTACACACTGGTTCCCACACTAAGCAACGCCTAGTGGGAACCTCAACACAATGGAGGCTCCCATGTTCCGTATCGCTTTTTCTGGTGTTCACCACTCCCTGACTCGCCGCTTTACTGCACTGCATACACACCGCCTGTACTTCTCAGTCGTGGCCCTGTATCTGGTGTCGCTCTTTGCATTACTGGCCTTGTCATGGGCAACCCAAGCCGCTACCGTGGACACAGCCAACAACGCTACACAACACTCTGACACAACTCAGACATCCAAACGTGCTAGCGTCACACAGGCTTCGTAAACATTTTATTGACCACGTTGGTTCGTAGTTTTGGAGGATTCACCATTATGGATTTTCACGATCTGTCTTCTGTTGCCATCAACCTGTTCGGCGCTTTAGTGCTGGGCGGGCTAGTAGGGTTTGAGCGGCAATGGCATCAGCGTCAGGCCGGACTACGAACCAACACATTGGTGGCATTAGGTGCTGCCACCTTTGTGATTTTTGCAGGGCTATTTCCTGGTGAAGCTAGTCCTACCCGTATTGCCGCCCAAGTGGTGTCTGGTATCGGTTTTCTAGGTGCCGGGATTATCTTCAAAGAAGGTATGAATGTACGTGGTCTGAATACCGCAGCTACCTTGTGGTGCTCTGCTGCCATTGGTGTGCTATGTGGCGCAGGCTATATATTCCACGCCACCATTGCCGCTTTTTTTATTATTGGGGTAAACGGCTTGCTACGCCCTCTGGTACGTTTAATTGAGCGCCAAGCTATCAGCAACACTGACATCACCAACAGCTATGGCATCACCTTGGTGTGCTACAGCGAAGCCGAGGCGCATGTGCGTGCCCTACTGCTGCGAGACCTAGGGCAAAACATTCACATTCAAGAGTTAGAAAGCACCGATATTGAAGACACCAACCGTGTAGAAGTCAACGCGTTGGTACGTGCTGAAGACAAGCAAGATAGATTGGTAGAGCAAGTCATTGGTAGGCTGAGTTTGGAGCCAATGGTAACATCGGTACGCTGGCGTACCGTTTCGGATCACGAAGATTAACGACGCCATTTTGCTCACCAAGGACACACCATGACGGGTAGCCTGAACTTTCGCCGTATTCTAGGCGGCCTTACTATTGCGGTAGTAATGGCCGCAATTTTCATTGCTGATACCGTCACGGATTACGCGATTGCGTTCGCTGTGTTCTATTGCGCTGTACTACTCGCTGCCACGAATTTATACAGTGTACGTACAGTCAGCTGGTTATCGGCAGCCTGCATCACCCTAACCATTGTGAGCTTTTATCTCACCAACGACGGCGAGTACGAAATAGGCCTGTTAAATACCGCCATCAGTTTGGTGGCGATTGGCATCACCTCGTTGTTGGGCATCAAAATCATGGCAGCCCGCACGGCGGCAGAAGTCTCGCAAGCTAGGCTACAACAGCTATCACGCATTACCAGTTTGGGTGAGATGGCCGCCTCTATTGCTCACGAAGTGAACCAACCGTTAGGTGCGATTATCGCCAGCAGTAATGCTTGCCAACGTTGGCTGAACTTTGAACCGCCGAATATGGAAAAAGCACGCTTGGCCATTGAGCGCATTATCGCTGATGCCAACCGTGCCAGTGATGTGATCACGCGCATACGCGCTCTTACCCGAGGTGAAGCACCGCAAGCCAGCCTCTTCGATATGAATCAGGCCATCGTGGAAGTGGTGCAGTTTTCGCGTAACGAATTAGATCGCCACAATATATCGCTAAAACTTAGCTTGGCAGAAAACCTGCCTAAGGTATTAGCCGACCGCATACAATTACAGCAAGTTCTGGGTAACCTGCTAAATAACGCCATTGAAAGCATACGTCAGAACTCGCGCAATCCTCACCGTGAAATAGAGTTCACCACCCAAGTCGATGAACAAGGTGCGTTGTTGGTGGGGATTACCGACTCCGGCAAAGGCTTCAGTAACGATGCACTAGAACATATGTTTGATGCATTCTGGACCGAAAAGGAAACTGGTGTGGGCCTAGGGCTAGCCATTAGCCGCACCATCATGGAGGCCAATCAGGGACGTATTTGGGCCTCCCACCGTCCTGAGGGCGGTGCCCGTTTTCAATTTATTCTTCCCCTGAA
The DNA here is from genome assembly GCF_050487225.1 of Paenalcaligenes sp. Me131. Classification (NCBI taxonomy): domain Bacteria; kingdom Pseudomonadati; phylum Pseudomonadota; class Betaproteobacteria; order Burkholderiales; family Alcaligenaceae; genus Paenalcaligenes; species Paenalcaligenes sp. Me131. The sequence continues at coordinate 1,480,766 of NZ_JBKQGY010000001.1, forward strand.
TCACTCTGTTGCCAGCTCATGATGTCTACTCAAACCACCGATACCTCCAATGCCTTGGTCTACATTATTGATGATGACCCATCCATGCGCGCCGCACTGGACGACCTGCTGGCCTCGGTAGGTTTACACACTCGCACCTATAGCTCGGTACAAGAGTTTCTGGATCAAGGCGTGGAAGACACCCCCGGCTGTTTGATTCTAGATATACGCATGCCCGGCCAAAGCGGCATGGACTTCCATAGGCACATGGCCCAATACGGTATTCAACTGCCTACTATTTTCATCACTGGCCACGGCGATATCGCGCTGGGTGTAGAAGCTATGAAAAATGGGGCCATAGAATTCCTTACCAAGCCTTTCCGTGACCAAGACCTACTGGATGCCATCCAGTTAGGGCTGCAAAAAGACACGCAACGTCGACAAGAAGAAGCCCAAATCACGGTGCTGCGTGATCGCTGGAATAGGCTCACTGCGGGGGAACAATCCGTCATGCGCTTGGTAGTACAAGGTTTGCTGAATAAACAAATTGCCAGCCAACTGCATGTGAGTGAGATCACCGTCAAAGTACGTCGCGGGCAAGTGATGCGCACCATGGAGGCTGGCTCATTGGCTGAACTGGTACGCATGGCAGATAGGTTGCAGTTACAGCCCTAAGCCTCGTTGAAGAGTTGGCGGTGCTGATGGCATAGGCACTTAGTTGCAATGCCTGTATCACCTAGAGCGTATCGCCACCCTATCTATCAGTAGCCATAAAAAAACCGGTGTACGCCTAAACGTCACCGGTTTTTTGTGTGAGACACACTTAGGAGAAGAAGTTCTTCACCTTGTCTGTCCACGACTCGCTTTTGGGAGAGTGCTTGTCGCCACCGGACTTCAGCGCCTCTTCGAATTGACGCAGAATTTTCTTCTGCTCTTCGCTCAAGCGCACAGGTGTTTCTACCTGAATGTGGCAGTACAAATCGCCGGGGTAGCTAGAACGTACACCCTTAATCCCTTTAGCACGCAAGCGGAAGGTTTTTCCGGTTTGTGTACCTTCAGGAATAGTGATCTCGCCTCTGCCTGTTAGCGTAGGCACTTCCACTTCACCACCCAATGCGGCAGTGGTAAATGGAATGGTCAGACTGCAGTGCAGGTCATCGCCGTCACGCTGGAAAATACCATGCGGTTTCAGCTGAATTTCCACATACAAGTCACCGGCTGGGCCACCGTTCAAACCTGGCTCACCGTTACCCATTGAGCGGATGCTCATGCCGTCATCAATACCGGCAGGGATCTTCACTTGCAGTGTTTTCTCTACACGTTTGCGGCCTTCACCATGACATGCGGTACAAGGATCTTTGATCTCTTTACCTGAACCATGACATGTAGGGCATGTTTGCTGCACGCTAAAGAAGCCTTGCTGCATGCGTACCGCACCTGAGCCACCACATGTGCCACACGTTGTAGGTGCACTGCCAGGTTTCGCGCCAGAGCCATCACAAACCGAACAGTTTTCCCAGCTAGGTACTCGGATTTCCGTGTCAAAACCTTTGGCTGCCTGCTCTAGGCTGATTTCCAACGAGTACCGTAAATCTGCACCACGGTAGACTTGTGGGCCACCTTGGCCACGGCGTGCGGCGCCACCAAAGATTTCACCGAAGATATCGCCCAGGTCACCAAACCCACCGAAACCTCCGCCACCACCCATGCCGCCCATACCGGCAGCACTAGGATCCACACCAGCGTGGCCATAGCGGTCGTAAGCCTCACGTTTCTGCTCATCGCTCAGAATTTCGTAAGCCTCTTTCGCTTCCTTGAACTTCTCTTCGGCCTCTTTGCTGTCAGGATTTCGGTCCGGGTGGTACTTCATTGCCATCTTGCGATAGGCTTTGCGGATCTCATCCTGGCTCGCATTTTTGGCGAGACCCAGTATTTCGTATAAATCGCGTTTTGCCATTTTGACTGTCAGGCTCCTACAAGCCTTTTCATGGAAAAAAGGATGCCCGGAGCCCACACATAAGGTTGGCTACCGGGCCTGTTCAGTGCACAGTCACTGGATTACTGATCGCGCTTCACTTCTTTGAAGTCAGCGTCAACCACGTTTTCATCCGCGGGTTTTGCACCGTCTTCGCCTGCTTGCTGTGCAGCGGCCTGAGCCTGCATATCCGCGTACATTTTCTCGCCCAGTTTCTGCGATGCTGTACTCAATGCTTCGACTTTGGCATCGATGGCTTCTTTGTCGCCATCTTTCAATGCACCTTCCAGCTCGGCGATCGCAGCTTCAATCGCTTCTTTCTCGCTAGCTTCCAGTTTGTCACCGTACTCTTCCAACGATTTACGTGTGGAGTGCACCAGTGCTTCACCGTTGTTGCGTGCAGTAGCCAGTTCAGCCAAACGACGGTCTTCCTCGGCGTGAGCCTCGGCGTCTTGCATCATGCGCTGTACTTCTTCATCGCTCAAACCAGAGTTGGCTTTGATGGTAACTTTGTTCTCTTTACCTGTGCCTTTGTCTTTGGCGGAAACGTGCAAAATACCGTTTGCGTCAATGTCGAAAGTCACTTCGATCTGTGGCATACCACGTTGTGCTGGTGGAATACCTTCCAGATTGAACTCACCCAACGCTTTGTTACCCGCAGCGATTTCACGCTCACCTTGGAAAACCTTAATGGTTACCGCAGGCTGGTTGTCATCGGCTGTGGAGAACACTTGCGAGTGACGAGTAGGAATCGTGGTGTTCTTCTGAATCATTTTGGTCATCACACCACCCAGGGTTTCAATACCCAAGGACAGCGGTGTAACGTCCAGCAGCAATACGTCAGAACGATCGCCAGACAATACGGAACCTTGAATTGCTGCACCAGCGGCAACCGCTTCGTCAGGGTTCACGTCACGGCGTGGATCACGACCAAAGAACTCTTTCACACGTTCTTGCACTTTAGGCATACGTGTCATACCACCAACCAAGATCACATCGTCGATCTCGGACACTTTCACGCCTGCATCTTTGATAGCAATGCGGCAAGGTTCGATAGAACGCTCGATCAGATCTTCAACCAACGCTTCCAATTTGGCGCGTGTGATTTTCAGGTTCAAGTGTTTAGGACCGGAAGCATCTGCTGTGATGTACGGCAGGTTGATTTCAGTCTGTTGTGTAGACGACAGTTCGATCTTGGCTTTTTCTGCGGACTCTTTCAGACGTTGCAGTGCCAATACATCTTTGGACAGGTCTACGCCACTTTCTTTCTTAAACTCGTCGATGATGTAGTCAATGATACGTTGGTCAAAGTCTTCACCACCCAAGAAGGTGTCACCGTTCGTGGACAACACTTCAAACTGTTTTTCACCATCGATGTCAGCGATTTCGATGATGGATACGTCAAACGTACCGCCACCCAAGTCGTACACAGCGATTTTACGGTCACCATCGGAAGCCTTATCCAAACCAAACGCCAATGCCGCAGCAGTAGGTTCGTTGATGATACGTTTTACGTCCAGCCCAGCGATACGGCCGGCATCTTTAGTGGCTTGACGCTGGCTGTCGTTGAAGTACGCAGGCACAGTGATCACAGCTTCGGTCACTTCATGACCCAAGTAGTCTTCCGCTGTTTTCTTCATTTTGCGCAGGGTGTCAGCAGAAACTTGCTGAGGAGCCAACGCTTTGCCTTGGGCTTCAACCCATGCATCACCGTTATCTGCCTTAACGATTTTGTAAGGCATCAACGAAATATCTTTCTGTACCGCTTTTTCGTCGAATTTACGACCGATCAAACGCTTCACAGCAAACAATGTGTTCTGTGGGTTTGTCACGGCTTGACGCTTAGCAGGTGCACCTACCAGTACTTCACCATCAGGCATGTAAGCAACGATGGAAGGGGTGGTACGAGTACCTTCTGCGTTTTCAATAATTTTGACCTGGTCACCGTCCATTACGGCAACACAACTGTTGGTTGTACCAAGGTCAATACCAATAATCTTGCTCATATTTTTGATTTACCTTGCAAAAATCAGCGTACCCATCTTGGGGATACCGCTCAGTTATTACTATGATTTACAGATGGGGACTCGCTAAACATTTTCAAGCCCCCATAACAAAATAATTTAGGCTGGTGCTTGCCCTGAAGACACCATCACCAAGGCTGGACGCAATACGCGATCGGCTAATACATAACCTTTTTGCAATGCCATCGCGACCGTGCCTTCAGCTTGATCTGAGGGAACGGTAGAAATCGCTTGATGCAGATGCGGGTCAAACTTATCGCCTGCTTGCGGCGCTACTTCTTTAAGCTGGTTGCGTGTAAACGCGTTATCCAACTGACGCAGCGTGGTCTCTACGCCCTCACGGAAGGCTTCAATCGTTTGTTCTTCTTGTGCCAGCGCAGCTTCCAAGCTATCACGTACTGGCAACAGGCTCTCGGCAAAGGACTCAGTCCCAAATTTACGTGCCTTCGATACCTCGTCATCCGCACGACGGCGAATGTTTTCCATTTCGGCTTTAGCGCGCAGCAACTGATCGTAGTACTGGGCTACTTTAGCCTGAGCTTCTTCCAACTGCTGATCCAGTCCAGACTCGACAAGCGATTCTGCTGCCACATCAATGGACTCGTTTTCAGGTTGGTTGTCTTCAGGAATCTGGTTTTCGTTCTGGTCTGTTGATGCAGACATAATGGATCTCCACGGCAAAAAAACATCACTGTTTCTCATATGGGGATCACACACCCCATATTCAAGAGATCCACGGCTATTTTTACATTTAGCTTATGCGAGCCAGCCTGCCGCGTGTTCGCGAACCAAGTGCGCTAAGCCATCTACCCACTCAGCATCATCGTTCAAACAGGGGATATAAGCGAAATCTTGCCCGCCCTCTTCTAAGAACGCATCACGGCACATGAGTTTGATTTCTTCCAGCGTTTCTAAGCAATCCGCCAAAAACCCCGGACAGACCACATGCACGTTTTTCACCCCTTCCTTAGCCCACTGACGTAACAGCGGTTCGGTGTAGGGTTCTAACCAGCGCTCGGCTCCAAAACGGCTTTGGAAAGCAGCATGCACGGGTACACCGGTGGTTTCTAATTCGCGGCGTAACGCGGCGGTAGTCAACATGCACTCACGGTGATACGGATCACCTTTTTCAGCGCAGCGACGTGGCAAACCGTGGAAGCTCAGCAGCAAACGCTCAGGCTTACCCTGCGCTCCCCAATAGGTAGTAATGGATTGTGCTAACGGTTTGATATACGCGGGATGATCACAGTAACTGCGTATAAAACGCAGCTCGGGTTGATTGCGCATTTTCGCGGCATAACGCGTTACGGCGTCTACGGCTGTGGCCGTCGTACTTGCCGCATACTGTGGATACAACGGCACCACCAAGATGCGTTCACAGCCCTGCGCGCGCAGTTTATCTACCGCACTTTCTACTGACGGGTTGCCATAGCGCATCGCCAATTCTACTTTGACGTGTTGGCCAGTTGGGTCCAGACGTTGCTGCAAACCATCTGCTTGTCGCTGGCTGTACACCAACAGCGGCGCCCCTTCAGGCATCCAGATCATTTGGTATTTCTCTACCAACTTACGTGGTCTGAATGGCAAGATCGCCCCGCGCAAAATCAATTGCCACACCGGTTGCGGGATCTCAATCACTCGCGGGTCCGATAAGAACTCTTTGAGATAACGTCGTATAGAACCAGCATCCGGTTGATCTGGGGTACCCAGATTCATCACCACTATACCTACTGGCGTAGCGGGACGACTGGTAATGTGCGCATCCAGCAAAGATGGATCCGATGGTTCAGGCAAATAGGTAGTTAACAGCATATGTACGCCCTATGCGCCGCACTGAGCCCTCTCGTGCAGCGCCATTCTTATCAATTATTCTGGTTACAGCTCAAGGCATTGGACAATAACTTGGCGGTGATGTCCACGATAGGGATCACCTTGTCATAAGCCATGCGTGAAGGGCCGATCACCCCCAAGGTGCCCACCACCTCACCGTCTACGCCATAAGGGGCTGTCACCATGGAAACGTCGTCTAAAGGCAACAACGTGGAATCACCACCAATATAAATTTGTACGCCGTGTGCATGACTGGAGGCATCCAACAAATGCAGCAATTCAGTTTTCTTTTCAAACAGCTGAAATAAGCGACGTAAACGGCTTAGATCATCCGTCATTTCGCTCACGTCCAAGAGCTTACTTTCACCGAAAATCACCACATCTTCTTCTACGTCAGACTCGGCTGTGCTGGCGGCTACGGCGGCTTGCATCAACTTAGAAATGTCTACTTGAAGGCTAGACAGCTCATCTGCTAACGACTCGCGCACCACAGAAAATGACTTTCCTGAGAAGTGCTGATTAAAGAAATTGCTGGCTTCAGTAAGCTCTTCTTCGCGATACTCTCGCGACATAAACAAAATGCGATTTTGCACGTCACCGTCGGGGGACACCATAATCAGCAGCACCCGTTTCCCCGAGAGGCGAATGAACTCAATATGTTTGAAGGTTTGTGCACGGCGCGGCACCATCACCACGCCTGCAAATTGCGACAAATTAGACAACAACGCTGCCGCCGATGACACGGCACGAGCCGGCTCTTCCATCGGCAAACGCAATTGCAGGGGTTCAATGTGGGGTACCTCGAATTGCGGTACGGCCAAGAGCCTATCCACAAACATGCGATACCCTTGAGGCGTAGGAATACGCCCCGCCGATGTATGCGGACTATGAATCAACCCTAGGTCTTCCAGATCAGCCATCACGTTACGTATGGTGGCTGGCGACAGGTCAAAAAGCCTAGATAAGGTACGTGACCCCACCGGCTGACCGTCAGCAATGTAACGCTCAATTAATAGCGTCAATAATGCACTTGATCTATCGTCCAGATATTTTGCCATGCTTATTTCATACACTCACATCAGGATCAAACTGCAGCTTCAATGCCCTAAACCCTTACACAATTCTATAATCCAGTAATTCAGATTATCCTATCCCTATTCCATCATAAGGCAATTTACCTCATGCATTTCAAAACGGTCGCCCTCGTGGGTCGCTATCATGACTCGGGACTTGATGCCCCGCTGCGAGCCGTTGCCCACACGCTGAAGCAAGCGGGTTGCTCGGTCATTATAGAAAGCGACACAGCGCGCTACACCGGTATACAGGATATCCCCTGTGTCAGTTTTGACGAAATCGGCCAGCAGGCCGATCTCGCTATCATCGTGGGCGGTGACGGCACGATGCTGGGTGCAGCACGCCAATTGGCGCACAGCGGCGTTCCCTTGATTGGTATTAACCACGGGCGATTAGGTTTTATCACCGACATCCCCCTGCCACACGCTCACGAAGCAATCACCAGCGTCATCAACGGCCAGTACGAAACTGAGCACCGCAGCCTACTAGAAGGCCGTGTTGTACGCGATGGCGAAACACTGGTTTCGGGTATCGCGCTCAATGATATCGTAATTAACCGCGCAGGTCGTGGCGGCATGATAGAGCTGCGTGTAGAGCTAGATGGTGTGTTTATGCATCGCCAACGCGCCGACGGTGTAGTCGTAGCCACACCAACCGGCTCCACAGCCTACGCGCTGGCAGCAAACGGCCCTATTCTGTACCCCACGCTCAATGCCTTCTTGCTGGTGCCTGTGGCACCGCAAACGCTGTCCAATCGCCCTGTAGTGGTACCTGACAGCAGCACATTGAGCCTGACCATTACCGCCTTGGGCCGAGTCGAATCGGGCGCTAGCGTGCACTTCGATATGCAGGCTTGGTCTGACTGCCAGCCTGGCGACTGTGTAGAAATTCGCCGCGCTCAGAAAACAGTTTGTTTTATTCACCCCACCGGCTACAGTTTCTTTTCTACTTTGCGTCAGAAATTGGACTGGAACCGTATCCCACAACCCAACGACGCCAACGAATAATCCCTGCTTATGCTGCGATCCCTGCATATACGTGATTTTGTCATTGTGGATGAAGCCCTCATCGATTTCGAAGATGGCTTCACCGTCTTTTCTGGTGAAACTGGTGCCGGGAAATCCATACTTATAGATGCGCTGTCGCTGCTGCTTGGCGCTCGCGGCGACACCCGTGTCATACGTGAAGGGTGCGAGAAAACCGATCTCAGTGCGCACTTTGATCTGGATGATGACATTCGTGAATGGCTGAAAAATAACGACTTGGACGATGGCGAGGATTTATTGCTACGCCGTGTCATTGACGCTCAAGGCCGTAGTCGTGCATATATCAACGGCACAGCCGCCACCTTGGGGCAACTGCGTGATGTGGGTGAACACCTTGTAGACATACATGGTCAGCATGCCCATCAAAGCCTGCTCAAAAGTGCAAATCAATATGCGTTGTTAGACTCACAAGGTGGACACCAAGAGCTAGCCAAGCAAGTAGCGGCTGCATGGAACACATGGCAATCTCTACAGCAACGCTTACACCAAGCCCAAGAACATTCGGCAGGCTTACAAGCCGAACGCGAAAAGCTGCAATGGCAATACGATGAGCTGCAAACCTTAGCGTTGCAACCAGGCGAGTGGGAACAAACCGGTGTAGAGCATCAGCGCTTAGCACATGCGCAATCGCTACTGGATGGTGCGACGCGTGCTTTAAATTTACTGGATGGTGAAGACCAAGCCGCACAACGTGCGTTGTTCTCAGCCACACAAGAAATCACCAAATTGCTGCACCATGACCCCGCCGCTTTGCAGCCCATTCTGGACACACTAGAATCTGCGCGTATCGCAAGCTCTGAAGCCATTTCTGATTTAAATAGCTACGTGAGTGCGGTAGAACTAGACCCTGATCGTTTGTCTGTACTAGAAGAGCGCATGGCAGACATTTTCAGCATGGCACGCAAATACCGCTGCGAACCTGAAGAGCTACTGGCGCTGTTTGAGTCTATTACCCAACAGTTGGAACAACTGACCGAAGATGCTGACTTAGAACAGTTGGAAGCTAAAGTCGCTCAAGCCAAAACCCACTACGACACAGCAGCAGCTCAACTCAGTCAAGCGCGCTTGATCACCAGCAAACAATTGAGCCAGCAAGTCAGCCATGCCATGCAAGAGCTTTCCATGCAAGGCGGCCAATTTGCCGTAGAACTCAATGCTTGTAAACCTTCTGCGCACGGCAATGAGCAGGTGGAGTTCCTCGTGGCGGGTCACGCTGGTGTACGCCCTGCCCCCTTGGCCAAAGTAGCCTCTGGTGGCGAGCTGGCAAGGATATCTCTCGCCTTGGCCGTGATTGCCAGCCAAGCAGCCCAAGTGCCTACCTTAATCTTTGACGAAGTCGATACCGGTATTGGTGGTGCCGTGGCCGAAGTAGTAGGTAAATTGCTGCGTGAGCTGGGACAACGCCATCAGGTGCTGTGCGTAACTCACTTGCCGCAAGTGGCTGCTCAAGGCCAACATCACTTGCAAGTCAGCAAACGCAGTCACGATGGTCAAACCCGTTCACACATACACGCGCTGGACAACAACGCTCGCGTGGAAGAGATCTCGCGTATGTTAGGTGGTATCGCCATCACCGACACTACTCGTCAGCACGCCAAAGAGATGCTATCTCGTCCATAAAAAAACGGCTTGCACGTAATATGCAAGCCGTTTTTCATCGTACTAGCCGTACTGATCACCACTACTTAGCGAGGCATGCCTCGGCCAGTCGCGCGACCAGTGCTGGTGCAATCATTGCACAGGCCATACAACACCATTGTGTGGCTTTCCAGCTCGAAACCTAACTTATCAGCAATTTTATGCTGACGTTTTTCAATTTCAGGATCAGAAAACTCAACCACTTTTGCACAATTGGTGCAAATAAAGTGATCGTGGTGATCCCCATCGTTTAATTCAAATACCGCTTTGCCACCATCAAACTGGCTGCGAGCCAAAATACCAGCTTGCTCGAATTGAGTCAGCACACGGTACACTGTGGCCAAACCAATATCCACATCGTCGGCAATCAGCAGACGGTACACATCTTCTGCGCTTAAATGACGCAGCTCTTGGGTATCGTCGTTGCGGCGAAAAATATCAAGAATCTTGAGGCGTGGGAATGTCGCCTTAAGCCCCATGCTTTTCAGTTCGTTTTGATCGTTCATAGCTAAAATTAATATCTGAAAGGGGGAAGGGTTCGAGACCCATCTGGCAACAAGCACCGACGGATTCCGAGATGGGTTACATCGTAGCATAATGCACGGATGTCCAAACTCATATCCCTTATAATAACGATTTTATTTAACAAGAGCACGGTAAGCTGATGAAAGCAAAAAACTACTCTTCTGTCCTACGCACCGGCGCAGCCATGTGTTTTACCGCACTATTACTGAGCGCGTGCGGCGGTACAAAGTGGGGATTTCCTTACAAAGCTGACATACAGCAAGGTAACTGGATTACCTCTGAGCAGGTAGAACAACTGCGCGTCGGCATGACCCGTGAGCAAGTACGTTTCGTACTGGGCACCCCTACTCTGCAAGATATTTTCCACTCGGATCGCTGGGATTACCCTTACTACAACAAACCTGGCTACGGCGACGTACAGAAACGTTTGTTTACCGTTTGGTTTGATGGCAACACCTTGGTGCGCTGGGATGGTGATCACCAACCTAATCACGAGCCATTCCAAAACCCCGCCACAATGGGCCCAGACACCCCTAACACCATTCAGCAAAGCGTAGATGAATCCCCATTGGAAGCAGAAAACCCCAATATCACGGACAACTACCGCAGCCCTGATCAATAATTTCTGGAATTTGTATGCGTATCGCCATTGCTGGAGCAAGCGGCCGTATGGGCCGCATGCTGATTGAAGCTGTACTGAACAGCAACGACATGACTCTCGCCGTTGCGCTCGACCATACTGGCTCTACTTCCGTAGGCCAAGATGCGGGTGCATTTATGGGTTGCGCCACAGGGGTGGCTATTAGTGACGATCTTAATCAGTTAGCAAACGCCGACTGCTTAATTGACTTCACTCGCCCCGCAGGCACATTGGCACACCTAGACGCTTGCGTGCGTCACAACACCAAGTGCGTGATTGGTACTACCGGTTTTTCTGAAGCCGAAAAAGCCCTCATCCAACAAGCCGCCGAAAAAGTCGCTGTGCTGTTTGCCCCCAACATGAGCGTAGGCGTGAACGCCACGCTAAAACTGTTGGAAATGGCAGCAAAAATGCTGCAAAGCGGCTTTGATGTGGAAGTTTTTGAAGCCCATCACCGTCATAAAGTAGATGCGCCATCCGGCACGGCCTTAGCGATGGGTGAAGCGATTGCCACAGCCTGGAACAAACCACTAGACGAGATCGCCGACTGGGCACGCCACGGTCACACCGGTGCGCGCAAAGAAGGCAATATTGGTTTCTCGGTAGTACGTGGTGGCGACATTATTGGCGATCACACCGTATTTTTCTGCGGCGAAGGTGAGCGTATTGAGATTTCTCACCGTGCCAGTAACCGCACTATCTACGCACAAGGTAGCTTACGCGCGGTTCGCTTCTTGAAAGACAAGCAACACGGTCTATTCAACATGCAAGACGTGCTAGCAGGCTAACAGCCTAGGTTAGGCGTACAGCACAGGTTCTTGTTCCAGCTGTACGCCAAACTTTTGCTGCACATCATTCTGAATCTGCTGCGCCAGATTCAACACATCTTCCAGCACCGCCCCACCACAGTTAGTCATCACTAACGCTTGACGTGGATGCATAGCTACTGCGCCTGCTTCACGCCCTTTCCAGCCAGCCTGATCAATTAGCCAGCCAGCGGCCAACTTATAGCGGCCATCAGCTTGCGCATACGCCACCACATTAGGATGCTGTGTACGCAATACGGCGTACTGCTCAGCCTGCACCACTGGATTCTTAAAGAAGCTACCCGCATTACCCACTTGAGCGGGGTCAGGCAACTTGGTACGACGTACCTCGCACACTGCTTCAAATACGGCCTGTGCCGTAGGCGCATGTTGCAATGAGGCATGATCTCGCAAATCAGGATACTGCAATAACGGCTGCCACTGTCTGGGCAATCTAAACCGCACCGCAATAATCAACCATGTGCCTGGCTTAGCACGCTTAAACATACTGTCTCGGTACGAGAACTCGCACTCTTCCGCACTAAATTCGTATAGCTCGCCCTCTAGCAAATTCCATGCCAAAACGCTGTGCACACGCTGCTCTAGCTCTAGGCCATAGGCTCCAATATTTTGTACAGGTGCCGCGCCTACTGTGCCAGGAATCAACGCTAAGTTTTCTAAACCATACCAACCCTGCTCTAGGGTGTAGGCCACAAAATCGTGCCAGACCTCGCCCGCGCTAGCTTCCACCAACCAGAAATTATCGTGCTCGCACAATAACCGTATACCTTTGTTGGCCACGTGAATGGTCAACCCAGCCAAGTCGGGGTGCGTAATGACGTTGCTACCACCACCCAATACGCGATGTTGTGCATACTCTTTAATAGCCGCACTGAGCGTCGGCAACTGAGACACCTGTTCAAACCTAAACAGCGTCTGTGCCACACAAGGCAGTCCAAAGGTATTACAGCGGGATAGATCTTGGTTATTCAACATAGTTAGGTGTGTTTGCTTGTCACGTCAGCAGAGAAAGTCCAGCCTTGAGTATAAAGCAGGTACTGTCCCTACTTCGCTGCATAACCGGCCTTAGGTGCATTTATTTCAAATCATTTCTCAAAACCGCTTGACACAATAGCGCAAAACCCGCTATATTCACTTTCTGGCTTGATTGAACACCAAACAATCAAGTGTAGCCAAACAAACAGCAATGTAGGTGCGGCGGTGATTAGAAAAGTGGTTTTGAAGTTCCAGCAAGATACTTGCAAAACAAAAGAAACCAACTTATAATTCTAATCTTTCCTGAGAAGGAAAATAAGCGGGAATAGCTCAGTTGGTAGAGCGCAACCTTGCCAAGGTTGAGGTCGCGAGTTCGAGCCTCGTTTCCCGCTCCAAATTCTTTAGAAAGCCCAAGCCATTGTTTGGGCTTTTTATATCAGCTACGTTAGCATTAGTTCAAACCTGAAAACAGGTAGCAGTGTTAACAAAGCAGGCAACGCTTAAATGCGGGAATAGCTCAGTTGGTAGAGCGCAACCTTGCCAAGGTTGAGGTCGCGAGTTCGAGCCTCGTTTCCCGCTCCAAATTAAAAAAGCCCAAACTTCGGTTTGGGCTTTTTTGCGTTTATTCCCTGCCTACCCTTCTTGATTCACACACCAACTAACACTCTGATTCACCCCCACTTCCCCGTCATCTCGTATTAATGTGATAATAACGATTCCTATTTGCATCAATAGAATCACGATAATGCCTGTCTTACGTCACCTTCTGCTTGGTATCGCCGCCGTCTCCTTTAGCTACGCTTTACCTACTGCTGCACAACCAGCACAACAAAATGGACGTCAAATTGAGCGAGTGCAAGCCCCTAGCATCGCCGATCAAGAACTCGCCACGTATAGATTCGAGAGCTTTACGCTCTCATCAGAAGATGGCAAACGTCATTACAAGATAGAAGTAGGCATCCCTAAACGCCCAGCCCCAGCTACCGGTTTTCCGGTGATTTATATGTTGGATGGCAATGCAGCGTTAACCAATATTGATACCACCGACCTCACCGCCATGGATGCGCTGTCGCCTACGGTATTGGTAGCCATTGGCTATGACATTAATGGCAGTCACGATACGACGGCCCGCGCTTATGACTACACGCCTCCGGTGTTTAAGGATGGCGTAGAACAAAAAGAGATAGAAGTACGTGGGCGTATAGGGGGAGGCGCTGCTGAGTTTCTGGAGCTCATCGAGACTCGTATAAAACCCGAAGTGGATTTGCGCGCCCCTACCGACCATTCTCGCCAAACGCTGTGGGGGCATTCTTATGGCGGTTTATTTACGCTGTATACGCTATTTACCCGCCCAGAACTTTACCAACGCTACGTAGCGGGTGATGCGTCACTGTGGTGGCACGACGGTTTTTTAGTGACCGATACTTTTACACACTTTGATCGCAGCAAAGCCCTAGGCAAGAAAATACGCCTCATGGAAGGCGGCAATCGCTCTAAGAGCAGAAGCGCCTCAGATTCGCGTGCTCAATGGTCAGCCAAAGATATAGTTAGAGATTTGCAAATGGATGGCGTGGATATTAGCTATGAAAACTTCAGTGAGTTACATCATGGCCAAATGTTGAGGGCATCATTGAAGCCTGCGCTACGCTTGGCTGCGACACCTCCACAGTAAACGCCCCACATACTACAGCCTGACACTGATCAAGGCCCTGCTTTCGCAGGGTCTTTTTTTATGCCCACTGGCGGTGCACAGAGTGCACCTGCAAACAACTATTTTTGTGCGGCCACAAGGCCATCCATAAAATCAGTTCATACAAATACGAGGGCGCATGAGCTCCCTCCAAAACACAAGATACCGAGACAGAAATGACGCCCTCTTGCTAGCAAGTGACTATACACATGGCGGCATAAAGCGCATTTCCTCCCCTACCTGATTAAGACAAAAGCCATCCTGAATCGGCGATTTGCTGTAGAGCCTGCCGGTTCAGCCACGAAATCTGGAGATTCTATGAGTACCAGCGTTGTTAAGCTTAAGTGCCTGTCGCACACCCCATTGCGCGGTCTCAATGACCCTGCCCCTAACGTTGTCGCCGAAGTCGATGCGGTGATTGCCGCCGCTCGTGCCGAGGTGGAGGCCTTTGATCCAGAGCTGATCGTGGTCTTTGCACCGGATCATTACAACGGCTTGTTTTATGATTTGATGCCGCCCTTTGTGGTGGCGACTGCTGCAGAATCTGTTGCAGATTACAAAACGCTGCCAGGTCCTCTGTCTATTCCAGACAAGCTGGCCCTAGACCTAGTTCGTCACCTGCTGGATAGCGATCTGGACGTAGCGCTGTCTCATCGCTTGCAAGTGGATCATGGCTGCACACAGATTCTGGAAGAAATGACTGGCAGCCTTACCCGCTACCCAGTGATTCCTATCATCATCAATTCCGTAGCACCACCGTTTGCTCCCTACCGCCGTATTCGTCTGTTGGGCGAAGCTGTGGGTAAGTTCATCGCTGGCCTAAACAAACGCGTACTGATTTTAGGTTCTGGCGGCTTGTCACACGAACCGCCTGTACCCGTGTTTTCCGGCGCTAAGCCTGAGATCTCTGAGTTCTTGATTTCTGGGCGCAATCCTACTCCCGAAGCACGCGCCGCACGTCAAGCACGCACGCTGGCAACTGGGAAGATTTTTGGTACTCCTGACTGCGATCTGACGCCACTCAACCAAGAGTGGGATCACGCTTTCATGGATCTGCTGATCAACCGAGATCTGTACAAAGTGGATGACTTTGAAATTGATGTGATCTCTAAAACAGCAGGCCGTTCCACCCATGAAGTACGTACCTGGATTGCCGCTTTTGCTGCGCTGTCTGCCATGGGCCATTACGACGGCACTAAAGATTACTACCGCCCCGTGAATGAATGGATTGCTGGCTATGGCGTGATGAGTGCCGAGCCGGCCTAACGCTCACCAACAACACGTCACTTACTGATCTAGTCTGTAGGACACACCACTATGACACTCGATAACCAACTCTCGTCACTCACAGTTGCTGATGCCGCGCTCGCGCTACGGTTAGCAGCGGAACAAGGCCAACCTGTTGCTGCTCTGCGTGACCGTCTGCAAAACGTCAGTGCTGATACGGCCTACGCAGTGCAAGAAGCTAATACTCGTTTCGCCTTAGAACAAGGCCGCCGCTTAGTGGGCCGAAAAATTGGCCTGACGTCGTTGGCTGTACAAGCACAATTGGGCGTAGACCAACCTGACTTTGGCATGCTCTTTGATGACATGCACGTAGGTGATGGCGACGCTATCGCCGCTGGCCGCCTGATTCAGCCCAAGGCCGAAGCAGAAATTGCTCTGGTATTAGGCCGCGACTTAACTCGCGAACACCATAACTACGCCGACCTGATTAACGCTACCGAATACTGTTTACCCGCCATTGAAGTGGTGGACAGCCGTATTGCCAATTGGGACATACGCTTTGTGGACACCGTGGCCGACAACGCCTCCAGCGGCTTGTTTGTATTGGGTAGCCGCCCTGTACTGCTGCGCGACATAGACCTCACTGATTGCGCCATGGAAATGGAATGCGATGGTGAAGTGGTCTCGCGTGGTAACGGTAGAGCCTGCTTAGGTAACCCCATGAACGCAGCCGTCTGGCTGGCTAACACCATGGTGCGTTGCGGGCGTCCACTACAAGCGGGTGACATCGTACTGACTGGCGCGCTAGGCCCCATGGCTGTCGCGAAAAGCGGCCAACACTTCAACGTCAAGATTGCCGGCATGGGCCCTGTGTCCGTGCGTTTTGAATAACTCTGCTGTGCAGGCTGAATAACCAGCCTGCTCCTCTCGCATTTCCCGGTGCTTAGGTGCCGATCAATGACAAGGAATCATCATGACCACAACCGTGCTACATACTGAAGCCAGCACCAGCCGCTTCGCTCATATCAAAGAACAAGATCTAGACCTACAAATTCACTACAACGACACCGGCGGTAATGGCCCAGTAGTCGTTATGATTCACGGCTCTGGCCCAGGTGCTAGCGGTTGGGCTAACTTCAATCGCAACGTACAACCGTTATACGACGCCGGTTTTCGCGTCATTTTGATGGACTGCCCCGGCTGGAGCAAAAGCGACCCTATCGTTTGTACCAGCTCTCGCTCTGACCTGAACGGCCGCGCACTGAAAGGCTTGTTAGATGTGCTAAACATCGAACGTGCTCACATCATTGGTAACTCCATGGGCGGCCACAGTACCGTTGCCTTCTCGTTGGCTAACCCTGAGCGTATCGGCAAAATCGTTCTGATGGGTGGTGGTACAGGCGGCCCTAGCCAGTTTGTGCCTATGCCTGCTGAAGGCATCAAACTGCTGCAAGCGCTATACCGTGAACCTACGATCGAAAACCTGCGTCGCATGATGCAAGTGTTTGTGTTCGATACCAAAAACCTGACTGAAGAACTGTTCCAAGCTCGTTTAGACAACATGCTGTCCCGACGCGAACACTTGGACAACTTTGTGAAAAGCTTGGAAGCTAACCCTCGTCAGTTCCCTGACTTCGGGCCACGCTTGGGCGAGATCAAAGCACCTGCATTGATCATTTGGGGCCGTGACGACCGCTTTGTACCGATGGATATTGGTCTGCGCCTGCTGTGGGGCTTGGCCGATGCTGAACTGCACATTTTCAGCCGTTGTGGCCACTGGGCTCAGTGGGAACACGCTGATAAATTCAACCAGATGGTTATTGAGTTCTTCAGTAAAGACTAACTCCCTAAACGCGGCTACGGCCGCGTTGCTCTTGTTCGTCATACAAAATGGCGAGCAAGAGCAACGGGAAATCAGTAGACAGTCAACGCACTACAAAGCAGGCATATTCCATGCCCTACATAGCGACTTGCAGCGGTTACCACATACCAGAGCTGTTCAACTGTGCCTCTATTTCATCCACAGTAGAACGCAACGCGGGTAATAAACGTTGCTCGGCCTCTCGGGTAGTCATCGCATTTTTAGTAAAAATAATATTGAGACATCCCAACACGCGCTGTTCATGGCAAATGGGTAAAGCAATCGCCCCCATACGGGTTTGCTCATGCCAATCCCCGTCGTTAGAGCCAAAGCCCTGCTCCCAGGTTTTCTGCAATAACGCCGATACTAACTGTGGGTTACGTGCTAATCGTGCTTGCTCGTCAGTACCTGATCGCAATAAATGTAGAATTTCATCGCGTTCAGAATCCAAGCACGCACTTAAATACGCCCTGCCCACTGCAGTAAATAAAATGGGCATGCGTCTACGTATCATGGCCTTATGAAACGACAACGGGCTAAACCTATGCGTGGTTTCGCGTACCACCATGCTGGCACCATCCAAGACGCACAAGTCCGATGGCCACACGGCTTTTTGCTGCAAGCGTTTCAAGGCCTCGCTGGCAATTTGAGACACCCAATCTTCGTCGGTAAAGCCGTCGCTCAACTGTCGTACTTTCTGATTCAAGCTATAGCATTCATCCGCTGCATTACGACGCACATAGCCTTCGTTCTGCAGAGTTTCCAGCATGCGGCGTACCGTTGTGCGATGTATGCCTGTGGCCGCACTGATTTCTTTGATAGAGGCGTAGCCCCCTGCTGCCTGATTCAGGCTGCGCAGGATTTCTAAGCCTCGACGCAAACTCTCAATAGGCCTATAGCAAGATGGGTCATCTGACTCATCCCACTCTTTTACAATAATACTGTCGGCCACCCACGATGAGGAGGCTCTTAAGGCTTGTACCTGGGCCATCCATACTCTCCCAATGGTAAGGAATCGAGTTCGCTTTCTATGTCACGCACACACTTATGCAGCGCATCCAAATAACGCTCAGCGGCTTTGGCGGGTGTCATCGCACTTCTGAAAAAGATGATATTGATCGCCCCTAGCACGCGATTGCGCCAACATACTGGGTAGGCGATGGCGCTAATGTTGGGCTCGGTACCACCTGAGGATTCGGCATAGCCTAAACGACGGGCTTCTATACGACGCTGCAGCAGCTCGTGCCGCATATCGTCTTTTGAGACGCCATCAGGCTGCATGAGGCTGGCAAGATCTAACATCTGCTCTAGGCTCTCGTCTGCCACTTCGCTCAAGATGGCAATGCCCATCGCTGAGCGCAGTAATGGCCGAGTTTTTCCTACCATCGCACGGTTCACCGACATGGGACTAAAGCGGTGCGTGGATTCGCGAATTTCCAAATGCCCTGACGTAAAGGTCGCAAAATCGCTAGGCCACTGCACCTGTGCAAGCAAACGCCCCATATAGGGGCCAATGACCTGCACCACCCAATCTTCGTCTTTCACGCTATCGGCGAAACGACGAAAATGCTTGGTCAGAAAATAACGTCCATCACCTGCTCGCAGGTACACATAGCCCGCCTGTTCCAAGGTAAACAACAAGCGGTAAACCGTGGCTCGGTGTATGCCGGTGTACTTCGCCAGTTCCCCTGGCGTAGCCCAACCCAGATCACTTAGCGCCCCGATGAGCTCTAAACCGCGCTCTAAGGCCCTGACTCTGGGGTAGATATCAGTTTCTGGCATAGTCTGTGCCTCAAATAGGAGGATAGAGCTTCAGCATTTCTTCGCTGGGCTTCACGTAATGCCACCGTCTACCCGCATGCAAACCCGTGAGCTTATGCAACTTAGCCAACATTTCTGCATACGACAGTGGTGCTCCCACCCCATCCAACACACTGACGCCATCGATTTCATACACATCATTGGCGGCCAACACTTCGGCCACCAAGCCCTCAGCGGGAACGATCAGATCAGCCCCTTCTGCAATGGCGCGTCGTGCGGTTTCTGTGAAAGCCGCAATGTATTCGCTAGGGTCCAGAAACACCTGTTCGATGCTGCGCTCTGGTAGCTGCGGCTCAATCACATAGATGCCACTAATACGTGCCTCGAAACGATGGCGGTGCATGGCGTTTTTCAGGAACCACTGATTTTCTTCGTTCAATGTCACCAAGCCAATTTGCTGCGCCATAGAGCACGAAATCAGCACAGTGCTTTCTGGCATAGAAATCACCGGAATATCCACCAACGAACGGCACTCACGCAACAGTGGTTCTGTGTAGGTGCCAATCACAAATGCGTCATAGCCTTCTTTTTCAGCTTGATGCACATTGTGCAAAAGCTGCCGGCTCATGGCTTTGTGATAGGCATAGGGCACCTTCATCACTTCACTGGGCGACTTGCCGTGCCACATAGACTCCGGCACCCCATGCAACACAATTTCGGTACCCGGGTTGGCAATACGTGCATAGTGCGTTGCCAACGACGCTTTATACACAGGGTAGTTATCCAGATCGACGCTGGATTGATGCCAAATTTTCATCGTCATCCCCTTACACCATGTAGTAGCCGCCGTTGACGTCTACGGTGCTACCTGTCACATAGGATGCCAAAGGCCCTACCAAATACGTCACTGCCGCCGCTACCTCTTCTGGTAAGCCCACTCGCGCTAACGGTACTAATCCAACCGACTTATGATCGTCCTCGGGGGCCAAGCGCGTACGTAGCATAGGCGTGTCGATTAGACCAGGCGACACCACGTTAGCCGTAATGTTCATGGGGGCCATTTCACGCGCTAAAGCTTTAGTGAAGGCAATGACTGCTGCCTTGCTGGCCACATAGGCCGTGCACGAACGGTAGCCACCTAACTGCGCCCCGGTAGAAGCAAAGTTAATGATGCGACCATACTGAGTATCTTGATCTACTTGCATCACGAATGCTCTGCAAACCGCATAAGTACCGAAGGCATTCACCGCAAACACTTTGTCCCATAGTTCTGGGGTAGTACCTTTTACATCAATCACCGCACCGCCTTCCCCTACAGGGGAAATAGCGGCGGTGTTTACCAACACAGACACCCGCATACCGTCATCACGCAAACTCGCAAACAGTTGCTCTACGGAGGTGATGTTGCTGATGTCTACACTCGCTGCACGGTGACCGTGCCCTGGTAACGTCGCCATCACCGCTTGTACTGCCGTTAGATCCAAATCGGCCAATACCACTTGCAAGCCTTGCTCGGCCAAGGCCTGACAAACGGCTTGACCAATACCACCAGCAGCGCCCGTTACTAGGGCAATACGATTTTCATTCATGTTTATTATTTCCCTCAATTACTACTCAGCACGCTAGGCAACCACATCGTAATGATGGGGAACGATGTGAGTAGAATGACGCGGATTAAATCAGCGACCAAGAAAGGTGTCACGCCTCGGAAAATGGTAGACAACGGTAAGCGATCACCCACCACACTGCGCATCACAAATACGTTCATGCCCAGCGGTGGCGTAATCATGCCAATTTCCACTAACGATAGCGTCACCACGCCCCACCAGATCAGGTCATAGTTCATGCCTAGAATCAGAGGCACCACTAGCGGTGTAGTCACCAACACGGCAGCCAAGGTATCGAACACCGTACCCAGCAACAAATAGAACACCACCAAGCCAAATAGAATCAACCAATTAGGCATAGTCTCTATGTCGATAATGCTCAACACTAACTGGGCAATATCGGTGAAGCTCATAAAGCTGGCGAAAATATTTGCACCAATAAAGATGACGTAAATCGCACCAGCATTGATGGCCGTATCTACCAATGACGCTTTGAATTTTTCTAGCGTGAAACCTTTGGTGCTGATGGCAAACAAAAACGCCAACAATGCACCAACAGAGGCGGCTTCTTGCGTCGTAAAGATACCGCCATACAAACCGCCCAACACCAATGCAAACAGTAATACTGGACGCCATGCTTTGATTAACGCTGCACGAGCAACTGGCCAGTTAAATTCTTCTACATCAGGCGCCAAACTAGGTTTGAGTCGTACTGACACAAAAATCGCCAGTACATACATGGTCAGTGCCAACAGGCCGGGCACCAATGCTGCTTGGAAAGCGATCTGAATGGATTGCTCTACCACCACGCAGTACACAATCAGCACAACAGACGGAGGGATCAACGCCCCCAACGTACCGCCAGCCGCAATACAACCCGCTGCCAAACTGTGCGCATAGTTACGGCGTTCCATCTCGATGAAAGCCACTTTACCGAAGGTAGCCGTGGTGGCGATAGACGAGCCGCAAATGGCACCAAAACCGCCACATCCCAATACGGATGCCATCGCCAAGCCACCACGACGCGACCCCAACAAGGCTGTACCGGAGTTAAAAATATCGCCTGACAGACCTGCCCACGTCGCAAAGTTACCCATCAACAAGAACAGTGGAATCGCTGCCATGTCCATACTGGTCAACGCACGGCCTACTTCGTTTTGGGATACCACCAGCGCCTGTTCACCACCCATAGTCAGCGCCAAACTGGCCACGCCTACCAACATCAATGACACGCCAATAGGAATCTGGGCCGCAATCAGCAAGTACAAAACCAAGAACGCCATACTGGCTTGCATGCCGGGGCTGCTGTCTTCGTTGATGAACAACACTGTCAGTACCGCACACACCGCAATGGTGCCTACCGTAACTAACGCACCACGCCAGAAACCAGGTTGGGCGTAACCACGATCACGGCACAGCGCATACCAATGCTTCACGGTCTGAATCAGCACAGTCAGCACCGCCAATGACATCAGTACACCAGCAACCGCCCACCAACCTGCGGTATGCCAGCCCACTACCATCGTTTTTTCGCCGTACTCTTGAGCATCCATCGCACGAAACAGCAACGATGCCGCTAACCAACCAAACACTAGTACCTCGGCGATTTCACACACCAAGTGCACAGCCGTTTGATTACGGCCCGCTACTACCTTCATCACATCCATGCGGATATTTAGATGGCGTACAAAAACCAGCCCTGACAACCCAGCTACGATGATGGCCATGAACAGGCCATTCAATTCGAATAGCCCCCTCACGGTGTACGATGTAAAGGCACGCAGCAAGATGTCTACTAACGTCCCTGCCGACACAAACAACAGCAACGTTAAGACGGCCCAGGCCATTACTTTACAAAACTGGTCTGCCCAATCAGCCTTGGCGGAAGTTTCCACAATATTGGCTGAACTCATGCTTATTGCGCTCCACGCTGGGATTCAATACCTTGGGTATACACTTCCCAAATACGCTGGCCTTCAGGCATGCTGGCTACCCATGTGTCAATCACGGGTTGGATCGCCGCCGACCAACGTGCAACATCTTCTTCGCTAGGCGTCAATATCGTGTGTGCAGGATTCTCGGCCAGTTGAGCGCGTAGACGTGCGTTCTCACCGCCCAAGCCCTCAGACCAACGCGGCAAGAAGTTAGCACCACCGTGTTTTTCCAGTGCTGCTTTAGCTTCTGGAGGCAGACGATCATACGCACGTTGGTTGATCACCAAGAACACCGTACTAGAACCCATAGGCACATCAATGTGATACGGCACAAAGTCCAGTACCTGCCATGTGTACACGGCGTTCCAATCGTTTAAGCTGCCGCTCAAGGTTTTCTTGGACAGGTTTTCAGCCGTTTGTGACACAGGTAAACCCACAGGGATAATACCCAACGCTTCTACCGATGCACTGGCCAAGGGGCCTGCTGCACGAATACGGTGCCCTTTAAAGTCATCCAACGAACTGATTTCGCTCACGCTGTGACCCGACAAAATGCCGGACGACACCATGGCAAATACTTTCACATCGTCAAAGCCATCCATCAAGCCTTCTTCGTACAAGCGCCATACGCCAGTAGAAGCTTCTCCTACAGTACGTGCTTGGAAGGGAATCTCGGGAATATCCGCAACTTTAAAGCGACCAGGTGTGTAGCCTGTTACGCCCCACGCCATATCCACTAAACCACGACGCACCGCGTCAAAAGTATCCTCGGCTTTGACCAATGAACCACCTGAGTACAACTGAATTTTCAGCGTACCTTGTGAGTCTTCTTCTATGTCTTTGATCAGGGGCTCAAACATACCTTTGGTCAAATATGCGTTGGGCCCTGCAAAGTTGGCGAATTTTAGTGTTGTAGGTTTAGCCGTCGCCGTCACCCCGCATGTTAAAGAGAAGGCGCAAAGTGCTGCCATGAGGATTCGTTTCATCGTTATCTCCGTATTTTGGTTGGCTTACCGTGCTGAGCTAGCTCGCACTGCGCGTATCTGTGGCGGGATACGCAGCCGTGCCATTCACTTTTTTTGATCGCTTACCTAGGGTTAGGTCCGGCAAGAGTTCGTATTACACACACTCGCGTGTAGCAGAGCAATCGAAATCCTTTAGGTGTTCACCTAGTAAACACATATTCAGGGATAACCCCATAAGCCTTTATTGGCGTTGTTTCTCGCTGTTTTTTGGGTGTTTACCTGATGAACTTGTCATAGGTTTAAAGAATGTACAGAGGACATCACGGCACTTTTCTCGAATGCGAAAAGCGTCAATTACCTCGAGCTCCCCCATCACACCGTCAAAAGTATGGTGATGGAGAAAGGCGGTCGCTTACACAAGCCGTAATAATGCACATTGTTTGAGATCACAACGTAGCGTGTGGGTGTTTGAAGAAAAGTGAACGCGGTTGCGAGCAGTAGGTGAGTCCGCTCCCCCCAGCAGGGGCACGCACTGAGTGCATCAGCGCCGCAGTATGTTGCCTTCCACCTACATACGCTTAGCGCCCTTTTGCACGATGACAATACTTAACAAAGGGACTTTGCTCTATTGCAGCATCGCTACCATGCCCCCAGAAGCTCGCCTATCTCGCTATATCGCTGTATTCATCAGCTATTTCATGCAAGAAGCAGGCTTTCTTCTTTTAGGGATGGTGCCATGTCTCTCACAACAACAAAAATCACGTCTTCTGCACAAAAACAGGGCTACTAAAGGCCAGACACTCTCTTAGCCGCCTAGTACAATCATCTAATGACAGAAGGCGTCATCGTAAGGGGTCTACAATGACGCTCTAGATTCACAGGGCACAACTAGCAGAGAGTGCACCCTATACTCTGCTGGTAAAATAAAGAATTCTCGTCCCACAATTGCTTCTACGCAGCACTACGCGGCCCGCTACGTAAAACGTAGCTAAAAAATACGCTAGGAACCTTGCATGTTAACTTTGAAGAAACTACGAGTCGTCATTGCGGATGACCACCCATTGATTCTTATGGGTATACGTGAGTTGCTTAGCCGCGATATCAACATAGCCGTAGACGCCGTAGCCGCTACACCCTCCGAACTCGTACAACAACTAGAAACTTCCCCGCCAGATGTGGTGATCACTGATTACTCTATGCCGGGCGACGAGCAATACGGGGATGGCATCCGCTTTATTTCCTACCTACAGCGTCGATTCGAGAATGTTCAGCTTATCGTGTTAACCATGGTATCTAACCCCATGATTATTTCGTCGTTATACGATGCTGGGGTTCAGGGCGTGGTACTCAAACAAGACGAGCTTTCTGAGGTACTGGTCGCCTTACACCTACTTCGCCAAGGCGTTAAATACTATCCTGCAACGTTTAAGCAGTATGCCTCTAGAACAACGTTGCATAGTTCTGTACAAGAACGACTCAACACACTGAGCCCACGAGAGTTCGAAGTGCTACGACTCTTTGTTCAAGGCAACTCTATTAGCAATATTGCCGAGCAATTAAACCGTAGTATCAAAACGGTCAGTTCGCAGAAGGTCACGGCCATGCGCAAACTCAATGTGGATAACAACCAAGACTTGATTACGTTCTGTTCACAACATAACCTTTTCACCTAGTCTGGGTACTTACACGGCTCCATGCTGACGCATCCAGGTCGCTAACTCTGCGACGGGCAGAGGTTTAGCAAACATATACCCTTGGGCATAATCACAACCTGCTTGCTGTAAAAAAGCGAGCTCTGCCTGCGTTTCTACTCCCTCTGCTGTAACCTTTAATCCGCGCTGCTTACTGGTACGAATCGCTGTACGTACAAGCTCCGCTCTTTCAGGCATGTCGGATACGCCCTGCACCAAACTACGATCCAGTTTAAGCTCAGAAAAAGGCGCTAATAACAAACGCTGCATAGAGCCATAGTCAACGCCAAAATCATCCAGCGCCAAACCAAATCCATAGTCCGCCAAACTACATACTCCGGTAAATAATGCATGCGTAGTGGCAGTATCTGAGGTCTCTAGTAGTTCGAACGAGATATCGCTATGTCGTCCTTGTTTGGCCTCTACAAACTGCCCCAACCTTTGTGGCAAGGTGGAATCATCTAATAAATGGGTAGGTAGATTAACAGCAACAGGAATCACTACACCCTGTTCACGCCAATATGTTTGAAAAGCCAAGGCTTCTTCCAACATATGCATCAGTAGTGCCTCGTCCAAATCATAAGACTCAAACCAAGGCAAAAATACGTCCGGTGTCAGCACTCCCCATTCTGGGTGAGACCAACGAGCCAACGCTTCTACGGCTACTAATTGCTGCGAGCCCACCGCTATCTTGGGCTGTAACCACGCTTGGATTTGTTTCTGTTCCAAGGCGTTGAGTAACGAATTACGCGTTATGAGTAAGCCAACCTGCTCACTGGTCCATAACACATTGTTTTTCTGTGATTTTGATGCACCACCAATCTGCTTACGCTGGTTTACACGCCAGTCTGTACTGGTGTGCGATGGCGAGCTGAATAGTGAATACATAAGAATCCCCGAAAAAAGACGGGCATCCGCAAACAAAAAAAGTTTGCTCTACAGGCCATCGTCAATGCCCGTAGCATAGAACTCTTTATGGCCTTTCAAACTAAGACAAGTCTGAAAGTAAGGTTCTGTAAAGCCGCTATCTAGGCATGTACCACGCTGACCGACGCTTCGAGATTTTGACACTGGAAGCCTTGTGCGATGCTATGTTGGACGCATGCCTACTGTGCCGCTACGAAACCGTGATGCGCCCCAAAGAGCTGTATTGGGAGGACTGGTTTAACGGTCAAATAGCCAAAGTGGATTCTGGTTTAGACGACCTAGAAAACAAATGGTTTGAGTCCCTCACCAACGGTGGTTTCCACGCCGGTGCTATTGCCGCTGCCTGCACACTAGGCTATTTGGACTTCCGTTTCCCCGATAAAGACTGGCGCACTAACCACCCTAAATTGACACAATGGTTTGCGGAAGTATCCAAACGGACATCCATGAAAGAGACCTTTCCAAAAGGCTAGGCATCCCCTAGATTTGGGTCACAAGTGCTACAATCGCCGGCACCCATATAGGTCGAATACAGGCCCAAACTCGTGTTTGGGCTTTTTGTTTTACGACGCTATGTTTCGTGGACGATTAAGGAACTCAAGCAATGGATATTGCATTAACCCTATTGGCAGCCTTTGTGGTGTGGCATGTGCTACGTACGAAGTATCAGCGTACGCATATTGCACTGCTTGGACGTCATTTATCCAATCTGCAACTTGAACGCCACATGGAAACGCTGACGCAGGGCTATACCCGCGCCATTAAAGAAACCGACGAAATGCGTCAGTTGCAGGTGCTGGAAACCTACGCGCAAACCGAGCGTGCCGTGGCCGCACAAATCCAAACTTTGGCCACCTCCATACAGAAAGAAAGCCAAGAAGCCACAAGCGTAGGCACGTTACCCATGTGCGTCCCTTATGCCGAACGCTTCTTGCCTATGATTACCCGCGATTTTCGTGAGCTACTGGCTATTCATGCCGTTGGCTTGCGGTATGTAGTGGATAACGAAGAAGGCTTAGACGCTAAAGGCCGAGCCTTCCATTTGTCGGCTGAGCTCTACTTGTTCCAACACAGTTGCCACTGGTTTTGTAAATCCAAAGCCGTGGCTGATGCTCGCTTGGCGGTACGCCATCAAGTCACCCATCAGAAGGTACTGGAATCGGTATCTAGTGTGACGCGTGCGGCGTATCAGAACTGGTTAAAAAACCGTGCGTAGCCTTTTTACTTAAGCCACCTACACAAATACATCCTGCAGCACTGTAACGGTAGGCACGTGCTAGCAGAGTAGAAAAAGCCATGGTAGTTTTACCATGGCTTTTTTACGGCAATCACACTGATGAGGCTATCAAAACTCAGCCGAAACGCTCAACATAAAAGTGCGTGGCTGCGAGAGTACCAAATAACCATTATTAGGATACCCACCTACAGAAGACCAGTACGATTTATTGGCCACGTTCTCTACACTGGCACGAACAGTAACCGGCACGCCAGATACTTTTCTGGTGTAACTAGCCCCCACATCCCAACGCATCCAACCCGGCACATTAATTGAGTTACTCGCATTCGCATACCTAGCACCTGTAGCCAGTAACTGTGTATCCAAGGAGAACCCTTCTACACGTGGCACATCCCATGTTAGCCCTATGTTTCCTTGCCAACGCGGTACACCAATAACGCGTTTCCCATCACTGCTCGCATCGCCTGTTTGCTTTTGCTTAGCATCCAGCATGGTCACCCCGCCAAGCAAGCGCAAGGAGTCACTTAACTGGCCATAAAAACTCAACTCCACCCCGTTGTGGCGGTCTTTACCGGACTCCTCAAAGTACATATCACTGTTTACCAATGATCTGGGTTTGGTCGTAGTAAAGAAGGTTAAGCCTCCACCTATAGAGCCGTTATCGTACTTAACACCTACTTCTTTTTGCTTAGCGACAAATGCCGATAGGCGCTGCCCCGCATTGACTACGGGTTGATTGTCATAGGTATTAGGGGCGATGGCACCTTGGGCTAAACTTTCGGTGTAGTTACCATACAGCGCCCACTCATCTGTTAGCTTAAAGACCAGCCCTACCGCAGGACTAGTGTGGCGTTGCTTGTCTTTACGCTCTAAGTCAGCCGTGCCATACGCATAGCTACGTGATTCCATCACCTGATGACGCAAGCCCAGCATTAACTCTAGACGGTCATCCCACATGTACATGAGATCGCCAATGGTATAACTGGTCAGCTTCGTACGCCCCACCAGCCCTGGCGAACCTAAATCGCCACCCGTAAAAGCAATTGGTGGCAAAGCATGGTCTACCGGGTTGTACAAATTACTGTTCAACGCCGAACCCATGGCCCAAGCGTTTTTCTCTTTGTGGTCATACACCGACGCCGCAGCCACAAGTTCATGCAATACCGGGCCTGTTTCAAAACTGGCGCGCACCCCTAACTCCCCAGTTTTGACATCGTCTCGCCTACTGTTATCAAAACGGGACATCGTGCCATCACCGGTAACGGCATTGGTTACCGTTAAGCCGGCGAGCTGGTTTTCTTCTTTACCATGCTTCATGCCATACGCCGCCCAGAGCGTAATGGCATCATTCAGATCGTACTCACCCCGCACGGTTCCAAAGACGGTTTTCTCATTGGAGTACGTCCACGGCTGTGCAAAATTACGCTTGTTAGACGGCATATCAGGCAGCGCTGTCAAACCAGCATGCAGCGTCACATTCGGCCTAATCTCACGTAATTTATGCTCTTGATAACCCACATCGGCAGAAAGGCGGAAACGTTCGCCGCGCCAATCCATCCCAACGGTATAGAGATCTAAACTGGCATGCTCTCCATCAACAGCGGTGCCGCCTGTGCGCCTGACCGCATTCACTCGTACACCGGCTGCATTATCCGCAAAACGACGCGAGATATCGGCTTTGATATAACGCTGTGCGCCCGTAGCATACCCAACACCGACTTGCGTTAGTGGGTCGTCCGAGGCACGTTTAGGCAACACGTTAATGGTCCCACCTATACCACCACCCGAAGGGGCTGCACCATATAAGAAACCACCCGCGCCATGCAGCACTTCTATACGCTCCGCCAACTCTGCTGCGGTAGATTGTCGGGGTAACAAACCGAACAAGCCGTTATACGCAATGTCATCCGACGCTGTTAAGAAGCCCCGGATAAAGAAGCTTTCTTGGAAATTACCAAACCCCCGTGCCGTACGTACCGAAGGATCATGACGCACTACATCTGCCACAGTCGTGGCCTGCAGTTCTTCTATATAACGGCTGGTATAACTGTTCACACTAAAGGGGGAGTCCATATTGCTTAAGGACCCTAAAATCCCGACTCGCCCCCCGCTCGCCACCTGCCCACCCGCATACTCTGGCAACAAGCCATCTTTAGAGGCATCGGCACTGGCATTCACGGTAATGGTGGATAACTGCTTGGCAGCTATGTCCTCGGTCTGCTCTTGTGCCGTCACTACTGCAGGCACCGCAAACACCGACAACACCACCAAACGCCCTACACTCAATCTGACTACTCCTTGCATCGCCACACCCTTAGCCCTTCACATTGTTTAAATCAATGCGAACCACGCTTTCACGCGCACTGGCTTTGTACTGTGGGGTGAACGGTGCTTTCACGGTCACATACAGCTGATTATTTGGCCCTAATAACAAGCTATTTGGGTTTTCCTTCACGTCGTAGCTCGCCTTAACGGTGTAGTCTGCGCCGTTCAAAATGGATACTTTGCCCTGCTCTCTGTGGGTGACATACAGTTCATCACGCGTAGGGTTATACAAAATGTCCAACGCATCGCCTACTGGTAGTTTGCGTAGCAACTCACCCGTGGTGGCATCCAACACAAAAATGGTTTGCTGATGCTTGGTCTCGGTCACATATAACAAATTTCGGTCTGCATCTAAGGCAAAATTCAACAACAAGGCGGGCTCGCCTGCGGCAGGTTTCCAACGTTGCTCTATCTGATTGGTTTCGGTATTAATGACCATTACTTCACCATCACCATTGCCTGCATACAGACGTGGTGAGCGAGGGTCCACCAACAAACCAGTCACCCATTTACCCGCATTTTCTATAGTATCCAGCAACTCAAAACTGCTGTCGTCCAGCACCCAAATTACCGCTGGAGCCCCTACAGCACCAACGTAGACACGACCATTCTGGGGATCATGCCGTATGGTTCTCGGCCCCATTTTGGTGTCGTCATAACTGGTATTGCTAAACCGTGTACGTTGTATGGTTCCCTTTTCACCCACACCTACTTTGGAAGCAGCGGCGGCAATACTGTTGGTGACATAAAGTGTGTCCCCTGTGGTATTCACGGCCAGCCCGAAGTTACCTTCATCGGTATAAATGGCCCCGGTCACATCCAAGCTCATAGGGTCTAATTTATAAATGACGCCTCCGCGTACACCGGGCAGACTTTCTGCTGAAGCCACGTACAAAGACTGATCCGCTGGGCTATAAGCGACCTGATATATCCCATAAGCCAAATCCTTACGTAGCAAACCATCTGCCGTCAGAGACGTTTTCTGGGCCAATTCTGGCGTTAACGCTAAGGCGGGAGGATTAACGGGTTGTGCATAGCTAGCCGTAACACCTACACCCAACATTGCAGCAGATAAAAGATACGAGTAAATGCGACGATTTAGCATGACTTGCCCACTTAAATAGAAATAATAACGATTATTATTATCACACAAGTCACCGTAGACGCCATTCAATCACCACACAAAACCACAACTACCACACTGCTCACACCCCCACTGCCATGCGGCAGCACTCTATATTTTCTCGCTATCTATGTTGTATAGTCCTGCTTGCGAATGGTTACTGATCCATTGCATTGTCATTTGCGCTATGCTAAAAAACGGCGCTCAATCAACCATAGCGGGAGACATTTGCTGTGATAGACCAAGGTCATCGGTCAGGGGAAGCTCACTGGCCCACACCTGAAGAGAAGAAAAGCAAAACCCAAGCCAGCCAAACGCTGCTTCGTGGGTTAGACATTATTGACGCCGTCGCTAGCGGCATCGACGATTTGTCCGAGATTGCTAAAGTCACCGGCATGACCTACAGCACTGCCCACCGTATTCTTAGCGCTTTACAACAGCGCCACTACATACGTCGTGAACCCGATCAAGGGTATAGATTAGGGCATGCCCTGTTAGGGCTGGGTTATCAAGCGCAAGCACAAATTGACCTGGTCACACTGGCTAAGCCGTTGTTGGTAGACCTCGCCAGACAAACTTCAGACACCGTGCATCTGGGTATGCCCTCGCAAGACAGCGTTGTGTACCTAGAAAAAATATCTAGCCGCCGACCTGTGGAAATCAGTTCGCGCGTTGGAGGTAACAAGCCGCTATTTTCTACCGGTATTGGTAAAGCGCTGTTGCTAGACCAAACCGAAGAGCAATGGTTAGCGCTGTATGACCGCAGCCCGGCTAACCTGCAAGCCATCTGCGACCGCGATAAGTGGCTACAAATGATGCGTCACTATGCACAAGGTGGTTATGCGTTTGACTTGGGTGAGGATGAATCCACCATTCGCTGCGTGGCCGCCCCCATTCGAGATGGCCGCAACCATATTGTGGCGGCAGCCAGCGTATCTAGCACGGTGGAATACATGCCGCCCGGGCGTATGCAACAACTGGTGGCAACCGTACAAGAAACAGCATTAAAGATCAGTACCGTTTTGGGCTACCGCGCTGTCTAAGAGGCCGGCTTCTATATCAAGCCGTTGGCCTTGACGCCTCAGCGACTGCTTGAGGCGTTTTTCTAAAACTCACGCCCATGCGGTTATACGCATTCATCAAGCTGATCGCAATGGTTAGGTCAGCAACTTCTTTCTCGTTAAAGACTGCGCTAACTGCTACGAAGTCAGCTTCGGGTACGCCGGTGGTCGCCACATTAGTCACGCTTTCAGCCCATGCTAACGCCGCACGCTCTCGCTCATCAAACAAGGGGCCTGCCTCTGCCCACGCCTGTACCAAGGCGATTTTTTCTATTTTCACGCCACGCTTCAGCAAGTCACGGGTATGCAAGTCTAAGCAGTAGGCGCAGTTATTGATTTGAGAGACACGCAAGTACACCAAATCCACCAATACCGGCGACAAGCCTGACTGCGCCACATACCCATAAACCGAACTCAGCGCTTTAGCACCATCTGGGGCAACGTGAGCATAATCTAGTCGTGTAGTCATGTGCATCATCCTTTGAAAATGTGACCTACATTACGTCGTTGTGCGATCCGCAAACATGCGGTCGTCGTACATAAACTCGTACTGCTCCGCTATCTGCACCTGTTTGATCTCAGGGTGCAGCGGGTTGATCACAATATTGTGTTCTAACGGTAGTACGGCCGACGGCACAATCAAACCCAAATACTTGCTCTCGCGCAACCAGGCCGTGCCATAAGCCATGCTGGCTCTATCGGGGGGAATGCTGTTCCAGCCTTTGGGTAAGGTGCGTGGGTCAGGGGTGAAATACAACGCGTTATCCTCAGGCAATTGGAAACGTGTGATTTTTAGTGGCAACAAGGGATAGCTGTTGGTGTGCACGAAGGTTTCCAGACAGCAGATAGCGGGTGATAAGCCCATGTACACCGCCCGCACATCGGCCTCATTCCAACGCCCGCCTTCTAGCGCCGCCCCCACGCCAGATAAGTCGTTCGCGCGTTTGGCTTTAGCGATTCGCCACGCAATCATTAGGCTACACCGCCCCACTCTAGGGCATTCAAGATACGCAGCACTTGCTTAGCACCAATGGCGGTTTCGCAGTTCATCACAGGGCTATTACCGTTTAACGCTTTATGAGGCGTAGACATCCACTTGGCAGCCGCTGCACTGTCTTCAAACACGCTTTCGGCTTGTAGTGCTACGGTGGCTACCCTATCCAAACGCTCTGAAGCGGTAACGTCTAGTGGCTTATCAGATACGCGTCGTCGTTCGTAGGTAGCGGTAGAGACATTCAGCAGCTCTACCAACGAACGCATATCCATATTGAAGGTTTCGCGTACGGCATCCGCCATCGCTACCGAGTGACCCGCTTTGATAGAGCTAATACGGTCGGACTCACTCATTTTGCCCACAGAGTGCGCTATCGCCCAAAAACCAGCATCCTCGGCGCGGCGGCGGGTGCGACGTTTACTGCCGTCTGCCGATACCCCGGCACCGCGTGCCGTGCGGCTGCTACGTACAGGGTTAGTTAGCATGGCTTTCTCCTACAGAGTGATAACAGCAAAAACCCATCAATTGATTAAAATAATACCATCAAAAGATTAAACCATACACTACTTACATCGCTACAGTCGCAACCCGGTTTATGCACTGCTGCCCATCCGTAAAGAAATTACGCCTCACTCAACACGCAAAATGGGCCGTTCGCTTTCAAATACAAAGACTCTGTTTTGACCTTTTCCAGCATATGCTTTCCTATCCTACAACCAGAAACCGCATAGCCTGCTGTAGCCTGTACGTTCGCTGGCAAGGTAGTCTGCCGAAACACTTTCCAAATTAACGTAAGCTGCGCCGCTAATTCTGCTTGAGCGGCGTCATCACCATCCTGGGTATTCCAACGTATGGCCATGCGACCACACTCCACCATGTTTATCGTTGGCGGATAACGGTAGCCAGGTGCGTAGTTATCAATCACATGGCTCAGTGTCTTGGGCTGAAAAGTCAGAAACTGCAAAACAGAGAACTCAAACTCAGCAAAGGCTTGGCTCACAAACGGTGATGCGCCACCAAATGATCGGGGCTGGGGTGAGAACACCGCCACGACAAACTAGGTAAGGCTTCACGCAGTTTGGCGCTGAACTCTGCCACATCGTCTTCGCTTAACCAAAAATAAATAGATTTAGTTTTCTGCCCTTTAGGTCGCATCGCTGTAGAGTGCTGAAAAGTAGATGGGGATGTCGTACTCACCAAAACGCCTAGCGTCTTGTCATCCCTAATATTGTCTTCTGCCTTGGCGTTATTCCCAAGCAGTATTCGTCTGCCTACAAACAAAAAAACACCCCAACGACTGTGAAAATTCAATCGTTGGGGTGCTTAGCCTCGCGTTGTGTACTACACGCTTAATCCTGAATTTTGCCTGGGTTCAGAATATTGCGTGGGTCTAACGCTTGCTTCATCAGTTTCAGTGTATGCAGTTCTGCTGCACTACGGCTGTATGGCAACCATGGTTTTTTGTGCAAACCAATACCGTGTTCCGCTGATACAGAACCTTCGTTGTGGCGTACCACTTCGTAGAAGGCTGTTTCAATGGCAAGGCTAGTCGCTTCGTCAGGGAATGGGCCCACCACTACGTGTATGTTGCCATCACCCACGTGACCAAAGAACATCGCGCGAATACCGTCAAACTTAGACGACATCACGTCTTTCAAGCTCTCTACACAACGACCAATGCTAGAGATTGGGAAGGAAATATCAAAGTTGATAGTCGGTGCGTACGCTTGCAGCAATTCGGCAATTGCATCACGCAATTCCCAGAAGGCTTCAGCATCAGCGTGTGATTGTGCAACTGCTGCATCCACTACCCAGCCTTCTTCCAAGGCATGTTCCAACACCGCTTCAAACTGAGCCGCTTGCATGTGTGGATTAGCACTTTGCTGATCCATCAACACGTAGATGGGGTAATCGGCTGGCAACGGTGCACGAATACCGCCATCGGTGGTGGCTTCTTTGTAGTAGTCGTTCCACATGACCTCGAAGGCACTCACTTGGCCTGACAACTGCTGCTGTGCATACACCAGCAATTTTTCCACGCCCTCAAAGCTCTCCAATGCCATCAACGCGGTGTTGGCACCATTCACTTGAGGATGCAGTTTCACTACCGCTTTGGTGATCACACCCAGCGTACCTTCGGCACCAATAAAGGCTTGTTTGATATCTGGACCAGAGTTGTTTTTGACCATTTTGTTCAGCATGGTCAACACGGTGCCGTCAGCCAATACCACTTCCAAGCCCAGCACCAAGTCACGCGCCATGCCGTAACGGATCACACGGTTACCGCCAGCATTGGTGGAAATGTTGCCACCAATCTGACACGAACCACGCGCCCCCAGATCCAGAGCGAAGAAGAAACCGGCTTTCTGCGCCGCTTCTTGCATCACTTGCAAGGGGGTACCTGCCCACACTGTCATGGTGCCGGAAATACCATCCAGCTCTAGGATGCCGTTCATGCGTTCCATGGAAATGGCCACACAGCCATCAATAGGCGTAGCCCCGCCGGCCAAACCTGTGAGACCACCTTGAGGCACCACTGGGCACTTGTGCTCATTAC
The DNA here is from genome assembly GCF_050487225.1 of Paenalcaligenes sp. Me131. NCBI lineage: Bacteria > Pseudomonadati > Pseudomonadota > Betaproteobacteria > Burkholderiales > Alcaligenaceae > Paenalcaligenes > Paenalcaligenes sp. Me131. The sequence continues at coordinate 1,516,259 of NZ_JBKQGY010000001.1, forward strand.
AAATTCGCAGAATTTGCGATACCGCTTCGGTGCTACGCGGCAACACTACCGCACTCAGGTCACCACCTTTTTCACCGCTCCAATCTTGGCGGTATTTGTCGCTGATGGCATCACCAGTCAATAGCTCGTCTGCGGCTAATACGCTGCGTAGCGCATTGATGGCCTCTACATTACTGCTCATCTTTTACGTCTCCCTGCTTTACGATTAAATTCTCATATATTGAGAACACATATCAATAGTTGAAAAATTTTACCACTGATACTAGAATTTCCTCATTAATAACGATGACAGGTTAATACACTCGCTGTCACATTTTGACCCACCACCCTTGTCACACTCGGAGACTCTTATGCTGACAAAAACCTTGCGTAACCGCACCTTGACCTTGGGCTTAGGCCTCTGTGTATCCCTTTTCGCTGGCTTAGCAAACGCTAACACTGTTCTGAAAGCCGGTCACGCTTCTTCCAATACCAGTACTGGACAAGCAGCATTTGAGTTTCTAGGCAAAGAACTTGCCGAAAAATCCAACGGCCGCATCACCGTCGAAATTTTCCCTAACTCCCAGTTGGGTAGTGAACGCGAACTGATAGAAAGCATCCAGTTAGGTAACGTGGACATGGCCTTTGCCTCTTCCGCCGTGCTGGGTAACTTCAACAAAGAATTCTTTGCCTTGGATATCCCGTTTTTGTTTAAAGATCGTGAAAGTGTGTACCGCGTTCTGGATGGCGAAATTGGTCAACAACTGCTGCAAAGTTTAGAACCTGTAGGCATCAAAGCCGTAGCCTACTGGGAAAACGGCTTTCGCCAATTGACCAACAACAAAAAAGCCATCCACACGCCTGACGATCTGAAAGGCATGAAAATGCGCACAATGGAAAACGAAGTGCACATTGCCGCATGGAAAGAAGAAGGCGCGAACCCTGCTCCTTTAGCATTTGGTGAACTGTTTACTGCCTTGCAACAAGGCACATTCGATGCACAGGAAGGCCCAATCAACCTGTTCTACGACATGAAGTTCTACGAAGTTCAGAACCATATCACCAAAACCAACCACGTGTACTCACCGTGGCCTTTGATGATCAACCCTGACGTGTACAACAGCTTCAGCGACGAAGACCGTGCCATTTTTGACGAAGCCGTCAAAAAAGCCACTGAATACCAACGTGCTCAAGCACAAGAAGCTGACGAAAAAGCCGTTGCCAACATGCCTAACGTCACCATTACTGAGCTGACACCAGAACAGCACGCAGCCTTTGCTGATCGCATGGGCCCTGTGCACGAGCTGGTAAAGAAAAAAATCGGCGCAGATATTGTTGATCGTATTGTGGCAGAAGCCAACCGCTAATACCCCCGATCAGCCTTATCAAGGCTGATTCCCTTTCTCGCAGTAGGCAAGCCACACGCTTGCCTGCTTGCCGACCCCCAAGTCGGTACCGGAGATCCCCATGCTCAAATTTTTAGACAAGCACTTTGAAGAAAGCATCTTAGTGCTGTTGCTTGCACTCATGTCCATCTTAATTGGCGTGCAAGTATTCATGCGTTATGTGTTGAACGACTCTCTGACATGGTCTGAAGAACTCGCACGCTACTGTTTTATCTGGGCTACCTATATTGGTGTGTCCTACGGCGTACGCGAGAACGCCCACATCTGTGTGGAAGCCGTGACCAATCGTTTGCCTGAGCTGTATCAGCGCTATGCCGCCATTCTTGCCCACGTCATCTTTATTGTTTTCGCGGTGTTGGTCATGAAAGAAGGCTATGCCCTGAGCATGAAGGTCTTCAAATTTGGTCAGACCTCCTCGTCCCTCAGTATCCCCATGGGCTACATCTACTTGGCTCCTACCGTAGGGTTTGGGCTGGTTATTTTGCGCCTGCTGCAAAAAATCGTGCAGGAAATCCGCATTATCCGTATTGAGAGGCAGTCATGATTTCATTATTGCTATTTGGCTGCTTTGCCCTGCTATTAATTATCCGCGTACCGGTAGCCATCTCGCTGGGTTTGTCGTCAGCTCTGGCCTTGATTTACAGCGGAAAAGTCAGCAGTACCTATATTGCTCAAGGTCTGGTGACCTCTATTGATTCCTTCCCATTGATGGCTGTGCCGTTCTTTATTTTGGCAGGCGACTTAATGGGACAAGGCGGTCTATCACGCCGTCTGCTGAATGTCGCGAACGTGTTTTTTGGCCGTTACACCGGTGGTTTGGCCATTATTGCGGTAGTGACTTGCATGTTCTTTGCAGCGATCTCTGGTTCAGGCCCAGCGACAGTAGCCGCGATTGGTGGCTTGTTGCTACCCGCCATGGCCAAAGCGGGTTACGACAAAGGCTATTCCATTGGTTTGATTGCGTCTGCAGGCAGTATTGGGATCATTATCCCGCCTAGCATTCCTATGATCATCTATGCGGTATCTGCCAACGTCTCCATTACACAGATGTTCTTGGCCGGTATTGTGCCAGGCTTGCTGATTGGCGTGGGCTTGATCGTTACCGCCTACTTCAAAGCACGCAAAGAAGGCTACAAAGGCTCCGACAAGCGCTATTCCGCATCGGAAATCTGGCAAACCATTTGGGATGCTAAATGGGCTCTGCTGGTACCTGTGATTATTCTGGGCGGTATTTACGGTGGCGTGTTTACGCCTACCGAAGCCGCTGCAGTAGGCGTGATCTACGGTTTTATCGTAGGTGTATTTGTCTACAAAGAATTGAAATGGTCTGACCTATACCGCTTGATTGCAGGTTCTGCCCTGACCTCTGCCACCGTGATTGTGATTGTAGGTACTGCCACGATCTTCGGTCGCATGCTGGCGATTGAACGTATCCCGTTCATGATCGCTGACTACATCGTGCAACTGACCGATAGCCCCATCCTGATTCTGTTGCTGATCAACGTACTGCTGCTGTTTGTGGGCATGTTCATGGAAACGTTGGCGGCGATCATTATCTTGGTTCCCATTTTGCTGCCAGTAGTGACTGCAGTAGGCATCGATCCGGTGCACTTCGGTATCGTGATTATCGTCAACTTGGCGATTGGCATGGTGACCCCACCCGTAGGCGTGAACTTGTTTGTGGGCTCACGAGTAGGTGAAACCAGTCTGGAAAAAGCCATCGTGGGGGCTATCCCCTTCATCATCTCGATGCTGGCTGTGCTGTTACTGATTACTTATGTTCCGTGGTTGTCGCTGTTCCCCTTGAGCCTCATAGGCTAAAGACAGCCCCAACTCCTTAACGCATTTATCTTTTGTTTTACCCTGGAGACATACATGGCTGAGAAAATTCGTACTGCCATTATTGGGCCCGGCAACATCGGCACTGACCTGCTTGCCAAGCTAATGCGCAGCCCTGTACTTGAACCCGTCTGGATGGTGGGTGTAGACCCACAATCCGACGGCCTGAAACGCGCAGCTGAGCTGGGACTGAAAACCACATCCGAAGGTGTGGACGGTCTGTTGCCCCACGTAGAAGCAGATAACATCCAAATCGCGTTTGACGCCACCAGCGCCTACGTACACAAGGACAACTCTGACAAGCTCACCTCTCGTGGCGTCATGATGATTGACTTGACCCCAGCGGCGATTGGCCCATTTTGTGTGCCTCCAGTAAACCTGCAAGAACTGCTGGTTGAAGGTGCTCAAAACGTCAACATGGTGACCTGCGGTGGCCAAGCCACTATTCCTATGGTGAACGCAGTATCTCGCGTGCAGTCAGTGGAATACGCTGAAATCGTCGCCACTGTATCGTCCCGCTCTGCTGGCCCAGGCACACGTAAAAACATTGATGAATTCACCCGTACTACAGCAGGTGCTGTAGAGCGTGTAGGCGGTGCCCGTCGTGGTAAAGCCATCATCATCTTGAACCCTGCCGAGCCACCACTGATCATGCGTGACACCGTTCACTGTTTGACAGACGACACGCCAGATCAAGACCGCATCACTGAATCCGTACACGCCATGATTGCCGAAGTACAAAAGTACGTACCCGGCTACCGTTTGGTGAACGGCCCAGTATTTGATGGCAACCGCGTTTCCATTTACCTGGAAGTGGAAGGCTTGGGCGATTACCTGCCTAAATACTCCGGCAACTTGGACATCATGACAGCCGCCGCAGCACGCACAGCAGAGATGTTTGCTGAACGCCTGCTCGCCAAGTAATGACACGCGCTTTTGCAAGGATTGTGTAATGAGCAACAAAAACATTATTTTGCATGACATGTCGCTACGCGACGGTATGCACCCAAAACGTCACCAGATCACTCTGGAGCAAATGCGTAACATTGCTCGCGGTCTGGACGAAGCTGGTATCCCTCTAATCGAAGTCACCCACGGCGATGGCCTGGGCGGCGCCTCGGTAAACTACGGTTTCCCTGCACACAGCGACGAAGAATACCTGAACACTGTCATCCCCGAGCTTAAACAAGCCAAAGTGTCTGCCCTGCTGATCCCTGGTATTGGTACTGTGGATCACCTGCGTATGGCACACGACTTGGGTGTTAGCACCATTCGTGTGGCCACTCACTGTACCGAAGCAGATACCTCTGAACAGCACATCAGCCTTGGTCGTGAGTTGGGCATGGATACTGTGGGCTTCTTAATGATGAGCCACATGAACAGCCCCGAAGGTTTGGTACAACAAGCCAAACTGATGGAAGGCTATGGTGCTAACTGCATTTACGTGACCGACTCCGCTGGTCACTTGCTGCCAAACACAGTTAAAGAGCGTCTACTTGCCGTACGTGATGCGCTGAAACCTGAAACTGAATTGGGTTTCCACGGTCACCACAACTTGGCCATGGGCGTAGCAAACAGTGTTGCTGCTATCGAAGCCGGTGCAAACCGTATCGATGCCGCCGCCGCTGGTTTGGGTGCTGGTGCCGGTAACACACCAATGGAAGTGTTGGTTGCTGTATTGGATTTGATGGGTATTCCTACTGGTGTAGATGTATTCCGTATTCAGGACGTTGCTGAGGATTTGGTTGTGCCTATCATGGACTTCCCCATCCGTTTAGACCGCGACGCTCTGACTCTAGGTTATGCCGGTGTGTACGGTTCATTCTTATTGTTTGCTAAACGTGCTGAACAAAAATTCGGCATCCCTGCTCGCGAAATTCTGGTCGAAATGGGCCGTCGCGGCATGGTGGGTGGACAAGAAGACATGATCGAAGACACCGCCCTGTCTTTGCTGCGTCAGCGTCAAGCTGGCTAAGCAAAAAACGCGCAAACCACCCTACCCCAAAAAAGCCTCAAGGTTCACGCCTTGGGGCTTTTTTAGTTCTACACTATAGGCACGTTGCACTACACACCTTTAGGCTGTTGGATTTATGGATTGGATGACACTCATGCTGTATAGCGTAACCGTTGCGGTTGTTACGGTTACGCCCGGCCCCACCATGTTGTTGGCACTGAATAACGGTGCTCGTGGTGGCATGCGTACGGCAGCCTGTGGCATTGCTGGTGCCGCCTTATCTGATTTAATTTTGATCTCTGCCGTAGGTTTTGGGCTAGGTGCTGTGCTGCAAGCCTCTGAACTACTGTTTAGCGTGGTGAAGTATGCGGGTGCTGCTTACTTGTTGTACTTGGCTTGGCTGTTTTGGCACGCCCCCGTACAACTGATGAATGCCTCTACTGCCGAACTACAACTGCCACCCAGCGGTCGTACAGCGTTTATACGCTCATTATTAGTGGCCTTATCCAACCCCAAAGGTTTGCTGTTTTTCTCGGCCTTTTTACCGCAATTCATTCAGCCCAACGGCAGTGCTTTTCAGCAGTACGCCACGCTTGCTGTGGTCACCGCCCTGATTGATATCGCCTTGATGACGCTCTACGCATTCAGCGGTAAACAAGCCATGCGCACCTTGTCTGGCAATGCGTTGCGCTGGTTAAACCGAAGTTGTGCAGGCTTATTGGCTGGTTTGGGTGTAGCACTGGGGTTTTATCGCCGACACGACTAAGCCGTATGGTGTAGAAAGTTCTGCACTGTGAATGGCCTATTCGCCCCTTGAGCTGCCACTGCTATTGAATACCCGGTACACCCTTACGGATGGCACTAGAGAAGTCCTCTCCGGTTTGATCGGCTTGCAACGCTCGTTCATTAATGTATCCCGCTTGCTGCAAGACCTCATACGACACGTTAGGTGTTAAACCGTTTTGCTCTTGCACGTATTCGGCCACATGGCCCGATGCCAGTAAGCGGTAATCCATAGGCAACGGTGCGATCACTTTTGCCAACTCATAGATTACCGTTGTGCAATTACTGGTCAGGGTGTTGTAGAACTCTGGCTGTTGCTCTAGTTCTTGAGCTTTGGCCACGTAAGCTAAAAACAAATGCTGCAACGCCGGTTGATCTAACTGCACTCTATAGATATAGACATCTTCCCCGCGTGCATTACTACGGGTACGCACAATATCACTTTCTTCTGCCGCCACTAGCACCTGTTCATATTGGCGGAAAAAACCTTTCCACGCCGAAAACTGCTCATGGCTTTCTTTGCGTATTTCTAGGGAAAATGTCAGGTAGCGACCATCAGCAAAACCGAAAGACACTAAAGTATGCGCAATGTGCGGCCCCATCCAATACGACAAAATCAGATCGGCGCTTTGTAGCTGATCTAACGGGTACTCACGTGACTCCCAACTAGCGGTGTAATCGTCCTCGGTACGCCAGGTGAAATTACGTACGTTATTCAGATGCACGGTATTACCATCTACCCGTGCCTCTAACAACCTTGCCACATCGTCTGCCCAAATACGATCATGTGATGGCGTTTGGCTAAACCACCATCCCGCAGCCAGTGCGAATAGCAGCGCTATCCACGGCAAACACCCTATGCGACGCCATTTACTGAACATCGCTGCGTAAGGTAATTTCAGCAATTTCAGATGGGCGACCTAAGCGCAATGGAAAGCCTGACCACAGCCCTGCCCCATTCCCTACGTACAACTGTCGCCCCTCAGTACCTACTTGGTACAAGCCCGACACAAAACCCTCGTTGGCTATACGTATCACTTGGTCTATGCCCAAAATATGGCCCCCATGCGTATGACCGGATAATTGCAAACTTACCCCTTTGGGTGCGTTACGCAGAATATTGCCTGGTCGGTGATCCAATAAAATCACCGGCACACCAGCAGGGGCATTAGCTAAAGCCTTAGTCGTATCGGGAGCCACCTGCCCAAAATTAGCGCTGATGGTATCCGGTACACCTGCCAATACCAACTGAGCACCGTCTTTATGCAGTACCACATGTTCATTTTCTAGCATGTGTATACCTAGCTCGTTAAACACTCGCATCCAGCGTTTGAAGTACGCATAGTATTCGTGATTACCTGCTACGGCATACACCCCATCTTTGGCGTGCAAATCACCCAAAGGGGGATAATCGTTTTTACGCGCTTCGGGCGTACCGTCAATCAAATCGCCCGAAATCACAATCAGGTCAGGCGATAATGCATTCGTACGCGCTACCACCTGCTGTGCCCACGGCCCTTGCAGCAATTTGCTTAAGTGCAAATCGGTCAAATGCACCACCTTGTAGCCATCAAACTCTTTGGCCAAACCGGGAATAGTGATTTCCATGCGTTTGACCTGCGGCACACTTACCGCCTGCCATACACCGATCACCGCCAGTACACACGCTAATACGCCTAAGCTATGTGCCACAGGCATGCTGCGCCATAGTGCTCGCCCTTTAGGGCGCGACACCACAAACAGCAGCAACCCAGCCACATCTCGCAGCAACAAGAAGCACGCAAATAAAATGACGGCACCTAAACAAGCACCTAAGACCCACAGCGCTTGGGGTGAAATTTCAGGGGAAGCAATGCTGCCACCAAACAGGTATTGCACGACTCTATGCTGCAAGACTATCAGTACAGGTACGGCGCTAAGTAGTACACGCCACGGCCATGCTAGCTTAAGCCGCCACACGTAGCGCCAAAGTAGATACAGCCCAATCAGCCCTGCAGCATTCAAAATCACGTTACAACACGTCCTATTCGGATTGATACACCAACGGCACACGCTTCACATTACACATCAGCTCGTAAGAGATAGTGCCCGCAGCATTTGCCACGGCATTCACATCAACGTGCTTGCCCCAAAGTTCCACCTTACTGCCTATGCCAGCATCCGGCAAATGGGTTAGATCAACGGTCAACATATCCATGGACACACGCCCTATCAGTCGCGATGGTTGGCCATCAATACTCACTGGTGTGCCATTAGGTGCACGACGTGGATAGCCATCGGCATAGCCTACCGCCACCAACCCCACACGTACTAATTCTTCTGCCACAAACGTACCGCCATAGCCCAAGGCCTCACCGGGCAATAAGGTACGCACGGCAAACACTTCGCTCTGTAAGCTCATGACGGGCTGCAAGGCATGTTCAAAAGGCGTAGGGTCAGCGCCGTACAGCAAAATGCCGGCACGCCCCCACCCTTGTCTGGCCTCAGGCCATTCCAAGATACCGGCAGAATTACAAATACTGCGCCCGCCCGCCAAGCCTTCCACCGCTGCCTCAAAAACAGCCAACTGTGTTTCCGTCGTGCCGCTGTCTGGTTCATCAGCTCGTGCAAAGTGCGTCATGAACGTGATGTCCATCACTTTGCCCGTCACCAGCAAACGCTTATAGATATCCGCCACCATGTCTGGCCTGAACCCCACACGATGCATACCGCTATCCACTTTCAGCCACACACGTAATCCATGCACATCACCCAATTGCTCGATCATGCGCACTTGGGCCTCGTGATGTACCACAGTCCACAAGTTATGGGCCTGTACCTGCTCTAGTTCATCGGCATGAAAAACACCTTCCAATAACACGATGGGCAGGGTGATACCCGCCTCGCGCAGTGTCAGTGCCTCGGCCAGAAAAGCGACGGCAAACCCATCTGCTATATCGGCTAATGCCTGGGCACACTCTACCGAGCCGTGACCATAAGCATTGGCTTTTAATACAGCCAGCGTAGGACCATCCTGCAGGCGACGTGCCAGCAGGTAGTTATGGCGCAAAGCGCCCAAATCAATCATTGCTTGAGAAGGACGAGTCATAATGAATCAGACAGAAGTGTGATAGCGGTTAATCGCCAAACCATCCGTAGGGATTTCCGGCTTCTGGCCTGCAATCAGGTCGGCAATAAGCTTGCCTGATCCACATGCCATGGTCCAGCCCAAAGTGCCGTGACCAGTATTCAAATACAGATTAGGGTAACGCGTTGCTCCTATGATAGGAGTACTGTCTGGTGTCATGGGTCGCAGCCCTGTCCAGAATGTGGCTTTAGGCACATCGCCTCCGGGGAACAACTCGTTGACCACCAATTCCAACGTGGCTCGTCGGCGCAAATCTAACTGCGTGTTGTAGCCGGCCAATTCAGCCATGCCACCTACACGTATACGTTGATCAAAGCGCGTTACCGCAATTTTATAACTTTCATCCAACACTGTGGACTGCGGCGCTAAGGCAGGATTCACTAATGGCACAGTCAAGGAATAGCCCTTGACGGGATACACCGGTAGGTCTATATCCAATTGCGTCAAGGTCTGACGTGAGTAGCTACCAAAGGCCAATACGTATTTATCGGCTTTCAGCACCTTGTCACCTACACGCACACCAGCGATTTGCCCTTGCTCAATCACAAAGCCATCCATGCTTTGCCCAAGCATAAACTTCACCCCCAAGGCTCGCGCTTTCTCTGCCAAGGCTTGGGTGAACAGATGACAATCGCCCGTTTCGTCATTCGGTAAGCGCAAACCACCAGTGAGTTTTTCTTTGGCCTGTGCCAAGGCTGGTTCGTACTGACACAGCCCCTCTCTGTCTAGCAACTGATACGGTACGCCGCACTGCTCTAATACCGTGATATCACTTTGCACGCTATCCAATTGAGCTTGTGTACGGAACAACTGTATCGTGCCGCCCGTACGTTGCTCGTACTGAATATTGGTATCGGCACGTAGCTGTTGCAGGCAATCACGGCTGTACTCCGCCACGCGCATCATGCGTTCTTTGTTGACCACGTAACGCTCTGGTGAACAATTGCGCAGCATTTGCAGCATCCAACGCAGTTGAAACAGACTGCCATCTAAGCGTATGGCTAAGGGTGCATGCTTTTGAAATAACCACTTCAGCGCTTTGGTAGGAATGCCCGGAGCCGCCCACGGTGTGGAATAGCCCGGCGACACTTGGCCTGCATTGGCAAAACTGGTTTCATCCGCCACCCCAGGTTGCCTATCTATCAGCGTCACTTCCATGCCGGCTTGACGCAAGTAGTAGCCGCTGGTGACTCCCACCACGCCTCCACCCAAAACAAGGACATTCATTCCCATCTCCGCTATCTATAAGTATTTTTACTATTTTAAGTAATGACTTATAGTTAATACGGCTAAAATTTAGCCCTAAAGCAGTGTTAATCACTATAAAAAATCACACTATTCTTCTTTAAAAGTGAAATGCACCAGTTAGACAGAATCGATAAAAAAATCCTGCATATACTGCAGCGAGAGGGCCGTATTCCTATGACGGAATTAGCCGAACGTGTAGGCCTGTCACCGTCGCCCTGTACCGAGCGTGTGAAGCGTATGGAGCGCGATAAGATCATCACAGGCTACCATGCCAAGTTATCGGCAGCGGCCTTAGATAAGCCTATGTTGGTATTTGTAGAAATTAAATTAGCGTCTAAATCAGAAGAAATTTTCGATAAAGTAAAACAAGAACTTTCTTTGATTCCAGACGTGCAAGAATGCCATTTAGTTTCGGGCAGTTTTGACTATCTCATTAAAGCTAGATTAAGCGGCATGCGTGAGTACCGCCGTTTACTCGGTGATATACTAAAACGGTTGCCTGTCGCGGCAGAATCGCAAAGCCACGTGGTCATGGAAGAAGTAAAAGAAAGCCTTTGGCTGAACCTCGATCGGTAAAACCTATTAAAAGGCCCTTAAATATAGTTGGCTTCTGTATAGATCATTGACCGCTGTCAATTACACTTGAGGGAAGAGCGTGTTCCAATAGCTCTATCTGATTTCATGACATGGTACACGCCATTTTGCGTCTGCCTTTTTCTTGTTTTAAGCATGGAGATTGTGACTTATGTCTATCAAATATATTGCTGCAGCTTTGTTGACCGCTGCTAGTTTGCCTGTTTACGCTGCACAATGTGACATCACTATTGAAGGCAATGATGCCATGCAGTTCAACATGCAGGAAATCGTTGTAGATAAAACCTGCACCGAGTTCACCGTAAACCTGAAACACGTTGGTTCCATGCCTAAAGCTGCAATGGGCCACAACTGGGTACTGACAAAAACAGCCGATTTCCAAGCGACAGCCACTGAAGGTATGTCTGCAGGTATCGACAACGACTACATCAAAGTTGGTGACGAGCGTGTGATCGCTCACACAGACGTAGTGGGTGGTGGTGAGTCCACATCCGTAACGTTTGACGTTGCTAAACTGGCTGCTGGCGAAGACTACACATTCTTCTGCTCTTTCCCTGGCCACTGGGCTATGATGAAAGGCACACTGAAACTGGGCGAATAATCCCCTAGTCTCTTGCATGCCAAAAGCGCCGCAATAGCGGCGCTTTTTTGTGTCTGCGAATTACGTATTAGTAGCCTGGGCCAGATGCCGCTTTAGCCACGGGCGCCCCACCTTTGTAGCGAGCCGCCATACTGCGCAAACCAGCAGCCAGCACCGACGTATCTAAACCTACCGCTACAAACTCACAACCCAAGTCTAAATAATGTTGAGCGTACTCTTCGCTCACCGACAAAATGCCAGCGGCTTTTCCAGCTCCTTTAATACGCGCAATCGCTGTATCAATCGCCTCTTGCACATCAGGGTGACCAGGGTTTCCTAGATGCCCCATCGCTGCGGATAAATCAGCTGGGCCAATGAAAATACCGTCCACACCCTCTACCGCTGCAATGGCTTCGATGTTTTTCAGCCCTTCTAGGCTTTCTACCTGCACCAACAAACACATTTGATCATTGGCTAGCTCAGCATAGTTTTCAATGGCATTCCAACGAGAGGCACGTGCCAATGCCGCCCCTACACCACGAACCCCTTGAGGTGGATAACGCATGGCTTGCGCCATTAAGGTTGCCTGCTCTGGTGTATCTACCATCGGTACTAGCAAGGTTTGCACGCCAATATCCAACATCTGCTTAATCAACGCCACATCCCCTACCGGCGGACGTATCACAGGATGAGAATCATAAGGAGCAACCGCCTGCAGCAATGGCAATAAAGAGCGCACATCATTAGGGGCATGCTCGCCATCCAACACCAACCAATCAAAGCCAGCGGTCGCGGCAATTTCTGCTGCAGTGCTATTGGGTAAACCTACCCATACACCCACTTGTTGTTCGGTACGTAGACGCTGTTTAAACGTATTGACGGGGAGATCCATACTTCAACCTTAGAAAGAAGAAACCATTGAAGTAAGGTAGCACACTACTCTGTGCTTATCGCCTGCATAGTGCACTGTTTTTGGATGGCCAGCACGAAAAACTACAACGTGTGACGTTGCTCGTGCAAAAGACGCGCTAACTCAGGCAGTACTGCTACTTGCCCCGGCAATTGAGCCACTACACTGCCCTGTTTGCACACCACAATTACTGGCACAGAACGTATGCCATAACGTTGGCTAATGGCCGAAGACGCGGACACATCCACCTCGCCGTAATAGGCAAGCTCAGGATGTTGCTGTGCAAAGGCTTGCACCGCTGGGCGTACTTGATGACAAGGCTGACACCATGGTGCAGAAAAATACACCACGGCAATCTCAGCCTGCATCACCGTTTGAGAAAAATTATCCAGGGTTAGCGCATGCCACCCCTGTTGTGTCACCTTTTCAAGCGTAGCCGTCATGCCTGAGCGGCTTTGCGCTTAACCTGACGCACCACGATAGCCCCCATGCTAAGACCCAATATGGCAGCCACCAGCGAAGCCGTCAGCACACCTAACTTGGCCGCACCTAGCAAGCTTTCATCTACAAACGCCAGCATGGCGATAAAGATGGACATGGTGAAACCAATACCTGCCAACAAGCCAATCAGTGCAATACCAGACCAGCTCACACCTTCGGGCAGCTTACAGAGCTTCAATGTCACCATCAGCCAGCTCACACCCATGATGCCTATAGGTTTACCCAGCACCAAGGCCGCTATCACCCCAACCATCACCCAGTTTGCACCATCTTGGCTCAGGTCTATGCCATCAAAGCTCACACCCGCATTAGCTAAGGCAAACAGCGGCATCACCCCAAACGCTACCCATGTGTGCAACGCCATTTGTACGCGAGTGACTGGTGCCAGCATGTCGCGCTGTGCACGACGTACATCGCTTAAGGCATGGGCGAGTTCTTCGGGCTCAACGGAATCTCTACGTTTACGCAGGTCTTGTACGACACGCTCTAGGGTTTGCATGGGGCGCTCAAGACGACGGCTAGGCAGTACAGGCGTCATCAAGCCCAATACCACACCCGCTAAGGTAGGATGCGCACCCGTCATCAGTACGCCACCCCAAATAATCAACCCCGGAATCACGTAGGCATAGGCACTCCCGATACCAATGTGCTGTAACCCCAATACCATCGCAATACCCAGCGCCACCACCAAAAATCCGCTGTAGTCCAAACCGCCGGAATAGAAGAAAGCAATAATCAGCACCGCGACGATGTCATCAATGATGGCCAATGCCAGCAAAAACACGCGGATATTAGAAGGAATGGAACGCCCCAACAAGGCCAACACCCCTACCGCAAAAGCAATGTCTGTCGCGGTAGGCACAGCCCAACCATGACTCTGCGGGGATTGGCTATTGAACGCCACATAAATCAATGCCGGTACAGCCACACCACCAAAAGCTGCTGCGATAGGCAGCATCGCTTGGCGTATATCGCTCAACGCACCTTCATGCATTTCACGGCGTATCTCCATCCCTACCACCAAGAAAAACAACGTCATCAAGGCATCGTTAATCCAGAAGTGCAACGGACGATCAAACACGTGTTCGCCCAAGCCAATGGAAAATGAGGTATGCCACAACGCGTGGTAGCTATCAGCCCAAGGCGAGTTCGCCCAGATCAATGCCACGGCCGCTGCAATCAACAGCACCATGCCACTCACGGCTTCAATGTGGAGAAAACGACTTACAGTAGAAAAGGCGCGCTCGGTCAGTACCTGAGCTTTAGGCAGGATGGGTGTATTCTGGTTCATTGTCTTTGATACTTTGCGTGGCGGCCCGACCAACGCTTGTGAACCTGTCTCACTGCCGGATTGCAGCTGACACCCAGCTGAAAATTTTAACGCGTCTTCCCATTTCAAGAATTAGGGTTTACCACTATTTTCCTGTTCTAGATCAGAAAATCATCCAGAAATAGCCGTAAATATGTGATCAACGGTAGACTATTTATTTCACGTATTTCTTTGGAGCTGACCATGACTTCCACTACGCCCCGCATGACTAATCTGTTTCTGCAACTAGGGCTAGACGCCAGTGAACAAGCCATTGCCGATTTCATTATCAGCCACCAACTGCCCGCCGACACCTACATCTCTGACGCCCCTTATTGGGACGAAGGCCAGCGTCAATTTTTAGCAGAACAACTCAAAAGTGACGGCGCTTGGGCAATCATTGTGGATCAACTCAATGAGTCCTTGCACGAAGACGCCGTCAAAAAAATCACTGGGCTATAACACGCCCCTACACCGCATCACGCGGTAGGCTCTGTATCGCTAAATTCTTTGTATGCTGCCACCGCATTGGCAGCATACATTACCGATGGACCTCCGCCCATATACACGGCCACACCTAAGGCTTCGTGTACCTCTGCTTCCGTCGCCCCTAACTTCACCAACGCCTTGCTGTGAAAGCCTATACAGCCATCGCAACGCACAGCCACACCTATAGCCAATGCAATCAATTCTTTGGTTTTGGCATCTAACACACCCTCTGCACTGCCGGCTTTATTCAGCTCGTTAAAGCCTTTAAGTACCTGCGGAATATTTTTGCTCAACTCACCCAAATTAGCTGAAATATCCTGCGTCAGTTTTTTGAATTCCACTGTCACGTTCCTGTTTTCCTTTTTAAAAAACACAGCGGTCATCGTTACTGACACGCTGATTAATCAAGCGGTTTAGCGGACTCGGCAGGCGCGCAATAAATGTCCCACAAAGTTTGCATTAACCGCATCGTGCTGGGATCCGCCAAGCGGTAATACACGTATTTGCCTATCTTTTCTGTCTCTACTATCCCCTCTTGACGCAGCACAGCTAGCTGCTGCGATAAGGTAGGCTGATGTATACCTGTTCGCGCCTCTAACTGCCCTACATTCAACTGCTCAAATGCCATCTGGCACAGCAACATCAAGCGGTCTTCATTGCCTAAGGTTTTGAGCAAGGCACAGGCTTTGCCTGCGTGCTCTCGCATCTTTTCTGGCGATAACTGGATGGATGGTGTGGTCATGGTAGAAAGTCACTCAAAACAATATATTTAATTATATATTGTTGAATAAAAAATCCACCACTGACTTCCTACCTAAGGAATTAACTCGTCCACTTCACCGGAATTTTCAGATACGACACGCCGTTATTTTCTGGCTCAGGTAAATTCCCTGCCCTAATATTCACTTGCACCGATGGCAACAACAGCACAGGCGCAGCCAGCGTGGCATCCCGCGTTTCGCGCAACGTGACGTAAGCCGCTTCATCCACGCCATCGTGTATGTGTATGTTCTTGGCACGCTGCTCCGCCACCGTGGTTTCCCAGGCATATTCATCACGCCCTGCCGCTTTGTAGTCATGGCACATAAACAAACGCGTGTGTGGCGGCAACGCTAATATTTTTCGGATGGACTGGTACAACTGCTTAGCACTACCACCAGGGAAATCCGCACGAGCCGTGCCGTAATCCGGCATAAACAAGGTATCGCCCACAAACACCGCATCGGCAATTTTGTAAGCCACACAAGCAGGTGTATGACCAGGCGTATGCAAGACCTCAATACGCAGGTTGCCCAAGGCTATCACCTCGCCATCGTTTAGCAACGTGTCAAACTCCACACCCTTACCCGACACATCACTCACATTGAACACATCGCTAAAAATGCGTTGCACCGTACAGATGTGTTCGCCTATGGCAACCTTCGCCCCTGTATGCTGCCTTAAAAATGGCGCTGCACTTAAGTGGTCTGCATGCGCATGGGTTTCCAAAATCCACACAATGCTCAGCCCTTGCTCGGCAGCATAATCCAGTAATTTCTGCGCTGAGCGCGTAGACACAGCCCCGCTGCGATGATCGTAGTCCAACACAGGATCAATCACCGCTGCCTGCTTAGTCGCCGGGTCCGACACCACATAACTCACGGTATAAGTGGGTTCATCAAAAAAAGCCTGTATATGAACAACATCCTTATGCATGGCATTTTCCTTTCACTGGATTTTTTAATTTAGAATATGCTAAATTAGATACAACTAAAATACAAGACCCACATCATGACAGCATCATCAGACTCCATCCGCTTCTTACAAGAAGGTGCCAGCCAAGCAGCGGCTATGTTGCGTACCGTCGGTAACGAACACCGATTACTGATTCTATGCTTATTGATAGAACATCAAGAAATGACGGTAGGCGCATTAAATAGTTACGTAGACTTAAGCCAATCGGCGTTATCGCAACACTTGGCCAAGATGCGAGAAGAAAACCTGATCACCTACCGACGCGATGCCCAAACCCTGTATTACCGCATCGCCGATCCAAAAATTGAGCAGTTAATTAGTACCCTGAAAACCATTTTCTGTCCGTAATCACTACGGATCAAACCCATTACGTACCTGTGTACAACTGGAGTCCATATGAAAACCAACGTAGGCGGTATAGATAGAATTTTGCGCGTCGTTATAGGGCTAGTCTTGGTGATACTTGCCAGTAGCGGCACGGTAGGCTGGTGGGGTTGGCTGGGCTTGATTCCACTGCTTAGTGGCTTGTTCCGTGTTTGCCCGTTGTATTCGATGCTGGGAGTTAATACGTGCGGGACATGCCGTAAATAAGAGACAGCGTGTACGGTGAGTACAGCTCCAACGTACTCACCACTGGCTGCTGTAGCTAGCACTGCGAAAAGTATTTTTTAATTTGGCCACCAAATAAAAAAATACTTTCCTCCGTTTTCCCTCCATCGCTTGCCACGGTTTTTAGTGTGGTTGCTGTTGAGATGTGTGCGTACTTTTGTGACAGATAAAAGGGGCGTGCTCACCCATTTCTGAAGATGTCTGCTTATTCTGTGGGCTGATAATTTCGGCACTTGCTTCGCTCATCAAAAAGCCAAGCGGCATTTTCTGATGCTACAGCTGACATACAGACGTATCTAAACACCCGCGTCCCAATTGATCAAGCCGTGCCAACAACCCAAAAGAAAGGGCGGTAAACCTACCCACACTCAGAACAACCGGGGGACGGAGAGGAAACTTTTTTGATTTGGTGTACAAATCACAAAAAGTATTCCTGCAGTTCCCAGCGTGTGCGATGAACATAACGTCGCCATATAAAACCACGTTACTTCTCATAAAATATACGCTTCACACCTAGTCATCTCCACTAACAGCCATAAAAAAAACCGCCCGTAAACACGAGCGGTTTTTCTTTGCGAATAGATCAGCGTTATTCTGCTGCCACAACCGGAGTAGCCGTGGCTGCCTGACGGCGGTCCACAATCACACCTAGCAGCACAATCACCAACGCCAAACCTGTGGTGTAGAGCACCTCTGTACGGTATGTACCTTCAATCACCATCACAATCAACGCACTGATAATAGTGACGATCACTGCGTAGGTTAACCACGGGAACAACCACATTTTGAAGGTAAGCTCACGCTTTTCTTTGATCAGCTTACGACGCATACGTAATTGCGAGAAGGCAATACACAGGTACACATACAGCGCAATCGTACCGGTAGCTTGCATCAGCACATCGTAAATATCCATCGTTTCAGTTGCCGTCAAATACACAGCTACCAATGCAAACACACTGGATGCCACCACACCAATGTACGGTGTGCCTGTACTGCGACCCACTTTCTGGAATGACTTCGGTGCATCGCCGCGTCTGGACAAGGAGTACAGCATGCGGGATGAGGTGTAGAGTGCCGAGTTAAAGCAACTGCACACCGATGTCAGCACCACAAAGTTCACGATCTCGCTGGCATGAGGGATACCCAATGCATTCAAGGTCACCGCATAGGTACCTTGAGTGGATAGCTCCAAACCTGGGCTGTTATAGGGGATCAAACACACCACGATGAAAATCGAACCCACGTAGAACAGCGAAATACGCCATGCTACGGAACGTGTAGTCTGCACAATGGCTTTGCTGGGGTTTTCGGATTCTGCCGCCGCAATGGTCACGATTTCCGCACCAATAAACGCAAACATCGCCCCCAGTAACGCTACCACCACCGCTCCAAAGCCATTAGGCATGAAACCTTGTGATGTCAGGTTAGACCACCCTTGGGTAGTACCAGAAGGCCATAGATGCACGATCGCCAGCGAGCCAATGATAATAAACAGCACAATGGCAACCACTTTGATCAAGGCGAACCAGAACTCGAACTCACCGTAATTGCGCACGTTCATGAAGTTAACAACCATTAACCCCGCAGTCACAATCAACATGTAGCCCCAGATAGGAATCATTGGGAACCAGCCGTGCAAGATCGCACCGGCCACATAGGCTTCCCATCCCATCAATAACGACCAGAAACTCCAATACAACCAGCCAATCGTAAACCCAGCCCAGTGACCAATAGCTCGGTCGGCATAGGTAGAAAAAGACCCTGTATCAGGCTGAGCAACGGCCATCTCGCCCAGCATTCGCATTACTAAGATTACGAGCGCTCCACCGCCCATATACGCCAGAATGGCAGCCGGTCCAGCATTCGCAATTACTTTCCCGGATCCTACAAACAACGCTCCACCAATGACTCCTGCTATAGATAGCATGGTCAAGTGACGGGATTTCAGCCCGCCCTTTAACTTATTTTCTTCTGCGCAACTCATTTGTGCCGCCTTTTAAAACGGATTAACTCTTAATGCCCATTAAGCGTTTGACAAGATAGTCATGAAATGTGTTTTGCCCTCCTTTGCAGACAATTGAAATAGTAATAATTATTTTTTAATGGCAAAACTATAACGCCATATGCCTCAACAGTACGTTTTTTTTATCTTAAAATTTCTGATTTAAGACAAGAAAACGGGGCTTAAACCCCGTTTTCTTGAATACTTCTAGCCCTATTAATGGCTAACGTGACTGAGATCTTCTTGAACCAAATCAAAGACTTCAGTAACGACCGGCTCGGGTTCTTTGCCCATCATGCTCACTACCACGATAGCGATAGTAGCCAAGATAAAGCCAGGGATAATCTCGTACAAGCCGAACCAAGCGTAGTGATTCCAGATCAGCACCACTACTGCACCTACGATCATGCCTGCCAACGCGCCGTTGCGAGTCATTCTGCGCCACAACACGGACAACAAGATCACAGGACCAAAGGCAGCACCAAAACCTGCCCATGCGTAACTCACCATAGACAGCACACGGCTATTGGGATCCCATGCCAAGATAATGGCCACAATAGCTACCAGCAGTACCATCGCACGGCCAAACCACACCAACTGCGCATCGGTAGCATCACGTTTGATGAAGGTTTTGTAGATATCTTGAGTCAGTGAGCTTGAGCACACCAGCAACTGCGCCGACAAGGTACTCATCACTGCAGCCAAAATAGCGGCCAACAAGATACCGGCAATCCATGGGTTAAACAGCAGCATGGACAACTCAATGAACACACGCTCAGAGTTCTCGTTCACGCCAGCGGCTTGACTTGGGTTCGCAGAGAAGTACGCAATACCGAAGTAACCCACTGCCACCGCACCAGCCAAACACAGAATCATCCATGTCATACCGATACGACGTGCATTAGGGATAGTTTTTACCGATTCTGCTGCCATGAAGCGCACCAGAATGTGCGGCTGGCCAAAGTAGCCCAACCCCCATGCCAGCAAGGAGACCACACCCACGAATGAGGCGCCCTGCCACAAATCAGCATGCATAGGATTAATAGCGATCACTGCAGCGTTTGCATCCGCAAAACCGCCTGCGCCCAAGATCACCACCAGAGGGGTCAAGATCAGCGCAGTAAACATCAAGGAAGCCTGAATGGTGTCTGTCCAGCTCACCGCCAAGAAACCACCAATGAATACATAAGCAATGGTGCAGAATGCGCCCACAAACATCGCTGTGGTGTACGACATGCCGAACATGCTTTCAAACAATCTGGCGCCAGCTACTACACCGGATGCGCAATACAGCGTGAAAAACACCAGAATTACCACGGCTGACACAATGCGCAGCACGTTGGATTTGTCGTCGAAACGATTTGAGAAAAAGTCGGGTAATGTCAGTGCATTGCCTGATTTCTCGGTGTACACACGTAAACGTGCGGCCACAAAGCGCCAGTTTAGATACGCCCCCAAGGTTAAGCCAATGGCAATCCAGGATGCTGAGATCCCGTTGTCATAGACCGCGCCAGGTAAGCCCATCAGCAACCAACCGCTCATATCTGATGCCCCAGCGGCAAGTGCCACCACGAAAGGCCCCAGTCGGCGTCCGCCCAGAATATAGTCGGACAAGTCATTTGTAGCCCTGTAGCCCAGCCATCCGATCAACAGCATTCCTACGATATAGATTACAAACATCGTCGTAATCTGCATATTGGCTATTTGCATAGCATTCTCCCTTTTGAGGCAGACAAGGGGTGTAAAACCCCTTGTCCCTGCACATTGCTATCCGTGCATATCGCTTGTTGTAGTAAAAATTAGACTACTGCCATGAGCGTGGCATTCCCTCCCGCCGCTGCGGTGTTTACGCTAAGAGAACGTTCTGCTACCAGCAGCTCCATCCTATAGAGCTGACCATTAGCCAACTCTGCACTGGTACGACCCTGCGCTTGTAACACGGGGCCGTCCTGCTCCGCTAAGAACTGCGATAGCGATTTCAGCGCATCACAATCCCCCTCGAATACCACACCCCCTACGCGATGAGTCATCGCGTCTTTCAGGGAGTCCACCACAACCACCTGCTTACGAGCAGCTTCAGGCAGTTGGGTTAAAACGGGTTCCAAAACTTCTGTCGCAACGCCTTCACGCACGATCAGTGCTTCGTTGCCACATGCCAAGCTAGTTGCTACCTGCACCAACAAACCATGTTTGGTGGCTGGTACACACACGACTGCACCACGGCCTAGCAAGCTGTATGTGTTCGCCTCGCCGGTAGGACCAGGCAACTCAACACGGGTGTTGAACAGCGACACTGCAGACAAATGCTTCAAGCTTTGGCTGAGTTCTTTTTCGCCATGTTTTTCGGCCCACTGTTGCAGGCTTTCTAAGGCTTCGTTGCTAGCGGCTTTTTGTGCCTTACCACCCAGTACCAACTGGTCTGGACGCTGGCTTAACAAACGATTCAAGTAAATAGGACCGCCCGCTTTAGGACCAGTACCCGACAAGCCTTCACCACCAAATGGCTGTACACCTACTACCGCACCCACAATATTGCGGTTCACGTACATATTGCCGGCGTGTACTTGAGCTACCAAACGGTTGATGGTTTCATCGATACGGGAGTGCACCCCAAAGGTCAAGCCATAGCCTGTGTCATTGATGGCTTTCACCAGAGCATCTTGTTCAGAACGTTTGTAGGTCATGACGTGCAGCACAGGGCCGAACACTTCACGCTCTACATCTGCAATGCTCTTGATCTGGATAATGGTTGGCGGCACAAACGTACCGTGCTGGCATGCTTCGCTCAGCGGCAACTGCTCCACATCAAAACCACGGCTACGCATCGTGTCAATGTGGCTACGAATATTGCCTTGTGCCTCAGCATCAATCACAGGGCCCACATCGGCGTACAACACGTCGGGGTTACCCACACGCAATTCACGCATCGCGCCACGCAACATGGTGATCACGGTGTCGGCTACGTCTTCCTGCACACACAAGATACGCAGTGCTGAACAACGCTGACCAGCCGAGTCAAAGGCAGAGTTCAGTACGTCAGCAATCACTTGTTCTGGCAAGGCAGAAGAATCCACGATCAACGCGTTCTGACCACCGGTTTCCGCAATCAGCGGAATAGGTTGGCCATTGTTATTCACACGCTGTGCCAAGGTAGCCGAAATACGTTTAGCCACTTCGGTAGAACCGGTGAACATCACACCTTGAACACGATCATCGCCCACCAACATCGCACCCACATCGCCCTCACCAGGCAACAGTTGCACAACGTCGTGTGGCACCCCTGCTTCGTGCAAGAAGCGAATACCTTGAGCAGCAATCAAACCAGTCTGTTCAGCAGGTTTAGCCAACACGGTATTACCAGCAGCCAATGCCGCAGACACCTGACCCAAGAAAATAGCCAGCGGGAAGTTCCAAGGGCTAATACACACCACAGGGCCCAAAGGACGGTGGCTGTCATTAGAGAAATGCTGGTCGATACGGTTAGCGTAGTAGCGCAAGAAGTCTACCGCTTCACGAATCTCTGCTACCGCATTCGCAAAAGTTTTACCCGCTTCACGCACGATCAAACCAATCATGGTGGTTTGCTGGGCTTCCAACAAATCAGCCGCACGCAGCAAGCAACGAGCACGCTCTTGTTCTGTAGTGGACTGCCAAATTGGTGCAGCAGCGACCGAACGCACCAACGCGGCATCGACTTCAGCAGCAGAACTGAAAATCACTTTACCCACTACATCACGGTGGTCCGCTGGGTTCACTACAGCCTGCTCACGCGCCTCATCAACCACTGCCAATGTGGCTGGGCTGGCGTGCCAGTTGTTGGTCGTGCTGGACAACAATGCTGCCGACAACGAAGCCAAACGGTGTTCGTTGGACAAGTCCAAACCTTGGGAATTCTGACGGTTCTCGCCCTGCGCTTTATACAGCTCTGCTGGCAGCGGAATCATCGGGTGAGGTGCACCTACTGGGCTGATGCTTTCAGCTTCATCAATAGGATCACGGATCAGCTCATCAATAGAGACGTTTTCGTCAGCAATACGGTTCACGAACGAGGAGTTCGCACCGTTTTCCAGCAAGCGTCGTACCAAGTACGCCAACAGTGTTTCGTGTGTACCCACTGGCGCGTAAATACGGCAAGGACGGGCCAATTTACCTTGGCTAACAGGGCCTACCACTTCTTCATACAGCGGCTCACCCATACCGTGCAAGCACTGGAACTCGTACTGACCCAAGTAGTAGCTAGAGCCTGCCATTTCATAAATAGCCGCCAAGGTTAAGGCGTTGTGTGTGGCAAACTGCGGGAAGATCGCATCCGGTGCGCTCAACAGTTTTTTCGCACATGCCAAGTACGCGATGTCGGTGTAAATTTTACGGGTGTAAACAGGGTAGCCTTCCAAGCCATCAACCTGCGCACGTTTCACTTCTGTATCCCAGTACGCGCCTTTCACCAAACGCACCATCAAACGGTGGTTAGTGCGTCTACCCAAGTCGATCACGTAGTCGATCACGTATGGCGCACGTTTTTGGTAGCCTTGAATCACAAAGCCAATACCGTTCCAACCAGCCAGATCCGGGTCCTGACACAGGGCCTCTAGCAGATCCAACGAAATTTCCAGACGATCCGCTTCTTCGGCGTCGATGTTCAGACCCACATCGTATTGGCGCGCCAACATCGTCAATGCTTTAACGCGTGGCAACAGCTCGCTCATCACACGGTCGTACTGAGCACGTGAGTAACGGGAATGCAGCGCAGACAATTTGATGGAAATACCGGGGCCTTGGTAAATACCTTTGCCGCCCGATGCTTTACCAATCGCGTGAATGGCTTGCTCGTACGAAGCGTAGTAACGTGCCGCATCTTCTTCGGTCATCGCTGCTTCGCCCAACATATCGTAGGAGTAGCTAAAGCCTTTGTTTTCCCATTTTCTGCCATTTGCCAAGGCATCAGAAATGGTTTCACCACACACAAAGTGCTCACCCATCAAACGCATGGCCATGTCCACACCTTTGCGGATCAATGGCTCACCACCTTTGCTGATCAATCGACCAATGGCGGAACTCAAGCCTTTTTCGCTGCTGGTGCTGACCAACTTGCCGGTCAGCATCAAGCCCCACGTTGCGGCATTCACAAACATAGAGCCAGAGCTCAAGTGTGATTGCCATTCGCCTTTGCTCACTTTGTCGCGAATCAGTGCATCACGGGTAGCGCGGTCAGGAATACGCAATAATGCTTCGGCCAAACACATCAAAGCCACGCCTTCTTGGCTAGACAATGAGAACTCGTGAATCAAGCTGTCTACACCACTGCCTTGGCCTTTAGCGCGCAACGCTGTCACCAGCTTACGGGCTAACTCACGTACTTTAGCTTGGTCTTTGCTGCGCGCTTGGCTAATCAAGCCAGGTAAACAGTCTTCTTCGGCGCGACGGTAAGCGCTAGTGATCGCAGCACGCAACACGGATTGCGGTGCAATAGATTGGGCAAATTCCAAGAACGGCTGTGTAGGCTCATTGTCGCCCACGCTCAAACCGGCTTGTTCCAGATCCACCCCTTTCTCACCCTCTGTCTGGGCAAGATAGGCTAAGGATGGCGGTAACTTACCCGACTCGATTTCTTCCAAGAACGAAAAAATGGCTTGCTTGATGAACCAATGCTGGGTTCTTCCAATACGTTCAGCCGCCTCGCGTATACGCCCACGTAATTCGGCGTCTACTTTCACCCCTAGTGTCGTTGCACTCATAACCCTCTCACTTACAGACAGAGAGGTTGCAACCTTACGATTAATAAAGGTGCAACCTTAATGATAGATATGCGAATTCTAGGTGCAACCTTTTTGAAGTCGTATAGGTACTTACCCTAGATCACAAGGGAAACTGTTTCGTACACTTACAAAAAAGCCCGGATTAACCGGGCTTTGTCTCATCATTACTTCTTAGGCAGATACCGCAATGCATCGACGGGCTTACCGTTATAACGCAGCTCAAAATAGAGCTGTACCTGCGATGTACCCGAATTGCCCATCTCGGCAATGGTTTGACCTTGCGACACCGTTGCCCCCTCGGACACTAGCAAACGGCGGTTATGTGCATATACCGTTAAAAAGTTATTAGCGTGGTTCACGATCAACAAATTACCGTAGCCACGCAACCCGTCACCTGAATAAATAACCTTACCTGCCGCCGCCGCTTTGACCGGCGTACCCGCTGTATTAGAGATGTACACACCTTGGGAGTGCGCTGCCGACACACCACGCTTAGACGTACCTGCTGCCGGCCAAATCAAATTAATATTGCGCGGCGCGGCCACTGAGTTGGTAGACGCATTACGCGGCGGCAAAGCGGTACTGCTACCAGCACTACCCGTCGCCCCACTTGATGCCGCCGTCGCGGCAGGCGCTGCCGAACCACCCTGAACCCGCAAGCGCTGCCCCACCGTTATACGGTTAGGATTAGAAATATTGTTCATGCGCATCAGTGACGACAAGCTTTGATTATGTTGGCGTGCCACCTTACTTAAGGTATCGCCACGCTTCACCACGTAATAGCCATCCTTAGTACCACTCGTACTGCCACATGCCGCCAACGTCACCGCCACAGCGCCATACAGCACCCAGCGCAAGACAGACGTACGACCAGACATAAAACGGGAATAAAGCGATAACAAAGACACGGTATCAGGCTCACACCAAAGTAAAAGCAGTCTTAACACTGCGCAAACAGTAGCATAGCAAGAATTACAGCTAGGCAAAAACCCCGCTTGTAACGTTGACGGAACCTAACAATGGCCACAACACCTGAAATTTCATGTACACAAAAGGCCAACATTAGCGCCACACACCTTGCCAAACCGTCCTATACACGCTATAGTTCTTTTCTTTTGGAGCAACGCGCTCAGGTCTGCATCGTACTTGTACGGCTGCATGAAACCATCGCGAATTACTCCAAAAAATAATTTCCGCAAGGAAATGCTATGGCGCAATGGCAGATAGGTTATGCACCGGATTGCAAATCCGTGTAGGTCGGTTCGATTCCGGCTTGCGCCTCCAAGAATTTAAGAAAGCCCCTAGGTTTAACGACCTAGGGGCTTTTTTTATGTACTTTTCCGCAAAAAAGAAAACGCAGCCTAAGTTGATGACACATCCTTCAACCCTATATTTTTTGCTCTTAACTTAGAATACTGTTTTTATAATTAGCATACAAAGCCATACCAAACCACCCCACACTGATTACCGGTGCAACATACTGCGTGCCAGTGCGTGACTAATCCATGCGCGATACAGGCGCTAACGTTTTTTAGGGGGTGTGTTGCTTGAACGCTGACACCAATAGCCACTTACTATCGTAAACACTTTGTTAAAACAGAATTTTCAAGAAAATTTTTGAAGTATGAATGCCATTAAAAACAAAAAAACCATACTAACCTTTGTCACTTTTTTTATTGTGCTGGCCTTGGGGTTTTGGTTTTTTATAGACAACACCCCGCCAACCCCAGAAGAGACTTTCATAGCCATCAAGCGAGAAGCAGAGTCTGGTGACTCAATAGCTCAAAGAGAACTAGCTGTTTTATACGAAAGAGGCATAGGTACTAAGCAAGACTACATACAAGCACATGCATGGTTCAAAAAAGCAGCTACACAAGGAGATGCTGTAGCTCAAAGCTACTTAGGTGCTTTATATGCATCTGGAGATGGAGTTACCAAAGATTATATAAAAGCACACGAGTGGTTCGAAAAAGCGGCTGCACAAGGAGATGCTAAAGCCCAAAGCTACTTAGGTGCTTTATATGCACATGGAGATGGCGTTACCAGAGATTATATAAAAGCACGCGAATGGTTCGAAAAAGCAGCTGCACAAGGAGATGCTAACGCTCAAAACGACTTAGGAACTTTATATGCATCTGGAGGATATGGGTTTCCCAAAGACCCAGAAAAAGCACGCGAGTGGTTTGAAAAAGCAGCTGCGCAAGGACATGTTAGAGCTCAATATATCTTAGAAAAGTTAGATGCTTCTGAACATAGCATTTCAAAAGACTAGGTAAAAGCACGCGAATGGTATAAAAAAACCGCCACACAAGGACAGACCTAGGCTTGCGTCTCCAATAATTTAAGAAAGCCCCAAGGTTTAGCGACCTAGGGGCTTTTTGTTTTTCGCATCACACTCAAACATCTATGCAACACCCCAGCATGCGCTAAGACGCAGGAGCTCAGCCCAAGTACAATACCCTCGACTTACACACTGGAAGCACGATGGATAGAAACACAGAAGACCGCTTTACCGCGTTTTTACACGGTAAAGCAAACGAGATGAAGAAAGAGCTGAAGTACACCCCTAGGCAATTTATTGCCATGCTGGGTAGTGATGGTGGTTTGGCTACGGCTCAAAAGTTGGTGCGCAAGGAAGAGCTGTCCTACGGTATATCTGAGCTGTACATGGGCAACAGGCTGGATCTATCCATAGAGGCACTGATTCTAGAGACTGAATGGATCAGCTACTTCGATGAAGAATTGTTAGCACAAGCAGAAAAGAAACTTAAAAAACTGAACTACCCCTACACACGATACGCAGAAAACGATTAACTGGCTGTGATCGTGATAACTATCGCAAAGGCTTAGGCTTACCCCTAAGCCTTTTTGTTGGCCATCGTTTTCATGCTCTGCGCTTGCACGTAGAATAAGTGCTCATTATCCAGATACACTGTCTTTCGCACACAGCACTTCACAGGGAACCGGTTTGGCATACGAACTAGAACACCGCCTTGTTATAGGCCTCGCCTCCAGCGCGTTATTTGATCTGTCCGAGACGGATAGGATTTTCCGCACCGAAGGTGAAGAGGAATATCGTAAGCATCAGCGTGAGAATCAAAGTATTCCACTTACTCCTGGGGTGGCCTTCCCTTTTATTAAGCGTTTGCTGTCGCTCAACGATGTGCGTCCTGATGACCCGCCTGTTGAGGTTGTGCTGCTCTCACGTAATGATCCCGATACTGGCATGCGGGTGATGCACTCTATTCGTCATCACCATTTAGATATCTCACGCGCTGTGTTTTTACAGGGTGGCAACCCGCATCGCTATATTCCCGCGTTTTCTATTTGTTTGTTTTTATCGGCGAACGAAGCGGATGTGCAGCAGGCAACTCTAGCAGGCTACCCCGCAGGGCAAGTGTTGGACTCTGCGCATTTAGAAACTCAGGGCGATGATGAGCTTAGGGTTGCCTTTGACTTTGATGGGGTGTTGGCGGATGA
The DNA here is from genome assembly GCF_050487225.1 of Paenalcaligenes sp. Me131. Taxonomy (NCBI): domain Bacteria; kingdom Pseudomonadati; phylum Pseudomonadota; class Betaproteobacteria; order Burkholderiales; family Alcaligenaceae; genus Paenalcaligenes; species Paenalcaligenes sp. Me131. The sequence goes on from NZ_JBKQGY010000001.1 coordinate 1,544,559, forward strand.
CGAAGCTGAATCTGTCTTTCAGGCCAATAAAGATCTGAACGAGTTTCATGTGCATGAGCAAAGCAAGATCAATGTGCCACTGAACTCTGGCCCGCTACGCCCTTTTCTGCAAAAGCTTTCTAATATTCAACAATTGGAACAGAAACGCGCCGAGCAAGACCCTGCCTATAAACCCAAGCTTAGACTGATTATTGTGACTGCCCGCAACGCCCCCGCCGAAGAGCGCGTGATCAATACCATGCGTAGCTGGGGCATCAATGTGAATGAGGCGTTTTTCTTGGGTGGCGTAGAAAAGAAACGGGCATTAGAAGTGATCAACCCGCACATTTTCTTTGATGATCAGAAAACACACCTAGTGCCTGCGTCTGACATTCTTCCTGCAGTGCATGTACCTTTTGGCATCACTAACAACGTGAAGTCCAAAATTAGCTAGATAAAAAAACACACTATTGAGCCGCAGCCCAATAGTGTGAACATAAAAAACTCGCTATTTCTACCTTACTACCACTTACCCTACTGGATGCAGCACCCTGATCCAGGGTGCTGTGGTTGTTGCATCGTTAATGTGGGATTTGCCCGAAGTTACCGCTATTGAAGTCTTGCAATGCTTGCTCGATTTCTTGCGAACTGTTCATCACAAAGGGGCCATACCCTACTACTGGCTCATCAATAGGCTCACCGCTTAGCAACAGAACAATGGCATCGTTGTTGGCTTCCACAGAAACGGTTTGACCCGCTCTATCCAACACCACCATTTGTGACTCACGGGCAATGGTTTGGCCATTCACCTGAATCGTGCCATGCAGCACCACCAAAGCGGTTGTCCATCCATCTGGCAATTCCAGCGTGCTGTAGCTGCCTTGTTTCAAGCGCATATCCCATACGTTCATAGGCGTAAAGGTGTGGGCTGGACCGCGTTTACCCTCTAGCTCACCAGCAATAATTCGGGCCACACCCGCACCATCAGGCAGCTTCACCTGCGGGATAGCGCTGTCCACAATGACTTGATAGTTAGGCGGGGTCATTTTGTCTTTGGCTGGCAGGTTCACCCACAGTTGCACCATTTCCAGTGCACCACCGGATATAGTGAAAGCCTCAGAGTGAAACTCCTCATGCAAAATACCTGCGCCCGCTGTCATCCATTGCACGTCACCAGGGCCAATCACACCACCTTGGCCGGTAGAATCCATGTGAGCCACTTCGCCTTTGTAGACGATGGTCACAGTTTCAAACCCACGGTGAGGGTGCTGCCCTACACCTCGTAGTTGCGAGGTGGGAGTGAAACCGGCGGGGCCTGCATAGTCCAACAGCAAAAAAGGACTCAGCTGTTTAGCGTGTGTGTGGTACGAGAACATTGAGCGCACTGGAAAGCCATCACCCACCCAGTGAGGACGTGGTGCGCTGTAAACGCCAAGAATCTTTTTCATGCGACTCTCCTGTTGAGGTATCGTTAGAGCTATCTTATTCTTGTGCTCTTTTTGCGTGTAGCCCCTTAAAATAAGGCTCAGTGTCCTATTTATGGAACGATAAATACTCATGCAAGACTTGAACGATCTGTATTACTTCGTGCAGGTGGTGGATAACGCTGGCTTTGCTCCCGCAGGTCGCGCCTTGGGTGTGCCCAAGTCCAAACTCAGCCGCCGTGTCGCCATCTTGGAAGAGCGCTTAGGCGTGCGCTTACTACAGCGCTCTACCCGCCGCTTTGCCGTCACCGAGATTGGTCGCACCTATTACGAGCATTGCAAAGCCATGCTGGTGGAAGCCGAGGCCGCTCAAGAAGTCATTGATGCCTCTCGTGCAGAACCGCGTGGTGTCATCCGCATGAGCTGCCCTATTGCTCTGCTACACGCTCACGTAGGTGGGATGTTGGCTGACTTCATGAAAGAGTGCCCACACATCAGTATCTATTTAGATGCCACCAACAGACGTGTGGATGTGGTGAGTGAGGCCATTGATATCGCTATTCGTGTGCGCCCGCCGCCATTGCAAGATAGCGACTTGGTGATGCGTGTGCTGTCTAACCGTAGGCAGTGTTTGGTGGCTAGCCCCAGTTTGCTGCTAGAACACGAATTTCCGGCTGTTCCTGCCCAACTCAATGGTATGCCTAGCCTAAGCCTAGGCAGCCCGCAAAATGAGCACAGTTGGACGCTATACGGCCCCGATCAAGCGCAAGCCACGGTACATCACAACCCTCGCTTTGTGACCACCGACATGACGGCATTACGAAACGCTGCGTTAGCGGGGGTAGGCATAGTGCAATTGCCTTTGTTGATGGTGCGTGAGTATCTGAATACAGGCGCGTTGGTGCGTATCGTGCCTGAATGGGAACCTAAGCCTGAAATCATTCACGCCCTCTTCCCATCACGACGCGGGTTATTGCCATCGGTGCGAGCCTTGCTGGATTACCTAGCCAAACGCTACGAGGAAATAGACGAGGAATAGCGCCCTGTCATCGCCCCCTATAGCTCAGCTCAGGCTGGGCTATTTTTACGTCTTAGCCAACAAGCACATATTTCCTCACGGGTGGCGATAAAAGCGTGATTTTCGTGTTTTGTTGTGACCACGGGACATCCTTACACTATTTAACCCTCTTTATACCTAAGCATTGTTACTCTGCCACCACCTAAACATGGGCAAGTTTATGCTTTCGCGCCCTACGCCAAACCGACTAATTAGTCTAAAATTGGCGCGAAATGACAGGAGAGGTTAATGGGTTTTTTTTCTAAGTTACTACAACGTTTGACGGGATCATCCTCCCAAAATTCTGCACCTGTGCAGTCACAACAGAATCGTGCTGAATACGCACACGGCGAGATGGAGAGCTATGATGCCGTCATCACGCGCTATGGCGATTCCACTGAAGTACAGTTCCAAGAGCAAGTCGCTAAAGCCTTGCGCAACAAAGGTATCGCGCAAAGTGAGCGTGGCGACTACCAAGCTGCATTGAACACCTTCAATGACGTTGTGACACGTTTTGGTGAGTCCACCGAACCCGTCTTGCAAGAGTTGCTAGCTCGAACCCTTCTGAGCCGCGCTACGGCACAAGACGAACACGGCGACCCTCACGCTGAAATGGCTACCTACGACGAAATAGTTCGCCGCTTTGGTGCGTCGGATACCCCAATGCTGGCAAGCTTGGCCGCTAGATCCCTGTTAAATAAAGGTATCACTCTAGGCCAACTGGAAGACCCCAAAGCCGAGATGGTTGTTTACGATGAGATCGTCAGTCGTTACGGTGACTCCGATGAGCTGCTACTGCAGCAATGGGTTGCCCGTGCCTTGATGAACAAAGGTATTACTCAGGGTCAACAAGACGACTCTCAGGCCGAAATTGTTACTTACGACGAACTGTCCAAGCGTTTTGGTGCATCCGATGACGAAGTCCTGCAAGATCAAGTCGCTAGAGCCGTTGTCAACAAAGGTATTACGCAAGGCATGCTGGACGATCACGAAGGCGCCATTGTGACCTTTGATGGTCTGATTGCGCGTTACGGTTCTTTTGACACAGAAGAGCTGCAAGATCAAATCGGTAAAGCACTGGTTAACAAAGCGGTTGCGCTGGATCAGTTGGGTCGTCATGACGAAGAAATCGCCGTGTACGACGAAATCATTCGCCGCTTTGGTGATTCCACTCTACCAAACATGCAAGAGCGTGTAGCGAAATCATTGCTGAACAAAGGCATTACACAAGCCCAAGCCGATGATTTCCAAGATGCGCTGAAAACCTACGACACCCTGATTAACCGTTACGATGCGTCTGCTTCTATTGACGTGCAAGAGCGTATCGCCAGCGCGATGCTGAACAAAGCACTGCTGTACGATCAACGCGATGAGCACGACAAAGAAGTAGAAACCTACGATGAAATTATTCGTCGTTTCAGCAACTCTGAGTCCACTTACATCCAAGAGCGTGTTGGTCGATCCATGATCAATAAAGCCATGGTAATGGACCAAAGCGGCGATCACCGCAAAGAAATGGCGCTGTACGATGAAGTGATCCAACGCTACAGTGGTTCCCCAGAACAAGCACTACAAGAATTTGTCGCCCGATCCCTGATGAACAGCGGTATTACGCTGGATGACATGGGTGATCTAAAAGGTGCAATTCGCAGCTACGACGAGCTAATCAAACGCTTTGGTGATTCTACCGACGAGAACCTGCAAGAGTTTGTAGCTAAAGCGCTGGTTAACAAAGGTGCAGTACAAGGTAGACTGGGCTCTGCCTAATCTACGCAACGCTATTGCACGGTGGGCGTAACGCCCACCCACAAAAAATGGCCGATATCAAGCCTTTCGTGCAAACCATGCGGGGCTTGAAATCATATACGGGGCAATAGGTTAGCTCTGTGTAGTGCCGCTTGCAGGGAATGCGGCGTTGTGGACCAGGAGCCACATAAGAGCCTTGGGAAAGTAAGCGAGGTCGCACTGTAGCGGCGTCGATTGCAAAAGGAGGCTGGCTTGTTTGTGGTCATCATAGCCCGTTCTCCCACCCTATAAAACAAAGACCACACCGAACTGACAGGGACGATGGATGTTGGTTTCCACTCAAAGCAGAAGTTCAAAAAAATAAGAATCTAGAGCAGTTTTAAAGGGGTGACGCCGACATTAGCCGCTGCCTGTCCATTATATATTACTAACCATGTTTAACGCAGGAGAGGTTTTGTGGCGATAACAAATAGTACAGTTTCCAAGCTATTTGGTTTGGCAGCTGGGCGATGCAGCATATGCAAGGAGCCAGTCGTTAAGCGACGTGTAAAGATTGGCGAGATGGCTCACATTATCGCCAAGAACACTGGCGGGCCACGTGGCGATCTGCCATTCATAGGGCGTAGAGACGACTACGAGAATCTTATTCTTTTATGCCCTAATCACCATACAGAAGTCGATAACGATGAAGCCAACTACCCTCCAGAAAAGTTACATCGCTTGAAGAACGAACATGAACACTATGTTGACCAAGTCTTCAAGCGTCAAACGCAAGCGCGATCCATGGATGTTGGTGCACTTATAGGGTTGATGCGATACCTGCCTCTTACCCAGATGTATTCTTTGGTGGACGGCTTACCTGCAAGATTCAGCATGAAACTCTTCTCAGTCGAAGATGTTTGTGAGAACTTTGGCAAAGACTTTCCGCACTGCCGTCCTTTCTATGACCCACACTTGGAAAGCCATTTTTATGGATTCTGGTCTGATCTTTGCCATTTGAATAACTACATTAGGACTGCAAGCTATGATGGAAGGCCGCTATATGACACTGCTGACAATGGAGATTTTAATAACCTATATATATCTAGGGCGCTGACCTATGAGCAGCGGCAAGAAGTTGATCAGGACGTGAGTGAGCGCTTGGATAAGCTCATCAAAAGCTCCAGCGATTTATTGCAGTTTTTAAAATACAACTATCAGGATGTTCATCTAGCTTCATTTATTGGGTGGTAAAAAACGCCTCATCGTGCCACTATAATGATTGAGCCGCAAAGCTGCTGGTGCAGCACTGGAGCCTAAATGGAAATTCAACTTGAAAAAGCTTTTCGGGAAGCTGCACATGCAGCAGACCGTGCTGTGAGCGCAGCTATGGCGAAGTACGCCTCTGGATATATTACGGATGAGGACGATATCACGGGTGCTCTGATAGGTCGGCTGGACGCAGCTTTTGATGAAAATATTGGCGGCGTCAACTGGTCTTCATCCATTCTGCGGCACCGCAAAGGTGTGGCTGCACAAGAGAAGAAGACCGGTGCAGACATGCTGTTTCATGTGTCGATCGAGACGCCACAGCTTACTTACTCCAAAGGGGTCCTGATTCAATCGAAGAGAGTCGATGATGGCGTTGAAATGACGGCAAGCAGTCACAAAGAACTGCTTAGTCAGTGCGACAAGATGCTGAACATCACTCCTGATTCGTTCATCTTCAACTACACGAAATCAGCAATGCGCTGTGCTTCCGCAAACAGGATTGCTGGCGCAAGTAACCGTATCTTGAACGACTCTTGCAACCTGACCTCGTATCGGTTCTTCTTGGAACTTTTCAGATGCACCACTGGAGATCGCCGCATCACTTCGGCCAAGTTTGACGATCTGCAGATACCTCAAGGCATCGCCATCAAGGGCACCATAGGGCAATAATTTTCTGAGGCAGGACACAGCGCTTCGCCCTGACACGGGTAAGGACAACACCCGGCAACAAGGGCGCAAGCGTCCCTGACGTAGCAGGCAGCCTCTTGCATGGGGCGCACGGCGGTGACGCCGACACTCATTAAGGAAGGTCTGCAAAACCTCTCTCGCTTGAGCTTCATCCAGCGCCAAGCATCCAGCACAATCCCGGCATGGATCATCAATACACCCTAGGCCTGGACCCGCTGCCCAAGAAGACCCGCAAGGAGGTCTCCCTTGAAGAGATGAATCAGGTCGTTCCCTGGGCGGCATTGGTGGCACTCATTGCCCCGTTTGCCCATGGCCCGCACCAAGCCCTCGGCGGTCGCCCGCCGTTGCCCATTGAGACCATGCTGCGCATCCACTGCCTGTAGCTGTGGTGGAACCTGAGCGATCCTACCATGGAAGAAGAACTGCACGAGCGGCCTTTGTACCGCCGCTTTGCAGACCTCGATGACACAGCACGCATGCCCGATGAGACCACCATCCTGCGTTTTCGCCACTTGCTGGAGAAGCACCCAATTGGCACCTCAGGTGCTGGCTGCCATCAACACCAGCTTGGCCCAGCAGGGCCTGATGCTCAAGACCGACACCATCGTGGATGCCACCATCATTGCAGCGCCCAGTTCGACCAAGAACAAGAACGGTGAGCGGGATCCCGAGATGCACCAGACCAAGAGAGGCAAGCTGTGGCACTTTGGCATGAAGGCGCACATTGGCGTGGATGCCGACTCAGGGCTGGTGCACACGGTCATCGGCACGGCCGCCAACGTCAACGACGTGACGCAGGCCGCGGGCTTGCTGCATGGCAAGGAACAGCACGCCTGGGGGTGATGCGGGCTACCAGGGCTTGGACAAGCGCCAGGAGATGCAAAGGAGCAAGGCACTGTGGCTCGTGGTCATGCGCCCAGGCAAGCGCAAGACGCTCGATCCAGAGCGCGAACTGCACAGGCTGCTGGACAAGGCCGAGCGGCTTAAAGCCAGCGTTCGGGGTGATCAAGCAGCAGTTTGGGTACGCCAAGGTGCGCTACCGGGGATTGGAGAAGAACACGGCGCGTCTCACGATGCTGTTTGCGCTGGGCAATCTATGGATGGCCAGAAGGCGCATCATGGTGCTGCAGGGGTAGGTGCGCCTGCGGGGTTCCAAAGTGACATCGGCGAGGCCAAAACTGGCTTGCAAACCGCGCAAGACGGGTGTAAACAAGCCGGTTGCTCAGGCATCAGGCGAGCCCGTGTGCACTACCGGGCTGCGCTGGTCTGACAAACGGGATTTTGCAGACCTTCCTTAACCGTTGGAATCTTAGGTAAATACCAAATTAAATTCCGCTGTATCTGTTAAGCCAGTTTTCTTCAAGCCTAGCTGAAAATGACTCATAGTCCTCATCAAAAACTTTGTGACCTCTAAAAATCCCTGATTTAAAGAATTTCACAATATCCTCTTGTGATTTGTTTATCTGAAAATCGTTTATTCCGGCAACTTTAGATATATATATGGCACATACATCGTATGTGATTGCAAGCACGCTTGCCGCAATTTCCCCTCGACGATTGAGGTTTTCATGTATTTCGGAAGGAATGTCAGCGGAGTGAACGACGCGATTTCTTATGGAATTTAATAGCTTTAGCCTATCCCTTTCTTCCTTGTCTGGCTCTTGCGAGAGCAAGCCTTGAGATATTAGGAAGGAGCGAAGTTTCATTAATGCTGATGGAGCAAAAATCCCTGATATTCGCGGCAAAACATCATTTGCAATAGAAGAGTTCTTAAGGCTGTCACGAATAACAGCTTCGATTTTCTTCCGAGTTTCACGTATCGCGTCTTGCTCATCCTCTCTGTAGGTCTGTCCCTCGCTCTTAAACCATTTCGTAGAGATAGTGTCCAGCGCAGCACTGGCATAGCATATTTTTCCAATCATGTCGTTTGTTGAATTGGAGTTAACCATCGCCCACAACACGGGAAACATGCCTTCTCGATGGAGTGAACTCACACCAGGCCAATTGGGACCGGCCGTGAGAAAGTAGTTCCTGCCGACAACAGACTCACCATAGTGCCCTCCTTCAAGGCCACTCATCTCCGATTCCTGAAAGACTCGGCGCCCCGTTAGAAACGACAGTAAAAGACAAAGATCGCCAATCTCATCGGAAACAAGGGGATTGTTGCGAGCATCAATGTCCTCGGACTTTGAATAGATGCGACGAACAGTTGCCGTTTTTAATATCCTACCAACTTTCGCTGGGGTTTTTGAAACAACGGGCTTGCCTTGCGGACTCCACGTCAATTTAGTGATGGCGCGCCGCGACAACTTGGCGGCTGCATTGATATTCGTCTGCGATATTTTGATCTCAAACGGATTTAATCGAATGGTTGTGGGCTTATCGAAGCCATGATCGAAGTTGTATAGGGAAAAAGTTTTTGAATATTTCATGTGCCATAACATTCCAAGAAAGATGCAAAATCTTACGACCGAAATGCTTGAGTTGGGAATGCTTCATGCCGTGCGTGTGCCCCCCTCGCCGCCGCCCCGAAGGCGGCGAAGGGGCGTTCTGGCTTTGTGCCTTGAAACCGGGGCTCTCGGTGGTGGTGAAGGTCAGGCAGCAAGTGCGTGGGCCTGCTGGGGTGATCTTACAAAGGAAGCCGGGCACCATGGTGTCCCGTAGTTCGATGGCCTTATCTTGAGGTTGTGCCGCATCGACTGCGGACTTGGTGGGCTTGATTTTCACCATAATGACTCCTCGGAAAGCCCGGTTTCCAAGAGCCGCATGGGAGCCAGGCGAGGGAAAGCCGGGTCAAGTTTCGGAAAGCACCGGCATACATTGAACTCGCCTAAGTGATTGATAAACCTGCTGTATCGAGCTTTGGCGTAGTCCAGCGAATTGCGGTACTGGAGTCATCGTGAAACAAAAAAGGCCAGAAAAATTCCTGGCCTTTTTTTGACTGTAGCCGCTGTGGCTACTTCATCCAAGCTTATTCGCTTTGGTTGATGTCAGCCAATGCGCTCACCACTACGTCGGAGCATTTAGCTTGTTCGCTCAGCCATTTTTGAACAGCTGCACGGTCATCTTCGCTTGGGGAGTCGTAACGGCCAGCAGCCACTACAAAACCACCGAAGGATGTGCTGTTTACACCGCCACCCAACAACAGGTTACGGTCTTCGATAAAAGCGGTGAAAGATTCCACCAGCGCATCGATTTCTGTTTCGCTTTCCATTGCTAGCGTGCAAGAGAATTCAAATCCCAGTACGACGAATTCACCGGTGTACAGTTTTTTTCTCAAGCGTCTGCTGCGTTGTTTTGCCATCTTTATACCTTTGCCTTAGCAATTTACATGGTATGGGCCATACGGCACTATGCACACACGCCCACTCATCCCGCTATTACACCACACCCGGCAAGCGTAGCGCCATCTTCAAGCCGCCTAGCTCTGATCGCTCAGCCTGTATGCTGCCTTGGTACAACTCCGCCATTTCAGCCACGATATGCAGCCCTAAGCCAGAACCGGGGGTTTGACTATCCAACCTCACACCACGCTTAAAGGCAGCAATGCTTTCTTCGGCTGATAAGCCTGGGCCGTCGTCTTCCACCAGAAACACCACACACTGACCATCTGCCCTAGCCTGTATACGCACCTGTGTAGTCGCCCATTTGCAGGCGTTATCAATCAAATTGCCCAGCATCTCGTGCAAGTCTTGCTCCTCACCTTTGAAGGACAAATCCGGCGGTGATACCTGTGCATGAATATCCAGCTTGCGCTCCATATACAAACGCTGCATAGTGCGCACCATGGCGGCAACCACTGGTTCTACTGGCGTATGCAGTCCGCTGGCCTGCATGGCTGCAGCGGCTCGTGCTCGTGCCAAATGGTAGTCTATTTGCCTACGAGCTATAGCGACCTGCTCACTCACTAACGCCCCCAGCGCCCCTGAGTCGTTGTGTGCGGCGTTCTCCAGAATACTTAATGGTGTCTTGATGGCATGCGCCAAATTACCTGCTTGGGTGCGGGCACGCTGTACGATTTCGGTATTGGTGGTGAGCACGGCATTGAACTCATCCACCAAAGGTTGCACTTCGCTAGGAAACTCCCCTTCTAACTGTGACGCTGTGCCCTTACGCACCAACGCTAGCTTTTGGCGCAGTCTGGCCAACGGACGCAATCCACCAGCTATCAACGCTATAGATGCCACACCCATACCCAATGCCAGTGCCCCTAGGGCTACGCTTAGCATGGTGGTGAAGTGCGCTAAGGGTTCGTTCAATAACCCCTGATCCGCCGCCACCATCAGGCGCCAATTCTGATGCGCTTCGTCTTCGTCAGTTAGCTGTATACGACGCGATAACACGTCTAAGGTTTCTAACGTGGGAGAGTCATAGGAGTACAGTGTGTCGCGCTTGCCATCCTCACGTTCAGGGCCTGCAGGTAGCACCTGATCCCACAACGAACGCGAACGCAGCACCCCAGCTTGTTTAATCTGGCCTGAGGCATCTACTACATCCACCTGCCAGTACAAGCCAGACAAAGGCTGATCTAGCCTAGGATCGCTTAAGGGAACGACTAATACAGGTTCGTCATCTTCTACCGAAAAAGCACCAGTGAGTTGGTTCAGGTGCAGATCCATTTCGTTTCTGAACTGCTGCGAAGCATGCTGTACAAACAGTTGCTGCAACGCCCAACCAGCGACGGCTACCGACACCACAATCCACATCAGGCTCCCCACCAACATGCGAAAGCGCAGGGATTGCACCCGTTTTGTCTGGGGAGGTGGAGAATGATTAGGCGTCATCAGTCATTGCCAATCGGTAGCCCATGCCGCGCACCGTTTCAATAAAGCCGTCAGGTAACTTGCGGCGCAACCTAGCAATAAACACATCAATGGTGTTGGAGTCTCTGTCGCCATCCTGTGCATAAATCGCGTCTATCAACGACGAGCGTGACACCACCTCGCCGGGTTGGCGCATCAACACTTCCAGCACTTTATATTCATGACTGGTTAGGCTTAACGGCTGCTCACTCACCAACACGCGACCACTGACGGTATCCATAACCACCGGGCCACATTGCCACTGCGCACTGGCATGCGTTCCTGCGCGTCGATTCAGTGCGCGTAAACGCGCTAGCAGCTCTTCCATGTGAAAAGGTTTAGTCAGATAGTCATCCGCGCCTGCATCGATACCCGCGACTTTTTCATACCAGTGATCCCGAGCGGTCAATATCAGCACAGGCATCGTTAGGCCTTCGGCACGCCAGCGCTTCAATACGCTGATACCGTCCATGACCGGCAAGCCTAAATCCAATACCACCGCATCAAAATGTTCCACGCTGCCCAGATAATGCCCTTGCTCGCCATCGGCTGCTTTATCCACAACATGGCCAGCGGCTTGCAGCGCCGTCACCAATTGCGCTTGTAAGGTAGGTTCATCTTCTACGACCAGAATACGCATCCGTTCCTCTGCTTGTATTGATTACTTGCTTTTAACCTTCAACACCTCGCCTGTGCGAGCATCCAGAACCAGCTTCAGCCGTTGCCCTGAAGCCTGTAACACTTTGATCTCATAGACCAACTGGCCGTCTTCGTGCTCCAGCTCTACTTCTACCACTTGGCCAGGATAATCGTTTTCCACCGTATCCAACAAACTACGTAACGGCATGATCTCGCCTGCCTCTACCGCACGGCGCGCACGTTCATGGTCAGACCTACTGGCGTCGGCTGGCCCAGCCATCATCGCAAGCCCCACACTACCTGCCACAACCAGGGCGGCTACTTTTTTGCTCAATAGGTGATTCCACATAGTTACCTCTGCCAGCACAAAGCGTGAATAGACCCTAGTTATACCGTCTGTAACATGAACGGAATATGAACAAGCGCTTCAGAATAGGTTCATGCGGGTTGGCGCAAACTGCTCAACATGAATTCCATTTTTAGGAATTTTTCTTCACGTTGACGACTAGGAGTCTACCTTATGAAAACCCGCCACGCTGTTATCACTAGTGTTTTGTGTTCCGCTCTGTTACTGGGCGGCGTCGCTCAAGCACAAACTACCGCCCCAGTCACTGCCCCTCAGGCTACCACCCAACAACAAACAGCACTAACCATCCGCGATGTGTACGACCTGCTGGAAAAACAAGGCTACCAAAACATCCGCGAAATTGAACGTGAACGCCGTCACTTTGATGTCAAAGCCGATGACGCCCAAGGCCAACGCATGAAACTGCGTATGGATCTACACACCGGTGACATAGTACGCAGCCGTTTTGATGACTAAGCCTGATTAGCTCAGCCTCTACAGGGGCTGAGCCCCACCCTTGAACACCTACTGGAGAATAAACATGATTGGGACACGCAAGGCCTTAGTTGCATTTAGTGGCGCGTTTGGCCTCGCCTGGGTAGTGGAACTGATGCTTGCCAGCCCGCTGGCAGGAGACAACCTGTGGATTCTGCGACAACAAACGCTGTACCTCACAGGGGTTTTATCCATTGCATTGATGTCTCTGTCCATGTTTCTCGCCGCACGGCCTGCATGGTTAGAAAAGCCTTTAGGTGGCTTAGACCGCATGTATGCCCTACACAAACAAAGCAGCATTTGGGCCATTATCATGGCCGCTGCACACTGGCTGAGCAAATTAGCCAGCGGCCCCCTACGCGACCTCATTGGTACCGAAAACCGTCCTGCACGCGATAGTGTGCTTTACGGTATGGAAAGCCTACGTGGCATTGCCAAAGACATGGGTGAATGGACGCTGTACCTACTGTTCGGCATGTTGCTACTCAGCTTATGGAAACGGTTTCCTTATCGCCCTTGGCGACTGCTGCACCGTAGCATGCCTGTGCTGTACTTGGTACTGGTGTTTCACACCATTGCACTAAGCCCTATGCGTTACTGGCTGCAACCCTTAGGTGTGATGTTGCTGGTCATGATGGCAGCGGGGAGTTGGGCCGCCCTACGTGCACTAAGCAACCGTATTGGCCAACAGAAAAAACATGACGGTGTAGTGCAATCTGTGACCCAGCACGATGATTTGGTAGAAGTGCAATGTAAGGTGGATAGCAACTGGCAGCACCAAGCAGGTCAATTCGCGTTGGTTACCTTTGATGCTAAAGAAAGTTCACACCCATTCACGATTTCTAGCGCCTGTATGCCCGGCACTGGTTTAGTCAGCTTTCACATCAAAGCCTTAGGTGACTACACCGCTACCTTGGCAAACTCAGTACAAGCTGGCCAAACCGTAACTATTGAAGGCCCTTATGGCTGCTTTAACACCCAACATGCCGACGACCGTTACGAACAAGTATGGGTAGCAGGTGGTATAGGTCTTACCCCTTTCTTAGCTATGTTGCAGCAACGTCAGCAGCACGCTCCTGACACACGCACACCAGTACACATGCACTACTGTACTCGTGATGCTGCACAAGATGCCTTACTGCCTACCTTGCAACAGTTATGCGTGAAAGACGGCCATGTAGAACTGACCCTACACGATGCCGCCTGTAAGCAGCGCTTTAGCGCCCAACAACTGCCTACTGCCTCTGCTTTCCAAGTATGGTTCTGTGGCCCCAAAGGCTTACGTAGCGCGCTAAAAACGGGCATTGAATCACTGCAACTGCGCTGCAAAGGCTTTCACCACGAAATGTTTGATATGCGCTAAGGCCTTATACGCTGCCCAGCAGCAAGCGCAACGCAAACCCCACTAATACAACGCCCATCCCGCGGTCTACCCAGTAGCCACTGCGGGTAAAGCGTTGTCGTACTTGCTGATTAGAAAACAGCAAACACACCAACACAAACCACGCCGCATTCACCAAACACATCCACAACCCATACAGTGCTTGTACGGACAAGGGCGTTGTTGCTTGCACCACCGATGTAAACACCGCCAAAAAGAACAACGTCGCTTTAGGATTTGTGGCATTGGTCATAAAACCAATCCAAAACGAGCGTGAGGCACTCTGCCCTGCATCTTCAGGTTTGCAATCTGGGTCCAGCGCATCCGGCGATGCAGGTTTGCTACGCAAGAAGTTAATCCCTAAATACAGCAAATACGCGCCCCCAATAAACTTGGCTGCGGTCATTAACCACGGCGTGGTATGCATCAAGGCGCTCACCCCTATGAGGGTGTACAGCACATGCACGGAAATACCTGCCCCAATACCTAAGGCTGTAAAAACCCCCGCACGTCGGCCAAAGCGCACACTTTGTCTAATGGTGATGGCGAAGTCTGGCCCAGGAGCCAACACTGCCAAGAAGTGAATCAGCGCTAATCCTAAAAATTCCTGCCAATATGTTGCCAACATGCTCAACTCGTACCTGTGGGGATTCAAGGTGATTATTGTAGCCACCTCTTAGTGCTGCGATAATCATCCAAAATATCAAATAATTATTTCCCCATGAGCACAAATCAATTACTGCCTTTACTGGCTGAAATGGCGATATTTGTTAGGGTGGTAGAGGTAGGCAGTTTTTCCGAAGCTGCTCGCCAGCTAGGTTCTACGCCTTCGGCTGTCAGCCGCGCTATTGCACGGTTAGAAAAAGCGTTGGGTAATCGCTTGCTACAACGCACCACCCGAAAGCTGCGCTTAAGCGATACTGGCAAAGCAGTGTACGCCCACTGCCAAGACATGTTGCATGCGGCCCAAGCGGCCATTGAAGTATCTGGTCATCATCATGAAGAGCCGTATGGGCAATTGCGCTTAAGCGTTCCTAAAGCCGTAGGCCATTTTCTGATTCACCCACATATTCCGGAGTTTCTGGCGCGTTACCCCAAGGTGGATATTTCCATGCGCTTGGATGATCGCTATGTAGACCTGATTGATGACGAAGTAGACCTAGCCATACGCATCACCAATCAACCGCCTCCGGGGTTGATGGGTCGCCCCTTGCTGTCTATTGAGCATCTGCTTTGTGCCACGCCAGAATATCTAGACCAACATGGCACACCACAGCACCCGCACGACCTTAAGCAACACAGTTGTATTTACTTGGGTGAAGAACCCAGTGACTCACGCTGGAAATTCACTCAAGGCAATAAGCAACTTACCGTACAAGTGCAGGGACGCTATGCTGCCAACCATACCGGTGTGCGTTTAGATGCCGTGCTACAAAATCTGGGCATAGGTAGCTTACCTTTTTTCACCGCGCGACAGGCTTTGGCAACAGGCCGTATTGTGCCTGTACTGCCTGAGTGGAATTTCAAAACCAATTACAGCGGGATGGCATGGGCGCTGTATCCACCCACCCGACATTTACCCTCTAAACTACGGGCCTTCTTAGAATTTCTCTCAGACCGTCTAGAACACTAGTAGTCCCCACATAAAGTGCCTCATAATAGAAGCTTGGCCTTTTTACACCGCATCTTGCATGAAACGTTCCCATATAGAGCAGCTGAAACAGCGTGCTAAACAATTTCACCAGCACCAACCTTTGCCATTACAGCAGGGGCTGTACAACCTGCAGCGCCTAGGCCGTTCCAGCGATGCCTTCACGTATGAGGCCAATGTCACCTTTGTACAAAATGACTACCGTGTGTATGTGCACTGGGAGCACCCTCGCCTGCGCTACATGCGTCTGGTAGAAGAACTCGCATGGCAGCAGCTACAGCATCAGCCTACGTTGGAACAAGAGTTATGGATTGCCGATAACAGTGCCAACTACCGCAACCTTAGCCTGTCATCACACCAGCTGTTAAGCTGGTCTCCTGCCTCACACGAAGCCAGACAAGCCTTCTACCAAGAGCTTAGCCAAAAGATTCAAGAAGTAGGCCCAGACACCGACTTCCATATACGCCCTGAGCTGCGTAGCTATTGGACCGCACAAGGTCGCGTGGTAGATCTGTGTTGCCCCATCGAAGTGCGTAATACCCACGACTTGCACGCGCTTACCGCCTTGGTCAAACAACTGCTACAAGGCCAGCAAAACCTCACAAGCCTGTACGCTGATGCCGACTACACCCAAGCGGACTGGGCGCGTGAATTTACATCCCCCACTTCGGCTACCACGCCTATAATGCCTGAGTGACTGTTTGATAACGCTGCTCAAGCGTGACATCTGATGGATGAACTCGTGCTGCAAGGCCAGCAAAAATGGCCTAATGTCCCGCATACTTATGGCTACCTGGCGCTTTCTGCACAGGGTAATTGGCATCTTTATGCTGCCCCCCATTCTGCACCTGATTTTGCGGCATCCAGCCGCGTCACATCGCCGGCTTTGCAGCACTTCATTGAGCGCAATTATGCGGCAGATGAGCGAGGTTGCTGGTACTTCCAAAATGGCCCGCAGCGCGTGTATGTGATGCTAGAAAAAGCACCTTTGCTGCTACGTTTGAATGCAGCCCTACAACTGTGCAGCCATACTCACCACATTATTGAACACACCTCGGCGTGGTATATCACCGATCTGGGTGAACTTTATCTGCAAAGCCCTGAGGGGTGTGGCCTGATTGCCGGCAGAGATCTACCCGCGCTTGCAGAACAATTACGTCTTAGCGATGACATGTCATTGCTGGACTATCTGGAACATCACGATCCCCACACCCTGCATGGCAAAACGTTACAGTACCACTGTGCAATGTTCGCCATACCGCAAAGTGCTACGGTGTACTACACTCAGGATCACGATCTGCCCGGGCTATCCGGCTTTGTTAGGCTCCCTGCCCCCACCCCTATCACAGACCAATCATCATTATGAGCAGCCCCTCTCCCGATTTTTATTTCCCCGTTCCACGCAGTCAAAAATATTGCAGTCAATGCGCCCATCCCCTGACACAAATGGTGCCTCCGGGGGATAACCGTCTGCGTGACGTATGTGAAAAATGCGGGGCTGTGCATTATCAAAACCCACGCAACGTCGTGGGCGTATTGCCTATTTGGGATGGCAAAATTTTGCTGTGCAAACGGGCCATTGAGCCGCGTTATGGGTTGTGGACCTTACCCGCTGGCTTTATGGAGCTCAGTGAAACCACCGCAGAAGGGGCGTTGCGGGAAACAGATGAAGAGGCAGGCGCATCCGTAGAATTAAGCAAACTGTACACGGTGATTGATGTACCGCACGCCGAACAAGTGCACTTTTACTACTTGGGTAATTTGCGCAGTCCTGAACTGAACCCCGGGCCAGAAACGCTGGAAACCATGTTTGTCACCCCCGACGAGATCCCTTGGGATGAGTTGGCGTTCCGCACTGTTCGCACCACCTTAGAACACTACTGCAACGATGTGAAGCGTGGCCGCTTTGACTCCCACTTCTACGCGCTGGAAACCCCTTTCCACGTACGCTAAGTCATGAGCACTCTGGCGCTGCTGTCCCCCCATAGCCCTTTTCCTCCTGTGGAAGCCGCCTTGCCAGGCGGTTTACTGGCTGTGGGTGCAGATTTAAGTCTGCAACGCCTGATTACCGCTTATCAACAGGGCATCTTTCCGTGGTTTAGCGAAGGCGACCCTATCTTGTGGTGGAGTCCTGATCCACGCATGGTACTGGCTACTGAGCACTTTAAGCTGTCGCGCTCTTTAGGCAAAAAATGTCGACAAATCGCTAGGCAAGAACAAGCGCCCAACGCCTCTATACAAGTACATACCGATCGTAGTTTTAGCGATGTCATACGACATTGCTCCGAAACACGTGCCGAAGAAGGTACGTGGATTACACAAGACATTATGGATGCCTACGAACGTATGCATCACGCTGGTTACGCCCACAGTGTAGAAACCTGGGTAGATGGCCAACTGGTAGGTGGGCTGTATGGTATTTGCATGGGCCGCTTCTTTTTTGGTGAGTCTATGTTTGCCCTGCAAACAGATGCCAGCAAAATTGCCCTGTATTATTTGGTGCAATTTTTACGTGCCAATCAGGTGCCCTACATAGATTGCCAGCAAGAAACCGCCCACTTGGCTAGCCTCGGCGCTGCCGCAATGCCTAGGGCTGACTTTGTGCACCTGCTACAACAAGGGCAGCGTCATGCCGCACCAACGTGGCATCAAGGCCAACTGCTGCACGATGGTGTGCTATGTTCAACATTCCAGCCTTTAGCAGACCAGAGCGCCCTATGATGCATGCGCCAGACCCCACCATACAGCCCCTGCAGTTTTACACCACAGCGCCTTACATTTGCAGTTACCTGCCTAAACGACAAGCACGTTCCAAGGTTGCGGTTCCTGCCGATGCCATTAGCCCCAGCACGTATTCACAGTTGATGGATCAGGGCTTTAGACGTAGTGGCACATTTGTATATAAACCCAACTGCCAACAATGTAAGGCCTGCACGTCGTTACGCATTGATGTGCAGAACTTTAAGGCGGACCGTACTCAGCGCCGTGCGTGGAAACGTCTGCAGCACCTGAGTGTGCAATTGCTGCCACTGGAATGGAACGAAGAGCACTACTTGCTGTATCGCGACTATCAGGCACAACGCCACGACTTGCATCAAGACGACCACGAGGTGCGTGCGCAGTATGCCCAGTTTTTATTGTCCAGTCAGGTAGAATCCCGCCTAGTTGAGTTCCGTGACCCCGATACGCATGAGCTAAAAATTGTGGCGCTTTGCGATATGCTCGACCAAGGGCTCTCTGCGGTCTATACTTTTTTTTCGCCAGACTCTACAGAGAGTCTGGGAACTTATGCCATACTTTGGCAAATACATTTCTGTCAATCTTTGGGGCTGCCTTGGCTGTATCTAGGCTACTGGATTGAGCAGAGCCGAAAAATGGCCTATAAGACCCGATTTACTCCCTACCAACTTTTACAAAACGGGAGTTGGTCGGCCCCCCAACCCTAGTTCTTTGTGCCTATGTCTCTACTATTCAAAAGTTACGCTGCTGTTCGCCCACTTCTGTTTTCCATGGATGCAGAGCAGGCCCACAACTTTACTTTGCAGCGCTTGAGTACTCTGCACCAGAACCCGGTTACTCAACGCCTACTACCTAAACCGCCTGAAGGTAAACCTATTCAACTGATGGGGCTGACCTGTAGGAATCCGGTAGGTTTGGCTGCCGGTTTGGACAAAAACGGTGCACACATTGATGCGCTAGCAAGCTTGGGCTTTGGTTTTGTAGAGGTAGGTACAGTGACCCCTCTAGCGCAGCCAGGCAACCCACAGCCTCGTCTATTCCGCTTACCTGAGCGTCAAGCGCTGATCAACCGTTTTGGTTTTAACAACGACGGTTTGGATACCTTTTTAAGTAACGTCAAACGCAGCAACTGGCGTAAACAAGGCGGTATTCTGGGGCTGAACATTGGTAAAAATGCCAGCACACCTATTGAAGCGGCCGTGGATGATTACCTTAAAGGCTTGGTAGGCGTCTACCCCGAAGCGGACTACATCACCGTCAACATCTCGTCGCCCAACACACAAAACCTGCGTGCGCTACAAGCGGCTGACGAACTCAGCAGTCTGCTACGTGCCTTGTCTGAAAAGCGTAAAGAGCTTAGCGACCAGCATCAGCGTTATGTGCCTATCGCGGTCAAAATCGCACCCGATTTGAACCAAGAGCAAATTGCTGCGATTGCTGACAGTCTGCGTGAAAACGGTATTGATGGCGTGATTGCTACCAACACCACACTAAGCCGTGAAACCGTAGAAGGTTTGCCGCATTCGGACGAGCAAGGCGGCTTATCTGGCCCGCCAGTACATGCTCTGTCGTTGTCGGTGATTCGTGGCCTACGTCGCCAACTGGGCGATGACTTCCCCATTATTGGGGTAGGTGGTATTCAATCCGCACACGATGCGCAAGACAAACTCGATGCCGGTGCTAACGCCGTGCAACTGTACACTGGCTTGATCTACCGTGGCCCCGCATTGATTCACGAATGCATACGCGCCCTGAAAGACTAACGCTATAGTCTCTCACGTCACACTAGGCAGAGTCGCATACGCGCTCTGCCTTTTTCTTTGCCTGCTGCCTTGCAGCTTCTTGGCTCCCCAGCGACAATACATGCATACCGTATGTAAGGAGAACACAATGGCCAGACGTACCCGCGCCGAAATGGAAGAAACCCGCCAACAGCTCATCACATCGGCCAGGCAAGCTTTTAGTGAGCACGGCTATGCCAACACGTCTATGGATGAGCTAACCGCTCAGGCAGGCTTTACACGCGGTGCGTTATACCATCACTTCGGGGACAAGAAAGGCTTGCTACAAGCAGTAGTAGAGCAAATAGACGCCGAAATGGATGCACGTCTACAGGCTATTTCCAGCAATGCTGACGATGCATGGGAAGGTTTTTGCGCCCGCTGCCGTGGTTATTTGGAAATGGCTTTAGAGCCTGAAATACAGCGCATTGTGCTACGCGATGCCAAATCAGTATTAGGTGGAGCCACACCCGAATCTCAACGCCATTGCATCAGCTCTATGCAAAGCCTAATCCAAAATCTGATCACGCACGGCACAGTTAGCTCGGTAGACCCGCAAGCACTGGCATCATTGATTTACGGCAGCTTGGCCGAAGCGGCCTTTTGGATTGCCGATGGTGAAGATGGCAACGCCAGACTTGGCCAAAGCATCGTCGCACTCGACTTACTCTTACGTGGTCTACGCGCACACTAGACACACATCAGACAAAAAAATCCCCCGAACCTGTCGGGGGAAAATATACAACGCAGATGAGGTACTGGCAGCCTATTGGCTGCCATGCAGCGTGTTAGGCTGGTGTGGAAGCAGCGCGTGTTGCACGGCTTACCGTTTTCTCTACAGCTTCAGCAGCTTTTTCTGTGGCTTTAACAGCGGCGTTACGAGCAGCAGTGATATTGGAATCAACCACATCGCTTACTTGGCGGCCAGCTTTAACCATGCTGTCAGCCACGTGAGTGGAGTTCAGCACAGCAGTTTTCAACACAGCAAAGAAGCTTTCGCTACCGGCTGGAGCATTTTTCTCGGCTTGCTCGATCAGCTGGCTAACTTGCTGTTGGTTTTGGTTGATTTGAGCTTCTGTCAGGTTGCCCAGATCACGTTGCAGACCAGCAATGATGTCAAACACTTGCTGACTGTAGTTCAGTGCGCCTTCAGCGGAAGGTTGCAACAATGTAGTAGCGAAGGAAGAAGCTTGCTCTGGGTTTTTCAAGCTAGCAACTTGTTGGCTTTTTTCAGCCAGATTTTCCAAAGAAGATTTGAACACTGTCAGGTTCAAATCAATCAGCGCTTCAAAACCGGCAAACATGCGATTTTGTGCTGCAACCAAATTATCTAAATTGGCTTTGCCTGTGGCGATGAATTGCTGTTGTGGGGTGCTCATGTCGTTAACCTCTGGTGGAGTAAAGTGTAAGGAGACAACTTACGAGGAAGGCTGACCGTTAACGCTACCCTACGGTTACCCTCATGCTGCAATGCAACATAACAATCATTTTACATCTTACGCCACTGCGGTCAAGTACATACGACCAAATAGTTGGTTTGCATGCACAACAGAGAGCTTTTTATTATCAGTACGTTATATAGATATAAAAAAACCGGACTACGTTTTACGGTGTCCGGTTATTGTTTAGTGACCATGTCCCAAGGCATGCGAAATGGTTTTGGCCGTGCTCATTAATACAGGTATCCAGTCGTCACGCATGCGCTCGGCCGGAGCTGATAACGATAAGCCTGCTCGCAGTTTACCCGTATCGTCGTAAATCCCAGCAGCTATGCAACGCACACCTAATTCTAGTTCTTCATTATCCCGCGCATAACCATGTCGTCGTACCAACGCTAGCTCGCGATCCAGGTCTTCGATTTGCGTAATACTATTGCGTGTCGTGCCTGATAAGCCTGTGCGCATGACGTAAGCACGCACTTGACGACTTTCCCAAGTAGACAAAAACAATTTGCCTGTAGAGGTTAAATGCAAAGGGGCATGACCACCAATAGCGCGCACTACCTGCATGCCAGAGTTCTCGCTCCACGCACGCTCTACATACACAATTTCGTCTGCTTGCTGCAAAGACAGGTTTACCGTTTGTCCGGTGATACGATGCAACTCGCGCATAGGTTCTAACGCTACCGCTCGTACGTCCAAGCGACCTTTTACCAACGAGCCTAATTCCAGCAAACGCATACCCAAACGGTATAAGCCGCTATCCACACGCTCTACATACCGCCCTACTACCAAATCATTCAGAATTCGGTGGGCAGTAGAGGTGTGCAGGCCAGTAGCCTTGGAAAGATCTTTAAGGGGAACAGGTTCGGATTGGCGGGCCAATTCATCCAGAAGGATCATGGCGCGCTCCAGTACTTGAATGGTGATTACACCTGAACCAAACGGAGAACTGGAGGAAGGATTAGTAGCTGGTCGTGACATAAGATTATTTGATGCAGCGCAACATTCCCATATTATGGAAATGTATCAACTAAAGCAAGTCATTTTAGGAAGCGGAGAGCTCACCACCCAAACGCTCTACCTCTAGCCGTAGAAACTGCAATGCAGCCGCGGCTGCTTGAGCTTCGCCTTTCACACCCAGTTCTATATGGGGGCGACCACCGGCCTCACCGACGCTAGGCAAGCTAAACACTTTGATGCCCGGCCATTGTTGCTCCACCGACTCCAATGCTGGTGTGATGCGAGACTCAGGCAAACCAAAGGCCAAAAAGGAATATTCCATGCTGGGCTGTCGGTGCTGTAACGCGCTGTAGCGGGTATCCAGCGTCCATTTCATCATGGGCCATGCCATCACCGGAAAACCGGGCATGAAGGTATGGTTCTGAATGAAAAACCCGGGGATTTTATTGAATGGGTTAGGGACGATTTCTGCCCCTTCTGGAAACACACCCATCTGCAAACGCTGCTGGTTTTCAGGGTGGTTAGGATCAGCACTGCCTTTACCAGCGGCGGCCATTTCTTGGCTACGCTCGTTAATCAGCGCAGCAGCCTCGGGGTGCAACTGTAGTGGCACACCTAATGCACGCGCGGCTGATTGACGAGTTTGGTCATCGGGCGTTGCACCAATACCGCCACAACAGAACACAATATCGGGCGTCGCAAAACTACGGCGCAAGGTTTCTTCTATGTGTGCGGGATCATCAGAAATGATTTCTGCGCCACTGAGTCGCATGCCACGCTGTGCCAACATCTCTACCAAGCTTGAGAAATGCTTGTCTTGACGTCGTCCAGAAAGAATTTCATCGCCAATAATAATCAGGCGAATTCGTTGTTGCTCTGCCATGCCGTACGCTATCCCATCAATGACAAAAGGCCATTATCCTCTAGTTAGGCGCTCTTGAGAACGTAACTGATGCAATTGCTGTAACGAGAAATGAGAAAAGGCCAACGCCGAGAACACTGGCAACACTAACCACGCCGGTGGTAAAAAGTTTAACAACGCCATCGCCAGCCCTAAGAGCCAGTATTCACGCTTGTTTTTGGCCATAATCTCATCGCGCTCCGCCCCATCCGCATGCTCAACCAGCGAGTCCATGCGCAGCAAACGGGTAAACAAGAAGCTACCCCAAAACAACGGCACTAAGAATCCCAAAAAGGGAATGAGCCACAGTGGCATGGTTAATACCCAACCCACCATAAAAATAATACCCACACTGATCGCATTCGATACGCTCAACAACGTGGCATTACTGCTTTCTTGTTTTAAATCTGGATAGTATTTTTGCTGCACATGCGCCAGCGCCAAGGGCATCACAAAGATAGAGGCCACAATCATGCCTAGCGCACCAGAAGCGGGAAAAATAATCAGCACCACAATAATAGGGATCAGGCTCGCGCTTAAGCTAAACCAGCTCAACCAACCTTGTTGCGCAAACCAACCATCTGTCTGGTTCAACCATTCTGAGTGGTTCATCCAATTGCCTACATAGAGGCTCAAAGGGGTCCACAACGTCCAGAGCATGATGATCACCCCCACCAATGCCACCACTATAGGCAGTAGCAAAGCCGCCAGCATTTTGGGGTGTAACTGTGAAACAGCGGCTTGTTTGAGAGTAAACAGCACGCGTCCCACGCTAGAAGAAAAAGAGTGTTGCGTCGTCATCAAAACATCTACAAAGGTTGAATGGGGCTATGATAATGCATACTTAGACACTTCTAACTTGTAACGTTCAACACCCGCCATGCATTTTTTACCTGACGACCTACCAGCCCTGCAACAACGTCTACAAGGGCCACACCCAGAACTGTTGGTAGTGTGTTACTGCGCCGCATGGTGCAAAACCTGTACGGCCTATCAACCACTGTTCACGTCATTAAGTGCACAGTATCCGCAGGCCGTGTTTGTATGGGTAGATGTGGAAGAAAATGAAGAACTGCTGGGCGATGCCGACGTAGACGACTTCCCCACGCTATTAGTGCAAAACAGCCAAGGCACACTGTTTTTTGGCAGCGTATTGCCGCACATAGAGCATTTACAACGTTTGCTGGATCACGCCGCAGAGATGCCCGTGCTCACTAACACGGGCCCTGGGCAATTTACTGACTTAGTAGCGACCGCCGCCAAGTAACACCCCTACCGAACGCTTACGGGTCTCGCCATTACCAGAGCGGGACTCTTGCGTGGTACTAGGTGCTGCAGATTGGGGCTGATAAGGCTTGGTAAAGAAATCATCCAGCGGTGCTTGATTGCGGCTGTAGCTACGACGGTTGTTGCTGCTATTACTGTTACCGTTGTGATTGCTACGCTCGCGAGGCTCAGCCAACTGTGGTGTTTCTTGTTTGATCTTCCGGCCAATCAGTTTCTCGATGGCATCCAATAAAGGCTGCTCAGCAGGTGAGTACAACGAAAAGGCCTCACCACTTGCCCCTGCACGACCTGTACGACCAATTCGGTGCACGTAATCTTCAGCGCTAAATGGTAAGTCTACGTTGATCACGCAAGGCACACCGGCCACATCCAGACCACGCGCAGCAACGTCAGTCGCCACCAACACATCTAACTCTTCTGCTTTAAACGCATCCAGTACTTTCATGCGCTCAAGCTGGCTTTTGTTACCGTGAATGGATTCGGCTTTCAAGCCATCACGTTCCAGCTCACGTGCTAGACGTGCTGCACCGGCTTTGGTATTGGTGAACGCAATCACTTGCTTTAAGCCTTTGGACTTCACGATATGGCTAACCGCTGCACGTTTCTGCTCGGGGCGTAAAGCGTACACCACCTGAGTCACCGTATCAGCCGTCGCGTTGCGCGCAGCCACTTCGATGGTGACAGGGTCACGCAAGAAGTTAGAAGCCAACTTGCGGATTTCTGGGCTAAAGGTAGCCGAGAACAACAAGCTTTGGCGCTGCTTAGGCAGCATCTGCACAATACGCAACAAGTCGGGCATGAAGCCCATGTCTAGCATACGATCGGCCTCATCCAGCACCAAAATGCCGACCTGAGACAGATTCACCGTTTTTTGTTCAATGTGATCCAACAAGCGCCCTGGTGTGGCCACCAGAATTTCACACCCACGACGTAGCGTATCTTTCTGAGGCGCAATATCTACACCACCAAACACGACTGCCGAACGTAGCGGCGTACCTTGTGTATATAAACGCACGCTAGCAGCGACTTGGTCGGCTAACTCACGCGTGGGTGTCAGGATCAATGCGCGCACGGGGTGGCGTGCAGGCGAAGCACTGCTATTCGCCAATGGCATCAGCCTATGCAGGATAGGCAACGAGAACGCAGCCGTTTTACCAGTTCCTGTTTGTGCCGCCCCCATCACATCTCGGCCATCCATAACCGGAGGCAAAGCTTGCGCTTGTATGGGCGTAGGTTGACTATAGCCAGCGCCTAAGACGGCAGCAAGAATGGCCGGATGTAGGCCAAAGTCAGAAAAAGATTGTGTAACGTCGAAACTTGTGGCTTCTTTCATGGAAAAAGTATAAGACCTGAGTGGCGTGTCATCAGGTGAATGCAAGGGCAACGGAGCATCATCACGATGCCATCCCGTTTACTATATGGGCCCGAGGCAGGCCGGCAATCAGGCAAAGAAGTACTTCAACAGCCAAAACATCACCATACCCGCAATAATCACGACAAGCGTGTTACGTGTACGCAAATAAGCCAGTACCGCAAAAATTGCTGCAATTGCCTTGATATCAATTTCAGGGGAACTGCCTGCTCGCCAGGGCAGAAGTTCAGGAACAATAATAGCAATCAGTGCTGCCACCGGTGCGTAACGCAACGCTCGGCGTACCGAGTCCGGCAATGGTAGGTGGTCACCAATTAACCAATAACCGGAGCGGGTTATCAAGCTGCATACAAATAGCAACCCTATAACCGCTAAAACATACCAATCATACTGCCATTGCGTACTCATGGGGTCGTCCTCTTGCGTTGCAGTTGTTCAACTACCACGCCCGCTATCACGCCACAGATGACGGCAGCAAGCAAGCCTAAGCGCAGTGGCAACAGCTGCCCAGCCCATGCCACAACACCCGCTACAACGAGACAGGCAAAGAGCGGACGCGTTGCTACCAACGGTAACAAAACGGCTAGCAACGCCAATACAGCCGCAAACTCTAGCGACCAATCATCAGGAATAAAGGTGCCAAAAAAGATACCCGCAATAGACGCTACCTGCCAAACAATCCAGCCAGGAACAACGGCGCCCATCAAGTACCACACGTGCTGAGGAATGCCACGTTGAGCACTCTCGCCAAAACGTGCCATGAATAATACAAAACTAATATCGCCAGTCAGATAGCCCAAGCCTAAACGCTTCTTCCAACTTAAGTGCCTAAAGAAGGGATACATCGCGGCAGAGAAAATCACAAACCGTATATTCACAATACAGGCCGCCACAAAGACCAACCATAACGGTGAACGAGATTCGATCAGAGGAAGCGACGTTAGCTGCGCCGAGCCGGCATACACCAACACGGTCATCCAAGAAGCCATCGCTTCTGTGAGGCCAGATTTCAGCATAGCTACGCCTGTCACAAACCCCCACACGGAGGTAGCGATCATGGTGGGCAGCAAGTCTTGAACGCCTTGCATAAACCACGACCGCCGCGTTGCATCCGGCCAGTGCTGTTTTATTTTTCTAATTGCTCCCACAACCTTTTCTCTACACGCAGTTTCTATGCATTCATGTGGATAAATGGTAGCGCAATTCCCCTACACACCCCATACGCAACCACGGTGCTATGGGATCAAAACAACAAACTGCTCGTACACCAAACAGAAACCAAACAGAATCTTACTGAACTGCCTAAGCCCGCATGGGCTTGCTACAATAGACGGCATGGAAAAATCACCTTGTTGATACAGGATCGCACCATGAGCAACACGCAACACCAAAACGACATTATCGAAGTACCTAGCGAAGACCTTCCCGTACATTGCCCTGGTCCACACACACCATTGTGGAATATGCACCCACGCGTATTTATCGATACCAGCAAAACCGGCGAAGCTAGCTGTCCTTACTGCGGTACTACGTACAAAGTGATCGGTGATCATTCTCACCACTAAACTTTTCACGTCCACTGCTGCCTAGCATGACTGCCTGCTTAGGCTCATCTCCATTACGCTTCATCTTGTGACAGCCAAACTCGACCTCTCGCCGTGCCCTCTCCCCGTCTGGTTACCCGGAGGACACCTGCAAACCATTTACAGCGCGTATTGTGCCCAACACCACAATATTGCGTTTGTACGAGAACGCGTGGACACACCTGATGGCGACTTCGTTGATTTAGATTGGGCTGGCCCCGGTTTATTTGCCGACCGCCTTGCCGATGGCACCATGGCGGGCAAAGACGCCCATCTGCAAAAAACGGCCGCGCGTCGTTGGCTGCAACCCGAAGATTGGAAAAGCCTGTCACAGCACCAAAATCTACAAGCCCTGATTTTATTTCACGGCTTAGAAGGCAGTAGCGACAGCCATTACGCTCAAGCCATCGCCCAATACTTTCGTGCGCGCGGCTGGGTAGTTGTGGTGGCCCATTTCCGAGGCTGTTCTGGGTTTCCTAACCGTATGGCCCGTGCCTACTACTCCGGTGACAGTGACGAAATTTCGTTCATGCTGCAAACCGTACGACAACGCCTACCCCAAGCCAGTTGGCATACAGTAGGGGTATCGTTAGGCGGCAATGCCATGCTCAAGCATTTGGGCGAACATGCCGAACAAACCGACTGGATCAAAGCCAGCGCAGCCGTTTCCGTACCCACCGACTTAGTAGCCTGTGGCGAACGTTTATCGACGGGATTTGTAGGCCGCTATATTTACTGTCCGTATTTTCTACGTAGCATGAAAAGCAAGATTTTCGACAAATCACGCCGCTTCCCCGGCATGATCGATATCCTGCGCCTAAACCATGCACGTACGTTGCGTGACTTTGATGATGTGTACACAGCACCCATGCACGGTTTCAAACATGCACTGGAATACTGGACCAAATCATCCAGTAAACAGTTTTTGAATCGCATTCAACTACCTACGTTGGTACTGAATGCACGCAACGACCCCTTTGTGCCGCCTAGCTCCTTACCTACCCTGCAAGACGTGTCTGAACACGTAGTGCTGCACCAACCTTCTCAAGGTGGGCATGTGGGCTTCACTACTGGGGCGTTTCCCGGCAACATCAATTGGTTGCCGGCACGATTAGCGCTATTTTTTGAAACCGGCCAATAAGCTTAAGAACGGAAACGTTCTAACAATAAGCGTTCGGATTCTAAGCGGCTACGCAACTCTCTAATTTGCACATCCAGTTCAGACTGCTCATAGAAGTCTTTACTGCGTGAGCGTGCTTGCTGCAACTGCTCGACCGCCGTAGGTAGCGCACCAATCATTTGGTAGTACTTCGCCATGGCCTTACGAGCCGCGATGGGTTCGCCCAAACGCTCATAGCCCTCGGCCAAGAACTTTTGAAACTGTGGAATATGCGGCCACTTGCGTAACACTGTCGTGAGGTAATCCACCGCTTGCTGCTCTTGGCGCTGTTGCTGCAACGACTGCACATACACCAACGCTACGGCTTGGCTATCCGGCCACCGACGGCGTGCTTGATCTGCCAATGTGGCTGCTTGCTGGAACTCGCCTTGGCCTTGCGCTAGGTTAATCGCCAACACATCTAACGCGCTAGACTGGTAACGCCCACCATCTCGCGCTGCCGTTAAATGCTGTTCAGCGGTAGCAAAATCCCTGCGCTGCCACGCGGCATACGCTAAACCGTACTCAGCCGCTGATCGCTGCACACCACTACCACTTTCAGCCTCGCTGCGCATGGCTTGCATGGCATTTTGCAGATTACTTCCGCTTTTAGCCTGTATGACTCGCAGTGCCGCACGCACATACCAGAAGGTAGGATCTTGGTGGAAGTTCTCTCTGCTCAGTGACGTTATACGGCTTTCTATGTCAGACAAACGCTGCAATGATAACGGGTGAGTACTGGCATACACATTACGCGGCCCTTCATTCAAACGCGATACTTCCATCAAACGTTTGAACATATCTGCCATACCGGTAGGGTCGTACCCTGCTTTCTGTAGCATCTGAAAGCCTACCCGGTCAGCCTCTTGCTCAGCCTGTCTAGAAAACCCCAACTGTCTATCTATAGCAGCCGCTTGACCAAAAGTAGCCACCCCCATCGCTAAATCCGCACTACCGGATAAGGCGGCTAGCAACGCACCCACCATCGCCGCAATCATAATATGACCCGATTGCGAGCTTTGCGTCATACCGCGTGCAATGTGGCGTTGTGCTACGTGGGCGATCTCGTGCCCTATTACAGACGCGAGTTCAGCCTCACTTTTAGAGGCCAACACCAGGCCACTGTTAATACCTATATAACCACCCGGCAACGCAAACGCGTTGATCTCCGGATCACGCAGCGCAAAGATGGTGATGTTCTGCTGCAATGAGTCGGGCGCATGTTTAGCTAGACGCTGACCTACTTCACTCAAATACTGCTCAACCATCAGGTCAGCAATATAGGTAGGGTCGCGACGCCCTTGCTCCATGATGGCATCGCCCAGCAACTTTTCTAACCCAGGCGTTAACTCTGCACCGGATGCCGCTCCCATAGACGGTATGCCTGCAGGCTGAGCCTGAACCATCATGGTAGGTTGTACTAATAGGGAAAGCGCCAGCGCTGATGACAGCAAAGTTCGCTTGAAACTCATAACCATTCCTTCCGAGTTAGGAGGCACTTTTTTTTAGTTGCGCAACAGCGGGGGTTTTACGTAGCGGCAAAGGTAGACGATTACGGCTAGACAATCGCATGACCGTTGCCAGCGCATAAATAACGCCGAAAGTCTCTACCAAACCTGCCAATACCCACATGATGATTCCACCCATACCTTGATCTTCTAAGGCATTAATAGAAGGAATTGCTCGCCCACATAAATCAAAAATGGGGTAAAGATCGTTGGCAGAGAAAGTAATCCATACACCCACAATGATTTGCGGTGTCATGGTGATAATGGGCGACAACACCCTGCCTACCGGTCGCATGGCTGCGGGCGGGCTGGGGCGTCTATCCAGAATCAGGTTCCAGTACAGCACACCGCTAATCACTACCGACCAATTCATGAAGCGATACAAACGCCAATCAATCATGGAGTAGAACTGCGGGATAGGCAGTAACCAGATGAGAACAAAGAATACGAATAAAAAGGGAATCAGTAGAGGATGCGTGAGCAAGCGCTCGGTCACTTTGCCTATGCCTGTTGCACGAAAATCGCGCAGCTTATAGCGCCAAGACATAGGCAGCCCAGCTCGCATCACCTGCCCAGGGTAGGCACCCATGATGATGAGTGGCCCTAAATGGTGCAACACCAAGTGCTGCAACCGGTGGATAAAGAACATGCGTTCGGCATAGTAATCCACACGAGTATGCAACGAGAGATACAGCATGATCAGGCCTACCCAGAACAACCACTGCCTGAATCTACCTACGTGGTGCACCCTGGCACCACGCCAGAATAGCCATGCGCTGGCGATAAACAACACCACCAGCGTAGGCGAGAATTCCCAAGGGGTAAGCCAGTCAATAACGATCATGAGAGCCCGTATTCAACATAACAGGCTCTAGTTTAATGCATTACTGCGCTGACGCGGTTCCCATTGCACATTCAAAATAGCTGGATTATCGCGCAGCCTACGGGCTTGTGTCATAAGCTCTGGACGCATTTCCGGAGGGCAACTGATGGTTACACACGCTTTGGCATTTTCATGCGAGGCATGTTCCACACTTAAGTTGCTCACACGCAGACCAGCTGCTTGAAAGTCGGTATAGATACGTTTGCGCACAGACGCCATATCTTGACGCATGCACAACACGGACAGCCGCGACTCAGAGGCCGATGCTGAACGAACCACAGGCTGCTGTACACCAGCCCGACGTAAAAAACGATTGAAGATTTTCATCGCCATCTCCCATCTCCCGGCAACGCGAAGCGCGCCCAGGATCAAAAACATAGAGGGACAGTAATGACGTGAGATTCTAGTGAGGAATAACACGCCCTTTTGCTTTGTGTAGCACCAGGGCGTGGCTGTGTAGAGAAGGCTCTAGCCTAACGCGCCTGGTTAATAAGTTGCCAGCCAATGCTGGCTGCTACTTTCACCGGGGTCTGGATTCACCACACAGTCCTTTTAAAGTTAAGTTGGCAATATTTTAGCCAATCTAACCCAATGACTCAAGCCGTGGCCAAAGAACGCCCCCTATGCGCAACATCAGCACCACAGGCCGCAAAAAGCCGTTCGGTTTTGGCATTATCAAGGCTGACCCAGCAGGCATCCGTTACAATGCCAGCACTCTTTGCTTTGACTCCAACGCCATGCACGCCACTGATTACGATCTAGTCATTTGCGGCGCCGGGCCGGTAGGTTGCGCCCTAGCATTACAGCTAGCACAACTGGCCCCCGATCCCAGCCGCATCGCCCTTATCGGCCGCCCTATGCCTGAGCACAGCACGGTTACACCCGGAGATCCTCGCGCCTTAGCGTTGAATCACGGTAGTGCCATGCTGTTAAAAGGCGTACAGGCGTGGCCGGAAACGGGCTTGGCGACGATGGAAACGGTGCACGTTTCTCAGCAAGGTAGATTAGGCCGGGCATTGATAGAAGCATCCGAGTTGCAGGTGCCCTTTTTGGGTGCCGTCATACGCTATGACACCGTTTTGCGTACTTTGCATGCCGCTATTGCTCGCAGCCCTATACACTTCTTGCACGCCGACATAGACGCCACCAAAAGCCTGCAACAGGCCAACCTTATCGTGACAGATCAAGGTCAGTTCAGTACGCGTGTACGCGTGCTCTCCGATGGCGTGCGCCCCCAAGGCATGCATAGAAACTACAAACAACACGGTGTGATCAGTACCCTACGCAGCCAACTGCCGAAAAAAGGGTGGGCCTATGAGCGTTTTACCAAAAATGGCCCTTTTGCCCTGCTCCCCCATCCTGATGGCGACGATTTATTTGCTCTGGTATGGTGCAATCCCCCAGAAATAGCGGCCAATCTCGCGGCTATGCCCGAGGAAGAGTTCAACCGCCACGCACAAGCCGCCTTCGGTTCGCGCATGGGGAACCTAAGCGTTGTAGAGAAACGATCGGTGTTCCCGTTGAGCCTATACGCAGGCGCTACGTTGCCCGACCACCACACTGTAGCGATCGGGAATGCGGCGCAAACCTTGCACCCAGTTGCGGGTCAGGGGTTAAACTTAGGATTACGCGATGCAGCGCAACTTGCGCAAGTGTTACGCCCTTGGCTAGCCTGCCCCACAAATGATGCTGCACCCGTACTTGCTCACTATGCCAACACGCGACGACAAGACCGATGGCTGACCCTTGGTGTCACCGATATATTGCCGCGTGTTTTCAGCACCACCAACCCACTGCTGCAACACGCATGTGGTCTGGGTTTGCTAGGCATGGACCTGTTTGCTGCAACAAAAAATTCCTTAGCCACGCACCTGTTGCAAGGCACCCGAATCTGAACCTTGGCCTGCATTGAGCAGGCCTCACTATCTCTGTTTTATGCATATAGGCTCCTGGTCCTTCGCTAACCCTGTCTTTGTTGCCCCTATGGCAGGGGTGACGGATCGTCCTTACCGACGTCTGTGCAAAGCGTTGGGAGCGGGCCATGCCGTATCAGAGATGGCTGCTAGCAACCCCAAGTTGTGGAACAGCGTTAAAACCTCTAGACGCATAGACCACCAAGGTGAAACCGCCCCTATTGC
Source organism: Paenalcaligenes sp. Me131 (assembly GCF_050487225.1). Taxonomy (NCBI): domain Bacteria; kingdom Pseudomonadati; phylum Pseudomonadota; class Betaproteobacteria; order Burkholderiales; family Alcaligenaceae; genus Paenalcaligenes; species Paenalcaligenes sp. Me131. The sequence goes on from NZ_JBKQGY010000001.1 coordinate 1,577,770, forward strand.
GGTACAGATTGCAGGTTCCGACCCCGAAATGATGGCCGAAGCCGCCCGCTTTAATGTTGAAAAAGGCGCACGCATCATTGATATCAATATGGGCTGCCCCGTTAAAAAAGTGTGCAATGTGGCGTCTGGCTCCGCATTATTGCGTGATGAGCCCCGCATTGCCGCTATATTGGAAAGCGTTGTAGCAGCCTGCCAGCCCCTAGATGTACCAGTTACACTGAAAACCCGTACCGGCTGGGATAGAGAATCAAAAAACGCATTACGTATTGCCCGTTTAGCACGCGAAAGCGGTATTGCCGCCCTCACGTTGCACGGCCGTACGCGCTGCGATCTGTACCAGGGCGAAGCCGAATACGACACTATTCGCCACGTTAAGCAAGAGGTAGATATACCCCTGATTGCTAATGGGGATATCGATAGTCCCGAAAAAGCCAAATACGTACTACAGTACACTGAGGCCGACGCAATCATGGTAGGCCGAGCAGCACAGGGCCGCCCCTGGATTTTCAGAGAAATCAATCATTACCTGCAACATGGTGAGCACCTCGCACCACCCACCTTTGGTGAGTTGCGCGATGTGTTGCTGGAACACCTAGAAGACCATTACGCTTTCTACGGTGAGTTCACGGGCGTACGTACTGCCCGTAAACACATAGGGTGGTATTTCGCCCATCTTCCGGATATCCGGACGTGGTTAGATCAGATTAATAAGATCGAAACTACGCACGAACAGTTTCACGCTATATCGCAGTGGTTTGATCAACGCGATCCTACTGCACCTTTTGTAAACGAACCTGCTGTTGCCTGATCGGAACAGCGTTGCCTGTTACACCCAATTTAGAAAATATGTCTACTACCAACCCACTAGAACAATCTGTCAGAGACCGCCTAGAGCGTTATTTTGCTGACCTAGGCGAATCTGAGCCGCGCGATATGCTGGCCATGGTCATCAGTTGTGTCGAACGCCCTGTTCTTCAAGTGGCACTGGAGCGTACCCAGGGCAACCAGTCCAAAGCTGCTGAGATGCTGGGTATTACCCGCAGCACTCTGCGTAAAAAGCTGCAATCGCATAATCTACAACCCTGATTTTTAACTACTCTCGTCTACTCTCATGAAAATCCAGACCGCTTTGCTCTCGGTTTCCGACAAAACCGGCATTGTTGATTTCGCCCAAGCGCTAGCTAGCCGTGGCGTACGCCTACTCTCTACTGGCGGCACTGCTAAGTTGTTGAAAGAAGCTGGCTTGTCCGTCACCGAAGTGGCCGAGCACACCGGCTCCCCAGAAATTCTGGATGGCCGCGTTAAAACCCTGCACCCAAAAATTCACGGCGGCTTGTTGGCTAGACGTGACGATGCTGCTCACCTGAAAACACTGGAAGAACACGGCATCAGCCGCATCGACCTGTTGGCAGTGAACCTGTACCCATTTCGCGAAACCATTGCGAAAAAAGACTGTAGTTTTGGCGACGCCATCGAAAACATCGATATTGGCGGCCCAGCTATGTTGCGTGCAGCAGCGAAAAACCACGGTAGCCCAGCAGGTGGCGTAACCGTTGTCATCGACCCTCTGGATTACAGCCGTATCTTGGCTGAGATGGATGCAGACGAAGGTCGCACCAGCTACGCATTGCGTTTGGAATTGGCTGGCAAAGTGTACGCACACACAGCGTCCTACGATGGTGCTATTGCCTCTTACCTGAGCAGCCTGACCAACCCTGAGCCTGCTGCTGAGAGCACACCTGAACGCGAAGAATGGCCACAGGTATTGAGCCTGCAACTGCACCAATCTCAAGCATTGCGTTACGGCGAAAACCCACACCAAAGTGCCGCCTTCTACAAAGACCAAGAAGTAGGCCGTGGTTTGCTGGGTAACTACCAACAACTGCAAGGCAAAGAACTGTCCTACAACAACATTGCCGATGCTGATGCAGCATGGGAATGCGTACGCAGTTTTGACGCCGGTGCATGTGTGATTGTTAAGCACTCCAACCCTTGCGGCGTAGCCTTGGGTGACACACCATTGGCTGCTTACCAACAAGCACTGAAAACTGATCCCACCTCGGCATTTGGCGGCATCATCGCCCTGAACCGTACTGTAGATGCTGCAGCAGCCACCGCCATCAGCGCTCAGTTCTTGGAAGTATTGCTGGCACCTTCTTACTCCCCAGAAGCGCTGGATATTCTGGCTCAGAAGAAAAACGTACGCGTGTTGGTAATACCTGATGGCCAATCCCATAACGACTTCAACGTGAAGCGTGTGGGCGGCGGCTGGTTGGTACAAACGCCTGACACCTACCGCGACGCTGTGGAAAACTTCAAAGTGGTTTCCGAGAAGCAGCCTACAGAACAACAACTGCAAGACATGCTGTTTGCATGGAACGTGGCTAAATACGTGAAATCCAACGCTATTGTGTTTACCGCTGGCGGTATGACATTGGGCGTAGGTGCTGGCCAAATGAGCCGCGTAGACTCCGCACGTATTGCTTCTATTAAAGCCTCTAACGCTGGCCTGACCCTGCAAGGTTCTGCCGTAGCGTCTGATGCTTTCTTCCCCTTCCGTGATGGTCTGGACGTGGTTGCTGATGCAGGTGCTACCTGCGTGATTCAACCCGGTGGCAGTATCCGTGACGACGAAGTAATTGCAGCCGCTAACGAACGCGGTATTGTGATGATCTTCACCGGCACACGTCACTTCTATCACTAATGCGCATACTTGGCATTGACCCTGGCCTACGACGCACCGGTTTCGGTGTGATCGAGGCTCAGGGGTCCAGCTTGACCTATGTGGCCAGTGGCACCATCGTGGTGCCTACTGAGCTAGCTCTCTCCGAGCGTTTAAAGGTGATTCTGGATAACGTACGTGAAGTTGTTGGCCTGTATACGCCTGATCAGGCGGCCATCGAACATGTGTTCGTCAATACCAATCCGCAATCTACGCTTCTATTGGGGCAAGCCCGTGGCGCTGCGCTGTGTGCGTTAGCTGACCGCAATTTGCCCGTCATGGAATACACCGCCCTACAAATCAAAAAAACCACGGTAGGCCGCGGTCACGCCGCCAAAGAACAAGTACAAATGATGGTGCAACATCTACTGCGTCTGGATGGCCCACCTGCCCCCGATGCGGCCGATGCCTTAGCATGCGCCATCTGTCACGCCCATCACTACCCACTGACTAACCGCTTAGGTATTCAGCTGGAACAAGCAAGCTCTACACCCCGCATACGCGGAGGCCGACTGATTTCTTAATGGAGTCCTCATGATTGGACGCATTACAGGCACGCTCATTGAAAAACAGCCCCCCACCATCTGTGTAGATGTCAATGGCGTGGGCTACGACATTGATGTGCCGATGAGTACCTATTACGATCTGGGTGATGTAAACAGCCGCATCTCACTCTTTACGCACCTCACCGTACGTGAAGATGCCCATGTGCTGTATGGCTTTGGCAATGCCTCTGAACGCGCTGCTTTTCGTACACTGATTAAAGTCAGTGGTATTGGCGCACGCACAGCCCTGTCTATTTTGTCGGGATTAAGCGTGCAAGATTTAGCCAATGCCATTCAACAGCAAGATGCTGGGCTATTAACCACTGTTCCGGGCATTGGCAAGAAAACAGCCGAGCGACTGCTCTTAGAGTTACGTGGGAAATTTAGCGCCGACAGCGCCATTGCTGCAAGCCTGCCAGAACAAGCTCATAACGAACGCAGTGATATTCTTAATGCCTTGCTAGCCTTGGGTTACAACAACACCGAAGCCAGCAAAGCACTTAAAGCCCTACCCGACGACGTGTCGGTATCAGACGGTATCCGGTTGGCACTGCAAAGCCTGTCCAAGCGCTAAATACTTGCATAGCTGCACGCTATCCAAGTTGCCGCCACTCACCATTACCCCTACACGCTTACCACGAATCTGCTCAGCAGCCTGCACGGCTGCTGCGGCAGCCAAGCACCCAGTAGGCTCTACCACCATCTTCATACGCTCAGCAAAGAAGCGCAGCATGTTTAATAACTGCTGATCATTCACCGTCACAATGTCGGTCACGTTCTGGGTGATGATGTTGAAAGTCGTGGTGGATAAGGACTGAGTTTGCGCGCCATCGGCAATAGTCTGCGGCGTAGCAATACGCACCAACTGACCTTGACGCAACGACTGCTGCGCATCATTACCCAGTTCTGGCTCTACACCAAACACCTGACACGCTGGCGATAAGGCTTTAGCGGACAACAACGAGCCTGACAACAAGCCGCCGCCGCCTATAGGCACATACAACTGATCCAGTGTGCCTACGTCATCAAACAATTCTTTAGCAGCAGTTCCTTGCCCAGCGATGATGCCCTCATCACCAAAGGGGGGGATGAAATACAAGCCTTGCTCTGCGGCCAACTGTCGCGTCAGGCTGTCTCTGTCATCTAGCTGGCGGTCATACTCCACAATGGTGGCGCCATAACCTTGGGTCGCTGCTTTCTTAGCCTGTGGTGCATCGGCAGGCATCACAATCGTTGCATGCACACCTTGCATGCGTGCTGCCAGCGCAACAGCTTGTGCCATGTTGCCGGAAGAATACGTAATGACACCTCGCGCTCGCTGCTCCGGCGTGAGCCGCGCAACCGCGTTGTAGCCCCCTCGGAACTTGAACGCACCTACACGCTGAAAGTTTTCGCATTTAAAGAAAACTTCTGCGCCTAACCAGGCATTCAAGGTAGAGGATTGCAATACCGGTGTACGATGCGCCACACCTTTTAAACGCTGTTCAGCCCGCTCAACCTCTTCAAAATCGAGCCCATTCGACACAGCATACATCTTCGTAAATTCTCCCATGGCTCTGTCATAGAGCTGACAGATAAGTAAAGCATTATGCCACCAGCGAGGCTTGCGCGACACTCCCACGGGACTATGTGATTGGTGTACCATACTGTGTATTCATTCAGTGAACTGCTATGGCCATTTATTCAGACTCTCTTCGCAGCGATCCGTCCCCCGCACCCCGTATGGTTGAGGCTACTGCACAGTCTCCCAACGAAGAATCCATCGAACGCGCACTACGCCCTAAAACGCTGCATGACTACGTAGGTCAGCAGCGTGTACGTGACCAACTAGAGATCTTCATTACCGCTGCCCGTGGCCGTCACGAAGCACTGGATCATGTACTGTTGTTTGGCCCTCCAGGTTTGGGGAAAACCACACTGGCACACATCGTGGCGCAAGAAATGGGCGTACGCCTGCACCAAACCTCTGGCCCTGTGCTGGAAAAACCCGGTGACTTAGCTGCATTGCTGACTAATCTGGATAAAAACGATGTGCTGTTCATCGACGAAATCCACCGACTATCCCCCGTGGTAGAGGAAATCCTTTACCCCGCCATGGAAGACTATCAAATCGACATCATGATTGGCGAAGGCCCGGCCGCCCGCAGCGTCAAAATCGATTTGCAGCCCTTTACCTTAGTAGGTGCTACAACACGCGCTGGTATGCTCACCAACCCGCTGCGTGACCGTTTTGGTATTGTCTCCAGACTAGAGTTCTACAACACCGCCGATCTACAGCATATTGTGGAGCGTAGCGCGCGTTTATTGAATGTGGAATGTGTGGGCGACGGCGCTCAAGAAATTGCCCGACGTTCTCGTGGCACCCCACGTATTGCTAACCGCTTACTGCGCCGCGTACGTGACTACGCTGATGTCAAAGCCAACGGTACGATCAGTCCACAAACGGCCAACGATGCCCTAGCACTGCTAGAGGTAGACCCCTTAGGCTTAGATTTAATGGACAGAAAATTACTGGAAGCCATCATTCATCGTTTTGATGGTGGCCCTGTAGGCGTAGACAGCTTGGCGGCTGCCATTGGCGAAGAACGCGACACCATCGAAGACGTGATCGAGCCCTATCTGATTCAGCACGGGTTTATGCAACGTACCCCTCGTGGGCGTACCGCTACCCGTATGGCATGGACACATTTGGGGCTTACGCCTAATGCTAATGCAGCCGCTGGCGGTGCCTTATTCGACTGACGACTCAACAACGCTGGCCACGCAGGCCAGTAGGTCGTCACCGTAGGCTTTAAGCTTACGCACCCCTACACCCGAAATACAGCGTAAATCGTCTAAATCTTGAGGCTGCTCTATGGCTATCTGCCTCAAGGTAGCATCATTAAAAATAATGTAGGCAGGCACTTCGTGCTCTTTAGCCACGGCTGAACGCCATTCTCGCAAAGCTTGGAAAAAGGGCTGTGCCTCAGGCGGCAACTGCGTGGCGGGTTTGCTGCTACGTGTAGCTTTGGAAGCAATGGTGGCTTCACGCCTGAACATCAGTTGCTGCTCACCTTTAAGCACTGGTCTGGCTTTTTCTGTTAGCCCCAAGGTGCCATAGCCTTGCGTGTCTACCGCCAACACATTGAGTGCCAGCAACTGTCGCAATACACCACGCCAGCCTTGATCGTTAATGTCGCTGCCTATGCCAAACACGCTGAGGCTTTGATGACCGTACTCTTTGACTCGTTCGGTTTCTTTACCGCGCAAAATATCAATCAAGTGCCCTGCACCAAAACGCTGTCCACGCTCTCGCCATAAGCGATATACCGCTGACAATAATTTTTGAGCGGCTACCGTACCGTCCCAAGACTCTGGCGGCTGCATGCACGTATCGCAGTTCTGGCAGTTATGTATGGTTTCACCAAAGTATGCCAATAACGATTGGCGTCGGCAGCTCACGGTTTCGCACAAACCCAGCATGGCATCCAGCTGACGCCCTTGCGTACGCCGGTGACTTTCTTCGGCTTGTGAATCACTAATCATGCGGTGCAACTGCACCACGTCTTGCAACCCATACGCCAGCCATGCCGTAGCCGGCTCACCATCGCGGCCTGCACGCCCCGTTTCTTGGTAATACCCTTCGATGGATTTAGGTAAGTCGATATGCGCCACAAAACGCACATCTGGCTTATTCACCCCCATGCCAAAGGCGATGGTTGCCACCATCACCACCCCTTCCTCTCGCAAGAAACGGGATTGGTTTTGTGCACGTACGGCAGCACTCAGACCTGCGTGATACGGCAGTGCATTCACACCTTCTCGTACCAAAAACTCGGCGGTATCTTCTACCCGAGCACGCGATAAGCAATACACAATACCGCTTTCGCCAGGATGCTCGTCTCGAACCAAGCTCAACAATTGGCGACGCACATCGTTTTTCTCTACGATGCGATAGCAAATGTTGGGCCTATCAAAGCTGGAGACAAAATGCTCAGCATGATGCAGCGATAAACGCTCGGCAATTTCATGACGAGTTTCGGCTGTGGCCGTTGCCGTCAGTGCAATACGCGGCACATCTGGCCAACGTTCTGCCAAATACGACAAGCCCAAATACTCTGGGCGGAAATCATGCCCCCACTGTGACACACAGTGCGCTTCATCAATCGCAAACAAAGCAATATGACCACGCGCTAACAAATCTAGGCAACGGTCCGTCAACAAGCGCTCGGGAGCTACATACAATAAATCCAGCTCGCCTGCCAGAAACGCACGCTCCACCTCGCGGGTTTGCGCCCATTCTTGAGTAGAGTTTAAGTAAGCCGCACGTACCCCTAGCTCAGTCAGGGCATCAACCTGATCTTGCATCAACGCAATAAGGGGGGAAATCACAATGCCTGTACCCGGCCGTATCAAGGCGGGGATTTGATAACACAGTGACTTACCGCCACCGGTTGGCATTAACACCAGCGCATCACCGCCAGCCACGACTTGTTCAATAATCGCGCGTTGGTCTCCCCTGAAGGCATCATAGCCAAACACATTTTGTAGGGTTTCCAGAGCGGGATCAGACATGAAAATTTTCAATCAAAACAAGAGATAAGCGTGGCGTAGAAAGCGCAACGCTTTTACTTCAGCCCGTAGACTGTACCAGAAAACCCTAGGTGACTCACGATTTGGTGCTATTAAAAACCGCTGTGACTTCTGCGGCATCTAGGGAGCGTTTGATGGCCGTATACTTTTCCAACAATGCCGACTTATAGACTACACCCAATAAGCGAGGCTCGGCCTCTTCGCTTAACACCGGCAAACGTTCACCGCTAAAGCTCACAAAGTAATCTTGAGCTTCATCCAAACTCATATTGGCTGTTAAGGTTTTCACAAAGTCTGGGCGCAACACATCAGCCAATGTGAGTTTTTCAGTATCCAAGTGATGCAACAACAAGCGGGTTAAATCTTGTTGGGCCACCACCCCTTGGAACACATTATTCGCATCCACCACGTACACGTATTTGACGGGGTAATCCAAGAACATCTGCAATGCTTCGCTAATCGTAGCGTCGTCTTTCAGTACCGTTTCGGCGGGCCGTACCAATTCGTTCAAACGCGTATGCCTCAAGGTACTACGCAAGCGTTCGTTTTGCTCACGCACCAGCACCACGTCATACATAGCCACTTCGGCGAGCAAGCGGGCCACAAAGTACGCCACCACCGTCGCAATAATCAGTGGCAACACCAACGCATAGCTAAGCGTCATTTCAAACAACATCAAAATAGCCATGAGTGGTGCACTGGTCGCCGCGCCCAAAAACGCCCCCATGCCCACCAACGTAAACAGATGCAAGGGGATATGCAAACCTGGCACCACTGAGAGCAACAACTGCCCGCACAAGGTACCAAATGCAGCGCCTACAAATAGCGCCGGGGTAAACACCCCACCAATCGCCCCAGAGCCTACGGTTAACGCTGTAGCCAGCACTTTGGCAAACAGCATGCCCACCACCATGTACCACGCCCACGGCTCTTGCAATAAGGCTGTCACCACGCTGTAGCCGTTACCTGCCACATCGGGGATAGCAATCAACAGTAAGCCCAGTAACACGCCACCTACCGCCAAACGCAAAAACAGCGGGATACCCGTGCGTTCAAAGTAGGCTTTAAACACGGTCATCAGTTTTAGAAAACCCGGAGCGGCTACCCCTACCAAGACACCTAGTAGCACAAACACCCAGATATCTATGCCCACTACACTTTGTACATCAGGCATTTCGTACAAGGGCTGATAAATCCCCAAAAGACGCATGCTTAGGTTAGCGACGGCTGCCGCGACTAATAAGGGGCCTAGGCTTTGTATGTTCAGAGTACCCAGCACAATCTCGGCCACAAATACGGCTCCGGCCAACGGGGTTCCGTATGCGGCACTGACACCGGCCGCCCCACCACAGGCTACCAACAAACGTAGATGCGTTGCCCCCACTTGCAGCAGCCGCCCCAACATAGACGCCACCAGCGATGCCAAGTGAATCATGGCCCCTTCCCTACCAATGGAGCCACCTGTAGCCACTGTAAACAGGGACGACAATGTACGCAGCAACCCTTGGCGTATAGACAAGCGCCCATCACCTAAGGTGACCGCTTCCATATAGTCATCGGCCATCGTGCTTTTGCGTCGCTTCGCTAGCCACAGCAAGATACCCGCCACCAGCCCGCCAATAGCGGGTAGCGATAAACGCCACCACCACGGCAAGTCACGCATCACATCGGAAATTTCTCCGGATTGCCCCGTTAATAAACGTTGCACCAGAAACATGGCTTCATGAAACAGCCAAATAGACAGGGCACCAGCAATGCCCATTAGCACAGCCCACCCCAGCACCCACAGCATGGTAGATGCTTGCCCCAGCTTTTGTCGTGTAGACATCAGCCAGGGGGATGGGCTAGGCGTGTCCTCCACTGTTAACCTCGGAACTCAGGTGGCTCAGGTGGTTTAGAAAGCCCGAACATTCCCTTATAAACCCAGATATTGAAGAGCAACATGATAGGAATGATCAGTACCGCCACGCCCCCGACGATTTGCATCACGGGCAATGAGGCGGCAGCATCCCAAATGGTGATTTCATCCAACACCAAGAATGGGAAAAAGCTAAAAGCCAAACCGGACATCACAGCCACAAACACAATCAGGGTCAGCATAAAAGGCAACGCGGTTGTGCGATAACTGCTGTTGATCATGCGCTGCAAACACATCTCTAGCGAGATAAAGCACAGCAGCAAAGCCCCCCATAGCACTAACACAATCACACGCTGTAGACCTTCGCTCCATTTCAGTAGCACGCCAGGGTTAGCCAACGCCAACACCACCGACGCTGCTATTGCTCCCGCCGCAAACCAGCGCACGGTCACACTGCCCCAGCGTACGGCTCTAGCTCGCAACTCACCGGCTTCACGCATGATTAACCAGCTAGCACCTAGCAACGCATACGCCGCAACAGAGCAAAGCCCCATGAAGATACTGAACCAAAAGTAGCCAGCTCCACTATTAAAGCTGACCACTACTTTGGCTAACAACACACCGTGTACAAAGGCGGTAATCACCGAACCCACACCAAAGGCCACTTGCCACTTGGCCTGCAACTCGGCTGGTGCACGCAAGCGCATTTCAAAACTGACCGAACGCAACAACACACCCAAGGCCAGCCCACACAGGGGTAAATACAAACTGCCCATCACGGCTTCCCACGCATAGGGGAATGCACAAAAAAACAGCACCATGCCCAAAAACAGCCAGTACTCATTGGCATCACGCCATGGGCTCAACAAGGACAACATGCGTGGTCGCAGCGAGGCAGGTGCAATCAACGACAAGCTGCCCACACCTATATCAAAACCGTCCAAGATCGTGCCTGCCAGCACTACTATGAAGAACAGCCCCAAAAACACCAACGGCATCCAGAATACAGGGTCGGTAATCGCCAGCCCCATCGCATTGGCTAAGACTTCAATCATGCACGTCCCCTTCTACGAGCCACCGGCACCACACCGTAACGCACGATATAGCGAACCAGCATGAAAAATCCTACTAAGCAAAAGCCATAGACCACGGCATAGCTCACCAATGACACCAACGCTGACTCAAACGGTACGTCTGAAAATACGTCAGTAAATTTGATAGACCCATTCACCATGTACGGTAAGGCGCCTGAGAAGTGGTACAGCAAGCCCACGACTAACAGCAACCACCCGGCCGCCCCCATGGCAATTAAGACTCTACGCCACCCAACCGACAACGCAGAAGGGTCGTAATGCTGTGGACGCACGCGCCAGCACGTCAGTACCGTCGTCACCAGAATGGCTGCACCCAACAGCAATGCTATTCTGAAACTGAAAAACACAAGCGCCACTGGAGGCAACAGGCTTTGCCCCTCTAAGCCCCGATAATCGCCTGTTTCGGACACAGGAATCCACATTGCGCCTAGGCCGCGCCAACCGTAGCTATATACGTTTCCGGCTTCGGGGCTCACTGGATAGGCAAAAAATGGCCAGAACACGTCGGCATCAGCATGCCAGCGTGCCATGGTCGCCAGCGCTTTCAAAGGTTCGTATTGCACCACCATCTGTCCATAGCCCCATACTGAGGCAACTAGCAAGACCGTGCTTAGCAACAACACCCACAGCACTAGCCTAAAAGCGCGACGCTCACTTTCATCAGCAGGCCTACGCAAACTTTTAGCAGCGGTAACGGCCATCACAAAGCAGCACGCGACCACCATGCTTAAGAGCAAAAACACCGCCAACTGCCAGACAAAAGCAGGGCCTGTTAAGAGCTCATACCAATCGGTTACCAGATACCCTTTGTCTTGCCATTGCACACCGGTAGGCACTTGCATCCACGACGACAAAGCAATCAACACACTCACTGTGACCGTACTACCTATGGCCACAATTGCCACAACAGCTGTGTGCAACCAATGCGGTAAGGTCCTGTAAGCAAAGAGCATTAAGCCCAAGAAACCACTTTTGAAGACCAGTGTCACCGCCAACGCCAACGCGATTAACGGCCCTGATACTTCGCTAGTACGGCTACTAAAGCCTGGCCACAAACTGCCTAATTGAATAAGGATAGGCAAGCTGGAAGCAAAGCCCAACACGACGGTTAATGCAAACACCCGTACCCAAAAGCGGTAGCTGGCTAGCCAGACCGAATGCAAGCCAGACAAGGTACGTAATCTAAATATCAGCAGCAGCCACGCCAGTCCAAGCTCCATCGCAAAGAAGATTGCCATGAAGCTCAGACTGCTAAAAAACTGCAACTGTGATAACCAAAGGGCAGAATGCGTCATAATGTCAGCTAGTTTAGAACGTGTTTATGAATTGTGCTGATGAAAAGCGCATGATGTGAACAGAACATGGCAAAATGGGTGATTCACCCGATTTATTTTCTTTGTATTTTACGTATGACCACTGAATCTACAACGGCTCCTGTTTCGAATTTCCTACGCTCCATTATCGACCAAGATCTGAAGGCTCAGCGTCATGCGTCCAAACGCTGGGGCGGGAAACCCGGCCCTGCTCAGGTACACGCCTCTGCAGACGTAGACCCCGCGCGCATCCGCACCCGTTTCCCCCCCGAACCCAACGGCTACTTGCACATTGGTCACGCCAAAAGCATTTGCCTGAACTTCGGTTTGGCACGCGACTATTTAGGCGCCTGCCATTTGCGTTTTGACGACACCAACCCTGAAAAAGAAGAACAGGAATACGTAGACGCCATTATTGATATGGTGCACTGGTTAGGCTTCGATTGGAATTTCCAAGATGAAACTAACTTGTACTTTGCCAGCGATTATTTCGATGACATGTACGCGTTTGCCGAAGCCTTAATCCAAGGCGGCTTTGCCTACGTCGATGAGCAAAGCCCTGAGCAAATGCGTGAGACCCGTGGCACATTAACATCGCCCGGCTCCAACTCACCTTGGCGCGATCGCCCCGCAGAAGAGTCCCTGACCCTGCTGCGCGAAATGCGTGATGGTAAACATCCAGACGGCAGCATGGCCTTGCGTGCAAAAATTGATATGGCATCGCCCAATATCAATATGCGCGACCCTGTGATGTACCGTATTCGTCATGCTGAGCACCACCGCACTGGCGACAAATGGTGTATTTACCCCATGTACAGTTGGGCGCACCCTGTAGAAGATGCGCTGGAAAAAATCACGCACAGTATCTGTACGCTTGAATTTGAAGACCAACGCCCCTTCTATAACTGGACACTAGAACGCCTGCGCGATTTGGGTTTCTTAACCGATCCTCTGCCGCAGCAGTACGAGTTCGCACGCCTGTACCTAAGCTACGTGGTTACCAGCAAACGCAAACTGCGTCAGTTGGTCGTCGAAAACCACGTTAACGGCTGGGACGACCCACGTATGCCTACCTTGGCTGGTTTGCGTCGTCGAGGCTACACCCCCGAAGCGATTCGCCTATTCTGCGAACGCATTGGTGTATCCAAAGCTGATTCTCGTATTGATTACAGCATTCTGGAACAAGCACTGCGTGACGATCTGGATCCTAAAGCACCGCGTAGCGTAGCGGTGTTAGATCCTATCAAACTGATCATCACCAACTACCCAGAAGGCCAAAGCGAAGAGTGCACTGCGCCGGCGCATCCTAAATTCCCCGAAGCCGGTCAACGTAGCTTCCCACTCACTCGTGAGTTGTGGATTGAGCGCGATGACTTCCGCATTGAGCCTGAGAAAAAATACTTCCGCCTGTACCCTGGTAACACCGTGCGTTTGAAATACGGCTATGTAGTGACCTGCACAGGTTACAAACAAGACGATCAAGGCAATGTGACCGAAGTACACGTTGAATACTTGCCAGACACCAAGAGCGGTACGCCTGGTGCTGATTCGGTCAAAGTGAAAGGCAACATCACATGGATTAGCACCGAACACGCTATTCCTGCCAAAGTACGTCTGTATGACCGTCTGTTTAGTGATCCACATCCAGACACCGGCGACAAAGACTTCTTGGCGCTGTTAAACCCCAACTCACTGACTACCGTAGATGCATGGGTAGAACCAGGTTTGGTAGCCGAACCCGGTGCAAACTGGCAGTTTGAGCGTTTGGGTTACTTTATGGCTGATCCTATTGAGTCCACGCCAGAGAAACCTGTACTGAACCGTACAGCAACCTTGCGTGATACGTGGGTGTAATAATGTCTGGAACACGTAAAGGTCCTCAGGCGCTAGACTTCAAAAGCGCCACCTTATATACCGTGCGACTGGTTCTGCACAGTAACGACCAAGATGAGCTACTCGCCGCATTGGCACAGCGCATGCACGACGCCGGTTCATTTTTTGAAAATGAACCTGTGGTGGTGGATGCCAGCCAACTGGCAGATGACTCCGCTTTGGATTGGTCTGCCCTGCTGGAAGCCCTGAACACCCACAAGCTAAATGCTGTGGGTGTGGTCGCTACAGGGGCTCTGCTGAAAGCGGCGCAAGAGGCTGGTTTACAGGAAGTAGACCTGTCTAATGCGCCTACCCGACCTGCTCCCAGCCCTAATGTGCCTGAGGCCGAGGTTCCTACCCTGTCTACCGCACAAGAACAAAGCACAGAACCCGCCACTATTACCCCTGAAGTCATTACCCAGATCGCCCCCGCTGCAATGGTGATCAACAAACAATTACGTTCTGGTCAACGCATTTACGCGCGTGATACAGATTTAGTGGTGATAGGTGTGGTAGGTCAAGGTGCTGAGGTCATTGCCGATGGTAACATCCATGTGTATGGCCCCTTGCGCGGTAAAGCGATGGCAGGAGCCCGTGGCGACACCAATGCTCGCATCTTCACTACCGAGTTAGACCCGGAACTGATTGCGATTGCAGGTGTGTACCGCGTCGTGGAAGAACCGCTGGAAAAACCAGTACACAAACAACCCGCTGTAATCCAGCTAGAAGGCGAGAACCTGAGCATCCATCCGCTTTCTTAACAGTTGATTACAAATGAAGTCTGTCAAGCAGTTACACTTGCCAGATGCGTCCCGTACGGCCTAGCCGTATAACCGATCAAAAACCTGAGGAATAGCTCTATCATGACGCGAATTGTTGTGGTGACATCCGGTAAAGGTGGTGTAGGTAAAACCACCACTAGCGCCAGTTTTGCTTCCGGCCTTGCCATGCGCGGCCACAAAACCGTAGTAATCGACTTTGACGTAGGCTTGCGTAACCTGGATCTCATCATGGGTTGCGAACGTCGTGTGGTCTACGACTTTGTTAATGTCATCCAGGGTGAAGCCACGCTGCACCAAGCCCTGATTCGCGACAAACAGCTTGAAAACCTGTATATCCTGCCCGCGTCACAAACGCGTGATAAAGATGCACTGAGCAAGGATACTGTTCGCAAGGTTTTGGATGACCTAAAAGCCATGGACTTTGAGTTCATCGTCTGCGATTCCCCTGCCGGGATTGAAACAGGTGCATTGATGGCCTCTTACTTTGCAGACGATGCATTGGTGGTCACCAACCCTGAAGTATCCTCTGTACGTGACTCTGACCGTATGTTGGGTATTTTGTCTGCCAAATCCCTGCGTGCAGAAACAGCTCAACCCCCCATCAAAGAGCACCTGCTCATTACACGTTACAGTCCTAAACGTGTGCTAGATGGTGAAATGCTTTCCCTGAAAGACGTGGAAGACATTTTGCGCATCAAGTTAATTGGCGTGATTCCAGAATCCGAAGAAGTTTTGCAAGCCTCCAACCAAGGTGTGCCCGTGATCCACGATCGCGGCTGCGATGCAGCAGCAGCGTATCAAGACGTGGTTGATCGTTTTTTAGGTGACGAAAAACCCCTGCGTTTTGTTGATTACGAGAAGCCAGGCCTGTTTAAACGCCTTTTCGGAGGAAAGTAATATGTCTTTCCTTTCTTTGCTACTGGGCAAGAAAAAAACGTCCGCCAATGTTGCCAAAGATAGATTGCAGCTAATTTTGATTAACGAACGGGGCAAAGGTGGCGTTACACCTGATTACCTCCCCCGTTTGCAAAAAGAGCTGATTGAGGTTATCTCGCGGTACGTCAGCATTAATCCTGACGACATCAAGGTCAACCTGGAACGCCAAGACGACCTAGAAGTTCTGGAAGTGAAAATTGAAATGCCACAAGTAGAAAACGAAAAAGCGTAATCATCTACGCCCTCTTTTTCTTGTGGTGTAAGGCATTGCCCTTACATTAAAAAGGCCTGAGCCCACCCTAGAGCTCAGGCCTTTTTGCTGTCTTACGACCACAAAAAAAGCTTGCCTAGAGTAGACAAGCTTTTTAGGTTTACCTGATGACTACGCATCAGGATAGGTACGGCTTAATTGGAGTTCTTGCCAATTTGATCACCGATCAAACCACCCAATGCTGCACCGCCAATCGTACCCAGTACACCGCCATCTGTAATCACAGCACCCGCTAGACCCCCCACCCCAGCGCCGGATACTGCGCCTTTTTGACGGCTATTCATGCCATCCCAAGCAGAACACCCTGCCACGGAAGCTAACAACGCTACTAACGCACCAACTTTAGCAATACGGCTGTGAATTTTCATGACGATACTCCTTAAAACTCTAGTCAGATAGATATAGCTTAACGGACTTCACGATCAGGAATGTGTACGGTTTACGACAAATTGTATGGAGAAGAAACAGCCTTATCCAAGATATTTCACTTCACCAACTTCAAGACGGACTTAAAGGCTGGGTTTGCCGGTGTTTCCAGCCACTCAAACAACGCCATTTCCATGGTGACACTTTCTAAGCCATGATACGCCCAGCGCTTGCAAGCCGCTTCATGACTGGATGACAACCGTGAACCTATGCCATCCACTACCAAGATAGGATGATAGCCCGCCTGATGCAAGCTTAAGCCAGTCTGCAGTACGCAGATATGAGCCTCTACGCCCAACAACAGCACTTTAGGCCTATGTGTGGGCAGATTCTCGCGTACTGCTGGCTCACGCAACGCATCAAAATGCGTTTTAGCGATTACCGTATCCACATGCGGCAACAACGTCGGGTGTGTAGGCCCAATTTTATCCGGCCAATGCTCGGTAGCCACCACAGGCACCGAGCATAGCTTGACCCCCTCTATGAAGCGCTGTACTCGCTCCAACAATGCCTCGTGATCCGCAATAGCAGGCAGTAACTTCTCCTGCATATCAATCAATAACACACTGCACTGATGTGCTTTCAATAACGCCATAGAGGACTCCTTTAAGGATTATTTCAGGGCTTTGTAACGAATACGTGTAGGTTTGGCAGCTTCCTCACCTAAACGACGACGTTTATCTTCCTCGTACTCTTGGTAGTTACCGGCGAAGAACTCCACATGGGAATCGCCTTCGAACGCCAAGATGTGGGTAGCAATACGGTCCAAGAACCAACGGTCATGGCTGATCACCATCACACAACCGGCGAATTCCAGCAACGCGTCTTCCAACGCACGCAAGGTTTCTACGTCTAAGTCGTTAGAGGGTTCATCCAGCAGCAACACGTTACCGCCAGAAATCAGTGTTTTAGCCAAGTGCAAGCGACCACGCTCACCACCGGACAACTCGCCTACGATCTTGTTTTGATCGGAACCACGGAAGTTGAAACGGCCTACGTAAGCACGGGCAGGCATCTCAAAACGGCCCACGGTCAGAATATCGGAGCCATCAGAAATCGCATCAAAGACTGATTTACCGTTAGGCAACGAGTCACGAGACTGATCCACGTACGACAAGTTCACCGTTTGACCAATGTCTACGCTACCGGAATCAGGTTGCTCTTCGCCAGCAATCATGCGGAACAGCGTGGATTTACCCGCACCGTTAGGACCGATAATCCCAACAATCGCTCCTGGCGGCACTTTGAAGCTCAGGTCTTCAATCAGCAAACGATCGCCGAAGGACTTGTTCACGTTTTTGAACTCAATCACTTCATTACCCAAACGCTCTGCTACAGGGATAAAGATCTCCTGAGTTTCATTACGTTTCTGGTACTCGTGGGATGCCAATTCCTCAAAGCGGTTCAAACGTGCTTTGGACTTAGCCTGACGGCCTTTAGGATTCTGGCGTACCCATTCCAACTCTTTCTGAATGGTACGTTGGCGAGCGCTTTCAGACGCTTCCTCTTGTTTCAGACGGTCTTCTTTTTGCTCCAACCACGAGCTGTAGTTACCTTTCCAAGGAATACCGTGGCCACGGTCAAGCTCTAGAATCCACTCAGCTGCGTTATCCAAGAAGTATCGATCGTGCGTCACCGCCACAACCGTGCCGAGGAATTTGCTCAAGAACTGCTCCAACCAGTGCACGCTTTCCGCATCCAAGTGGTTGGTAGGTTCGTCTAGCAGCAGCATGTCGGGTTTAGACAGCAGCAACTGACAGAGCGCCACACGACGTTTCTCACCACCAGACAGGTTGGCAATCTTGGCATCCCATGGTGGCAAACGCAGTGCGTCTGCAGCAATTTCCATTTGGGTAGCGATGTCATCACTACCACTGGTGGCAGCCGCCTCAATAATGGCTTCTAGCTCACCCTGCTCGGCAGCCAATGCGTCGAAGTCAGCATCGGGCTCGGCGTACGCTGCGTACACTTCTTCCAAACGCTGTTTGGCAGTAAACACTTCGCCCAGACCCGCTTCTACTTCTTCGCGTACGGTATGCTCTGGGTTCAGCTTAGGTTCCTGAGGCAAATAGCCAATGTTCAACCCCGGCATGGGGATGGCTTCACCTTCAATTTCTTTATCCACGCCTGCCATGATTTTCAGCAAGGTAGACTTACCTGACCCGTTCAGACCCAGCACACCAATTTTGGCACCAGGAAAGAAAGACAGGGAGATATCACGTAGAATCTGACGTTTGGGAGGGACA
Organism: Paenalcaligenes sp. Me131; assembly: GCF_050487225.1. Lineage (NCBI taxonomy): Bacteria > Pseudomonadati > Pseudomonadota > Betaproteobacteria > Burkholderiales > Alcaligenaceae > Paenalcaligenes > Paenalcaligenes sp. Me131. The sequence continues at coordinate 1,596,407 of NZ_JBKQGY010000001.1, forward strand.
ATCTTGCCCACCCGGTTCATGGTGTATACAAACTGAGCCATAAATACTCGATGCTAAGAAAAAGGGGAAATAGCAAAGCCCCAATTGTAGGCCAGGCACTGCTCATTACGCTAATGTCAGACGCAACAATGCGGGAAAGCCGCAACCACTGACAAGCCAAAGCGGTGCATCTGCTTTAAAATGATTTTTTATTCTTTTACGACATAAACATGACTGACTCCGCTTCCCTGCTGTTCACCGAAGCCGATATAGACCTGCTGGCACGCACTGCAGACGCCTTGAGCGCCTACTTAGGCAAACCAGTACTCGCCGAAGTCATGGATGCTGGTGAAACAGGTTTTGAATGGGTGATATTCGCCATTCCACTGAATGTGGAAGAGGATTCCACCGACATGACCGTTGTGCAAATAGGCGGTGCTAACGCACGCCTGCTCGGTAGTCAGGGTGGCGTTCAGTTGGCTGAAAATGAAACCTACAGTTGCCGCTTCTTGTGGGCGGTACAACGTATAGACATGGAAGGCATACGCTATGTCAAACTTGATGAGCAAGGCGATGATGTGGGTTGGAGCGAAACGCTAAACGAACTACTGCCTTTTGATCTAAGCGTCGATGACGAGCCCGACGACGAAGAAGGCGATGCCCAAATCTTCATCCCCGATGCTCCTAGCCGTACGCTGCACTAATTAGTGTCGCTTATCTCGCAGATATAACGCCCATCCCACTGGCCACATCAGTGCCACCAACAGATGGGCGACTATGCCCTTCAAGGTATAGCAGGGTGGCTTAGTCTGCTGCGAGGCTTTGCAATGCAACCTAAAACGCGTGTAGCGCGCTGCCGCCTTTAAGAACTCGCTCGGTGCGTACCTAAACCATGGCATACAGTTGCTCAAGGTATCTTGTGCAAGCAACCATAATCCCAATGCATGCTGTTGGCTATTGCGCCCTTGGTGAGACAGCGAATCTACGCTGTCGTAATACACCCTAAATACCTGATTCACAAAACGGGTCAAAAACCCTGCTCGTGCAATGGCTCGCCACACTAGGCTTTCAGGCACAAAACCCGACACATGCTCGGGGAACGGGAATTGCCTCAGCACCGTAGTGCTTAAACAGCCAAACTTCTCGCCCCGCACTTTGTATTGGAAATTCAGGTCTAACGAGGTCACATCCAAGGGGTCTGTAGGAAATCTATCACCCACAACTTGGCCATCCGGCCTTTGGCATAGCCCAACTACCGCCACATAGAAGTGACGCGATTCGGCAGGAATACTTAACCACGCTTGCTCTAGTCGACTTAGCGCGTCATCCAGCAGGCTATCATCGCTATCCAGTGCAACGATCAACTCGCCTTGCGCTAAGCGCACCCCAGTATTAAAGGCTGTTTTTTTATGCTGATTAGGCTGCCAGTGATACACAATGGAGAAGTTCGCTTCGTTCTGCCAACTTTCTATCAGGCTACGGGTGTCATCCGTGGAGCCGTCGTCCACCACCACCCACTCAAAATTCCGTGTGGCCTGTGCGCACAAGGAACGGTACACCCGCTCTAAGGTATGAGCACGATTGTAAGATGGGGTCAGTACCGTAAACCGGTATGCCCAACACGCAGTTGCAGGAGCCATATACCCTCACCAAAGGGACACGTTGAGTTAACACCAACTATACTGCTACAAACAGGCATAAAAAAACCACAACCTACTTTCGTAGTTGTGGTTTTTTTATGCTAAAGCATACTGAGCGGAAACCCGCCTACACTACACTTAGGCGCGTTTTACTTTCTCAAGCATTTTGAACACGCCCTTAGGGGAGCGAATGAACAAACGTTTGAAAGCTTTACCCAGGCAACGACGCTCAAGCGTGTTGCGGCGAGTGCGTTTGATTTCTGCCATGCTGATCTCCGAATTCTATAACCCGGCGACAAATAAAAAGCCGCCTTTAGGGACAATCCGAAATTCTACCGTAAACCGCGCTAAGATACAAAGAACCGCAGTCTAATCTTGGGCTACTTTCCTTCCTAACTGTCGTTTTCTCTGCACCATGAGCTCTCAAATACGTCTGTATGGCGCCCGCCAAAACAACCTAAAAAACCTGGATGTCAGCTTTAACAGGGGCGAACTGACCGTACTAACGGGGGTATCTGGCTCAGGGAAAAGTTCATTAGCCTTTGACACGCTGTATGCCGAAGGCCAGCGCCGCTACGTAGAAACCTTTTCTCCGTACGCACGACAGTTTTTGGATCGTATGGATAAACCGCAGGTAGACCGCATTGAAGGCGTGCTGCCTGCCATTGCCATCGACCAAGTAAACCCAGTGCGTAACTCGCGCAGTTCGGTGGGCACCATGACCGAGCTAAACGACTACCTAAAACTGCTCTATGCACGGTTAGGAACGTTGTACTGCCGCAGTTGTGCTCACGAGGTCAAGCCAGATAGCGCCCAATCCATCGCTGAAGATTTACAGCAACGTTGCGCTGAGCATGATCCACGTTTGGTGATCAGCTTTGCTGTCACCATCCCCACCAACTTCACACAAGAAGAAGTAGAAAACTTCTTGGCGCAGCAAGGCTATACCCGCGTTCACAAAGAAAAGCCCGAAGACGCGGCGTCTCTGCGCACACTCTATGTAGTGCAAGACCGTTTCCGTCTTAGTAACGCCGAACCTGCCCGCCTGATGGAAGCCTTAGATGCTGCCCTCGCCCACGGCAACGGGCAAGTCAGTATCTTTGCCTCTCAAGCCGCTGATGGCCCTGAACAAGAGTGGCGCTACAACAACCGCCTGCACTGCACGCGCTGTGATATTGATTACCAAACCCCACTGCCTAGCACCTTTTCGTTCAACTCGCCTTTAGGCGCCTGTGAGCATTGCCGTGGTTTTGGTCGGGTGATGGGTATTGATTACGGTTTGGTTATCCCTGACGAAAACAAAAGCTTGTTAGAAGGTGCGATACGCCCTTGGCAGAGCGCCTCGAACAAGCAATGCCAAGAAGACATGCAACGCTACGCACCCGCTGCTGGCGTACGCTTATCCGCCCCTTGGAACACCCTCAGTGAGCACGAAAAGCATTGGGTCATCTACGGCGCAGACGACTGGAAGGAAAGCCGCAAAGCGTGGGAAACCCAATGGTATGGTGTGGCCCGCTTCTTTGACTGGTTAGAAAGCCGCAGTTACCGCATGCATGTACGGGTAATGCTGTCTAAATACCGCAGCTACACCCCTTGCCCACACTGCAAAGGCTCACGACTCAAACCAGATGCCCTCTTGTGGCGCGTAGGGACGGAATCACACGATGCCGAAGGCAGTTACCAACGCTTCATGCCTGTACGCGCACTGTGGAGCCAAGCACAGCTAGACGCCCTACCCGGCTTACACATCCACGATTTGATGCGTATGCCCATAGATCAGGTCAATGAGTACTTCAAACACTTCCAAACCGGTAGTGCGTTTGACGTGGCCACCGCATTGCTGCGCGATGAAGTGTGCTCACGCTTGCAGTTCCTGTGTGATGTGGGCTTAGGCTATTTATCGTTAGACCGACAAAGCCGCACCTTATCGGGCGGTGAAGTCCAACGTATTAACCTGACCACGGCGCTAGGTACCTCGTTGGTGAACACGCTATTTGTGTTGGATGAGCCTTCCATCGGTTTGCACCCTCGCGATATGCACCGCATCGTAGAGGTTATGCACCGTCTGCGTAACAACGGCAATACCTTAGTGGTGGTAGAGCACGACCCACAAGTGATGGTGGCAGCGGATCGTATTCTGGATATAGGCCCTGGCCCCGGAGAGCGGGGCGGCCAAATCTTATTTGATGGTGCGCCCAAAGACCTGCGCAATGCCAATACACTCACTGGCGATTACTTAAGTGGTAGAAAACGCATACTCGCGCCTAACCCTATGCCGGTGCAAAACAATACACCGCGTCTACTGTTAGAAAACGTTAGCGCTCACAACCTAAAAAACATCAACGTCTCTATACCGTTGGGGCGCTTGGTGTGCGTGACTGGGGTATCCGGCTCAGGCAAATCCACGCTTATTCAAGACGTGCTGTACCCCGCCATCCTCAAACACAAAGGGTTGGCCACCGAAGCACCGGGTGAGTTTGGTGCTCTGCTAGGGGCTGAACAGATCGCTGAAGTCTTTATGGTGGATCAAAGCCCCATAGGTAAAACAGCACGCTCTAACCCCGCCAGTTACGTGGGTGCGTTTGACCCCATACGTAAACTCTTTTCCCGTGCACCTCTGGCGCTAGAGCGCAGCTATACCCCTGGTATGTTCAGCTTTAACAGTGGTGAGGGTCGCTGCCCTACCTGTGGCGGTACAGGCTTTGAACACATAGAAATGCAGTTCTTGTCAGACGTATATTTACGCTGCCCAGACTGTGACGGTAAGCGTTTCCGCCCCGAAGTGCTGGAAGTAGAAATTGAACACTTAGGTAAACGCGCCAACATTGCCGATGTATTAGACATGACCGCGCACGAAGCGTTGGCCTTCTTTGCTGGATTACGCGATGTACAACTCGCCCTGACCCCATTATGTGACGTGGGCTTGGACTACCTGAAGTTAGGTCAACCTGTGCCCACCTTATCAGGCGGCGAGGCCCAACGTCTAAAACTAGCAGGGCACTTGGCGGGGGCGGCAAAAAGCCCGCTCGCCCAAGCTAGAGTCGCGAAAAAAGGCAATCTGTTCCTGTTTGATGAGCCTACGACTGGCCTGCACTTTGATGACATCGCCAAACTGATGTTGGCCTTCCGCAAGCTGTTGGCTGCCGGTCATTCATTGGTGGTGATTGAGCACAATCTGGATATGGTGCTAGCGGCTGACTGGGTGATAGACCTTGGCCCCGACGGCGGCTTATATGGCGGTGAACTGGTCGCCACAGGCACACCTGCCGACTTGATGCTCAGCACCTCGTCCTACACAGGTAAAGCCTTAAAAGAATACCAAGCCAGCATCGTGGGGGAAGGCGCTATCCCCATGCCGGTAGTCAAAGAGCCTACGGCATCGTATGAGCTACAAAATGTGATCAGCATTTTGAATGCCAAAGAGCACAACCTACAGAATATTAATGTCAGCATTCCTCGCGATACCTTTACCGTAATTACCGGTGTATCGGGCTCGGGGAAATCCACCTTGGCTTTCGACATTCTGTTCAATGAAGGTCAGCGCCGCTATTTAGAATCGCTGAATGCGTATGCACGCTCTATTGTGCAGCCTGTTGGTAAGCCAGATGTAGATGCTATCTATGGCATTCCGCCTACCGTGGCTATTGAGCAGCGCACTAGCCGTGGGGGGCGCAAGTCTACCGTGGCCACCATGACAGAAATCCATCACTTCCTACGCTTGCTGTATGTGAAGCTGGCGACCCAATACTGCCCCACCTGCCATGTGCCGGTTGAGCCACAAACGGCTGAGCAGATTGTGGCGCAAATCATGACGCAGCATCGTGGTGAACACATAGGTATTTTGGCGCCGCTGGTCAGTGCCCGAAAAGGCTACTACACCGACTTGGCCACATGGGCTGGTAGCAAAGGCTACAGCCACCTACGTGTGGACGGTGAGTTTATCCCTGTCTCGCCTTGGCCGCGCCTAGACCGCTATAAAGAACACAGCATTGATCTGCCTATTGCTGACCTGATCGTAGACCCCAAAGAAGAGCAAGCGCTTCGACAAGCGCTACACACGGCCTTAGATCATGGCAAAGGTAGCGTGATCGTGCTGGCTCCTATCAGCCAAGCGACGAGTGGCACGGTAGAGAGCAGACGCGACAGTGGCCTACAACTGCAACCGAACACACAGCGCTTTTCTACCAAACGCTCTTGCCCATGCTGCGCCACCAGTTTCCCTGAACCTGATCCGCGCATGTTCTCGTATAACTCCAAGCATGGCTGGTGTACTAGCTGCTTTGGTACTGGCGTACAGCTAAAAGGCTTCACCAGCGAACAAAGTGGTGAGGAAGCCAGCTGGACCACCCAATACGAAGGCGAAGCCCATACCTGCCCAAGCTGCCAAGGCAAACGCCTGAACCCCGTATCACTGGCCTTCTCGTGGCGCGACCGTTCTATTGCCGAGTTAGCTGCCCTACCTGTGGACGAAGCCTGCTCATTTTTTACGGGTTTAAACGCCAAAGGTCGCGAAGAAGAAATTGCTCGCGATTTGCTGGCTGAAATACGTAGCCGCCTGCACTTTATGGAAGAGGTGGGGCTGGGCTATTTAGCCTTAGACCGTGCCGCCCCCACCCTATCTGGTGGTGAGGCACAACGCATACGTCTCGCATCACAGTTGGGGTCCAACCTGCAGGGCGTGTGCTATGTACTGGACGAGCCCACCATTGGGCTGCACCCACGCGACAACAAGATTTTGTTGAATGCCATGCAAAGGCTGGAGTCCAACGGCAACACGTTAGTAGTGGTGGAACACGATGAAGACACCATACGCCAAGCCAAACACATTATTGATATGGGGCCTGGTGCTGGTTCTCGTGGCGGTAAAGTGGTTGCCGAGGGAACGGTAGAAGAAATCATGCAAAACCCAGACTCGCTAACGGGTCGCTATTTGCGTCAGCCTATTGTTCACCCTATGCAGCCTCGCCGCGCCATTGATGGTGAGCACCCTATGCTCACTGTGGTAGGCGCACACCTGCATAATCTGCGTAATGTAGAGGCTCAAGTACCGCTGGAACGTCTCACCGTAGTCACCGGCGTATCAGGCTCCGGGAAATCCACCTTCGCGCGCGAAGTGCTGCTGGATAACCTGCTGCGTACGCTGCCCAAACGCGAAGATGGCCCATGGCAAGGTTGTGTCAGCATCAAAGGATGGGAGCCGTTAGACCGCGTGTTAGAAGTGGACCAAACACCTATTGGTAAAACACCGCGCTCGTGCCCCGCCACCTACATTGGTTTCTGGGATAGTATTCGTCGCCTATTAGCCGATACTCGTGATGCCAGAATGCGCGGTTGGAATGCCTCTCGCTTCTCGTTTAATACCGGCGATGGTCGCTGCGCTGCTTGCGGTGGCCAAGGCATGTTGACGCTAGAAATGAGCTTCTTGCCTGACATTAAAGTGCCTTGCGAAAGCTGCCACGGCCAACGTTTCAATGACGATACCCTGAGCATTCGCTGGCAAGGTAAAAATGCTGGCGAAATCCTGAAAATGGAAGTGGATGAAGCGGTAGAGTTCTTTGCTACCAGCCCTAAAATTGCCCGCCCATTAAAGCTCATGCAAGACGTGGGCCTAGGATATTTAACCTTAGGCCAAGCCTCACCCACCTTATCAGGTGGTGAAGCACAGCGCGTTAAACTGGTGACTGAACTGAGCAAAGCCCGTTTGGACGAAGGCGTGATCCGCACCGGTAGAGCCAGCCGACTGCCCCACACTTTATATGTGTTGGACGAACCTACTGTTGGTCTGTCTATTCCTGATACCGAAAAACTCATTCAGGTGCTGCACCGCCTTACCGATGCGGGCAATACTGTCATGGTGATTGAGCACAACCTGGATGTGATTGCCGAAGCCGACTGGATTGTAGACTTAGGCCCTGAAGGGGGTTCTGGCGGTGGTCGCTTGGTGGTACAAGCAGACCCAGACGTTGTACGTCGCACCAAAGCCTCCCATACCGGTATGGCTCTCAACGAATTTTTAACCCCCTGATTCATGTATTGTCGTTTTGAAAACCGCCTGACTCGTCAGGCGTTAGTGCTAGAAAACCCCGTTGATCGCGTGGCCGCTCACCATGCTGACGAATTGCCTGCTGTCTTTGAGGCCATTCGTCGCGCTCAGCAAAAAGGGCTGTGGACAAGTTTGCTGCTGGACTATGAGTTAGGTGCTGCCCTGTTGGGCGTAGCTAAACCTACAGCCCCTCGCTCTACCCCTTTGCTCACCGCCCAGTTTTATAGTTCTGCACAACACACCCAACCATGGGAATCCGCAGAACACGAACCCACCCTACGCTGCACGTTGGCACAGAAAAAAGCAGATTACGTTCGCGCCATAGAACGTATACGCACTGACATCCACAACGGCGAATACTACCAAGCCAATTACACCGTACCCATTCACGTACACAGTGATAATTCCCCCGATCAGGTGTACAGAGCACTGGCGCAGCGTCACCCTACGGCTTATTCGGCATTCATCCAAGACGAAGACCGCCAGATTGCCTCGTTTTCTCCGGAGCTATTTGTAGAACGCACAGGCGACATGCTACGCGTGCGCCCCATGAAAGGCACTCGCCCACGTTTCACAGACCCAATCAAAGACCAAGCCTCTGCCCACGCCTTACGCCACAGCGAAAAAGACTGTGCGGAAAACGTCATGATTGTGGATTTGCTGCGTAATGACTTGGGCAGATTGGCACGCCCTGGCAGTGTTAAGGTGGAATCATTACTGAGTGTGGAACAGTACCCCTCAGTGTGGACCATGACGTCCACCATCCAAGCGCTGTGCGATGAACACGATATTGAACAACTGCTACTGGCGTTGTTCCCTTGTGGCTCCATAACGGGCGCACCCAAACTGGCAGCAATGACGGCGTTACAAGCCCTAGAACAGCGCCAGCGTGGTATTTATTGTGGCAGCATAGGCTGGCTAGCCCCTCAGGGCAATTTCCGCTTTAACGTGGCAATACGCACGCTGGAATTCCACACTAATCATGAGGCTATTTTTGGTGTGGGCGGAGGCATTGTGCACGATTCCGATCCCGAACTAGAATGGCAAGAACTGCTTTGGAAAGCACGGATTCTGGGCAGCCCTATTCTTACCCAATAAGGACGAAGTCATGAGCATACATCCCACGCTAATTGAAACCATGCGCGTAGAACATGCCCAGATCGCCCTGCTGCAACCGCATCTAGATCGCTTGCAACGTTCAGCACAGCAACTGAATTACACCTTTTGCCGCGACAACATCAGTGCACACATAGCGCAGTACGTAGCCTCACTGGAAGATGGTATGTGGCGCTTGCGCCTTACCTTGGATAACGAAGGGCAGCCTGTTTTAGAACACTCTGCTCTTGCGCCGGATGTAGAGCCTGTGCCTATCCTGCTGGCCGACACGCCCTTACCCGAAAGCCCCTGGTTAGCCATCAAAAGCAGCCATAGACCGTGGTACCAAGCAGCCACCCAAACGTTACTCCATCAGCCACAACTGTTTGATGTGATCTTCTGCAATCAACAAGGCGAGCTATGCGAAGGCAGTCGCAGCAATATTTATGTGCAACGCGAGGGCGAATGGCTGACGCCCCCCTTACGCTGCGGGTTATTGCCTGGCGTGATGCGTGAACAATTACTGCAAAGCGGCCAAGCTAAAGAAGCGGTACTCACTCCTGCTGACTTACAACACGCACAAGCCATACGGGTATCCAATGCGTTACGTGGCTGGCTGAACGCCAAACTGGTGAATTAACCCGCCTGTTTCACCACAATCTTATTGATAGCTAGTTGTGCTGCGGCCAGCCCCATGCTGGCCGTTAAGGTCACGGCTGACCCATAACCCGCACACGACAACCCTTGTGGTGCCTCTGGGCTTTCCCCTTGTGTCCACAACTCAGGCATCACAGCGGTTTCTTCCACCCACAAACACGTCACGCCCATTTTAGGAATACGTGCTCCCTTGTCGGCTTTGGGTCTAGGAAAACCGTACTGGCGGCGTAATTGATTACGCAATCTGGCCAACAAGGCATCGTGCGAGGTTTGCGATAAGTCGCTGCTACGCAACGCCAACACATCACGTTTCCCGCCAGCAGCACCGCACACTATCAGGGGAATCTTGCAACGCTTGGCTTCCACCACCATGGCCAATTTGGCACTAATTTGATCCGTGCAATCAATCAGTACATCTGGCTGCAACCGCAACAGTTCAGCGATATTGTCAGCACTGACAAAGTCATCCACGATCTCTACCTGAGCCTGTGGATTAATGTCTGCTATACGCTCAGCCATAGCCAGCACTTTAGCCTTACCAATGGTGCTGCCCAGCGCGGGCAACTGGCGATTAATGTTGGATTCGGCAATATGGTCCAAATCGATCAGCGTGATTTTCCCTACGCCATGACGCGCTACCGCCTCCGCACACCAGCTACCCACACCGCCTATACCGGCAATCATGATGTGTGCGGCGGCAAAGCCAGCTGTACTACCTGCACCGTATAAACGGTCCAGAGCACCAAAACGTCGTTCAAAGCTCTCGCTCATTAGCTACTATCCTTTGCATTCAAAACAGCGCGCTTGCGTGAATTACCCCACATTTTAACGCGTGGTTTCGCCAGTCGTGGCCGGTTGTTCTACAATACAAGACTATATTCTGTCAATGGAATCTTCTACTAAGCCATTACCGTGAACACCTATCCTGCTTCTGACGTACCCACTCCCGCATCCTTTAAGGTGCTTAGTGACGCTGAACGTAATCAATCCATGCAACATAGCTTGGCACACTGGACTCCCGGAACGGATGTCTGGGTGTATGGCTATGGTTCCTTGATCTGGCGCCCAGAATTTGATTTTCTGGAGCAACGTCATGCCAGATTACATGGTTACCACCGCTCGTTGTGTTTGTGGTCGCACATCAACCGCGGCACACCTGAACGCCCGGGGGTTGTCTTTGGTTTGGATAATGGTGGCTCGTGTCGTGGCATGGCCTTTAGGATTGCCAGCGACGAAGTACCCCAAGTCTTTGACGCCTTATGGCGCAGAGAAATGCCTAGCGGCGCCTACATTCCGCGTTGGTTGCCATGCCATACCGAACACGGCATGGTAAATGCGCTGGTATTTGTGATGAACCGCAGCTATCAAGGCTACGTACCCCGCATGCCGTTAGAGCAGCTTATCCATGTGATCTATGGTGCTCATGGTATTAATGGCCCTTGCATTGAATATGTAATGGAAACAGCCGAGGCCCTAAAAAGGTCTAAAATTGAAGACAAACGATTGCAATCCCTAGTACACGCATTGCAAAACAGTTCGCCCCTATTATCTTCTGCAGCTTTACAGACAGCCTGACCATGAAACTTTCCGATTACCGCAACGAATACAACCGATTCACGCTGGACGAAAGCGGGCTGGATCCCAACCCCCGTGTACAGTTTCATCACTGGCTCAAAGAGGCCATGGACGACAATGCCATCGAGCCTACAGCCATGACACTGTCCACCGTCAATGCGGAAGGCCAACCTACCTCACGCATTGTTTTGCTGAAGAACTACGAAGAAGACGGTCTGCGCTTCTTCACCAACTTCGACTCACGTAAAGGCCAAGACTTGGCCCACAACGATCGTGCTTGCTTAATGTTCTTCTGGCCTAGCCTGCACCGCCAAGTACGCTTTGAAGGCCGTGTGCACAAGCTTAGTGCTGAAATTGCTGATGAATACTTCCACAGCCGCCCTGTAGAATCCCGCATCAGTGCACTGGCTTCGCCACAAAGCCAACCGGTAAGCCGTAGCGATTTAGAGCAGCGCGTGCAAGCGTTACAAAAGCAGTATGGTGATCACCCACCACGCCCAGAAAACTGGGGGGGCTATGTATTAGTGCCGGAGCACATTGAGTTCTGGCAAGGCCGCTCCTGCCGATTACACGATAGATTTGTGTTTAATCGCACAGATTCTGAGTGGACTGTATCGCGTTTAGCGCCTTGATATGGTAGTGTATGCCGCCATGTCTGAACAGCTTTCTCCCCCTGCATTTGATACACCTTTCTTCAAATCTGCGCTCAGCCGCTTTGCTACAGGTGTCACCGTAATTACTACCGAAGGGCTCGCGCCTGAGTGCGAGCCGTGGGGTCTTACGGCCAGTTCATTTAACACGTTATCGCTGGATCCCCCGCTCATCGTTTGGTCGCTGGATAAAAAAGCCCGATCATTGCCACACTTTCTGCATGCCCCCAGCTACGTCATTCACGTGCTAGGTGCATCCCAAGAAAAAATGGCCAAACGCTTTGCGATGGGCCCTCAAGCCGAACGTTTTCACGGCCATCCTTTAGGTCGTGCGCCCGGTGGCACATTAATGCTGGACGATCAGGGCTTGTGTGCCTGGTTTGAGTGTCGCAATGTCAGCCAACATGAAACTGGCGATCACTATCTGTTTATTGGTCAGGTAGAACACTGCATGCACACTGATACCGCCCCTCTGATCTATCATGCTAGCAACTTTGGGCTGACCCCGCGTTAAGCTTTAGCAAACAATTTTAATTACCTCCTACACCTCACAATGTCTGACTACATCCTGACCCTTTCCTGTCCTGATCGCACAGGTATCGTCCACGCCGTTACAGGCTGGTTGCTGGAACAACACGGTAACGTGGTTCAAGCCCAGCAATTTGGCGATGCAGAAACCGAGCGTTTCTTTCTGCGCATTCACTTTTCGTTGTCAGGTAAAGAAACCAACGTCACTGAACTGAATGAGGCGTTTGCTCCACTGGCCACTGAGTTCAACATGGATGCGCACATCTATGATGCCAACCGCAAAGCGCGTATCTTGATTTTGGTCAGCCGTCAGGGTCACTGCTTGAACGATTTATTGTTCCGCACGCATAGTGGTCAGTTGCCGGTAGAAATTGCAGCGGTGTTGTCCAACCACCAAGACCACGCCACCTTGGCATCGTCTTACAACATCCCGTTCCACCACCTGCCTGTTACGGCTGAAACCAAGCAAGAACAAGAACAGCAAATTCTGCGTTTTGTGGATACGTTGGGTATTGATCTGGTGGTGTTGGCACGTTACATGCAAATCTTGTCACCTGAACTGTGCCGTGCGTTGTCTGGCCGCGCCATCAACATTCACCACAGTTTCTTGCCTAGCTTCAAAGGTGCACGCCCTTACCACCAGGCGCATGCTCGCGGTGTGAAGATCATTGGTGCAACGGCTCACTACGTGACTGAAGATTTGGATGAAGGTCCAATCATCGAGCAAGACATCGAGCGCGTGAACCACTCCATGAGCGCCCACGAACTGACACAAGTGGGTAGCGATGTGGAATCGCTGGTGTTGTCCCGCGCGGTAGCGGCACACGTTCAGCATCGTATTTTGCTGAACGGTCAGCGTACGATTGTGTTCCGTTAAGGCGGTAAGCTGTTTACACAGGGGCTGAGTTCTTCTTCCCCTAGGTAGCTAGACTGAAGAACCTCTGGTGTTGTTGCGCCAGAGGTTTTTTGTTTTGGGTGGTACATGTTGCTGACGTGGTGACGGATTAAGGTTGTATCCATTGCACGCGCTAAGGGGCTGGGTGAGTACTTGATGCAGTATTCATCGCACGCGTTGATGCCACATTCATCGCACACGCCGGGAACTGCAGGAATACTTTTTGTGATTTGTACACCAAATCAAAAAAGTTTCCTCTCCGTCCCCCGGTTGTTCTGACTGTGGATAGGTTTACAGCCCTTTCTTTTGGGTTGTGAGTGCAACTTGATCCAATTGGGAGGCAGGTTTAGATCGTCTGTAATATCAGCTGTACCATCAGGAAATCCAGCTTAGTTTTAATGAAGGCAACAGGTGCCGAAATTATCAGCACACGGAATAAGTAGGCATCTTCAGCAATTGGTAAATATGCCTCTTTCTTCCACCGCAGAAGTACACACTAGCTTCAACGGCAACTACACTCAAAACCGTTGCAAGCGATGGAGGGAAAACGGAGGAAAGTATTTTTTTATTTGGTGGTCAAATTAAAAAATACTTTTCGCAGTGCTAGCTACAGCAACCAGTGATGAGTACGTTGGTGCTGCATTCCTGCAGCCCAGTATTCTGAACGTTACTAGCCCTTCGCCGGCAGTCCCAGTCTACGTTTCAGCCAATCCCTAAATGCCACCAACGCTTCCATATTTTCGTTATCCACAGGGTAACTAAAGAAGTACGCCTCGCGCCCGGCCAAAGTACCTTCATGCGCTGTCACCAAACTGCCATTTTGCAATTCGGTCTCAACGAGAAACCTTGGAATTAATCCCACCCCCATTCCTGCTCGCACCGCTAACAAGGTTAAGGAAAACAGTTCATAACGTGGCCCTGCTTCGGCCAATGGTAAGTGCTCCAGCCCTTGCTCGCGATACCACATGCGCCATGCGTCTGGCCTAGAGATCATGTGCAAGTGCGTCATCTTTTGTATCTGACCTTGAGCATGCTCCAAGGTGGCAGGTGTACACACCGGCACTAAGTCACTTTCCTCAAACAGCTTGATGCCCTGCGTGCGTGGCCACAATTGTGCGGCGTGATAAATAGCCGCGTCAAAGGGGTTGTCCGCAAACTGGAAGGGCAATGTGCGTATGGATAAGTTGATGGTGATGTCGGGACGCACTTTGGCAAACTCAGCCAGAATGGGCATCAACCATACGGTTGCCAGTGTGGGCAGTACGGCCAAGTGCAAACTGCGCCCCAAGGCCGAACGTGTCATCAAACTGAGTGTGTCTTTTTCTAATTGCTCTAGATGCAAGCGCACACGCGCGGCATATTCTGCCCCCGCATCCGTCAACGCAATACGGCGTCGTACTCGTGTGAGCAATTGCACGCCTAGGCTTTCCTCTAGCCCGGATACCTGTCGGTACACCGCGCTATGTGTGAGCGATAGCTCTTCAGCCGCTCGCGAAAATGATCCTAGTCGTGCGGTGGCTTCAAACGCCTGTAACGCCCCTAAACTTGGTACTCCGTGTCTCATGGTTTACCCGTATCCCATTACAAATGTTGCGCTGCAACTATCTGCTGCACCAAACATTCTCTACTATATTTTTTGGTCGTGCATTTAACACACGATGTTGTGCAATTTTATCAATTGATTTGTGCCACAAACGCACATAACCTGCAACTATGACTACTACTACAAAAACACATATGCAACACTCCCGTTTAGGTGGCCATCTGCTGGTAGACCAGTTGGTCAAACAAGGTGTTGAGCACGTATTCTGCGTGCCAGGTGAGAGTTACCTGGCCGTATTAGACGGGCTGCACGACGCCAAGGTTGATATTACCGTATGCCGCCAAGAAGGAGGCGCAGCCATGATGGCTGACGCTTATGGCAAGCTGACGGGCCAACCAGGGATTTGCATGGTCACACGTGGCCCCGGTGCTTCCAATGCACTGGCTGGCATACACATTGCTCAACAAGACTCCACTCCACTGATTTTATTTGTAGGCCAAATCGAACGCGGCATGCGCGAGCGCGAAGCCTTCCAAGAAATGGATTACCGCGCTGTGTTTGGTACGCAGTGCAAATGGGCAACTGAAATCGATCAAGTTGATCGCATTCCAGAAATCATTGCTCGCGCCTTTCATATTGCCACCAGCGGACGTCCCGGCCCAGTCGTCATTGCTTTGCCGGAAGACATGCTGGTAGAAACCAGCACCGCCCCTGATGCTCGCATTCCTGAGCCTGTCAGTGGTGGCCTAAGTAGTAGTCAATTGCAGTCACTGGACAGCCTACTGTCCAACGCCAAAAAACCGTTGGCGATTCTGGGTGGTAGCGGCTGGACAGCGGAAAGCTGTAAAGCTTTCCAAGACTTTGCTGAAAAGAATCACCTGCCGGTTGCCGTACAGTTCAGACGACAAGCGCTGTTTTCTGCCGACCACCCCAATTACATTGGGGACGTGGGCTTAGGCGTGAATCCTAAACTGATTACCGCCATCAAAGAAGCCGACACGATTTTGCTGTTGGGTGGACGCATGTCCGAGGTGCCTAGCCAAAGCTACACCTTGTTTGATATCCCTACCCCACATCAAACCCTGATTCACGTGCACCCCGACATCAGCGAGCTGAACCGCACGTACCAAAACACACTTGGTATTGCACTTAGCCCCAAAGATTTCGTGGCTGCCTTGCCTGAACAGTTGAGCAGCAAAGCGGATGCTGAGCGCGTTAAAACGCTGCATCAAAGCTACGTAGACTGGAGCAATCCAGACGCCATTCGCAGCCCAGGTAAGTTCCAGATGTCGGATGTGATGCGTCATTTGCGTACTGCGCTGCCCGCTGATGCCATTATGTGTAACGGTGCCGGCAACTATGCCACATGGCTACACCGCTTCCACCGCTTTAACGAATTTGGTACACAGTTAGCACCTACCTCTGGCTCTATGGGCTATGGTTTGCCTGCAGCGGTAGCAGCCAAACGCATCAATCCTGAATCCACTGTTGTCTGCTTTGCAGGTGACGGCTGCTTTATGATGCACGGCCAAGAATTTGCCACAGCGGTGCAATACGACCTGCCTATTATCGTTTTGCTGATTGATAACGGTATGTACGGCACCATCCGTATGCACCAAGAACGTGAGTACCCTGGCCGCGTGTCAGCCACGGTATTGAAAAACCCCGACTTCGCCCGTTATGCTGAAGCCTTTGGCGGCTACGGCGAGCGGGTAGAAAATAGCGCTGACTTCCCTGCTGCTTTCGAGCGAGCACGGGCAAGCGGCAAACCCGCAATTTTGCATTGTTTGCAGGACCCCCAAGCCATTACGCCAAGTATGAGCTTGGATCAGATCCGCGAACATGCACTTAACACTCAACATCGTTAGAACACTAGGAGAATCACATGTCCAGCAAGCCATCTTTTCACTGGGAAGACCCTCTCTTGCTATCCACGCAGTTGACGGAAGAAGAGCGTATGGTGCGCGATGCAGCACACGCGTATGCTCAGGAAAAACTGGCACCTCGCGTGTTGGAGGCTTTCCGCAATGAGCAAACAGACGTATCTATTTTCCGTGAAATGGGTGAGCTGGGCTTGTTGGGACCAACCATCCCTGAAGAATACGGTGGCTCTGGTCTGAACTACGTGTGCTACGGTTTGATCGCGAGAGAAGTGGAATACGTAGACTCCGGTTACCGTTCCATGATGAGCGTTCAGTCTTCGTTGGTGATGGTACCCATCAACGAATTCGGTAGCGAAGAGCAGAAAAAGAAATACCTGCCTAAACTGGCTTCCGGCGAATGGATTGGTTGCTTTGGTTTGACTGAGCCTAACCACGGTTCCGACCCAGGCGGCATGGAAACACGCGCAGTGAAAACTAGCGACGGCTACCTGCTGACCGGCGCAAAAATGTGGATCACTAACTCCCCTATCGCTGATGTATTCGTTGTATGGGCGAAGGTAGTTGGCGGTGAAGACGACGGCAAAATCCGTGGCTTCATCTTAGAAAAAGGCATGAAAGGTTTGTCCGCTCCTGCTATCCACGGCAAAGTTGGCCTGCGTGCTTCTATCACAGGTGAAATCGTCATGGACGAAGTACCTGTAGCAGAATCACAAATGCTGCCTAAAGTGACTGGTCTGCGTGGCCCATTCACTTGCTTGAACTCCGCTCGTTACGGTATTGCTTGGGGTGCTCTGGGTGCTGCAGAAAGCTGCTGGCACACTGCACGTCAGTACACACTGGATCGCAAACAGTTTGGTCGCCCATTGGCTGCTAACCAATTGATCCAGAAAAAACTGGCCGACATGCAAACTGAAATCACACTGGGCTTGCAAGGTTGCTTGCGCTTGGGCCGCATGAAAGACGAAGGTATTGCTGCTGTAGAAATCACCTCCATCATGAAACGTAACTCTTGCGGTAAGTCTTTGGATATCGCACGTTTAGCTCGTGACATGCTGGGTGGTAACGGTATCTCCGACGAATTCGGCGTTGCCCGCCACTTGGTGAACTTGGAAGTTGTGAACACCTATGAAGGTACACACGACGTTCACGCTCTGATCTTGGGCCGTGCACAAACAGGTCTGCAAGCCTTCTATTAATCAAAAGCAGTGCTGGTCTTTTTTACGTGAAGATCCGCTTTTTTGAAGCACCCTTACCCAAGGGTGCTTTTTTTTGCTTATAACTAAACGCGAGTTGAAGAGTCTAGCCCAGCGCTATAAACTTCAAACATTGGTACTTCTGCCAATACTAAGCGTCTTCAGGGCGGGGTGTAACTCCCCACCGGCGGTAGGTAAAGCAACAGCATCGCGCTGATTGGTCTTTACAAGCCCGCGAGCGCCCATGCAGCAATGCGTGGGGTCAGCAGATCTGGCACACAAACCAGAGCCGACGGTCATAGTCCGGATGAAAGAAGATGTGTGGTATTACACAACCTCATCACATAGGCACGCGCCTATGCCGTGGGTATTGTGTGTGCTGCTGCATGCCCCGAAAACGTCTTCTCATTATTGTTGTCTACGAGGAGCGTTTATATGTCTCATACCCCCCTAGCAGAGCGCACAGCGCCTGCCCTTGCGAACTTCCCTTCTACCACTGAAGCTGTACACCAACGCGTTCACGCCGCCTTAGAGGCTGTGCGGGCCGGTATTCCTGTTGTCGTCATGGATGACTATGACCGCGAGAACGAAGCTGATCTGATCTTTGCTGCCGAATGCTTGTCCGAAAGTGGCATGGCGCAAATGATCCGCGATGGTAGTGGCATTGTTTGCCTGTGCCTGACTGAGGACACTCTGGCTCGTTTAGGTTTACCGCAAATGGTGCCCAACAATGAAAGCCCTTATGGCACAGCGTTTACCGTCACCATTGAAGCGCGTGAAGGCGTTACCACCGGTGTGAGTGCTCGCGACAGGCTTACCACTATTCAGGCAGCTATCGCCCCCACGGCACAACCTCATGATTTGATCCGCCCCGGACACGTATTCCCGCTACGCGCTCATCCGGGTGGCGTATTGGCAAGACAAGGCCATACCGAAGGCTCGGTATGCTTGGCTGCCTTAGCCGGCTTACGCCCTATGGGCGTGTTGTGCGAGCTAATGAACCCAGACGGCACCATGATGCGTGGCGATGCTGTGTTTGACTATGCTGAACGCAACCAGTTGCCCGTACTGGCCATTGCCGATCTGGTGACCTACTGCCAAGACACGGGTTCAGTGTATTAACAGGGGCTAGGCTGTCTGCTCACCAAGTAGCCAGCCAAGGTATCCACAATCGCCTGCTCTACATCCTCCATAGAATGCTGTGGCAAGGGCGTAATCACTGCCGCATGAATCAGCGCCTCCATCGTCTGCAATACCACCCAGGTGGCTAAATCCAGATTGGTGGGGGCGACTTCATTACGGTGGTCTTCCAGCAATTTCCGTATACGCAAAAAGATGCTTTGATCCGCAGGGCTTTGATCCCGTGGCGCATCAAAAAACGGAAATTCTTTTTCCAACACCCTATGCAACTCAGGCGACACCTGATGGGCTGCCAACAACGCATGCACAATAGCCCGCAGATGCTCGTAAAGACTGCGCGGCTGTGCCGTCACTAATACAGTCTCTATGGCTGCCTGCATTTCTGCAGCATGCCGCTCATGCAACGCTGTGATCAGTGAGTCCTTATTAGGAAAGTACTGATACACCGATCCCACACTGACTCCAGCACGTTCTGCCACCACATTGGTATTGGTGCCGGCATAGCCTCGTTCGGTTAAAACGCGAGCCGTTGCTTCCAAAATTGCTTCTACTAGCGCCCTAGAACGGGCTTGACGCGGGACGCGCCGTGGTTGAGGTAAGGCTTCCATATACGTCATCCAAACATGAGTTTTCAACGTGAGTAAACATTCATATTATATCAAATATCGAGTAAATGCTCATGTTTGGAGTTTTCATGTCTGATCGTTCGAAGGCTACCTCTGCCGCCACGGCGGCATCACCAGTAGCGAATGTTTTTGTGACGTTGCTGCCTATTACCTTGGCAGTGTTTATAGGTTTTCTCACCATCGGGCTACCGTTACCCGTTCTGCCGCTGCACGTGCATGACGGTTTGGGAATGAGCACGTTGGTGGTTGGGATAGTAATAGGCACACAATTTGCTGCCGCCCTACTCTCCCGTGCATGGGCTGGCAATTTAGCCGATACCCGTGGTGCTAAACGCGCTGTAGTCATGGGCTTTCTTTTGGCCTCAAGTTCGGGGATTGCTTACTTAGCCTCCTTAGCTTTCACTCAATCCCCCGCCACCTCAGTGTGGGTGCTGCTCCTAGGGCGTGTGCTACTAGGCTGCGGTGAAAGCTTGGTAGTCACCGGTGCGCTCAGTTGGGGCGTAGGTCTGGTAGGCCCACAAAATGCGGGCAAAGTCATGGCGTGGGTAGGTATTGCCATGTACGGTGCTTACGCCGTGGGTGCTCCGGTAGGTGTCGCTATCAATGATCTACAAGGTTTTGCTGGTATCTCTGTCGTGGCGGCGGTACTACCTATTATTTCTCTGGCTGTGATTGCCAACCTGCGTGCATTGCCACCTACCGCAAATCGCCGCACTCCTTTCTACAAAGTGCTGGGCGTTGTGTGGGGTGCAGGGATGGGCTTAGCGCTGTCCAGCGTAGGCTTTGGGGTGATTACAGCCTTTATCGCGTTGCTCTTTGCTGCGCACGACTGGGGTAATGCCTCGCTCGCCTTCACAGCCTTTGGTTTAGCCTTCATCGCTGCGCGTATTTTCTTTGGCCACTTACCCGACAAACTGGGTGGCGCGCGTGTCGCACTAGTGTGCGTACTTATCGAAGCATTGGGCCAACTGCTGATCTGGGGTGCGGATACCGCCGTCATTGCCTACTTTGGTGCAGCACTTACTGGCTTTGGTTACTCGCTGGCCTTCCCTGGTTTCGGCGTAGAAGCTGTGCGTCGAGCCCCACCACAAAACCGTGGTGTAGCCATGGGGGCCTATGTGGCTTTCTTAGATATTTCGTTAGGAATTACCGGCCCTGCATTGGGTGCTGTAGCCGGTACATGGGGCGTTGATGCCGTGTATTTGGTAGGTGCTATAGCCGTAGCGTCTTCCTTGCTGGTCGCGGTACGCCTATTGATCTCTGCACCTAAAGGAACACAACATGTCTGAAGTAATACAAAAACCTCGTACCGCCCGCGCTGTAGGCGTGGTGCACGATGTATACCCCATCACCCCACTGATGCAACGCATTACCGTTAGTGGTGACGAAATCGCTGAATTCTTAACCGTAGAAGGCGTCAACGAGCCTGCGGCGTGGGTGAAAGTATTTCTACCTTCTGGTGAAGGCAGGGCCTATACCATCCGTCATATCGATCACGACGCCGGCACAGTAGATCTGGACTTTGTTCTACATGGCACAGACGCTGATTCTGGCCCAGCATCATTCTGGGCCGCACAGGCGACTAAAGGCGAGCACGTGGGTATCGCTGGCCCACGTAGTGGTGGCTTTTCCCTGCCTTGCGATGCCGAATGGGTGCTACTTGCTGGTGACACCACGGCCTTGCCCGGCATACAAAGTATTGCGGCTCAACTCCCACCTGAGATTGATGCCCACGTCTTTATTGAAGTGCCAGATAAACTGGAGCAACAACCCATACCCAGCCCCGCCATCTTGCGTACACAATGGGTTATCGCATCGTCTGAGCCCTGCCAAAGCCTGTGCAAAACACTGCTATCACAATCGCTACCCGTAGGCCCTGGCTATATCTGGATAGCGGGTGAGTCCACTGCCATACGCACACTGCGACTGCATTATCTGCAAGATATGGAGTTACCTAAGCATCGCGTGAGTGCCAAAGGTTATTGGAAAGCTGGCGAAGGCGACCACAAAGATTCATAACGCCTACGCCCTTTACCATGCAAGCTTAGTGCCCCATCTGCGTATATTTAGTTAAGTCAGGCAGATTGTTTTTCAGTAACTCAATCAGTCTGTTTTCAGACCAGTTCTGTTTATATACCAAACCAAAACGGTATTTAAACGCTGGTCTGAATGGCTTAATAGACAAGCCACCATTGGTATTCATGTCATGCGCCGTCAGCGGGTTAATCAACCCCACCCCCACGCCATTAGCGACCAAACTGCAAATACTGGCGATATTGGATTCGGTTTTCCCCGCAATATTCACCCCATGTTGAGCAATCAACAACAGCAACTGATCTGCCGCCAAGTTGGGCTGATTCGGAATCACCAAATGCTGATCTTGTAAGTCCTCCAGCCCTATTTGCTCACGCGATGCCAAAGGGTGATCGGAAGGAATCAAACACACCGCCTCAACATCAAATAGCTCCTCTACCACTAGCGACTGCGTGGACACCGGTAGCGTGACAAAACCAGCATCAAATAAGCCTGATTCAACGCCACGTACAATTTCTGGGCTAGATAAAATGTCGAAGGAAAAACTGTAGTGCGGATTAATGCGCAGTACGCTAGCAATCAGTTGCGGCACATAACCAAATCCCAACGCCGGTGCAGACACCAAGCGTAAACGCGACACCCCAAACTCACGCAACGCCACAATACTGTGCTTCATTTCTTCTAAATTACCAATCAAGCGCAGTATCTCGTTATACAGCTCATCGGCCTCAGGTAACGCCACCAAGCGTTTTTTATGCCGCATGAACAACTGTATGCCTATGTTCTCTTCTAGCTGTGCTAACGAACGGCTTACCCCCGATTGCGTAATACCTAAATCTTTGGCAGTACGGGTAGCCGTGCCTGTTTCGTATAACACTTTGAAAATAATCAGGGATTTCAATGAATTCAGATTGATATCCGACATATAACCTAGTCTCCGCATAGCCGTCATCCTCTGCTTCTCTCTGCAGCGTTACGGCTCTTTTTACGTGTTAATTTGGCCCTAAAGTTGATGATTAAAAATCATCAAATAATGAAAAAACATTATAATTTACAATAAAAAAACACACACCTATAATCTGCTCAAATACCTCAAATCTTGAACCTTTTCTTTAGTTCAGAGATAACAATGACCACAAATACCGAGACAGACAACAGCCCACTTTTTTATCAAGCCAATACCCAGTTGCCGCTGGTCAGCCATGCTGACGGCGTGTATCTGTGGGATCAATCCGGCAAACGCTATTTGGATGGTTGCTCGGGCGCAATCACCTGCAACCTGGGGCATAACCACCCCAAAATCAAAGCAGCCATGAAAGCTCAACTGGACAAAGTGGCCTTCAGCTACCGCACCCAGTTTGAAAGCTCCGAAGCCATTGAATTGGCTTCCATGCTGGCCGACATGACTGATCGCTACCTGAACAAAGTGTTCTTTGTAGGCAGCGGTTCTGAAGCCGTAGAAAGCGCCATCAAATTAGCCAGACAATACTTCTTTGCGACCAACCAACCGCAACGTACACGTTTTGTCTCGCTCACGCCTTCCTACCACGGCAGCACCTTAGGTGCGTTGGGGCTAACCAGCTACTTCCCACTGGAAGAGCCGTTCGAACCCATCACCAATACTGCGGTGAAAGTCCCTTCGCCTGATTTGTACCGCTATACCGAAGCGACGCTGGAAGAGCACATTGCTGCCGTCCTAGCAGAAACCGAAAAACGCATTGAGGCCGTAGGTGGAGACACTATTGCCGCCATCGTTATCGAACCTGTAGGTGGTGCGAGCACGGGCGCTCGCATGCTGACCCAACAATACTTTGAAGGCATCCGCGCACTCTGCGATCGCTATGGTTGCTTGCTGATTTTTGATGAAGTGTTGGCCGGTATGGGCCGTACAGGTCAATGGCTGGCCTACCAAAACTGGGATGTTAAACCCGACATCGTGTCACTGGCTAAAGGCTTGGGCGCAGGCTACTACCCCATTGCAGCTATCTTGTCTCGTGGCGAAATCGTGAACGCCGTCATGGCATCGGGCGGTTTCCAACACGGTCATACCTATGCAGGTAATCCGATGGCATGTGCGACAGGTGTAGCCATCATGCGCACTATGCTGGACGACGACATTATTGCTAAGTCCAGAGAAACCGGTGCTTACCTAGGTCAGCAGTTGCACCAACTGGCTGAAAAACACCCCATCGTTGGTCATGTACGCGGCATAGGCATGCTGTATGGCATGGAGTTGGTACAAGATCGCGATACTAAAGAACCTTGGCCTGCCGAACTGAACCTTTTTAACAAAGTCACTCAGATCGCTAAAAGCAAAGGCTTGTTGATTTACCCACGCCGTACCTTAAACGGCATTAAAGGCGACCACTTCTTGGTTTGCCCACCCCTGACGATTACCCCAGCAGAAATAGACACATTAATCCAATTGCTGGACGAGACACTGACAGAGCTACGTAGCTCTCTCTAAGACCAGAGGCTTTGCCTTTTGTTATGCCCCCTCTCAACGGGGGGGCATAACGCCTGGTGTACACAAAAAAAGGAGGACAACCATGATAAAAATTGCCATTGCCACGGCATTCCTAACGCTGGGCCTGCTTGGTCCAGCACATGTTCACGCTGATACGCCTGATCATGGTCTTAAAAACCAAACGCTTTCTTTTGCGATGACGGGCGCTTACCCACCCTTCAGTTTTGTGAATGAACGCGGTGAGCTTACCGGCTTCGACATAGAAATAGGCAATGAAGTTGCCAAAAGACTAGACGCCAAAGCTCAACCACTCACCACCTCGTGGGACGGCATTATTGCCGGTCTGATGGCAGATCGTTACGACACCATCATAGGCTCCATGGCCATTACCCCTCAGCGCCTGGAAGCCATCGACTTCTCTGAGCCCTACTACCGTGATGGTGCTCAGCTCTTCGTCAAACAAGGTTCAGGCTTACAAAGCATTGAAGACCTTAAAGGCAAAACCATCGGCGTCACCCTAGGCACCACCTTTGAAGACTGGTTACGTCAGAACGTACCAGAGGTCGAAGTACGTACCTACAAAGGCGATCCACAAATCATCATGGATGTGATGACTGGACGTTTATCGGGTTTTGTCACCACGCGCCTCACCGGCCTGATGGCGATTAAAGAGCGCAACGCCCCCATGGAAATGGCGGGCGACCTGCTGTACCAAGAAGAAGTTGGTATTGCGATCAAGAAAGGCAGACCTGAGCTGCAGCAAGCCATCAACACCGCCCTGCAAGCCATGCGCGACGACGGCACTTACACCCAAATCAGTGAAAAGTACTTCGGTACAGACATACGCTAAAAAGAGATTCTCATGTTTGACTGGAGCATCATTGCACAGTACCTGCCCGTACTTTCCGAGGCAGCTCTGTTAACCCTCTATTTGTCTATCGTTTCGCTTATCCTAGGCCTAATTTTTGGCCTAGGGGCGGCGTTAGCCAAACTGTCCCACAACCCTATTTTGAATGTGATTGCCAGCTTTTATGTCTGGTTGATTCGTTCCACACCGCTGTTAATTCAGCTGTTCCTGATTTATTACGGCCTGCCTCAGTTGGGCTTTGACCTATCGCCCTTTACTTCGGGTGTATTGGGCTTGGCATTAAACGTAGGTGCTTATAACGCCGAAACCATTCGCGCTGGGATTCAATCCGTAAACTTCGGCCAAACTGAAGCGGCGCTCTCTATTGGTATGTCGCGTGCTAAAGCCATGCGCCGCATTATTTTGCCGCAAGCCATTCGCAACATCATTCCACCACTGGGTAATAACTTCATCATTCTGGTGAAAGATACCTCGCTGGTTTCCACCATCACGCTGGTGGAGCTCACCATGAAAACCCAACAGTTGGTGGGCACCACCTACAAGCCTTTCGAGCTGTATTTGGGCGCCACCCTGCTGTACGCCATCATGACCACGGCTATCGCCTTGTTGCTGCGCTTGGTTGAAAAACGTCTACACCTGAAAACAAGCCGGAGATAAGCCATGACACAACCTATTATCCGTATTAAAGGTCTGAAGAAAAGCTATGGCGATCTAGAGGTACTACGCTCTGTAGACCTAGAGATCATGCCCGGTGAAGTGATTGTAGTGATTGGCCCCAGTGGTTCAGGAAAAAGTACCTTATTGCGTACCGTGAACCATCTGGAAGTCCCCACTGGTGGCACGATTTTCCTCAAAGAGACGCTGATCAATGACACCAGCCTTAAAGGTCGTGCCTTTGAACGTCACCTGTGCCATATACGTACCAACTTGGGCATGGTGTTCCAGCACTTTCATCTGTTCCCGCACTTGAGCATCCTACAAAACATTATTGAAGGCCCCACTCAAGTACTGAAGCGCGATAAACAGCAGTCTATAGAACAAGCTATAGAACTGTTGAACAGCGTCGGGTTGGCAGACAAAAAAGACGTCTACCCTGACCTGCTCTCTGGTGGTCAAAAGCAGCGTGTCGCCATTGTGCGCGCACTGGCCATGAACCCCGACGTGATGCTATTTGATGAACCCACTTCAGCGCTGGACCCTGAGCTGGTAGGCGAGGTGCTAAGCGTGATGGAGTCCTTAGCCACTAAGGGCATGACCATGATGGTGGTCACACACGAAATGGACTTTGCTCGCAAAGTGGCTGATCGCGTCATTTTCATGGACGGCGGCTACATCATCGAGCAAGGCACGCCCGAGCAAATTTTCAATAACCCCCAGCATGAGCGCACCCAGAAATTCCTGGCCAGCATTCACCTCTAGTTTTATCGGTTAGTGAACAGCATGAATAAATGTATTTCTTTGGAATCGGCAATTGCGCAGATCCCTTCCGGCGCCAGCATTATGGTTGGTGGCTTTGGCAGCCCCGGCACCCCGTTTGCGTTGATTAATGAACTACTGCGTCAAGGGCAAACCAACCTGACCTTGATCAAAAACGATGCCAATGAAATGGGCTTAGGCATTAGCAAGCTCATCGAGGCAGGTCGAGTCCGTAAACTGATTGCTACGCACATTGGTTTAAACCGTAATGTGATCGAGCAAATGAATGCCGGTACCTTAGAGGTAGAGTTTTACCCTCAAGGCATTTTGGCAGAGAAAATTCGCACGGCAGGCGCTGGCAGTTATGGCTTTTTGTCCGATATTGGCCTGAACTCTGAGATCACCGCCCCCGACGATGTGTTGTCATGGAAAGGTGATCGCTACAAAGTAGAGATGGCCCTGCAAGCCGACTTTGCCTTAATACACGCTGCGCGTGCTGACCATGTGGGTAACCTGTCGTACCACGGCTCTGCCATCAACTTTAATCCGTTAATGGCTATGGCTGCAGAGCATGTGATTGCGGAAACCGCAAACTGCTGCCCACCCGGCGAACTGCCCCCTGCCGTTGTACAAACCCCCTGCGCGTTCATCAAGAATGTGGTGGTACTAGACGGCTTGTCTACTGAATACGGAGTGATAGCTCATCATGTCAAACACTGATCGCATCATCGCGCGCGCTGCCCGCGAAATTACTCCCGGCAGCATTGTGAACCTCGGCATTGGCTTACCTGCTCAAGTGGTGAACTACTTACCCGATAATTTGGAAGTATTGATTCACGCTGAAAACGGCATTCTGGGTGTAGGCCCACAACCAGCTGTGGATGACATTGATCCACAGATGATTGACTCAGCCGGTAACTACGTCACCACCTTAGCTGGCGGCAGTCACTTCGATAGCGCGGTGTCCTTTGCCATGATTAGACGTGGGAAGTTAGACCTCACCATGATTGGTGCGTTTGAAGTAGACCAACACGGTAACTTGGCCAACTGGAAAATTCCTGGCAAGTTCTCGCCCGGTATTGGTGGGGCCATGGAATTGGCCCAGAAAACCCCTCGCATCGTCGTGCTCAGCACGCACTGCGATAAATACGGTAATTCCAAAATTCTTAAAGAATGCCGTTTACCACTGACCGCCGAACGTTGCGTGTCACGCATCATCACTGATAAAGCCGTCATGGATGTCACGCCTGAGGGTTTACTGCTGGTTGAAAAAGCCTCTGATGTCACGCTGGACGAGCTCATCGCCATGACCGAAGCACCGCTCATTCTGTCTGAACACATCGCGGAATTCTAAGCGCAAAGGAATCAATGTGAGTCACAACACTACTTTTCCCGCTGTACGCGACATTACGGCGGCGGAGCAGCGCATCCTAAACAGTTGCGACAGCGTCTTTGAAGAGGTACTGGAATTCACCGAAAACATGGTGAGCCAGTACGGCGTACTGAACCACGAGCAAGGCGTTTTGGATGTGGTTGAGGACAGGCTGACACGTCTAGACCTCGCGCCACAACGTGTACACATGAAGCACCATGCCTTGTGCAGCCACCCACTGTACGCCCCTGTGGATTGGGATCACGACCATAAATACAACTTGGTCTCCCAACTCAACCCCGGTGCTGCCGGTAAATCGTTAGTGCTAAACGGTCACCTGGATGTGGTCAGCGCTGAACCTTCTGATATGTGGTCACGCCCCCCACATCAGCCGTGGCGTCATGAGGGCTGGCTGTATGGCCGTGGTGCAGGCGATATGCAATCCGGTGTAGCTGCCATGATCTATGCGGTACACGCCATACGACATGCAGGCTTTACGATCACCTCGCCGTTAACCATACAGGCCGTGGTAGAAGAAGAATGCTCTGGCAATGGCACACTGGCCTGCTTAAACCAAGGTTTTGGTGGTGACTTTGCGCTGATTCCTGAACCGTTTGGCGCACAGATTTACACGGGCCAAGTGGGTGTGCTGTGGTTCAAACTTACCGTCAAAGGTAAACCGGCACACGTGCTGGACACTTCTGCAGGGATCAATGCCATTGAAAAGCTGCAACGCTTGATTCCGTGGCTAAAAGGCTTAGAAGCGGAGCTAAACGAGCACCATAGACAAGCCCCTTACGACACGATGGCACAGCCCTTCAACTTGAACATAGGCAAGATGGAAGGCGGCAACTGGGCATCCAGCGTGCCTTCACATGCACAGCTAGAAGCCCGTATAGGTTTCCCGCCCGGCATGTCTGCCAATGAGATCATGCAAAAGGTGAGCGATTGCATTGAAGAGGCCGTCGCTAAAGACCCTGCTTTTGCAGACCAACGCCCTATTCTACGTTTCCATGGTTTCCGTTCTGAAGGCCACTTGGTAGACATGAAACACGATGGCATACGTGAGCTTTCTGCCGCACACCAAAGCCTGACACACGCTGAGCCAGGCCATTATTTGTCTACGTGTACAACTGACTTACGTGCTTTCCATTTCTACAGCCGCACCGCTGGCACCTGCTATGGCCCTGTCGCGCAAAACATTCATGGTGTGGATGAGTGCGTCAACATCGAATCCATACGTCAAACCCTTAAAACCTATGCACTGTTCATCAGCCGCTGGGGGCAGTTGGAGTCTCGTTCATGAAACCCGTATACCTGAGTTACTACAAACGCTCGGCCTTTAGTCGTGCCAATTCACGCAAACCTGAAATCGACAGCTTTGCCGAGCAACGTGCTGATGTCTTATTGGCCCATTTGATTGATCATTGCTTAGACGACAATGGTTTGAATAGCGATAGCGTAGACGACCTGAGCGTTGGGTGCGCCTTGGGCGTCAAAGAGCAATGGAGCTTCGGTGGACGTTACCCCCTGCTGTTAAGCCAGTTAGGTGACCAATGTGCCAGTCGTAGCATTGACCAACAGTGTGGTTCCGGTATCGCCGCCTTGCGCACCAGCGCGCTAAACATTGCGTCGGGTGCTGCGGACTTGGCGATAGCTGGCGGCTACGAGCACATGACGCGTATCCCCATGGGACCTAGCCTATTCCAAGAAGGAACACTCACCGTTCCACAACTCTCTGCCGCAATACAGAACAGCAAAGCCTATGACATGGCACACGCTATGAACATGGGACTCACCGCCGAAAACTTGGCTACTTTTGCCGGGATTAGCCGTGAGCAAATGGACCGCTTTGCTGTACGTTCCCATGAGCGTGCTGCCCAAGCACAAGCGGATAACTATCTGGCCGGAGAAATCATAGCGCTGCCTGCCGTGGAAAACGGTGAAGCAACGGTGCACCTCGACAGTTGCATACGTGCAGGCACCACGGCAGAAGCTCTGTCCGAGCTGAAAACCGTGTTCAAAGAAAATGGTGTGATTAGTGCGGGTAACAGCTCACCACTGACTACTGGTGCAGCTTTAGGTTTATTGGCCTCGGAATCTGCTGTACAGCAGTACAACCTCACACCTATGGCCCGTATTGTGGCGTGTGTAGACCGTGGTGTGCGCCCAGAAATGATGGGCCAAAGCGTAGTACCCGCCGTGCAGCGTTTGCTGCAACAAACCGGTTTCAGCGCGTCGGATATTGATTTCTGGGAAATCAACGAAGCCTTTAGCGTGGTGCCGCTGTATGCCATTCAATCGCTAGGCATTGATGCTGAACGCGTTAACGTGCATGGTGGTGCCTTGGCATTGGGCCACCCACTAGGCGCAACAGGCATACGCTTAGTCGGCACACTGGCACGCACATTGCATCAACAACAAGGTCGCTATGGCATTGCTGCTGCCTGCATAGGTGGCGGGCAAGGTATCGCCATGCTCATTGAGCGCGTCTGATAAGCCCGCACAGCCTAACGGGGGTACTGAGAGCCATACGTAGTTTTCACGTATACTCAAAAAGTTTTCCTTCGTTAGGCTAGGCTTTACCATGCGTCAACCTGCTACACATCAAACGCTGCAAATCACCGAAGACGGCAACTTGCTGGACATTGAATATCAATGGGTAGGAAGCCAAGACCCTCAAGCGCCACTGCTGGTCTTTTTACATGAAGGCTTAGGCAGCATTACGCACTGGTCTTTTTGGCCTGAAGAATTGGCCTCTTTCTTGGGCTGCCGTGGATTACTGTACTCACGCCCCGGCTATGGTCAAAGCACACCACGTAACCCTAACGAAGACTTACCCATCAACTACTTGCATCGTGAAGCGCAGCAGCGTTTGCCTGCCGTGCTGGCTGCGTTGGGTTTAGCTGACGAACGCCCTATTTTATTTGGTCACAGCGACGGCGGCTCGATTGCCCTTTTGAATGCGGCCATGGATAACAGTGCTGCACGAGCCATCATTTGTGTCGCGCCCCACATCAATGTAGAACCCTTTATGCACCACGGGTTAGAGCATTGCATCAACTGGTACGACAGCGGCGATCTGCGCCAACGACTGGCTCGTTACCATCAAGATGTAGATGGCACCTTCAAACCCTGGAGCCGTGCGTGGAGTAGCCCTTACTTCCAGAAGAACTGGAACATAGAAAGTGATGTCGCCAATATCCAATGCCCTACGCTACTGATACAAGGCGATGAGGATGAATACTCATCCTTACATCAGGTATATGGGGTGCAATGCTTGGTGCCTCATGCCGAGGCCATGGTGTTGGCGGGCGTCCGGCATAGTCCACACTTTGAACAACCGGAACGCCTCAAGAAGCGCTGCTTGCGCTTCTTACAAGAGCAGAACTTACTGGATTAAATCGTAGTGATTTATTCGAACGCGGCAGCGGCCCTGTTGAGCCGATCTGCCACGGCCAGCCATTCTGGCGTCGTCGGCAACTGCTCAATATAGAAGGCATCAAAACCTTGCTCATCCAACTCGCGTAGCAACGCATACAACGCGTGTGCAAAGTGTGCTGGTTGGCTAGGCAACTCTACCCACTGCAGTCCAGCCGCTAACGCTGCTGGTGCCTTCCCAAAGCCCAACAACCCTACTTTCTTAGGTGCTGTAGCCTCAGTTACTTTGGCGTGCAACGCTGCACGCGACAAGCTAAAGAGTGGCGTCGTTGGCGCATAGTGAGCCTTTAAGCTGCCCGACACGCGTGGTGCATGGTGCTTGGCCCCTATTTGTACCGAACGCCCTAGCGCTGCCTCTATTTGGGCCACGCTAATCCCACCAGGGCGCAAGACGGCTACTTCACCCGTCGTTGCAACACGCGATACATCCACAATGGTGGATTCAATCCCTACTTCGGCTGGGCCACCTTCCAAGATCATCTTGGGCTGCAATACACACCCTTTGAACTCTTGTTGTACGTGATACGCCTGTGTAGGTGAGATGCGTCCAAAACGGTTGGCCGACGGCGCCGCCACACCGCCCTGCCCACCTTTGCACTTGGCAAAGGCCGTCAATAAAGCTTGTGCTACCGGGTGCGATGGGCAGCGTACCCCTACGCTGTCCTGTCCACCGGTAATTTGCAGCGGTACATGATCTGCCTTAGGCAAAATCAAGGTTAATGGGCCTGGCCAGAAACACTCCACCAAGCGCCAACCTTCATCGGGAATTTGTTTGGCCCAGTAGTACAAATCAGCCCCGGGGGCGACGTGCACAATCACCGGGTGATTGCTAGGACGCCCCTTGGCCTCATAAATACTGGCCAGCGCTGCAAGATTTTCTGCATCTGCCCCTAAGCCGTAAACGGTCTCGGTAGGAAATGCGACTAGCTCGCCCGCATACAGCAATTCAGCAGCCTGCTGCACAGACTGCGCATCAGACGGGCTGATTACAGTCTCATGCATGGTACACAAAACCCAAAGGCAAGGCGGCTTGTGCCGCACGTTGTTGCGCTTCTTCCAGCGTGCTACCTACCACGTTGATATGGCCCATCTTGCGGCCTTTACGGGCTTCTGCTTTGCCATACAAATGCAAACATGCACCGGGCACCGCTAACACACCCGTCCAGTCTGGCTCACGGTATGTGCCTTGCTCGTCAAACCACAAATCACCCAACAAGTTCAACATCACGGAATAGCTGTGTGATGTCGCCGAACCCAGCGGCAAACCTGCCATCACACGTGCTTGTTGTGCAAACTGGCTAGTCACACACGCATCCATGGTGAAGTGGCCACTGTTATGGGGGCGTGGAGCAACCTCATTAGCGATCACCGAGCCGTCTTGCAGAATGAAAAACTCCACACAGAACACACCATAGTAACCCAAGGTTTGTGCAATTTTCGTTGCGGCAGCAATGGCCTCTTGGTACACCGGCAAGTTAGAAGATGCTGCTGTGGAAACCGCCAAGATACCGTCACGATGCTCGTTATGCGAAGGCACAAATGCCGCGACCTCACCGTTTAAAGATCGTGCCATCACCACAGAAATTTCATCTTTCAATGGCTGCAATGCTTCTAGCACACAGGGTACTTCGCCAAATTGGGCAAACGCATTCAGCGCCTCTTCTCGGCTGCTCACACGCGCTTGACCTTTACCGTCATAACCCAAGCGTGCGGCTTTCAAAATACCAGGGAACAATGCCGCATCGGCATTTTGTAAATCGGCTTTGCTGTGTATAGGCGCATAAGGCGCTACAGGCACACCCGCAGACACAATAAACGCTTTTTCAGCAATACGGTCTTGCACAACGGCCACAGCAGACGAAGAAGGCGTCACACGGCTGCTTTGTTCTAAGAACTGCAAGCTAGCTGCTGGTACGTTTTCAAATTCAGTCGTGATGGCTTTGCACTGTGCCGACAACGCACGCAAACCGTTTTCATCATCGTACGCGGCACGAATATGTTTGTCCGCTACAGCGCCCGCAGGGCTGTTGAGATCAGGATCCAACACAGCTACTTTGTAGCCCAAGCTTTGGGCCGCATGACAAAACATACGTCCCAATTGACCGCCACCAATCATACCTAGCCAGTCGCCAGGTTGGATCACGGCCTCGTTTGTAACCTTGTTCATATACTGCTCGTTTCGCTTAAAAATCAGGCTTGCTCAGGTGGAGGCACCTGCATATTACGTGCCACTTCAGTTTGGCGCGCACGGAATGCGTTTAACTTCACACGCAATGCATCGTCATACATCGCCAAGTTGGCCACCACATGCAAGGCGGCATTGGCTGCACCGGCTTCACCAATCGCAAAGGTTGCTACCGGTACGCCTTTAGGCATTTGTACGATAGACAATAGCGAGTCTTCGCCACGCAAGTAGCGTGATGGCACCGGTACACCATAGACAGGCACTTCAGTTAGGGCTGCCAACATACCTGGCAAATGCGCTGCACCACCCGCACCAGCAATAATGGCTTTCATGCCAGTTTCACTGGCTTTACGACCATACTCCACCATATCCAACGGCATACGGTGAGCCGATACCACTAGGGTTTCAAAGGCAATACCAAACTCTTCCAGAATGGCGGCTGCATTTTGCATTACCGGCCAATCGCTGGAAGACCCCATGACTACCCCTACTGTTACGGGTGCTACTGTGCTCATGTCCTTACTTACTCCGCGTATTACTTAGTCAATTTGTCCAAGGCTTCTTGGTACTTGGCTGCAGTGCGAGCAATCACATCAGCAGGCAAGCGTGGCGCTGGCGGTGTTTTATCCCAGTCTTGGGTTTCCAGCCAATCACGTACAAATTGTTTATCAAAGGACGCTGGGCTAGTACCAGGTTGGTAACTGCTCGCATCCCAGAAACGGGAAGAGTCTGGTGTCAGCACTTCATCCATCAAGTGCAATACACCGTCTTCATCCAGACCAAACTCAAATTTTGTGTCGGCAATGATAATGCCGCGCGTTGCTGCGTAAGCAGCGGCTTCTTTGTACAAACGCAATGTGATATCACGAATTTGCTCAGCCAACGACTGACCTACTTCTGCCACAACGTGGGAGAAGCTCACGTTTTCATCGTGAGAACCCATTTCTGCTTTTGCCGCAGGCGTAAAAATAGGCTCAGGCAACGGGCTAGCTTGTTGCAAACCTGCGGGCAAAGCAATGCCACAGATCGCACCTGTTTTTTGATATTCTTTCCAGCCCGAACCAATGATATAGCCGCGTGCTACGGCCTCTACCATGATAGGTTTTAAACGCTTTACCACTACCGCACGGTCTTTAACCTGAGCTTGCTCATCTGCAGCTACCACATCAATAGCACGTACAGTTGTAGAGTGATTAGGTACGATGTGCGCTAGCTTCTTCAGCCAAAACTCCGTCATGTTCGTCAGCACAGCCCCTTTACCGGGAATGGGATCATCCATGATCACATCAAAAGCTGACAATCTATCGGAAGCAACCACTAGAAGTTTATCGTCGCCCACCTCGTACATGTCACGCACTTTACCGCGTGCCAACAAAGGTAGGGATTTCAGAGTGGATTCGAAAAGCGCCTGTTGCACCATGTTTTCCTTAAAAAAGCGCCTTGCTGCGGGCAAGCAGCAAGTCAGAGGGACCTATACCCCGCAAACAAATCAGGCCATCCGTGGGATGGCCTGTATTAAGCCTTACTGTACCTTTTGGGCCAGTTCGCCCGAGGCATAACGGCGGGCAATTTCATCCAAGGCTATAGGTTTGATTTTGGATGCATTACCTGCAGTACCAAACTGCTCATAACGAGCCACACACACTGCTTTGGCAGCAGCACGTGCTGGTTTCAGGTATTCACGTGGATCAAACTTGTCTGGATACGTAAACAAGAAACGGCGGATCGCAGCAGTCATCGCCAAACGGATGTCAGTGTCGATATTTACTTTGCGTACACCGTATTTGATGGCTTCTTGAATTTCCGCTACGGGCACACCGTAGGTTTCTTTCATATCGCCACCGAATTCACGAATTTCGGCCAACAACTCTTGTGGCACGCTTGAACTACCGTGCATCACCAAGTGAGTGTTAGGCAAACGAGCGTGGATTTCTTTCACGCGCTGGATGGACAAGATATCGCCTGTAGGTTCGCGAGTGAACTTGTACGCACCGTGGCTAGTACCAATAGCAATCGCCAACGCATCCAACTGAGTGCGACGAACGAAGTCTG
Organism: Paenalcaligenes sp. Me131; assembly: GCF_050487225.1. Taxonomy (NCBI): domain Bacteria; kingdom Pseudomonadati; phylum Pseudomonadota; class Betaproteobacteria; order Burkholderiales; family Alcaligenaceae; genus Paenalcaligenes; species Paenalcaligenes sp. Me131. The sequence goes on from NZ_JBKQGY010000001.1 coordinate 1,631,689, forward strand.
CCGCTTGCTCTGGGCTAGTCAGCAACTCGTCTAGGGTCAACACGCCATCAAAGCCGTGACCGTCTTCTTTGTCGCCTTGCATGGTTTCCAATGAACCCAAGCAACCCAACTCGCCTTCTACCGTAACGCCCAGCTTGTGAGCCATTTCTACAACGCGACGAGTCACGTCTACGTTGTATTCGTAGTCAGCAACCGTTTTACCGTCTTCTTCCAAAGAACCGTCCATCATCACGCTGCTAAAGCCCATCTCGATGGCGCCTTTACATACAGCGGGTGACTGGCCGTGATCTTGGTGCATCACCACAGGAATGTGCGGGTAGCTTTCAACGGCGGAACGAATCAAACCTTGCAGGAATTTTTCGCCTGCGTATTTGCGGGCACCTGCCGAAGCTTGCATGATAACGGGGCTATCAGTCTCAGCTGCCGCTTCCATGATTGCCTGGACCTGCTCCAGATTGTTCACGTTAAATGCGGGAATGCCGTAGCCATTTTCAGCCGCATGATCCAACAGCTGACGCATGGAAACCAAGGCCATGAAGATCTCCTGAGTACTTGAATAAAATAACTAAATCACCCGTAATTTTACGGGTGAAAACGAATTCTTGCTTGTTTTGCGTATTATTGTTTGGGCCTACGTGCCGATTTTGGGCGAAATGCCGACACTATGTGCTCATGTGTTTCCACATAAGGACCGCCAAGCAGATCAATGCAGTAAGGCACAGCCGCAAAAATACCGGGCACCACTATTTTACCCTGATCGTCCTTTAAGCCTTCCAGCGTTTCTTTAATCGCTTTGGGTTGACCAGGCAAATTCAAAATCAATGCCGCATGATCTGCCGTTTCGCGCAGTACGCCCACTTGGCGTGACAAGATCGCCGTAGGTACAAACTTCAAACTAATCTGGCGCATTTGCTCGCCAAACCCTGGCATTTCACGTGTAGCCACAGCCAACGTGGCTTCCGGCGTCACATCGCGGCGCGCAGGGCCTGTACCACCCGTGGTCAGCACCAAATCGCAGCCTAGCTCATCGACCAATTCTTTCAATGTGGCCGAGATTGTATCCGTGTCATCCGGCACTAAACGCGACACGCACTGCGCGGGCTGTATCAACGTTGCCTCTAACCATGACTCTAACGCAGGGATGCCCTCATCTTGATATTGGCCGCCAGAAGCCCTATCAGACACCGACACCAACCCCACCAACAATTCATCTGGATGCGTACGCTGTAATTTTTTCACAGGTCCCTCACAGTACAATGGAACAAACTATTCACTATGCCCAAAAAGCAGCCGTAGTGCAAACGCATAACCCACAGCCAACCTAGGAGTTTTTGCCATGTCAGACCAACCTCTTACTGGGATTTTATACGCAGGTGCCGGTGACATTGCAAAACGCTGTTATCAACAGCTTAAACAGATCTCCGTTTCGCAATGGGCCTTACGCCGTAACCCCAACCCTGCAGAAACAGGCATACCTGCTATTCAAGCCGACCTCACCCAAGCAGACAGCCTGCAACAGCTACCCATATGCAGCCATGTGCTGTACACCGCCACGCCTAGCGAACGCTCTGAAGCTGGGTATGCCGCCATTTACGACACCGGCCTCAATAATCTGTTAAACGCATTAGATCTTGATGCCTTACAACGCTTTGTGTTTGTCTCTTCTACGGCCGTCTATGGTGCTAGCGAATCATGGTTAGACGAACACAGCCCTACTCACCCTGAACAGTTCAACGGCATCGCCTTGGTAAAAGCTGAGCAGTTGCTGCGCGAGCGCTTGGGAGACAAACTGGTAGTGATTCGCTTTAGTGGCATTTATGGCCCAGAGCGTCTGCAATGGCTGCAACGCATACGTAAACCAGGTTGGGTAGTACCCACTTCACCCGGAAATTGGGCAAACCGTATCCATATTGATGACGTGGTGCAAGCGTGCAGTCTGCTGCTGCAGCACCCACAGCCAGAAGCCCTTTATGTGGGTACTGATGACACCCCGCTAGAACAAATAGACTTGTACGCTCCCTTGGCCGAATCGTTGGGTATCACGCCGCCACAGCGTAATGATCAGGCTCCTGCCCAAGGTAAGCGCTTTCGCAACCAACGTTTAAAACAGCTAGGCTGGACACCAAAATGGCCTGACACCCTAGCAGGTTATCAGGCCATTTTGAGCGCGTTATAACACCCAACTAGGTTGGCTATTTATTCAGCTGCGCGTTCCTGCAATACCGCTACGGCAGGCAAACTTTTACCTTCCAGGAATTCCAAGAAAGCACCACCGCCAGTAGAGATATAGCCAATCTTATCGGCCACATCAAACGCTGCAATTGCCGCCAAGGTGTCACCACCGCCAGCGATAGAGAAAGCATTTGAGTCTGCAATAGCTTGTGCCAACACGCGTGTGCCGCCTGCAAAATTCGGGAACTCAAACACGCCCACTGGGCCGTTCCACACAATCGTGCCTGCGTTACGCAAAATGCCAGCCAACTGTTGTGCTGTTTCAGGACCGATGTCCAGAATCAGATCATCGTCTGCCACATCCGTAGCAGCTTTCACGGTGGGCTCGGCATCAGTAGCAAAGCTTTTTGCACATACCACATCCACTGGAATAGGTACTTCAGCACCACGCTCTTTCATCACCGCGATGACTTGGCGCGCTTCTTCTATTTGGCTTTCTTCTACCAACGACTTGCCGACTTTCAAGCCTTTAGCCAACATGAATGTATTGGCAATACCGCCACCCACGATCAGTTGATCTACTTTGTTCGCCAAGGCCAACAAAATGGACAGCTTGGTAGAAACTTTGGCACCACCCACAATCGCCACCAAAGGACGAGCAGGGTCTGTCAATGTGCGACGCAATGCGTTCAACTCGGCTTCCAACAAAGGACCGGCACATGCGATAGGAGCGTAACGCGCCACACCTTCGGTAGAGGCTTGGGCACGATGCGCTGCGCCAAATGCATCATTCACGTAGATGTCGCACAGCGCTGCCATTTTTCGAGCCAGTGTTTCATCGTTGGCTTTTTCGCCTACATTGCAGCGGCAGTTTTCCAGCAGCACGATTTGACCGGGAGCAATATCTACCCCTTCGATCCAGTCGCGTTGCAACGGCACGGAAACACCCAACAACTCGCTCAAACGCTCAGCAATAGGAGTAAGCGTGTCGCGAGGCATTATTTCGCCTTCTTTGGGACGGCCTAAATGGCTCATCACCATAACGCCTGCGCCTGCTTCCAATGCCATGCGAATGGCTTCCAGCGATGCACGAATGCGTGTGTCTTCAGTAATCACACCGCCAGCCATAGGCACGTTCATATCAGAACGAATCAGCACGCGCTTGCCTGCCACTTGGCCTTCGGCCACCAGTTGGCTTAGTGTTTTAATCGTAGTAATCATGATTGCTTTATCCTAGGCACGACAAAGGCGGGGAACCCCCGCCTTTTTGAGCCGCTGTATTTATTTGGCGGTCATCATCGCATGAGCCGTATCCAGCATACGCACGGAGAAAGCCCATTCGTTGTCATACCATGCAGCAACTTTCACCAAGCTACCACCCGATACTTTAGTCAGCATAGAATCCACTGTGCTAGACGCAGTGCTGTGGTTGTAGTCGGTGGACACCAGCGGTTCGTCGCTGTAGTCCAGCACACCTTTCAATGCACCTTGGGAGGCTTTTTTCAGGATGCTGTTTACTTCTTCTACGCTAGTAGGACGAGCCGACATAAAGGTCAGATCAACCATGGACACGTTGATGGTAGGAACACGTACAGCGTAACCATCCAACTTACCGTTCAGCTCAGGCAATACCAAACCTACTGCTGCCGCTGCACCAGTTTTGGTTGGGATCATGCTCATGGTAGCTGCACGGGCACGGCGCAAATCTTTGTGCGCAACGTCGATCAGTACTTGGTCGTTTGTGAAGGCGTGAATAGTCGTCATCAAACCGTTCACAATCCCCAACTCTTGGTTCAAAGGCTGAGCCAATGGTGCCAAGCAGTTGGTGGTGCAAGAAGCGTTAGACACAACTGTGTCAGTGGCTTTCAGCACGTTGTGGTTCACACCGTACACGACCGTAGCGTCTACATCTTTGCCACCAGGTGCAGAGATTAACACTTTCTTAGCACCCGCTTGCAAATGCGCGCTTGCTGCTTCTTTGGTTGTGAAGCGACCTGTGCAATCCATGACCACGTCTACATTCAATTCGCCCCAAGGCAATTTAGTAGGATCACGCTCAGACAACAAACGAATACGATCACCGTTGATGACCAAATACTCTTTGCCTTCCAGCTCTACCTCGGCGTTGAAACGGCCATGTACCGTATCAAAGCGTGTGAGATGTCTAGCCACTTCGTCTTGGCCAGGAGCATTAATTGCTACGATTTCAATACCGTGTTTCTTACCGTACTCGTAGTGAGCACGCAGTGTCATACGGCCAATACGACCATAGCCATTGATAGCGACGCGAATCGTCATCTTGGATCTCCTAATTTACAGAATCTTTTCTACAGCTTCGACCAGCTTCTCAGTGGTCAGACCAAAGTGCTTGAACAGTACATCAGCCGGCGCAGACGCACCGTAGCTGTCTATACCTAGAACCGCACCATCTAGGCCTACATATTTGTGCCACAAGCCAGTGGAACCCGCTTCAATCGCCACACGGGGCATGCCAGCAGGTAACACGGCATCACGCCACGCTTTATCTTGTGCATCAAAGATATTGGTGCAAGGCATGGAAACCACGCGCACTGGAATACCTTTTTCTGCCAATTCAGTTTGCGCCTTCAACGCCAGTTCTACTTCAGAACCTGTAGCCATGATGATGGCACGTGCGTTAGCCGCATCACGCAATACATAACCACCGCGCGCAATCGCCGCAACAGTTTGGCTATCACGCTCAACGAAAGGTAGATTTTGACGGGACAACAGCAGCGCACTTGGGCCACCGTCTTTCACGTTCAAGCCTACGCTTGCTGGACGGCGCACGGATTCAATCCATGCCACAGCCGTTTCGGTGGTGTCGCAAGGACGCCATACGTGCAAGTTAGGAATCAAACGCAGGCTAGAAGCGTGCTCAATGGACTGGTGAGTAGGACCGTCTTCGCCCAAACCGATGGAGTCGTGTGTGAACACGTGCACCACGCGCTGTTTCATCAACGCGGCCATACGAATGGCATTACGGGAATAATCAGAGAATGTCAGGAAGGTACCGCCAAATGGCAGGTAACCACCGTGCAAGGCCATACCGTTCATCACAGCAGCCATACCGAACTCACGCACACCGTAGTTGATGTGACGACCGAACTGTACGCCGTCGTCGGTTGCACGCACAGGAGCAACGCCAGGCCAGTTAGTCAGGTTAGAACCGGTCAAATCAGCCGAACCACCCAGCATTTCAGGCAAGCCATCTACCAGACCTTCAATGGCCAATTGGGAGGCTTTACGTGTAGCAACGGTTTGTGCTGCCGCTTGGGTTTTGTTCAGTAGCTCTTGAGCCAACTCGTCGAAGTTAGCAGGCAATTCGCTGCGCAAACGACGGGCCAGTTCTTTAGCCAACTCTGGGTGTGCAGCTTGGTAGGCGGCAAAGCGTTGTTCCCACTCGGATTGAGCGGCAGCGCCTTTGCTGCGGCCATCCCAGTATTCATATACGTCTGCTGGAATTTCAAAGGCGGCATGAGGCCAGCCAATGGCTGCGCGTGTGGCAGCAATCTCTTCGTCACCAAATGGGGCGCCGTGAGATTTCTCGGAGCCAGCCAGTTTAGGTGAGCCTTTACCAATCACTGTCTTACAGCAAATGATGGTTGGGCCGTTACCTTCTTTCACGTAGGCTTTTGCTGTTTGTACGGCTTTTTCCAGTGCCTCAACGCTATGGCCATCCACGTTTTCTACAACGTTCCAGCCGTAACTGCGGAAGCGCTCTGGTGTGTTATCGCCAAACCAAGACTCCACTTTACCGTCAATGGAAATACCATTGTCGTCGTAGAACACGATCAGTTTGGACAGTTTTAATGTACCTGCCAACGAACATGCTTCGTGGGAAATACCTTCCATCAAGCAGCCGTCACCCACAAACGCGTAGGTATTGTGATCCACTACGTTGTGACCTGGGCGGTTGAATTCTTTTGCCAGCAAAGCCTCGGCCAATGCCATACCTACGGCGTTGGAAATACCTTGTCCCAATGGGCCGGTAGTAGTTTCCACACCCGCAGTCTCGCCCACTTCAGGGTGACCGGCGGTACGCGAATGCAACTGACGGAAATTACGCAGTTCTTCCATCGGCAGATCGTAGCCTGTCAAATGCAACAGGGCATAAATCAGCATAGAGCCGTGGCCGTTAGACAATACGAAGCGGTCACGATCAAACCATGCAGGATCAGCTGGATTATGTTTGAGGTGGCGTGTCCACAGCACTTCGGCAATTTCTGCCATCCCCATAGGCGCACCAGGGTGACCCGATTTAGCTTGTTGCACGGCATCCATCGCCAGTGCACGAATGGCATTCGCCATGGGCGATACGGAGGAAGAGGATAAGTCCATTGGAAACTCTTGAAGGGCAAAAGACACTGTGGCCCGCCCCATCATCAACAGGTAGTTATTAAAGCCATTCATTTTACCACCGCAATGCCCGCAGAACCGCCACCCAAGCACGACAGAGCTCGGTTATGCTGTAACAAGCATGACTCTTCAAACTCAGCCAAGCATATGAATCTGCCACGTTTTTTTTGTGAAATAGACCTGCAAACAGGCACTACCGTTGAACTTAGCACCGAGCTGGCCCACTATATGCTCCGTGTTTTACGTCTCAAAGACCAATCTAAGGTCTGGCTTTTTAATGGCCAAGGCGGACAATTTTTGGCATCTTTACAACATCAAGGTAAAGGTGTGCTGGCGCACTTGCTGGAATTTCAAGACCTTGAACGCGAGCTTCCACAACGCATCACCGTCGCCCAAGGTTTAGCCTCTGGCGACAAAATGGATTGGATTGCCGAAAAGTGCACTGAGATAGGCGTCACTGCCCTCGCCCCCATTGCAGCTCGCTACAGCGTTCTGCAATTACAGGGTGACAGACTGCAAAAGCGTATACAGCATTGGCAAAAAGTTGCCCGATCAGCCAGTGAGCAATGTGGCCGCAACCGTGTGATGCACGTATCCCCCCCACAACAACTGGCTGCTTTTCTACAATCACTCCCTAGCTCTGCCCACACTCGCGTGATTTTTTGCGACCCAGATGCCGAGCACGATTTGGACAGCGCCTTAGCAGGAGTGTCCGACTGGCCTGATGCGCATGTAGTATTTTTGATTGGCCCAGAAGGCGGGTGGTCAGAAGAAGAAAAGGCCCAAGCAATCGCTGCTGGGGCCTTATCTATGCGTTTCGGTACTCGTATTTTGCGCACCGAAACCGCTGCAATCGCATTGGTGTCAGCAGCCAGCGCCAGAATGGGCTGGCTGTAGTCATTCTCAATCTTCGTAGGTTGCGTCTACGTCAGCACCTGAGTACGGCGTAGGCGCTACACCTGGCTCAGCATCAGGGTGCTTGCCCGCGTGAATAACGGTGTAAGCGAACATCTTGTCTTTGGTGCTGACAAAGTCGGCCACATCATTACACACACTCAAAATAGCCTGCGCATGGGTTTCCAGCGCTGGGTCACCTGTGTGCAATTTATCAAACCACAGATACAACCCTGTTTTTTGATCCAAAACGGTGTCGCACAGACAATCATAGAGCGCATCCAGATCACTGCCGAAGAAATCGGGGTAATCCACTGCCTTCACAATAGCGCGCAATACAGCGGAACAACTACGAGCGCGATCACAATCCACTTCACCTACAGTGATCTCGGCCGCTTGTGCCATGGTGAATATCTTACTTTTTTGTGCATCGGTTGCATTAATCAGGCCACCCTGCTGCAACAGCTCTTGCAAATTGAGGCTTTGACTCATTGCGATGCCCTTCTAAAAACGTTGACTTCCTGTCGATCCATAATACCTGCTCAATCTGAACCGATCAGCCTTTTACTTCCGGCTAATCCGAACAATAAATTAGAAACTTGTCTATCGCCAGTACATTCGTCATGACTGAGAAATTTTCGTTGACGGTAAGAGACGTGCGGTGCGCACAGAAACAACCCGTAACGTTTTTATCTTAGGCGATATTTAGACGTAGCGAATGGGTTTTTAATCCATTTAGCAGTCTCTGTGCAAGCGGTCGAAGAATCCGTTTCTTTCCCTCAACACTTCAATTCAGGTATTGCAAAATACCTACAATAGCATACGCACAAAAAAACTGGCCTGCGCTCCGTTAAGAGGCAGGCCAGTAGCGAAACTTAGTCGCGTGCGGTGTTGGCATCCACCACCGTCAGCGCCGTCATATTAATGATACGGCGTACCGAGGAGCTAGAAGTCATAATACTGATAGGAGCATTAGCGCCTAGCAAGAATGGCCCTACAGCGACGTTACCACCCGCTTCTGTTTTTAACAGGTTGTAAGCAATATTACCGGCATCCACGTTCGGGCAAATCAACAAGTTTGCTGCGCCACTCAGTGTAGTTTGCGGCAGAATGCGTTTACGTAGGCTCTCATCCAACGCGCAATCACCGTGCATTTCGCCGTCCACTTCCAGCTCAGGCGCTTGTTGACGGATCAAATCTAGTGCTTCGCGCATTTTGCTACCAGACGACGAGCTGCCCGTACCAAAATTGGAACGTGACAACAACGCGGCTTTAGGCTCGATGTTCAGCTCACGCATACGACGAGCCGCTGCAATCGTGATTTCAGCGATTTGCTCTGCGTCAGGGTTGTCATTCACATGTGTATCAGCCAATGCCACAGTACGCTCACGCAACAGCAAGATATTCATCGCGCTGTAGGTTTTTGCACCAGGACGTTTGCCAATTACTTCATCAATGAAACGCAGGTGGTTGGCATAACTACCCACGGTCCCGCAGATCATGCCATCCGCTTCGCCCAGATGCAGCATCATGGCACCAATCAGCGTAAAGCGACGACGCATTTCTACACGAGCCATCTCTTTGGTCACGCCATCGCGGCAGCGCATTTCCCAATAGGCTGTCCAGTAACGGTTAAAGCGATCATCTTGCTCGGGGTTAGTCACATCGACATCAACACCCAGACGCATACGCAAGCCGAAACGCTCAATACGTTGCTGCAACACGGCTGGTCTACCAATCAAGATAGGCGTGGCCAGTTTCTCGTCTACGATTACCTGTACAGCACGCAGCACACCTTCGTCTTCGCCTTCAGCGAACACAATGCGTGATTTGCCACCGTTTTTAACGATATCCTTAGCTGCACCATACACGGGCTTCATGAAAGCGCCTGAACGGTACACAAACTGCTGCAACTGATAAACGTAGGCGTCTAGGTCTTCGATAGGACGTGTTGCCACTCCCTCTTCCATACCGGCTTTAGCAACAGCAGGTGCAATACGTGCAATCAGACGAGAATCAAACGGTTTGGGAATCAGGTACTCAGGACCAAATTCCAGATTTTCAATGTTGTAGGCCGCCGCAACCAGCTCATCTTGCTCTTCACGCGCCAATTGGCAAATCGCGTGTACTGCCGCAATTTCCATGCCACGTGTAATGGTGGTTGCACCAATATCCAACGCGCCACGGAAGATGTACGGGAAGCACAGTACGTTGTTGACCTGGTTAGGGTAGTCAGAACGGCCTGTAGCAATCACTACATCATCACGTACAGCATGTGCATCTTCGGGCAGAATTTCTGGATTAGGGTTAGCCAAGGCCAAAATCAACGGACGCGCAGCCATACGGGCCACCATCTCTTGCTTCAACACACCACCAGCGGACAAGCCCAAAAACACATCAGCGTTATCGATCACTTCGCCCAGCTTACGTGCATCAGTATCTTGTACAAAACGCGCTTTGGCTTCGTCCATCAAGACGGTACGGCCTTTGTAGACCACGCCTTCGATGTCTGTCAGCCAGATGTTTTTCATTGGCAGGCCTAGGTCTACCAACAGCTCCAAACACGCCAATGCCGCAGCGCCCGCACCGGACACTACCACTTTTACTTCTTCCAGCTTTTTATCTACCACTGCCAAACCGTTCAGGAATGCAGCAGCTACACAGATAGCTGTACCGTGCTGATCGTCATGGAAGACAGGAATCTTCATGCGTTCACGCAGTTTTTTCTCTACGATGAAGCACTCTGGCGCTTTGATATCTTCTAGGTTGATACCACCGAAAGTGGGCTCTAAACCGGCAATGATATCTACCAGTTTCTCTGGGTCGGTTTCGTTGATCTCGATATCGAATACATCGATACCAGCAAAGTTCTTGAACAGAACCGCTTTACCTTCCATCACAGGCTTGGATGCCAACGCACCAATATTGCCCAGGCCCAGCACAGCGGTACCGTTGGTGATTACACCAACCAAGTTACCGCGACCGGTATAACGGAACGCATTTTGCGGGTCGGTGACGATCTCCTCACAAGCGGCCGCAACGCCTGGAGAATACGCCAACGCTAAATCGCGCTGGTTAGATAACTGCTTGGTAGGTGTCACTGACAGTTTGCCAGGGCGACCTTGCTCATGATATTCGAGCGCTGCCTTGCGGAGATTTTCATCCATAACGTTTAACCACTTATTCTAGAAATTCAAACACTAAATACAGGGCTAACCCTAAAGAGACCCATTCTATCCTCTAGGTCACACGGAACACATGCTGCAGGGCAGCAAAAATAGTAGAACTATGATTTTAGACCATCCCACTCTTGTGCAGGATGCGTAAAATACCCTTTTGGATCAAAGCACTGCTTCACTTCCATCTCTATATCAGCGGCGGCGATTTGTAGGCTTTTTTCACTCACCACACCGGCTTGCGACTGCTCCCACAATGCCTCTGTGGCTAAGCAACGGGCATCTAGCACCACCCACTCTAACCAACCCAAATCCCCCCCGCTTCCTAACAGCAGGTGAGCTAAGTTCAAATCTTGGCCTGCTTGCACAGGTTGCAAGGCATCGAGCCTATAGCGGGCTTCCCACTCTGCTACCGCCAAACACGCTTGCCCCGCTTCACTGCTTTGTAATTGAAATAGTTGCGGCACCAGTTGGCGCAACCGTGGCGTATTCAGTGGCTTGGTATTATTCTGCCCGAACGCCCCCAAACTCGACACAGTGCCATCGTCCATCAATAATGAGGCATGAACCACACCAGACAAATGGGTATGACCCGTGCGCCAACTTTGGCTGTGCCTATCTAGCAGCCACGCCGCAATCGTCCACTCTGCAGGCCAGGCTGCTAAACCGTGTAGGCCCGCTTCGCTTAACGCTCCTAGCAAGCAGCCCGGCTGCACAAACCACTGACCGGTTTCTGGCTGCAGAATCTGAAATTTATTTAAACGTTGAGGATCCAGCCACAAGGTGGGTAATACGTCATCGCTATGCCTGTGCGGTACGCCTTCTACACCCATCACCACCTGATGCAGAGCGCAGACATTACGCGCGTGATGCACATCTGCTGGGGTTTCAGGCGTAAAGCACAACTGCCCTTCGCCCAACAATCGCTTCTCACCATGCGCTTTTTGACTCAGTTGCAAACAGAACTGATCCCACGCACTGACCTGCTCTACATGCTTACGACCTGACAGAAAAGCCCGTCGCGACTCAGAATGCATTGTATTTTCCTGCCATATGCTTATGATTAAAGGGTTAATCCTGACTCAGCCACCGCAACGACGCGGCCTTTTATACCGAGATTCTCTGCTTTATGTTTCGCCCAGCGCATCGAACTGCACACATCACTCCCTTTCATGCGGTAGAACTGTTCAAAGAAGCCAATGCCTTGATCGCTCAAGGCAACGATATTATCAGCCTGGGCATAGGTGAACCAGACTTCACCGCCCCTGCCGCTGTAGTACAGGCACTACATGCAGCGAGCGAAGCTGGGCGCAGTCAGTACACACCACCACTGGGTGAGCCGGCACTGCGTGCTGCCATCAGCCGTTACTACCAAAGCTTTTTTGGTGCTACACAAGTCACCCCTGATCGTATTGTAGTCACCGCCGGTGCATCTGGCGCACTCACCTTGGCAGCATTGGCATTGATCAATCCCGGTGATGAAGTACTGATGCCAGACCCATCCTACCCCGCCAACCAGAACTTTGTGACGGCTGCTGGTGGTAAAACGGTTTTAGTGCCTACAACGGCTGAGCAACGCTTTCAACTCAATGCAGAACACGTACGCCAACACTGGAACGAGCGTACCCGTGGTGTGCTGATTGCATCCCCTAGCAACCCTACCGGTGCCACCATCAGCCGTGAAGCGCTGCAGGAGCTCATTACCGAAGTACGTGCTCGTAACGGTTTCATCATCATGGATGAAATCTACCTAGGCATTTACTACGAAGAACAACCGCTGAGCGCGCTAACGCTGGACGATGACATCATTATCATCAACAGCTTCTCCAAGTACTTTCACATGACGGGTTGGCGCCTGGGGTGGATGATTGTTCCCCCTGCGCTCATCCCTACCATTGATCGTATGGCTGCGAGCTTAGCTATTTGCGCACCTGCTCTGGCCCAACACGCTGCCCTTGCCTGCTTCACAGAAGACAGCATGGCAATTTACGAAGAGCGTAGGCTAGCCTTCAAAGCGCGTCGCGATTTCCTGCTGTCTGCCTTTGAGCAAATTGGTTTAGATGTTCCCGTCAAACCTGATGGCGCCTTCTATATCTACGCGGACATTAAAGCGCACAGCAACGACAGTGAAGACTTCTCCAAACGCTTGTTACACGAAGCTGGTGTAGCGGCTGTACCGGGCCGCGACTTTGGCCCTAACATGGCTCACCACACTTTACGTTTTTCGTACTCCACCTCGTTGGAACGTTTGCACGAAGCCATAGAACGTATGCGCCGTTTCTTGGCTTAATGCACTAAGAGTCTGGCTAATAAAAAACGCCACGATTATCTCGTGGCGTTTTTTATTGAACTTAATCGCGTATAGGAATGCCTGAGGCCAGAGCCATGCGTCGGCGTTCTGCCAACACTCGCGCACCATACCCGCCATCACTAGGGCCTGTAGCCCCTACGTAGCACGCCAAGGCCCCTGTTAACGAGCCTCTGCGCTTTCTACAGTCGTACAAAATCTGTGTACCAGCACGAATGTTGGCCTCGGGGCTAAAGACGGCCAGCTCTCGCTCTACATAGTTCTCTAACTTATCGCGGTGCACGCGGGTCATCACCTGCATCAAACCTTGTGCTCCAGCATGACTTTCTGCAAACGGGTTATAGCTAGACTCAATCGCAATCACCGCCAAAATCAGTTGTGGGTCTATGCGTTTCTCGGCCCCCACGGTGAAGGCTGTTTGCACCAATGCCCCCGACACGCTGTGCGCTATTTTATATTTACGTGCTATGTAGCTGCGTAGCGCCTGAAATTGGGTTTTGGACACGCCGCCCACATTCGCGCCCGCAACGGTACGCTGCAAGGTATCCACAAACCCTTGGTAAGCAGAATACTCCACCACCTCCTCTTCAATCGGCGGCGGGGGCTCTTCACCTTCTTCGGTGACTTGTTCTGTATTGGTGTCCGGCATCATCCACGCGAACTGTGCGAAATTGTCGTTATTCAACACTTCGGGGCGTAGAGCATCTACCATCACCGAGTACAACTGACGGGCTTGTTCGCGAATCGACGGCACAACCAGCCCCGCTGCAATAGTCACCAGCACAGCAATACCCAAGTAAATCGCACACATATGTACGAACTCGCTAATGCGATAACGTACTAGACGTAAGCCTTGATGTGCCCAGTCTGGATTCATGTCCGGACTCCTTCTTAATCCTGTAGGTATAATCTTAACAACCTTTACCCCAGAAAACCGGAGTATCTCTTCACAGTGAAATACCGCGACTTACGAGATTTCATCGCCCAGCTTGAGCAGCACGGCGAGCTAAAACGCATACAAACACCAGTGTCCACCCACTTGGAAATGACAGAAATCGGGGATAGAGTCCTGAACGCAGAAGGCCCTGCACTGTTGTTTGAAAATGCCATGCATCAGGGCAAAAAAGCCACAATGCCGGTGCTCACTAACTTATTTGGTACCCCTAAACGGGTTGCTTGGGGAATGGGAGCGCAAGAGGTTTCCGCCCTACGTGAGGTAGGCGAACTACTGGCTACTCTGCGTGAACCCGAAGCCCCCCGAGGCTTGCGTGATGCTTTCTCTAAAGTATCCATGCTGAAGTCGGCACTGTGGGATATGGCTCCCAAAATGATACGTAACCCCGCCTGCCAAGAAGTTGTATTGGAAGGCGACGACGTAGACCTGAACACTATTCCCCTACAGCATTGCTGGCCTGACGATGCAGCACCACTGTTGACTTGGGGCTTGGTCATTACCAAAGGCCCTCACGCCAAACGCCAAAACTTGGGGATTTACCGCCAACAACAAATTGGCCGTAACAAGCTCATCATGCGCTGGTTGTCGCACCGTGGTGGCGCGCTGGACTTTCGTGACCACGCCTTAGCCAACCCCGGCAAGCCTTTCCCTATCGCCGTCGCACTGGGGTGTGACCCTGCCACTATTCTGGGTGCGGTGACCCCTGTGCCGGATAGTTTGTCTGAATACCAATTTGCTGGCCTATTACGTGGCTCCCGTACCGAACTGGCTAAAGCCATCGGTAGCGACTTATCTGTACCCGCGTATGCCGAGATTGTTCTGGAAGGCCACATTCTGCCTGCCGATCACCCCGATGCATTGCCCCCTGTAGTACCCGAAGGTGCACCCGCCCCGCATAACAGTGCCTACGAACAAGCACTAGAAGGCCCTTACGGCGACCACACCGGCTACTACAACGAGCAAGACTGGTTCCCCGTCTTTACCGTGGACCGCATCACCATGCGCCGCAACCCTATTTACCACAGCACCTACACAGGCAAACCGCCTGATGAGCCTGCGGTATTGGGCGTTGCGCTAAATGAAGTCTTCGTACCGTTACTGAAACGCCAACTGCCAGAAATCGTAGACTTCTACCTTCCACCCGAGGGCTGCAGCTACCGTTTAGCGGTTGTGTCCATACGCAAACAATACGCAGGTCATGCCAAACGCGTGATGTTTGGGGTGTGGAGTATTTTGCGTCAGTTCATGTACACCAAGTTCATCGTGGTAGTAGACGAAGACATCAACACCCGTGATTGGAAAGAAGTAATCTGGGCCATGACCACACGTATGGACCCTGTGCGTGACACCGTTCTGGTAGAAAACACCCCCATTGATTATCTAGACTTCGCCTCACCTGTATCGGGACTAGGCGGCAAAATGGGTATGGATGCGACCAACAAGTGGCCAGGCGAAACCAACCGTGAGTGGGGTCGCTCTATTACGATGAGTGATGATGTGAAAAAACGAGTGGATGATTTGTGGGCTGATCTGAAACTGTAATCGTCCACAGCACTGCAGAAAAAACCCTGAGCACTACTGCTCAGGGTCCTATTACACGATCGCTACGCTCATCATTGTCTTTGCGTTTCTTGGCAGAACGTGAGGTAAACAAACGGAACAAACGCCAACCTATTAGCGCAACTGCTCCTGTTTTCAGCTTTTTGCCCCCAACACCACCCAGCATCGAAGAAAACAACGACAACAGCAAGGGATAGCGTGTAGAAGCCGAGAACAATAAACTTCCCCAACCACCCAACAAACTATTGCGTCCAGCTCCTAGTACAGAACTAAACAAGTTGGCCGGTTGCATCTTCCCGTTGAAGGCTTGTACTTGTTTACGTAGGTCGTCACGCTCGATGGCTGCACGCGCACGCAGTAACTCAATGCGAATTTCAGCGTCTAACGCTTTATTACGTCTGCTACTCATGATTGTCCTCCCTTGCTTCATCGCGTGAGGCTTGGCGCAAGTTTTCAATCACTTGTATGTCTTTTTTGATTTCCTCTACGGTCGCTTCAAACGGGTACGAGCCCGAGTTCAAACGACGCATTACCATCAAACCAAAACTTAGCCCTAGCACGGCATACACCACAAACAAGCTGGCTATCGCCCAATACCGGTATTCCGTTGGCCAAAACAAAAGCGCAATAAACAGTGTAAACACCAGCAATGCCAAGGTGCTAAATAGCAGTGCTCCAAACAGCATCACCATGATGCGTGCCAATCGAGCTTTTTGCTGACCGGCTTCTACCGCTGCCAACTCCAAACGGGTGCGGAAGATCGCCAGAACGGTGCAACCTATGTCGCCCACAGATTGTCGTAATGTCATGAGACCTCTTTGCAATAAAACGGCCGCCTGAGTTCAGGCAGCCGTAGTGAACAACCGGAGGTAATTAGCGACGGCTTACCAACATACCAAATAGCAAACCTACTACGGCAGCCACACCAATGGCTTGCCAAGGATTGTCATGCACGTAGTGATCCGTTGCTTTGACTGCTTGACGACCACGCTCCACAACGGCTTCCTGCGTATCATGCAAGACTTCACGCGTGTTGCGCAGCGCACGCAATGCGCTTTCACGCAGTTCCGTTGCTTTCTCACCGGAGGCAGAAGCGGCTTCACGCAGCAATTTCTCTGCTTCGTCTAGGCTGCTTTTCACATCGTCGATGAAGTTTTCTTCCACTGCTTGTACACGTTTTCTAGTCACCATAGTTCGCTCCTTGAAAAGCAAAAAGTTGAACAGTCCGCAGACTCTACTTTCATAGAGCCTACTGCACTACGTTTACATTAAGCTTAACTGATTTTTACAACTAGCCTGAAGGCCTCCGTTACAAGATTTGTAAAAATTAGATTCAGCTCAAACTTTCTTAGATTTTCTGGCGTGTACCAAAGATTCTGTCACCGGCATCACCTAGACCAGGCACGATGTAACCGTGCTCGTCCAAACGCTCATCAACAGAAGCGGTGTAAACATGCACATCGGGGTGTGCGTCTTCTACCGCTTTAATACCTTCGGGGGCAGCCACCAATACCAATGCACGAATATTCTTGCAACCGGCTTTTTTCAGCATGTCGATGGTTGCAACCATCGAGCCACCAGTGGCCAGCATAGGGTCAATAATCAAAGCCAAACGCTGATCTAACTCGCCTACTAAACGCTCTAGGTAGGTTTGTGCTTGCAAGGTTTCTTCATTACGCGCAATACCCACTACGGATACTTTTGCGCCAGGGATCAGGCTTAACACACCATCCAGCATCCCTATGCCCGCACGCAAAATAGGTACTACGGTCACTTTCTTGCCTGCCAGCTTTTCCACATTAACCTGGCCACACCAGCCTTCGATTGCTGTATTTTCCAGCGGTAAATCTTTACACGCCTCGTAAGTCAGCAACGCCGCAATTTCCTGAGACATCTCACGGAAGTTTTTAGTGCTGAGATCCGCGCGGCGCATCAAGCCCAGTTTGTGGCGAATCAAAGGGTGGCGTATTTCATGTATGGGCATGGAAACTATATTCCTTATCGTTAGAATCCTGACACGGTGCCAGTCTGACACCGCACCAGCTCTCTATTTTAAACCAAACTGCGAGAGACTAACGAGCTGCCAGCCATTTCACTAGCGCATCATCAAAAGGACGCACCACATCAGAGCGTGGATCGTTCACCAAACTGACCATGACGTAACGCTTCCCTTGGCTGTCTACGACATACCCAGCCAACGCGCGCGCATCACGCAACGTTCCTGTTTTCAGGTGAGCACGCCCTGCCGCATCACTGTCTCTGAATCGACGCCCTACCGTGCCATCCACCCCTGCAATCGCTAAAGAAGAAATGAATTCAGGCATGTAATTAGAGCGCCAGGCCTGTTGCAGCATTTGCGCCAAACCTTGTGCCGTCAACCGCGCTTCACGCGACAAACCCGAACCATTATCAATGCGCCAACCTTGCGTATTTACCCCTTGGCGATTCAACACTTGTTCTACGGCTCGCTCAGCAGATGCTGTGGTCGCACCACGACCCTGCAGGTTTTCACCAGCGGATAGCAACAACATGGTAGCCATGAGGTTATTACTTTGCTTGTTGATCATGCGTATTTGTTCTAGCAATGGGCGAGAATCATGCCACACCACTGTTTTGGCGCTGCCTGGGATGCTCCCAGCTTTCACGTCACGTGACAGCGTACCGCCCAGCTCTTTCCACAGCATGCGGAACACCGCCTCAAAAAACTCTGGCTGCGAGTGAGATAACCTGTAGACGCTAAACTCACCACACGAGCCTGCTGCTCTACCGCTTAATGAAATCACTACATTACCAGCGGTTTGCCCAACCCGAGTATTGATCGCTGGTGATCCTGGGCAGCTACCATTCGCCCACTCCACATTACCTTCAACACGCACTCCTGGCAGCGGAGGATCAACAAACGCTAGCCACTGCTTGGTATCTGCATCGGGCTGCAGCACAATGCGAGAAGCTCCTAGCCCCACCACCATCGCATCCGGACTAGCGTTATAAGGCCTGTCGCCCGCACCATCAAAAGCATAAGGATCGGTAGAGATAGTGCCAAAGATGGATCTATCAATCACGACATCGCTAAGGTTTTTAACCCCGCGCATACGCAATTCACGCAGCAAGTTCCAGAGATCAGGTATTGTCAGAAAGGGATCGCCACCCGCTTTGATATACAACGGCCCTTGCAAAGAACCTTGAGCGTCTATCACACCACCTTGCTGCGCCATCAAGCTAGTACGCCACGTATGCTCGGGCCCCAACGTGGACAACGCTGCCCAAGTACTGACCATTTTCATCACTGAAGCTGGATTACGCGGCACCGTCGGGTTATGGCTGATAAGCACATTGCCATCCACATCTTGCACCACGAGTGACAAGGCACTATCTGGCAACCCCGTGCTTTTCCAGATTCGTTCCAGATCGTCTGGCAATCCCTCTATACGCGCTTGTACAGCGGTCAGGGGCAGAAACAACGCTACGCAACACAACAGGCTTTGAGACAGACGATAGAGGGATTTCATAACATGCTCTGGCGGCAGAAAAACAAAGCACCAGCATAACGAAATTTCCCTGTTAAGAGTGTAAAACCAAACGTTTTTTCTGCAACAGCGTTAAAATGGCGGGTTTTCTACCTTGCACGGCCAAAGTTTCTGTTATGCCCGTTGATCCCTCTTTGGAACTCTCCCAGTTTGACTATGATCTGCCACCTGAGCTGATTGCCCAAACTCCTGCAGCCACGCGCACAGGCAGCCGTTTGCTGCATCTGAACGCAGCCGGCCTGCTCACCGATATGCAATTCAGCCAGATCAGCCAGCTTTTGCGGCCAGGTGATCTACTGGTGTTTAACAACACGAAAGTGATCAAAGCCAGATTACTGGGTGAAAAACAAAGCGGCGGTAAAGTTGAAGTACTGGTAGAACGTATTACCTCTGCCCACCAAGCGCTTGCTCACATACGTGCGAGCAAGTCACCCAAACCCGGTACCCGCTTGATATTGGCGGATGGGCAACTAGAGGTTACCGTCACAGGCCGTCAGGACGCGTTGTTTGAACTATCGTTTGAGCAACCTGCCTTGGATGCACTGGAGCAATTCGGTGCTACCCCTTTGCCCCCTTATATTCAGCAAGTACCTACCGCCGAAGACGATCAACGCTATCAAACCGTTTACGCAGAAGCCCCTGGTGCCGTCGCGGCCCCTACGGCTGGCTTGCACTTTGATGAGAATCTGCTGAACAGCCTGCAAGAACTGGGCGTTGATCAAGCCTTTGTCACGCTGCATGTAGGTGCTGGTACTTTCCAGCCTGTGCGCAGCGAGCAACTTAGCGAGCACCAAATGCACGCTGAGCGCTTTTTCGTACCATCGGAAACCTTAGAAAAACTACAGCGCACCCGCGAACAAGGTGGACGCATTATTGCTGTGGGCACTACGAGCGTACGCGCACTGGAGTCTGCAGTGCGTTACCAAGAATGCAATGGCCACCAAAATGCTGATGGCAGTATTGAGGGTGACACCCGCCTGTTTATTACGCCGGGCTACACCTTTACGTGGATAGATGCGCTGATCACTAACTTCCATTTGCCGCAATCCACCTTGCTTATGCTGGTCTCTGCGCTGTCAAAACTCCCCTTTATTCAGCAGGCGTATAGCCATGCTATAAAGCAACATTACCGTTTCTTCAGTTATGGCGATGCCATGTTTATTGAGGCCGCCCAACAATCATGAGTGGATTAGATTTCAAGCTACTTAAGCGTGATGGTAAGGCCCGTCGAGGCCAAGTCACGTTGAACCACGGTGTGGTTCAAACTCCTATTTTTATGCCTGTGGGCACGTATGGCAGCGTCAAAGGTATGCTGCCCCACGAACTCACCGAAATTAAATCGCAGATCATTCTGGGCAATACCTTCCACTTGTGGCTACGCCCTGGCACTGAAGTCATTAAACAGCACGGTGGCTTGCACGGCTTTATGCAATGGAATGGCCCCATTCTTACCGATTCGGGCGGTTTTCAGGTATTTAGCCTTAAAGGTATGCGCAAGATCACCGAAGAAGGTGTGAAATTTGCCTCGCCCATTAATGGCGACCAAATGTTTTTAACGCCTGAAGAATCCATGCGCATTCAACATGCGTTGAATTCCGATATCGTCATGGTGTTTGATGAGTGCACGCCTTATCTTATTGATGAGCGCCCAGCCACTCACGAAGAAGCCGCGAAATCCATGCGTATGTCGTTACGCTGGGCTAAGCGCTCACGCGATGAGTTCAATGCACTAGAAAACCCCAATGCCTTATTTGGTATTGTGCAAGGCGGCATGTACGAAGACCTTCGCGAAGAGTCCTTAGCTGGCCTCACTGACATTGGCTTTGAGGGCTACGCTATAGGCGGTTTGTCAGTAGGTGAGCCCAAAGAAGACATGTTCCGCATTTTGCAGCACACCACACCTCGTTTGCCTGAGCACGCCCCCCGTTACCTGATGGGCGTGGGCACACCCGAGGACTTGGTAGAGGGCGTAAGCCAAGGCGTGGATATGTTTGACTGCGTAATGCCTACCCGTAACGCTCGTAACGGCTGGCTATTCACTCGCTTTGGCGACGTAAAAATCCGTAATGCACGCTACCGCGATGACACCAGACCGCTAGACCCTAGCTGTCATTGCCATACCTGCCAGAACTTTTCTCGTGCATATTTGCATCACTTGCAGCGTTCTAATGAAATTGCGGGTGCTCGCCTGAACACTTACCATAACTTGCATTTTTATTTGCAAATCATGCAGGAAATGCGCGATGCTATCGAAGCTGAGCGTTTTGAAGAGTGGAAAGCGGCTTTCGCACGCGACCGTTCTCGCGGTATAGAATAAGTCTTACAGACGAAGAAGATGTCGCTACAATAACGCTTTGCTTACATAAAGCTTAATTTTTTAAGAACAATTCCGATCACACAGGAGCCTCTATGTCTATTGCTGACATTCTGACAGTTATCCCCGCCCAAGCCGCAGCCGGTGGCGAAAATGCTTTGGTAGGTATGCTGCCTATCATTTTGATGTTCGTCATCTTGTACTTCCTGATGATCCGTCCTCAAATGAAACGTCAGAAAGAGCACCGTAATCTGGTAGCCAACCTGAGCAAAGGCGACGAAGTGATTACTACTGGTGGTTTGCTGGGCAAAATCACAAAAGTGCAAGACAACTACGTTACTGTTGAAGTTGCCTCCTTGGCCGAAAAGCCTGTGGAAATCCTGATGCAACGTCAAGCCGTTGGTTCTGTTCTGCCTAAAGGCACTATCAAAAGCTTGTAATTCTCTCTCCAGCCCGAACATCCGTTCGGGCTTTGTGTACCGTTTCTGCCGAAGTACCCATGAACCGTTATCCTATCTGGAAATATCTCACTGTACTGGTCGCACTGATCATAGGCGTGATCTACACACTGCCTAACTTCTACGGCGAATCGCCAGCAGTGCAGGTAGCCTCCGCCAAGTCCACGGTCAAAGTGGATTTAAGTACCTTGTCGCGCGTTGAAAGTATCTTGCAACGTCACAACCTTGTATCCACCGGATCCTATTTCGAGCAGCACGGTACCTCTGGCACTATTCGTGTACGGTTTGACTCAACCGACACCCAGTTCCGCGCCAAAGACATTATTGAGCGTGAGCTGGTACCCGATGCTGCCGACCCTGAATACACCGTTGCACTAAACCTGATGCCCGCATCCCCCAGCTGGTTGACTGCCATTGGCGCACAACCTATGCACTTGGGTCTGGATTTGCGTGGTGGGGTTCACTTCCTGCTGGAAGTAGACATGAAAGGGGCCCTGACAGGCCGCTACGAGTCCTTAGCCTCTGAGGTTCGTACCGTATTACGTGAAGCTGACATTCAGCAAAAAGGCGTAGAGCGTCAGAACTTATCGTTGGTCGTGACTTTAGCGTCTACCGAAGCGCGCTCTGATGCCATGACGGCATTGCGTCGCCAAATACCTGACCTGCAATTCGTGAATGGCGGCCAAGATGGCAGCATCGAGTTGGTAGGTACGCTGTCTGAGACAGCACTGATTCAGGCACAAACCAATGCCCTGCGTCAGAACATCACCACATTGCGCAATCGTATTAACGAGCTGGGCGTATCTGAACCCGTCATTCAGCAACAAGGTGCTGATCGTATTGTGGTGCAGTTGCCGGGCGTGCAAGACGTAGCTAAAGCCAAAGAAATTCTGGGCCGTACCGCTACTTTAGAAATCCGTTTAGTGGATGACTCCCCAACCGCTACAGCCGCCTTGATGGCTGGTACTGTACCGTTTGGCTTAGAGCGCTACACCGACCGCGATGGCCGCCCATTGCTGCTGCGCCGTCAGATTGTACTGACAGGCGAAAACCTGCAAGATGCGCAGCCAGGTCGTGACCAACAAACACAACAGCCTACCGTTAACCTGACACTGGATAACAAAGGCTCACGTATTTTCCGTGATGTGACTCGCAACAACATCAACAAACGCATGGCTATCGTGCTGTTTGAGAAAGGTAAAGGCGAGGTGGTGACTGCCCCGGTGATTCGTTCAGAAATCCCTAACGGTCAAGTACAGATCTCCGGCAGCATGAACGCTCAAGAAGCCACCGATATCGCCCTGCTGCTACGCGCAGGTTCGTTGGCCGCACCAATGAAAATCATTGAAGAGCGCACCATTGGCCCAAGCTTGGGTGCAGAAAACATCAAACAAGGTTTTGATTCCACGCTGTACGGCTTTATTGCCATTGCCATCTTCATCATCATTTACTACCAGTTGTTTGGTGTGTTCTCTACGCTGGGCCTGACCTTCAACGTGTTGCTGTTGCTGGCCATGCTATCCATGCTGCAAGCCACACTGACCTTGCCAGGTATCGCCGCGATTGCGTTGACGCTGGGTATGGCTATTGACGCCAACGTGCTGATTAACGAGCGTATACGTGAAGAGTTACGAAACGGTGCTAGCCCCCAGCAAGCGATCAACTTAGGTTTTGACCGCGCTTGGGCCACCATTTTTGACTCCAACTTGACCAGCTTGATCGTTGGTATTGCGTTGCTGGCATTCGGCTCCGGCCCCGTACGAGGTTTTGCGGTAGTGCACATTCTGGGCGTTCTAAGCTCTATGTTCTCTTCCGTCGTGGGTGTACGTGCCCTAGTAAACCTGTGGTATGGCAAACGTCGTCGCCTACAGAGTCTGGCTATTGGCCAGGTCTGGAAACCTGATAACAAACAGTAAGCTGGGAATAACATGGAATTTTTTAGAATTTCCCGCACTATCCCCTTCATGCGCCACGCGTTGGTGCTGAACTTAATTAGTGCCATTTTCTTTGTTGCAGCGGTATTTTTCATTGTTACTCGAGGCTTCAACCTGTCTATTGAGTTCACTGGCGGTACCGTCATTGAAGTCAACTACGAAGAAGCTATACCGCTAGACGATGTACGCCAAACCATTGGCGGCTTGGGCTACCGTGATTACCAAGTGCAAAACTTTGGTACACCACGCGATGTCATGATTCGCCTTCCAACTCATGGCGATGGCGACACTAACGCCAGTACCGAACAAAGCCGTGCCGTACTCAGTGCACTGCAAGCCGCAGATGCCTCTAGCAGCAACAAAGTTGAACTGCGACGCGTTGAGTTTGTTGGCCCACAAGTGGGTCAAGAGCTGGTGCATAACGGCTTGATGGCACTGCTCTTTGTAGTGGTAGGTATCATGGTGTACTTGGCATTCCGCTTTGAGTGGAAACTTGCCATCTCTTGTGCACTGGCCAACTTGCATGACGTGGTGATCATTCTGGGCTTCTTCGCCTTCTTCCAGTGGGAGTTTTCTCTGGCGGTATTGGCTGGGGTGCTGGCGGTATTAGGTTACTCCGTGAACGAGTCCGTGGTGGTCATGGACCGTATTCGCGAGAACTTCCGTAAACAGCGCCGTATGTCCACCTCTGATGTGATTGATACCTCTATCACACAAATCATCTCACGTACTGTGATCACTCACGGTTCCACCCAGATGATGGTGCTGTCCATGCTGTTCTTTGGTGGCCCAACGCTGCATTACTTCTCGTTGGCGCTGACCATTGGTATTTGGTTTGGTATTTACTCTTCTGTGTTTGTGGCGGCTGCAATTTCCATGTGGCTAGGCATCAAACGCGAAGACTTAATCAAACCCGTCAAAAAAGACGAAGACTCCGAAGCAGAAGTGCTTGGGTAACCAAAAAAGCCAGAGTTCTTACTCTGGCTTTTTTTATACCTATTTTCCGCACATACACCACACCTGCAACACCAGCATCACAGTCGCCCTGCCGGTCGCGTTATACTAGATGCTTTCATTTTTTTGCCCCCGGAGTCTACACCCGCTACGGCACCTATCATGCAAGATACACTCTCTAGCTCTCCTGCTACTCAAGACGAGCAGCTCCCTACCCGCAAACTGTTTATTCGCACCTTTGGCTGCCAAATGAATGAGTACGATTCGGAAAAAATGGCCGACGTACTGAATCAGCAAGGCCCTGTGGAATTAACATCCAATCCTGATGAAGCGGACATCATTTTGTTCAATACCTGTTCTGTGCGCGAGAAAGCGCAAGAAAAAGTCTTTTCTGACTTAGGTAGAGTGCGTCACCTCAAACAGCAAAACCCCAATCTGGTGATTGGCGTGGGTGGCTGTGTGGCTAGCCAAGAAGGCCAAGCCATTGTTGAGCGTGCTCCCTTTGTAGACGTGGTATTTGGCCCGCAAACGCTGCACCGTTTGCCTGAACTGATCAAACAACGCCGTCATAGTGGCCGCTCGCAGGTAGACACCAGCTTCCCTGAAATCGAGAAGTTCGATCACCTACCACCTGCCCGCATTGATGGCTCTACTGCTTTCGTGTCTATCATGGAAGGCTGTAGTAAGTACTGTAGTTTCTGTGTGGTGCCTTACACCCGTGGTGCGGAAGTATCACGTCCCTTTGAAGACGTATTGATCGAAGTCGCCGACTTGGCTGACCAAGGTGTAAAAGAAGTCACGCTGCTAGGCCAAAACGTAAATGCCTACCGTGGCCCTATGCAAGACAGCTCTGAGATTGCTGACTTCGCGATGCTGCTGGAATACGTACACGATATTCCTGGTATTGAGCGTATTCGCTACACCACGTCTCACCCTAAAGAAATGACCACCCGCTTGATCGAAGCGCACGGCAAACTACCTAAACTGGTACCGTTTTTGCACCTGCCCGTACAAGCTGGTAGTGATCGCGTGCTGGCAGCCATGAAGCGTGGCTACACCTCATTGGAATTCAAATCTATCGTGCGCCGCCTGCGTGCGGCTCGCCCTGGTATTACGTTGTCCTCCGACTTTATCGTAGGCTTCCCTGGCGAAAGCGAAGAAGACTTCCAAAAAACCCTGCAACTGATTCAAGACGTAGGGTTTGATACGTCTTTCTCGTTTGTGTACTCCCGCAGACCAGGCACACCCGCTGCTGATCTCGAAGACACCACCAGCAAAGAAGAAAAGTTCGAACGCTTACACCGTCTGCAAGCTCTGATTAACGAGCAAGCTACCGCTATTGGTGAAGCCATGGTAGGCACTGAACAACGTGTGCTGGTAGAGCGTCTGTCCCGTCGTGACGAAAACGAAGTGATGGGCCGTACCGAAAACAACCGCATTGTGAACTTCCCTGCAAATGCCCGCCTCATTGGCCAAATGGTGACTGTACGCATCACACAAGCGATGACCAACACGCTACGTGGTGAAATGGTGACCTCTGAAAGCACAACTACTGCATGAGCCAACACGACACGCCAACCGACCCTATTCACACCATTCATCTAGAAGGTGATAACACCCATCTGGCCAACTTCTGTGGGCCACTAGATGAAAACCTGAAACAGATTGCCCACGCGTTTGACGTTACTCTCAAACGCCGTGGCAATCACGTCACCTTGCAAGGGAAAGATGTACGCCTCGCTACAGAAGCCGTTGAATGGTTTCACGACAGAGCCGTACACAAAGCACTGAGCATTGATGATATTCAGCTAGGGTTGGTTGAGCTGAAAAGCCGTGAGCAACGCACACAATCAACCAGCAGCAAAGGCAAACAGCGCCAAAACCTACCATTAGTCGACGCCAGCACACCTGCTCCGGCGCTGGATGATGACGAGCTGAATCTGCGTACTCGCCGCCGTGACCTGCGCCCGCGCACCCCACGTCAACGCGATTACCTCAGCCAGATTCTTAGCCACGACATCAGTTTTGGTATTGGCCCCGCCGGTACGGGTAAAACCTTTCTGGCAGTAGCCTGCGCCATTGATGCACTGGAACGCGAAGCGGTGCAACGTATTGTGCTGACTCGCCCTGCGGTAGAAGCCGGCGAACGCTTGGGCTTCTTGCCTGGCGACCTAAACCAGAAGATTGACCCCTATCTGCGTCCACTCTACGATGCGCTGTACGACTTGATGGGCTACGACAAAGTACAACGTTTGTTTGAAAAACAAATGATTGAAGTCGCACCACTGGCCTACATGCGTGGTCGCACACTGAACCACAGCTTTGTGATCTTGGATGAAGCGCAAAACACCACATCTGAGCAAATGAAAATGTTCCTGACCCGCATAGGCTTTGGCAGCAAAGCCGTGATCACAGGCGACCCTACACAAGTCGATTTGCCTCGTGGACAACGCAGTGGCCTAGAACACTCGGTACGTGTGCTGCAATCCGTTCCCGGCATTGCTATTACCCAACTTACCAGCAAGGACGTCGTACGTCACCCGCTGGTTGCCCGCATTATTGATGCCTACGAAAGCCATCAGAACGATGAAAACTGAATTACACCTCAGCATCCAATACGCCAGTGATTGCCAAGATATTTTGCCTCGCTGGCGCTTGCGTAACTGGGTACAAAAAGCACTGGATAACGCTGTAGCCGTCTACCACGAAGCCGGTGAAGAGCCACCTTTTACCTGTGCACAATTTGCACTGCGCATGGTGGGTCCAGAAGAAATGACCGAATTAAATGGTCAATATCGTGACAAAGCCTACGCAACTAACGTTCTGACGTTTGAGTACGGCGTAGACGAAAACCAGCGCATTACTGCCGACATCATCATTTGTGACGATGTGCTGAAACGCGAAGCAGTAGAACAAAAGAAAACACTTTTACAACACGCCGCACATTTAACCGTGCACGGTGTATTGCACGCTCTGGGCTACGATCATATTGACCCAGAAGACGCGGAAGATATGGAAAGTCTGGAAATAGAGATTCTTCAATTACTGAAAATCCCTAACCCTTATCTGGCAAAATAACTATTACTTGACCGCTGTTTCGGTTATGCTCAGTGTTTTAATTACGCGTCCACTGGACAATGTCAGACTCACATTCATCAGACCCTGAGCCCCGAAAGAAGAAGCGTCTTGCCCGTTTAAGCGGGTTATTTAAACGCCGCCCTGAACCCGAAGATCGCGAAGACATCAAAGCGATACTTCAAAGTGCCCAACAACGAGGCATCATTGACAGCGAAGCCGCTGCCATGATTTCCGGCGCACTGGATGTTGCCAGCAAAACTGTGGCAGACATCATGGTTCCCCGCGCAAAAATCGACCTACTGGATATTTCCACCCCTCTGGCAGAGCTACTGCCTATCATCATCGAAACCGGTCGTTCCCGTTTTCCGGTGTATGAAAATGACAGGGATAACATTATTGGCATCTTGTTAGCCAAAGACCTCCTGCTCTCCATTGCCAATCCAGGCATTGATTTGCGACCTTTGGTAAGACCTGCCGTCTTTATCCCTGAAACCAAACGCTTAAACGTTCTGCTGCACGAATTCCGTGTCAGCCGCAACCATATCGCCATTGTGATTGACGAGCACGGCAGTACTGCTGGCCTGATCACTATGGAAGACGTGTTAGAACAAATCGTGGGCGACATCGAAGACGAATACGATGACGAAGCCGAACAAACCATCTTCCAAACTGGTCATAACGGCTGGCGCGTGATGGCAATTACCGAAATCGAAGATTTCAATGATGCATTCGGCACCCATCTTACTGACGACGAGTTCGACACTGTAGGTGGATGGCTAGGCGCCGAGTTGGGGCATATTCCCCGTCGTGGTGAAACCCTCACCAGCCAAGGCTTACGCTTTACAGTATTGCGTGCCGACCCTAAACGCGCACTATGGTTGCACGTGCAACGTGATCTCCCTAACACGGACGACTCTTCTACAACTACGCCATGAACGCCAGCACCACTCCGTCACGGCAATCCAACTACTTTCTCGTGCTGCTCGCTGGTGTCGTACATGCCACCAGCTTTGCTCCCGACCCTTTGCCACTGCAGGCACTGCCTTTCGTCCAGCTAGTTACTCTGGCCGTTTTATTTGCCTGTAGTCTCAATGCCAGCAGCACGCGACAAGCCTTACTGCAAGCATGGATCTTTGGGGTAGGTAATTTTGCGACGGGGCTGTATTGGCTCTATATCAGCATGCACGACTTCGGCAATTTGCACCCTGCACTTGCCGTGCTTGCTGTGGCCTTACTCGCGGCTGTACTCGCCTTCTTTATCGTTGCAGCGATCTGGCTGATACGCCTGCTACAACCACGCCGTGGACGCCCTTGGTTACAAGCTCTGCTGCTAGCCACCATCACCGCTTCAGTGTGGACCCTCTTTGAGTGGCTACGCGGTAGTCTGCTCACTGGTTTTCCGTGGCTTAACATTGCCTACGCCCATGTAGATGGCTTCTTTGCTGGTTGGGCTGCCATATTGGGTAGCTATGCGATTAGCTGGAGTGCTGCCTTTTGTGCCGCTGCACTCAGCTTGCTGACGCCATCGCAAATGCAGAAAAAATCACCTGCTGTTGCGCTGTTAGTTAGCCTCTTTATTGGTGCAGCAAGCCTCTATTGGCAACAAGTAGAGTGGGCAAAAGCAGAAGGCTCGCCCATGCTAGTCAGACTGGTTCAAGGCAATGTGCCACAGTCACAAAAATTTGACCCGCAGTACCTGCTGGATGGCATTCGCACATATCAACACATGAGTGCGCTTCCTCCCAAAGAGCCTGGTGCTGAGCCACAAATCATTGTGCTGCCCGAAACCGTTGTACCCGTGATGCAGTATTTAATCCCTGAGCAAGAATGGCAGGTTTGGATTGATATTGCTAAGCGACAAAACGCGACACTGATTCTGGGCGTACCTATGTCTGACCCCAACAATCCGTCTTACTACACTAATAGTTTGATTACGATTGGGCCAGACACGACTGCCAAAGAAATACAGCAGCGCCAAACCATGCAGTACAACAAGTACCACTTGGTGCCGTTTGGTGAGTTTGTACCCCAAGGTTTCCGCTGGTTCATAGACATGATGCAAATTCCTTTAGGTGAATTTGCACGCGGCGACACACGTCAACGCAACTTTTCACTGAACAACCTATTGATAGCACCCAATATCTGCTACGAAGACGTGTTTGGTGAAGAGATTATCCGTGCCGTACAACCAGCCGACCAAGACAACGGCGCCAACCTGTTGATCAACAGCAGCAATTTAGCCTGGTTTGGTGATTCGTGGGCGTTACGTCAACATCTGCAAATCTCCAGAGTACGTTCAATGGAAACCGCACGTCCTATGCTGCGCGCCACCAATACCGGCGCGACCGCGGCCATTGATCACACTGGCGCTATTCTCGCCATGGTGACCCCTAACCAACGTGCTATTTTAGATGTGGAAATACAAGGCATGAGTGGGCTTACCCCCTATGTACGCTGGGGTAACACGCCTATTATTGTGTTCTCGCTATTAGTGTGTGCGCTGGCGGGAGCAGGACGCTTACTGCGCCGCCGCCCTACTCAAGACTAATCTGTGCAAGCAACTGGCGTTACTGATAACGCCAGTTTTGCATCCACTGCTGGAACTGTTCAGCGGGCACTGGCGGGCAGAACAAAAAGCCCTGCAAATAATCACAACCCGCGTCTTGCAATAGACTTAGCTGCACTTCGGCGCTTACCCCCTCAGCAATGACCTCCATGCCCAGCTTATGCGCCATCACTATCATGGCATCGCATAAGGCTTGGTCTTCTGAGCCAGGCTCAATATTGCGCACAAACGACTGATCTATCTTGATGAAGTTAATGGGGTAACGCTTCAAATAGGTGAGTGACGAGAAACCCGTGCCAAAGTCATCCAGAGCAATAGCGATGCCGGCGTCTCGGAACACGCGCAAAATCTTAGTAACATTGGCATTGGTATCCAACAGCAAACGTTCGGTAATCTCGATCACAATGGACGACATATCCAAACCGGCTGACTCTATGCGTTGCAGCCAATCCTTAGGGTTCACGCCATTGGCATAGAACTGTGCTGGCGACACGTTCACACTGATCTGAAAATCTTTGCCAAAAGACTGCCATGCCACAGCCTGCTCTACCGCTGCATTAAACACCCAGTTTCCTATCTCTACGATCAGGCCGGAGTCCTCTGCAAAAGGAATGAACTCTGATGGTGGCACCAAGCCCAACTCTGGATGCAGCCAGCGTATCAAGGCTTCTGCCTTGCACACCTTGCCCGTTTGCACATCAATAATAGGTTGGTAGTACAACCTAAACTGGTTTTCAGCCAACGCAATATGCAGATCACGCGAAAACTGCACACGCGCTTGCACCGCTTCCCGCATCGCGGGCAAGAAGAAACAGTATTGATTACGCCCACATTCTTTAGCAGCGTACATCGCCATATCCGCATTCTTCAGTAACTCACCCGCATCATCGGCATCTGCTGGATACATGGTGACCCCCAAGCTGGCGGATATCATGGCCACCTCTTCGCCCAGCTTGTACGGTTTTGCCAATGCACCTAGTATCTGCTGACAAATGCGCTCGACTACTGCCAAGTCTTGCACTCCAGCCACAATCACCGTGAACTCATCACCGCCTAAGCGCGCCACGGCATCGGTATCTCGCACGCAAGTTTGTAAGCGTCTGCCCACTTCTTTAAGCAGTTCATCACCTACGTTATGCCCCAAGGTGTCATTCACATCCTTGAACATATCCAAATCTAGGAAAATCAGCGCAAAAGGGCTGCCCTCCTTAATGGATTTTTGCATGGCCTCATGCAAACGCCCCTGGAAACGCTGTCGGTTAGGGAGGTTGGTCAAATGATCATAGTTAGCCTGACGCCACACTAAGGCCTCGCGCTTCTTATGACTGGTGATATCGGAAAATACACCTATACGTCTATATACCGTACCGTCAGGGTTCCAACTCGTGCTGATGTGCAAACGCTCGGCATATTCTTCGCCATTTTTACGGCGGTTCCAAATATCACCCTGCCATTGACCTGACTCAGCCAGCTCTGCCCACATTTTTTTGTAGAACTGAGGGCTTTGTTTGCCAGACGCCAAAATATTCAAGCGCTGCCCTAACACCTCATCAATGGAATAGCCGGTAATGGCACTAAATGCGGGGTTTGCATCCACCACAATGCCATCTTCATCGGTCACTACAATAGCTTCAGAGGTACTCTCGTACACCAGCCCAGCCAACCTCGCAGAAGCCTCGTACTGCTTGCGTACGCTAATGTCATTCACCAGCACAACAGAGGCCTGACTGTCACCCCACGGGATGACAACGGAATACACCTCTACATCGAGCAACTTACCTTTAGGGGTTTGCCACCTGCACTCGTAATGCACATCTTCTATTGAATGCGCGGTTTTTTCTGTTTTGCCCGCACACGCAGGTAAAACATAGGGTTGCAGCCGCAGTGAAGAAAAACGCAAAGTTTGCTTGAGAGCTCCCTCTGAGCTATCCAGCATTTGCTGCAGTACTGAGTTAGCAAACAGAAAGCTATCTCTTTGCACTACCGCCACTCCAAGCAGTGCTGTACTCAGCAATGTAGACATCATGTGTTCTAAGCCGCTCTGGGCCGACGACTGTTGTCGTAACACCTCCGCCAACGCTACTACCGTTGTGGTGGAGAACTCATCAGAGCAAGAATCAAGTTTTTTCATTCGTGATGCAAAAAATCGCGGAGTAGAAAGATGCGCATGAATCAGTGTTGCCAACCACACAACACTAAATAGCCTACAGAGCTCATCTAAAAGCGGAGTACAGAAGATACAGCAGCCTATAGCGAGTCAAAAGAACGAACTCCACCTGATAACGGCCTCTCTAGTGGTTTCTTAACTATTTTTGTCAGATTTGATTTCTCAACTCTAAAAAGTGTGTCAAAAAACTACAAACCAAATTCTCTAGAGGGGTTTTAGGCCCTTTTATCAAAAAGCTTGCACAAAACTCAAAACTCATGCATAATTTCATTTCTTCGTTGATGCAGCAGTTAAATGCAAACATCTTAGGGGGTATAGCTCAGCTGGGAGAGCGCTTGCATGGCATGCAAGAGGTCAGCGGTTCGATCCCGCTTACCTCCACCAAAAAACGAAGAAGCTGTTTACGTCCTACGTCCCCATCGTCTAGAGGCCTAGGACACTACCCTTTCACGGTAGGTACCGGGGTTCGAATCCCCGTGGGGACGCCAAAGATTTTTTTGGCAAAGAAGTAAACACACTACTGCTGGAGCGGTAGTTCAGTTGGTTAGAATACCGGCCTGTCACGCCGGGGGTCGCGGGTTCGAGTCCCGTCCGCTCCGCCAAGAATTTAAAAAAGCCTTTGAGAAATCAAAGGCTTTTTTTGTTTCTACCGCTTGTAGAAATCATCACCACAACATCCGTGACCCTCTCGGTTACTTGGTGCTTCTTTTCCACTCAAGCCAAAGCACCATACTTACTCATTGCCACAGCAGAGCAATCTCACGACTTAGCTAGCCGCAAACCAAAGCAACAAGCACTGCCCGCTACAGAATAACTTCGCGCCACTCCCCAGGCTGCAAACCATCCAATTGCCATTCACCGATACGCACACGCACTAAACGCAACGTTGGCAACCCCACCGCAGCCGTCATACGTCGCACTTGCCGGTTTTTACCTTCGCTAATCGTTAGGCTAATCCAACTTGTTGGAATACTGGCCCTGTACCGTATGGGTGGATTACGCGGCCAAAGCTCAGGATCCTTCAACAACTCCGCCTCAGCGGGTTGAGTCATACCATCTTTAAGCAACACCCCCTGACGCAACTGCTGTAGCTGCTCTTCGTTGACCACGCCTTCCACTTGCGCCCAATAGGTTTTAGACATCTTATAACGCGGCTCGGCAATACGTGCCTGCAAACGCCCATCATTCGTTAGCAGCAATAAACCTTCACTGTCTCTATCAAGACGCCCCGCCGGGTATACCTCTTTCACGGGCACATAGTCAGCTAACGTTTCCCTACCTTGATTGTCACTGAATTGCGTCAACACACCATACGGCTTATTCAACACAATTAATCTGCTGCGTTTAGCTGCTGCTGTAGACACTGTTTTTTCGCGTCTATTGCCATACCCGTTTCGCATTACCCATTTCCTTCTGTACACACCATTTTCAACACCAACACAGTGATGAACCTCTGATTATCTCACCCCAGCACGCATCGCAGCCAGAGCTACTGCCATACGTGATGCGTTTGAATCCTCATCCAACCTACACCAGCCGATCACCGCACCCACCGTCTTTACGACCACACAGCAGAGAATACGATAATTTCTAATAAAACCGTTCGCAATAGCTCATAAATTAGTTGACAGTAAGAAGATATAGTTGCTATACTCTTTTTCTTAGCTGTTTGAAGTCCTAAGTCCCCATCGTCTAGAGGCCTAGGACACTACCCTTTCACGGTAGGTACCGGGGTTCGAATCCCCGTGGGGACGCCAAAGCTTATTTTGGCAATGCTTTAAAAACACTACTGCTGGAGCGGTAGTTCAGTTGGTTAGAATACCGGCCTGTCACGCCGGGGGTCGCGGGTTCGAGTCCCGTCCGCTCCGCCAAGAATTTAAAAAGCCTTTGAGAAATCAAAGGCTTTTTTCTTTTCCTGTGCACTATCTTGATCGCCTCTGGTGATCCTGCCTTCCCCCAAGCCAGCAACATCATATTCTTTATCGCTGCATCAACGCCAACTGCACCGAAAGCCCCAAGAAAGCAGCACCGAATACGCGTCGCATCCATAATTGCACTCGCACATTGGTAATGACATAGCGCCTCACGCTCACTGCACACGCACCATACAGCATAAAAACCAACTGCGACATCAGCATAAACACAGCACTTAGCCATAGCATTTGGTTCATAGGCATTGCCGCATCCACACGCACAAACTGCGGCAAGAAAGCAAAAAAGAAAATCGATAACTTGGGATTCAGCAGATTAATCAAAACAGCGGAAAGAATCACACCTTTGTTTGACCGCTCCACTGGTGCACCTTCGAAACGCAATGCGCCCTGTGCTCGCAACATAGCTATGGCCATATAGATCAAATACCCCACTCCCACATACTTAAGCAGTTGAAATGCCATTGCACTAGTATGCAGCACCACAGCCAATCCGCTTATT
Source organism: Paenalcaligenes sp. Me131 (assembly GCF_050487225.1). Taxonomy (NCBI): domain Bacteria; kingdom Pseudomonadati; phylum Pseudomonadota; class Betaproteobacteria; order Burkholderiales; family Alcaligenaceae; genus Paenalcaligenes; species Paenalcaligenes sp. Me131. Next base: position 1,666,562 of record NZ_JBKQGY010000001.1, read on the forward strand.
GCCACCAACACATGCGGAACAATCCCTAAAGTACAACCTAGGGCTGCCACCATGCTGGCACGCAAACCGCCCGATAACCCCGCCGCAATCGTATAGATCACGCCAATCCCTGGCGACACAATAATCATTAACGAAGTCAGCACAAACTCCATACTCATAAAAAAGCCTCCATCACAATGAAGGCCTAACTATCTCAGTATGTGTTCAGCGTATCTTGGACGAAATTGCAGCCGCGCTACGAACAGTGCCGTGCATATAAACCCGGTGAAAACCCAAAGCTGCGTACAAAATGCCGTGTCATATGACTTTGATCTGAAAAGCCACTGGCATACGAGGCCTCGGCCAACGCCACACCCTTACCAATTAACTGCTTGGCCAAATGCACCCGTTTCTGCACCACATAAGCATGTGGCGTTAAGCCCGTCAGTCTAGAAAAAGCACGCACTAATTGAAAACGACTTAAGCCTGCCTCACCCGCCAACTGCTCCAAAGACAGTTCAGCTAGAGGATTATCATCAATCATGCTTTGTGCTTTAGAAGCCGCACCACCCAATCGCGGCGAAGCGGGGATAGGCCTATCTACAAAGAACTCCAGCAACAAAAGCAAACGCTCTTCCAGAGCCAAAGGAGTTGGATGCAGAACCTGTTTGGTTAGGCCGCTATACAAGGCACTAAATATTTCCGCCGCATAGGGCCGGGTTAAGACTGGGTACGCGAACTCATGCCAGCTAAACCCGGTGTCTGCCGTTATCTCTGAAAATTGCGCAGCAATAATCGCCGGATCAAAGTACAGCATGTGCCACCTACGCACATCCCCTATAGGCATACCATCATGCACCTCAGCAGGATTCACAGAAATCAAATCACCCGCAGTCGCCTCAACTTGCCCCCTACCACTTGAGGAACGCTGCGCGCCCTGAATAAGCATTCCTATACCGTAATGCTCATGCACATGCTTAGCAAAATGCCGACCGCTCTCTGCCTCGACAATCTCAATACCCAAATCAGCGATGCGCTTTATGCTAAATGCATGTCTGGACACCATAACCTCCTGAGCTGGTAATTACTCAGCCCGCACCCACGGCGCCTGTGCCAAGCTACTTGCCAAATAATCCATAAAAGCTTGCACCCGCATGGGTCGCTTGCGCCCTGGCGGCGTGACCAATGACAACGAGACAGACTCCGCCTCCCAGTCTTGCATCACATGGCGTAACGCACCGCTTTGTAGGTGCTTCCACACCAAGAAATCTGGCAACAAGGCCAACCCCAACCCCTCTAACAGCGCAGGCTGCAATCCGTCCGAATTATTAGCACGCAGCGACACCGGCGGTAAATGCTGCACAAACTCACCTTTTACTGGATGCTTAAAACGCCAGCTCATGCCCGCTTTGGAGTAGGTATAGAGCAAGGCCTTGTGATGCGCTAACTCCATAGGGTGTTTGGGCTCGCCGTACTCTTTCAAATATGATGGCGCCCCCATTAACAAAATACGTACTTTGCAAATATTGCGCACCAACAAACTGGAATCCACGAGGTTAGAAATACGCACAGCCAGATCAAAGCCCTCAGCCACCAAATCTACATGCTCATCATTGAACTGTATATCTAGCTCTACCTCTGGGTTCGCCTTGAGAAAAGCTGGCAATAACGGCGCCAAACTTGTTAGACCAAAAGACATGGGCGCAGACACTCGTATCATGCCGCGCAGGCTTTGTGACTGTTCGGTGATTTCGGCCTCTACAGCTTCGCCCTCTTCCAAAATACGCGTCGCACGCTCTAAGGCCACATGCCCACTTTCAGTAAGCGACATACTGCGCGATGTACGGTGAAACAGCATGGTTTTCATGCGCTGCTCTAAGCGAGTAATAGCTTTGGAGACCGTAGCAGGCGATAACGACAACTCTTCAGCTGCGCGCGCAAACGAACCGGTGGAAGCCACGGTAGCAAAGATAGCCCACGCCTCAAGATCTGGTAGTTTTCTCATTTAGCTCACAGCAAAAAGTTCACGTATAGCGTCACTTATTGTAGAGATCACATCAAAAATGGAAAGGATGCTATTCCTGATTTTGGATTCTCAGCAGAGGTGGCGACTCGTACACTAGACACATGATAAAGATTGTTCTGACAAGGAGCAGCCATGATTGAACATCGTCCTTTTACTAGCTTAGGTGGCGCACACCACGGCTGGCTAGACGCCAAACATCACTTTTCCTTTGCTGAATACCACAACCCTAAACGTATGCACTGGGGCGCTCTACGTGTGTGGAACGATGATACCATCGAATCGGGCACCGGCTTTCCGCCGCACCCTCACGCTGACATGGAAATCATTACCTATGTGCGTGAAGGCGCTATCACACACCAAGATAGCCTAGGCAACCAAGGCCGCACCGAAGCAGGTGATGTACAAGTCATGAGCGCAGGCAACGGCATTGTGCACTCTGAGTACAACTTGGAGCCAGACACCACGCGCATCTTCCAGATTTGGATTCTGCCCACCCAACGCGGGGTAGCCCCATCATGGGGTGCCAGACCATTTCCTAAAGATGATCGCGCTAACCGTTTTGTGGCGCTCGCCAGCGGCTTTGCCGAAGATGGTGATGCCCTACCCATACGCACCAATGCTCGCGTATTAGGCGCCACCCTCAAAGCTGGTGAAAGCATTGATTATGACTTTGCATCACCAGAACGGTATGGCTACTTAGTACCTGCCAGCGGTCAGGTGAAAGTGAATGACAACCTAATTCTGAACGCCAGAGACGGGGCGGCTATTCACCAAGAATCTACCGTACGTATCACAGCCATAGAAGATGCTGAGTTGGTATTTGTAGATGCACCTGCTGTGAATTAACCGTTATTATTACCCGCTATTTTTGACCCAACACTCAAACAGGAACACAACCATGAGCAACACCTACCTTGCCGCACTAAAAAATCGTCGTACACAATACGCTTTGGGCAAAACACTGCCTATGTCCCAAGCTGAAGTGACTACCCTGATTCAAGACGCGATTCGTCTGTCGCCTTCTTCTTTCAACTCACAAAGCTCCCGCGCTGTGATTTTGTTTGGCAAAGAAAGCGAGAAATTCTGGGAAATCGTCAAAGCTGAATTGCGCCGTATTGTTCCCGCCGAATCTTTCGCTCCTACCGAAGCCAAAATCAATAGCTTCGCCGCTGGCGCTGGTACAGTGTTGTTCTATGAAGACCAAGACACCGTACGTGGCTTGCAAGAGAAGTTTGCAGCCTACGCAGACAACTTCCCTATCTGGTCTGAGCAAGCTAGTGGTATGGCTCAATTGGCCGTGTGGACCGCATTAGCCGAAGCCGATATTGGAGCCAGCTTGCAACACTACAACCCGCTGCCAGACGAAGCTGCTGCTAAAGAATGGAATTTGCCCGCATCATGGAAACTGCGCGCACAAATGCCATTCGGTTCTCACGAACAAGAGATTGGCGACAAAACTTTCATGGATGATGCTGAACGCTTCTACGTATTTGCCTAATCGCCCTTGAGTGTTTGCCGCTCAAACGAAATACAGCCCTTCATGATGAAGGGCTGTATTTCGTTGTACCACCGTTATCGGCTCACAGTACGCAGAAACGCTAAAACAGCAGACCACGACTCACGGCCAGCCCACGCATCAGCATAAGGTTGCCCACCCGTTGTGCATAACAGCCTAGAAATTGGGTGCAAATACGTAGATTGCGACGTTGGCACATACGGGAAACGTATGGCATGGCCGGCATGTGGCGTGTTAATCCACTGCACCAGTGCAGGCTCAGCTCTGGCCGCCAAACGATCTACGACCATCTGACAAAACCGACTAGCAGGCCACACACCATCATCCGTACCCGATAGCAACAGCACAGGCCCTTGTATATGCTCCACAGGAATGCGCGCTGCATCCATTGCAGCAATATCTTGCAGCGCTGTCTGTATCGCCAACTCATGCCTGTGAGGCACGCTACTGTCAAACGCCTCCCACGAAGCATGTCTATTATTTTGCCAAAGATGGCACAATGGCTCGCCCTGCACAAACCACGCCGGCGCTTCTCTGCCTTCGTCTGGGTCTGCCGCACTCTGTGAACTGTGCACAAACGCACTGGGCGCAAACGCAATCACTGCTGACACCGCTTGGGGATAGGTAGCGGCCAACAACAAGGCAAGCTCAGCCCCTCTGGAAAAACCACTGATAGCCACAAAATCGTTCAGGGGTTGTACTCGCATACGCAACCACGCGAGTGCCTGCTGAAAATACTCTAGATCAGTATGCGAAATATAGTCTGACCGCCCTGGCACTCTAAAGTAACCCAACGCCAATGCCGCATAACCGTGTGACGCATACAAAGCAGCCTGATGCTCTTGCACGCCACCCTCTGAACCGCCCAGCACCATGATCGCCGGACAAGAAGCAGCACGCTCAGGCAGAAACAATACGCCGTACACACCGTCTTCTTCTACCTCGATTCGCGTCACTCCTGCTGTAGCAACACGCTGTATTAAGGTAGTGCTGACATCATTCACACCACTGCGCACCCCTATGGTGGTTACCAGCGGATCAAACACCGACTGGTTAAAGACTTCTCGCGCGGTGTCTACCTGCGGTAATTGCGACCAGATCAACCCCATCGCGTCAGCCACATCATACGTACTGTCCTCGGAGTCAGGCACTTGCTTCGCTAGCTCTACGCACCCCCGGTCATCCGCCACAAACTCTGCATAACTAGTCCAGCGCACGCCCTGCCTTACCGTCGAGGCACTGATAGCGACCTTCTCACCCGGAACCGCTCCACGTACAGAGATCTGGCGCGGAACATCTATCCCTGCATCCACAGGCGTTACTACTAGATTGAGCATGCCATTCTCCCGTTATTATTTGAGCACCAGCCAGCGCTACACCTAGGCTACTAACATTACCCCATTTACTGGATATTTTGCCCTATCACGCTATCCACACACTATGAGTAATATTTACTTACATTATTATATGTAACTAAAATTAACGCCAATAGAGCGAAGTAAAGCGTAAAAAATGCATATTTATCTTTATTTTCTGCTTCCTACGCTTTTTCAATGACACATTTACAGCCATTCATCACCTTTAATTTGTCACACACTTGCCTATAGTGAGATCTCCGTTTTCAAGGAGATTTGGCATGACCACTCTTCATATCGCCCCCTGGTCCGTCAAAGCTGTATTAGCTCTGTACGAACAACCCTTTATGGACTTAGTTTGGCAAGCTCAAACTGTACATAGACAACACCACGATGCCAATCGTATACAGCTCTCTAGCTTGCTTTCTATCAAAACTGGTGGCTGCCCTGAGGACTGCTCATACTGTTCCCAATCCTCCAAATACAATACCGGAGTTCAGGCAGAGAAACTGCTAGATAAAGAGGCAGTGATTGAGGCTGCCTTGAATGCCAAAGCCAATGGTGCGACTCGTTTTTGTATGGGTGCGGCCTGGCGCTCACCGAGTGAGGCGCAACTGGATAAAGTGATTGAGCTGATCCAAGCCGTGAAATCCTTAGGTATGGAGAGCTGTGTGACCTTGGGCATGCTGAAACCAGGCCAAGCAGAACGGCTTAAAGAAGGTGGTTTGGATTACTACAACCACAACTTAGACACCTCAGAAGACTACTACAGCAAGATCATCACCACGCGTAGCTATCAAGATAGGTTAGATACCCTAGATAGAGTACAGGCCGCAGGCTTGAATACCTGTAGCGGTGGCATTGTAGGGCTGGGTGAATCCCGAGAACAGCGGGCGGCGCTGATTGCTCAATTAGCCAATCGCAACCCCTATCCTGAGTCTGTACCCATCAACCAACTTGCGCCCATTCCTGGCACACCTATGGCCAATAATGCCGCGTTGGATGATTTAGAATTCGTACGCACTATCGCTATTGCCCGTATCACCATGCCCACTGCAGCGGTGCGTTTGTCTGCCGGCCGCTCTAGCATGAGCGACACCATGCAAACCTTATGCTTTATGGCGGGTGCGAACTCTATTTTTTATGGCGATCAATTGCTCACCACCGAGAACCCACAGTTCATGGCTGATAAGCAACTGCTGCACTCCTTAGGCCTAAACAGCCATTGCTACACCCAACCCCATGACGCACACGCCGTAGAGCCTACCCCAGGCCCACAAGCAGTGTTAGAAGCCTTGTAATCCCTTACCACCATGCATCTACTTCTTATCAGCATTGCCTGCAGCGTAGGCGTTTCAATTCTTTTTAAGTTGGCACGCCGTTACCAGCTGGATATAGGTCAGGCTGTGGTTATTAACTACCTGACAGCTATCACCCTATGCGTGTTGCTGTTACGCCCTGACCCTATGAGTGTATTGGCAGGCAATACGTCATTTTGGGTGCTAGGAAGTTTAGGTGTTTTATTACCCAGTGTGTTTTTAATCATGGGTAAGGCGGTAGAACAGGCAGGTATTGTGCGTAGCGATGCCGCACAACGCCTGTCTTTGCTCATACCGCTATTAGCCGCTGTCTTCATTTTTGGTGAGTCCGTCACCGGCTATAAAGGTTACGGCATTGCCTTGGCCTTAGTGGCTTTGCTGTGTTTGTTGTCCCGCTCCAAGGCTTCTACCACTGCCTCTACCTCCCCCCAACACACCAGCCAACACGGCACCCTCTGGTTACTGATCGTGTGGCTAGGTTATGGGGTCATTGATATTCTGTTTAAACAGTTATCTAAAGCAGGTGCCCAGTTTGCAGGCAGCTTGGTAGTGAGCTTTGCCATTGCCGGGGTAGTCATGCTGACATGGTTATTGCTACAACGCACACGCTGGTCCCGCCGCAGTTTGTTATCAGGCATTTTGTTGGGCGTGCTGAATTTCAGCAATATTTACTTCTACATACGCGCCCATCAGCATTATGCCGAGAACCCTACCCTCGTATTTTCAGCGATGAACATTGGTGTCATCAGCCTAGGCACCTTAATTGGGGCAGGATTCTTTAGAGAAAAGCTATCTTGGCTAAATATTGTCGGGATTATTTTGGCGGTGGCGTCGATTCTGCTGCTGTTTCCCCGTTAAGTGCAGCATCCGGCTCCGGCGGGGTGAACTCATCCAGCTCGGGGCCATCTTCTTCGATGACCGGGTCGTGAGAAATATCACTGCTGATATCCACCCTAGGGTCTAGCACTGCCGCCACACTTGATTCAGGCATAGGCACAAACTCAGTGGGCGCATCAGGGCTTAAATGCTGACCAGTGACCTTCTGTGGACGAACCACCAATACCAACGACACACTGCAGGCAGCCACAAACACATAGAACAATGCGCTGCTGACGGTATTCATCAGTACCCCCACCATTAAGGGGCCAATACAGGCGCCTAAGCCATACATAATATACAAAATGGCACTCAGACCCACCCGACGTTCAGGGTCTACGTTATCGTTCGCCAACGCCGTACCCAGTGGATACAAGGTGAACTGCAAAACACCAATGGCAGCCCCCAACCCTAACAGCACCTGAAAGGGGATATCCAGCCATCCCCATAGTGGAATAGCTAATACGGTTAAGGTCACGGCGTTAATACGTATCAACACCACTCGATTAAACCTATCTGCCAACCACCCCACCGGCCACTGTGCCAATACACCTGCCGCTACCGATACCGCCACAAACAGAGCGGCCTCATCATTACCTAGGCCTATGCGCACCCCATACACGGGTGCCAAGCCATAGAAAGAACCGGTAATCATGCCCGACACAAAGAGCACCACCATCGACATGGGAACACGCTCAAGGTAATAACGGGCATTAATGGGGGCAGGCACCTGCAAGGCCGGACTCATGCGTCTAGTCAGTGCAATAGGCACCAAACTAAACACCGAACAGATAGCGACGAACACCAATGGTTTGTAATCCAGCTCGGGGAATAAGGTCAGCACCACTTGCCCTAATACAGTCCCTAGACTGGACATCAGCATGTAAAAGGCAAAAACCACACCGCGCTTTTCATTATCGGTTTGTTCGTTTAACCAACTTTCAATACCCATGTACTGGGTCACCATGGCGGCACCCGCTAAAAAGCGCAGCCCCAGCCATAACCACATATTATCTACGAGTATTTGTGCCAGAATACAGACCGTCAACATCGCTGCACTGGCAGCATAAGCACGTATGTGCCCTACCCCAATGATCAATCGGTGGCCTGCCCTAGCGCCTACCACCAAACCGAAGTAGTACGCGGCAATCAATCCACCAATCCACACCTCAGAGACGGATTGTTCTGACAGTCGCAAACCAATAAAGGTATTGAACAAGCCAGAGCCTGTTAACAATACCAACGTTGCCAGATACAAGGAAAAAAACGCGCCTACAGAGCCTACCATGCCACGGTCCATTTTCTAAAAAATTGCCGACCCAAAGGCCGGCAGATTTACTTCTTTTCTCACCCTTGGTGTAACGCAACACCGAGGAGAAAACTGTCTGCCCTATAGCTGTTTCAACAGCGTTTCGGCATCGCTACGTTCGTAGCCACCACCATCTTCTAGGTTCAGAACTTTAACTACACCGTCTTCCAGCAATGCGGAGTAACGACGTGAACGTACGCCCAAACCTTTAGCGGTCAGATCCAACTCTAGACCCAGTTTAGCGGTCCAGTCGCCACTGCCATCTGCCAACAAGCGCACTTTGCCGTCAGCTTTTTGATCCTTAGCCCATGCGCCCATTACGAATGCATCGTTAACGGCTACGCACCAGATTTCGTCTACGCCTTTAGCTTTGAACTCGGCTGCTTTGGCAATAAAGCCTGGCAAGTGTTGCTCAGAGCAAGTAGGTGTAAATGCACCAGGTACTGCAAACAGTACAATTTTCTTGCCTGCTACAGCATCTGTTACCTGAAAGCTATTAGGACCCAGCGCGCATGTGTCTGTCGCTGTGTGTACGTATTCAGCCAATGTGGCGTTAGGTACTTTGTCACCAACTTTAATTGTCATGGTTTCTCCACCTCATAAACCTGCAAAAAACTACGGCTATGCCGCTCACTAATATGATGCCGTATTCTGCATGACAATCTCGTAGACAGCCTCATAACACTGCATCACTCGTCTACATGATACAACAAGACCTGGCGGTGACAGACACCAACCAGGTCTTGTTTGTTTCAAGCCATAACCGCTATATCTAGATCGCTATAGCCATCCGGTCAGACGTGGGAACCACAAGGTCACTTCTGGGATGAAGGTAATAATCATCAAGAAGGTCAGCCCTGTAAGCAGCCATGGAATGGTGGACTTGGTCACCTCGGTTAACCCTAGCTTCGATATACTCGACGCCACATAGAGGTTTAACCCCACCGGCGGCGTTGCTAAGCCGATCTCCATGTTCACCACCAGCATAATCCCGAAGTGCACAGGGTCCATACCCAGCTTCATCGCTACTGGGAACAGAATAGGTGCCATGATCAGAATCAGGCCAGAAGGCTCCATCACCATACCGATGATCAACAGCAGCACGTTCACAAACAGCAAGAACGCTACCAAGCCCATACCTTGATCAACAATCCACGCAGCAATGTCTTGTGGAATTTGCTCAGAGGTCAAGATGCAGGCAAACATCACCGCGTTGGTAATGATATACAGCAACATCGCGCTCATCGCGGCAGACTCCAACACAATCTTGCGTACGTCTTTAAGCTTAACGTCTTTGTATACCCACACGGCGATCACAAAGGC